>NZ_OZ034755.1:0-1491694 GCF_964028325.1 Wolbachia endosymbiont (group A) of Hedychridium roseum | reverse complement strand
AAAAACCATATGGGAGTACCTAGTGAAAAAGTGATAATTGCTGGCATGTACTCAGGTCAAGTCATTGTTGATTTTAGCTATAGTAGCTCTGACGTTACAAGTAGTTATCAGAAATACCTTAATGGTGGACGGAACTATGGTTATGATCACTATCTGATGCTGTGTAATTACTATCAGGACATTACAATAGAAGGAGAGAAAGGGCAACACCAGTATATTATCAAACTACCAGATACATTAAATAGCAAAACTTCATTGTCGCCAATAAGGCTCAATTTAAAAATAAAAAACAAAGTGGTGTCTTATCAAAACATACCTTATAGTATCATTGATTTTGCTGAGTTAAGTGTAACAGATGTTGATGGTATAAGCATAGAAGAAGGTAAAAGGGATTATATAAATGAATGTTATGGCAAATCAATCTCTGACCTTACAGAGGGTAGTTTAGAGATACAAGATATTACAATACTTGATAGTAAAGGTACTAAATGGTCTTTATCCATTGGGTTAGTTGATTATTTTAAAAATCCAGAGAATCAACAAATTGTATTACGAATAAACAATGAGCTTTATAAAATCGATAGTACAAACTTAAGGCTTGAGCATCTAGAGATCAATCCTAGCTTTTTCAGATACTATCAACCAGAGGAACAAGGATTACAAATTTATCATAATCAACCTATCGATAAAAATGATATTGGTTTGGTTGATTTTAGAGATAAGTCTATATTGGATTTTGATACCGAGATTACTGATGATAGTTTAGTGTTATCACATAAAAATAATACCTTAGCAAAAGTAGAAAATTGGAATACCTATCAACCAGCAAGAGAAATGGTGTTCGCTTTTAATGATACGATGGTTTCTAATTTGAAATGCATAGTTTCTGCTTGTAATTCGGAAGATATTCTAGAGGACTTTAATAAGGAGAAAGTAACTTTATTAAAGGAGAAAATGTTTGATGCTATAGTGCGAAACAATATTAATGAAGCTAAAGGTTTAATTAGAAAAATTGAAAGTGTGAATACTGAAAGTAAGAATGAATTAACGCCTTTATGTATGGCTATTCAAGGAGGTAGGTTAGATGTAGTAAAAGTTCTTTTTGATAGAAAGGATTTTAGTGTTGAAAATAAGGACGCCCTTCCTCTGCACTTAGCTGCTCAGGAGGGTAAATTAAATATAGCTGAGTTCCTTATCGATAAAGGTTATGATATTAAAGCTGAAGATAAAGATAGTAGAACACCTCTTCGTATAGCTGGTTGCAATGGTAATTTAGATGTGGTCAAATTCTTCCTTAGTAAGGATGCAACAAATATTGAGGATAGAAACAACGATCCATATAAGATGATGGAAAGGGTTAAGGTTTTAAAGAAGGAGATTATTAATCAAGCAGAAACCGTGCCTAACGTAAAAAGATGGGCAGAGTTTTTTGTAGAAAAGTTAAAATATTCAATAAAAAATGTAGTAAAAGAGAAGCTAAAGGATGGTATGTTACATGATCGTTATGGTTCGGTTAATACACTTGCTAATGACATTTATAATTTCGATCAAAGGTTGTTTAATAATACAATTAAGGGAGTGATAAATGACGTATATGGGAAAGTAGATACGAAAAAAATATTAAGTTGTGTAGAAAGCCATAATGATGTTAGTCAGCGTATATTGGGTTATGTGGCTGTATTTAACGCAATGCAAAGAAATAATGATTTAAATAATGATGCAGTATTTAAGTTAGCTTACTATGTCAAAGAAGTAATGGAGATGAAGAACTATTCTGATGTCAATCAAGAAGATAGATCTAACCTTGAGAAACTAAAAGGCAGATTGCCAGAATCAGTGAGAAATGCAGTATTTGCGTCAGAAGTATGCATTAAAAATATTGATCATAATGAATATTTATATGCTGCTAATAGTTGTTTTAATTATGACAGCAATAGAAGAAGAGTATTTACTTGGATTTCAAAGGATGAAAAAAATGATAAGTTTAGGTGGAAGATTAAACCTGATGGTGACAACTTTAATATAGTGAATGCTGAATTTAATGAAAATTTATATGCTGCTAGTGATTATTTCAATTATGACAACGACAGGAGAATGGTATTTACTTGGGTTTCAGGTGGAGGAGTTGCACGAGATGTGTGGATGATTAAACCTGATGGTAACAACTGTTCTATAATGAATGTTAAGCTTAAAGAACATTTATATGCTGCTGATTATGCTAAATATGACAATGATAGGCGTAGAGTATTTACTTGGATTCCAGGAGATCAGGTTCTGCAAGGGATGTGGATAATTGAAGATTGTGGGTCTAATGTAAGAAAAACGAGAAATGCAGATGCTGGTTCTAGTTTAGATATAGTAAGGGTTTCAAGGCAAGCACAATTAGATCATGCATTGTTGAATGTAACAAAAGTTGGCAATATTAGTGAAGTAACAGGCCTTGTTAATCAAGGAGCTAATGTTAATACTGAAGACAGAGATGGTAATACTCCTGCACGCAATGCTGTATTAAAAGGTCACTTTGGTATATTTAAATACCTTGTTGAAAATGGCGTTAGTTTAGAGGGTAAAGATCATCGTTGTGGCCCTTCTATATGTGATGCTTCTTATAGTGGTAATTTGGATATACTAAAGTACCTTATTAGCAAATGTGTTGATATTAATGATACTGATAAAAATGGTTGGACACCGCTACATTTTGCTGCATGGAGAGGCTTCTTAGAAGTTGCTAACTTTTTAATAGAAAAGGGTGCTGATATTAACGCTGAGAACATTTTTGGCAGAAAACCTATACAAATTGCCGCTGAAAACAATAACAAAGACATTATAGATTTTTTTCTCAGCAAAGGAATGAGCATTGATGATACTGGTAGAGATGGTCGGACGTTACTATACTTGGCCTCTCGGAATGGTCACTTGGATTTAGTAAGGTACCTCGTAGATAAGGGGGCTAACGTTTACACTCAAGACAAAGGCGGTAAAACATTGCTGGATATTGCTACTGATCAAAAACACAATAATATTGTAGAGTATTTAAAACGAGTGCAATTAGATAAAGAATTATTGATTGCAGCACAATATGGAAATCTTAGCAAAGTTGAAGATCTTGTAAGTCAAGGAGCTAGCTTAAGTGCTAAGTATAGCGATGGCCGAACTCTTATGCATTGTGCTGCTTATGGGGGCGAGCTAAATGTAGTAAAATATCTTGTGGTAGGTGAAAAAAGTAGTTTAAAAATTAAAGATAATAGTGGTAGAACTCCCCTTCACTATGCTGCTTACAATGGTAAACTAGATATAGTAAAATATTTTATAGACGAAGAAAAAATTGATGTTAATATTAAAGATCATGGTGGCTGGGCGCCTCTATATTATGCTTCTTGTGGTGGTTATTCTAATGTAATAAACTACCTTGGTAAAATACATAATTCAGATTTGATAAGTAACTTACAAGGAAATTCTACGTCTTTAGAAATCCCAAATAGTAATAACATTGAGGTTCAAGACGAACTTGGTAGAACACCCTTACATCTTGCTGCCAAAGCAGGTGATCTGAGCAAAATAAACCTTCTTTGTGATGATTATAATGCTAATATTGAAGCTCAAGACAATTTTGGTTATACACCAATTTTTTTCGCTACTCAATCAGGAAAATTGAATGTAGTGAGTCTTGTTCTTTATTATGGTGCTAATATTAATGCTCAAGATATGTATGGTTCTACGCCTTTACACTATGCTGCTCAAGAAGGTAACTTAGGTATGATTCAGCTTCTTCTTAGTAGATGTGCTAGGATTGAGCTTCTAGATAGGAATGGTTGGACACCTATACTTTTTGCTGCTCGAGAAAGTAAATGGAATGCAGTAGAACTTCTCGTTAGTAAGGGTGCTAAATTTAATAATGAAATAACGTATCAGGGAACACCTTTACATTTTGCTGTTCGAGAGGGTAATTTGGATACGGTTAAATTTCTTATTGATAAAGGTGCTAATATTGAGTCTCAAGACGACTATAATAAAAAACCTTTGCATCTTGCTGTTAGGGTGAACAGATTGGATATAGTAAAATTTCTTCTTGATAAGCACGCTAACATTGAGGCTAGAGACATGGATGGTGATGTACCTTTAGAATTGGCTATTCAAAGTGGTTACAAAGATATAGAGGAAGTCTTAAGGCAAGCACAATTAGATCTAGATAAAGAATTATTGAATGCTGCAAAAAGCGGAGACCTTGATAAAGTTAAAGAATGTATCAAACGGGGTGCTTATATTAATACTAAGAGTAGTAATGGAAGGACTTCTTTACACTGGGCTGCATTTGAAGGTTGCTTACCCGGAGTAGAGTATCTTATAAAGGAAGTTGCTGACATTAATGCTAAGGATAACACTAGTAGGACTCCTCTACACTATGCTGCTAGAAATGGTCATTTAGATGTAGTAAAATACCTTATAGAAGAAGGTGCTGATTTTGAAGTTAAAGACAAGGATGATAAAACACCGTTGGATCTTGCTTCTTGGAAAAAACATAATGATGTTGTAAAATATTTAGAGAAAATCAAAGAAGAAAGAGACAAAACTGTTCAACGCAAACGCCGTCATCACCATGGAGATCATGCTCGTCACCATATGTCAAGAAAACCACTTGCTATAGATTCAAGTAATCAACCTGAAATAGCAACAAGCAGTGCAATAAAACCATCTTCCTGGATAAATGATTTATTTAATTGGGTAAAAGGCTCTGTAGGTGGATTATTAAATTCTAAACCTACATTATCTAAGGAAACATCAAGCACTTCAAGTCCAATCTCACAAGTTGATGCAAAAATGGATGTAAATGGTACAATAATGTTACTTGACGTGCTCGTTAGAAAGGTTACGGGTCAGAAGTATATTTCTACTGTAGATCAGTCTATATCTCCACTAGAAGCACAGGGCTATGCACTCAATATTACAAAGGGATTTGAGAAAGTAGTAGAGCAAGCTGCATTAAAAAGTGGCATATCAATGCACCGGTTAAATATTGATTATATGGGAATGCAGAAAGAGATTACCAGAGAAGTCATGAGTGGTAAATTTAATGAAATTTCAGGGATTTTAAAATCGTATGTAGAGAAAGCATGTCCTGGTGAAGAAGCTGGTAAATTAAGTCCAAAGAAATTTGAAAAGTTTATAGCTAAATTTAATAAGGGTCTGCTAAATCAATCAATAGAGCAGATATTACACAACAGAGATGGTAGATTAGAAGTTGATGGTGCAAAGCAAATGAGTTTAGAGCCTCAAAGTTATTTAAGTAATGCTTCAGTTCACAGCCATTCAGAAGTATCAACTTGTCTTTCTGAGATAGGAGTAACCAAGCTTGGAGGTAATCTCAATAGGTAGGTTATAATATAAGAGGTGGAGCTATAATATGCCAAGTAGTAGAAAATTTAAAGTGAGGGTAGTCAAAATAATTAGGGAACCAGTATCAAGTTTGATGGTCTTAATACTAAAATGGATAAAGTAGACATTAAATGCTAAGTGGTTAATGTGTTTTCCATATTGAACTTACAGCACGTAGCTTTGATATAGAAGTTTGGGTAACGTTATGATAGTAATTTATATAATTCTATGTGTAATCTTTATAGCCATTTTAGACAGTTCACTAGATTCTTAATGAGGGGATATTTCTAACTTAGAGAAGGTTTGCATAAATGTTGAAGTGAATAAGTTGTAGTATTTATGTTTTTTCCCTGAGTTGTAAAATTTCAGAATGAGAGAGACCGGTAATTTGAGCTATAACATCTATAGGGACACCGGCCTTGAGTGAGTTTTTGGCTACTTCAATATCCCTTTCTTTGCGACCTTCCACTCTGCCTTTTTCATGGCCGATTTGGATGCCTTCATGTTTAGCATCATCAAGTTTTTGTTCCAAGATAGCAGCTTCTTTTTGTAAATCCATTACCCTTTCTTCATAAGCTACAAGATCTTTCTCATTCCAATGAAATTTATCTAACTCATCATATGCTAACTTTATTATTGGTGATTTTTCTGCTATTTTTCTTAAATCTTCATCAGTTGTTTCTTCTGCATACTTAAAGAAAAAGCACCATCTCTCAACCGTAGTTTCCAACTGCTCTACTTTGCTTTTTGTAAATTTAGGTAGTTCAATAAAGACAAATTGAAAATCTTTTAAATAATGTCCGTTAGTCTTTATATCGCGTACATTATGAGTGGAAATATAATAAACATCTGAAGGAAAAAGAGTACTATTAGAAATAGCAATAAAGAATACTTTCTTAAAATCAATGTAATTACCAGACTGTCTTGAGTAAGCCTTAGCAGCATAGAGTTGAGCACGTTTTTCAAAGCCTTTATCACGAGCGAGCTGCATTTCCGCAATATATCTATTTCCGAGAGAATCCTTACAGAGGACATCAACGATACTCTGTTTATCAGAAGCAATCTCAGGATTCATAATGGTGCTGAGGAACTCAACATCCTGAATAGCATTGACTCCAGTAAAGCCTAAGATATCATTCAAAAAATGGATAAGGATATTCTTATTTTTTTCAGTACCAAAAATTTTCTTAAATGTTAAGTCTAATTTTGGATCGAGAAACTTGGAAAGAGCCATGAGAAAGTAAGATAAAAAGCATTAATAATTATACACAATTGTGAAGAAATATTCAACTAAAATGCAAACATTTTGTATATCTTTATTTGGTAGTATTAACCTGTATAATATTTATGGCAAATATCTCGATAAGGTACCAGATAGCACAAAAAGTAAGGAGCTGGAGGTTAAAGAGAAAATATACTCTGAAAGACTTAGTAGACAAAGCAAGCATAAACTACCACACGCTGCTAAGATATGAGCAAGGAACATGTGGTATTCCAGTTGAAAAGTTAAAAATCATAGCAGAGTCGTTATCAATCCCTATTAGAAATCTCTTTCCTAGACGAAAAGTACTAAAAGAAAGTAGTTGTTTCGACAAAGCTAAGACCCAGGAAATGTATAATTTTATAGAAAAAACAGGAGGACACAAAGCAATTTATGCATTAACCAAATCTATCCGAGCTGAGGAAGAAAGTAATATAAAAGCAGCAAGAATAAAAATTGCAAAGAATCTAGTTAAAGCAGGGTTTGATAATGACATTATCTATCGAGCAACAGGCTTACCAATTGAAGAATATGCTGATAGAGAGAATATCGGCTGTACAAGCCAAAACGGAGGACAAGAGATCAAGAAGTGGAGAATAATCAGAGGCTATACGCAAGAAGAATTAGCAAAAAAGCTAGATGTAGGTCCCTCACAGATACATCACTATGAACAAGGTAGCGTTACTCTTTTAAGTGAAAGGTTATGGGAAATAGCAAGAGAATTATCAGTAGATGCTGAAGATCTAATAAAGGAATACAAAGAAAGTGATTGCGAAGGAGAAAATGAATTATTAAGTTTGGCAAGAGAATATAGAAAAATTGACGATCAAGAATCACGAGATGAGCTAAATATATGGGTAGAATTTTTATTGCAAAGAAAGCAAATTTACAAAGAGAAGATTAATAAAATAGAGGAAATGAAAGTTGCAAATAATTTACTTCAGTTAGGTTTTTCTACTGATGCTATTTCTAAAATAATTGATTAATAACAATTTTTTTTACATGAAGAATTAATTTTCAATTAGATAAAAATAAATATCTATTAAGATTTTAACCTATTCATAAGAAAATAAGTAAAAAAGATTGAAAAATTGATTTGACTTCACTCGGAAGCTATGGCTTTATGCCAATGCTGATAAAAAACAGCAGTAAATAATTAAAAACAATTTGTTATTAACGAGGAGTATATTTTATGAATAATGGTAAAAAACTTACAGAAGAAATAGAGAGAGTATTACAGAGTGGAGGAGGAAGTGCTCTATTTGATCGTGAGATAGTGTCAGTGCTTCTAGGAGCAGTTCACGACAGAAAGCAAGCACAAGATGTTACTAAAACTCTAATGGATAACTGCCCAGGAATAGGAGAAATTTTGGGACGAGAAATCGATGATCTGAAAATGATAGAAGGAATGACTGAACATGCAGCTGCAGCAATTGAATGTGTGAAAGAAGCTTATAAGAGAGCACTCAGAGAAGGGTTAAAAAGAGGACCTGTAATGGATAGCCAAGAAAAGCTGATAGAGTATGTAAGGGTAAATATAGGCTTTTCAGCAAAAGAAGCTGTTCAGATAATATATTTGGATAAACAGAACCGTTTGATAAGAGATGAAGTTTATTTTGGTACAATAGACGAAGTACACCTATCTGAAAGGAAAGTGGTAAAAAAGGCATTATCAATGGAAGCAGCATCGATAATATTATCTCATAATCATCCGGGAGGAAGTTTAGAGCCATCAGAAGATGATAAAGTAATGACTAGAGAATTAGTGTCAGCATGTCAAGGAGTGGGAATTGAGTTAGAGGATCACATTATTATGACAGACAAAGGATATTGCAGTTTTAAGGAAAGAGAGCTGTTATAAACCAAATTTCAATTGCTTGAGAAGTTTGGCTACCACACAGTAGCAAAAAAACTTAGTCAAGAATCTGTATTGGAGAATTACAAAATATGAAAGGTCTTTGTATAATTTGTATATTAAGTCGTAATTAAAGAATAAAAATCCTAAAAAGCTATTCTTTTATTATAAATAGTTGCAAGATATACAAGATCTTTTTATAATTTGCGTATTAAGTTAATTATAAAGCAATAAAT
The DNA here is from genome assembly GCF_964028325.1 of Wolbachia endosymbiont (group A) of Hedychridium roseum. Taxonomy (NCBI): domain Bacteria; kingdom Pseudomonadati; phylum Pseudomonadota; class Alphaproteobacteria; order Rickettsiales; family Anaplasmataceae; genus Wolbachia; species Wolbachia endosymbiont (group A) of Hedychridium roseum. The sequence goes on along the minus strand of NZ_OZ034755.1, from coordinate 1,482,969 downwards.
TGCTCTGTAGACTTGAATAACATGCTTAATAGGAGGCTATATGACTACTAAAAAAACAGTATCATTTGATGATATGGATGGAAATACTTATGAGTTAATCATTGATTCTAAAAAGTTACCAAAAGGACTTTATAGCGCTATTGAAGGTATAAAGCGTACTGATAAAAAAAATCAGCAGCCTATACTTGTAGACGAGACTGATCCGAAAATATTTGATGATAAAAGTAGGTTTGAGAAGCCTGAAGGTGTGCCTTCCCCTAGCGATGTTTCTGAAAAATCAATCAATCTTGGAGAAGGACGTAAGATTTATAACACAAAATCTTCAAATCGTCAAAATCCGTTTATTCCAGCCTTAAGTAAGATAGAGCCAAGTGCAAGTGAAAATGCAGAATTGAGATGGTTTAAAAATGCAGTAGTAAAGGCAAAAAGCGTAGAAGAACTGAACAAAACTATAGACCAAGCATTAAGTTCTGGAATCAGGATAAATGCGTATAGCGAAGGACAGAAGAGTTTTGCTGATACAGTAATATCGAAAGTATCTTCGATCAAATGCAAAAAAAATGAGAAGGAAGACATAATATGTGAATTGATGCTAAATGGAGCAATATTCAGTTACGATCTATTGCAGGATAAGGGAATAAGTGAGATGCATAACAAACTGTATCAAGAGGTTCGTCCACAGATAGATGAGTGGCTTAAAGAACTGAGAGAAATCGGTGAAAGTGCTATTGAAAATGAAGGAATCATAGAAGACGTGGAAATGGATAATCAGACGTTTTTTATGAAATTTTCTGAAAATAGTAAGGTAAATATTGCAAGGGTATTGGAAGGTACAAAAAATTTAGGGTTAACCACAAGGGAGGTAAAATTAGGAGGTGATGTTATAGAAATAGGAAATAGTAAGGTTGAAGTTAGAATTGGAAAAGAAGGTGAAAGGAATTACGTTGATGTGTCTGATAATAGTGCTTTTGAAATAACATTTCCTACAAGTATTGGTAGCCTAAAAATTGTAGTATACCATAATGCGGAAAATGACAGTCAAGTAGAGGTCAGAGTGGCAGATAAAGAAATGTGGTCTGAACTACAAAAGAGAGGGGAAAATATAGGAAAAGGGTGTTTTTTTGGAGGAATGACGGTCACAGAAGCGGTAGAAAAAGGAAGTTTTCCTAGGAGTGGCAAGTGGAGTAAAGATAAGGTTGAAAAGACAATTAGTAATAGCGAAACATTATCGTGGGTTGATAAGGTATGTGGAGGTAGTAAAGAAACTTCTCGGAAACTTTAAACGAAGGGAGGTTTTCTTCCCTTCTTACTTACAACCATAAAATTGAAAAAGGCTTTCTAACAGATGTTTATTTCGGTAAAATTGTTACGATATGGCAAATATCTCTATAAGATACAAAATAGCACAAAAAGTAAGAAGCTGGAGGCTAAAACAAAAGTATACCCTAAAAGATTTAGTAGATAAAACCGGCATAAAATATCATACATTGCTAAGATATGAGCAAGGAGCATGTGGCATTCCAACTAAAAAATTAAAAGTCATAGCGGAAGCATTATCAATTCACGTTGGTAGCTTGTTTCCTAGACAAAAAGTACTGAGAGAAAATTGTTCTTTTAACAAAGAATGGATGATAGCAAAAATAAAGGGACAAGAGTCATGCAAGTTGATTCGCGATTTAACTGGGTTTATTCAAGCTGAAGAGGAAAATAATGTAAAAGCTGCAAGGGTAAGCATGGCCAAGAACTTAGCGAAAGTGGGGTTTGATAATGATATTATCTATCGGGCAACTGGTTTATCAACTGATGAATATGATAATAAGGAGAAAAAAGGCTCTGAACATTCAAACGAAGGACAAGAGATAAAAAAGTGGAGGATAATAAGAGGATATACTCAAGAGGATTTAGCAAGAGAGCTAGATATAGGACCATCACAGATACATCACTATGAACAAGGTAGTGTTACTATTTTAAGCGAAAGATTATGGGAAATAGCAGAGAAGTTATCAGTGAATGCTGAAGATCTGATGAAGAAGTATGAAGAAGATAATTGCAAAGCAGAAAACGAGCTATTAAGTTGGGTGAGAGAGTCTAAAAAAATTGACAATCAAGAATCACGAGATGAACTGGATATATGGGTAGAATTTTTATCGCAAAGAAAGCAAGTTTACAAAGAAAAGATTTATAAAGCAGAGGCAATAAAAGTTGCGAATAATTTACGTATGTTGGACGTTTCTATTGATGCTATTTCTAAAATAACAGATTTATCTATTGATGAGCTTGAAAATTATGCTTTTAAAACTTAGCCTGAACTTCAGTAGTTTGCTTATTCATAAATAATATATTTAAATATTAGAGAGAATGATTATATATTTAATATATCTATACAGAATTTCTCTATCACTTTCTGATTATCCTCTATCATTGCATTTGCCTCTTGCTGAAGAGATTTGATATTTTTTGATGTAATATTATCCATGTCAGGTGATGCTATTTTTAACTGTGATTGTATTCTTAAATACTTACTACCTATAACTTGATCCAACTGATAATTTACTGCATCTAAACTTGAGGCAAAAATTACATTCAACAGCGGTTTTATCCAACCTATCTTTCCAAATTTCCTCGAGTTAGAATACCTTATACTTCTATCTGTTCTGCCAGTACCTATCGATAACAGTAGAATATCATCATTTGGAAATAACCTCTTACCACTTGCATATGCACAAGCCGCTGGATTATTGGCAAAAACCCCTCCATCCACTAATACTCTGTCTATCTGGTTGATTTTTAGATGTTTTGGTATGAAATAAGTAGGTGCAGCTGTTGTAGCTCTGAGTGCATCTTTCAGCTTAATATTACCTTCTTTCCAGCTTTTGAAGAAAAATGGACAATTATTGTTAATATCGTAACTTGTGATTAGCAAATTACTTAATGTCTTTTTTAGAATATCCTCTCCAAAATATTTATCCAGTACAGATTCAATATTTTTATGTGGATATTGTGCGCAGTGAAACCAAGATAGTATTGATCGCCTAAAAAATGAAGACTTAAAAATATATGGTCCATATTCCCGATAGAACTCGACTAAATCATTAGCAGAATATTGAGGTTTATCTTTTTTACATAATCCTGCTACAACAATTCCACCGGTTGAAGTACCTGCTATAAGATCAAAGATTTCAGCTACCCTCTTTCTTGTTCTTTTTTCTATTTCTGCTAGAATAATGGCAGGAATGATTCCTCTAATTCCACCTCCATCAACGGATAAAATATATTTAATCATTATGAATTTAGGTAAGGGTATTAAGATTTAATTTTTCCGCCTAGAACGTGTAATTTAAACTCATCCAATTCCTCAGAAAGATTTTTTACCCTTTCCTCAAGTACTAACACTTTTTCCATTAAACCATATTCAATAAGTTTATCGTGAAATTGTACCCTTGAGTCTAACTTGGATAACCACCATATGATTGCTACTGTTTGGATTAATAACGTGATAATTACTGTAATTGGGATTTTTTGCTTTTTCATGTGAAAGTATTAATCTGTTATGGATAGTTTTGGAAGTTTATATGGAGATCATAAAAAACTTGCAGCTTTAGTGATTTCTTTCTGTTGATTCGTATCGATCCTCTGCTTCTGCAAGTAGCTTTATTATTTCTCTGTAAGGTTTATCTTTATTGTGCCTTGATCTTAGTACAGCTACATCTCTTGGGTTTTTCCCATCTGTGTCTCTAATGGTAGGGTCTGCACCTTTGTCTAATAAAAACTTAATAACTTCTAGGTGTCCTTCACCTGCAGCGTGATGTAAAGCTATTCTTTTAAATGCATTTCTATCAAGTGCGTTTATATTTACTTTTTCCTCTTCTATTAAAAATCTGATAATGTCTAAACATCCTTTTCTTGCTGCAAAATGTAACGTTGTTCCACTCAAGTTTGGAGCCATGTCTTTTACTAAAAGTTTTACTATTTCTAAGTTGCAATTATTAGTAGCCACTTGTAATGTTTTGTTATAATTATCTGCAGCTTTAGATCTTTGGTAGCAATAAGTAATAACAACACATACCATTAATATTATAAACCATACAAAATGTATTTTTTCCTTTTCATTACATTTCAGTTGACTCATATTCAGTAGTTTCTTTACATTGAATAGACTATATACTTATTTTTCCTTAACGTTACTTACTCAAAGATGCTGATAACATAGTAAGGTAGCCTGAGCTATTTAGAGTATGCTCCGCTCTATTAACTATCCATTCACCATCTACCGCTTGGTTAAAGTCTATAAGATTAAGTTTAGCTTCTGCAAAAATTTGAGGATTACCAGGCATAGTTATATCTAAAGTTTCATTGTTACGCTTCAATTGTTTCAACTTGGCATTTGCTGCACTCAGCGCTGACTCTGCATTAGAGTAAAGTTCCAGCATAATATAACTTGGCTCGCTACTACCAACTGTTTCTTTAATAGTTTCGCCCTTTTCATAGCTGTGCCATTTTGCTACTACTGAATTATACTTATCACGTACGGTAAAATGCACTTTCCAATTAATTGTGTCTTGAGTTCTAATAGTCGTTGTTCCTAAAGCTTTTCCTGTGGCTGATTTTGCCATATTTTTTGAAATAAACAATATATACCCACCAGCTAATTTTGCCATTGCTTCACGCTCTGTTGCGATCTTTGTTAACAGACTTATATCACTTTCATCTGCCTGATTAATATGGGGTATCAATACATTCTTAAATTCCTCAGCGACTTTGTATCCATATCCATGTTTTTGAGCTATTTCTTTTACTAAGTTTTCTATGGTAATTTGGCGCCATTCTTTTGATACTTTTGCCTTCAAAGATATTCTTAAATTTGTTGCATGAGCTTTTATTAGTAGGGTCTTAGGTGGGCCTTGTATCGTAACTTCATTGACTGTATATACACCCATTGGAAAGATTCCCGTTTCCTTATAACCTAGTGCTATGTTCAATTCATTTGGAACTTCTACATTTTCATTGCCATAATCAACACATACCTCTGCGATATCATCTATAGTACCAGATTCATCAGTAAGATGCACCGATATTACATGATCTTTTATTCCTTCAATGCTAAATTCAGGTTTCATTTATTCCCACACTTTTAACTTCGATTTTTTTAATTGCTCTTGTATTCTAGGTAACCTGATCTTTAATCCTGCAGGCAAAAAACTTCCATACTCTGCAAGACCAGGATTAGCCTCAATACTATTTCTACTGCTCCAGAGCTATATCCATAGTGCTTAAAACATATGTAATCTAACATTTCATTTTCTCGGGTTATATAATGTACTGTCATACATAACTCCTTAAACTTAAGCTAAATTCAACCTTTTTTGGTAATCCACAGGGAAAATACGACGTTTGCTTTTCTTCCAACCGCACAATAACAAATCTTCCCAAAACATTCCCTAAATTGTCTACTAAGATACTTGGTTCATGATTTTTCTCAGTTTCTTTCATACTTTTTAATTGATTTAAATCATTCAGATTATGGAAATAAACTATTCCTTCTAAGTCTATATTTTCTGTACCTTGGCCAATATTTTGTAATGAAGGTATTTTACCAATACACTCAATTGTACTCCAACGATTTTCTTTACTATACCTTACACTTGTTGGAGAAAGCTTATGTTGACCAAGTGATAGCATTAGTAAATTGGTTCTATTGAATCAAATAGAACGTCTCGCGATTTTTCTCTTATTCTTTTTATCACTGCATCGGCAAGACTACGTACATCTTGGTTAGGTTCTGCTTTAATACTTATATTAAATGTAAAAGTTTGATTGAAAATTTTTTGTTCACACTTTTCACAGTCTTTTAAAACTTTCTCTGAATTATCTGCTACAGAACCTTTTTCTGTAATCACACTTTCAATATTCGTTCTACTATTCGAAATTCCACTAAAAGCATTATTATTTAATAAAGGATTTCCTTTACTAAAAACATTTCTATTTTCACTAGTTGCACTGCCTATTTTTGCTTCTACTGGTTTCTCTAATGCTTTTATTGGATTATCATTAAACAATTTTCCTATACCAATCCAATTTTCTATAGGTTTTGTAATTGATTTCCAGATACTTGAGAAAAAGTCCTTTACCTTTTGCCAATTAGCGATTACAAGTGCTGCACCAACTGATAGTCCAGCAATAGCAGCTCCTATAGGATTGGTTAGCGTTAAAGCTTTCAGTCCCATGATTACTGCTGGAATTACTCGTGCTGATAACGAAGTTAATACTGGCAAAAGTGTTCCATGCAAAATAGCATTAAAAGTTAATAGTCCACCTCCAGCCAATGCAAATGCATAACCAAAACCTACCACTGCAATCTTGCCAATAATAAGAGCTGAAATTATGCTCATAACTCCTGTAGTCAAAATTGGACACTTCTCTGCAAACCAAGCTATACCTGTAGATATAGACCTCAAAATCTTACTTATCCAATTTAAAGGAGGTAGCATAACTGACCCTAAGTTCATTCCTAGCTCTGCTATTGTATTTTTAAGTAGCTGCAAATTATTTGCTGTAGTACTTGCACGGTTATTAAATTCCTTTTGCATAGATTTATTATACTTTTCTTTATCAGTCACAAAACCTATTGCTTTTTTATATTCTTCCAAACTCCCAACTATCAATGCAATATCATCTTGATATTCTTGACCGAAGAGGTTGAGAAGAATTTGCGAACGTTCCTGTTTATCTATTTTCTCTAAAGTTTTAAAAAAGTAGAGTAATGCTTCTTGACCGTTTTGAGCAACTTTTTGTGACATCTCTTCTGCAGTTATTCCTATGGATTCCAATGCTGCTCTGAACTCTTTTCCCTGTCCTTCAGCAGTCTGAAGTTTACTAAGTAGAGCGTTTATTGCAGTTGCTGCTTTTGCTGGTTGTTTACCTAAACTAATGAAGGCATTTACTAAACTACTTGTTTCCTTAATATCAAGACCAAACTGTTTTGCAGTACCACCAACTATTGCTAGAGCTTCAACCATATCTTTTGCTTTGGCAGCAGTGTTATCTGATAGGTAATTTATAACATCACCAACTCCTTCCATCTTCTCTACTGCAATTCCATAAATGTTAGCGAGTTTAGCTATGGAATCACCAGCTTGTTCGGCAGACATGTCAAATGCTGTGGCCATTTTAGCTACTGTTGTGGTAAATTCAAGTAGCTTATCTTTGTCGATACCAAGCTGACCACCACTTGCAGCTATTTTTGCTAACTCTGCAGCCGATAATGGTATTTCACGGGATAATTTCTTCAATTTTCGAGTAAATATATTAGCTTCATTATCACCATTAAATTCTACTACTTTCCTAACGTCAGCCATGGCACTCTCAAAGTCAATCGCAACTTTAATTGGCGCTGCAAGTGAAAGCCCTAGTCCTATAGTCTCCATTACTTGTGATCTATAATGCGCTTTTTTTGCCAAAGCATTTTGCTGTTTTTGTATTACAGATCCTAATTTATTGTATTTCCCTTTGAGTACTTCAATAGATGAACCAAGTTTAGTTTGATCCCTCACTAAAGATTTAATATCCTTTCCACTTTTTCTTATTTCTTCATTTAATGTATGAAGTATATCTCTCTTTTTGATATAAGCCTCTTTTGCCTTTGATGCCGATGCTTTCAATTTTTCGAATTCATTTCTCAGTGCTTTGCTTGGTTCTTTTTTTTCCTTTTTTTCTTTAGCAATTGCTGCAGCTGATTCTTTTGCTTTCTTCTCCGCTTCCTTCCAATTCTTCATGGCTTCAAGGGCATCATGATTTAGTTGCTTAAATTTGGAAACAGATTTCATTGACGAATCAAGTTGCCTTATACTATCACCCAACTTAGAAAGCTTTGCTGCACTACCTGTCATTGCACTATTAAAACTGCCATCTAACGTTGCACCTATTTTTATTGAAAGCATTGACATTTTTTTGTTACTCCTTCACTTACTTCTAACCACTTTAGAAACTCTTTTGTACTCATATTAATAATTTGCTCAATTCCACTTCCTGTTGTTGAGCTAAGTTTTAAAATATTGAATCTTAACTCCTCTGTTCCAGCGGCGACAAAAAACCTTTTAGCACCTTCTGTATTTCTACATAATCTTTAATACATAAATCTTCAACTACTTCTTTTGGTACGGATGCTAGATTAGCAATTAAAGCTACTTCTTTCAAAGCTTCTCCTTCTATGCGTTCTATAGCCAGTAAATCTCTTACTTTAGGTTCACGCATCGATAATTCTGAGACAGAAATTCCATCAACTGTTATTGGGTTATTAAGTGTTATAGTTTCCATAAAATTCTCCTAAAAAATAAAATATTTTTACACTTTTAAAGTTATTTTAATATACTTCTCCTTAAAAAATAAAATTTCAAATAAGTTTTCATATTCCTAGAATCGTTTGCAGCAAGGCCATTTGATCAACACCATTTATCTTTCTAATCATATTTTCAGCGTCGATCTCTATCAGTTCATTACCACCTATCGTAAGTTTATAATAATGGGCAGCTACAGTGCATTTGAGAGTGGCTTTTTCAGCAGGTTTCCAGCTACCAAAATCAAATTCTTTGAATATGCCTCTGAGATTGATTACTACAGCTTCAATATCGTTACTACCACTCCCTTGCATTCCACCACGGAGCGTCAAAGAAACTGAATTCCCATTTATTAGACCAAATAGCCTAAACAGCTCTGTATCGTATTCAGAAAAAGTGAAATCTGCTTCAAGCTTCTCCATGCCCATATCAATATTTATTGGAATATCCATACCACCAGCTCTGTATTCTTCTGTTTTTATGGTAAGTTTTGGCAAGGTTACTTCATCTATTTTTCCTGCATAGCCACGACCATCAACAAATACGTTAAAATTCTTTAGGATCTTTGGTAACATCTCTCTTTCTCCTTTTACAATATTGCGCCACTCACAAGGTGTGACCTGAAAGTAATCTGTTCAGCTGGATATGGCGGTGTAAACTCAAAATCAAAATACACTTTTCCGCTTGCAATATTTGCCGGTGTATTGAGTTCGGGAGTTGCATAACATTTTCCGCTGATAATTGCTCCTTGTGCTTTTAAATTGGCCAAATAAGAATTCACCCCCTCAATCACATCATCTATATAAGTTTTAGTGATATTGCGATCAACTGCCCATAAATGAGCCCTAAGTAAACTATCGTTAATTAAATCTGCAGTCCTTCTCACTGACAAAAAAGCCCATTTTGAGTCATTTGAACATGTTCTATTTCCCCAAAGCCTATAGCCATTTTGATGAATTATCGTTGTTACTTCATTTTCATTCAAGTGGTTTGCTCTACAATTTGTATTACCGAGCGTAAAATCAATAGGCCTGCTTGTTCCAACAATACCGTTTATCTTTTTATTTGAAGGTGAATGCCAAAATCCTTGTTCGCTATCTACTTTTGCTATTAAACCAGCTACAAATGAACTTGGAGGGAGAATTTCTTCTTTTCCTTCAATAAGTACCTTAACCCATGGATCAACTACGTAAACTCTTGAGCTGCCTACACTTTTTCTCCATTTTATTGATTCTTCATCATTAGTATTTGGTCCATCTGCTACTATTATGCTTCTCAGCTTTTCTGCTATAGGAATTAATGCTGCAACTACTGGATTTTTGCCATCTTCTGGTAGTTGGTGAGTAAATTGAGGTGCAATTAATATTCTTGGAGCAATATGAACTATGCTTTCACTGCTTAAGAACGCTTGAATTCCCTGATATTCTCCAGTTTCTTCGTTAACTCCACCAATGACATTGCTGAGCGTCTCTTCTACTTTCTCCTCAACTCGAATAACTACTACTGTTGCACCAATTTGGGAAAAAATTGCATTAATAGCTGAAGGCAAAGTCCCAGATTGACCAAGTTTTGCTGCTTCTTTTAAGCTTCCTGCTATTAATATTGGTTTATTTAGTGGAAACTTTTGCCCGTCAGCATCAGGTGCAGTACCAATTACTCCAATTACCGATGATTTAGCTGTTCGTACTGTCCTCGCTCCTGAGGTAACCTCGATAACATTTACTCCATGTAGAAACTGTTCTGTCATTTCTTTTTCCCCTTTTCAACTTTCTTGCATTTTTTGTTTACAATTATCTAGCAAAGTTTGCAGCTCTTCCTTACTTTTAGCTTCACCGATTTCCCTTTCAGCTATATCCACCAATTCTTCGCACTTGATTATTGCTTTTTTCGCTCTTTTTGCTTTTTCCTGAATTATTCTTGCCATTTCTACTACTGAAATTCCTCGGACTTTTGCTAATGGCTCTATAATTTCTGCATCTTTTTTGTCTATAGATTCTGGTGCTGCTAAAATGTTCTCTGCGGCTTTTGCTTGTATTTCGTACGACTTAGACTTCTGATGAGAATATCCTGCGTATTGGTGAGTATAGTTATCATAATAAGCATGAAGATTAGAAAGTGCAGAAAACTTCGCATTTTGTAGTAACTCCAATTCAATATCTTCTTGATTCCGCTGAGCAATTTTGCCTCCTTCTGTTAAACAATAGCTTTTTTGCCAATCAAAATCTTCTGGTGCTTCATACCAATCATTTTCAGTTGGCTTGCTTTCAAGTGTTGTTGTCTCTACTTGTTTGTTATTTTCAAATCTAATATAAATTGGCATTGGTTTTCTCCGTTTTCTAGTATCAATTCCAAATTTTGTGGGTGGCATCTAATCCTGGACATTGCCAAGCTCTTAGCGTTCTCTCTACGTCCACCTCAAGTCCTGTGGTGAGAAAATTGCTACGTATGTTATAAATTCCCCCACTGGATAAATTGACCATAGTTGTGTACATAATTTGATGCAAGCATACCTTGACTAACTTGTGTTCTGGAATACAGGTAAGATGATGTGTAAAGTAATATTGCAACTGTTTTTCCTGCTGGAATCTCCACATTACCAGATCCAGCTAATTTGCTATCAGAACTCGTGTATTGGTAAACATTTTTCCACATTATTTTAGAGATTCTTGACTTACTGGAATTAGTATTATCTGGCGTTCCCACAAATAATCCTGCACCTCCATACTCCGTACTCGAATATGATGATCCAACAAATTCTATTGCTTTATTTATGTTCACATTGGTTGTATTTTTTACAAATACTACTCCAAGTGCAGCATATGGGTAATAGTATATCTCATCATAACTACCAGAAAAACTTTTTGTGCATAACTCTCCGTAAATAAATGTTCCTTTACTTCCCTCTATAAAACTTAGTTGTCTTGGCCGATAAAAACTAACGTAATCTGTATCGTATGTATGGCTACCTGCTAGTAGTTGTAACATATAGTCAGTTTTTGTTATATCACTACTCCACTTTCCAAGCTCTGTCATAAAAGTTCCGTGGCCAAAGTAATTATTTTTTCTTCCAAGTACACCAAATAAGAAAGGTAATGACCCTGATTCAACCATGTTGCGCTTTCTTATTTCATTTATAAGAGACGCTTTTAACTGTTCATCCCGAGTTTTTACCTCATTAGAGATGTTTTCAATTCGAGTTTCTATTTCTCCTATAATTGATGAGCCAGGTGGTACATTATTAACAGCACGAAAATCTTCTACTAAACCTTTAAGACCATCTTTATGACTGTTACTAATGCTATTTATTGCTGCAATATTGGCATTCTTTCTCGTATCAAGTAGCGATATGTGCGAATCTGATTATGCTTTTAAAGTATTTAAGGAATTATCCCTAAGCTTGTTGATTTCATTAACAGACTCTGTTTTTACTGCAGTTATTGCTGATATTGAGTTTGTTTTATTGCTGTTTATATCATTTAGGTGTTTTTTTGCACTATCAAGAAGTTCTTTTAGCTTACCATCAGTCATTTGCACAATTTCAGAAACCGCACTTTTGTCGACTATTGATTCCAATGCTTTAGCAAGATATGCTAATTGATCTGGTGTACTGTTTTCTACTAAATCCTTAAGCCTCTTTTGTAGTGCATCAATTATTCCTTTTACCTCAGTCATCTGCACAATGTCAGCAATAGCTTTTTTATCTGCTATCAATTCCAGCGATTTTGCAAGATATGCCAGTTGATCAGGTGTGCTATTTGCTGCTAAATCCTTTATTCTTTGGTATATTGCTTCTTTCATTCCCAAAAATTCAAAAAAGTTTCAAATCTAAATCGTTTAAAATTATTTTTTAGTTGATTATGCTCATCTTCTCTTTCGGTAATATCTTCATCTATTTTTTCTATAGCTCTTCGAATACGTACCACATCTTGAACTGCAATATTTTCTGGATGAGGCAGTGGATATTCTCGTTTGGTTTGGTCAACAGTCATTATGTGACAATCACTCTGAGATTTTTTACCTTAGGGCGATAAACAACTGTTCCACTTAAAACTAATTTTACCCTAGTCTCATTGCCATTAAAGTTTGTCAGCACATGAGTTCTCTCTACCCAATTTTCTCCAATTGGTTTTCCTGATGTTAAATTTACTAATTGCCAATCCACGTTTTTTTGTACATATGCTTTAACATCTGCAGTGCCAGGTATTAGCGCATCATAGGTAATTGTTATCTTAGTGTTAGCTCCTGCTGTAATGCTCCTAGTTACATAATCTCCTTTTTCCCCTATATTACCCATAACTAGCTGTAACCCAGGATATAGCACTGGACTTTTTTCTCGCCCTCCTTTTAGGCTTGCTTTTACCGTTAATTCTCCATTTATTCTTTCGCGCAGTGCAAGCGGCAAATTATCAGACAAAAAGTTTTCTCTTCCCTCTTCATCTGTTAAGATAAATTCTACATTGGTATCAAATGCTACTTTTTCAACGTTCGTCAAAACTATCAAATCCGATACATTATTCGCATTGACTTTGCCAAGATTAAAAAGGTGAAAAAGTTCGCTAAATTTTGCAGCTAGTAATCGAAAGGTAAGGTCTAAATTCTGATGTGGTGTCCAGGTACTTGCATTGCTTGATGAAAGTAATACTCCTACTTGATAAGGCTGACTCGTTACCCAACGGCTATTTACTGCATCATATTTGCCAAGCTCTGCTATTTTTACTGCAGTACCAGGATCATCAGTAAGTAGCACTATTGCATACTCTTGTTCTGCATGGCAAAACACTGGTGGCCATTCTATACGTGTTGCTGTTCCATCTATCTTTATATCTTTTGGCTCAATATAACTTTCAGCAATGACAGTCTGCGAGGGCATTCCCACTGCTGTTTCTCTAATCTGCACAACAACACGTTTTTTGCCGTTATTTAGTAGGGTCGAGAACTGGCGCGCCTCTTTAGGGTTTGGTGGCTGATCCATTATTTTCATGTTGGGCCTCAATCCAAAATTCCCATGTTTACGTTTCCAATTCCCGCCTCATCAAACGCAGCATGCGGATTTCCCGCACTACGCTTTCCTAGTAGATTCTTACCAAAGTTTATAACATATTGTGCTGGTTAGGCTTTCGGAACGTAATATCTTATTCTATAGTCCGAATATAGACCAAGGGTCTCATATATACATTCGCTACTCCACCTTTTCCAACCAAATCCTTTTGCTTTTCTGGCTTGCATCATATTGCGTCTTGTTTTCTTCTCTACCCACTGTTTAACGTAGCTGAAGCTTCGACTTGAGTTTCCTATTCTAAAGTAGTTTACCCACCCTCTCAATATCGGATTGATGATCTGAATCACTCTCCGTATTGGTTGCGATTTATAGTTACTGAATACCTTCTTCAACTTTTGAAGTAGGCTTGTTCGTGTTTTCATCTGTGGTGTTATCTGTACTCTCCACTTTCCTTGTTTTGTAATTTTCTTTCGAAAGTCAAATCCTAGAAAGCTGAATGTTTCTCCTCTCTTTAGATTGGCAATTTTTGTCTTTTCTTCATTTACACTTACTTCTAGTTTTGCTAATTCTTCTTGTAACCTTTTGTACACTAATTTCTCGAGCCATTCCCATCTCTGGTACCCATCTATCAGTATCACTAAATCGTCTGCCCATCTGGCGTATTCTATACGTTGATATTTTTCTTCCCTGGTCACCTCTTTTGCTCTCTCTAGCATTTTGTCTACCTCATTGAGGTATATATTGCTCAACAACGGTGAGATCGGCGACCCTTGCGCTATTCCTCGTTTTCCTCCTACCTTAAGGATTAGCTTGATCAAGTGCATGATTTCTTTATCATTTATTCTCTTGGCAATTTTCTCCATGAGAATATGATGTCGTACGTTATCAAAATAGGATTTCAGGTCTACATCAATACATTTTGTATTGCCTTTGATTGCTGCTTTCGCTACTCTGCTTACTGCTTCATGCGCTTTTCTCTTGGGTCTATATCCATATGATCCGTCCTGAAAGTCAGATTCATATATCGGTTCAATTATTAGCTTTAGTGCACTTTGCACTATTCTATCCCGGATGCAGGGTATGTTCAACGTTCTGAGTTTTCCCCCAACTTTTGGTATTTCCTTTCTCCGGTTCCTATTTGGGCTATAGGTTTTGGTTATTAGTTCATGTCTTATTTGCTGAAGATACTTTTCTAAGCCTTCTGCCTCTATCGATTTGAATGTTACCCCATCAATTCCTGGTGCCCCATTGCTTTTCTTTGTTAGCTTATATGCTTCTTCTAGTGTCTCCATCTTGCAGACGTGTACATATATTCCCCAGAATCGCCATTCCGGTTCTGCTTTCGCTTTGATATATATCTTTCTTCTCAGGTCTTGTAATTTTATTGGCATTTTTGTCATTTTTACCTTTACCTTCCTTTTGTTAAAAGATCTCTACTAGTAGGGTGCCTTTGCTCCATGGGCGTTACCCCATTTCTTCGCTACTACACACCCATCCGCCACCCTTTCATCTTCGGTTCATTTCCTGTTTTCCAGTTATAGAACCTACCACTCCAAGGTTTTTCTCCTTGGGATGAGGAGGGTTTCTCCAGTTGCTTTATATGTCCTTATTACCATGCTGCCACTATCACCCCGCTAAAGTAGGTATGCTGTATCATTCGTGTTTCAGCCTCCTATATTGCTTTCGCCCTGGTTTGGTGGGCTCGGCCTTTAGTACTTAGAGTTTTTCGGGGCCACCCATGTGTTCGTTTTCACTGCGGCCTGGTAATTCGCCATTATCCTACGATAACGTTGTCGGTAGGCTTCAACATTTTGGTTTCCCTCCACATTGCTACCCTAGCTACAGGACTCCGACTTTTATCCTGGTGGGTCTGACTCCCACTGAACATCTTCACCTTCTCTGGACACACCAAACCATAACTCTAGACCTCCTATGTGTCTGCTCTCATTTAAAGTAAATGTTTGTGCTAAAGGATCAACTCTTCTTGCTGCGATAACTCTTCTTCTTTCTTCTATAGTAATAGTTTTTTTACCAGTATAAGTTGCCTCTCCATAGCTTCCTTTATCCCCATAAAACTGTACTAATTTAGTACCTGCTGGAATGTTTGCTGGTACTTTCACCTTTCCCTTTAATTTTCCCTGGTTGTTAGCTCTTTTTTCCACTTTTTTTTCCTCTATGCCATAGGTATAATAGAAATGCCATCAAATTTTATTTCCTTAAGCTTTTCATCTGGCTCAAAACCTTCAATTTCAAAATTCTGTACTGCTTCTCTCATAAATTCAGTTTCGTATGAAGTACTTGACAGCAGCTCTGTCGTTTCTTTAGCATTAAATACTCTGGTTACTGGACTTTTCCAATTTGTTTTTACCTCCGTCCAGTGATCAATGTTTTTATTTAGAGTAATTTGTGCCGGGACTGGATCAAAAGCTTGATATGGATTAATCTTTTCTCCTTTAGTCTGTAAAAGCTGCTCCAGTACCGGTTCAAGTTCATATGGCAAAAGATATCTTTCCCCAACTTTTTCAATATCTGCAACTTCTACATCTATTGGCAGAACTAGCTCTCTATTTACTATTGCTGCAGACTGCGAAATTCCTTGATTGCGCATATCATCATCAAAGAACGGATCTACAAATACCCCTTTTTTGGTGGTAGGTTCTCTTGAATTTGCATCACTGCGTAAACCTTCCTCTGCAACCAGCGCATAAAGATCATTTATTCCTTTTTTCATTGCTTCAAGCTCATTCATCGGTACAGCATGAATAGCATTATTCACTATTTTTACCCCTTCTTTTTCCCCGTTTTTCCACGTTTGGTGAATGTAGCAGAGCAAAAGTTGTCCACTAGGTGCTTTAGGCATCGATGGTCGCCAAGGGTGAGAAATTCCTTTTATTCTTCTTACCACTCCTTTGATATCGATAGTAATTAAATCAAAGCGGGGCATTTTCCAGGTGTAATCAACTAAAACCAAGCTATTATCAACTGCTCCTTTTACTTTACATCCCTTTTCATTTATATCTTCAGGGCTCACATGAGTACGACAGCGATAAGTTATTTGATAACTACTCCCAGGTGCTGGTTCTTTGCCAGGTAATGACCAATCAATGTTTCCTGCGTTTAGTTTATAATCTGCACTATTTTCATAAATAACGTCTCCTTGTTTAACTTGAATAATCTCAAGTACCGCAGAGTCAGGTATTGGATCAACAGCTCCTGAGTATGAACCGTGAGTAACAGTAATGGTTTTTTGAACAGTGATATCTACTTTTTTGATTTCACTTATTAGAAAATCATTAACCTTCAGTTCCATTACTCTTTGGCTATTTGGCTGAAAAGTATGTGGTTCTGATTCAACTGATTTTATATCCGGATCTTCATCAAAAGAAACACGAATACTGTGAGGAAGTTCAATCTCATAGCCATCAACATGAGCTTTGCCCTCATTAATCACAAATATTTCTCCCCCTTTTTCGTCCCTTTGCAAAAACATCACTTCAAGGCCATTTACTACGTAGGAACCATTGGCTTCTTTGTCATAACGAGCAAGAGCTGTGGTTACTATGTTTGCTTGTGGAGGTGGTGAGTGCTGAATGAGAACTCCATTTTCAATGTTATAAATTGGATAAAATTCTCCATCAGTGGTGGAAAAACGTGGAGAAAGACCTTCTGCTTGATAACCCCAAATGGTGGAAACTTTAAGTCTTGCTGCCCCTACTTCTTGATAATTACGCGTACCAACTGCAGGATCACGAAGATTCTCATCCTCTAATTCTGTAATAGTGGATAGGGCGAAAAAAACACCGATGCGAACTGTGGTATTCAGTGGAATAATAAATCTTTTTCCCCCTACTTTTCTCACCGCTCCACGAAGATAGATTTTTCCCGATTCAAGTGTGACTTCGCCGGTTTCCCCATCTATGATACAATTGCTTCCTGTTATAACATCACCATCACGAAATATCGCATCTCCTATGCCTTTGAGCTTGAAAAGAGCATACTCTTGAGTCTCGTTTAATTCTGCTGACTGTAAACCCCTTCCTGCCAGGAATAAGCTTTTTTCGTACTCTTTGTCAGGATCAAAGCGATTGTAATAGCCGTTTAAACTCATGTTACTTCCAATTGACTTCAGCCTTATAAGGGATTATCACCGTAATCTCCTCTATTTTATTCGCATTAGTTGCTTTAATGACCCAATCATTCTCCAGCTGAGTTACAGTGACTTTATGAGTATCCTTATCCCAAACGTTATTACCCAGTTTTATATTTACCTCACTCCCATCTGCTATTTTTGGTACGAGATAAACACCGTTTAAATCAATTTCTGGATTTTTGATTCGAGTCGAAAAAGAGGGTTTAAACTTAAACTCTCCTGATTGTTTAAATCTTTGCCACTTTTCTTGATCTACCTCACTTAACTTCACTGCCAACATGTCGTAATAGTACTTTAGCTTCGGCAGAGCTTTTACTTTGTTACTTAACTCTTTTCCTCCGTTAAATGCAGTATAATCAAGATGTATAATCACATCAGAAACTTTTTCAGTATTTTGTAGCTCTAAAATCCAATCAGATACCGCCCCCTGTACCTTCAAATGGTAGATAACGTTCATCATTGAAGTTTAATTCAAATAATCCACTATCTGCTTGGTTTCCTTTTGATATTGCTATCTGTTGACCTGTTTTCCAATTTACCCTTATCGACTCATTTGATTCATCACTTTCACCAAGTAATGATTTTATTGCCTCAATGTCAGGTTTAAGTACTACTCTATTGCCTGTTTGCTGCAAAGTAGCATGAATATCCTGATAAGGAGCAACTTCTTCTCTAATAGTAATCCTTATACTCTTGATCTTACGGCAATAATGACCTGGAAAATCAAGGTCAAACATCTTTTCTGTTAATGCAAACTTACAGCTTCCTTTTGTTTTTAAGTCATTGATTGCAATAGGACTTAGAGGTATTGTTTTAGTAATCTCCAGAGCTCTTTCATTATTATCAAGATACTCTTTAGCCATTTGCTCAAGAGCAAACTTCAAGCTATGACCTGCAAGTAATCCTTCTTTTAAGCTGTTCCAAGAGCTTGCTGTAACAAATACTCTATCGTTATTCAACTCATACTGATAAGTTTTTTCCATCTGTTTTACCATTTCTAAAGCCATCTTATAAGCTTGGAAATAAATCACAGCTATTTGCCCTTTCATCCAGTTATAGAGCTCTTTACTTGTAAATTTACTTTCAAAGAATTCTCTTTTTTCCTGGTTTTGCTTGATTGACTCTTGATGTGCTTTTAATTCTTGCTCAGCAATAGCTTGGTTAATTTGATTAGCCTCTATTGTATGATTAATCTGCTTCACATCACAGGTAGCTAACTTTTTCTGTAAATCCCAATCCTCATCACGTCTTTGATAACTTGCTATAATGTTGCATAATTCAGCACCATCTCTCATATTATCTGCTAAGGCACTGACAGATTCTGCTCCTGCTTCTACGGAAAAACCGGGATGAAAACCGCCATTAGAAAAGCCAAATATTGTAGGTGTCCAATGAGTTAACGCTGCAGCTCCAAATGTACCAGAAGCTCCAAGTCTTGTTGCAATTGCTCCAGAACGCAAAGTTACTCCTGTTAATTCAAGAGCTGATAAACCATGGAGTAATCCACTGAGAATTGGTAAATCAGAAAATACACCAGAACTAATTAATTTTTCATAATGCGATCTACGCTCCTCAGCATTATTTAAACTTGCACTTAGTGCATCTTGTTCTTTCTTTAAAGCTTCTATGGTCCTTTCTTTAATCGATGAGATTAAATTACTGGTTATCCCTTCTTGTTTATTGTAAAAAATAGTTAATGATTCAGCATCTCTCTTTTCCAAAACATCAAGTAACTCTGAGCCAAATTGCATCACAGTTTCAACTATTGATTTTGCATAACTCACCATCTGACTGAATCGATAATGTGGTAGTTGTATTTGTGGTAATTCTACAGAATGGCCTCCAGTTGCTTAGGATTAAGCGGTGGCTGGAATAAAGGCGGTACTGCTTTTTTGCCTCCTATATCTAAACAATGTCTTATCTTGTATAAACGATCTTCAACTTTATCCCAAAGACCAATAAAGCTCTTGTTTTCAGGCTTGCAGAAGTAATTGCTGTATTTGATAAGATCATGAGCTTCATCAGATTGAACTTCAGGTTGTGAACCAGAGGGTAGTTCTGTTTCCAGTTGCAATAAATCATGCTGTTTCAATTCATTGAAGGATTGAGGCTGAACTGAAAAATTCCCTTTTTTAATAGGTTTTGGGCCAAGTAAGTCCCAAGCTCTGATATATAACATCGTAGCTTGATTTAATGCTTCCCATGATCCCTTAGCAAAGAGCATGTCTCTCCAATCGATAAGATTGTTTACGTAAGATATGATGATGTACTTTTCAAATGAAGTTACATGTTGTTTTGCAATGGTGTATGGATCAAATGGATCAATTGCAAGTTCTGTATTAGTTTGCGTATCATTTAGTGATGCAACGATACCGTCATTGTTATGCCCTGCAAAAGGCAAAAACTGCCATGCTTTATCATTGGTAGGGTTGAAGATATATTGATACCATTTTCTTGCTGTAGCAAAATCTTGCTCTTTGTGCAAATGCCAAGCAACCAGCATTGGAATATGGAAAAATATTTCCCATAGATAAAGGCCATAAGCGCCACTGAATTCCAAATCATCACTTGGACGCTCAATTACGCTATCTTGTGGCTTAAATCTCGCAAACAAAAGTTTTTCTTCATTTTGTGGACCTAATATGTGATTCTAAGGTTAAAATACTTTTTGGCCCACCAGCATAAGCTTTTTGACGTAAATAGCGAACATTGCCAGTGATGTTTAACCTCGTAAAAGAGAATTTTATATCTTTAAAATTAGACTTTGGGGTTTCGCTAATATATTCAAACTCAAGTTTATCCTTATTTATCTTATAAGTTGATTGCTCACTAATTGCAGATAAGTTGTAATCTTTAGGTAAAAGCAAGAAAGATTCACGAATATTTTCACGCTCTAAGTTACCTTCAACAATGAACCAGCCTGGTTTGTTTATTACTTGCTGTGATAAGGACTTTTTAAAATCATTTAACAATATTAATTGCTTAGTAGAGTCATTTTCATATAAAAGTGTAGCATTACCATCTTTATTGGTAACATTGGTTTGAAAGATATTTTTGGTTTCTCCTAAAAGAAGCTTATCGTCATAGTTAATTGCATCATAAGATGGATATTGAAATTTATTTAACCGTATTTCACATTTTAATATGTTACCACGTATATCATTACCAAAAAACGTTACTTTGTTATCTTGAATAGAGTGGACAACATGACTTACACCAGTAGTAGTCATAGATGTCCATTTGTTAGTTTCGTCATCATAGATATTGATTTGTTGAGAAGCTCCATCAGCTGGAAAGAAAATAGCCCTTTTGCCTACCACTACTGCTGACACATTAGCTACTGCTCTACTAGCTTCATGAGTTTTCCATTCTCCTTTTTCACTATCGTAAATATCTATTTTTGCAGAATAACGACTTCTTTCAGGAATGTAACCACCAAAGAAAATAGCCTTCTTTCCTACTACTACTGCTGCTGCATCCATTCTCGCTTCACTAGCAGTGTGAGTTGACCATCCTTCTGTTTCACTATCGTAAATATCAACTTGTGCAGAGCTGTGATGATTACTTTTCTGACCACCAAAGAAAATAGCCTTCTTTCCTACTACTACTGCTGGAACCAAACGTGCTTCACTAGAAGTATGAGTTGACCATCTTCCTGCTTCATCATCATAAATATCTATTTGTAATGAGTACTGATCATTACCTTTATTTCCCCCAAAGAAAATAGCTTTCTTACCTAACACTGGTACTGTTGTCTTTTCAAGGTATCGAGCTTCACTAGTGGTATAAGTTGTCCATATTCCTGTTTTATCATCATAAATATCTATTTTTCCAAAGCATTCTTCACCTACACCACCAAAGAAAATGACCTTTTTGTCTATTACTGCTACTCCTGGATATAATCGCGCTTCACTAGCAGTATGAGACGTCCATTGTTTGGTTTTATCATCATAAATATCTATTTTTGCAGAGTATCGGTTTGGTCTCTCTTTATAACCACCAAAAAAAATAGCCTTCTTTCCTACTACCGCTACCTTTGCAGATTGTCTAGCTTCACTAGCGTTGTGAGTTGTCCAATTTCCCGTTTCATCGTCGTAGATATCTATCTTTGAAGAGAATTCAGTCAGATCGTAGGTGTCTCTCTCTGAAGAGGATTTACTTTTTATGCTGCCCCAAAAGAAAATAGCCCTCTTTCCTACTACTGCCACTGCCACTTCACTGCGTGATTCTACAGTGGGATGAGTTATCCAGGTTTCATTGTCATTATCATAAATATCAACTTGAGAAGAATACTGAAAATCAGGGTAACCACGAACCGTACTTCGAAAAAAAAGAACTCTATTGCCAATCACAACACTGTGTGTGTCAGGAAGTTTTTTGTTTAAATTCATAGCACGGGTTTCATAAGTCAGGTTATTAATAAACACTCCCTTCTGATTCTCACTGGCAACTAAATCTTCATCAAGAGTAAATAGATTAGACGGGCTTTCACTATCAAACTTTGTTTCACCTATAATAACTACAATCCGTCTTTCTTCTCCACCTTGTTCTTTTAGATAAAAAACTGCTACTTTCTTCCAGTATAATTTTTTTGCTTCATCAACTGGATCTATTTTAATATCACTTGCAAGCTTTTGTGGTGCTGTCCAACTACCACTTGGTTTTTGAAAGATGTAATTAATCGTTGCATCAATTCTTTTTTCGTTATCTTTCCCTTTTTCAATTTGCTGGACCCAAAATATAAATAATCTGTTGAACGCATATATTGGAGTAACTGTCTCAACTGGAATCGATGCTTCTATTTTCTCCCACGCAGTCCAGTAGAGGATATTTTGGTTTTCTTCATCAAATATTGCTATGCGGTAATAATAATCGTATGGTTGCGCAAGAGTTCTGCCAATAACGTACAGTGTATTTTTTTTATCTACTCTTTCAAAACAGCTATCAACTATCTTTAAGCTGGTTACTTGTTCAAAATCTTCAAAATACTTCATGTATGCATCACTTACTCCTTCATCGGTGATGTTTCCTTGCATTAAAGTATTCTGTAGCTTTTTGTATTCTGGAGTAACAATTCTGCGTAATGTTGGATTTAAGTAGTTTTCTGGATATAATTTTATCTTATTGCTTGCTTCCCACTCCCGATAACTGGACAGCCATTTCCATTTTTCTTCAGTGAATTTCTCATCAACCTTTATATCTTCTTCTATCATAGCGCGATGAATGTATAGCTGAACACTATTTAGTGCTGCTTTAATCGGCGAAATCTTTGAACATTCACTCATTTCAACATCTATCAGCAAGAATCCATAGAGATCCCTCATGTTTTTCAGGTCTTGATTGATATGTATCATGTACCTTGCGAGAATATCCCGCTTTTCTCTTGCTAAATATCCTTCGTCTTCTTCAGTAATGAGCTCCAAATCTCGAGCAACATCAGTGTATTTTTTCCACTCATCATTTCCACTTACTTTTAAATTATATAAATCCTTGAGCTTTAGTAGAACTTTGACGTTAATACCAGCTATATCCATGAGAGGTTTAATCTTCATCAGAGAGCCTACTGGATCTTGCTTCTCAAAACATGGCCTAAATATTTTGACCTCTTTAATAGCTTCTAGCGTATCTTGATTCCAACCAGTTAGCTGAACCATTTTTTCTATTATTTTGTCACTTTTGTAGTCATTTCCATATAGCCAGCTTATGTATTCTGGCAACTTAGAATATAATCCCTTTAGTGTTCTATAGTTTGCTAAAGTCTTGATCTGCTCAATTGACCAGGTTTCTTGTCCTCCATATGCACTCTTGTAATTTGCAATACTCTCTACTTCAAATTTTAATGTTGTAAATACATCTATATTATGAAGAAACTTTTCTAAAAATCCTCTGTCTGAAAATGATTGCGGATTCTCTGGATCAGCAGTAAATGTATAAATAGCATCTAGTATTTCAGGTTGAATATTACCTACAAACTTATACACCTCGTTATAGAAACTTTGCTGATCTTTTACTCCTTGTACTGAATTGTGCAATTGTTCTGCAAGTTGCTTGCTTGAGGCAGGATCAATCAATCTGCGTATTTGCTCTGTCGTAATTGCATGTTTTGTTAGCCAATCATTAAACTCAACTACATTGTCTTGATTTACTCCTTCTATCTTTAATTGTGATAAGAGCTCTGCTATTGGTATGTTTACTAATCTTGCAAGCAGAACTTGTTTGTATACTTTTAAAATTTTTTCTCCGAATACCTCTTGATCATTGTGGTAGTTAATTAAAGAAGTTAATTCATTACTCTTTACTCCTAAAATATTTTGTAATGTACTATAGTTACTTGCTGTGGCAGCTAAATCTTTGAGGCTTTTTTGACTTAAAAGTGCTTTAAATTCTGGTAAACTGTCAATTTTATTTGATATACCCTCTGGTAGACTATCAGCATACAATGCAAATATTTTAGCTAAAGGTTGTTGAAATTTTTCATGTAGATTTTTAATCTTTGCTATTTTTTTCTGATCAATTTTACCCTCACTTAGTGCTTGAGTTAACTCATCAAATGACCAGTGAGTTTGTTTGCTAAACGAATAAAGCGATGTAGAAAGCTTAGTGCTTGGTTATCAAGGTTATCTATAATTTGTTTTTTGTGCTCATCTATAGTTTGTTCTGTAACGGCAAGTATTATTGAACCTTTAATTTTATTATAGCTATCAAGTAATGACTGAAGTTTATCGTGCTCCATACCTGTTTGTGCAATGAATTTATCAACATTTTTTAGTTGATCTATTTCCCCATCTTTTATTCCATATACTTCTTTTAAATAAGTTTCTGTTTTGTTATCAGACGTAATTACTTCATATTCTTCCGGAGAAAGACATAAAAACTCTGCATCAGTATCAGCATTTGCAATGAGTATTTTATATATCTCTGCTAAGCTTGTCTTATGCTTCTTAAGATAAGCACGTATACTCATTAGTGGAAAATTTGCTGGAAGGTTAAAAGGATATTTGGCAGTTGCAAGTTTACTTAGAACATCATCTCCAAGATCATGCTTTAGCTTTTCCTCCATTATCTCATTTACGATTTCAAGATATAACTTCTCTTTGTTGGTATTGTCGCAATCGAGTTTGATATCGTAGAGATCTGGACGACGTTCTTCGAGTGATTTAGTTGGTTGTGCTGTAATATATTTACCAACTATTTCCAATAACTTAACCAGATAAGCTGCAGGACTTAGTACTGATTGGCAACTTTCACACTGATTGTAATCATCAGTATTAAAGATTTTTGATATATGCATGTTTTCCCCTATAAATTTTAATGTATGTTGCAGCAGCGTTGAGCTCGATAATGAAGCTCAGAAATTTCCTTAGCATTTGCTACATAAACTGAAATAAACTTCTTTCTGGCTACAGCTTTTTGGTAGATATCCCGTGCCGTGCTTTCTAAAAATGTATCTTTTACTACTTCAACAAACCTATTCTCGGATAAGTCAGTAATTTTAAACACTGAGTCATATAAGAAGTTTTCATCGTCTTTAAAACTCAGTAGCTGCTCAGCAGTGGAATCATCAAGTCCCATCTTCTGTAAACGAATAAGCGCATCATTTGTCATTTCTTTTTTTCCTTTCATAAATTTTTTAAAATGTTACTACAAAGGCAAATGTTTCCCGGGTTGCTGCAGTTCTGATAAGTGGTACGGTGTGTTCTAAAACTAATAAGATTCCAGGATTTTCCACGTCTTTTGGTTCAAAATATCTTTGTCCTCTAGGTAACCCTTCTTTTACTTTAGTACCAACCATAACCCCTAATTCCCTTATCACTTGATTTGCTGCGTCCGTGAAATCGAAAGTAAATTTAAGATAGAGATTATTAGTTGGTACATTTGAGGGCCTAAACCTTCCAGAAGGGGTCAAAAGCTCTCCATTCTCATCACCTGTGCAGAAGAGCACTTCGTTCGCAGTACGTCTGCCAAGCTCATTGAGCAGTTTTTCAGAAGTTATCAGCTCTGGTGGTGTGCTTTCACTATATTCTACAGTAACTGCACTATTTGCCCTGATAGAGCTATTTCCCGTACGTTTAATTACACCAGTACTGCTATCAACTATATAATCTATACTTGGCTGATAAGTTGTTTGTCCTGTAAAAACCCTTACATCTTTAATAGTATGGTGATTTAGAGCTATTTCACCCTCAATAAAAACTTTTTCGACCTGATGGCTACTTTCCCAATTGGCATCACCACTACCCCAAGCAAGATGTATAACTTGCTCTTTTATGCTGGCTGCTATTGCTGCTCTTCCTGATTGTGTAAGAATTGACACCTGTGATGAGTTTGAAAGGCTTATATAATATATATTCAGGATTTGGAAAATTTTTGTCCAAAAAAAATGAATTTTTGCCTAATTTTTTGTTGCAGTATTATTTAAAAATCGAACTGTATTATTCTCGAAAAAAAACAATAGAATATCAATAGGTTAAAAATTGCATCTGTATTATTTATTTTTGCTCCTGTCCTACAAAGTGCACCTATAAGTTCTCATCCTTAAAGCATTAATTGTTTTAGGGAAAAGTTATGAAACTAAAAACTGCCATAGTTGTTCAAAATATACGGTATCAAGCTAAGAGATTAAAACTTTTTGAATGCTTTGCTCATGAAACTCATGAAGATCTTGAGCAAGAACTTTTCTGTGAAATTTGGACTTATCTTGATAGATATGATGAAAGTAAAGGTAGCTTTAACACTTTTGTAGCAAGATTAACTGAACGTCGTGCCAATAACTTATTGGAGAAACAACTATGTATTAAACGCAACATTAATAACTACGTCAATATTGAGAAAACAGAAGCTTTTGAAGATGAAGTAGCAAAACGTACTGATGTAGATTACATGATTTCAACGCTACCAAGAAAGATGCAAAAGATATGCGAACAACTCAAGTACTTTAACTTATATGAAGTTGCTAAGATGAACAACATATCAAGAACTACTTTAAATACTATGGTAAGAAAAATACGTATAAAACTCTCTTCCATCTACTACAAGAGCAAAAAGAAAAATTGAACATAAATTCTACCTTTCCTGAATATATAACATATACCATTGAGGTGAATAAATGACTTTTAAAATTTTAAACAATAATGAAAGATTGAAAACAACTACAGGCATAAAAGTAGTAATTTTTGGTCCTTACGGTATTGGTAAAACCAGCCTCTTAAAGACTATAAGTGAACCAACACTATGTCTTGACTTTGAAGCAGGTCTGCTTGCTGTTCAAGATTGGCAGGGAGATTCAATTAGTGTTCGTACTTGGAATCAAGCTCGGGATATTGCCTGCCTAATTGGTGGTCCAAACCCTGCGCTGAAATCTGACCAAGCATACAGTCAAAAACACCATGAACATGTATCTGGCAAGTATAAAGATCTTCTTTCTGAAGTTTCTAAATACCGATGCATCTTTGTGGATAGTATAACCGTTGCTTCACGTTTATGTCTTTTATGGGCAAGGATGCAACCTGAGTGTTTTTCTGATAGATCGGGAAAAGAAGATAAAAGAGCTGCTTATGGGTTACTTGCTCAAGAGATGATGGCATGGCTCAATCAGTTTCAACACATCAGAGATAAAGACATCATCATAGTTGGCACACTAGGTCAATATCTTGATGACTGTAATCGTTCAACATGGCTACCTCAATGTGAAGGGGCTAAAACTGCTAGTGAGATTCCAGGGATAGTTGATGAGGTAATCAGCATGGTTGGAATCAAGAAAGATGATGGAACAGAGAAACGTTCATTTGTCTGTCAGACTATTAATTCTTGGGGATATCCAGCTAAAGATCGCAGTGGCTGCTTGAATATGGTTGAAGAACCACATTTGGGTAAATTACTTGCAAAAATTAAAGCCAAAACTTTGGCACCTATTGCTTAATTAAAAATTGGAGAATAATTATTATGGGACAAAGCTTTTTCAATATCGGTCAAAAAATTCCCTTTTTCAGTGTGAAAGAATACTTGAATGATCAATCACCAATACCAGAAGATATAATCTCACCAAGAATTTTAACAAAAAGAGGCTTATTGGTACTGGGTGGCCCACCTAAAATCGGCAAAAGCGACTTTTTGATCTCTTGGCTTGTCTACATGGCTGCTGGTAGATCATTTCTTGGTATGATGCCAAATAGACCTTTGAAGATCTTCTACATGCAAACTGAAATTGAGTATGACTATATGAAGGAACGTTTGCAACAGCTTCAACTTGATAAGGAACTTTTGGATATAGCTGCCAATAACTTAATTATCACGCCAAAAGTGCAATTATCTTTCAGCAGTGAAGAAATAGATGAAATCAAAAATACTGTTAAAGAGCGTTTTAAACCTGATATTATTGCGATTGATCCTCTTCGTAATATCTTTAACTCAAGTGAATATGGCAACGAAAATGACAACAGCGCTATGCTATTCTTCTTGCAAAAAACACTTGAAAGACTGAGAAATGTTATCAATACAGATTCGGGCATAATACTCACTCACCACACAAAAAAACTGTCCAAAAAGATGCTGGAAGAAGATCCATTTCAAGGCCTAAGCGGTGCTGGATCTTTACGTGGATTTTATAGCACTGGCATGGTGATGTTTGCTCATGATGAGGAAAACACTGTCCGTCAAATAGTATTTGAGCTTCGTAATGGTGAGCGTGTAGCAAGCAAGCTTGTCAATAAGATAAATGGTCATTGGCAGCTTGTAGACCAATGGAGTTGATTCTTTTTTTACTTAATTTATAGGGAACAATATGCTAACAGATTTTTTAACTGATTTTAATACTGCAAAATTACAAAGTAATTTAATACCAAAAGGTACAATAGTCAAGGTAAAAATGGCAATTAAACCAGGAGGTTATGAAAATTGGTTCACTAAAAGCTATGCTACCGGCAGCATCTATTTAAACGCTGAATTTACTGTCACTGAAGGTCCATATGCAAAACGCAAGATTTTTCAAGTAATTGGTATTAAAAGTGGCAAAGCAAGAGTTGAAGGAGAAGATGTTTGGGCAGAAGCTGGACGTTCTATGCTTAGAAGTATTTTAGAGTCAGCACGGAACATTCATTCAAATGACACTTCAGAAAAAGCAGCTATTGCTAGAAAAGTCAACTCTATAGCTGACTTTAACGGGGTAGAGTTTACTGCAAAAGTTGGTATTGAAGCTGATCGGTATGGAGAAAAGAACAAGATTGCTACGGTTATTACTCCAGAACAATCTGAAGTTGATTGGTTGCCATTTTGAAGTACGACGAAGAGAAGCTCTGGATTGCTGTAATTGAGAGAGCTATCAAAGATGCAGCAGGAAAAAATCTAGAGCTAAAGAAAGAAGCAATTAAATGGTTTGATTCAGAGTCTTTTGAAACTGTTTGTGAGCTAGCTAATCTCAGCTCTAAACGTATGAAAAGTATGTATGGGGGTTTTATGCAGAGAAAGGAAATAAAAGGATTATTGATTGATAATATTAAGGAGTGTGTACCTTACCTAATTCCAAACGGTAATTTTTATCGAGAGAGGACTTATGTTGGCAACTGTGACGGGGATATGATTACAGTTAAAATAGTGGGTAAAGAAGCTGGAAATTGGCATAATTTTACTAAAGGAATTAGTGGTGATATCATTGATCTTTGGACTTTAGTGAAAGGTGATATAAATTCCGCTAAGAAGTGGTTAAATACTAAAGAAAACACAACAAAACATAAAATTACATCGTTTTCAGCAAGGCATTACTTGAATGATAAATCACCAATGCCAAAAGATATAATAGGCCCAAGAATTCTAGCTCCAAGTGGTCTTTTGGTCATAGGTGGAACTCCAAAAATAGGAAAAAGTAATTTTCTACTTTCCATGTTAGTACATTTAGCTGCTGGAGTATCATTTCTTGGTATGAAGCCTGCAAAGCCACTTAAGATATTCTATCTACAGAATGAAATGGAATATGATTACATAAGAGAGCGCTTACAGAAGCTAAGAATAAGCAAGAAAATCCTTGATGAAGGAACAGAAAACTTAGTTATTACTAAAAAAGTACAGTTAACTTTGAATGTGGAAAAAATAAAGGAAATTATGTCGGAAAATCTCGATGTAAAAACAGTTGATCTTATAGTAATAGACTCTGTTTTTGATTATAGGAGTATGATCTCTTTTCTGCAAAATAGTATTGATGAACTACGCTCTATAACTAATCCTACGGCTGGAGTAATAGTTACACATTACACAAAAAAAGTGTCAACAACCACGTTAAAAAAGAATCCATTTCAAGCATTGAGTGGTGCTAATGTTTTAAGAAGTTTATATACATCTGGAGTAATGATATTTAGGCCAGAAAGGAATACTCTGCAATTGATGTACGAACTTAAAAACGGCAAACCAATACCAACAAAATTCATAAACATGGTTAACGGACGCTGGATAGCCACAGCTTAACCAAATTTCTAAACTTTAAATATATTGGAGATTTTATGGGTATCTATTGTGATTTTAATACTGCAGCTCCACGAAAAAATGCACCGTTAGTAGAAAAAGAACAACTTAAAGCTCAGCTTCTGTTAAATATCAGATCATGCCTTTCATATCTATTACCAAGAGGAACTTTTCGTGGTGATAAGTTTTATGTAGGCAATGTACAAGGTGATAAAGGAAAGAGTCTAGTAGTAGAATTAAGTGGTAGTGAAGCTGGCCTATGGCATGATTTTGCAACAGGAGAAGGTGGTGACATTATCGACCTTTGGGCGGGAGTAAATAGAAAAAGTACAAGAATAGAGTTTCCTGAAGTAATGGCTTCTATAGCTGAATGGTTTGGAAAAAAACATACTAGGAAATATAAAAATCTAGAACAATTTTTAACATGCAGTTGGAACTACTACGATGAAAACAATCAAGTTATTGTCATAGTCAACCGTTATGATCTTCCCGGAGGAAAAGAATATCGTCCTTTTGATGTGAAAAAATCTATTTTTACTGCACCAGAAGTAAGGCCTCTATATAATATTCCAGAAATCTTAAAGTCTGATAAAGTTATTCTGGTTGAAGGAGAAAAATGTGCAGAAGCTCTGATAAAACAAGGTATTACAGCAACAACAGCAATGTCTGGAGCAAATGCACTTATTGAGAAAACAGATTGGACTCCACTTAAAGGTAAAAATATTATTATTTGGCCAGATAATGATGAACCAGGTAAAAAGTATGCTGAAAATGCTACTACAAAACTTATTAGTTTAGGTATTGCATCACTTTCTATGATTAAAATTCCAGAGAATAAACCGAAAGGCTGGGATGCTGCTGACTATTTACAAGAAAGCACAAACGTCTCTGATTTTATCAAGAACAACGCAAAAAAAGTAATGATTAAACCGCCACTAAAGATTTTAGACTGGAGTGCAGAACGCTTTGTAGGTCCGGTACCAGAGCAAAAGTTTCTTGTTGAGGGAGTATTTCCTTTAGGAGTTACTTCAATAGTGGCTGCTATGGGAGATACAGGTAAAGGCATGCTTCTTCTTGATCTAGCACTTAAAGTTATAAGTGATAAAGATCAGATATGTAGTTTTGGTTCATTTGTTACTGAGCATGGATCAGTGGTAATTTTTTCAGCAGAAGATGATGCAAGTGAGATACACCGCCGCTTAGAACGACTCGACCCTAAGTGCGAAAGGTTAAAACATAAAGATAAATTATTTATTGTACCACTGCCAAATGTCAGAGGATCACTTACAATACTCAGAAATGTTCGTGGTAAAATCGTTGAAATTTCTCCTGAATTTGAATCAATCATGAAGCAGCTCGAGGAAATAAAAGATCTAAAACTGATAGTATTTGATCCACTTGCTTCATTTATTCATGCAGATATAAATGCTGATCCTGCTGTAGGAGATTATCTGATGTGTTTGCTATCTGATCTAGCGTGTAGTACTGGAGCTGCAATTATTACTGCTCACCATATGAGAAAACCAAAAGGAGAAAAACCTATACTAACTGTTGAGCAAGCAAGAGATGCAATTAGAGGTACCTCTGCCCTTGTTAATGGTGTTAGATGTTCATATGCTTTTTGGCCAATAGAAGATACAGCTAAGCTAGAAATCTTTAGGTCAATGGGTGAGACTCCAAGACAAAATGCTTTATTTTCCGGGGCAGTTGTTAAAGCAAATGGGTTAGCTGATCGCACTGTACGTACTTACCTAAGAAATCAAGAAACAGGACTACTAGAAGATATAACGGCACAATTAAAAGTTAAAGACATTAGTGATAAAAGTCTTAAGATATACCTTATCAATGCAATTAAACGATCTGCTATTGCAGGACATCCATTTACTCATACAGGAAGCACAGGAGTATATAAACAACGGCATAGGCTACCTGAAATCTTTCACAGTATGGGAAGAGATAGATTAGAACGTGTGGTGCAGGAGCTTTTGCAGGCAAAACAATTAGTAAAAGGAATGTCTAAAGGTTCAAGAGAAGATAAGTGGCTTGACGTTATAACAGGACCATTTGCTTGTGGTATAGGAAAATTCACTCCTGGAGCTGAAGATTTTAGCTGTAGACAAAGCTTATAAGTCTCTATCTTTATTTACAAATCCCTCATACAGGTTTAAAATACTATAAATAGGGATTCTAAAATATACTATCAGTTTTCTTAATATATTATCAAATTATTTATCATTATATGATACAACTTACAGCATATTTATAGTAAGGTGTTAATCATGAAAGAGGCAAAGAAGAATCCAGTAGTTAGATTAAAGGCTACAGCTAAAGAATTTAATTTTCTTAAATTAAGAACAGATCAAGCTAATAAATTAGCGAATTCCGGTGAAACAATGTTCTTAGATTTTCAAAGGATGAATTTTATTATTAACGGAAAAGAGATAGATAAAAATCTTATTATTGCATTTAAGGAAGGAGCTAAAGATTATAAAAATGAGATTTTTAACCGTGATAATTTTGATAACCTCTCTGAAGAAGGTAAAGCTTTTATGGAACCAGTACTTAAGGAGCTTGATCAAGATAGACTATCTGAAGTTTGGGAAAATCATTGTAATAGCCCTACAGTTGCTGATGAAAAAAAAATTGATGAATATAGAAAGGAATTTGAGAGATTTTATAACACAGGGAGAAGCTCTTATCATCTATTCTCCAAAAAAGATTACCGTGCATTAGCAAAGGAAACTTTCAAGGAAATGTTTAGATACGCTGAAGCAGAAATACCAAGTGATGCTATTTTAGAAGAGTTAGTCACCAATTGTAATCAAGCAGGGTATGGGGCTGGTATATTTAATGAATCTCATGCAGCACTCAGTAGTTGTAGCTTAATTCCACACAGTCCTAAAAAAGCGCTAAACATTTACTGCACTGATCACAACTGCATAAAAGTGACGTCTGATATGGCAATGCCTATAACCACGGTTGACAATCCGGAAGAGAAAATATGCGACCTATCCAGCTCATTAGAATTCACACTCGAATCTCAAAATGACAAAGATGATATAATATATAAAGAAGGTAAATTATCACTCACTATTCCTGAAGAGTTAAAAAATTATAAAGATAATGGCAAGAGCTTGTTTGACATTATTAAAGAATATTTTCAGAAATTTTGTGCAGAATTAGGATTTAAACATAAGACAAAAATACAAATAGAGCATGACTTAGGTACTCAAATCAAAGTAAGTAACTACTTAGGTGACACAATATCAATCACAGGATCAGATGCAAATAAAGAGTTTATCCATCTTTTAAGCAAAAATCTCAGAGGGAGGTTATTGGAATCAGGAGTTGCTCTAGGAGATGAAGATGTTGATGGTATTATTGAAGTTAGAGTATCTGCAGTTATGGATCTACTTAGTGATTATGCCAAATTGGAAGATAATAAAGAAAACAGGGAGTTATTAATAAGTGAAGTAGCAGATAATTTAGGGCTTTCCTTTCAAGGTAAAATATCATCAGAAGTATTAGGATCTTTACCTTTTTTGATAAAAGATAAGGTTAATCATAACCAAGTTCAGTTTGTTGTAAATATTTTTACCAATTTAATTATTGAAGGGAAAAGCGAGATGTATGAAAAAAAGGGTGCGATTAATGCAATTGATGCAATTCATCAGAAGGTAGATAAGGCAATTGTTGAACAAGAAAAAAAAGCAACCAACAAACAAGATATAGAAAATGATAAATGGACAGATAGAATCAAAAAACAGAGATTATCTATGGAACCACATGAACATTTACATTAAAAACACTGGTATGCTCTTTAAATATCTTAGAACCTGTCTTGAAAAGAAAAAAAGGGAATGATGAGGTAAGTTAAAAATAGGAGGTAAGAATTGTATCCAAGCGATATAAGTGACAAGGAATGGGAAATTTTGGAGCCACATGTTGCACAAGGAGCAATAGGGAGGCCAAGGAAGCACAACATCAGAGCAATTATTAATGCAATAAGGTATATAATGAGAGGTGGCTGCCAATGGCGAATGCTGCCAAAAGACTTTCCGCCGTGGAAGACTGTGTATGATCATTATTTTAGATGGCGTAATAACGGAAAATTGCAGGAAATACATGACACTTTGGTGAAAAAGGTAAGAGAAATGGTTGGTAAAAATGATACACCATCAGTTGGGATAATAGACAGCCAGTTAGTAAAAACAACTCAAAAAGGGGATCCAGAGGTTACGATGCTGGCAAGACAATAAAAGGCCGTAAACGCCATATTATTGTAGATACATTAGGCCTAATCAATGTAGCTGACGTTCATAGTGCAAGTGTTCAAGATCGTGACGGCGCTCTGAATCTTTTTTCTCAAGCTAAACAGAAAACTCCAACATTACAGAAGTTTTTTGCTGATCAAGGATATACAGGTGAGCTTCAAAATCGCTGTTTTCTGAAGACAGGATGTCTACTCACAATTGCCAAAAAAGCTAGTGATTCTGTAGGGTTTTAGGTCATTCCTAAGCGATGGATTGTTGAAAGAACTTTCGCTTGGCTTTCGAATTTTAGGCGCATGAGTAAGGACTATGAACACTCGCCACTTACTTCAAAAACTAATATCTTCTTTGATATGATTACTATTATGCTTGCTAAATTAACCGTTTAAATCTTTTCAAGACATGCTCTTAGAGTTTAATCTATTTTTTTATTCAATCTACTTAATCAAAAATATTAACTTTGGAGCCAGAAACTACAACCTATTATAAGCTATGATTTCAATTAAAAAGGGATAAGACATCAAATGGTTGAATTACATTCCTGATTCCTGGGTTATTCACTAAACAGTTAGAAATCAAGGAAGCTAAAACCTGCATAAAACCTAGACTTTTTGACCTACATTCCTAAAAGCATTCCTAGTAACTACATACTTAAAGTTAGCTAATATGGCTGATTTTACCATTCCTAAAACTCTTATATATTATATATATATAATAACAATAGTAATAAATAAAATAAATATATAAACTACAAATAAATAAAACTTATCAAAAAGAAGGAAGATCAAAAAGACCACCGAAAAACATTATTTAGATTTAATGAAAAAAATACAATTTAGAGACAATTGCGGTTAGTACGATTTTAAAGGGATTTTACGACTTCATGGTACAATTGATCACTGAGACCTAAGTTGCTCGTGTAGGATAGCTTAAAACTCAATTACGAGGCATTTCTTTTGCTTTAAACTTTTATCTTTGTAAAAGAAACCCTTGCCTAGCTTATCACGTTTTTTATTCGTTGTAAAATATTTTTTCAAAATAATAAACCAGATGAACGGCAAAGAACAGAAGCGACTGCGAGACGGAATGCTTTGTGTTGAAGGCCTTGTTTTCCTTTTCTACCTTACTATAAACTACTGATTAAAGATACAAAAATAAAAAGAAGCAAATACAGTATTTTAAAGCATTTTATGAGTTATGGTTTGGTGTGTCCAGAGAAGGTGAAGATGTTCAGTGGGAGTCAGACCCACCAGGATAAAAGTCGGAGTCCTGTAGCTAGGGTAGCAATGTGGAGGGAAACCAAAATGTTGAAGCCTACCGACAACGTTATCGTAGGATAATGGCGAATTACCAGGCCGCAGTGAAAACGAACACATGGGTGG
This sequence comes from Wolbachia endosymbiont (group A) of Hedychridium roseum, assembly GCF_964028325.1. Classification (NCBI taxonomy): domain Bacteria; kingdom Pseudomonadati; phylum Pseudomonadota; class Alphaproteobacteria; order Rickettsiales; family Anaplasmataceae; genus Wolbachia; species Wolbachia endosymbiont (group A) of Hedychridium roseum. The sequence goes on along the minus strand of NZ_OZ034755.1, from coordinate 1,447,384 downwards.
CCCCGAAAAACTCTAAGTACTAAAGGCCGAGCCCACCAAACCAGGGCGAAAGCAATATAGGAGGCTGAAACACGAATGATACAGCATACCTACTTTAGCGGGGTGATAGTGGCAGCATGGTAATAAGGACATATAAAGCAACTGGAGAAACCCTCCTCATCCCAAGGAGAAAAACCTTGGAGTGGTAGGTTCTATAACTGGAAAACAGGAAATGAACCGAAGATGAAAGGGTGGCGGATGGGTGTGTAGTAGCGAAGAAATGGGGTAACGCCCATGGAGCAAAGGCACCCTACTAGTAGAGATCTTTTAACAAAAGGAAGGTAAAGGTAAAAATGACAAAAATGCCAATAAAATTACAAGACCTGAGAAGAAAGATATATATCAAAGCGAAAGCAGAACCGGAATGGCGATTCTGGGGAATATATGTACACGTCTGCAAGATGGAGACACTAGAAGAAGCATATAAGCTAACAAAGAAAAGCAATGGGGCACCAGGAATTGATGGGGTAACATTCAAATCGATAGAGGCAGAAGGCTTAGAAAAGTATCTTCAGCAAATAAGACATGAACTAATAACCAAAACCTATAGCCCAAATAGGAACCGGAGAAAGGAAATACCAAAAGTTGGGGGAAAACTCAGAACGTTGAACATACCCTGCATCCGGGATAGAATAGTGCAAAGTGCACTAAAGCTAATAATTGAACCGATATATGAATCTGACTTTCAGGACGGATCATATGGATATAGACCCAAGAGAAAAGCGCATGAAGCAGTAAGCAGAGTAGCGAAAGCAGCAATCAAAGGCAATACAAAATGTATTGATGTAGACCTGAAATCCTATTTTGATAACGTACGACATCATATTCTCATGGAGAAAATTGCCAAGAGAATAAATGATAAAGAAATCATGCACTTGATCAAGCTAATCCTTAAGGTAGGAGGAAAACGAGGAATAGCGCAAGGGTCGCCGATCTCACCGTTGTTGAGCAATATATACCTCAATGAGGTAGACAAAATGCTAGAGAGAGCAAAAGAGGTGACCAGGGAAGAAAAATATCAACGTATAGAATACGCCAGATGGGCAGACGATTTAGTGATACTGATAGATGGGTACCAGAGATGGGAATGGCTCGAGAAATTAGTGTACAAAAGGTTACAAGAAGAATTAGCAAAACTAGAAGTAAGTGTAAATGAAGAAAAGACAAAAATTGCCAATCTAAAGAGAGGAGAAACATTCAGCTTTCTAGGATTTGACTTTCGAAAGAAAATTACAAAACAAGGAAAGTGGAGAGTACAGATAACACCACAGATGAAAACACGAACAAGCCTACTTCAAAAGTTGAAGAAGGTATTCAGTAACTATAAATCGCAACCAATACGGAGAGTGATTCAGATCATCAATCCGATATTGAGAGGGTGGGTAAACTACTTTAGAATAGGAAACTCAAGTCGAAGCTTCAGCTACGTTAAACAGTGGGTAGAGAAGAAAACAAGACGCAATATGATGCAAGCCAGAAAAGCAAAAGGATTTGGTTGGAAAAGGTGGAGTAGCGAATGTATATATGAGACCCTTGGTCTATATTCGGACTATAGAATAAGATATTACGTTCCGAAAGCCTAACCAGCACAATATGTTATAAACTTTGGTAAGAATCTACTAGGAAAGCGTAGTGCGGGAAATCCGCATGCTGCGTTTGATGAGGCGGGAATTGGAAACGTAAACATGGGAATTTTGGATTGAGGCCCAACATGAAAATAATGGATCAGCCACCAAACCCTAAAGAGGCGCGCCAGTTCTCGACCCTACTAAATAACGGCAAAAAACGTGTTGTTGTGCAGATTAGAGAAACAGCAGTGGGAATGCCCTCGCAGACTGTCATTGCTGAAAGTTATATTGAGCCAAAAGATATAAAGATAGATGGAACAGCAACACGTATAGAATGGCCACCAGTGTTTTGCCATGCAGAACAAGAGTATGCAATAGTGCTACTTACTGATGATCCTGGTACTGCAGTAAAAATAGCAGAGCTTGGCAAATATGATGCAGTAAATAGCCGTTGGGTAACGAGTCAGCCTTATCAAGTAGGAGTATTACTTTCATCAAGCAATGCAAGTACCTGGACACCACATCAGAATTTAGACCTTACCTTTCGATTACTAGCTGCAAAATTTAGCGAACTTTTTCACCTTTTTAATCTTGGCAAAGTCAATGCGAATAATGTATCGGATTTGATAGTTTTGACGAACGTTGAAAAAGTAGCATTTGATACCAATGTAGAATTTATCTTAACAGATGAAGAGGGAAGAGAAAACTTTTTGTCTGATAATTTGCCGCTTGCACTGCGCGAAAGAATAAATGGAGAATTAACGGTAAAAGCAAGCCTAAAAGGAGGGCGAGAAAAAAGTCCAGTGCTATATCCTGGGTTACAGCTAGTTATGGGTAATATAGGGGAAAAAGGAGATTATGTAACTAGGAGCATTACAGCAGGAGCTAACACTAAGATAACAATTACCTATGATGCGCTAATACCTGGCACTGCAGATGTTAAAGCATATGTACAAAAAAACGTGGATTGGCAATTAGTAAATTTAACATCAGGAAAACCAATTGGAGAAAATTGGGTAGAGAGAACTCATGTGCTGACAAACTTTAATGGCAATGAGACTAGGGTAAAATTAGTTTTAAGTGGAACAGTTGTTTATCGCCCTAAGGTAAAAAATCTCAGAGTGATTGTCACATAATGACTGTTGACCAAACCAAACGAGAATATCCACTGCCTCATCCAGAAAATATTGCAGTTCAAGATGTGGTACGTATTCGAAGAGCTATAGAAAAAATAGATGAAGATATTACCGAAAGAGAAGATGAGCATAATCAACTAAAAAATAATTTTAAACGATTTAGATTTGAAACTTTTTTGAATTTTTGGGAATGAAAGAAGCAATATACCAAAGAATAAAGGATTTAGCAGCAAATAGCACACCTGATCAACTGGCATATCTTGCAAAATCGCTGGAATTGATAGCAGATAAAAAAGCTATTGCTGACATTGTGCAGATGACTGAGGTAAAAGGAATAATTGATGCACTACAAAAGAGGCTTAAGGATTTAGTAGAAAACAGTACACCAGATCAATTAGCATATCTTGCTAAAGCATTGGAATCAATAGTCGACAAAAGTGCGGTTTCTGAAATTGTGCAAATGACTGATGGTAAGCTAAAAGAACTTCTTGATAGTGCAAAAAAACACCTAAATGATATAAACAGCAATAAAACAAACTCAATATCAGCAATAACTGCAGTAAAAACAGAGTCTGTTAATGAAATCAACAAGCTTAGGGATAATTCCTTAAATACTTTAAAAGCATAATCAGATTCGCACATATCGCTACTTGATACGAGAAAGAATGCCAATATTGCAGCAATAAATAGCATTAGTAACAGTCATAAAGATGGTCTTAAAGGTTTAGTAGAAGATTTTCGTGCTGTTAATAATGTACCACCTGGCTCATCAATTATAGGAGAAATAGAAACTCGAATTGAAAACATCTCTAATGAGGTAAAAACTCGGGATGAACAGTTAAAAGCGTCTCTTATAAATGAAATAAGAAAGCGCAACATGGTTGAATCAGGGTCATTACCTTTCTTATTTGGTGTACTTGGAAGAAAAAATAATTACTTTGGCCACGGAACTTTTATGACAGAGCTTGGAAAGTGGAGTAGTGATATAACAAAAACTGACTATATGTTACAACTACTAGCAGGTAGCCATACATACGATACAGATTACGTTAGTTTTTATCGGCCAAGACAACTAAGTTTTATAGAGGGAAGTAAAGGAACATTTATTTACGGAGAGTTATGCACAAAAAGTTTTTCTGGTAGTTATGATGAGATATACTATTACCCATATGCTGCACTTGGAGTAGTATTTGTAAAAAATACAACCAATGTGAACATAAATAAAGCAATAGAATTTGTTGGATCATCATATTCGAGTACGGAGTATGGAGGTGCAGGATTATTTGTGGGAACGCCAGATAATACTAATTCCAGTAAGTCAAGAATCTCTAAAATAATGTGGAAAAATGTTTACCAATACACGAGTTCTGATAGCAAATTAGCTGGATCTGGTAATGTGGAGATTCCAGCAGGAAAAACAGTTGCAATATTACTTTACACATCATCTTACCTGTATTCCAGAACACAAGTTAGTCAAGGTATGCTTGCATCAAATTATGTACACAACTATGGTCAATTTATCCAGTGGGGGAATTTATAACATACGTAGCAATTTTCTCACCACAGGACTTGAGGTGGACGTAGAGAGAACGCTAAGAGCTTGGCAATGTCCAGGATTAGATGCCACCCACAAAATTTGGAATTGATACTAGAAAACGGAGAAAACCAATGCCAATTTATATTAGATTTGAAAATAACAAACAAGTAGAGACAACAACACTTGAAAGCAAGCCAACTGAAAATGATTGGTATGAAGCACCAGAAGATTTTGATTGGCAAAAAAGCTATTGTTTAACAGAAGGAGGCAAAATTGCTCAGCGGAATCAAGAAGATATTGAATTGGAGTTACTACAAAATGCGAAGTTTTCTGCACTTTCTAATCTTCATGCTTATTATGATAACTATACTCACCAATACGCAGGATATTCTCATCAGAAGTCTAAGTCGTACGAAATACAAGCAAAAGCCGCAGAGAACATTTTAGCAGCACCAGAATCTATAGACAAAAAAGATGCAGAAATTATAGAGCCATTAGCAAAAGTCCGAGGAATTTCAGTAGTAGAAATGGCAAGAATAATTCAGGAAAAAGCAAAAAGAGCGAAAAAAGCAATAATCAAGTGCGAAGAATTGGTGGATATAGCTGAAAGGGAAATCGGTGAAGCTAAAAGTAAGGAAGAGCTGCAAACTTTGCTAGATAATTGTAAACAAAAAATGCAAGAAAGTTGAAAAGGGGAAAAAGAAATGACAGAACAGTTTCTACATGGAGTAAATGTTATCGAGGTTACCTCAGGAGCGAGGACAGTACGAACAGCTAAATCATCGGTAATTGGAGTAATTGGTACTGCACCTGATGCTGACGGGCAAAAGTTTCCACTAAATAAACCAATATTAATAGCAGGAAGCTTAAAAGAAGCAGCAAAACTTGGTCAATCTGGGACTTTGCCTTCAGCTATTAATGCAATTTTTTCCCAAATTGGTGCAACAGTAGTAGTTATTCGAGTTGAGGAGAAAGTAGAAGAGACGCTCAGCAATGTCATTGGTGGAGTTAACGAAGAAACTGGAGAATATCAGGGAATTCAAGCGTTCTTAAGCAGTGAAAGCATAGTTCATATTGCTCCAAGAATATTAATTGCACCTCAATTTACTCACCAACTACCAGAAGATGGCAAAAATCCAGTAGTTGCAGCATTAATTCCTATAGCAGAAAAGCTGAGAAGCATAATAGTAGCAGATGGACCAAATACTAATGATGAAGAATCAATAAAATGGAGAAAAAGTGTAGGCAGCTCAAGAGTTTACGTAGTTGATCCATGGGTTAAGGTACTTATTGAAGGAAAAGAAGAAATTCTCCCTCCAAGTTCATTTGTAGCTGGTTTAATAGCAAAAGTAGATAGCGAACAAGGATTTTGGCATTCACCTTCAAATAAAAAGATAAACGGTATTGTTGGAACAAGCAGGCCTATTGATTTTACGCTCGGTAATACAAATTGTAGAGCAAACCACTTGAATGAAAATGAAGTAACAACGATAATTCATCAAAATGGCTATAGGCTTTGGGGAAATAGAACATGTTCAAATGACTCAAAATGGGCTTTTTTGTCAGTGAGAAGGACTGCAGATTTAATTAACGATAGTTTACTTAGGGCTCATTTATGGGCAGTTGATCGCAATATCACTAAAACTTATATAGATGATGTGATTGAGGGGGTGAATTCTTATTTGGCCAATTTAAAAGCACAAGGAGCAATTATCAGCGGAAAATGTTATGCAACTCCCGAACTCAATACACCGGCAAATATTGCAAGCGGAAAAGTGTATTTTGATTTTGAGTTTACACCGCCATATCCAGCTGAACAGATTACTTTCAGGTCACACCTTGTGAGTGGCGCAATATTGTAAAAGGAGAAAGAGAGATGTTACCAAAGATCCTAAAGAATTTTAACGTATTTGTTGATGGTCGTGGCTATGCAGGAAAAATAGATGAAGTAACCTTGCCAAAACTTACCATAAAAACAGAAGAATACAGAGCTGGTGGTATGGATATTCCAATAAATATTGATATGGGCATGGAGAAGCTTGAAGCAGATTTCACTTTTTCTGAATATGACTCTGAGCTCTTTAGACTTTTCGGATTGATAAACAATAATGCTGTTTCTCTTACTTTAAGAGGAGGTTTGCAGGGAAGTAGTGATGCCGAATCAGTAGTAATTAACTTAAGAGGGCTCTTTAAGGAACTTGATTTTGGTAACTGGAAGGCTGCTGAAAAAGCAACACTAAAATGTATAATTGCTGCCAACTATTATAAGCTTACCATTGATGGCAGAGAATTGATTGAAATTGACGCTGAGAATATGATTCGCAAGATCGATGGTGTTGATCAAATGACTTCTATGCGCACAGCTTTAGGAATTTAACTAAAAGGGTAAAACAATGCAAAAAATTAAATTAACTGAACCAATAAAAATCGATGGAATTTTAGTTTCAGAGCTAACTCTACGCCGTCCAAAAGTTCGAGATCGTTTAGCTGTTGAACGTATGGGTAATAGCGATGCAGAGAAAGAAGTAGCACTGATTGCAAATCTTGCAAGTATTTCAAGAGAAGCAGTAGAAGAATTTGATTTAGCAGACTACAATAAGATTCAAGAAACGTTACAAGGTTTTTTGTCTCAGCAGAAGAATTGAGGTTGAGCATATTATCACTTAGCTCAATGGTTGGTGGTGGAATCAATCAGTGGCTTGATATGGATATTGAAGAATTTATTACTTGGTTTGAAAGTAGCGGAAAATTATACAAATGAAGGCAATTTCTATAGTAATTGGAGCAACACTGCAAAGCAGTTTTAATAGTACGATAGCAGGTAGCACGAAGCAACTTTCTCGTATTGGTAGTACGATAAAACAACTTGAATCATCAAGTAAATCAGTATTCAAGTTTAAACAATTAAGCCACGATGCTCTGCTTGCTAGGCGTTCTTGGAATGAACTGGAAATAAAAACAAAATCTCTGGCTAAACAGATAAAAAATGTAGAAGCACCAAGTAAGAGCCTGCAAAATGAATTTACAAGATCCAAAGCTGCAGCACTGAAAGCTAAAACGGCTTATTTACAAAAAAGAAGTGCTCTCCACCTACTACGCACTGAGTTCAGTAAAAGTGGTAGAGATATAAAATCTCTTATTGGAGATCAAGTTAAACTTGGCTCTTCTATTGAAAAGCTTAAAAATAACTATACAGCTTTAAATTCCGTAATGCAAAAACGTAAAGGAGTTTTAGCGCAAAGAGCAAATTTCAAAGCTCAAATGATGGATGCTGTGGCACTTGGCCTCACCCTTGCAGCACCACTTAAGGCTGCAATTAGTTTTGAGAGTGCCATGGCTGATGTAAAGAAAGTTGTAAAGTTTGAAGATACAGATGTAAATGGCTTGACAAAACTTGGTGAAACATTAAAGGGGATGTCACGAACAATTCCGCTATCTGCAGCAGAACTTGCGCAAATTACTGCAAGTGGTGGGCAGCTTGGTATTGAAGCTAAGGATCTTACGGTTTTCACAGACACTGTGGCCAAGATGGCAACTGCATTTGATATGTCAGCAGAAGAGGCAGGAGATGCTATTGCTAAGCTCTCTAATATTTACCAAATTAAAATTGGTGAAATGAAAAGCGTTGGTGATGCGATAAATCATATCTCTGATAACACTGCCGCAAAAGCTAAGGACATTGTTCCTGCACTAAACAGAATTGGTGGTACGGCAAGGCAATTTGGCTTAACTGTAGCGGAAGCAGGAGCTCTGGCAAGTAGCTTCATTAGTCTTGGCAAAACTCCTGAAAAAGCAGGTACGGCAATCAATGCAATGCTTAGCAAGCTGCAAACAGCAAGTAAACAGGGTGGAAACTTTCAAAAAGCTTTTCAGCAGCTAAAAATAAATGCTAAGGAATTTGAGAAAGCAATTGGCAAGAATGCACAAGGCACATTAGTTAAGTTTTTAGAAACAATTGCAAAACTAGATAAGCAAGAACGTTCTAGCGTTCTCTTTGATCTCTTTGGCCTTGAATATCAAGATGATATAGCACTACTTATTGGTAGTCTTGATGAATACAAAAAATCTTTACGATTAATAAACGGGGAATATAAGGGCTCAATGCAAAGGGAGTTTGAAAATAGAGCAAATACTACAGCAAACAACCTTCAGTTACTTAAAAACTCAATAGCAGAAGTAGGAATGAATCTTGGTTCTGTACTATTACCACCTTTAAATTTTACTGTTAATCTTCTGAGGTCAGCAACTACACAAGTAGCACTTTGTGCCAAGGAATATCCAGTACTGACTACAGTGATCATAAGTACGATTGCAACATTGATTAGTATTAAAATAGCAGCCATATCTCTTGGATATGCTTGGACTTTTGTAAAAGGTTCCTTATTTGCTCTTTTATCTACTTGGAAAATGTTTGGATCTGTTGTTACTTTGGTAAAAATAGGTCTTTCTGCAGTTTTTCCAGCAATAATTGCTGGATTTAAAGCATTGACAATTGCCGTAATGAGCAACCCTATGGGGCTGATTATTGGTGGTCTTGCTGTTGCTGCAACTTTGATAATTACCAAATGGCAAGTGGTAAAGAACTTTTTTGTTACTATCTGGGAATCGGTAAAAATTGTATGGAAATCTTTTTCTGATTGGGTAGGAAAGTTTTGGAATAATATTACTCAGCCTTTTAAAACAATCAATAATCTATGGAGCAAAAAAAATGAGGCTAAACTAGAAGTTAGATCTGTAAGTAATACTATAAGCGACGCCCTTAAGCACCCAATTGCAGCGCACAATAAGACTATAGAGAATAAAACACACAATAATCACTTTAATGTTAATATTCACCCAAGCTCTGGACAAGACGTACGTAGTATTGCTGATGAAGTAATGGAGCGAATTAGAGAGCAATTTAGTGGCGCACTTTATGATATAAATTAAATTATGCTGTCTCTTGGTCCATATAGATTTTCATTAACTGAGCGAGGTTTCACACGCAGGAATGAATATCGCTGGCCTGCACTTGAGCGTGTTGGAGAAAAGCCATTACTTCAAAGTATTGGTCCTGGAGAGGACGTTATTGAGCTTGCGGGAGTAATCTATTCAGGAGGACTGGGGCAAATAAATAATATGCGAAATTTATCGAAACCTCTTTTACTCATTGATGGCCAAGGTAACATTTTAGGCCATTTTGTTATTGTGAAAATAGAAGAAACGCAGAGATATTTTTTTCCAAATGGTGAAGCAAGAAAGATTGAGTTTCACTTAAGTTTGAAGCACTATGATAACGTGTTGTCAGACGGATCACTAAATAATCCAGTTGATGATATACAACTTGATAATGATATATTACAAAACTAAGGAAAATGATATGTTAGATTTAATCTGCTGGAACTACTATGGATTCAGCTCAGGAGCAGTTGAGATTGTGTTAAGAGCTAATCCTGGGCTTTCAGAGTACGAACTTCTTCCTGCAGGATTAATCATTAAACTTCCTGTTATTCAAAAAGAGACACAAAAGCAAGTAGTAAAACTATGGGATTAAAATGACACCAGACTTTAGTATTTCAGTAGAGGGAATTTTAATCACTGAGTTGATAAAAAGTCGGTTAGTATCAATGCATATTACTGATGAAGCTGGAGTAATAAGTGATACTGCTGTAATTCATCTTGATGACCGTGATTCATTATTTGAAATTCCTAGAACTGGGGCAAAGCTAAATATTTTACTTGGGTATAAAGAAACTGGCATTGTGCCGATGGGAGATTACATAGTGAATGAAATTACGCTACAAGGCCCGCCACAAGGACTAAAAATCAAGAGTCATGCAGCGGATCTAAAAGAGTCATTAAAGGAACAAGTGTTTAATGAGTGGCATCAAATCACCTTAAATGATTTGGTAAAAAAGATTGCAGACAAATATGGCTATCAAGCTAAGGTTGCTGCAGAGTTTGCAAATATCATGATATCACATATTGATCAGACTGCAGAGAGCGATATGCATTTTTTAACCAGGCTTGCTCAAATTTATGGAGCAATAGCAAAACCTGCTGGAGGGTATTTACTGTTTGTTTCAAAAGGAAAAGCAAAGTCAGTTACCGGAAAAACTTTAAGCACTATTACTTTAACACCTAGAGATATTACAAATTGGAAAGTAAAATTTAATGAGCGTAATCAATATGGCTCGGTTATTGCTTACTGGTATGATTATGAAAAAGCAGAGACAATAACGGAAAAAGTAGGTGATCAAGAACCAAGCTATATTTTGCGAGATATTTATGCAAGTAGTGATTTGGCACAAAGTGCAGCATCTGCGAAGTTGAATCAGCTGATGAGTAATGCAGCAACACTCAATGTCACAATGCCAGGAAATCCTGAATTATTTGCTGAAGCAAAGATTAATCTTTCTGGATTTCGCAAAGGAGTTTATGGTAAATGGATAATAAATAGGGCTGAGCATGTAATTGATAACCTTGGCTATCGTACTATATTAACAGCAGTTATGGGAAAATAAATTGATAATTTCCTCATAAATATCTTTTTTTTCTTTATTATTGTTTAATTCCTCTACAGCAAGATCTAAAGGAGTTTTTTTATCTTTGTTTTTAGCAAGAGGATTTGCTCCATTTTTCAGTAGAAATTTAACAATTTCCAAGCATCCTTCCTGTGCAGCATAGTGCAAAGCTGTCCAGCCAAAAGCATCAGTAGTGTTTACATTAATGCCTTCTTCAATTAGAAATTTTACAACTTCCAAACAGCCTCCGCTTGTAGCATAGTGTAATGATGTTGCACCAAAATGATGAGTAGCATTGATATCTACTACATTTTTTATTAAGGATCTTACAGTATCTAAATTACATTTTTTAGCTGCAGTAGATAATGTTTCCAGATCATTGCCACTTGCCTTACTTTTTATTGGCACATCTTTTGATAATTGGTCTGTACTAAAGTGCTGATACAGAACAATAACGCATATCATCGGTATTATTGAACTTGTTAACAATTTCCAAAAAAGGCTAGATTTCATGTTGATTATATTATTTACATCGCTTGTTTAGTGCAACTAATTAACTTTATTTTAGAAAAGATTTTTTGGACGTATTTTTGATGAATCTTGTATATGTATATATACAACTTTTCCTTTAAAAAAGATGACAAACACAGGAAAGATTCCTATGGCAGTAATTGCTACTATGGTGATACAAACAATAGCATTGATCTGGTGGCTAGCTAAGCTCGACTTAAGAGTGCATATGCATGATAAATTTATAGAGCAAAATCAAAGGACTACAGAAATCATCTATCGCCTTGAAGAAAGAGTTAAAAATCTTGCTGAAGAAGTTAATGAACTTGAGCAGAAACACAAATAAAAAAGTGGCAAAGTATATTTTATCCGTTGATGGAGGTGGAATTAGAGGAATCATTCCTGCCATTATTCTAGCAGAAATTGAATCTAGAACAAGAAAGCCAATTTCCCAGATTTTTGACTTAATGGCAGGAACCTCAACCGGTGGGATTATTGTTGCTGGACTTTGTAAAAGCAATAAACCTCAATACTCTGCCAATGATTTAGTTGGACTTTACCAAGAGTATGGAGCTTATATCTTTCAATCATCATTTTGGAGAAAATCAATTGCTTCTTGGCTGAGTGGTTCTCAGTACTCGTATAGAAATATGGAATTTATTCTCAACAAATACTTTGGTGAAAGTACTATGGCCGATGTTGCAAGTAATCTACTGCTCACCAGTTATGACATTCACAATAGTTGTGAATTTTTCTTCAAAAGTTGGAAAGAAAAAAACATTAAGTTGAAAGATGCACTCAGAGCTACAACAGCTGCTCCAACGTACTTCACACCAAAACGTCTGAAAATTAGCCAAACAGAGAGAGTGTTGATAGATGGCGGAGTGTTTGCTAATAATCCAGCAGCTTGTGCATATGCAAGTGGCAAGAGATTATTTCCAAATGATGAGATTATACTGCTATCAATAGGCACTGGTGGAACAGATAGAAGTATAAAGTATGCTAACTCAAGGAAATTTGGCAAAATAGGGTGGATCAAGCCACTACTGAATGTGATGTTTGCTTCTGGATTGGATTGCGTTGATTATCAACTAGAACAAGTAATAGATGATAAATACATAAGAATACAATCGCAATTGAAAGTAGCATCGACTGAGATGGACAATATTACACTCAAAAATATCAAATTTCTTCAGCAAGAGGCAAGTAAAATGATAGAGGAACCAGAAAGTGATAGACAAATTCTGCAAGCAAAATCGAAAACTATAACTGAGCTAGAAAAACAAAATAAGCGAGTTTCTAGTATCTACTTTAATAAATTTACTAAAATATTTTTTTAATATTATATATTGAATACAGAAGCACAAGAATTTCATCCAGTAATGCAGATAATTAATTATGTAATCACCTTTGTTGGTATTTTAATATATTGTGTAGAAATCAGTAAACTAATGTTGCTTTTAATTCAGGTTAAGTTTTGGAAGCATGATTTTCAAGTTCCTCAATAGATAAATCTGTTATTTTAGAAATAGCATTAACAGAAACGTCCAACATAAGTAGATTATTTGCAACCTTTATTGACTCTGCTTTGTAAATCAGGAATGTTGCACCAAATGTTGACATTAAACTTTATGATATGAGGTATCTTTGATGTTTTTACGCTACTAAATTCATGATATCCATCTCTTGGCGATTTAAGCCTATTTTTAGAGTATTTATAAAAAGACGATAAGACCCCTTCTACATCTAAAGCCTAAAATGCAATTCTCAGATGATCTCTGACAGACGTTTTTTTCATCAACACATTCAAAACAATAAAAAGATTGAATATTTCTTCACAATTGTGTATAATTATTAATGCTTTGGTGCACGTAACGATTATACTTTAAAAAGAATGTTGGCTACTGAGAAGAATGAAGACATCTTCATCAGAAAAAAAAGGGGCAAAAACAGAGAAAATTGATGTAACTACTTAAGGCAGGTGTCTCTATTGCAGCTGAGACAGCTGATCACTCATGATCAAATAAAAAAGTTATAAGCACACAGATTGGATCACAGTATCTTTTTTAAGAAGAAGATTTATCTTGCTTAAAAACTTGTAGATACTATATTTTACATAAATTCTTCATGCGAGGCCTTTATGTTTACTAATAGAATATCTAATAATCTGGATCAGCTACAATTTTTTGTAGAGTTTTTAAACGAAAATTATGAAACTCAGAAACATCTTAGTCTTACACCACTACATTTAGCAGCAGGAAATGGTCAGTTGGATTTAGTCAACACTTTATTAGGAGGGGGTTTAGATATTAACTCAGAGATTAAGTACGATGGCTTTACGCCACTGTATTTTGCAATTGCAAAAAATCACTTAGAGATGGTTAACTTTCTTATTGCTCATGGAGCAGATGTAAACCATAGGGCCATTCTAGGCTTTACACCTTTAAGTTTTGCATCCCAGCAAGGATATTTAGATATAGTCAACACCTTGATTGCAAATGGAGCAGATCTTAGTACTAAAACAGATAAACTTAATACACCTTTACACCTAGCAGCAGAGAATGGTCATCTAGATATAGTAAATGTTTTTATTGAAAAGGGATTAGATGTTAATGCTGTAAATAATGATCGAGCAAGACCTTTGCATTCTGCAGTACAAAATGGTAACCTCGAAGTAGTTAAAGCTCTTATTTCACAAGGGTCTAATATTAACGCTGGATCTTCAGGCATAGGTAATCGTAAAGTTGATGCAAACATTACACCCTTACATCTGGGAACACAAACTGGTAGGTTAGATATAGTTAAAGTTCTGCTTGAAGCGGGAGCAAACGTTAATGCAAAAACAGATGATAAGATTACACCTCTACATTTAGCGTCTCAAAATGGCTTTTTAGAGTTAGTAGACATTTTACTAAAAGCAAAATCTAATGTTAATGCTAAGGATTATGAGAATCTTACACCTCTACATTTAGCAGCAGAACGTAATCACTTTGGAGTAGTTAAGTCTCTTCTTCTCGTAAGGGGAATTGATGTTAATGCTAAGGACCACGATAATTCCACAGCTTTACATATAGGATCTCAGAATGGTCACTTAGAAGTAGTGAAGCTACTAATAGAGAAAAAAGCCAATGTTAATGCTAAAAAAAACGAAGGTTTTACACCTTTGCATCTAGCAATTCAGCAAAGTCATTTCGAGGTGAGTGATTTTTTAATTAAAAATGGAGCAAACATTAACACCGTGGATGATCAGAATTGGACTCCTTTACATAATGCAGCATATAATGGTTTTTCTTTAAAAATAGTAGAGAGCTTAATTGCAAAAGGAGCAAATATAAATGCAAAGATGGATGATGGTAGAAGAGCTCTACATTTGGCAGCAGAACATAATCGCTTGGAAATAATGAATTTCTTGATTGAAAATGGAGCAGATATTAATGTTCTAGATAACAGAAGTTGGACTCCTCTACATTGTGCAGCATATGATGGTAGTTTAGAAGTTGCTAAATCTTTGCTTGATAAAGGAGCAGACATTAATGCTAAAACAGTTAAAAGTACTACACCTCTACACTTTGCAGTAGACCATGATCATTTAGAGGTGGTTGAATTGCTCTTAGAAAAGGAAGCAGATATTAATGCTTTAGATCACACAAATTGGACTCCTTTACATTTTGCAGCAGAAAAAGGTTATGATCAGATAGCAACCGTTCTATTGAAACATGGTGCTGATGTAAATGTAAAAGAAAATCAAAATAAAGGCACAGCCCTACATCTTGCAGCTCAATATGGTCATCCTAAGGTAGTTAAAACTCTTATTATAAATGGAGCGGATGTTAATGCAAAAATGGATAAAAATGCTACGCCTTTACACTTAGGGGCACAAATTGGTAATTTAGATATAGTTAGGTCTCTACTTATGAGCGGATCATACTTTAATGCTAGAGCTGAAGGAGGTAGATATGTTTTACCATTACACTTTGCGGAAAGAAGAGGAAACCCAGAAGTAATAAAATTACTAAAATTGGTTGAGAAGTTATTTAAGGCTATAGAAGATAATAATTATTTAGGAATTGAGAGTTCCATTAGAGATGGAGCAATCATTGATTCGAAGAACGTGGATGGAAGAACGCCATTACATTATGCTGTTAATAATGGGCACATAAAAGTTGTAAATATCTTGCTAGCAAATGGAGCTGATGCTACTCAAGTCACTAACAAGGGTAATACACCATTACACACTGCTGCTTCCAAAGGTCATAAAGAAATTATTGAAGCTTTGTTACAACGTGTAAGCCACAATAAATTGAGTGATTTTATTAATGCTAAAACAATAGTTAAAGGCACTACATCGTTGCATGTTGCTACTGAAAATAGCTTTTTCGAAGCTGTAAAATCTTTGTTGAAACATGGTGCAATTTATAACATCAAGAATAAAGAAGGTAAAACACCACTTGATCTTTCTCGAGACCAGAATATTACTAACCTATTGAAATTAGTAGAAGAGCTATTTGAAAATGCAAAAAATGGTAATGTTGAAATTATCAGTGAGCTGAGAGCAATAAAACCCGATGAGCGCGTAGCTGTAACAAATGCTCGTGATGATCAAGGCAAGTCATTAGTCCAGGTTGCAGTAATCAATAAACACTCAAACCTTGCAAGTAGATTATTAGAAATATTAAAAAGTCCAGATCAGAGTTTACAAGATGTCAGCGTAGAAAATAGAGTAAAGAGTTTAAAGTTATAGCTCTCTTAAATGAAACTCTAATGAGGGTGCCAAGATCTAGAAAATATACAAAAATTTTGTTACAAAATAGTGAAATTTAGGAGGATTTTAAAAATATGCTAAATAATAATATTAACAAAGAATTAGAAAAAGCAGTCTATGAACGAAACTTAGAAAAAGTTAAAGCTCTTTTGTCTGCAGGTGCTAATGCTAACCTTAGAGTAGAAAGGAATAGAGATACGTTACTTCATACTACTAGTAGTGTAGAAATTACTAAAGAGCTTTTGTTAGGTGGTACCGAAGTCAATTCAAGAAACATGTATAGTGAAACTCCACTACATTCTGCTATAACACTGGGGAAGGAATTAGAATTAGTTAGAGAACTTCTGAAACATGGTGCTGATGTAAATGCAACAAACCGTAAAGGCAATACTGCACTGAACCATGCTGTAAAAAAAAGTGGTAAAAATCTGGAAGTAGTTAAAGAACTATTAGAATATGGAGCTGATATTAATATAAGAAATCGTGAACGACGGCTTTATGATAATTGTTCCACATCTTTAGATAACGCTGTAAGTGATCTAGCATGCGCTAAATTGTTGATTAAATTTACTTTAGTAAGGAACTTCAATAAGGATTACGGAAAAATTATTGACTTATCTCCTTATAAAGGATGCAGTAATTACAGTAAATTATCAAGTTATCTAGATGACTGTGTTTGTGAAATTCTTCAAATGAAAACAGATGAAATAAAAGATAGCCTTCCACTATATGAATTTGTTACAAATAACTTCAACATACATGTACTATATAATAATCAATTATCTGTAAGACTAGCAAAAATTGATTATTCCATACGCTATCCTATATATAATGATATCATATTAGATAAGGTAAAACCTTTTTTAGAAAGAGCAGATTTGTTAAATAAGTTAAGTAAGATACAATTTTATACTAAATTAGATGTGGCAGATCAAGATGCCAAAGAAAAGAAAATTATTCTGGATCATGATTCTACATATAATATAACTGAATATCTATCTAATGATAACTTGTTAAACTTTATAGTAGCGTTTGATGATTCCAATAAACGTACTTTTCAATCTTTAAGTTCCTTAAATAATCTCGTAGAGCCTGGTACAAGACTTTATGAAACTTCTATAAGTAATGATACCAAACGTGCAAGATTAGAATAAATACATTTTTTGTCAGTACTAGAGTTTTTTATGAACAACAATTAGTCGTATGGTTCCAGAGAGGTGATACATAAGAGATTGCTATAATGCCAAAACACTAAACTTAGTGCTTTTTTATGTAAGTTGATCATCATTTCTCTTTGTTGTTTTCAAACGGGTTATTATTAGTAGGTGTTACTAAAAATTTAAACAACCAACACATTTCCCACACCCAAAATCAAATGTTGTGAAGGCTTTTCGTCCTGAAATTGCAGGATTAGTAGATATTCTCTCAAAAATATTTTATTAACAAAAGATGCTATTTTAATTTTTGCCATATTAAGTAAACTTTGCTATTCTAATACTGGTGTAAATATATCTCAGAGAGGGTTTATGCATGTACCTAAACAACAAACCAGTTTTTATCAAGAAGATAAACAGTTTTTATCACGTTCTTACACATCAAAAGAGGAGTTTATTAGAGAATATAAAAAGCTCTACCGCAGAAAAGCAAAAGCTGAAGAACTTTATCTCCTGGTTTTAACTGAACTCGAAGAGGCAATATCAGATGGTAATGTCGACAGCTTAAAAAAATTAAGCAATTTTATTAATTACATAAGTGATGCAGAAGATCAAGTAACTTTGAGAGACTATTATGATAATGCTAACAATCCTGTTAAGAGTACTAACTTAGTTATCTTAGCTTGTAAACACAATAAGGTAAAGATTTTAGAATACCTACTTGGCAATAATAGTAAAATTCTCAGTAATTTATCTGTTGGCATCAGAGAAACTACTATATTACCAGATGATGAGGATGAAACATGCCATAATGCGTTTTATTATGCTATACGTTCAGGTAATGTTGAACTTCTTGATACACTCATTAATAAATGGCCAGGTAATTATTTTGCTGTTCATTTCAGGGAATTAGATGAAATTCTTTCACGAGCTTATGAGGAATTAAAGCTAAAGAACGTATTATTATCAGAAGAGATAGAAATTTTTGTTGAAAATAAATTGATAAACCTCCGTTTTTTCTCTAGTGCTTCTGGACAAGATCAGAATGTGAAGAGTTATCTTAATAACATAAGAGAGCGGATTGAGTTAGTACTTCAAAATATTAGCCTGTTAAAGGCAGAGTATTCAAACACAGAAAAAGTAGATGAAAAGTTTTTATTCATAGCAAAATTTATTGCACAAAATATTCATATATTAAAGCGGCAGTTGAAATCAACCTACGATAGACTACCTTGGGAAGAAATGGAATTTTGTTTGATCAGTTTTGTTTCTTCTCACATAAAACGACAGGAAATGAATCTATTCTATAATGCCACATTGAATAAAAGTAAAATACTAGACCACTTGGAAAATTTTGCAAAGAAACTTAAAGAAGAAAAAGATATTATAGAAGGTGTGGACATTGGTAAATTTGCTGATCTCCCGAAGTTAAAACGTGAGAGGGTTGTTGCAGAGATCGTTAGCAATTATCCTCAATTTGGAGAGTTGTATAGCGATTATCAACAAATTAGGGATATTCATTCTTTAGAGAAAATAAGTGATTATATAAAGTTGGCATTATCAGCTAATCCTAAAGAAAGGGAAGGACAGTTAATTATTACAAGGGTTTTACAGGTTATTGGTGAATATTTAAAAAACACTCTAGAATCTCCCAAGTTATCTAGCACTACAAGCGAGCTTCTTCTACTATCATTACCAAAGAACACAAGAGAAGTCATTATAGATTTACGTAACTCACTATCACATGCTTATTCACTCTCTAAAAGAACAGAGATTGAGGAAAATACAGATGTTAATTTTTTTATTGGTGTTCAAAATGACACTAAGAAAGTTGGTGATGTGATTACTAGTATTCTTTATGACAACAAAATTAAAACTGTCAGAATACTTCTAAGAAAAATTATTAATAGTGAGAACTTGGATGAGATAAAAGAAGTCACCGAAGCGTTTAGCAACGCTAAATTAGATGAAATAACCTCAGGAAACTTTGTAACAATGGAACACGAAAAGCTTAAAAAGCTCATTGCAGAACTAAGCAATAGTGTAACTGAAAAGACAAGTCACGAGCAAGAGCTGTTTAATAAAATTAATAACATAATCAATTGTGCAGGAACTCAATCAGAAAATATCAGAACTGATTATATTACAGGGTTTGCATTATTAAAGAGTTTAAGTATTGGCTTTAGTGATAATAAGATTGACCATAACGTTATTAGGGGAATGAAATTTCGTGCTAATAAAACATTAGAGAATATTGTTCCCCGAATAGAATCTCACAGCCTTAAAGAGATTGCTGAGCTATCGAAGAAGATTTCTCATAGTGTTAAGTCAAGAATACAAGAAGACAACCTTGATGAAGTAAATAGATTAACTTGCGAAATTTTTTATATTGCTGAATTTGGAACAGGTGATATCAAATGGATTGAGGAATTAAGAGAAAAGTTGAATGAGAAAGGTTCTTTTATTCCTGCATACAAACAAAAGAAGACTTACAATATAACAGAAGAAAAATATAATAACCAACTTGCACTGAAGCTATCTGAACTGAAAAGTATTTTAAGGAATAACGCATTGAGTGGTAAATTAATTGAAAAACTCCCTTCCTATAAGAGTAATAAGAAATTGCAAGCAGTAGTAGAAATGCTTGTTCTGGATATAATGTCAATCTTAGGCACCTCAAAGAATTATCTAGAAAACAATTTACTTTTCTTAGATGAGAATACTCCTTTACTAACTGGAAAATGTTTGCGTAATCACTTAGCACACGATAATGCCTTGGTTGATGTATTGTTATCTGATCCCTCAATAGCAGTTATCTTAAACGCTAAAAAACTTACTTCAGAAAACATAATGAAAAGTAAGAAAAAAGTTGGCAAGTTAGTGAGAGACGATCCTTCCAAATTGAAGGATAAATACGATCAAGGTCTTATTACTATTACTAATCAGGAAAGAATGTTTGTCGCATTGGAAGAAGGGAATCTCGAAGACTTAAAGAGTTATCTCAAAAAAGGAGCAGACATCAATGCTAGAAGTATTAACTTATGGACTACATTACATTTTGCTGCTAAGGGACCTAGTCTTGAAATTGTAAAATTTGTTCTTAATCAAAATTTAGACGTTAATGTTAAAGATATTAATGGTCAAAGCCCACTACAGATCGCTGCTGCACATGGAAGAAAAAATATTGTGAAGTTTTTTGTAGGGGAAGCTGGTTTATATGTTGATGATGCAGATAATCATGGCAAAACACCACTACACATTGCAGCCCAAAATGGTCACAAGGATACTGTTGAGGTTTTATTAAAAAATAAAGCCAGTACTGTTACTCAAGATATGAGTGGTCTTTCACCTTTATATTATGCAATAAGAAATAATCATGTTAATGTTGCTAAGGTTCTACTAGAAAAAGATACGAATGTTGATATTAATGAGGCCATGGGTGGCTTTACTCCATTGCATGAAGCTGCAGAAAGTGGTCACCTGGAGTTAGTTAATTTCTTACTTCAAAATAAGGCAGACGTTAATGCTAGAAATGACAGAGATTGGACACCATTACATGCAGCGGCGTTTAATGGCCATCTGGAAATAGTAAACGCTTTAATTCTGAAAGGGGCAAATGTTAATGCTAGTGTCATAAATGGTTGTACACCATTACACTATGCAATAGAAAACGGTCATGAAAAGATAGCTAATATTTTATTGAAGCATGGAGCTAATGTTAATGTTGTTGACAAAACCTATAATAACACACCTTTGCACTACGCAGCAAAAGATGGACATGAGAAAATTGTTAAGGCTTTACTGACAAATAAGGCAAATGCTAGTATTGCCACTGTGGAAGGTATAACCCCACTACATTTTGCAGTGCAGAGTGGCCACTTGAAGATAGTTGTTGCTCTTCTTGAGCATGGGGTTAACATTCGCGCTAAAGATAAAAATAATGCTACGCCATTACACTATGCAGCAGAGAGTGGTCATAAGGCAGTTGCTGAGCTTTTAATAAAAAATGGAGTAGAAATCAATGATAAAGCCAATAATAATCTAACACCATTACATGTAGCTGCTCTGAAAGGTCACAAAGATATTATTGAACTCCTAATAAGAAATAAAGCTGAAGTTAGAGCTCAAGACATTAAGGGTAGTACACCATTACATGCAGCTGCTATGAACGGTAGCAAAGATGTTATTGATCTCTTGATAAAAAATAAAGCTGAAGTCGATGCTAGAACTAATGATGGTATGACACCATTACATTCAGCTGCTCTAAATGGCCGTGGAGATGCTGTTGTTTTCCTAATAAAAAATAAAGCTGAAGTAAATGCTAAAGCTAATTATGGTCTTACACCGTTACATGCAGCTGTTGTAGAAGACCATAAAGACGTTGTTAATCTTTTAATAAAAAATAAAGCTAAAGTTAACGCGGAAGGTATTGCAGGCAGTACACCATTACATGTAGCTGTGGAAGCAGGTCATAAGGAAATCGTTGAGATTCTGGTAGCAAATGGAGCCAATGTTAATGTTAAGAGCAATAACCTAACACCATTGCTTTCTGCTATTAAATATAATCATAAGGAAATCGTCGAAGTTCTTATAGCAAATGGAGCTAGTGTTAATGTAGAAGGTGGTGAACCTTTATTACTCGCAGTTCTTGCTGGCTACAGAGATATTGTAGAGATTTTGCTAAGAAATAAAGCTTATGTTAACACAAAAGGTCCTGAAAATACTACACTATTGCATTTGGCTGCTAAAAGAGGTGATAAGGAGATAGTAAATGCTCTGATAACAAAAGGAGCTAATGTTGATGCTATGACTATTAATGGTACAACACCGTTATATCTTGCAGCACAAGAAGGTCATGGGGAAATTGCTGAAACTTTGATAGCAAATAGGGCTAATGTTAACATTGTAAATGTTGAAGGTGCTCCGCTACATATAGCTGCAGGACACGGCCATGATAATGTTGTTGAAGTCCTATTAAGTAATGGAGCAAAAATTAATGTTAAAGACAATAAGAGTAGAACATCTTTAGAATTAGCAGTGTCACATGGTCATTTGCAAGTGGTTAAAATGTTACTGCAGTATAAAAAAGTAGATATGAATGCTAAAGGCAATGATGATTGGACTATACTGCACATTGCTTCACAGGAAAGTAACTTGGAAATGGTAAAATGTCTAGTAGATGAAGGGTCTAATATTAATGCTAAAAATGCCTCTGGATCAAAGCCTATACACATTGCAGCTAGAGAAGGTTATAAAAATACCGTAGAGTTTTTCCTTAGCAAGGGGTTGAGTATTAATGAGCTTGGTGCAGCTAACCAGACATTACTACACTATGCTGCAATGAAAGGTCGGTTAGAAGTTGTAAAGTATTTGATAGCACAAGGTGCTGACGTTAATGCTAAAGATACTAATGGCTTAACCCCTATGCATATTGCTGCTAATTTTGGTTATAAAGACGTTATTGAAGTTTTATTAAAAAATGGTGCAGTTTATAACGCTGTTGACAAGCTTTGTAGAAGACCATTAGAAATGACTAACGATAAAGACGTTATCAATCTATTAGCATCAACTGAGAAATTATTTGAGGCTGTAAAACGTAATAGCTCTTCAGAGGTTGAGAATTACATTCAAGCAGGAGCGTTTGTTAATGCCAAAAATGCTGATAGTGTAACACCATTATATTATGCTGCATGGAAGGGCTATGATGGAGTTGTCAATATTCTATTACAAAATAAAGCTAATCCTAATGTGGTTGGTAACAAGGGGTTTACTCCTCTGCATTATGCTGCTAAGTTCTCTCACTTAAAAGTTGTAAAGGCCCTATTGTCTAATGGTGCAGTATACAATGCTGTCTCTGACAGTGGGAAAACACCATCAGATTTTACTGTGGATAAAAGTATAACTAGCTTATTTAAACTAGTCAGTGAATCATTTAAAAAGGTTAAAGATGGTAATGCTCAAGTTATTAATGACCTAAATAAGATAAAGGATATTGATACAGTAAAAGCAGTGATGAGTGCTCGTAATAGAGAGAACAAAACGTTAGTAGTTGCTGCAGTACATAGTAACTTTTCAAAAGTCGAGCAGTTGAAGCAGATATCGCAAAGTGACGTATCCGCTCAGATTGATACAGCTTTAGTGCTCTTGAATCAAGGCAATTACCAAAAAGCCTTAAGTATTTTCAGAAGCGCATTTGAAAGAAGAAAAGAAATACTAGGACCAGACAATCCTGGTACTTTAGATATTCAGACATATATAGCCAAAGTGCTATATAAGCAAGGAATTTACCAAGAAGCTTTAAATATGCTTGAAGAGATTTTTCAGAAACAAAAAGAAATGCTGGGTTTAAACGATAAGGATACTTTAAGTACAAGAAGTACAATCGCTTTAGTGCTGCATAGACAGGGGAAAGATGAAGAAGCTTTTAATATTTATCAAGAAGTCTATCAGAGACAAAAGGAAATACTAGGGTCAAATCATTCAGATACCTTAAATACTCAGTTTCACATGGCATTAGTATTAGATAAACAGGGAAAATATGAAGAAGCGTTAAATATCAATAGGGCAGTTTTTGAAAAGAGGAAAGAAACACTAGGTACACATGATCTAGCCACTGTGAGTGCCAAAAATAATATAGCAATGGTACTAGCTAACCAAGGTAAATACGAAGAGTCCTTAAAAATCTATAAAGAGGTTTTTGAAAAGAAGAAAATAATTTTAGGTATTAATCATGCTGATACCTTGAGAACGTTACATAACATTGCTGGGGTACTCTTCAATCAAAATAAACATCATGAAGCCTTGAAAGCTTTTCAAGAGGTTTTAAATATCCAGAAAAAAGCTTTACAACAAAATCACCCAGAAACCTTGAATACTCAATACAACATAGCAAATGTACTTTTTGCTCAAGGGAAATGGATCAGCGCACTTAAAGTCTACAGAGAAAGTTTTGATCAAAGAAAAGCTGTTTTTGGACCAAGTCATCCGAGTGTTTTAGATATTTTAAAAAAGATAGAGATGATTAATTTTAGATTTAAGCTTGAGGGTAGCGAAGCATCAGAGGTTCTCCAGCATCTGCAGAAAGATATCAACATTGCTGCTAGTAAAGGTGATATACGAACTGTTCAGCGTCTGTTAAAAGATGGAGCTGATGCCAACGATAAAGATATTGATGGAAGAAAACCGTTGCATTACGCTGTTAGCAATGGACACATAGATATAGTAAACATCTTACTAACAAATGGAGCTAATGTTAGTCAAGTTACTAATAAAGGTAATACACCATTACACACTGCTACTTCCAAATGTTACAAAGAAATTGTTGAGGTTCTGTTACAACATATCAGTCGTGATAAATTAAATGACTTTGTTAATGCTAAAACTACTTCTAGTGGTACTACATCACTTCATGTTGCAGCTAAAGGTGGCTCCTTGGAAGTTGTAAAATCTTTATTAAAACATGGTGCAATTTATAACATCAAGAATAAAGAAGGTAAAATACCTATTGATCTTTCTAAGGACCAAAGAGTTACTAACTTACTGAAATTGATCGAAGAATTGTTTAGAGATATAAAAAATGGTAATGTTGAATCTATCAGCAAGCTAAGAGCAGTAAAACCTGATGAGTTCTTAGCTATAACAAATGCTCGTAATAATCAAGGGAATACATTATTGCAAGTTGCTATAGCCAATAAACATAAGAATATTGCAACTAAATTGTTAAAAATGCTGAAGGAGCCAGATCAAGTTCAATCACAGTTTAGCCCTGAATGTGAGTTGGATCAACTTGAGAAGCTTAAAAGTGCTACAGAGGTGCATATCCGTTTTTCTGAGCTTTACCTTCCTATGTTGCGTAGCATGTCGCAACCATATAGTTCAGAAAAGAATACTTCTCCTTGGAAAACTCTTAAGGAAGGTTCTTATTACCTAGGAAATGCATATCGCTTAGTTGAGGTATACAAAGATTGTGTACCTGGTTCGATAAATAATAAAAGCATACAGTCAGTAAATGATATGCTAGTAGCACTAGAATTTGATCCAAAACACATAACGTCAGGGTATACAGATGAAGCTTACGGTGGGAAGGCTGAATGCTTCGTTTCCAAAGGGCAAGGTACAAAATATTATAAGTTATTGCATAGTGAGTTAAAGAAAGATGTAAGATCGTTCATAGAAATGGTTGAACTTAATATTGACATTCCTGTAAAAAGGTTTTTAGAGTCAATCAATCAGAGGTTACAGTCTGCTTTTTCTGAAAAGTTACTTGAGGCCATAGAAAATGACAATCCTTTAGCGGTTGAGAATTGCATCAAAAGAGGGGTAATTGTTAACTTCAAAGATACCGATGGAAGAACACCATTACACCATGCTGTTAACAACGGCAACATAGATGTTGTAAGTACCTTATTAAAAAATGGAGCTGAAGTTGCTCAAATTACTAACAAGGGCAATACGCCATTACATATAGCTTCTTCCAAAGGTTACAGAGAAGTTGTTGAAGTTTTATTACAATATGTAAGTCGTGATAAATTAAATGACTTTATTAATGCTAGAACAACTTCTGGTGGTACTACATCACTTCATGTTGCGGCTAAAGGTGGCTCCTTGGAAGTTGTAAAATCTTTATTAAAACATGGTGCAATTTATAACATCAAGAATAAAGAAGGTAAAGCACCACTTGATCTTTCTCGAGACCAAAATATTACTAACCTATTGAAATTAGTAGAAGAGCTGTTTGAGAATGCAAAAAATGGTAATGTTGAAATTATCAGTAAGCTGAAAGCAATAAAACCTGATGAGCGCGTAGCTGTAACAAATGCTCGTAATGATCAAGACAAGTCATTAGTCCAGGTTGCAGTAATCAATAAACACTCAAACCTTGCAAGTAGATTATTAGAAATATTAAAAAGTCCAGATCAGAGTTTACAAGATGTCAGCGTAGAAAATAGAGTAAAGAGTTTAAAGTTATAGCTCTCTTAAATGAAACTCTAATGAGGGTGCCAAGATCTAGAAAATATACAAAAATTACAGTGGGATTTACATCTTACTAATTATGAATTAACTTACTACCTAATCAATTCCTGAGTTATGTATGAGTAACATTTTGATAATATTAGCAGCAGGAAAGAGCAGTAGAATGAATTCTGAATATTCAAAAGCGTTGCACCAAGTGGGAAATCTTACTCTTTTAGAACATATAATTTCTAATGCAAAATTGCTGAGTCTAAAAAGCTTATCAATTGTTGTTAACAACTCCCTTCTAAAAGATTTAGAAAACTTTGATAGCCTAAAAAGTATAATCGATCAATATAATATAAAACTAATAATGCAAGAAGATATTACAGGCACTGGCACTGCAGTTAAAATTGCTCTAGAAAATCTGGAGGAGTTATCTGATCAAGACATAGTTTTAATACAGTATGGAGACACTCCCTTTATATCTAGTGATACAGTTATGAAAATGACTGATTGTTTAAAGTATAATAATTTAGTTCTTCTTGGATTCAATAGTCAAGATGAACAATATGGAAGATTAGTAATTGATAATTACGGAAATGTTCAAAAAATCCTAAAAAATGGAGATAAAATGCTTCTTGCAAACTCTGGAATAATGGTTTCATATGCTAAAGATCTCTTTACCTTAGTAAAAGAAATAAAATTTAATAATTCGACCAATGAATATTGTCTTAATGATATAGTGCCCATTGCAGCAACCAATAACTTGAGTGTAGGTTATGTAGTTTCTGATGAAAGAGAAGCAATGGGAGTAAATAATAAGGAGGATTTGATTAAAGCCGAACACTATTTTCAAGAAAGAAGGCAGCCAACTTTTCTTTCATAACTACATTTTTTTATTCATTAATTTAAGTTGACATTTGTTTTATACTGGTTTTATAATACCCTTTAATTCTTACTTGTAAGATAATTGGTATGACAAATTTTCCTAGTTGTAGTAGAGGGTATACATGGGGATATTAATAACAGGTGCTGCAGGTTTGATAGGGTCAACCTTGGTGAAAAAGTTAGAAAACCAAGGCCATGAAGTAATAAGCTGCGATATTAGGTTTCGCGATAATCCACTCAGTTTTTTTTCAGAAGATATAGTACCACTACTTGCTAAGTGTACAGGAATTATTCATCTGGCTGCAATTTCTCGAGTTATACATGGTGAACTTTATCCTGAACTGTGTAGAAAAATTAATGTTGATGGTACAATGCAGTTTTTAGGGTTATGTAAGTCACTTTCAAATAAACCATGGTTTATATATGCAAGTAGTAGGGAAGTCTATGGAGAGCAGAAGGAACTGCCAGTTACAGAATCTGCTAGTATCGATCCAATAAATAATTATGCCAAAGGTAAAGCATTTATTGAGGAACAAATAACAAGTTCAAAAGATTTTAATGTAGCAATATTACGCTTTTCAAATGTATACGGTGGTTTACTAGATCATAACAGTAGAGTAATTCCTGCACTCTGTATTAATGCATTAAGAGGTGATCCAATTAAAATAGAAGGTAAAGAATGTGTTTTTGATTTTACCTATTTGGATGATGTTATAGAGGGTATATGCTTAACTGTTCAATATTTACAAAGCGAAAAATCTTCTCTTCCTGCTATTCATCTTACTACTAATAGCCCATGTACTTTAGAAAACTTAGCAAAAACAATATTAAAAGTCACAAAAAGTGATTCTAGAATTGATTTTTATCCTCCAAGAAATTTTGATGTAACTAAGTTTCATGGTGATTTTACTAGAGCTAAAGAGCTACTTGGTTGGTCTCCAAAACATTCATTAGAAGTAGGATTAAGTAAATTTATAAAAAGTCTACAAAACAATACACAAGAATATCCTAACAATATAGATATGGTAATATATGAAAATATTAAAAGTTATTCATGGTTACCCTCCGTATTATAGTGCTGGTTCAGAGGTTTATAGCCAAACTCTTGCTCATGAACTAGCAAATAACAATGAGGTACAAGTATTTACTAGGTATGAAAATAGCTTTTTACCTGATTTTTATTACACTACAGTCCTAGATAGTAGTGACTCTCGAATCTTACTGCATTTAATTAATATACCCACAGCTAAATATCGTTACAAATTTATCAATGAAGAAGTAGATATACAATTTAAAAGAGTAATAGATAACTTTCAGCCAGATCTTATACATTTTGGTCATCTTAATCATCTATCAATTACTTTACCAGAAATTGCTTTTAAAGAAAATATACCTACAATTTTTACGCTACATGACTTTTGGTTAATGTGTCCAAGAGGAAGGTTTATTCAACGCAATTCTGAAGATTTGTTACGGCTTTGTGATGGACAAAAGGATCAAAAATGTGCAACTCAATGTTACAAAGGATATTTTACAGGAGATGAAGAATTCCTGAATTTAGACATAAATTATTGGGAACAATGGGTTGCAACTAGAATGAAGCACACAAGGAAAATAATAGACTATATAGATTACTTTATTTCCCCATCGAAATTCTTGATGGACAAATTTACTCAGGATTTTAATGTTCCGATAAACAAAATTTCTTATCTTGATTATGGTTTTGATCTCAATCGTCTTAAGAATAGAAATAGAGCACAAGAAAAAGAGTTTATTTTCGGTTATATTGGTACTCATACTCCCGAAAAAGGTATTGATCTATTATTGAAAGCTTTTTCTCACTTATCATCTAAAGTAAAACTTAGAATTTGGGGAGCAGCAAGAGAAGAAACTAAAGCCTTAAAAGCGATTGCCAATCAGTTTTCACCTGTTGTTAAAGAAAGAATAGAGTGGATGGGAAGTTATGATAATAAGAATATAGTTACTGACGTATTTAATAAAGTCGATGCAATAGTCGTTCCTTCAATTTGGGGTGAAAATTCACCGTTAGTAATACATGAAGCACAGCAACTTAGAATACCAGTTATAACAGCCGATTATGGTGGCATGGCAGAATATGTAAGAGATGGACTATTATTTAAGCACAGAGATGCAAGTAGTTTGTCAGAAAAAATGCAAGTCCTATCTACAAATCAGGAGTTATACAATAAACTTACCCAAAAAGGCTATCCTTATACTGAAAATGGAAATATACCTTCTATAAGTGAGCATACTGAAAAACTTAACAAGATTTACCGTAATGCTATTGAAAAGAAAGGCAAATCAGTAGCTGTTAAACCCGGTCCTTGGAGAATTACTTTTGATACTAATCCAGATTACTGCAATTTTGCTTGTATAATGTGCGAATGTTTTTCACCATACAGCAAAGTTAAAGAAGAAAAGAAAGCTAAAGGAATAAAACCTAAGATACTGTCGATAGAAACTATCAGAAAAGTAATTAAGGAAGCAGCTGGAACACCTTTAAGGGAAATCATTCCTTCTACTATGGGTGAGCCTTTAATGTATAAAAGCTTTGATGAAATAATCAATTTGTGCCATGAGTTCGGCCTGAAGCTTAACCTCACGACCAATGGTTCTTTTCCTATTAAAGGAGCTAGAAAATGGGCTGAACTACTGGTACCAATTTTATCTGATGTTAAGATTTCCTGGAATGGGGCAACTAAAGAAACTCATGAAAGAATCATGAAAGGTTCAAAATGGGAAGTAGTGACAGAAAATTTAAAAACTTTCCTTGAAGTTAGAGATAAATACTTTAGCGATACAGGTGAAAGGTGTACCGTTACTTTACAATTAACATTTTTGGAAAGTAATTTACATGAACTCTATGACATAGTTAAGATGGCCATAAAAAATGGCATAGATAGAGTTAAAGGACATCATCTTTGGGCACATTTTGAGGAAATTAAGGATCTATCTATGAGAAGAGATGAGTTAGCAATTAGTAGATGGAATACAGAGGTGAGAAGGTTATATGAGCTTAGAGATAATATGCTATTACCAAATGGTAAAAAGATAAAATTAGAAAATTTTACAATTCTTTCTCAAGAAGGTATTAAGGATTTGGCTCCAGGTGGTCAATGCCCATTTTTAGGTAAAGAAGCATGGATAAACAATGAAGGAAAGTTTAGTCCTTGCTGTGCTCCAGATGAACTCCGTAAGACATTAGGAAATTTTGGTAATGTTAATGAGGTTAAACTCGAGGAAATATGGCAGAGTAGTGAGTACCTAAGCTTACAAAAGAATTATTTAAATTACAAATTATGCAAAACATGCAACATGAGAAAACCTTTGATCAATTAATCAAAGATAATCTTAGATCTATTAAAATTTCACCGTGTGAGAGCTTTCACGAATTACTAGGAAATCCTTTGTATGAAAATAGGTTTATAAAGGTTGGTAAATTTCATGAGCCCGGTCTTGCACCGGTTTATGATCAGACAGGTGCTTATCATATCAATGTAAGAGGAGAAGCAGTTTATCATAATAGATTTCTAAAAACTTTTGGATTCTACTTTAATAGAGCAGCCGTAGAAGATGATACAGGGTGTTACCATATTGATTCATCTGGATGTAGAGTATACAAACAGTCTTATCAATGGATTGGAAATTATCAGGAAGATGCTTGTGTAGTTAGAAGACATGATAAATGTTTTCATATTAATTTAAATGGCAACAGGATTTATCAGGAGGAATATGATTATGTTGGAGATTTTAAGGATGGTATCGCTGTAGTCTATAAGGATGGTAAAGCTACACATATTAATCATCATGGAAAGTTGGTACATAATAAATGGTATAAAAAACTTAATGTTTTTCATAAAGGGTATTCTATTGCAGAAGATCAACATGGTTGGTTTCATATAGATATTAATGGTGATCCTGTTTACCAGCAGAGATTTAAAATGGTAGAAGCATTTTATAATGGGATGGCAAAAGTTGAAACTTTTGAAGGTGTGTTAGGACAAATCGATATTACCGGAAATGTAAAGTTTAGTATTTTTGATTTAGGTAAAGAATCTCAAGTGCATAGGATTTCTGCAGAACTTTCAGCCTTTTGGAAAACTTACCTAACAAGCGTTGCTATTGAACTTGATTTGTTAAACATTTTACCTGCAACTGTGCCGTTTTTATCTAAAAAGTTAAACATTATCGTACCAAATCTAGAAAGGCTGTTAAGGGCGTTGTGGGAAATAGGGTTTATTGATTATGATAAGGACGAGGACTTATGGAAACTATCATCAAAAGGTAAGTGTTTTAAGGAAATACCATTTTTGCCAAAAGCAGCAACAATGTGGGCAAGAGTTGCCGCTGAAAAGAATTGGTTAAATATTGCCGATATACTAAAACAGAAGTCAATCTCTTCATTTGAATCTTTTAAGGAAAGAGAAGCATCAGAAGATAAGAAAATAGCATTTTACCAAGCATTGCTAGGATATTCTAGGTTTGATACTAAAGAGTTTAATTCTAGGATTAATATAGATGGTGCTAAGAATATATTGCTATTTGGTGTACATTCTTTATTTCTTGCTTATTCTGATATACACAATAAAGGTTCCATAGGCCTATATAACGAACATAAAGTGCCAAGACAGTTAGTAGAAAATTTAAAAGTCAAACTTATAACTCAGGAAAAACTATCAGCTACAAATTATGAATTAGGTGTCTTTTGCCGCTTTCTACAGCATTATGATGATGATAAAGTATTGTCTTATTTAAAATTGGTCAAAGGAATATCTCGTATTTTATTGATAGAAACTATTTTAGATTACCGCTCTCCAGCTGGAGGCTCTGTAGATATTAATGTCATGGTTGAAACAGGAGGTAAACTAAGAACATTAAGCGATTGGGAAAAAATACTCAAACAAGTAAAAGGATTCAAAATTTCTTCTGTTGTACCTTTAACAGATTACTTATCAGTCATTGATGTCAGGTGTTAATCATATGGAAATACTACAAAAAAATGGTTTTTTTATTATCAAAAATCTGGTTCCTTTAAAGCTAATAACTCAGTCTTTAAGTGATATAACAAATAAAATATCAAAGCTATCCCAAGAATTAAGTGTTTCAACTTCTGACTACTTAAACTGTAACGGCAGATGGGGCATGTTATCTCAAGTAACTAGAATTATCTCTCAAGCATTAGATAAAATTATTAAAAATTACCTTGAAAAGTCACTTCAGTGTCAGATACTGCAGAAAAAATCAAATGTTATATGTAAAACTGCTGATTTAATAGATGCAGTTCCCTTCCATCAAGACATCTCCTATAGTTTTAATGATCCTTACCACTTTTCCGTTTGGTTAGCTTTGAATAATGTCAGTGAAACTTCAGGTGCACTACAAATTATAGAAAACAGTCATAAATGGGAAATACAGCCTTTAGTTGATTTTTGGTACCCATATTTTTTTGATCAGTACTCAAATAACCGAGAAAATTACAAAATTAAGTCACTACCTATTTCAGCAGGAGATGCAATAATTTTTGATTCACGGTTATGGCATGGTAGTGATAAGAATACAGATGCTAAAGATAGATTTGCTTATGTAACAAGGTGGATTGTAAAAGATCAAAACCTTCCCTATGTGCCAAAACCTCAGCCTTCAGTTTTTGGTATACTCAATTGTGGTGAGTTAACAGAATCTATACTGAGAGAATGCTTGTCATTATTTGGCTACCAGGAAAGTATAAAAGCAAAAAACATGGAAGAACTTATCAAGAGCTGGTTAGCCTTTATTACAGACACAACTACAAATATTTCTGAGATCGACACTACTAAGGCTAAGCGAGATTTATATAAGCTACTTATTCTCAATCAAGCATCAGCACTACATGATGCTGGAGACATCTCAGGAAAAATATACAAAAATTTATGGTTTTCACTACTTGTATTTCTCAATAAAAAAGTCAACGTAGTGGAGCTAGCATTATAAATGAACAGAAGTAGAGTTGATAGCTTCAAATGTGTATTGATGTTCATCCTGAATATAGTATCTAAATTCAAACTTAATGTACTTATAATGTCTTTAGTTGCCCTGGTGGTAGCTGTTGATTTGTCTTTTAGAAAGTATTTAGTAAAAAATATTCTAGATACAGCTGTAAAATATCAGGAAGGTAATGTAATTGAAAATCTTTTATTACCTGTAAGCGCTTATCTTGGTATGGCATTACTTATCACTACTGCTTTTAGATTCTATGGCTATTTTGTTGACATTCGAATGTTTACCTTAATGCGTCAAAAGATAGCTGATATGTCTTTTTGTAGGCTACTCCAACACGACCATTCCTATTATCAGAACAATTTATCTGGAAGCTTAGTACATAAGGTCAGTAACTTAATGGATAGTGTGATAGAGTTAATAAGATTGCTTATAGATTGTTTTTTCGGTTACAGCATAGCATTAGTCTTAGCTATTTATACCTTATCATTAGTAAACATAAAATTTGCAATCGCTACATTCACTTGGGTAAGCATTTTTATTTTAGTATCGATTTTCAGCTTTCGTGTACTTACTGAACTAGCTGATAATTACTCTAAACAAAATTCACAAGTAATAGCTAGTATAGCAGATAGTATTTTAAATGTTATATCAGTAAGGTTATTTTCTCAGCAAGCACATGAGAGACACAAATTTTTTCAAATATGCAAGAAAAGAACTATTGCAGAGAGAAAATTGCAGTGGGCATACTTTTGTCTTTGGTTTATATATGGCTATTCATTCGATATACTCCAAGCAGTAAACTTGTATTTTTTAATTCATGATTATCAATTGAACAAGATCGCAATAGGAGATATTGCTCTTGTACTTGGAATTAATATATCGATTATAGAGTTTCTTAACCATCTAACTAGGAATCTTACCCAATTTTCTACTCATTTCGGCAAAGTTTCAGATGCATTGCCAATCTTGACTACTGTACCAGAAATTCAAGATAAGGAAAATGCTAAAGAATTAAATTTATTAAGTGGAAGAATAACGTTTAATAATGTTTCTTTTTCTTATGAAGGTCAGGAGTCATTATTTCAAGATTTTTCAGTTACCATTAATCCTTGCGAAAAAGTAGGTCTAGTTGGTTATTCTGGAGGTGGTAAATCTACTTTTATAAACTTAATCCTAAGGCTATTTGATGTTAAAAAAGGTAATATACAGATTGATAATCAAATAGTATCAGAAGTTACACAGAGTTCTTTGAGGCAACAAATATCTGTAATACCTCAAGACCCATTGTTATTTCATGATACTATTTTAGCAAACATCATATATGGTAAACTTCAATCTACTATCGAAGAAATAATGAGAGCTGCAAAGCTGGCTGGTATTCACGATTTCATTATGACTCTACCAGATCAATATGGAACTACAGTCGGAGAAAAAGGCATCAAGCTATCTGGAGGAGAAAGACAAAGAATAATAATAGCAAGGGCATTTTTAAAAAACGCTCCAATACTATTTCTCGATGAACCAACTAGTCAGTTAGATTCTATAACAGAAAAAACAATTCAAATGAGTTTATTTAAACTGATGCAAAATAAAACTACGATTACTATAGCACACCGTATTTCTACACTTTTACACATGGACCGAATTCTAGTATTTAACAAAGGAAAAATTGTCCAAGATGGTAAACATGCTGAACTAGTTTCTAAGCAAGGTCTTTACAAGGAACTTTGGAATGCTCAAATTGGTTGTTTGAATGGCAAAAAATAAGATGGAAAAAATTATTGATCTGAGAAGTGACACTACAACTCTGCAGAGCTCCAACGTTATACATGCAATAAGTAATGCAACTGTTGGAGATTTTGCTTATGGTGAAGACAAAAGCTGTAATGACTTATCAGAATATTGCAAACAATTATTCAAAGTAGAAGAAGCATTATTTGTAACCAGCGGTATGCTTGCAAATAGATTAGCCATTGCCAGTCAAACAAGTCCTGGTGATGAACTAATAACTCATTATAATTATCACGTTAATTTTTTCGATAGTGCAGGCAATGCAAAAGTAAATAATATCGTATTTAATTGTATTAGAAATAATAGCGGAATCTTAGATGTTGCTGAAGTAGAATATGCTATTAATTCTAAGCCGAGGTATAAAATTTTTGCTCAGGTGAGTCTTGTTTCTATAGAAAATAGTATAAATGGTTTTAATGGTAAAATTTATCCTTTTGAAAAACAAGTCGAGTTATATCACTTTTTAAAAGCTCACAATGTAAATCTTCATTTAGACGGTGCAAGAATATTTAATGCTCATATCGAAACAAATATTGCTTTAGCAGATTATGCTAAATATGTGGATACAATGAGCTTTTCTTTTACTAAAGGACTTGGCGCTCCTTTTGGTTCAATGCTTATGGGTAAAAGAGAGATAATTGAAAGGGCTAAAAAGCTACAGGTTTGGCTAGGTAGTGGTTATCATCAGATAGGGTATTGTGCTAATGCAGCAAAATACGTACTACAGAATAATATCTCTAGGCTTAAAGAAGATAATAAGCTCGCTAAATTACTTGCAGATAAGATTAAAGAAATTCCACACATAAAACTGGTACTACCTTATCCAGAAACTAATATAGTAAG
This sequence comes from Wolbachia endosymbiont (group A) of Hedychridium roseum, assembly GCF_964028325.1. Lineage (NCBI taxonomy): Bacteria > Pseudomonadati > Pseudomonadota > Alphaproteobacteria > Rickettsiales > Anaplasmataceae > Wolbachia > Wolbachia endosymbiont (group A) of Hedychridium roseum. The sequence goes on along the minus strand of NZ_OZ034755.1, from coordinate 1,411,698 downwards.
CTTTAGTATAAAAGCACTAAATGTAACTAATGAGGTTTTCTTGAGTAAGTGCCAAGCTTATGGTTTATTGCTTTTTCCTTGGCTCGAGTCTCATATAAGAGCAGTTACCCATCTTGGCACAAAGGAAACAGACATCATGAAAGCTGCTGAAATTATAAAGGAGGTTGTGTTAAATTTAATATGAGAATAAAAATAGATTTCTTTAGCGATTCAAACACTGACCCTTCAGCTAAAATGAGGGAAGCGATGGCTAAAGCAAAAGTTGGAAACGAAGCTGCATGTGAAGATCCAACTGTGAACGAATTAGTGGCAACCGCATGTAAAATATTAGGTAAACCTGCAGGAATCTTTTTGATTTCAGGAACGATGTCCAATGTAATTGCTTATAAAGTACACATTCAAAGACCTGGTGATTACTTGCTGCTTGATGAAACTTCACATCCGCTCATAGTACAATCTGGCTTGATTGCAGCCCAGGCACATGCTACTCCTTTGCCCATCAAAGGTACGAGAGGAATATTTACTGGAGAACAAATTGTTGAGTTTATTACTCGTCCTAGTTTAAGAAATATTCCGAGAGTTGGGCTTGTTTCTATCGAACAAACGACAAATTTTGGTGGTGGAGCTGTGTGGCCTTTAGAATATATTCAAGAGATCTCAAGTCTCTGCAAAGAGAATGACGTATTCACTCATTTAGATGGAGCAAGACTGTTCAACGCTTGTGCTCATACTAAAATATCTCCAAAGGAGTATGCAAGTTATTTTGATTCGGTATTTATTGATTTTAGTAAAGGATTAGGTGCTCCAATGGGCGCAATATTGCTTGGAAGTGAAGATTTTATTGAAAAAGCTTGGTACTATAAGTTTCAAATTGGCGGAGGTATGCACCAAGCTGGCATTATTTCAGCTGCATGTTTATATGCTCTACATAATAATGTAAATTCTTTAGAAGAAGATCATAAAAAAATGCAGCACCTTATAGAAGGCCTAGACTCCATAGATCAAGTTATAATTGATATTGACCTGTATAAAACTAATATAGCGTATTTTTCATTACTTACTAATTGTATATCTACTCAAGAATTAATAAACGTACTAATGACAAATTATGGAATTAGAATGGCTAACATCAAAGGTAAAATCAGAGCTATAACACATAGAGATATAAGCTATGAAGATATTAATACTACTGTATCTGCTATAAGAAAGATACTAAGTAATACCAAACTCCATTACTAATCGAACAAATAAGAAACATTACAAACTCGTTTAATAGTAGCACTGGAAATACTGACAATAAAATTACACAGAACATCTTCAAGTAAGCCTATGGTATCGTAGACTCTGTTGCGTAAAGTATTGTGCTTGATATATTGCCACAACCTCTCAACAGGATTCAGTTCTGGTGAATAAGGAGGCAAGTATATAATGGTAATGTTTTTCTGAATTTTCAAACTTTTTGATCTATGCCAGCCTGCACAATCCATTACAAGAAAGGCTTTTTTCGTGCCTAAATCTTTCGACATCTGCTCCAGAAATATATTCATACAATCAGTGTTTACATATGGAGCAAGTAGGCTAATTTTCTTACCACTTCTTGGATTTACCGCACTGTAGATATAGAAATTTTGTCTACCAATTTTCATTTTAACCTGCGTTCTGACCCCTTTTTTAAACCATCCGTGTCCGATTTTTGAATGAGTTCCAAATCGTGATTCATCAAAAAAATACCTCCTTTTCAGGGTGGGAATTGACTATTTTATTGAAGTATTTTTTAAACTCTTCTTGCTTGTTTTTATCTTGTTTATGGTGAATTGGCCTCGGTGTTATATAAGAAAACTTCATCCTTTGTATCTCACGATGCACTGTTGATTTGCTAATGTTTAGGCCAAATTTCTCTGAGATTTTTATTTGCACTTCCTTAATAGTAATATTTGGATTTCTTTCTACCCATATTTCAATTTGCTCACGTTGATTTTTGTTTAATTTGCTTTTTCTTCGCCGCTGAGAAGGGGAAAATAATTTTTCTACTCTACCAAATTTTAGATGCTTTATCCATTCAGTCAAAGCAGTCCTTGAAATTTTACATATTCTTGCAACAGCGCTTATACTACTTTCTTTTCCTGCTATCACCGCTTGTAATTTTTTTGAAACATATGCGTTATTTCTTACCTTTTTTAACATTTCTTTCGCTAAATTTACAACTCTTTCGTCTAATAGTTTTGACCTTAATGCCATTTATACCTCGCTATTTCACTTACTCTAGTATGACTTTTTTCCCCATTATTCTCTATCTGTTCTTTCTATAGCGGGAATTGGTATAAGTAATTTTCTGCACTAATTGTTTGCAAACTTCTTGTCAAACAATATTATACCAATATAGTATTATGCTAGCATCTGCATAGAGCTATTTGGGAATAGGTGTGAACTTTGTCTTCTTTCAATATTTACTATTCTTCTGTGGATATATGCTGCTTTATTTATCAAGACAAAGTATACCAATTGCTCTGCCACTGTTAATAGATACTGACCATGTAAAATTAAGCTATTTTTTTGCCTGCTTTTCTTTTTTTTATGGAGTATCAAAATTTGTTAATGGAATAATAATGGACTCCAAAAATAATCCATTATTTATGTTTGGGCTATGCAATATTGCAACTGGATTATTAACCATTGGTATAACTTTATCATATAATAATCTAACTTTATTACTGTTAACATTAATATTATTAGCTTGGACACAAGGGTTAGGTTGGCCAGCTATTACCAAGTTTATGGTTACAAACTCTAGCATCTCTTCAATTGCATCATCATGGGGAGTTATGAGCGCATCTCAGCAACTTGGTTCTTGTATTACTTTAATTGTATTACCAAGTATAATTAAAATATATGATGCAAAAAGTGCATTTTTGTACTCTGGTTTCTTATGCTTACTTTTTGGAATTTATATAATATTAAAGGCATATTACAAAGAAAGTGCCAACTTTACTACCTATTATAAGGTGCAGAAATCTCAAATAGGTATCAAGGTAACAAGTTCCATATGGTTTCTATGTTGTGCTACTTTTTGTGCTTATATTATAAAAATGGGAATCTTCTTTTGGTTTCCTATAATTTTAAAGAATAAATTACAAATTTCTCTTGTACAATCCTCACTAATAACAGGCGTATATGATTTAGGTGGAATCCTTGGAACTTTAATCACAGGAAGAATTAGTGATATGTACTTCTTTCAAAATAGAAGCTTGCTGGCATCACTTTATATGTTGGGTATAGCACTCACTTTTATTGCAATGAACTTTGGTCAAAACATAATTCTTATGAACCTTGGTGCAATCTTATCAGGATTCTTTATATTTGGAGTGCAAGTACTGACAGGTGTTATAGCTGTAGAAATTGCTCCACAAAATAATGTATGTGCAATTGTAAGCTTAACAGGATTATTTGGGTATATTGCAAGTTCAATATTTTCATGCGTGCTCTTAGGAGTACTTGTTAAGCACTGTGGTAACAGTATTATGTTTTCATTTTTTTCCATTTGCTCTGTTGTTGCACTCGTTTGCTTTTCCATACTATCAAGCAAAGATCTAAAAAAACTAAGTAAAGCGGTGTAAAAAAAATTTCTCAACAGTTAAACTTTGTAGATAGACTTTTTACCCAAGGAATAAACATGGTAACCATATCTTAGTAATAGCTCGCTATCTAATAAATTACGGAAATCAAAAACATTAGGTGCAGCCATAATACTCTTTAAACTTGCAAAATCTTGATTTTTAAATTCTTTCCACTCCGTTAATAATAATAAGGCTTTCGCGTCTCTTGCAGCTCCTATAGCGCTGTCCGCGTACTCTATATCCTTTAGAATTTGCCTAGCATTATCCATCCCTACTGGGTCATATGCAGTAATTTTAGCCTTGTTATTCACTAACAATTTTGCAATATCTATAGCTGGGCTATTTCTTACATCATCAGTACCAGACTTAAAAGTTAGCCCCCATATCGCTATTTTTTTATTTTGGACTCCATTTAATACATATTCTACCTTTTTAGCAATGTTTGTTATATGATTATAGTTAGATTCCTTAACTGAATTTAAAATTTGTAGCTTGACATTGTGATCTTCAGCAAGCCCTATTAAAGCTGACAAATCTTTAGGAAAACATGATCCTCCAAATCCTGGACCAGCTTTGAGAAATTCCTTACCTATTCTATGATCCATTCCCATACTGTTAGCTAAAAGGTCAATGTCTGCTCCTAATAGCTCACATAAACCTGCCATCTCATTGATAAAAGCAACCTTTGTTGCTAGAAAAGCATTAGAAGCATATTTAATCATTTCAGCAGTAACTGTATCAGTGACTATTAACGGAATATTCTTATCTATAAATGATCTATATATAACTTCTAGTTTTGCCCTAGCTAGCTTAGTTTTTACTCCTATTATTATCCTATCTGGGTATAAAAAATCTGATACTGCAGAGCCTTGCTTGAGAAACTCTGGATTAACTCCCAAATCAAAGTTATAGCCCTTATTAGATAAATAATTATATATATTTTCTGCAGTACCAGGAGGAACAGTTGACTTTATCACTATTAAGCAATCTTGATTAACTCTCTCAGACACTTCACTTACTGCATTATATACATTCTTTAAATTTGCATTTCCTAGGGAGTCTGATGGAGTATCTACAGTTATAAATACTACTTCTGTATTGGGATTTATTTGAAAATACGAATCGAAAAATCTTATCCTTTGTGACTTTATATTATTCTCTAAATAATCTGCTAATCCAGGTTCATATAGAGGAATTTTCCCTGATTTCAAAAGTTCAATCTTCTCAGTATTTATGTCAATGCAATCAACTTTATGGCCCTGCTCCGATAACATTGTACCAGATACTAAGCCTACATACCCTACTCCTATAATAGTTATGTGCATTTTATTATCACCTTAAAAATATAGCTTAGCATCTAAAATAAATACCATTAACAATTATAAACTTTTGTTGTTACATTATTTTTTTTAATTGCCTTACTTTCCGAATAAGCTATAAATAAGGTTGATGGTATTAATATCAAAGTACCATATAAAGCACTTTTATCAGGTAATTCATTAAATATAACGTATGTTACTATTGCAGAAATTATTAGCTCTATGTATCTATACGGTGCAAGTGCAGTAGCATCAGTAAGAGCAAAAGCTTTTAACATGAAGAACAGAATTAGGTTTGAACTTATTCCTAAAATCAGCAGTAATACTAACTCCAACAAGGAAGGCATATGCCAATAAAATAACAAAGGTGGAGTAGAAAAAATAGTTGTCGTTAGAGCTGAATAAAATAACATACTTATTACTGACTCTTTTATTACAAGTTTCTTATTAAGTATATCTAATATAGCAAAGATCAATGCAGATACAATAAAAATAAGAATTTTAGGATTAAAATCTTCACTATGAGCTTTAGTAGTAATAGCAATACCAATAAAACCAATGACAGCTACTACCCATCTTTGCCAAATTATATTTTCTTCCAGAAAAGGAATTGCAAGAAGTATAACAAATAATGGTATAGAAAAACTTATAATCGTTGCAGTTACTATGGGGAAAACAGTCAACCCGTAAGTCCATAAGGTCATTCCACAAAACAACAACCCACCCCTGGTTATTTGAGTAGATATTTGACTTGTTTTAAAGGTTTCTATTCCATAGTAAAACATAAAAGGTACAAGGGTAATAGTGGTAAACAGAAAGCGGAAAAAAATTATTTCAAAACTCTGAAGATGTAAACTTAGATATTTTGATATAGTATCATTAGCTACACTACTAAGTAAGCTAAGTATAAACCAGATAACCCCAAACAAATAAGCTCTCAATCTGTAATCCATAAAGCTTCTGATTTAATAGATACGATGTACTCATATAATTTTACTACAAAACTAATAATATAAAAGTTTTCTGATGTACGTCCCCAGAATGTGATCGTAAGGGTTCATTATAAATAATTCGGGAAATTTCGTCTCTTTAGACATATTAAGAGCTATGTAACGAACGTTTATATTTGTGAGTAATAGTAAGGCTCAAGGTAAGGAAAATGCTAGTGAGGTAAAGTAGAATAACGTTAATTTGATAATTTAAGCTCATTCCCTCTTGCTACATCTCTCTTTAATATCTCCTCTTTTGCAGCAGGTCTATAATTACTGCTTAAATTTAGGTGCACACTAATTTTTCGATTTATATATTATTCTAATGCTTGTATAATACCTTCATTGAATATTTGATTTTGAGGTAATTAGATGCCAAAAAGTAAAACTAAACGTGGAACGGAAGATTTGAAGGGTAATGCAGGCCCAAGCAAAAGATCTCGTCTCAGTTCTGATCCTAAAAAAAATAAAGAGATTATCTCTAGCAAAGTAATAAGTAAGCTAAAGGATGTTGTTAAAGGTGATAGAACTTCAGCTATTGAGGAATGGGTCAAGTCTCACCCTGTAACAGTAGAGGGTCTAACCGTTGAGCAATCGGACCTCTTATGTAATGCGTTTCGTGATGAATCTTGTTGGTCAGGTGCGACACTAGATGTTGCTAAATTGGTAGGAGAATTAGCTAAATCAGGTGTGTTGAATCCATTTGCTATATATAAAATAGCATGTATTGAGTGTGTAGAGAGTGAAATTAAGCAATTATTTGACAAGGCGTTAGAGTCTTTTAGATCTGACTTATCTCATAAAGGTGCATGTGAGGAAGATAGGAATTTAGCTTGCAGTGATAAGCTTGCAAGAGTTGAATTGTTAAGTTCCATGGGAAGACGTGATCCTGTTTTCAATTTCTGGATTGATCAAGAATCAGGTAACCTTAGAGAAAATATAGAAGCAGAAGATGGATTTAATAAGGCTGTAGATTTCAAGTGGAGTAAGGGAGTGGAACACTTCTATAATCGTCTGTGTTCTGAAGAAAAATTAGTGAAAGAAGAGAGAGAAAAATTGCTAGTTTCTGCTATTGCAAAATTATCTCCATTGCAATCTAGCTATAAACTTGCTTCTACCTTAAATTCCCTTCTAGGTAAAGTCATAAGCGCAAAAGTAGATCATAAGTCACTACTTGGGCTACCGAATAAGAAAGATAGGGGTGTGATCTATCGTCCTCTTAGTTACTTAGTAGAGCACGGTTTTCTTTGCACAACTAAGTATGTTATCCAGTACTTGAGCGAGGGATGTTCAAGATCTGAAGTAGAGAAAATGCTTTCACCTAGAGGATATGCACATCTTCTCTCATCGCTTTCATTTGTTGTAGTTTCTAAAGATTATGACTTGGATAACAGGAATGAAGCAAGGTCAGCTATTAGCAGTCTTTGGGAATCTAGTGTATTTAACCAAAATAAAATAAATGTTGTCGATCCTTTTAAAGATAGGATTGCTTTTGTTGCAATGGAAAATGCAATTTCAAATTTGATTGTAGATCAGGAGAACAGCAAGGATACTCAAAGTGCTGGCGATGGTGAAAAAGTTGATTTGGTCTTGAGTATTTTAAAGTTTGCTAAAGATTGTTGTTCAGACAAAAGCTTTAAATCATTAAAAGAGAGGATAGCAAATAGTTTAGATAAAACAAGGAATTCTAAGATGATAGATGCAACTAGCTCCTGCAATTTAATAGAAGAGTTGTGTAAGTCAGCGAGAAATTTGAATTTATTCTCTGCTAGCACTGAAGGTCCTCAATCTACGTTAGTGGGTACTAATGTTAGTATTTCGCCTGCTGCAGTTGTTAACAAATAGGAGTATTTATGCATGGTAATAATGAAGATCGTGAATTAGTTAGGGCTTTATTAAGTGGAGGTTGTGATGAGTTTAGTAGACAATTTGTAGGTTTTTTAAACAACTGTCCATCTTTTTTGCATTCGGCTAATAAGCCTGGCTTTTTTCCTACATTCTTTTTTGGTATGTTTTCTACTGCACATGATGCAGGTATATTAGTTGAAGATGAAAGAGTCTATTTTCGTTTTGACAATTATGGAAATCTAAAAGTTGCTGTTCTCACTAATAAAGAAAATAGAAGAATAGTCAGGTGTTATACTGTTGCTGATAATGAGAACAGCCCTGGGTCAAGGTTTAGTGCAGAAGAGAAGCAGCAGGTAGAAGAGAATCTTCCACAAGAATTACAGGAAGATGAGGATCTGGATTGGGAAGAGTATAAAATATTTCGGTTTGGAGAAGAATGTAGGTTTATTCATGAAATAGATAGATTTCCTCAACGTGATGAACCTGGAGCTCCAATTTTTCATGAAATTAACCCAATCAGAGAACAAGGTGAATTGTTAGACCTGATGAGTGAGTTGGCAAATGACGATACAGGAGAAGTGCGTACTAATGTTAAAAGAATTTTGGAATATGTTATTGATATCCATGATGAACATGAAGATAGCTTAGTGTTTCGTGCAGAGTCTGATTACCACGGTTTTCTGTGTGGGTTTTTAGTAAATTTTAGATACCGAGCTGTGGCTGATTTCTACCCAGAGCTACTTATAGGAAAAGGTTATGCAGATGTTGTTTTGCTTGTTCGTGGTGTTGATCAGACAAATGATTCGGTTCCAATTATAATTGAGTTGAAGGTTGGTGATGAGGAAGGATTAGAGCAAGCTAAAGATTATGCTAAAAGTTGTTCTGTTTCGTCTTTGCCTATTCATACCTCATCACCAAGTGCTGTTTGTGTAGCGTTAAATTTTCAATTACGTGGAGGTGCTGGTCTCCGAACTTCTGTGCAGGCCTTTTCAGAAGGTGGTCTTTCCTTAATACCGGGTTTACTACATCCTCATGGAAATGGAGTTAGGGGAAATGTAAAACGTTTTTTACAACCCATAGCATCAGAGTTCACTCAATCGCATCATTGTAACACTTTTTCCTGTACGTCATCGTTTGTTTTTGGAAATGTTTTATCTACAAGGAGGGACTTAGAAACAAATGATGGGCGGGAGGTAAGGGTTACCAAGTATCTATTTAACCACTCTCAGGGAGAGAAAATGAAACGTACAGGTGGTAGGGGAGATGCAGCAGATATTGTAAGCCATGCGTTAACTTTAGCTCTATTTTTATCAAATATTGGTTTTTTTGTGCTTCACATTTTTCGTCGTTTAAAGTGGCAGACTTTACCAGACAAGGCATTGAACCTGTCGTTACTGCCTCAAGCCACAGATGATGCTAAGGTGCGTCAAGTACTTTGTGAAGTAGACGTCCAGGGTCATCTGGAAGTGGCTTCTGCAAAGAAATTCGAATCACTACGTGCTTACTCACGTTCTCATAGTGAAGGTTATTTCGAGGGAAGGTTTTCAGAACAAATGGGTAATGTTAGGAATTTACATCAACTTGCAGATCAGTTGATGAGTGCTGAGCCTAATTTTGGTAATGATAGTAATGTTAATGGTGAGTACAGGGCTAGGTATGAAGTTTTATTTAATGAGATTTCTCGTCTGTTGTCTCCGTTATTAAATGGAAACCGTCTACTCGTGAACAATGAAGCTAAATTTCAGGCTTTGTTGCGTGGGATATTTCAAAGTTGCGATAATCCTGCCAAGGTAATTATTGAGTTCCAGCTACAGAGAGGAAGGAAAATAGACCTAGTATTATCAAAATCTGCGGAAAATGATGATACTCATCCAATTGGAATAGAGTTGAAGTATGCTAACACCGCAGAACAAGTTGAACGAAAAAGGGTGGAGGCAAATCGACAGTTAAGTGAATACGAATTTTGTGGAGGATGCAAGCGTATTACTGGGGGAGATGCGATGGTTTTGTTATACGCTATATTAAATGCTGTAGGACAAGAGCAGGATCTGATATTGATTGGTGGGCTTCGTAGAGCATCTGGGTTTTCTAGATGACTTGTAACTAATAAAAGTACCAAAGATAAGGTTGTTTATGGGTAAAATTATGCATTAAGCTAGAGTACGTTTGAGTAAGGTTGGAGAAAAAGCAAGGTCTTTGAGCAAGAAAATTTGATTTATGTTTTCTTAAGTTAAAGTTAACCTGATGAAGTTTGTATAATTTATTGTTGGAGTTTTTTTGTTCTATTTTTACTGTAAGTTCAATCTGCTCTATCTTTGGTCTTTTTTTCTTAGTTTTGCGGCAAGTCTAATATTTTTACTACTTAATGGAATAACTTGCAGAAAGTGGAGATATAATGCTAAGGCAGAGGAGCTCAGACAGTTATCTTAAACAATAAAGAAATACTAAAGGCAAAAGATACGCTTGCGTAGTTCGAAAGCTTTCTATAGGATAAGCCTCACCTGATTTACAAATAGAATTGTTATGTTAGATGTTTGCTATTTATTCTTAAGCTCATTTTAACAGCATTTTGCTTTTTTTAGTATGTAGGGGTTTTCTAGGAATTATCCTACTGAATTCTATGATATTATTTTTTGTAACATTGTTATACATTATAATGCACCCATTTGTCTAGACCATTTTTTTCAAAGTGATCCGATTTTTAAAATGAATATGTTGATAAATACGTCGACACATATTTAAAGTATTTATGAATATATTCATTTACTGTTTATGATAATAGAGATCAGCAGGAACTTTATAATGTAGAGTCTGATGTCGCCTTCTATAGTTATACCAAGCAACAAAATCGTTTATTATAAGATTCAAATCTCTGATACTATTTGGTCTATAATAATATATAGCTTCTTGCTTTAAAGTTCTCCATAAGCGCTCAACAAATATATTGTCGAAGCAACGTCCTTTATGGTCCATACTGATTTTAATATTAGCACGCTCTAATTCCATAATAAAGTTGTAGCTAGTAAACTGCACCCCTTGATCACTATTAAAAATCTCAGGTTTACCTTGTTTTAGAGCTTCTTTGAGAGTATAAAGGCAAAATCCAGCATCGAGATATGGTGATAATGAATGAGCAATAATATAGCGACTATACAAGTCCATTATTGCCACAAAATAGACAAACTTACCTTCTACCATAATATATGTTATATCAGTAGCCCATACCTGATTAACTCTACAAATAATCAAATCTTTGAGTAAATAAGGATATATTTTATGCTTTTTTTCTTTAATACTTGTATTACATCTTTTTCTACAATACAGCCCACTAATCTTCATTTTTTTCATAATTCTTAAGATTTTTTTGTGATTGACTACTACTCCACTCGCTATGATCTCAGCAGTAATTTTACGATATCCATAACGGCAATCAGAAGCCAAATATACTTCTTGAATCAAATTTCACTTTCGTTATTAATTATAGGCCTATAATATAGGCTAGATCTGCAAATCCCCAGTAAATCAGCCTGTTTCCTAATTGACAGATCAGAATCTTTTTCTATAAATCTTACTCTATCTTTTTTGCTTATTTCAGTAATTTTTTTTTCAAATAACTATTTTCCACTGTCAATTCTCCTATTACTTTATGTAAACTTTCTATTTCTTGCGCTAAGATTCTTTGTTTTCTCGCACTTTCACTTTCTTCAACAAATAGGTCTTTTAACCTTGCCAATACTCTATCACGCCAATCATATAGATTTGTTGATGGTATTTTATATTCACTACATATCTCAGCTGTGCTTCTTTGATTTTTTATTGCTTCCAAAGCTATCTTTGCTTTTAACTCTGGTTCATATTTTTTTGTTGCCATACTTTTACCCCTTTACTTTCCTACTCGGATCAACCATTTTTTTTTGGTCTAGTTTATGGGGTGCATTATATTCTATGAGAAATTCTACAGATGGTAAATGGCCTTCCTTGGCAGCATAGTAGACTGATCTGTAGTTTTAGAATTATTAATAAATGATTCTTGTTGTTGCTTTTCTATTAGAAGCTTTACAATTCCTAGATATCCTTTATTGGTAGCATAATGCAAAGGAGTCCAATTGTTTTTACCTTTTGTACCAACTTCTACTCCCTTATTAAGAGAAAATTTTACAATATCGATATTTCAAAAATCAGCTGCAATATGAATAGGCTTGTTTTCGTCATTAGTTTTAGCGTTAAAACTTACACCTTTATTATTTACTAAAAATTTTGTTACTTCTAAGCTATCAAACTTAGCTGGATGGTGCACAGCCACCTTGACCAAAAAATCATCCCCCTATCGCGTTCTTATCATTATGCCTTATACGCTGTATTACACCTTCAGATATAGTCATTGCTAACCTCCAACATCCTTGCTAATAAACCCTCGCTAAAACTGCCGAAAAGACTTTATAAGTTAATATTCTAAATCTCAATATTTTATGGTGCAGGTTTTTATTTTTAAAACATTATACTTTGTGTAGGGTATAACTACACGCATCAAAGTGAAAGAAAAGCAAAATGATGAAGAAAATGAAAGTTTAAGTTTTCTTCAACGACTCAAGGAGAGAATTTATGCTTTAAAGCCTGTATTAGCAAGAGCCTTAATCACTAAATGAACAATGTCACGCAGAGTTTCATCCTCAATTTTTCTATATTCCCTCACTAGCCTTGATATTTCTTCGCTGCCTACATCGCTATGGAAGGCCTTATCATGTAAGTCTTCAGAGGCTTTGGTAAAAAAATACGACATATCAACCGATAGTACTTCTGCTAATTTATATAACCTATCAACTACAAGCCTAATCTCTCCGCTTTCATATCCTTGTACATGCTGAAATGAAATTTCAAGCTTTTTTCCTAAGTCTCTTTGACTAAAACCACACATTAGCCTTCTTTTCCTTATTCTTTCACCTATTTGTTTATCGATAGGATGTTGTATAGTCATTTTACGTATCAGGTAATATTAACTATGTATTATCACTTTGAGAAAAAGATTTTACCAATATATAAACTGCACTACGTAACCTTTTGCTCTTAATTTCGTTATATCCTTTGACTAACTTTAGTATTTCTTCATCATAAGCTTCATGTGAGTCAGTGTGCATATCAGTAAAAAAGTTAGCAACATCTATCGATAGTGCTTTTGCTAAATCATATAATCTACTGGCCAAAACACAATTTGAACCATTTTCGTACTTTTGTATCTGTCTATACGAAACACCTATTCTCTTTCCCAATTCGGTCTGTGTCAAAGCACGATCTAACCTAAGTTGTTTTATTTTTTTACCTAATTGCACTTTTCACCTCTTATTCAAATTTACAACAAATTTTATGAAGTGGAAAAAAAGCTAGCAAAGTAATTGCTTTAATAATTTCTGCCTCTCGCTAATTAAATCGTTTGGCCTTACGTATTTTTTCTCAATTTCCCTCATCTCTTTTTCTCGTTCTGCAATGCTATTTCGTATTACTTCAGCCGAGTATCTGCTTTTGCCACTTGCAAACTCTGATCTTAATCTTCTAACCTTGTATTCGAGCTCAGCAAATCTTTCGTGTTGCTCAAGAAGTTCTATCATATGACTAATTTCAGAGTTTAGCTTTTTTTCCTCAACATCTCTTACAATAAAAGAAAGTAGAAGCTTATCTATTTGGTAATCAATATTTGGTTGAGCAGCAAATAGATCAATTATGGCTTTTACGTCAGTAGGATTTGTAACTAGTAAGTTAAAATTACTACATAAAAAACTATAGAACTTTATCGTCTTCTCAAGATAATTTTTCATATCTTGTGATAATTGCAATTCTTTGTGAATTCCTGACAGCAATATTTTCAATTCTTCCAAGTATTTCGTGTCAAAATTACTTACTTCTGTAGGTGAAAGGATCATTAGCAGCTTTTTTACAAGCTCAACATCATTTAACTTTACTGCATTATAAAGAGCTTTTTCTTTATCTTCTTTTAAATCATAAAGCTCTGATGAGTTATCTATGCTGAATAGATATTCAGTATTTCCTTGAGGAGAGTAGATTAAAATGTCCACTTCTCTTAGCGGGTGATCATCATTAAACTTTTCTAGTAACTGCTTATCGGTAGTTTCCTCTATTGCTACAACTGCTTTGCTTACCTCTTTCAACTTTGCAATATCATCTCTTGAGTTTTCAAGTATATCTTTAGCCTTGTCTAGCAGCTGCTCATATAGAACTATTTTTTCTTCATCATCAAGTAGCTGACAATGCTTTTTCAGCTTTTCAGTAGAGTAAGATAGGATATCCATTTTTTTCAATTTTACGATTACGATACCCCATTTTTGTTGAAACTGAAATAATTTTTATAGGATGTGTTTTTCTAGTGTAGATGCCCGCAAAACTTGTTATTATAATATACAGTAAATCAATAAGTCGTATAATATTAACAATTAAATAATATTTATCACGATATGATCGAATAGTAATGAAATTAAGTGAGGGTTACAATGAAAAAAATAAATGGTAAAAAATTGTCTAGTAAAATGTTAAAAGCGGTAGAGCGAATAGCAAAAGAAGGGTTATTACCTAATTTTATAAAAGCTGCTCCAACAGCAAATAAAAAGATTAGTAAATTACCTGTCTTAACATATCCTGAGGAGCTCAATCCATTTCGATCAGCTTTATGCAAGATAAGGCTAAGTGAATATGAAAATGTGAAATTAAATGAATTCTTGGAAAAAGCTATTGCAGCTGAAAATCTAGACAAATTAAGTAAAATCGTCGATGAAGCTTTGGATTTAGGAATAAGAGTAAACGCTCGCAACGAAGATGGCTTTAGCTTCACTAACGTTACAATGTTTAAGATGTATCGTGATGAATTCAAAGAAAATAAACAAGAAGATATAATCAGAAAGTTAGCCTTACATGGAGCAGATTTTAATGTACAAGTTGATAAGAAAATAGCTGAAATGTATCAAAAAGTGCAAAAAAAATTGAGCCACAAATATATAGTAGGCTCAAGAAACTTAGGGAAGTTGGAGAAGACGCTACTATAGAAGGAACTGTTGAAGATGTAGAAATCGATAATAAGACCTTCTATATTGAATTTTCACATAGCTGCATAGTTGATGTTGCCAAAGTTGTAGAAGGTGCAAAAAATTTGGGCTTAAGTAAAGGAGACTTAAATCTTGGCGGTAGTATCATAAAAATAGGTGATGGTGAAGTTGAGGTCAAAACTGGGAAAGACGGTAAAAGAAATTACGTAGATATATCCGATAACAGCGCTTTTACAGTAACACTTTGCACTAGCCTAGGAGAGCTAAATTTAATGGTATATCATGACACAGAAGACTATCATCAAGTACAAGTTGAGGTAGAAGATGAAGAAATGTGGAACGAGTTGCAAGAAATAGGAGAAATCGTAGGAAAGGGTTGTTTATTTGGTGGAATGTCTGTTAAAGAAGTAGTGGAAAAAGGCAGCTTTACTAGATGTGGAAGGTGGGGCGACCAAAATTCTAAAAGTAGTGAGACCTTTTCTTGGGTGAGCAAATTAAAAGATACCAAAACGACATCTGTAGGACGTTCTTGATTGGTGGCTATGTTTTTACATAGCCATAATTATTGCAAAGTAAAGTAGTTCTTGAAATTTAATCAAAATTACCATAAAAAATTTACCTTAACTAGCATTGCTTGTAGAAGTGGATTGAAGATATATTCAGGCAATATTATTTATTGGCAAGCGCTTTTATCACTGAATGCACAATATCACGCAACGTTTCATCCTTAATTTTCCTGTATTCCCTCACTAGCCTTGATATTTCTTCACTACCCACATCGCTACAAAAGGCCTTATCGTGTAAGTCTTCAGAAGCTTTGGTAAAAAAATATGACATATCAACGGACAAAGCTTCTGCCAAATTATACAATCTATCAATTACAAGCCTTACCTCTCCAGTTTCATATCCTTGTATATGCTGAAATGAAATTCCGAGCTTTTTTCCTAAGTCTCTTTGGCTAAAACCGCATATTAACCTTCTCTTCCTTATTCTTTCACCTATTTGTTTATCAATAGGATGTTGTTCATCTTGTACAATCATTTATTAATATATTAACTGAGGTATTGAAGCAATACTAACTCTCATTGTAACTTTGAGAAAAAGATTTTACCAATATATAAACTACGCTACGTAACCTTTTGCTTTTAATTTCATTATATCCTTTGACTAATTTTAGTATTTCTTCATCATAAGTTTCATGTGAGTCGACATGCACATCAGTAAAAAAATCAGCCACATTAATCGATAGTGCTTTTGCTAAGTCGTATAGCCTACTGGCCAAAATTTGGTTTGAACTATTTTCGTACCTTTGTATTTGTCTATACGAAACGCCTATTTTCTTTCCCAACTCAGTTTGTGTTAAACCACAGTATAATCTAAGTTCTTTTATTTTTTTGCCTAATTCCACCTTTCATTACTAATTTTAGCTGCTCAAGCTTATATTGAATTTTTTAATTTATGAAGTAGAAAAAAAGAAGGAAAGTTGGAGAACTTTCCTTCCGGTCTACAGATTACAATAAACCACTATCATAAAAACTAAAGTGGCTCTTCTGTGTTACGATTATGTGATCTATTAATTTCATTCCTACATTTTCGCAGGTTGCAGCTAATGTAAGTGTGTTATCCTCATCCTCCTTTGATGGTTCTGTATCTCCACTTGGATGATTATGTGAAATTGCAATAGATGATGCATCGATCAGTAATCCCTGTTTGATTATTTCTCTCACATATAGAGGTACTCTGTCTATAGTTCCACAGTCTTGAATATACTCGTATATCAAATGACCACTTCGATCTAAGTATATTACTCGCAAGCTTTCCTTTCGTGACTGCCCTATTGCTGTTTTAAAGTATTTTAGTAGCTCTTCTCTGTTATCAAGAATCGACAGCTTTTTTAACTTACCTTTCAGTATCCTATCGAAAATCTCTTTCAGACAAAAGATACTTGCTATTGCTCCATCATTCATTCCTGTAACATTTTTTAGCTCATGAAAGTCAGCGTTAATTACCCTTCCTAAACTACTAAAGAGCTCTATTAGCTTTTTGGCCACTTCTCTTCCTTCTTCACATTCAGATAGAGTACGTTCCAGTAGCTCATGGTCAAGTAAAGACCTGCCTCTACTTGATAAAATGCGAGTTTCCAATTTTTCTTTTCTCTCACTATTATTCATAAAAACCTCCAAGGTCAACATTATATACAAATTCAACGCCAGCTTTCTGACGCAGTAGTTCTCGAGGAATAACCCTTTTGAACTCTAAATTTGCAATGTTGTCCTTGTTGCTTTAAAAGCTGGAATACCATTTGCCATATGAATTTGTGCATTGACATTTACTGTGCTAATTCCCTGAAGCGCAACGGTATTTATATTTGCAATCATAATATATTATATAAAATTGTTAATATAATATATTAAAGAAGTGATGAAGTAAAGGCTACAGCAATTAAAGATGGCTTAACTTAGCAAAAAAGTGCATAGTATCCTATCACTTTGCTGATTACAAAATGTTTATAAGGATAATAACTTTTCTTTTGCTATACTCAAGCGCGGTTTTCTGTGGTGATTGTAATTTTAATTTACCATACTGTGGGCTCAGTTGTAATCTGGATCTATCATATAGAAATTTAAGTAATATAAAAAAATTGTTGAATAACGACGATAAGTTTGTTGCGCTTACGTTTGATGATGGGCCTTCCAACAATAGAGTAAACGATATTATTAATGTTCTGGAAAGCTATGAAGCAAAAGCAACGTTTTTTGTGCTTGGTGAACGTATAAATAAAAAAACATATGAGATAGTAAAGAAAATCCATGAAGCAGGTCATGAGTTAGGCAATCACTCTTGGTCGCATAGGAAGTTGACATCACTTTCAAGTGAGGAACAATTGCAAGAATTGGAAAAGACAAATACAGCAATTAAAAATGCAATAAAACAAGATGTAAAATGGTTTCGCCCGCCATATGGATGTCATGACGATAATCTGATTGAAAATACTGATCAATTAAATATGTATTCAATATTATGGACAGTTGATTCGCTAGATTGGCAAGGTGATAAACCAGAAGCTTTAGTTGAAAGAGTTTTAAGTAATGTACATAATGGAGCAGTTATACTGTTTCATGATCACAATAACAGATCAAACACAATTGAAGCTTTACCTCATATTATTAAAATACTAAAAAAATCGGGTTACAAGTTTGTTACCTTAAGTGAGTGGGAGGAAAGGGTTTGTAATACGGTAAAAGCCAGAAGTGTAACAATAAAAGAGGGGGAAAAAGTGCGTTTTGAAGGAATGTTATGTGGACAAAAAACAAAGTCTTTAACCGCAGAGCATTCATATTAGGTGGTATTCAGCTTACCATTTCCGCTATTTTTAGCTATAGGTTATATAATTTACAAATACGAAACAGACAAAAGTACGAAGCACTATCTAATAGTAATAGAATAAGAGTCGCTACTATTATGCCTCAGCGGGGCAAAATTTTAGATAGGAATAGCACTGAACTTGCGGTAAACAAAATTTCGTATGTTGTTCTGTTTGATGGGCAAAAAACTTCTGGTGAGGAGGTCGATTTGCAAACATTATCAGAAGTCGAGTCTAAAATAGCAAGATCGTCAGAAACAAAAGTAACTGCTCTTTATAAACGTTATTACCCGTTTGGTTCAATATGTTCTCATGTAATTGGATATACAAAAAGACAGCAAGGCATAAACGAAGTAGGAATCAGCGGTATTGAATATACATATGATCATATATTGAAAGGCAAGTCAGGAAAATCTGAGCAGGAAATAAATTCTAAAAAACGCGTCATAAAAGAATTATCAAGCATACCACAACAAGACGGACAAGATATACAGCTAACAATTGATATTAATCTGCAAGAGAAAATCGCAAAGGTATTTAAAGATCACCAAGGCTCCGCAGTGGTAATTGATGTAAGTAACGGAGAAATTTTAGCACTATATAATTCACCTTCTTACGATAATAATCTTTTTGCTAGCAGACTATCAAATGAGACTTGGGAAAGCTTGAATACTCCTTCATTACCACTTGTGAATCGTGCATTGTCGTATCAAATTCCACCTGGTTCAATATTTAAAGTAATAGTTGCGCTTGCGGGTTTAAAAGACGGGATAATAATACCAGAAGAGAAATTCTCGTGTAAGGGCTATATGAAAATAGGTGAGCGGAAATTTCGTTGCCTGAAAAGCAAAGTCCATGGGTATGTATCTTTAAATGAGGCAATGGCATTATCATGCAACACTTACTTTTATAACATAGGAAAAAAAATAAGTGTAGACTCTCTGGTGGAAATGGCCAGAAAATTTGGTATTGGCGGTGGGTCGCTGATTGGAACGTTTAAGGAAGAAGCTCCGGGATTGTTGCCCGATAGAGATTGGCGCGCACGAAAACTATATTCGCAGTGGTATTTAGGTGACACTATCAACTTAGTTATAGGACAAGGGTATTTGCTTACAACACCACTGCAGCTTGCAGTTCTTGCAGCGAGGATTGCAACAGGAAAAGAGGTAATTCCCCACATTGAAATGAGTAATACAGTGCAAAATTTCCCTGACATTGATGTAGATTATGAGCATTTTAGCATAATTCGAAAAGCTATGTTTGACGTGGTGAATTCTAACTATAGAAAAGGGCTAAGCAGCATACAAATTGCCGGCAAAACCGGTACACCAGAGATAAACTCTAAGGGTGAAAGTCATAAGTTATTTATCGCTTATGGTCCTTACCATAACCCGCGCTACGCAATCTCTGTGTTTATAGAACACGGCAAAGCCCCGCGCCAAGATGTTGCTATGGCTAATGAGATATTTCAATACATGCTTGAAAAGTAACTATAAATATTATGGCTATTACTTGTCGTGTATTATCTTAATATAAACATTAATTTAGTCATAAACTATTGACGAATGATGATAATCTAGTTATTATTAAATTATCATTAACAAGTGAAGTAAAAAATGCGTACATCAAATCTTGGTCCTTTAATTGCTGTTTTATCATTATCTGCATTTAGTTTCACAGCTGGTCAATATCTTCCTTATGTTATTACAGCAATTTCTGGTTCTGGTGCCATTGCAGCAGTTCCTTTAGCAATTTTTGCTGTTTCTACGGTTGTTGCATTGGCTTCAGTGATATATCTTATTAAACGGGCCATTTCTATAGCTGGTAATGAGAAAAAAATAGATCTGAGTGGAAAAGAATTTGATCAGTCTGACCAACAACATACTGAATTTCCAGAACCAACAAAAAAATCTGTGTGTGAAAATGGTACTGATCTGAAGAATAAGTCAAGTACGCCTACTCTTTCACAACATCAGCTAACACTTGGTGTAGCAATTCCTCCATTAACTGGTACTCCACCACCACCACCTCCTCCTATGCCAACTCCTGAGCAATTGAATCAAGCAAGTGGTGCACCAGCTCCCAAGCTTACGATGCAAACCAAGGATGATGATATGTTCGCAGGGATAAAGAATGTAAAACTAAAGGAAACTGGTGGTCCTAGTATGCCTAAAGCTAATAATGATTTGCTTAAGGCAATAAAAAAAGGAACAAAACTCACGAACAAGAAAGAGTCTGACAAGAGGGAGAAAGAGAGGTTAAATAAACTGGAAGATGTGCAACCAAAAAATCTTATAGATGTTTTGTCCAAAAAGCTTCAGTCTCGATTTAAAGCAAATTATTCGAGTGATAGTGATGACGAAGATGACGATCAAAATCGTACACTTAATAGTGAATGGGAAGATGAACATCAAACACCTCCAAACCACCAATCAGACGATGAAAAAGGAACAAGCACTCCCGAGAGTGGTTATAGATCTGATGATGTGGATCAACAATATCCTAAAATTGCAGCTTTGCCAAGCCACCAACCAAATACAGAAAAGCCACCAATACCTCCTAAGCCTGCTAATTTACAAACAGGACCTCAAGCTCCTCCTGCAACAACAGTGACTGAGGTGAATAGTGAGGTGAAAGATCCATCTACTCTTCCTTTTAAGGATCGCAAGGCACAGTTTGAGGGCAAATGAATTTCTTCCATTTGCCCTCTTCATAAGTAGCTATACAACAAAGCCCACTGGGATCCAGAAAAAAGGATGGTGTCATCCAAGTAGCTGACACTGGTTCCTTTATGACGGCAGTGCCCAGACACTGGTTCACTCTATAATAGTATCATTCCAGTGCCCCTTTCTCCTGTCATCCGAGTAGCTCCTTTCTTGTCATTCCAGTGCTCCTTTTTTTGTCATTCCAGTGCGTGACACTGGAATCCAGCCTTTTCATAATCATCAAAACGTTGTATTTTAACATAAAACGGCTACTTTTATACTCACCAACTTAGCTAGATCCCAGTGCCCTCTTCTTGTCATTCCAGTGCGTGAAACTGGAATCCAGCCTTTTCATAATCATCAAAACGTTGTATTTTAACATAAAACGGCTACTTTTCACTCACTAACTTAGCTAGATCCCAGTGCCCTCTTCTTGTCATTCCAGTGCGTGACACTGGAATCCAGCCTTTTCATAATCATCAAAACGTTGTATTTTAACATAAAACGGCTACTTTTATACTCACCAACTTAGCTAGATCCCAATGTCTGGGCACTGGGATGACAAAAAAAGGAGCACTGGAATGACACCTCTCTTGGGCTCTTTTAGCTACAAATATTTAAGAAATTTACCAAATGAAAAAAAAGGCAAAAGAAGCCCCGAGTAGCGAGTTTTGACTCTATATTACTGTAAGTGGCGCTGTAATAATGTGCTGACGCTTAGTTTAAGCGCGGTTTGGCTGAATGTAGAAAAAATTTAAAAGACATGCAGCCGCTATAATTTTATGTAATCCGCCAAAAAATACCCTAAGTTTTTTACTGAATTTTGTCATTGAGCCTGCAGGTCAAAAACAAGTTTTGAGTCATAAATACCCTTATTATCATAATAAGGGGGCTGGAGGAGTTTGTCAAGTGGTTTTTTTGTTTCATCCAACGCGCTGCCAAAAGTTTGTTATGCAAGAATGCATAGTATCCTAGCCATTTCTCACAGATTCATTTAAACTTAATCAAGTAGGAGTATTATTAACGCGAAAAGGGTTCAATTAGAGACTTAAGTGATATGGCGCGTGAGGAAGATATAAACCAATTAGTAGAAAATGGATTTGATATTAACTCAAAAGATGCAAGTGGAATCACTCTCTTGCATAAGTTCACAAAAGAAGGCGATTTAGTTGGAGTAAAATCATTGCTAGAGCACGAAGCTGATTTTAATGTCGTAGACAACGAAAATAGAAACCCACTGCATTACGCCATTATGCATGGACACAAGAAAATTGCTAAACTTTTTGTTAATCAACTGACAATCAATTCCAAGGATAAAAATGGATTCACTCCACTGCACCTTGCTGCACTACAAGATGACACGGAATTAATAGATTTTTTGATAACAAAAGGCGCAAAAATTAATGAAAAAGACGCCAAAGAGGGCTATACTCCTCTTCATATAGCTTCACTATACGGTTCTAAAAAAAGCGTCCAAATTTTAATTGATAGCGGAGCAAATCTCGAATGTGAAGATAACAATTTTCGCACTCCTTTGTTTTTAACTATCTATCAATGCACTGCACATTATGACAGCAGAGCAGAAATTATAGAATATCTGATAAAGAAAGGTGCAAATATAGAAGCCAAAGATGCAGAAAATAACACTACGCTTTTCCTAGCAGCGTATAACAACAAAATGCAAATAGTTAAACTTATTGCAAAAAGACAGCAAGCAAGTAACGATGAAATTAAACTTAAAGAGTTTTTTTGCACAAAAAACAACCATGGTTTTGATGCATTAGATTGCGCTATTGAGCATAATAATAGAAAAATGGTAACATTTCTTGTATCAAAAGGAATAGATGCAAATGATCAAGATTTTAATGGCAACGCCAGGCTGCATAAAGCTAGCCATAATGGTAACACTAAAACAGTTAAGCTCTTATTGAAGCTTAAGGTAAACATTAATGCTGTTACTAAATGTAACAGCACTCCCTTGCTACTGGCAGTTAAAAAAGGCCATACAAAAATTGTGAAAATGTTATTGGAAGTTAGAGCCAATATGAACATTTGTGAGCAACAAGGTTTTGCACCTCTACATCTTGCTGTTCAAAAGGATTATTTTGATATAGCTCAGCTGTTAACAGAAAAAGGTGCAGACCTTAACATTAAGTGTAATAACGGTCATACCGCAATAGATATATTCATTAGCAAGGCTCATAGCAAAAAAAACATCGAAGAAAATTACAAAAAATTTTGTAGATTTTTGATGCTTTACCTGAAAGAGCTACATAGTAAACACAAAGCCTGTTGTATACTTTCAACCCTAGCTCTAAGCTTAACAATTATAGGCTTACCATTTATTTTTAAGCCTATTATTAAATATAGAGAAAGAAGTAAAATATATAAAAAAACTAAGGCTATGCTGGAAAACTTACTCTACATTTAAGTACAAGAGGGGCGTACAAAAAAACATATATAGCTATACCGCCACGGCGCTAACGAGTAGCGGAATGACGAGTTACTATACCGCCGCGAACCGTCATACCGTCACGGTATCTCTAGATCCCGCTAACACGTAGCGGGATGACGGTTTTTCAAATCGTCGGTAAATCTAAGTCAGTTTAGCTATAGCCAGTGTAGGTCAAGCTAATATATGACAATTATCTGCTCGATGAAAACGAAATTAAATACATTTTTAATATTTTTATAGAAATCTATTAGTATAGATCTATATGCTGTTCTAATGGCTATTTTTAAATGCTTAATACTCCTCTTCATTATTTCTTGCACACACCTGCCTACTAAGCAACATCTCACTAATATAGGCAACGAAGATCATCATGATATAGGTGAGCACGATTATTCGTTGCAGCAATACAACACCTCTTTGGAGATTAATGAACCGGCAATACCAGAAATTATGCCTTTACCAATAGAGTTTCCCGATCTCACAATCAGTAATCAGCTTATTTCTATTAATGTTAGTGAAGAAGTATCAGTAAAAGATTTGCTGATTGAGATAGGAAAACTTTCTGACGTTAACTTGGATATAGACCCAAAAATATCAGGTAATATTATTTTAAAGCTAAAAGATAAGAATATAAATGAAGTAATTCAGAGTATAGCAAATAGCGCCAAATTGCGTTACTCAACAAGCAATGGTGTAATTAGAATTGAGCAGGACTTGCCATACACGCAAAATTATTACGCAGACTTCATTAATATTCAACATTCTGCTCAAAGCAGTTTCGTCATTAGTAACAATATTACTAACAGTGATGGAAGTCACACTGATAGGGACTATAACAATGTTATGAAGTCTCAATACAGTAGTGACTTATGGAATTCATTAGAAAAAGGCTTGAATGCAATAATGGATGTTAACGGGGTGGATGATGGCGAATTCCTTTCATCCAACAGAGAAGCTGGTGTTATTATTTTGAATGCTAGAAAAGATATCCATAAAGCTGTTGAAGAATATATTAATAAGGTTAAGAAATTAGCGTCTTCTCAAGTAATGATAGAGGCAAAAATAGTTGAAGTTGTGTTAGATGACAAATATCTTTCTGGTATAAACTTAAATGACTTACGCGATGGAACTAAGTCTATAATAAATCAAGATAACTCCATTATTAACCTAGCAATGAACTTTGGTGCGAGTGATCTAGGAGATTTAGTAAGAAATTTAGACAAATTTGGCACTTCAACTGTAATTTCAAGCCCCAGAGTACATGCTATAAATAATCAGCAAGCGATGATTTCATTTACTAAAAACCATATTTATTTTACTTCCGACATACAAAAAGATACTAGAAATTCTAATCAGACCTTAATTACCAAGATGAATAGTGTTCCAATAGGTGTTGTGCTAATAATCCACCCAAGCATTAACATTGATACTAGTGAAATATTCATGGATATACATCCAACTTTATCAAGAATTAACGGCTACATTAAAGATCCAGATATAGAGTACATCGCACAGCAGAGTAAAATGAAATTAAATAGCGACATTCCAATTGTTGAAATCAGAGAAATGAACTCTATGTTAAAAATTAAGAGCGGTGAAATTATGGTAATCGGCGGGCTTATAGAACATAGGGAAGATAAGCAAAGCTTTAAAGCTACATTACATCAGAAGTCAAAAAGGCTAGCGAATAACATTAGAACAGTAGAAACTGTCATTTTTTTAAAAGCAACAATCGTACCAACATTTGGTTTGTTAGATAGAAAAGATAAGAATTTATATATATATTAAATCACTACTAAAAATTAAATATCAAACCAACTTCAATATTATGAGTGGATATGTCATCTGCAACAGGTATCGGAACGCTAAAGTAACGATAGCCGAGAAAGGTTTTGACTTCTGGGATTATTGAATAGTTAATACCAAGCTTTATTTGATAAGCAAACCAAGGAACATTAAGTGGCATTGAACTTTGGGGTGATCCATTAATTCTTTTTAATCTAAAAACTGTTGGTCCTATACCAAGGCCGATGTATGGAGCAAATTGCGTATCCTGAAAGCTGGGATTATAATATAAGTTTAACAAAAACGCAAATATACTTGCTGATTTATCAAATACCAGAGGAGAATTACTATTTTCAATATTGGCTCTAGAATACATGGCTTCAAAATCAACTCGGCCATTTTCTCCAGCATAGTAACCTAAAGATATGCTGTTAACCCATTGGAAATCAATTTTACCATTAAATTCTTTTATGCTTTTAATTTCATTTGCCACTATATTTTTTATCATAAAACCATAATGACTTTCAACTAAAGTTAGGACTCTCTCCCCTATTGCCTTTATACCCTTTACAAATGTTTCTGAATTATCATGGTATACCTTACCACCGTTAGCACTAACATAAAAATCAAGTTTTTTTGATTTTTCTTTTGTAGGCTGCTCATTATCAGCTTGATCTGCAATACGTGACCACATATTTTTCTGATCAGCTACTTGGAGAATAGAAGGTTGTTCAGTAGGACTACTTTCAAGTTCTTGATATTTTAAATCATTTATTAGTATTTTTTTCTCAGTAACCTCTTCAGAATGCATTACATCTTCATTATTGTCCGTTTCTAGTTTTAAGAGTTGTACTTGCTCAATGTGTGTATTACTAATATAAGTAATAAAAAAATAGACACATGGAATGAAAATCAAAAATAAAGTAATAGATATTTTAGTTATCACAAATGAACCCATAATTATCATTTATAGTATAACTACTATATCATATATTTCTTTAATGTACAAAAATTAAGAAAGAATATTTCCAATTAGATAATTATTTTCCACTCCTTTAACATTAACTTTCACAATACTCTTGGCTTGAGCTTTTGATTCAAGCTTTACTAATGCAAAATTTTCTGTTCTACCGACATTATTTTGCTCAACCAGAACGCTTTGTTCAGTGCCTATCAAAGATTGATAAAAGCTACTCATCATTTCTCTATTCATTTCTCTTAAATTTTTTACTCGTTCTTTACGCACATTCTCTGGTACTTGTGGCATTCGTGCAGCAGGTGTATTCTTCCGCTCTGAATATGGAAAAGCATGTAGGTAAACTATATTTGTTTTTTTCAGTAAATCAACTGTATCCTGAAACATTTCATCAGTTTCTGTTGGAAATCCAGCAATAATATCAGCGCCAAATGCTATATTAGGCCTCAAGCTCTTCATTTTATGACAAAATTCTATTACTTGTTCTCTGTTGTGACGACGCTTCATTCTCTTTAGTATTAAATTATTACCAGATTGTAGACTCAAATGTAAATGAGGCATAAGTCTTGACTCATTAGCTATTAAATCCATTAATTCGTCGTCAACTTCAGCAACATCGATAGAGGAAAGTCTTAGCCTCTTCAACTCTGGTATATCTTTTAAAACTCTCCTAATCATTGAACCAAGTGATGGCTTGGCAAACAAATCTGTACCAAAGTCAGTAATATCAACACCTGTAAACACTACTTCTTGATATCCATTTTCTACAAAGATCCTAATTTGCTCTATAATACTGTTTATTGGCACAGATTGATTATTCCCTCTTGCCTCAGTAATTGAGCAAAATGTGCAGCTATGATTACAACCATTTTGAATTTCAATAAATGCCCTTGATTTATCTTCAAATCCATTAATTAGAACAGGTTCTGATTTGTTTACTTGGTTATCACTGACTAAGATTTTATCGTCATTTAGTAAGTAATTTTCAGCTTTTAGCTTATCTTGATTACCGAGCACTTTACTTACACCAGGAATGCTACTGTAAACTTCTGGATCCAACTGAACAGCACAACCAACTACGATAATTTCTTTACTTGGGTCGTTTTTATAGATCTTACGTATTTTTTGCTTTACTTGGCGTTCTGCTTCGTTTGTCACTGCACAGCTATGTACCACAACAACATTTTTTCTTTCTGCTTTTTTTAATGCTTCTTTGATTAACTCACTCTCGTAAAAATTTAGACGACAACCAAATGTTATCACTTCATTCATGCTAGTATTTTTTAGACCTTACAATTTAAATTATATCACACATCCAAGCAAAGTCTCTTGCATGACCATTGTTTTGGTAGATAAATGCTATGCAAGCAGCAGACACTGGGATGGCTTTGTTGCATAGCAACGTAAGTTTTTTCCAGAGTAAATAATTTTATGCGACTATTTCAAATTTAGGCATACCAATTACGTTGCAAATATCATTTTATAAACCCGACTGTTTGTCTCAAACCTATTCTGAACAGATGGGTTATTATATGTATCAAAATTACCACTTTGTTGCTGTAAATATTGTTGCCACCCTGCATTTTGGCCCAATTTCATACCAATTTTCTATGGCTTCGTTGATATCATGAAAAATATTTCCTCTTTTTTCTAGAAACTTGTTATATTCGTTTTGGTTACTGACTCTCATTTTTTGTGGCATATTTATCCTTAAATCGTCATTTTATAATGAATTTAGTCAGTAATCACTAGTTTTTCTGAACGCTATGCAACAAAGCCACCCCAGTGTCATGCTACTTGAATGACAAGAAAAAACCCACTGGGATAACAAGATTGAGATAGACTAGAAATTAAACGCTACTCCAGCTTCTGCACCAACAGTGCTGTAAAGAACTTTGAGTTCCCCTTTGCCGTCTTTGTCAGTTTTATCAAAGTTAGCACCATAAGAACCGAAATAGCGAGCTCCAGCGTAAAGTTTGACTTCTGGAGTTACATCGTAACTAACACCAGCTCTTGCTTGACCAGCAAAAGCAAATTTACCATTTTGACTACTCACAGCAGTTGCCAAAGGTGTGCTAATATACGCTGCACCAACACCAACACCAACATATGGAGTGATAGGCATGTCTTCAATCGCTACATCGTAATAAACGTTAACTAATCCTGAAATTGCTGTTAAGCTTTCTGCAACTGTATCACCTACTACATCTGCATCTTTATTCAACCATGAGTAAAGTCCTTCAACGTCAACCCTGATGTCGTCCATTTTATAACCAAACGCACCACCGCCAGCTATAAAAGATGCTTTTAAGGGACTATTATTGTCTGTGCCTGATTTATGTGCAATACCATCAACTTTTGTGAAAAGAGGTAAAATTTCACCGTTGTATTGCAAACGAACGTAGTAGCTAGTTTCTTCATCACTTATTGGACCAACAGGATCTGAGAAAGCAGAGTTTGATAAACTTAGCAACGTTGCTAAAGCGGCTGCTGAAAAAAACTTTTTATAATGCATAATTGTCCTCGTAAAAAAAAATTAAAATTCCACTTTAGCAGTCTAAGTAACAACTAAAGTTAAGTCAAGTGCTAACTTAATAACACAAAATATTCTACATTTTAACTAATTTTTAGGAGAAGACAAAGATTTTATTAATGAATAAATAGAGTTACACGACTTTTGATTTTTTGGTATAGCTAACATAGGTAAGATTTACTATCGAAAGACCTCGTCATTCCGCTGCTTGTTAGCGGATGAGATACCGTGACGGTATGACGTAGGACTGCTGTCATTCCGCCACGTGTTAGCGGGATCTAGAGATACCGTGACGGTATGACGTAGGACTTGCTGTCATTCCGCTACGTGTTAGCGGCTGAGATACCGCGAATGAATCGCGGTATGACGGTTCGTGGCAGCAGACGATAACCTCATCATCCCGCTACATGTTAGCGGATGAGATACCGCGAATGAACCGCGGTATGACGTAGGGCTGTGCTAGCTATAGGTGCATTATATGAAGAAGTACTGGCGTTAGAAATATTAAAAAAGAAATACTTACACTAAAAGAAACTTCAGTAGTAAATTCAAAAAGGAAGTTTAAACCCAGGTGGTAAACCCATCATACCTGCAAGATCAGAAGTTGCATTTGCCATATCTTCTTCTGCTTTTTTAACGGCATCATTAAACGCTGCTGTTACTAAATCCTCTACTATATCTTTTTCCTCATTTCTCATAAGTTCTAAGTCTATGTTCACCTTTTTAGCTTTATAGCTACCTATTTTTATGACTTCCACTAATACAGAAACTTTGCCACCACCAGAAATACCTTGAAACTCTTTCCCAACATATTTTTCTTGAGCTTCTGCAAGCTTTTTTTGCATCTCTTGCGCTTGTTTCATTATTTGACTAAAATCCACAACTTACTCCTTATTTTCTATATTAACTACTTTTGCACCTTTAAATGTATCAAGTATATCCTTAACTGCAGGTGCATAATTTAAATTACTCACTTCCCTATTTATATAACCCGTATCAACTGTAATAACCCACTCCTGCTGAGTCACCTGGTTTAAGTAATTTTTTAAATCATTGCAAAAATTACTATCCAACTTAGATACAGCTTTTAATTTTAAATATCCAGGTTTACAATCTATTAATTGTAGATTATTACACAGTTGTTTGTAAAGATAAATTTGGTTACTCCGCCTTAATAGTTGCAAAACTTTGTCAAAATCATAATTTTGTTGCTGTTCATTTCCTATACTATGCGTATTTCCCTGCTGTGCATTCTGCGAAAGAATTTTTTTGACCACTTGCTCCGGAGAAGGCAGATCAGAAAGATAACAGAGGCTAATTAACATCATTTCAGCAGCAACATCGTTGCATGTTGAAGTTTTTATATCTTGAATACCTTTAAGCAACACCTTCCACAATCTCGAAAAAAATATTAAAGACTTCTTTATACTTAAATCTTTTATCCTGTTCTTTTCATACTCTGTAACTGCATTATCAATTTCTTTTGTAATCAAAAAACGGCATACTAACTGAATTGTTTGCAATAGACCTTCAAAAATACTAAGTGGGTTTGCTGTTTTTATCGCCTTGTCAAACACTGATAGAGCTTTCTGTAAATCACCTTCTAATATTGCTCCTAATAGATCGAATATAATATCTTTATCCACTAGGCCAAGTATGTCTATCACATTTTTAGTGGATATTGCACCATCTTTGCTATATAGCACTGCTTGATTCATCAAAAACAAGGCGTTACGCATTGAATTTCCAGAATGTCGTGCAATTAACTCTAATGCCCCCTTTTCAATGGAATAACTCTCTTTTTGTGCAACATCATTTAAACGTTCTACTATTTTAGCTACAGGAATGTTGTGTAAATCAAATCTTTGACAACGTGCAATAATAGTTATTGGTATCTTTTTTATTTCTGTAGTTGCTAAAATGAATTTTACACTAGAGGGTGGCTCTTCTAGGGTTTTAAGTAATGCGTTAAATGCACTGCTGGATAACATGTGTACTTCATCTATAATGTAGACTTTGAATTTAGAGCTTATAGGTGAATAGCAAATATCTCCCAGGATTACTTTAACATCGTCAATGCTAGTGTGACTTGCTGCATCAATTTCAATCACATCTGGATGGCTTGAATTTTTTATTGCTAGACAATTTTCACATGATCCGCAAGGTTCAAAAATTGGCCCCAGGGAACAATTCAAACATAAAGCTATTATCCTTGCAGTGGTGGTTTTACCAACTCCACTACTACCAGAGAGCAGTATAGACTGTGGGATTTTGTTTAAAATAAAAGCATTTTCTAATACACGCACTAATATATCTTGACCTACTAGATCTTTAAAGCTACTAGGACGATGTTTTAATGCTATATTCATAGCCTCTGATAAAACAAATAAGAAATAGGTATGCAACCCAAAAAGGTTCTGATATGGCTGCTTCATTTCTGATCTGACCAAATTACAGAGTTTTTGCCTGCATACCTTATAAAATATTATACTTTTTTTTTTATTTAGCAAGGTATATCCTATATTAGTCTTATAATTTATATGTTAGACCTTTTGCAACATTACTTTGGAGTAAACAACTGTTACCTAAAATACTCTTCTCTTGTCATTCCAACTTGGATCCAGAGAAAAAAGATGTGGATTTCAGTGTCACACACTGGAATAACAACCTATAGGTACTGGGATAACAAAAGAGGAATATTATGATTTTATATCATTTTCCTCTTTGTCCATTTTCACGAAAAGTTAGAACTTTTCTAAAAGAAAAAAAATTAGGCTGCGATCTAGTGTATGAAAATCCGTGGGAAAAACGGAATGAATTTATGGAGATCAATCCAACTGGGCAAGTACCAGTATTAATAGATAATAACTTTGTAATAGCGGATAGTAATGCCATTTGTGAATATATAGAAGAGACTTACAATAGCGACGTCAAATTACTTGGTTCATCCACTATTATTAAGTCTAAAATACGCGCTCTAATCAATTGGTTCGACAACAAATTTTACAATGAAGTTACTAAGTATATTATGAATGAAAAAGTAATTACTAACCGCAGCCCTGACTCTAGATTTCTTCATGCAGCTCAGCATAACCTGCCTTGCCATATGGAATACATCGAACACTTAATTAACAAGAACGTTTGGCTTGCAACTGATAAGTTCACTTTGGCTGATATTGCTTTAGCATCGCATATTTCCGTAATGGATTATGTAAGTAGTTTTCCATGGGAAAAAAGTAAAATTTTAAAAGAATGGTACTCCATTGTTAAATCAAAGCCTTGTTTTCGTGAGATATTATTAGAGAGAGTTTCCGGTTTAACCCCTCCTAAACATTACGCTGACCTTGATTTTTAACTTATGTTAGCTTTAAAGCTACAGTCATTCCTTCATCAGTTGGAATCAATATAGAGAAATATTTCTTTTCATCTGATAATCTATTATTAAACTCCCTCATAGCATGCCATGATTTTTCTGATACTTCTTTTGGAGGCGATTCTAAAAATACTGTATTAAATAATAGAGTGTTATCTGCAACGATTAGCCCATCTTGTTTAATGTATGACTCTGCCCAATCTAAATACTTAGGATAACTACTTTTGTCAGCATCGATGAATATCATGTCAAATGGTGCCTTTGCTGATAATTCATTAATTTTTTCCAATGCATCACCTTCTATTAGAGTAATTTTATCACTTAGATTAAAAGCACTAAAATTTTTTTTTGCTATTCTTGAGTGTTGAGGATTATTTTCTATTGTATATATATGACCGTCTTTCAGTAGAGCTTTTGCCATGCAAATCGACGAATAACCGTATAACGTGCCAATCTCAACAATACTTTTGATTTTATGGATTTTTATAAATAAACTTAATAGCTTTCCTTCTTCAGGGCCAATCTGAATATGTTGCTTTTTTTCAAGAATACAATATTCTTCTATTTTTTTATATTCTTTTGCAAATAGATTTCTTATATATGATAATTTTATACTAAAATTATTACGCATTACGTTTTATATTATAAATTAGGGAAGCTTAATTCATACACAGTTTATAAATATAATAATATAGTTTAAAATAATAAAAACATTTATTTTAAGTTATTATTTCATAGTATAAAATTTTAAGTGACAAAAATTATTATATATCGTACTATGGTTAACTAGTATAATAAACAATCGATTATTATACTAGAATTAAAGGGATTGTTTATGCGCATTTCTCTTTTTAAAATATAATTTTTATAATCAATTAGAGGGGGTTATATGTCTTATACTATTGCTAGTGAAGTTGAAACGTTAAACAAAAAATCTAACAAGAATGAAGGGGTTATGTTACTACATAATCCAGCTTATCGTGAAAAGTATAAAGAACGTTTTAATGAAGCTCAGAGAAAAGTTATGGATATGGTTCAGTTTTATGATGGGACAATAGTATTAATAGAGAATAAAATCGCTATGTATTACTACACTTGGCACAGTAAAAAAAGAGAGTTTGAGCGTAAAAAACAACAAACAGTAGTGAAAAACAATGACTCAGCATAGAGTCTTTTATATGGTAAGCTACAGTGGTATTACTTCACTATAGCTTTTCCATATAATTTATCTATCACATCAGTAAGATATTTCAGCTCTTTATACCCTTCATGTTTAACTTTATTATGCTCTATATATGACTTACCATCATCGTTAAGCTTGATGAAAAATATTGGAGTGGCTGTGATACCAAGTTTATTGATTGCCAGTGATTTATCATTTACGATTTTATCCATAATTTTCTTATCATTAATGCATTGGTTAAATGCATCTTGCTTTAAGTTGCTTAGTGCAGCAATTCTTTGTAGTAAAGTCAAATCACTTAAATTGTAGTAATTCCACGAATCTATTGAGTTAAAAACAGCTTTGTTAAAATTAAAGTAGTCTTCTTGTTTTTCGTAGCAATGACTTAGCATTGCAGCCTTTAGCCCTCTGTAATCCAAAGGAAAATGACGAAATATATATAACATCTTACCTGTGTCTATATATTTCTCTTTAATTTTAGGAAAAACATTCTTATGAAAAAGAGAGCAGTGATAGCAAGTTAATGAAGCATATTCTATCATTAGAATTGGTGCTTTTGGATCTCCTAATAATTTATCATCAGGTAATAGTGATAGTAACTCCTTTGATGTTATTTCATTAGTTTCTTTTTGAATATGTTGGTTACTGGATTTAACAACTGCATAAGAATTAACACTCATAAGAATTAGTAAAAACAATAGTCTGAAAATCATTACAATACAAACACTTAACTTACTAAAAAAATTACATATTTATATTAATAATGTCAAGATAACTTTTGTTTAGCAAGGCTTTCAGCCCTATCTTTAAATGCAGCAATTATTTTACTCTGTGTATATTTATATACTGAGTTTAATAAAGTGGAAAATGAGTTGGACTTAAACTTAAACTCTATATAAAACTTTACCATAGTTTTATTTTCATCTATGGGAATGAATTGCCATTCATTGTATAGATGTTTAAATATTCCATTTGATGATACAGCTTTTATCCAACCTTCATTTGTTCCACTTGGAGAAAGAAAGGTTACTTCTGATGTGTACTTTCCTTTAATTCCATGAAAAACTGCGAGAAGATCCACAACCATTTGGTTGTCAATTTTTTCTTTTATATAAACGGCTTTGCACCAAGGAACAAAATCAGGATACCTTTCAACATCAATTACAATTTGGAATACTTCATTAGGCGAACATAGGAAGGTACCTTGTTCTCTGCATTGATGAAGCATAAATTTAGTACCAATCAAAAAAGGATCCGTATCTACCGTCAGCCTTAGTAGATTCCTGAGACCTGAAGTTAAGGTGGGCATCGCATATTAGTTTCAACGAAACCAGCAGAGGCAATTCCCTTCTCTAGAAATTATCGCTCGGGAAATTTAACTTAACTCATAACGCATAGCACAGACCCTTACTTGAATTATAGATGATTTACACAGGGCATGTCTATAGGTATATTAAAGTCAGCGATTATTATTTAATCTTTATTAAATTTTGCATTTTAAGTATTATAGTTTATCTTATGAACATTACTAAAGTTTTAATCATTATTGTTTTTATTGCAATTTCTTCAAGAGCTTACACTAGTTGTACAGATCACAAAATTTTTGTGCATACTATGAAGCAACAAGTGGATGGTATATCTACAAAAGGAAATAGAAAAAACCTAGGGCATGTACACGAAAAGCTTCAGGAGGTCATTCAGAATAATGTTAACCTCAAAGGAATATCGCAATTCGTTATAGGAAAACATTGGGCTTTAGTTAAACAAAAAGAAAAAGAAGATTTTTTAAGAGAGTATGAAGTGTATCTTACGCGTTTGTGCGTTAAAATTTTATATAAATACATGCATGATAGTGAAATGATCATAATGAGTACAAAAGCAGTTGACGATGAAACTTGCTTAATTGGTACAAGATTTTCTTACGGTGATGAAGAATTTACAAATATTGATTTTAAAGTTACTAAAAATAACAGTTCTTTCTTGATAAGTGATGTTGTAATGAGTGGAATAAGTATTGCTATTAATCAACGTTCTCAATTTAGTGAAAAAATCGACACGCATGGCATAGCAAGCGTTATAGCTGAATTAAAATGCAATACAATCCATGATATATATGCCTCATTGGCCTAAACCGCTTGGTAGTAGACCAAAGGATTTTTCTCTTGATCGCATAAAAAGCTTTCTAAATAAATTGGACAATCCTGAGAAAAAAATGCCTCCCGTAATTTATATAGCTGGGACTAACGGGAAAGGCTCAACACTAGCATTTATAAGATATATAATGCAAGCAGCAGGGTATAAGGTCCATGCATACACTTCTCCACATTTGGTGAATTTTAATGAAAGAATAGTTATTGCAGGCAGTTATATCGACGATAATGAATTATATAGCTTATTAGAAGAATGCCGTGCCGTGATTGCAGAACAACCTATCACTCTGTTTGAAGCTGCAACTATTGCAGCTTTTTTAGCTTTTTCTCGTCATAAAGCCGATATTACTTTAGTTGAAGTAGGTATGGGCGGAAGACTTGATGCAACAAATGTTATAGATAGTCCGATTTTAACAATAATTACTTCCATTGCCCTTGATCATACAGAATATCTTGGCCCTACTGTAGAAATTATAGCAGGTGAAAAGGCTGGAATAATGAAACCTAATGTTCCTTGCGTAATAGCACCACAAGAAAAGTCTGTGATGAGTACACTAGAATTCCATGCAATAAATAAGAAATCTCCTCTATATAGAGGAGGTCTTGAATGGAATTGCAAAAAAAAGAACAACAAAATGGTTTTCCAATCAGCTATTCAATCAATAGAATTTCCTTTGCCATCTCTGAAGGGTGAACACCAAATAATCAATGCAGGAAACGCCATTGCAGCATGTAGTATTTTAAGTGGAAAATATGGATTTGATATTGGAGAAGAGGATATCACTTCAGGTTTACAGCGTACCTACTGGCCTGCACGACTAGAGCTAATAAAAGAGGATAATTTAATTTCCCTACTACCGAAAGATTGGCAATTATTTTTAGATGGTGCGCACAATAATGACGGTGCTAGAGTGCTATCTCAGTGGGTAAAAGATAATTTTGCTGAAGGTATCTATATAATTTTTGGTGTTACTCGTAACAGAAATGTGGCAGAGTTCTTAGAGCACTTAAAGCCATATATCAAGCTACTATGTGCGGTTTGTGTTAAGTCTGAACCTAAAGCAACAAATACAAATTTGATTAGGGAAAAAGCCAATAACATAGGAATAAAAGCAGTTGAATGTGAATCAATTGGCGATGCAATATCAAATCACATATTAAAAGCCTCTATCCAAAACATCAAAACCATACTAATCTGTGGCTCATTGTTCCTAGCTAGAGACTTCGCTATGGAGAATAACTAACTTTGATGATATGTGAGCATTAACTGACCGATGGGGAAATAACTTTGATTGCTCATAGTACTGCTTGGTTGTTCGTCATCAACTTCTACAAGTGGACCATCACCTTTAAATTGCTCCTCAATTGAATTTATAGTCGTCTTTTTGAGAATATAATTACTTGCAGCATTGAAAACAGGTGAAGTAACAATTAAAAGCTTGAATGGTAATGAAAGTAATAAGCCGGATAACATCATAGAGTTAGTTATACCAAAGCCGTTGGCAACTAAATCTAATCCCACACCGAAAAACATTAAAGATGTACAGATTATGTTGCTCAAAATAAATGAATTTTTTAGCCACTTTAATTTAGTCCTATCACTCTTTGAAAAATTTTCGCATTCTTGGTCAAAGTAAAACAATAATAAAATATTAGTCTGATTATTAAACTCTTTTCCATTTCTAGTATAGATGCTCTTGATAGCTGAACTCAAAATAAATCCTGCTAACAAGGGAGCAAGAAAACCTACTGCTATTGGTACATTACAAGAAATACCATTAATGATTAAAAATGCAATTGATGTGAAGAATACTAAAAGACTTCCTAAGAGATGTGAATAAGAAGAATATTTTGAATAAGCAGTTACATTATTGTTAATTGACTGCTGCTTATTATAGAGTTTATTTCTGTGCTTATCATCTAAGTATTTTTGCAATTCTTCATAACTGCGACTCCACAACTTACCGCGTAATTCTTTTATTAAATTATTTCTTTTATTGAGACCTTTCTCCAACGGCTCTATTATAAATTCTTCAAAAAATGGCTTATTTAATGCAATAACCTTAAATTTCTCCTCCGCTTCTTTATTGTTTGGGTTTTTATCTGGGTGATATTTTAACGATAATTTACGATATTGTTCACTAAACTTTTTATTAATATTCTCAATGCCAGAATTTACCACATCCTTCTTCTGAATACCAAACATTAAAAAAAACCGCTTAAAAGCGTGATACTCATTTTCATTCAAAATCTTTCTAGCCATATTACACCTACAAATTAACTAACTATTAATGTTCTATAATATACATATTTCCAAACTATGTCAATTATTTCATCAATATCTCTGGTAAAAATTATTTCTGTTATGACTAGCATGATAAGTGTATGAAGCGACTAAAATTGTCATTACAGCGCTTAGTGTACGACAGTGCTCCAACATTTAGGGTTGCAGTTTACTTGTAAGCAAGCAAACTGAGTTGGTGAGTATAAAAGTATAGCTTCTACGTCATAACGCCGCGGTATCTCTAGATCCCGCTAACAAGTAGCGGGATGACGAGATGCCACCGCGAACCGTCATACCGCGATTCATTCGCGGTATCTCTTAGCCGCTAACAAGCAGCGGAATGACGAATTTGTCGTCATGCTGCCGCGAACCGTCATACCGCCGCGGTATCTCAGCCGCTAACAAGTAGCGGGATGACGGTTGTCGTTTAGCTATAAATATTTAAGAAATTTACCAAACGAAAAAAAAGGCAAAGAAATCCCGTGGTAATTAGTGTTCACTCCCTAATCCTGCAAATTGGCGTACTATACTGTCTTAAACGACTTATAAGCGCGTTTCAGCTTATATAGGCAAAAACCTAGAAATGTTGTGAAGACATAGGATGCACATAGTGCAAAAAATTAAAAATAAGACGCCAACTACGTTGTTTTTTTGCTGTTTAATCTGCACAGATGAAGATAACTGAATACCTTCAGTACCATGATAAGAGGGCTGGCGGAGTTTGTCAAGGAATTTTTTCGTTTCTATGTTGTCAGCTACTTGGATTTGCCACCTGTTAATTACAACGTTCGTACAGATGTATGCTTGACATAGGATCCAGAAAATTTAGTTATATATAGGAAAATCTGATTTGACTACACCAACTCACGTTCAGCAAAAAAGAAAGCTATCTCCTTACGAGCATTTTCTAGACTATCCGAGCCGTGAACTCTATTTTCACTAATGTCATCAGCAAAATCACCCCTGATTGTACCTTTATCTGCCTGCTTTGGATCGGTAGCTCCCATGATTTGTCTGTATTTACTTACTGCATTTTCACCAACTAAAACTTGAACTATCACAGGACCAGAAGTCATAAACTCTACCAATTCCCCAAAAAAAGACCTATCTTTATGAATTTCATAAAACAGCTCTGCTTGTTTTTTTGTCAGTAACATCATTTTTTGTGCTATAATTTTGAGCCCAGAGCTTTCAATGTATGAATTTATCTTGCCTGTAATATTATTTTTTACTGCATCAGGTTTTAATATCGAAAGTGTTCTCTCAATTGCCATATTATCTCCTTATATAAAATAGTATATTTATAGATTTATTTTATTGTAAATTTTGATTTGATAAAAGCAGTTTTTTATTTATAGTTAAGAATAAACCATCAAGGGAGTATTGTATGCATACTTGTTGTAAAAAAACTAATGAAAAACCTGAATCTACTACCAAACAACTGGTTGAAACTGAATCTACTGCTAAAAAATTGGTCAATAACTTGAAATCGTCAATTTTTTGTGGAGCAAAAGGGTTTTTAACTTTTAATTTGGCTTTTTTAAGTTATTTAGAATATGGTATGTGTGACCATATTCTACAAAAGCAAGGAAAAAGTAATAATCAATACACGGAGCTAAAAAAAGGCGCTGCCTTTGCAATAAAAAGAAACACTATTCCATTTCTTGAAATGGCTATCATAGTGCCATTTGTTTGTTTTGCGCTGCCAGCTATGGTAGGTAGTATAAGTCTTATGCAGTGTGCGCTTATATGTGCTGCATTGATGGTTACAACATGCTTTTTTGTAAGAACTTTTCACGTGCGTGAGTGGTCACTAGAAAAATGGACCAAACATAGTACACAAGAAATAGATGGGCAATTTAAGAAAGATACTATAAAATTTCCTATCTTTGATCAAAATAGAAAGCATATTGAGTATAATTCGCCTAACTCAGGGCGACCACTGGATGAAACAAGTAGCACCTCTCTTTTCGTTAAAGTTTTACTTTTTCCCCTCAAGGTTCTTCTGAATGTCCTGCAAAGTTGTATAATGCTATCTTTAGCTGCTGTTGAACTTCTTGAAACGGTACCAAGTCTTTTTGTCGATACATTTTTCGATTGGAACTTCACATCCACCAAGAGTAACCTGAAGAGATCAGGCCACTTATTGTATGCCAGTGTAAGAAATTTAGTGCCTATAACTAAATTTGATGAGTGTGTAGCTAATTTTATAGGCATCCCAGAAGTAACTTGTTGTAGTAGTGCGTAGGTGAAAAAGGCAGTTATCTTATTTAATCTTGGCGGGCCTGATTCACTAAATGCGGTCCGTCCTTTTTTATTCAACCTTTTTTATGACAGGAGAATAATCAATCTACCGAATCCCTTTCGGTTTCTTTTAGCAAAGTTTATATCTGCGAAACGAGAAAATACTGCACGAAAAATATACGAGGAAATCGGAGGTAAATCGCCAATTCTGGAGAATACAAAAATGCAAGCTAATGCTTTAGAACTAAAATTAAATGAAGATAGAAACCATGTACACAAGGTATTCATTTGCATGCGCTATTGGCATCCATTTGCTGACGAAGTTGTTAAAAGTGTAAAACAGTTTGATCCTGATGAAGTAATTTTGCTGCCACTATACCCTCAATATTCAACTACCACAACTTTGTCATCCATCGAAAATTGGCAAAAAAATGCTAAAAAGCATGGCCTAAAATGCAATACAAAAATAATTCATCATTATTATGACAATGAAAACTTTATTGAGGCTCATACTAACTTGATAGCCAAGTACTACAAATTAGCCAGCAGGATTGGTAAGCCAAGAGTCCTATTTTCAGCTCATAGCTTGCCCCTTAGCGTTATTAAAAAAGGCGACCCTTACGCTTCACAGGTAGAAAGAAGCGTAGAGTTAATAGTAGAAAAGTTAGCTATCAATAACTTAGATTGGTCAATATGTTATCAGAGTAAGATTGTTCCTGTAAAATGGCTAGAGCCAAGCACTGAAAGTGAGCTATCACGTACAAAAGCTGATGGTGTACCTGTAGTTTTATCACCTATATCTTTTGTTTCTGAGCATTCAGAAACTCTAGTTGAACTTGATATAGAATATAAAGCAATTATCAAGGATGGATATTATTTTCGCGTACCAACTCTCAGTATTGATTCCTTGTTTATAAAATGCTTAGCCGATTTATGCATAAATCACCCTTAAAGTCCTGATTTATAGGGCTTTTCTTCAAGGCTTTTATGTGATAGAATAAAAGGGAGTTATTATTTTGTTAACTATTTCATGCCAAACAAGCTAAAAAAGAAATCTAACATACTCGCACAAAAGGTGCATGATATTTATGATCATGATTTCAGGAAGGTAATCTGCATCACAACAGTTTTAACAGCCCTATTGTGTAAGATTTCACTGCAATTTTGCTGCGAGTTCATTGACAATAATAGATACAATATCTTTCTTATACGGAATGTTGCTCGACTAGTAAAGTTTCCGACATCTATTCTATATATTGCCCATTCTGCATTTACTCTACAGGATCTAATTAAGGATTACAGAAACCCTGAGAGTAAAAAAGAGCTGGCAAAAGTTGTGGGTAAATCGGCTAATCTTGCAAGCAGCATCATAGAAGCATTGATGATGTTGAAAGTCATCCATTTTTTTACTAGGGGTAATGGAGACGTAATAAGTCACATTCACTTAACATCAACGATCCTATTTCTGTTTATTTCAGAACCTATAAGCTACTATTATTCATGGAGAAAATACCTAGATAATAAGGATCCTGAAAAGTCTGCTAAGTGTAAGAAGGACCTTATTATCAGCACATTAACTTTGTCATTAGGTTTGTTAAACTTCATATTAAAAAGAATGGAGACTGCAACCATACCAATAAACTTAGGTAATGGTATAATCTATAATTTCAACTTAAGCGTAACAGTTAGCATAATATATAGTGC
Organism: Wolbachia endosymbiont (group A) of Hedychridium roseum; assembly: GCF_964028325.1. Lineage (NCBI taxonomy): Bacteria > Pseudomonadati > Pseudomonadota > Alphaproteobacteria > Rickettsiales > Anaplasmataceae > Wolbachia > Wolbachia endosymbiont (group A) of Hedychridium roseum. Next base: position 1,370,123 of record NZ_OZ034755.1, on the reverse strand, counting down.
AGTATTTCTGGCAGTTCAGCTTGACAAATTGTTTCAACAACCTGTCAATGATGATCCTTCCACTGAACTTGATAATGCTGGCCATAACCATATTCAGCCCGGTAATGATGATAATGATCTGCCCGATGGCAACGCTGTGGGAATGTAAGGGTTAGAGGTGAAAAGATTTTATTTCTACTGCCAACGCTAGTACTGCTAATTTGCCAACAATACTCCAAAGTGACAGAATTTTACCTTCCACAACCTGGCTAACATCATGAAACTCGCAGTCAGTGGCATTCAAGCTAGAATATACATCTTTCCTGCTATTACATCGGTATAAGTAACATGTTGGAGTATCTCCTATATAGTATATCAGCGGTTCTGCAGAACTGCTTTTAAATATGTCAATGGTTGGTACACCTTCTTGTATAATAACGCTATTGATTGCTATTCCTTCTTTTATCTTTTTCATTTTATGACGCTTTTTTTTATTGAGATTTAATATTTCCTCTCCACTTGTTGCTGTTATAATGCCCATCCCATATGTGCCATTGCTTGCTTTGATAAAAACGTAAGGTTGTGTTTTTATTTCATATTCCTCATACTTTTTTTGCACTAGAGATAATATTTGGTCAACTTTAGTCGCTACTGCTCCTAGTAATGAATCATCATTAAAGTCAACTCCATTACAGCTTTCTGTAAGCACAGAAATAAGCCATGGGTCCATTTTAAATTCGCTACAAAATTCGGACGCTAATTCTTGATAGATTTCAAAATACTTAAATTTCTGTCTGCTATGCCAACCGTATAGTGGGCTTGGTACTATATCTTGCTTTACGTCTTTTAGCGTGTCTGGAATGTGGCTCGTCACATCACGATTCAGTATAATAACATCAGGCACAAATCCTGAAGTTGTCTTTAGCAGAGAGTTTTCTTTCACGATAGTTTCATATGGTTCTATTAAATTATATGCTTCGTTGTGAAAGAGGCCAATTCTAGTTTCAAAACCTGCGAGCTGCAGTACTTTCTCTATAACAAATACGTTTTCTATATACATTTTATTTCGTGTGTAATTCTCCGGTATTATAAGAGTCTTTTTATATTGTTTTGTTTCAAAATAACTTTTTATTAGTTTTGCTGCTGTTGCTCTTGATGTCTCACTTAGATTGTTGAACCCTGCAGGAAATAAATTAGCGTCCACTGGGGCAATTTTGTAGCTGGAGTTTCTAAGATCTATAGAGCTATAAAATGGCAATGTAAGGCCGTTAAATTTTGCCTCAAACCAATTATTTATACTTTTTTCCAAATCTGGGTGAATTATGTTTTGCATCTACACTTTAAATGTTATAAGGAAGGTATTATATTATAAGCTATAATTAAACATATTTAGCAAATTTGACTAAAGATTAAAGTAAAGATTAAAGTATAATGAGATTCTTATTTAAAGTAATAGAAAAATGATTCAACACGATAACAATAAAATGTATGGAACTACTATACTGTCAATTAGAAAAGATAAAAGCGTAGTAGTAATAGGTGATGGACAGGTTTCACTGGGCCACACTGTTATAAAATCCGGAGCAAAAAAAGTTAGGCGTCTTTCTGGTGATTCTGTAATTGCCGGTTTTGCTGGAGCAACAGCCGATGCATTTACTCTCTTTGAAAGACTAGAATCTAAACTTGACAAGCACCCAGGGCAATTAATGAGAGCATGTGTTGAACTTGCAAAAGACTGGAGAATGGATAAATATCTAAGAAAATTAGAGGCTATGATGATTGTTGCAGATAAATCTATTTCATTAGTAATTACGGGAACAGGTGATGTTCTTGAACCTGAAGATGGAATCGCAGCTATTGGCTCTGGGGGAAATTTTGCTCTATCTGCAGCAAGAGCTTTAATTGACATTAAAGGAATATCAATAGAAGAGATTGCAAAAAAGGCTATGAAGATAGCTGGCGATATATGTGTTTATACAAATCATAATGTAGTTATTGAAAAGATAGAGGAGTGATATGTCTTCCAAGCAAAAAACTTTGTGCACTAATTTTTCCAATCAGCCTATAACCCTTTCAGAAGGGCGGCCTTGTAGTAGTGACACCTATGATGAAAAAAATGACCTCTATAAAGATACTAAGAGTGGTTTTGATTCAAATGACAGCGATATTCAAGTTAATGACAGTACTCAAGTTTTGTTAGATGACCTGCCACCACAGAAGATAGTTAAAGAATTAGATAGATTCATAATCGGACAGGATGATGCAAAGCGTGCTGTTGCTATTGCGCTCAGAAATCGTTGGCGTCGCAATCAGGTTCCATTTCCATTGCGTGATGAAATCATACCTAAGAATATATTGATGATCGGTCATACAGGGGTTGGTAAAACTGAAATAGCTCGCCGCTTAGCAAAACTTGCCGGTGCACCGTTCATAAAAATTGAGGCAACGAAGTTTACTGAAATAGGATACGTTGGACGTGACGTTGATTCGATAATACGCGATTTAGTTGATGCAGCAATAGTTTTAGTTAAAGAGAAAGCCCGTAAAGCCTTAGCTAACAAGGCTTTAATTTTAGCTGAGAAAACAATAGTAAACTCTATGGTAGGCGAAAATGCAACCGAAGAGAGTAAAAAAATTTTTAGAGAAAGGTTGAGGAATAAAGAGTTTGAGGACGGAGAAGTTTCTATTAACGTCAGAGAGAGCAAGAGTATGTTACCTACTTTCGATATACCAGGCATGCCAGGTGGGCAAGTTGGTATGATGAATATAACAGAAATAGTGGGCAAGATGTTTAACGGGAGCAAAAAAACAAAAACTATTACGGTGAAGGTAAAAGAAGCGCGTGAAATATTAATTAATGAAGAAAGTGAAAGGCTAATCGATGAAGATAAGATAATCAAAGAAGCCATTGATCTTGTTAGTAATGACGGTATAGTATTTTTGGATGAAATAGACAAAATTGCAGCGCATACAGAAGTAAAAGGTGAAGTAAACAGAGAAGGAGTGCAACGCGATCTGTTACCACTACTTGAAGGAACAACTGTTACAACTAAGTATGGCCATGTAAAAACAGACTATATATTATTTATTGCATCTGGTGCTTTTCATCAGTCTAAACCATCTGACCTCTTACCGGAATTACAGGGCAGATTACCGATCAGGGTAGAACTTAAGGCACTTACTCAAGAGGATTTAATAAGAATATTAAAGGAACCAGAATCTAGTTTGTTAAAGCAGTACATAGCTTTAATGAAAACAGAAAATGTGATGCTTGAGTTCACTGATGATGGTATAAAAACCATAGCTGAAATAGTGTTTACAGTTAATAGGCAAGTGGAAAATATAGGCGCAAGAAGGCTTCACACTATCATGGAGAAGCTTTTAGATGAAATAAGTTTCATTGCTTCTGAGAAAAATAGCGAAAAATTCATTATAGACAGCAAGTATGTAAAAGATAAACTTGAGTCAATTTCGAAGCAGCTTGATTTATCTAAGTTTATACTTTAGGAAAAACAAAAAGCCTACTTTAAGTAGTATAGAGAGTGTTCAGAAGGTCAGCCAGTAAGCCTAAAATTTCAGCTATATTCTTTAGGCTGTTTTTCAACAGTAGAATGGTGTGCTGCGACCTCTTGCTTAATATCTAAGCTTAAGTCAATTATTGAGATATTTTCTTCATCATAATCTATGTCTTTTATTAACATATCGTCAGTAATAGTCAAAAGGTCAGGCGGAGAAAGAATAGTTCTTTTATTACCAGCTCTCATTCCCACAACTCCAAGCTCTATAGCAAGTGGTATTTTTTTATCGCCAACCCTAAATTGCACTGTTTGATCTTTGACTATATATTCCCCATTATGCTCCTTTACGCTATATTTAACTGATATCTCATCACCGCACCTTACTTGTTTTCCAGTCTTGTTAATTAAGTCATTAAAAACCATCAGATTATTCACTGAGTCGGGATATTTATCCTTTACTTCGATCAGTTTGACGTAATAAGAATTAAAATTCATTTTGTTATCATTGGCAATAGTAACTACACGCTCTCCGCCTTCTTTCATACCTATCACCCCTAAACCCACTTCTTTTAGGTCATCTTGACCTATTTTCAAAGTAACATCAGAAACTTTGCTAGGGAGTGTTGCTGAGTTATTATTAGAAATTTTATATATTTGCAATAGGACTTCCATGCCACAGAAAGCCTTGCTGCCACTGCCTTCAGTAATTTCATAAAAATTTATCGAATCTTCTTCCTTTTGCTGCGTCATTTCTTCTAAATATTCTGTTAGCCCATGCTTTTCAATATAGCGGTCGAGTGCTGATTCAAGTATTGGCTTCACTAGATAATGTGCTATTGTCTGTATCAAACCACCATGCGTGGCACTTATCTCATAAAGCTTGTCCTTTTTTCCCGGTTTACCTTTGTTTATATAGACAATAGTAAACATAAAAGCAGAGGTTAAAGTGAGAATCATTACTATGGAAATAAGCATTTGTAATATAATTTTTCTAACCATCTTTCTTTACTTGATTCAATAAATCATATAAATAATTAGTATCCCCTGAAAGCGCACTCAAATTATCCAAGCCTTGTTTAAAGAGGGCGTCTATATAGTCCTCTACTTCACTTTTACCAAGTACAGACATTAGATTATTTGTTTTATCTTGTTCGTAATCTTCAATATCATCCTTAGCTTGAAAGATAAGCCCTAGGTTTATCCCGTAGTTATATAACGCTTTACGTTGCTTATCTGTAGCATTCCCTATTATAGCACCTATTTCACATGAAGCTGCAAATAGTTTTGCGGTTTTCATCAAATGAATTTCTTTTATTTTGTTAAAATCTGCACCAATATCTAAAATCTGTCCTCCTACCATTCCCCTAATTCCTATTGCCTGAGAAAGAACTTTCATGATTTCACAGCATTTCTCATTTAACGAAGATAATACCTCAAAAGCCAGAGTAAGTAGTGCATCTCCGGCAAGCACTGCTGTTGCTTCATCAAATTTTTTATGGCAGCTTAGCTGGCTTCTGCGAGTATCACTGTTGTCCATGCACGGTAAATCATCGTGAATTAGAGAGTAAGCATGAACAAATTCAATTGCTGCAGCAACTGATATTACTTTTTTAGCTTCCGCGTTAAACACTCGCGATGAAGCTACGACTAAAAAGGAGCGTATATGTTTTGCAGGAGCAAGGAGTATATAACGCATAGCTGATATAAGCTTATTCTCGCTATTTTCTGGTAAAAGTTTATTTACTTCTACAATAAGCAAATTTTTTGTTGTTTCGTCTAGCATTTTTGAATTGTTAATTGTTTAGCACGTAACGCTAGCCAGCTAGGGCAGTAGAAAACTTTGCTGTAGTTTACCAGTTATAAAAGATATTGCAAACATAAAAATTTTTTATAACATCAAAGAATAGGTTATTTTTTTGGTAAGAAATGTGAATAGCGAACTAGCAAAGAGCACTAGAGAAGACATAGAAGAGAAAGTGAAAAAGATTATACTAGAGCACATTAGTAAGGATGTAGAGAAATTCAACAGCTCTTCAAAGCTTTCGGAGCATGGTGCAGACAGTTTAGATGCAGTTGAAATCATCATGGCAGCAGAAGAAGAGTTCGGAATAGAAATTCCAGATGAAGACGCACAAAAAATGGAAACTATGGAGCAAATAGTTGAGTACATTAATAGTAAAAAAGGCTAATAGTTAGTGTTAAATGAGCAGAAGAGTAGTAGTCACTGGTGTTGGTTTAATCACTCCACTAGCGGCAGATGTTGACAACACTTGGTCAAGGCTGATAAAAGGCGAGTCTGGCATAAAAGCAATCAATACAGATAGATTTGACTCTTCTGATCTTGCTTGCAAGGTTGCAGGGCAGGTGCCTGTGCAATCCGATAACATTGAGAATTACTTTAATCCTGTAGGTTATATTTTTGAAAAAGATCTAAAAAGAACGGATCGTTTTATTCATTACGGCATTGCAGCAGCGATTCAAGCTGTGGAAGATTCATCTTTAGAAGATTCAAAAGTAGATAGAGAACGTGTTGGCGTAACTATTGGCTCTGGTATAGGTGGTCTTCCGTCAATTCAGGAAAATGTTATTACCATGCAGGAAAAAGGGCCCAGACGTGTCAGTCCATTTTTTGTCCCTGCAAGTCTAATAAATTTGATATCTGGCCATATTTCTATTAAATACGAATTTACAGGTCCAAACGATTCAGCAGTAACCGCATGTGCAACAGGTGCGCATGCAATCATAAATTCAGCAAGAACTATAAAACTTGGTGAAGCGGATATTATGATTGCAGGTGGAGCAGAAAGTGCACTGTGTAGAGTTGGAATTGCAGGTTTTGCGTCTATGAAGGCATTATCAACTAAATTCAATGATAAACCGGAAGAAGCTTCAAGGCCATGGGATGCAGAACGCGATGGTTTTGTTATGGGTGAAGGAGCAGGTATATTGGTGCTGGAGGAATACGAACATGCAAAAAAAAGGGGGGCAAAAATACATGCAGAACTGGTTGGGTACGGACTCACAGGAGATGCGCACCACATTACAGCACCACATCCAGAAGGAAGAGGCGCATTTAAGGCAATGCAGCTTGCCTTAAAAAGTGCGCAAATTAATCCAAATCAAGTAGGATATATCAATGCACATGGAACTTCAACGCCACTTGGAGATAAAATTGAAGTAATAGCAATGAAACAGTTATTTGGTGACTACGTTTATAAAATACCTGTTTCTTCAACTAAATCTTCTATAGGACATTTACTTGGTGCTGCAGGGAGCGTTGAAGCAATATTCAGTATTCTTGCGTTAAATAATGGAATTATTCCGCCAACCTTAAATTTACATAAACCTTCAGAAGGATGTGATTTAAATTTTGTACCGTTTAAAGCTCAGGAGCATAAAATTCAATATGCACTTTCTAATTCGTTTGGTTTTGGTGGCACTAATGCATCGCTCATCTTTGGACAAGTGTAATCAATTTTGCTGCTAAATAGCTAAAATGTACGAACATTATGATCTGTGATAGCTATATTATCTGTAATTTGCCTTTTACTGTCGATTTACTATACTTATTTGGTAAGATCTAGCTTAATTAAATGCACAAAATATTAGTAAGTAGTAACCATAAACCTCTGGTCGGAAAAATCAAGATTAATGGCTCAAAAAATGCTGTTTTACCAATAATGGCAGCAAGTCTATTGAGTAGCTTCTTGGTAATTTTGCATAATGTACCTGATTTAATTGATGTGCATCTAATGTCTAAGCTGCTTGAGAGTCTTGGAGCGAAAGTGAATTTTACACGCAATAAAGATTATAAAGCAAATCATACTTTGGAAATTGATTGCAGTAATATCAACAATCACGTAATGTCACACGAAACTGCAAGTAAGCTGCGAGCATCTCTTTTAATGCTAGGTCCAATTCTCAGTAGATTTGGTAAAATCACAACAGTCTTTCCTGGTGGATGCAATATCGGAAAGCGTCCCGTTGATATGCATATCAAAGCATTAGAAGAAATGGGAGCTAAAATTGAAGTTGAAGGCTGTAATATAATTGCAACAGTGAAAGGAAAGCTACAAGGAAAAGAAGTTATACTTGAGAAAATAAGCGTTGGTGCAACAGAAAATGTAATAATGGCAGCAACACTTGCAGAAGGAGTGACAATAATAAACAATGCTGCAACGGAGCCGGAAGTTCTTGATTTAATAGAGTTCCTAAAGAAAATGGGTGCTAATATTGAGATTAGTGATACAAGGATCACAATAACAGGAGTTGAAGAATTAAATGGATGTGTTCATAAAATAATACCAGATCGCATAGAAGCAGGCACCTATGCACTAGCTGCTATAATAACCGGTGGTAAGTTGGAGTTAGAAGGAATAAGTCTATCTGATATAAGATGTATTGTGAATGAATTGAAGGCTATAGGGGCTAATGTTGAACTATATAATGAGGGGGTTATGATTTCCAGAAAAAATTGCTCTATTAGGTCTGCTAACATTGCAACAGATCCATACCCCAACTTTCCCAGTGATATGCAACCACAACTGATGTCTGCAATGTGCATCGCTGATGGGATATCAGTAATTGAAGAGAACATTTTTGAAAACAGATTTGCACATGCAGATGAATTGAGAAAGTTAGGCGCTAATATCAGCATCGAGAAAAGCAAAGCTACTATAAGTGGAATAAAAAGCTTATCTGGAGCTAATCTGTGTGCCACTGACTTAAGGTCAACAGCAGCTTTGGTACTTGCTTCTTTGGTAGCTGGTGGAGAAACTACAATAAATAATTCGCATCATTTATGGAGAGGATATGAAGCAATGCACGAAAAACTCAATTCATGTGGAGCTGATATTTCCATTTCATCTTGAGGATATTTTATGAATGAAGCAACTAAACGAACTACAGTAAAAGAAATAGATGAAATCTTATATGAAGAACATAAGGTATTAGACCATGGATTTATTCGAGTAGTGGATTATATGGGCTCTGATAGCGCTATAGTTCAAGCTGCTCGTGTTTCTTATGGCAAGGGAACAAAACAGATAAGTCAGGATGAAGCACTTATAAAGTATTTAATGAGACATCATCATACAACTCCATTTGAAATGTGTGAAATTAAGTTTCACGTGAAACTTCCAATTTTTGTTGCAAGGCAATGGATAAGGCATAGAACTGCAAATGTGAATGAATATTCGGCAAGATATTCAATACTTGACAATGAATTTTATATACCAAAACCAGAACAGATTGCAAAACAATCTGATAATAATAAACAAGGTAGCGGTGAAGCTTTTGATCCGGATACCTCAAAGGAAATAATAGATTCTCTAACAAACGACTCTAATTTAGTATATTCTCATTATGAAAAATTTATTGAGCAGGGGCTTGCAAGAGAAATTGCCCGAACTAATCTAACGCTTAATTACTACACGCAATTTTATTGGAAAATAGATCTGCATAACCTCCTTCATTTTTTGAAGCTTAGAGCTGATAAGCATGCCCAATATGAAATCAGAGTTTATGCAGAAGTTATGCTGGATATAATAAAAAAATGGGTCCCATTGGCCTACAATGCCTTTGTTGAATATTGCCTAGAATCAGCTTGTATTTCAAGAACTGGTCTAGAAATAATTCGCAAATTAATTAAAGGGGAAAACGTTACTAGAGAAGAAAGTAATATTGGTAAAAGAGAATGGGACGAGCTGATGTCTATACTTGATAAACAATCTTAAAGATAAAGGCATACGTGTCAATCTCCTCTGTCAGTTAACTCTCGTTCACCAAATTGAATCTTGCTTTTTACATCACATTAACTCATCACTTCTATAGAACATCTCATTAAAATCATCCAAAGTTCCAAAATCTTTATTTTGAACAAATAGATGACCATCTGTTATGTATGCCTTAGGCAGGGTAAATGGTTTATCATAATGCTGCGATGCTGGCCTAACAATTTCATTATATAAAACCATTACTTGCTCGTAGTTATATCCATCACCAGCATGATATTTACCACGTACGGTATCATAAAAATTCTTTATATCATCATATGTCACTTGCAGCTCCACCTCATACTTCCCCACCTCAAGAGGACTTCCTGTCCTTATTTTTAAGGGATGTTGTGCATTTGCAATACTGTTAGAATCTTCTGCTTCACTATCAGAATTTTTATCCATATTTTCTATCACACTTGCCATAACAGTTTCTTGTTCGTCTTCTATTGGTTTTGCTTGTTTTTCAATTTTATTATTGCTACTGTCAGTTTCCACAGTGACTTTTCTTGTTTCCATATCTTTTTGAGCTTTCTCATTACTTTGCTTGCGTATTTCATCTCCATGCAATTTCTCCTGCAGAGCTTTTTCCATGTCAGCATAACCGTCACGATTGCTTTGCAAAGCTGGTTGATCTTCAACATAACTGCTGCTATCATCTGCTTGCATTTGATCTATATAGTTAGATTCTTCTTCCTGTATAGTATTTTTTGTAACTCCCTTAAGGTAATCAAGCATATCTTTTCCAGTCTTTTCCCAACTTGCAGCATCTGCATATTTTCTATCATTATTGATTACATCCTTTAATATTCTTCTATCATCTATCCATTGTTCAGCATGCTCAAATAGCGTCCATCCTTCATTACCACAAATATCAACATCAGCTCCATTCTCTATCAGGTACTTTACTTTGTCCAATTGCCCATGCCTTACTGCATGAATAAGTGGTGTCCAGCCTTCACTATCTCGAACCTCAATATTTGCATTATTCTTTATTAAATATTCTAATATCTCTTGATTTCCTAAATTAACAGCAAAGTGTAAAGGTGCTAAACCGTAACTATCTTTAACATTAACATCTGCACCATGCTTTATTAGATATTTAGCCACTTCCATGTTTTTTATACTCATAGCAAAATGTAATGGAGATTTACCAGAACTAATATCTCGAGTATTAATATCTACATTGTGATCTATTAAGTATTTAGCTATCTCTGTATGTTTGAGTTCAATAGCATAATGTAGTAGTGTTTGAGCAGAGGTGTTTTTGACATTAAGATCTGCACCATGTTGAGCTAAATATTCCACCATATCCAGGTCACCTAGCTTAACAAAATGGAATATCGGATTACGTACATTAATATCTGCACCATTGTCCACAAGATATTTTACTAAAGCTGTGTTCTTTATAGCATAGTCGAGCGGCCTGAGATTGTGAGCATCTGGAATATTAGGATTTGCACCATGTTCCACTAAGTATTCAACTATTTCCATGTTTCCCGATTTTATGGCATAGTGCAAAGGTGTCTTAAAACAAGAGTAATCAGTTCCTTCGTAATAAATATCTTGAGAATTGAGATTTGCACCTTGATCGATAAGATATTTTGCTATTTCTGTATTTCCTGATTTAATAGCATGATGTAGCGGTGTTTGTCCGGCTTTATCTTTCGCGTCAATATTTGCGCTATGTTCTACAAGTTCGATAACTTCATTCAAATCCCCTGATAAAGAAGCAGAGTGCAAACGCGTCGCACCGGTTACCTCATTTGTTTCATTTATGTTTCCTATAGTATCTTCTGCATTATCTTCTTCAACTGCCCTTTTCTTTCTAGATTTGACTTCACTTTTCACTGTAACTTCTTCGTTCATAGGTTGATCACTAAACATAACTTCTGCATCTATCTGGTTACTATCTTTCTCCAACTCATGAGATAATTTTTCAGATAGCTGATCACCACTCAAATATGGTTCCTTTGAATATTTAGCATAATTATAGGGATCAGTGCTGTCTGCTGAATAAAACCCACTTTCAAAGTCTGAGTAGAAGCTTTGATTGAGCGCGAAAAATAAATTTTCATAATCAAGTAGCATGTCATAATCAGAGCTAACACAATGCAAGAATTCACTATCTTCATAATCTGCTATATAGAATTTTTCGGAATCAAGGGTAATTTCATTTGTCCCCTTACCTTCTGCAGTAAACTGTAAAACTACTTCTGAACGCCCGTTACCTACGTCATTACCTTTTACCACTTTAAACAAGGTAATTTCACCTTTTTCTATGAACTCCTTTAATTTCTCATTCTTTTGATCTAATTCTTCTTCTGCTTGTCTTTTCTCTCTTATCAATTTCTCCTCTTTTTCAGTAGCTCCATTTTGCAACTGTAAAAACATCTCTTGTGTGGTTAAGCTATTTGTGTTGCTTAAAAAATTATCTAACATATTTGATGCAATTGGTGACAATTCACCGTGATCATCAAATACTTTTTCCTTTGCCTTATCATAGTGATTTGGGTTATAGATTGCATAAAGAGGATAAAAGCCATAATCTGCTATTGACGCCCCATCAGATGATAGTTCCATTGAGAATCCATAGTGATTAAGTGGAAGATTGGAAGTTAAATATCTACCGTTATCATCCCTAACGTATAGCTCACTTCTACCATTGTGCTCACTATATTTATTGTAGTAGATATAAAAATTCTCATGGTTAAGATTGAAGTGATCATCTAGGTTATCGAATTGAATTGTACTGCCAAGCTTCTCACGCAAAAGATTTTTGCTTTCATCTGTAAGCCTCATACGTGCAGAAAAGTAGTATCGATCTATAGGTTCGCCTTTTTCTATCTCAAAGTTCAAAGTAATCTTGTCGTTGACCATTGGTAGCCTCCAAACATTATGTAAATCTATTCATTATTTTATTTATCAATCATACGGTGTGTACTATGAAAAATGTGTTAAGTATTAAGATTTTTTTTTCTGTATCTAGATAAGGTAACAGTAATCTGTCATTTCAGCGCGTGAAGCTGGAATCCAGCTTTTTAAGTCATGAGAGCTACGAAAAATTACTTTACAAACTCCGCCAGCCCCCTTATCATGAAACTGAAGCTATTTATTTATCTTCGCAATCTGTGCAGGTTAATGACAAAAAACTTAGGGTATTTGGCGTCTCATGTTTAATTTTTCGCACTACGTGCATCGCATGTCTTTAAAAATTTCTGGGTTTTTACCTATAAAAGCCGAAACGCGCTTACAAAGCGTTTAAGACAGCAAAAAACGTCAAATTGACAAGGGAGAATTTGAATGCTAGCTACTACGGGGTTTCTTTGCCTTTTTTTCCGCTCAGTAAATTTCTTAACGTTTATAATTTAGGTTAGTTGCAAGTTAAAAGCAGCTAAATCGCTCTTAATCAAGCGTTTTAGAATAAAAAAACGCCGATATTTTAGTACATAGTAAATAGCCAACCACCAACGGGGTTTCTTTTGCCTTTTTTCTTCGTTTAGTAAATTTCTTAATGTTTATAGCTAAAGTAACTTAGGTTCATCGAAAATCGTCATCCCGCTACGTGTTAGCGGGATCTATGCTAAGAGATACCGCGAATGAATCGCGGTATGACGGTTAATTATTCCGTGACGGTATCTGCTTTTTCCTTGATCCTAAGTTCCTGCATTGGCAATCTATTCTCATCAATACTCGTGCCATCTTCAAGTACTGCAGGTATTATGATCTTCTCAAACTGTCGCTCTGATTTTTTCTCTAAATAACCAAATATGTCGTAAACACTGATCCTTTGACCAATCACTAAAAATGGCGTATCAGCAGTATTACGCCTTGAAGTTATGCATTGTTCAAACTTTTGACAGGCACTGATCAGCGATACCCGACTATAAGCGCAGCTTGCATCATGTAAATCATCAAGGATAATGCAACCACCGTACTTTCGACCTTCATCAAAATCAAGAGAACTATCCCCAGCTCCTGTACCTGTTACATGCCCTGATATTGAAAAGCCATTAACAAAACCTCCTTCTTTAGTTCTAATTACTCGCGTACTTTTGCGACCAACTACTTTTACGTTTGGAAAGACTTGACGGTAAAATGGAGACTCAAGGACAATGTGCAGTTCATTGATTTTTTCACGCATCAAATCTCTTTGGTGCGTAATATACATAAACTTTGCCCTTGGATTATTACCGAGGGCAAACGCCACATGAAATATAAAACCCAGTGTTGTCTTAGCACAGCGTGGTGGTATGTTCCACCATTGACTGTGTTCTTTTTCAAACACCAAGCGATTAATGCTGCTGAACAGCATCCACAAATAGTTTTTGCTGCCATCTTTTCTTTTTAAATTTAATCTGATATTAAACACTCGCAGCATGCCTTGAAACGCAAAGAAACCAAAATCTTTGCGGCATAAAATAATATCCTCCTGAGATAGCATTTTTCATCCTTTAAACTAATTCCAGCATACACTAATTTATTGAAAAATTAAAAAAAATGTTGTAAAATTGTTACAGTAGTAGATTTTGGTAAAACTTATGGCAGACTTAAACGCTAATATAGTTCTCAGTAAAGAAACTTTACTGCACCTTGCCGAGCTAGCTGAGCTCACTAAGCAGCCTGCTCAAGAATTAGCAGAGAAACTACTCAAAGAAGCAATTGAGCTTGAAATCGAGGATTTTTTAGTGTCTAAAATTTCTGATGAGCGTGATGTTGAAGGCGCAGAAACAGTTGATTTTGAAGATATTAAGTGGGACTAGAACGTTATAAAATTAAGTCTCTAAAGAGCGTTACTGAAAGGGATTTACCAAATCTTCCAAAGACAATAAGGCTAAGAGTTCAAAAGGCTATAAAAGAACGACTTACAGTCGATCCAGTAAATCTTGGTGAACCACTACATCATAGCTTAAAAGGGCTCAGAAGGTTAAGAGTAGGTGACTATCGCGTGGTCTACAGGGTAGATCAATCAGAACGTACAGTGGTTATCACAGAGATAGGACATAGAGATACTATTTACAAGAGATAAGTACATTCTTTTCTTTATTGAAAAAATAAAATGCTGTAGTTGGCTATATTGCAGCCTTACCCGCAACCTGACCAAAATTATCTAACATTTGATTCATAGCTATCCAACGATCATTTAAAGATTTTCCGTAAGAAGTGTAACCACCACCTAGATTTTGACCAATTTGTGCACCAAGTCCATGTGCTCCGATAAGACTTTGCAGCCCTCCTAAAGATGAACCGATAAAGTCATTCAAGCCACGCGACGCAAGTTCAGAGTTTAAACTTGCAACTTTAGATAGACCATAGCTTGATTGATCAAGCCTACTTGCTCTTAATTGGTTGCCAATCATTTGATTGCTAATAAACTGCTGGTAAGGATTGCCTTGATATTGCGATGCTATTTGATTAATAAATCCTCCTGGACCATCTTTTCCTAAGCCCCCAAGACTATCCATGAATTTATTGTACCGACCATACAATTCTTTTTGTACTCCGATATTATTTTCAAATTGGCGATTAGCTTTAGAACTACCAAAAAGAAAGTCAAATAAATCTCCTAATACCAATTCCCGCTATACAAGTAACGGATAGACAATAATGGAAAAAAGCCATACTGGAGTAAGTAAAATAGCGAGGTTTAAATGGCATTAAGATCAAAATTATTGGATGAAAAAGTGAGCAAAAGAAATGCTGAAGAAAGTAAGAAATAATGCATATGTTGCAAAAAAACTAAATGCTGTAATTGCAGCAAAAAAGCATAGTATAACAGCCGTAGCAAAAATATGTTGCATTTCAAGAAAGGCACTTACTGCATGACCTAAAATTTGGCAGAGAAGAAAAATTATTTGCTCCACCTCAACGCCGTAGAAAAACTATATTGAACCAAAGCCAACTTGAACAAGTTGAAGCATGGATACAAGCATCGAACAGACGAAATCTGTCAAATCAGAAAGAAACACACAAATTTAAGTTTTTAGTAGTTTTCAAGTATAGTTGTACAGAGAGCGCCTCTGCAGTTATGACCGACATTTTCAATGGTGCCTAAGTGCCCGTATGCAAGCATGGTTTTGGAAGGAACGGTCAAATCATTGATGGAGTCATTTAGACTACCTCGGTTAGGAGATTGTACTATCAACCGTTCCAAGCTGAAGCGTTTCCCTATTACAAATTATATGTAGGAGTTACCATGAAAAAAGCAAAAAGTAAATTAGAAATAGTGAATCCTAATGCAGCAGGAATAGACATTGGTTCAGCTGTACACTATGTGTGTGTACCTGAAGGAAGAGATGAACAACGCGTTCAGAAATTTGGCTGCTTTACTGAAGACCTTCATAACTTAGCACAGTGGTTGAAAAAGTGTAAAGTTACAACAGTAGCTATGGAATCAACAGGAGTATACTGGATTCCTTTATTTCAAATACTTGAGTCATACAAATTCGAGGTAAAATGCACGGCATGTAAAGAATGTACCTGGTAGGAAGTCTGACGTTCAAGATTGCCAATGGCTCCAACAACTGCATAGCTACGGACTGCTTCATGGATCGTTTAGGCCAGATAATCAGATGTGTGTATTGCGCAGTTACGTGCGGCAACGCAAAAATCTCACTGAAAGTGCATCTACACATATTCTGCGTATGCAGAAGGCATTAATTCAAATGAATATACAATTACACAAGGTTATTAGTCATATTACTGGGATAACTGGTATGAAAATCATTGAAGCTATAATTGAAGGCGAAAGAGATTCTGAAAAATTAGCAGAATTCAGGGACGTGCGAATGAAAAATGATCAGTCTACTATTGCAAAAGCGTTAGCTGGTGACTATAGAGAGGAACACTTATTCACGCTAAAGCAAGAATTTGAATTATATAATATTTATCAAGAAAAAATAGCAGAATGTGATAGAAATATTGAAGCCTATTATAAAACGTTTGAAACAAAGTCTTGTGAAAGCAAACAGCTAAGTAAGCAAAAGAATAAAAATAGCAAAAGTAAGCCAAGCTTTGCTTTGTATGAGGAACTGCACCGAATAACTGGTATGGATTTCACTAAAATTCCTGGATTTGATGTATTAAGTATACAAACCATAATTTCAGAAGTTGGTATAAACCATAGTAAATGGCCAACAGAAAAGCACTTTTCGTCGTGGTTGGGACTCAGTCCTGCTAATAAAGTTACAGGGGAAAAAGTGTTTAACACAAGAACACGTAAAGTCATTAACCGTGCTGCGAATGCTTTGCGAATAGCTGCTCATTCTGTAGGAAATAGTAAAAGTGCGTTGGGTGCATACTACAGAAGATTGAAAAAACGACTAGGAGCACCAAAAGCAATAACAGCTACTGCAAGAAAAATGGCATGCATATTTTATAGTATGCTCAAATACGGACAGGAATATGTAGAAAAAGGAATGGAATACTATGAAACACGCTATAAAGATAGAACTGTAAAAAATTTGATCAAAAAAGCGAGCGAATTTGGCTACATATTAGTTCAACAAGAAGAGTTAGTTGAGTGAGTTTCTTAGGAGAAGATACCTTAAGAAAAGTTCTGGAATTGATAAACGGCAGTGATTTAGTAATAGATAATTTTATTCATGTTGCATCTATTTGGGGACATGCAAGTAAGCACAGTAGGTTGATTGATGATTTTTATTTTAGTTCTATTTATTCTGAGCACAAAAGTACTATATTACATTTACTAGCTGAAAATAGTGACTGTGAAGCAATTCAAGGAATACTAACGCATATAAAAGAAAAACATTCAGATAGATTTAGTTGTGTTCTTAATGCTAAGAATAAGTATAATATTACCCCATTACATTCAGCTGTTTATGGTGGAAACTTGAATGTAATAGAATATCTTGTTGAAAAAAACGCAGATATCAACGCTAAAGATAAAGACGGTTTAATTCCATTACACGTGGCTGCTGAGTATGAAAACTTAGAAGCAGTAAAGTACTTCATTGAGAAAGGTATTGATGTGAACGTTAAAGATGGATGTGGTAGTACGCCATTACATATGGCTGCTTTGTATGGAAATTTGGAGATAGTGGAATATCTTGTTGTAAGAGGTGCAGATATTAATGCTGAGGCTAAAGGAATATTTTACAGTGGGACTTCATTACATATGGCTGCTAAAGGTGGAAACTTGGAAGTAGTGGAATATCTCGTTAAAAGAGGAGCTTATTTAAGTGCTGAGGATAAAGATGGTATGACTCTATTACACGTTGCTGCTGAGAATGGTAACTTGGATATAGTTAAGTACTTCGTTAACAAAGGTGCTGACATTAACGCTAGGAATAGTATTGGTAATACTCCATTATATATGGCAGCTTTTTGTGGAAAGTTGGAGGTAGTGGAATATCTTGCGGACAAAGGTGCTAACGCTAACATCAAGAACAAAGCTGGCAATACTCCATTACATCTTGCTGCTATCAGAGAAAAAGTTAATATAGCTAAAGTGCTACTAGAACACAATGCAGATATTAATGCTGAAAATGATGAGGGAGCAACAGTGTTACACTATGCTATTATAGGAAAAAACTTGGAGGTGGTGAAGTACATTATCGAAAAAGGTGCCAATGTCAACGCTAAGGATAAAGATGGCAAAACACCACTACATCATGCTGTTCTGATGGGAAAAGTTGATATAGCTATGGTATTACTAAAACACAATGCAAATGTTAATGCTAGAAATAATTGGGGAATGAAAGTATTAGGTTATGCCGCTGATGACCACCAAGAGCTTGTGGAATTGCTTTTAGCTCATGGTGCATCCTATGACTACTAGAAATTTTGCATTTAATTTATAGCTCCGCTTCTATCAGGGCATAGGATGACAGAAGTGGGCTTTAATAGCTGTAGTACTATAGCTGTTATACTCCAAAAGTAAGTATTAGATATAACAAATAGAAGAAATTAGATAGAATGATTAAAGGGGCAAGGATATAAAGGTTTAACTTGAAATAACCTGATAAAATTTGAATCACACTTCCAAGTGCTGGCACCCATGAAAGTAATAAAGTTGCAAAAATTAGCAAATTTTTTGTAACTTTTGGCATTGTATATTCGTTTTCTAATTTGTGGTATGATTCTCGCATTAAGATTGTTATTCTACCTAAATACCAGTTAACTATTCCACCAAGGCTTGATCCTAGTACTCCAAAAAATAACATAAGTAGTAGATTGTGATGTGATCTAAAGTACAGCATAGCTTCAAACATAAAGCCTTGGTGTATAGGCAAGATTAACGATGATAATAGGCTATCTTTAAACAGCAGAAAGTAATCTTCCATATAAGTTTACCAAGTTGTTGTACCATCTTCATTGTCAGAAATTGTAACCCCCATTTGTTTCAACTGATCCCTTATTTTGTCTGCAGTATCGTAATTTTTATTTTTTTTTGCAATTTTTCTTAAGTCTATCAACCTTTCTATTTCTTGATGATTTACATCCACAGCAAACCACTCTTGATAACTTGACTCAAGAAGACCAATAAATCTGGCACTCTTAACAAAACTCTCAGTTAATTTAAGCTTTTCACTTTCATTACTCATTTTGTTAATTTTTGCAGCCATTTCATGCAGTATAGCTAGAGCTTCAGGAATGTTTAAGTCGTTTTTTAAAGCGTCTATAAAATCTTTAGAAATCTCTGCGTTACTTTCATCAATATTCGTTGTATCTAAGCCACGTAATAACCGATAAAATTTATTTAAGGTTTCCTGTGCATCAGAAATAACGTTTTCTGTCCAATCAAGTGGTTTTCTGTAGTGAGTTTTGAGCAGTGCATAGCGTATTACTTCACCCTTTATTCCACTATCTAGCAAATCTCTTACTTTGACTATATTAAATAAGGACTTGCTCATTTTTTCTTCACTTACTGTAAGAAAGCCGTTATGTATCCAGTATTTTGCAAACATTGATCCAGCAAATGCAGACTTACTCTGTGCAATTTCATTTTCATGGTGAGGAAATTGTAAATCTATGCCGCCACCATGAATATCAAAATCTTTGCCAAGATAAGCATATGACATTGCTGAGCATTCTATATGCCATCCAGGCCTGCCCTCTCCCCATGGGCTATTCCAATAACTTGAAAGTTTGTAGTCAATATCACTTGCAGGCTTCCACAGTACAAAATCTCCAGGGTGCTTTTTATTTTCATTAACTTCAACTCTGCTACCTGGAACCAATTCATCAGTTTTTTTTCCTGATAAAGCACCATATTCATGGTAAGATTCTATATTAAAATACACGTGTTTGTCAGACTCGTAAGCGTGGCCTGATTGCAGTAAATGTTCAATTAATTCTATAATATAATCTACGTTTTCCGTTGCTTTTGGTTCGTGTGTTGGCTCTTTACAATTTATGCTTTCCATATCATCATGAAAAGCTTTAATGTAATATGTGGTTATACTTTCTATGTTGCTATTTTTCTCACTTGCTGCATTGATTATCTTATCATCAATGTCGGTTATGTTACGCACATAGGTAACTTTGCCATAACAAAACTTAAGTAGCTGAAATAACACATCATACACAACAACAGACCGTGCATTGCCTATATGTGCTGTGTCATATACTGTTGGTCCGCAAACATACATTTTCACATGATCTTTATCGATTGGTGTAAAAAGTTCCTTTTTTTTTGTTAAGGTGTTGTAAAGCCTAACCATATACGAAGCTTTTGAGAAAAGAAAATGCCCCAATGATAAGTTGTGGCCCTTTGACTACTACAACAAGAGTAAGCAATAGTCCGCACAATGATATTAAAACTCCCAATATGGATAGAAACCCATCTTTACTCATAATACCAAGTGAAATAAGAGTCGTACCAATTGCAGGAATAAAGTTGGTAAGAGGTAATGGAAGAGCTATTGATAATGCACAAAGCAACATTACAAAAGCTAAAATTTTTTCGCCAGGCCCATAGAAAATAAAAGACATTCTTGGCTTCATGAATTTTTCTATTTTTCTTAATGCTGGAGAAGTTTTCTCCACCACAAGAGCTAGTGTTGAACGTTGAAAAGATCTTCTTTCTAGCCAACTGGGCATCCAAGGAGAATCAAATCCAAATAGAAGCTGCAGTGAGAATAAGATTAAAGGTATAGAAAGAATAGTTGTATAACCAGGTGGAACCGGTATAGGCACCGATAGTGGCAAGGAGAAGATGATTATTAAAATACCAAAACCGCGCTCATGCAAAGCTGTTTTAATATCGAACAAAGTTACTTTATCGCTATCATTGTTATTGGTATCTGCAACCTCTTTTAGAATATCAGAAGCTAGTTTTTTATCTTTAGTTAGTTTCTCACTTTTTTGCACAATTATCCTTTAATCAAACTATTCCTTTTAAACTAACGTAATTATTGCTGTATTTCAATATAAATTTATTATTGTTAATTGTTAGAGTTAAAGTACAATCGTAATTTTGTCATTATACTTGCAGTTGGTGCAAATGAAGTTGTTTGTTACAGCATCAATGCAATACAGTTTTCCCTTGCGTGTTTTTTGGGTTACACGCAAGGGTTAAACTACCTATAAAAAAAAGTTATAGTATATCATTAGTATCTGACTGTGAATAATGACTTTCGTCACTTAATGGATCAGAATACAATGAACTCTGTGATAATTCGATAGATTCACTTTCTTCTTCTGTGCCCCATATCCATGATATAAAACTTCTAAAAATAGATGCAATAGATGAAAATACATCAGGTTCACTCGTTTGTGTAGATTGACTTTCTTCTGTGTTATCATCTAACTTAGCGGTTTCTTTTTGCACTTCTCTTTTTTCTCTATAGAGTTCTTTGTTATTATATAGTGTATCTCCTTCTGTTTCCTCTTCCTCCACTATATTTGTTTTTTTATCATCTTCATTGCTTTCTCTAAGCTCTAATGCCTTGTTATGAGCTGGATTTTCATATTCTTCAGTTTGATATTCTTTTATCTCTCCACTATCTATATCTTTTTTGTTTTCTTTTTCTACTTGACTCCCAATTAAATTTCCAACTAATTCAGGGTCTAATGAATTCTTCATACTTGTTAATAGCTCATTTTGGAACACATGGCCCAGCTCATGACCTAAAACAAAGTCCATACCGGCAAATTTGTATACTACTATCGCTTTACCATCAGTTGCACCATAAGCATTATCTGCGTCAATGCCAGCTAATTCATTATATTTTTGGTAATCATTCTTGTTGTTAAAAACATTAACTTCTAAATTTAAAGTTGTTTCAGGTTTGTTTACATCAAACAATTTTTTAAAATTTTCATAAGCAGCATGAATGTCCTTTTGAATTTGGAACTTCTCTTGTGATGACATGTCATCATACCTTATATTATATTTTATACCTTCATCTTGGAATGAAAATACTTTTGGTAATACTTCCTCTATAGTTTCTGGTGCTTTGTCAAAGATCTTTGACTCTGAAGGCTTATATATCTTATTAAAGAATTTTGGTATACATTGTTCTCTAATGTTATATATATGATTCCCATCCATATCACGAACTTCATAATTGTATACAGGATTTGAGTTATTTTTGATTAATTGAAACTTTTGTCCATTAGTGTTAATACCTATTTTACCATTATAATCTTCAGAATAGTTTTTGTATTGTTGATTGTTATTTTTACTCATTTTCGTACCTCACTATTTAAATAAATTTACTCTTACATTATCAGTATAGTATGTATAAAAATTTATTAATAATAATGATTGTATTTTTAAATTTTCACTACAAGACTTGTTTGTATGCTATATAAAGTGACCGCGAAAATTTCTATAAAGCATTTTAACAATATTAGAAAAATTATGAATTCAGAGGAAGGTGAAGCAGACGCAACAGCTTAAGCGGAAAGATTGAAAAATAATTGATGCTTTAAGTGAGTAACACGCACCTTAGTGCGTGTCACGAAGTATGAGGACGCTAACGATCTGGTTCATTAGACGATAATTTTTCTGAGTCCTTAAGCTCCTGTTTAAGGTTTTTGATGCCTTTTCCTAAATCACCCATAACTTGCGGTAATCTGCCTGCACCAAACAGAACTAAAATTATTATTAAGACTAGAAACAATTGCCATGGTCCTAAACTCATTTTCACCTCCATTTAAAATATTAACCTTTAAATATTAAAACTTGACTGAAGTCAAGTAACACATAGATTATATCACCTTTATTTAATTATAAATCAAGGTTTTTTAATTATTTTATAACAATTCCAAATTAGATTGTTTTCTTGCAGCGAATAAGTGGAAACTTTTCGCTTAACTATAGAGTAGAGGAGAGCTCACTAAAAAACTTTGCTAGCGTATCATCTTTAGGCCTATGGTATATATCGCTAGAAACTCCTGATTGAATAATTTTACCATTTTTCATTACGTAGATAAAATCTGCAACTTTCAATGCTTCTTGCGGGTCATGAGTTACCATTAGCACAGGGATATTTTTACTTCTAAAAAGGGACAATATATGTTGTCTTATTCGGCACTTGAGCAGTATATCCAAATTAGAAAATGGTTCATCTAACAACACAACATCAGGGTTTTGTGCCATCACTCTTGCTATTGCAACTAATTGTTGCTGTCCTCCAGATAAGGCGTTAGGGTACATATTTTCATATTTTTCTATATTGAGTAACTTCAAGATTTCCAATGCAATTAGGTGCTTTTCTCTCTTGGAAGAGCTGCGGATAGCAAAGGTTATATTTTCTACTACTGTTTTGTGAGGAAATAATGCAGAATGCTGAAAAATCAATCCGATATTTCTATGCTCTATAGCGACTGATGCCTTATTGCTTGCAACTAACCTATCATTTATAAAAATAGTTCCAGATTTTGGATTTTCTATCCCTGCAATTAATTTCAAAATTGTTGACTTGCCACAGCCAGAATGCCCCAATAAACATGCAACACTTCCTTTTTTTACTTTAATGTTTATATTGCTTAAAGCAAAGTCGTCTTGATTGTTATAGAAATAACCAATGTTGTTAACTAGCATTAATCTTACTTAAACCATGTTATTAAATATAATAGCATTATACTCAAGAAGTACAGAAATGTTTCTTGTCGTCATAAATTGGTTATGCAAAAAATCTAGAAAAGAGAAGGATTTTTTGCTATAACTTTACATAAATGGTAGGAAACACGGGACTATAGCTCAGCAGGATAGAGCGTTGGACTCCTAATCTGAAGGTCGTGCGTTCGAATCGCACTAGTCCCACCACATTGCTTCACAAATTTCATGGAGATTTTTTTTCACAAATACACACACCTATTCCAGTGTCAAGCACTGGAATGACAAGTTCTTGGCAACCCCTACGTCATACCGCCGCGGTATCTCTTAGCATAGATCCCGCTAACACGTAGCGGGATACTTGACCTTTACAGGGATGACGGTTGTCGTTTAGTTATAAATATTTAAGAAATTTACCAGGCAGAAAAAAAAGGCAAAGAACTCCCGTGGTGCGAGTTTTGACCCTATAATAATTTAAACTGGCGCTGTAATAATGTGCTAACGCTTAAAATAAGCGCGATTTGGCTGAATGTAGAAAAAATTTAAAAGACATGCAGCCGCTATAATTTTATGTAATCCGCCAAAAAATACCCTAAGTTTTTTACTGAATTTTGTCATTGAGCCTGCAGGTCAAAAACAAGTTTTGAGTCATGAATACCCTTACTATCATAATAAGGGGGCTGGCGGAGTTTGTCAAGGAAGTTTTTTGTTTCTACTGAATGACAGTTGTGGCTTGGGAGGTAGTGCAAGAAGTCTACTGATGGCTTTCAAAGCAGTTGAGCTTAATTATTAGAGTAGTAATGTTTATTTTTATATTGACTATTGAGGTTTATTATTTTATAATTAAAGACTTAGTTATTTTAATGAGCTTGAATTTATAACATATGCCTACGATAAATCAATTAATACGTAAGGGTAGATTAGGATTGACCCATAAGAAAAAGGTACCAGCTTTGGGAGAAAGCAACCCTCAAAGGAGGGGTGTTTGCACTAAGGTGTATACTACAACTCCTAGGAAGCCTAACTCAGCACTCCGTAAAGTAGCCAGAGTAAAAATTAGTGGGTATGGTGAAGCGACAGCTTATATACCTGGTGAAGGTCATAATTTACAAGAGCATTCTGTTGTTTTGATACGTGGTGGGCGGGTTAAAGATTTGCCAGGTGTGCGTTATCACATAATAAGAGGTGCCCTTGATCTGCGTGGCGTGCAAAATCGAAAGAAAGCTCGTTCAAAATATGGTGTAAAGAAATCTGGTTAAAATTTATGGCTCGTCGGAATAAAGCAAAAAAAAGAGAAATAAGTCCTGATTCGCGTTATGGCAGTGTTTTGCTGATGCGTTTCATTAATACAATCATGAAATGTGGTAAAAAATCTACTGCAGAAAAGATTATCTATGACGCTTTGTCTTTAGCTGAAAAGAAAATAGGCGAAGGTGGGTTATCAATTTTTGAAACAGCGGTAGGAAATGTTACTCCTTCTATAGAAGTGCGTTCTCGACGCATTGGTGGTGCAACTTATCAAGTGCCTGTTGAAGTTCGACAAGATAGAGCGATTTCTTTAGCGTTAAGGTGGATTGCTAAAGCAACTTCTGCTGCTCGAAAAAAGAGTGGAAAAACCACTGTTGATTGTTTGCAATCTGAAATACTGGATGCTTATAATAAACGCGGTGGTGCGTTTAAGATGTGCGAAGAAAAATATAAAATGGCTGAGGCTAATAAGGCATTTTCTCATCTTCGTTTTTAATGTTAGCTAATTAATTGTGATATGGAAATTGGGATATCTAAATACAGAAATATAGGAATAATGGCTCACATAGATGCTGGTAAGACTACCACAACAGAGCGTATTTTATTTTATACTGGTAAGCAAAATAGAATTGGTGAAGTGCACGATGGGGCAGCTTCTATGGATTGGATGGAGCAGGAAAAAGAGCGTGGTATTACAATCACATCTGCTGCAACAACATGTTTTTGGAATGATCATAGGGTCAATATAATAGACACTCCAGGTCACGTTGATTTCACTATTGAAGTTGAGAGATCTTTAAGGGTTTTGGATGGTGCAGTTGCTGTATTTGATGGAGTTGCTGGAGTTGAACCTCAATCTGAAACAGTTTGGCGTCAAGCTGATAAATATAGCGTTCCTCGTATCTGCTTTGTTAATAAGATGGATAGAATAGGGGCAAATTTTTATCGATGTGTTGATATGATAAAGACGAAGCTTGGTGCAGCACCTTTAGTCATTCAGTTGCCAATAGGAAGTGAGAAAGATTTCAAAGGTATAATTGACCTTATTTCTATGAAAGCCATTATATGGCAAGAAGAAACGTTGGGTGCTAAATTTTCTTATGAAGATATTCCTTCTGATTTGCTTGACAAGGCTCAAGAATATCGAAATCTTTTATTAGATGCTGCAGCTGAGATGGATGATGAAGCGATGAATACTTACTTTGAGTCTAATGATCTGCCAGTAGATTTACTGAAAAAATGCGTGAGAAATGGAACTATCAAAGGAAAATTTGTTCCTGTATTATGTGGATCAGCTTTTAAAAATAAAGGCGTACAACCACTTTTAGATGGTGTGGTTGACTTTTTACCTTCTCCTATTGATGTTGATGTAATTGTTGGAACTGATCCTAAAGATTCAGAAAAGAAAATTGAGATCAAACCTTCAGAAAAAGAGAAATTCGTTGCTCTTGCGTTTAAAGTGATGACGGATAAGTTTGTAGGCAGCTTGACGTTTATTCGTATTTATTCCGGTAAGTTAAAATCCAAATCCGCTGTGTTAAATGCGGGAAAAAATGAGACTGAAGGAATTGGCAGAATGCTGCTTATGCATGCAAATAACAGAGAAGATATAAACGAAGCTAAAGTTGGCGATATAGTTGCCTTAGTTGGATTAAAGAGAACAATTACTGGTGACACTTTATGTTCACCTGATTTTCCTATATTATTAGAGCGTATGGAATTTCCTGAGCCTGTTATTGAAATTGCTGTGGAACCTAAAACTACTTCAGATCAGGAAAAATTAGGTGTTGCTTTAAATAGATTGGTTGCAGAAGATCCTTCTTTAAGAATGTCAGTAAATGCGGAGAGTGGACAGACTATATTGAAAGGCATGGGTGAGCTGCATCTTGAGATTATTGTTGATAGAATGAAGCGCGAGTTTAACGTTGAAGCTAACGTCGGTGCGCCTCAAGTTGCATATCGTGAAACTATCACTAAATCTGTTGAAATTGATTATACTCATAAAAAACAGTCCGGCGGTGCTGGCCAATTTGCAAAAGTAAAGATTATATTTGAACCTCTTGAGCCTGGTTCTGGGTTTCAATTTGAAAGTAAAATTGTAGGTGGTGCAATTCCAAAAGAATATATTCCTGGTGTACAAAATGGTTTAGAGTTGATAAAAGAAGGAGGCATGATCTCTGGTTTTCCGGTTATTGATTTTAAGGCTACCCTTATTGATGGTGCTTTTCATGAAGTTGATTCTAGTCCTTTAGCTTTTGAACTTGCTGCTAAAGGTGCTTTTAAAGAGATGGCAAATAAAGCTGGTCCAAAAATGTTAGAACCTATAATGAAAGTTGAAATCATTACGCCTGAAGAGTATATGGGCGATATCATGGGCGATGTAAATAGCAGAAGGGGGCAAGTTTCAAGTATGGAAACGCATAATAGTAGCACTATAATTCTTGCTTTCGTACCTCTTGCGAATATGTTTGGTTATATAAATGTTTTGCGTTCTATATCTCAGGGAAGAGCTCAGTATAGTATGCATTTTTCTTATTATGAACAAGTACCACAATATGTGGTTGATGAGTTAAAGTTAAAGTATAATTAAGGGTAATAATTATGACAGCAGTAGTGGAAGCATTTGGAAAGCCGCATGTAAATGTGGGAACAATAGGACATGTGGATCATGGGAAGACAACGTTAACAGCGGCGATAACAAAGCATTATGGAAGTTTTGTAGCGTACGATCAGATAGATAAGGCGCCAGAAGAAAGGAAAAGGGGGATAACGATAGCAACAGCGCATGTTGAGTATCAGACGGAAAAAAGGCATTATGCACACGTTGATTGTCCTGGACATGCTGACTATGTAAAGAACATGATAGTAGGTGCAGCACAGATGGATGCAGCGATATTGGTAGTGTCGGGGATTGATGGGCCAATGCCACAAACGAGAGAGCATATATTGCTAGCGAAGCAGGTAGGTGTTGGATATATCGTGGTGTATATAAATAAAGCTGATGTTGCTGATGCTGATATGATAGATTTGGTAGAAATGGAAGTGAGGGAATTGCTGAATAAATACGGATTTCCAGGGGATGAAGTGCCTGTGGTAGTGGGGTCTGCATTGAAAGCGCTGGAGGATGACAGTAGCGAATATGGAAAGAAATCAATAGATAAATTGATGGAAAAGTTAGATGAGTATGTGGCGGTTCCACCAAGGCCTGTGGATTTACCATTTTTATTGCCAATCGAGGATGTATTTTCGATATCGGGGCGAGGAACGGTGGTAACAGGAAGGATAGAGAAGGGAGAGATAAAGACGGGAGAAGAGATAGAGATAATAGGTCTGAAAGCGACGCAAAAGACGATATGCACAGGTGTAGAAATGTTTAAGAAGTTGCTGGATAAGGGGAGTGCAGGACTCAATGTAGGAATATTGTTAAGAGGAACAAAAAGAGAAGAAGTGGAGAGAGGGCAAGTATTAGCAAAACCGGGGACGATAACGCCGCATAGAAAGTTTAGGGCGGAGGTTTATATATTAAAGAAAGAGGAAGGAGGAAGGCATACACCATTTTTTGCGAATTACCAGCCACAGTTTTATTTAAGGACAACGGATGTAACCGGGAGCATAAAATTGCTAGATGGGAAGGAGATGGTAATGCCAGGAGATAATGTGAGTGTAGAAGTAGAATTGCAAGTACCGATAGCAATGGATAAGGGATTGCGTTTTGCGATAAGAGAAGGCGGTAGAACTGTTGGTTCTGGTGTTGTTTCTGAAATTTTGGAGTGAGAGTTTGAGTTATAGGAGTGTAGCTCAATTGGTAGAGCGCTGGTCTCCAAAACCAGAGGTTGTAGGTTCAATTCCTATCGCTCCTGCATTAATGTTGTGGTGAAAATGTTAAAAAGTTTGTGTGTTTTTTTCTATGATATAAAGCAAGAAATACGAAGAATTGCTTGGGTAAAGAAACAGGAGGTGTTGTCATCTCTATTTGTTGTGATGATTGTTATATTATGCTTTTCGATTTTCTTCTGTTTTGTGGATTTTATGTCTCTTTACGTAATTAAGGCTTTATTTGGAATTATTTATGGAATGTGAATATAAATGGTATATCATTAGAGTTGATTATGGATATGAGCAAAATATACGCGAATTGGTAAGTAATGCTGTTTATTTTAAGGAAGTGTTTATTCCTTATCAAACGGTATGTAATTCAAAGTCTGATATAAAAGAGTTATGTGAAGTGTATGTATATATGCATCTATGTGATGAAAGCAAAAATATTTTGAATCAAACGCCTGGATTCTGCAGTGGCGAATCTGGTGATTTTGAGATGATTTCAGATGATGAGATAAGTTTAAAGTGTAAAGAATTTAATAGATATAAATGGTATATCTTGAGAGTTGCTTCCAATTGTGAAGAGAAAGTGCGCCAACATATATTGGAAAATTCTATGAGATTGAGTGTTAATGGTTACTTTAAGGAAGTTTTTATTCCATATGAAGAGCTAAGTGAAGTAGAGTTGAAATCTAAGAAAATTGCTACACGAAGGAAATGCTTTCCTGGTTATGTCTTTTTATACGTGAATTTATGCGATGAAGTATTGAATTTTATCAATAATATACCAAAATCTCTTAAGGTTTATGGATTTTTGAAAAATGGTAATATTCCAAAGGTGATTTTGGATGATGAGATTCACTCAATGTGTAATGCACTTTATAATGCTCAAGAGACAAAGAAGTTAGGTTATGGTTATGAAAAAGGTGAAAAAGTGAAAATTAATGATGGTCTTTTTCAAAATTTTACTGGTAAGGTAAATATGGTAAACGATGAGAAAAAAATTATTAATGTGGAAGTATCAATTTTAGGTAAGCCGACAATAATAGAGCTTGATCTGGCTCAAGTAGAGAAAATAGAGGATTAATTATGAGTGTTATAGTTGCTAAGATTAACTTACTTATGGAAGCTGGGAAAGCAATTCCAGGACCGAAAATTGCTTCAGTACTTGGTCCACGTGGTATACCTGTTCCTAAGTTTTGTGAAGCTTTTAATAAAGTTACTAGCGCTGCTAACGCTAATTATAAAGTAGGCGATTTAGTAACAGTGCGAATTTCCATAAAGGATGATCGCTCTCATGATTTTACTGTCAGCGGTCCACCTGTGGCTTATTTACTTAAGCAGGAGGCTAAATTAAGTAAAAGTTCTGGTAATCCTGGTAAAGAATTAGTGGCTAAATTACCTATGTCTGCTATAATTAAAGTGGCAAAGTGCAAGATGGTTGATATGAAAGTGGATAATGAAGATTCAGCAGTGAAAATGGTTGTAGGCACTGCAAAATCTATGGGTATAGAAGTTGTGGAAGGTTAGGTAAATGAATACATATAATGATAATCCTAAGCAGTGTTTGAAGAAGATTATTGAGTCTGCTTCAGCAAAATTTAATGAATCAGTTGATATTGCAGTCAATTTAGGCGTAGATTCACGTAAATCTGAAGAGCAGGTGCGTGGTACAGTAGTTTTGCCTAAAGGTATCGGGAAGAATATTAAAGTAGCTGTTTTCGCTCAAGATAAACATTTATTAGAAGCTGAAAAAGCTGGTGCTGATATTGCAGGAGGAGAGGATTTAGTTGAAGAAATAAAAAAGGGTAGAAAATTAGATGTTGATTGGTGCATTACTACTCCTGATTTTATGGCAAAAATCACTCCTATTGCAAAAATATTGGGTGCTAAAGGGCTGATGCCTAACCCTAAATTTGGTACTGTGACTTCTAACATTGCAGAAGCTATTAAAACCATTAAGTCTGGTCAGATAAAATTTAGAACAGATAAAAATGGTGTTATTCATGGTAAATTAGGAAATATTAAATTTGATATTGATGACTTGCTAGAAAATTTAAAAGCCTTTCTTAAAGTAATTAAAGATAATAAACCTATTTCTGCGAAAGGAATTTACTTTAAGGGTGTTTTTTTAAATTCAACTATGGGTGAAGCTTATAAGATAAGCAAAGTGGAAGATATAATTTAAGGGAGTGATACCGTGAAGCGTAAAAATAAGGATGAATTTATACAGAGCACAATAAACGTATTTGTAAATAATGATTTCTTGATATTAGTAAATTTTAAATCTATAAATGCTAATGATTCATTAACTCTGAGGAATAGCCTGAAGTCTATAGCAGGTGGGGTATTAGTAGTTAAAAACACTCTAGCGCGCTTGGCTTTGGAAAGGACTGGTAAATTTTCTTATTTATCAGGCAAATTTTCTGGTTCTGTTGCTATTATATACTCTAGTGGCATAGTAGAAGCTGCAAAGTTAATAGTTGATTTTATTAATGCTAACAAAGAAAAAATGTCTGTGATTTGCGCGGCTCATATAAATGAATTGTTAACAGTGGAAGATGTTAATAAACTGGCTAAGTTGCCTTCTTTGGATGAGTTGCGTGTTAAAATTATGCGTTTAATATCTTATGATATTCCTGCTCGATTGGCGTTGTCTATTAATTCATCTTCTATGAGGCTTATGAGAGTTTTGGATTATTATAGTTCTAAAAAATAAATTTGTTGTTAAGTAAGGTGGTAATTATGAGTAATGTAACAAGTGATTTGGTTGATAAAATATTATCTTTAAACCTATTAGAGGCTTCTGAACTTGTAAAAGTTCTAGAAGAGAAAATAGGGTTGCCTGCTGGTTCTTTTCTTGGTGGGGCTGTTGGTGCTGGGGCGCCTATTAGTGATAATGCTGCTGCTCCTGCTGCTCAAGAAAAAGCTGAGTATAAAGTTGTGATTAAAGAAATTGATGCGAGTAAAAAAATAGGAGTTATTAAAGCTGTGAGAGAAGTTAATTCTACATTGGGTTTAAAAGAAGCAAAAGAGTTGGTTGAATCTTTACCTAAAGATTTAACTGCTAATGTTCCTAAAGACGAAGCAGAAAAAATCAAGCAAAAACTTATTGAAGCAGGAGCAACTAAAGTGGAGCTTGAATAATATTTAATGTATTAATTTTATATTGATATAGCTCTTTTAATTAGTTTGGGGTATTTTAATGGTTGATTCTTCTTATATGTATGCTTCTGGTGCTTTTGTCCCTAGAGTTTCTTATTCTAGGTCGATTGATTTAAAAGATTCTTTATTGGATTTGGTTAAGGTTCAAAAAGAATCGTATGATTCATTTGCTCCTAAGAATAAGGGTAATGAAAGACTTGAAGTTATCTTTCATACAATCTTTCCAATAAATGATCCTTTGCGTAGGGCTACTATTGAGTTTATAAGTTGTAGGGTAGATGATCCTAAGTATGATGAATCTGAGTGTATAAAGCGTGGTGTAACTTTTTCTGCTCAGGTTATTGCTTCTATACGTCTTGTTGTTATGCAGGATGGTATTTCTCTTGATGAATATAAATCGATTAAAGAGAGTGGAGATCATTCTAAACTTGCAACCGTTGTAAAATCTATAGAAGAGCAGGAAGTCCACTTTTGTGGGTTGCCTATGATGACTGATAAGGGCACTTTCATCATTAATGGTGTAGAAAAAGTTATTGTCTCACAAATGCATAGGTCTCCTGGTGTATTTTTTGATAGCGATAAGGGAAAAACTTACAATTCTGGTAAATTGATCTATTCTGCTAGAATTATTCCTTATAGGGGTTCTTGGCTTGATATTGAATTTGATGTTAAAGACCATTTGTATTTTCGTGTTGATAGAAAAAGAAAATTGCCAATCTCAGTTTTGTTAAAGGCGTTAGGCCTATCAAATAATGATATACTCGATAGATTTTATGAGAAAATAAAGTATGTAAAACATAAAGATGGTTGGAAAGTGCCTTTTGTTCCTGATAAATTTAAAGGAGTGAGGTTGCCTTTCGACTTAATGGATATTGAAGGTAATGTGCTGCTTAAAGCTAACGTTCGTATCACCTCAAGACTAGCTAAAAAGCTATATGATAATGAATTGAAAGAGTATCTGGTTCCTTTTAATTCTATATGTGGTTTATTCCTCGCAGAAGATTTAATGGATAGTGCTAGCTCTACGAAAATTTTATCTGCTGGTGAATCTATAAAGCTGGAAGACATAAAGAAGCTTGAGTTATTGTCTGTGGATGAAATATCAGTATTGAACATAGATAATGTATCTGTTGGACCTTATATATTAAATACGCTTTTCTTAGACGAAAACATGTCTTATCAGGATGCGCTATATGAAATATATAGAGTTTTGCGTCCTGGTGAAGTTCCTGTTTTAGAGATAGTAGAGGAGTTTTTCCGTAATCTTTTCTTCAGTCCGGAATATTATGATTTGTCTAACATTGGTAGGTTGAAGCTTAACTCTTACCTTGGATTAAATTATGATGAGGATTTAACTGTTTTAACGTATGAAGATATTATTGAAATTGTAAAAAAAATAGTATTGTTACGTGACGGTCAAGGATCTGTAGATGATATTGATCATTTAGGAAACAGAAGAGTAAGATCAGTTGGAGAGTTTATAGAAAATCAATTTAGAACTGGGTTGTTGAAATTGGAACGCGCAATAGTTGATTCTATGTCCACTTCTAGTTTAGATAAAGTTTCTCCATCTGATTTTATTAATCCAAAAGTGTTAACTAATGTCTTAAGAGATTTCTTCAATTCTTCTCAATTATCTCAATTTATGGATCAGACTAATCCGTTATCTGAAATAACACATAAAAGAAGGTTGTCCGCGTTAGGTCCTGGCGGTTTAACAAGAGAACGGGCAGGATTTGAAGTGCGTGATGTTCATCCAACTCATTATGGAAGAATTTGCCCTATTGAGACTCCTGAAGGGCAAAACATAGGGTTAATCAACAGTTTAGCTATATACGCGCGTATTAATAAATATGGTTTCATTGAAAGTCCTTATAGAAAAGTAGTTAATAGGGTTGTTACTGATCAAATTGAGTATCTGTCTGCCATAGATGAAGGTTTATATTATATAGCTGATACCAGCGCAAAGCTCGATGAAAATAATTGCTTTGTTGATGATATGCTATACTGTAGATATGCTAGTAGTTTCATTATGGTAAGTAGTGATCAGGTGAGTTACATTGACGTATCTCCTAAGCAGGTAATATCAGTTGCGGCTTCCTTGATTCCATTTTTAGAAAATGATGATGCTAATAGAGCATTAATGGGCTCAAATATGCAACGTCAGGCCGTACCTTTATTGAAGCCTACCGCTCCTCTGGTTGCTACTGGTATGGAGTCTTTTGTAGCTTCTGGCTCTGGTGCTGTAGTTTTAGCAAAACGCGATGGCATAGTTGATAGTTCTGATAGTAACTCTATAGTTATACGTGCTTTTGATAAAGAAAGGGTTAACTACTTGGACGTAGATATTTATCATCTAAGGAAATTTCAGCGTTCTAACCATAATACTTGTATTAATCAAAGACCGCTAGTGTGCGTAGGTGATTATGTTAAAAAGGGTGATGTAATAGCTGATGGTCCTGCAATTAACAATGGTGAGTTGGCGCTTGGTAAAAATTTGCTAGTCGCTTTTATGTCTTGGCAAGGTTATAATTTTGAAGACTCTATTATTATTTCTAGTGAAGTTGTTAAAAAAGATCTCTTTACTTCTATTCATATAGAAGAATTTGACTGTGTTGTACATGATACCCCTTTAGGATCAGAAAAAATAACTCGTGCTATACCTGGTGTTAATGAAGAAAATCTATATCACTTGGATGATAGTGGTATAGTGAAAATTGGTACAAGAGTTGGTCCAGGCTATATTCTGGTAGGTAAAGTTACACCTAAACCTTCTCTTTCATTGCCTCCTGAAACGAAGTTATTAATGACAATTTTTGGTGAAAAGTCATTCGATTGTGCAGATTCCTCTTTATATACATCTCCAGATGTTGAAGGGACAGTAATTGATGTACAAGTCTTTACACGCAGGGGGGTTGAAGAAAATGAAAGGGCATTACTCATCAAACAAAAAGAGGTAAATGACTTTGAGGAAGAGCGAGATTATATAATCAATGTTACTAGTGAATATTTCTATGATGAACTGAAGAAACTTCTTATTAATTCTGGTTCTCAAGATCGAGAAAAATTTGACTCTATTGAACGTGAGCAATGGTGGGGTATAGGATTAAAAAACCAACCCATTTCTGAGCAAGTTAAGAGCTTAAAAAAAGATTTTGATGAAAAAGTATCACATGCAATAGCACAGTTTAAGCGAAAAGTAGAAAAATTACATGAAGGTTATGACCTACCTCAAGGTGTGTCGATGTCAGTAAAAGTTTTCATTGCTGTGAAACATAGTCTGCAACCAGGGGATAAAATGGCTGGTAGACATGGGAATAAAGGTGTGATCTCTCGAGTTGTGCCAGTGGAAGATATGCCTTATTTGGAAGATGGTACTCCTGTTGATATTATTCTTAACCCTCTTGGTGTTCCTTCACGAATGAATGTAGG
This sequence comes from Wolbachia endosymbiont (group A) of Hedychridium roseum, assembly GCF_964028325.1. Taxonomy (NCBI): domain Bacteria; kingdom Pseudomonadati; phylum Pseudomonadota; class Alphaproteobacteria; order Rickettsiales; family Anaplasmataceae; genus Wolbachia; species Wolbachia endosymbiont (group A) of Hedychridium roseum. The sequence goes on along the minus strand of NZ_OZ034755.1, from coordinate 1,335,159 downwards.
GCAAATACTGGAAACGCATGTAGGTTGGGCTTGTAGAAAATTAGGGGAAAGGGTAAGTAATATTCTCGATGAGATCAATAAAATCAAAAGTGCTTTTTGCAAGGGAATTAGGTCCCTTAACGATGATAATTTTACACAATTTGCAGTAGCATACCTTGACAATAAAAAAATTGAAAATATTGATGATGATGAAATAATGGCTTCTGTTTTAAATACACCTAATAAAAATGCACTAAATGACGAGTTGAATGCGTTAGTAGAGAACTATTTGAACTCTTGTAAAAGTTCATACAGCAATTTACGTAATTTCCTGATTGAGGTTTATAGCTATGGTAGTAACGTATCTATCTGTAATGATATTCGTAATATTAGTGATAATAATCTCATTGAATTTGCACGTAAATTACGTGATGGCGTTCCTGTTGCTGCACCTGTATTTGAGGGTCCAAAAGATGAACAAATAGCAAAATTATTTGAACTTGCTGGTTTGGATAACTCTGGACAAGCTGTATTATATGACGGTTGCAGTGGTGAAAAATTCGACCGCAAGGTTACAGTTGGTTACATGTACATGCTTAAGTTGCACCACTTGGTTGATGGTAAAATTCATGCGCGTTCAGTAGGGCCTTATAGTTTGGTTACTCAACAACCTCTAGGAGGAAAATCTCATTTTGGTGGTCAGCGTTTTGGTGAAATGGAATGTTGGGCATTACAAGCCTATGGTGCTGCTTATACTTTGCAGGAAATGTTAACTGTGAAGTCTGATGATATTAATGGTAGAGTTAAGATTTACGAATCGATAATAAAAGGTGACAGTAATTTTGAATGTGGAATTCCTGAATCCTTTAATGTGATGATAAAAGAACTACGTTCTTTATGTTTAAATGTAGATTTAAAGCAAAATGATGTAGTGATTGAAGATATATCTCACACTAACATTGCACAACCTTTTAATGAGGTTAGCATATCGATTGCTAGCCCTGAAAGTATTAAGCGTATATCTTGTGGTGAGATAGAAGATGTTTCAACTGCAAATTATCGTACGTTCAAAGTTGAGAAAGGTGGATTATTTTGCCCTAAGGTTTTTGGCCCTGTCAATGACGATGAATGTTTATGTGGAAAATACAAAAAAAGAAGACACAGAGGTCGCATATGTGAAAAATGCGGAGTAGAAGTTACATCTTCTAAAGTAAGAAGAGAAAGGATGGGTCATATAGAGCTTGCATCTCCTGTTGCTCATATATGGTTTTTGAAATCGCTTCCTTCAAGAATTGGAGCATTATTGGATATGTCTCTCAGAGATATTGAGAATATTTTATATAGCGATAATTATATCGTGATAGATCCTCTTGTTTCGCCTTTTGAAAAAGGTGAGATTATTAGTGAAAAAGCTTATAATGAAGCTAAAGATAGCTATGGGATCGATAGTTTTGTAGCTATGCAAGGTGTTGAAGCTATAAGAGAGTTGCTAACGCGCCTTGATTTACATGAAATTAGGAAGGATTTAAGACTAGAATTAGAGTCTGTTGCTTCTGAGATAAGAAGAAAGAAAATTATAAAGAGATTGCGTATTATTGAAAACTTCATTAAATCTGGAAATAGGCCTGAGTGGATGATACTTACAACTATACCTATTTTACCACCTGATTTGCGTCCTTTGGTATCGCTTGAAAGTGGTCGTCCTGCAGTTTCTGATCTGAATCATCATTATAGGACTATTATTAATAGAAATAACAGGTTGAGGAAATTGTTGAGCTTAAATCCTCCTGAGATTATGATTCGTAATGAAAAAAGGATGTTACAAGAAGCAGTTGATTCTCTTTTTGATAATAGTCGTCGTAATACTTTGGTAAACAAAGCTGGTGCTGTTGGATATAAAAAGTCCATTAGTGATATGTTAAAAGGAAAACAGGGTCGTTTTCGCCAGAACCTCTTAGGAAAAAGGGTAGACTACTCTGGACGTTCTGTAATAGTTGTTGGTCCAACTTTGAAACTAAATCAGTGTGGATTACCAAAAAGAATGGCTCTTGAACTATTCAAACCTTTTGTTTACTCAAAGCTTAAGATGTATGGTATGGCTCCAACTATTAAGTTTGCTAGTAAGTTGATAAGAGCAGAAAAACCAGAAGTTTGGGATATGCTTGAAGAGGTAATAAAAGAGCATCCTGTTTTGTTGAATAGAGCGCCTACGCTACATAGACTTGGTATTCAGGCTTTTGAGCCAATCCTTATTGAAGGCAAAGCAATACAGCTTCATCCGCTTGTCTGTACGGCGTTTAATGCTGATTTTGATGGTGACCAAATGGCAGTGCATGTGCCAATTTCATTGGAAGCTCAGCTTGAAGCTAGGGTGTTGATGATGTCCACTAATAACGTTTTAAGTCCTTCTAATGGCAGACCGATTATAGTTCCTAGTAAAGATATAGTACTTGGTATATATTATCTGACTTTACAAGAACCTAAGGAAGATAATTTACCATCTTTTGGTGCTTTTTGTGAAGTTGAGCATTCTTTGAGTGATGGTACTTTACATATTCATTCTAGTATAAAGTATAGGATGGAGTATATTAATAGCAGCGGTGAAACTCACTATAAAACTGTTTGTACAACTCCTGGCCGTTTAATATTATGGCAAATTTTTCCTAAGCATGAGAATCTAGGCTTCGATCTAATAAATCAGATATTAACAGTCAAGGAAATAACTGGTATAGTTGATTTAGTATATCGTAACTGTGGTCAAAGTGCTACAGTGGCATTTTCTGATAAATTAATGGTACTTGGCTTTGAGTATGCCACATTTTCTGGTGTTTCTTTTGGTCGTTGTGATCTGGTTATACCTGAAACTAAAGCTACACATGTTGATCACGCGAGGGGTGAAATTAAGAAATTCTCTATGCAATATCAAGATGGGCTAATAACTAGAAGTGAGAGGTATAACAAGGTTATAGATGAATGGTCTAAGTGTACGGATATGATAGCTAATGATATGTTAAAAGCAATATCTATATATGATGGAAATAGTAAGTACAACTCAGTGTATATGATGGTTAACTCTGGTGCAAGGGGTTCTACTTCACAGATGAAACAGCTAGCAGGAATGCGAGGGCTCATGACCAAACCTTCTGGTGAGATTATAGAAACACCTATAATTTCTAATTTCCGTGAAGGATTGAACGTATTTGAATACTTTAATTCTACTCACGGTGCGCGTAAAGGTTTAGCTGACACTGCGCTTAAAACTGCAAACTCTGGATACTTAACTCGTCGTTTAGTTGATGTGTCTCAAAATTGCATAGTTACAAAGCATGACTGTAAAACAAAAAATGGTCTTGTTGTGAGAGCTACAGTTGAAGGAAGTACTATAGTTGCATCTCTAGAGAGTGTTGTGCTGGGTAGAACATCTGCAAATGGTATATATAACCCAGTGACAAAAGAATTATTAGTAAAAGCAGGGGAATTAATTGATGAGGATAAAGTAAAGCAAATCAGCATTGCAGGTCTTGATGCTGTAAAAATTAGATCGCCTTTAACTTGTGAAATAAGTCCTGGTGTGTGTTCTTTGTGTTATGGAAGAGACCTTGCAACTGGTAAAATTGTTTCAATAGGTGAAGCAGTTGGTGTTATAGCTGCTCAATCTGTTGGAGAGCCAGGTACTCAGTTAACGATGCGTACTTTCCATATAGGTGGGGTAATGACTAGAGGCGTTGAATCCTCAAATATTATAGCTTCTATTAGTGCTAAAATAAAGTTAAACAATAGTAATATAATTATAGATAGAAACGGAAATAAAATTGTGATAAGCCGTTCCTGTGAAGTCGTGTTGGTTGATAGCCTTGGTAGTGAGAAGTTGAAGCATAGTGTACCTTATGGTGCTAAACTTTATGTGGATGAGAGTGGGTCAGTAAAAATTGGCGATAAAGTTGCGGAATGGGATCCTTATACATTGCCTATTATCACGGAGAAGACTGGTACAGTGTCTTATCAGGACTTAAAAGATGGAATTTCGATCACTGAAGTGATGGATGAATCTACAGGAATATCAAGCAAAGTAGTAAAAGACTGGAAATTGCATTCTGGTGGAGCTAGTTTACGTCCTCGTATTGTGCTGCTTGACGATAATGGTGAAGTAATGACACTCGCAAGTGGCGTTGAAGCATGTTATTTTATACCAATTGGTGCAGTGCTCAATGTACAAAATGGCCAGAAGGTTCATGCAGGTGATGTTATTACAAGAACACCAAGAGAGTCAGTTAAAACTCGTGATATTACTGGTGGTTTACCGAGGGTTATAGAGTTATTTGAAGCACGTCGTCCTAAAGAGCATGCTATTGTTAGTGAGATAGATGGCTATGTAGCGTTTTCTGAAAAAGACCGTAGAGGAAAACGCAGTATATTAATTAAACCTGTAGATGAACAAATTTCTCCAGTTGAATATTTGGTATCAAGAAGTAAGCATGTAATAGTCAATGAAGGTGATTTTGTACGTAAAGGTGATCTATTGATGGATGGTGACCCTGATCTCCATGATATTTTACGTGTGCTTGGGTTAGAAGCTTTAGCGCACTATATGATTTCTGAAATACAGCAAGTTTATAGATTGCAGGGTGTTCGTATAGACAACAAGCATTTAGAGGTGATCTTAAAACAAATGCTACAAAAAGTGGAAATTACTGATCCTGGTGATACTATGTACTTGGTTGGCGAAAGCATTGACAAGCTGGAAGTTGATAGGGAAAATGATGCTATGAGTAACTCTGGCAAACGGCCTGCTCATTATCTTCCTATTCTGCAGGGGATTACTAGGGCAAGTCTTGAAACTAGCTCCTTTATTTCTGCTGCTTCTTTCCAAGAGACAACAAAAGTACTTACAGAAGCAGCATTCTGCGGGAAGAGTGATCCTTTAAGTGGATTAAAAGAAAATGTTATAGTAGGAAGATTAATTCCTGCTGGTACAGGTTTGATTATGAATAAGATCAGAGCACTTTCACTTTGTGATAATATAGATAAATATGAAAAATATTTTGATATTGAAACTTATGACGAGAAATGGTTTATGGATAATAATTGTCATTTACACTCTGGTGAGGAAGAGAGCGTAGTGGCATATGATCAGTCGAATTGAGTACAGCTAGTGTGTCTCTTGACCAAAAAAGCCAATAATATTTTCTTTCACTTCTGTGCTATCTGTCATGTTATTTACTCTCATGCGAAATTCAGATGAGCTTTGAAGCCCGCTACTGTACCAACCTATGTGTTTGCGGGCCATCTTTATTCCTGTGTTATTTCCATAGTACTCAAGAATATTGTCGTAATGCTCGAGTATGATGCTTAATCTCTCTGAAGCTGTTGGCTCAGAAGTTTCACTTCCACTGAGAAAGTTCATTGCTTGATTAATCAGCCAAGGTTTACCGTAGGCACCACGACCTATCATCACTCCGTCTGCTCCAGATTCTTTGAGAGCATTCTGAATATCATTTAAATTTTTAATATCGCCATTTACTATAACTGGAATTTTCACTTGCTCCTTAACATTTCTAACGAATTTCCAATCTGCTTGGCCGTTATAGAGCTGTGCCCTCGTTCTTCCATGCACAGTGATCATTTTTGCTCCTAAGTCTTCGGCAATTTTCGCAAGCCTCGGTGCATTGCGATTTTCATCGTTCCATCCAGTGCGCATTTTTACCGTAACTGGCACATTCACTGCTTTGACCACGGCCTCAATTATCTCAGCGGCTTTTTTCTCATCGCGCATTAGTGCTGATCCTGCATAACCGTTTACAACTTTTTTAACAGGACAACCGAAATTTATATCTATTATTTTTGCACCCATATCCTCGTTGAGCTTTGCAGCCTCTGCCATTACATCCGGCTCGCATCCAGCAAGCTGCACAGCAGTTAATTCATCGACTTTTGCTTTTTGCAGACTCTGGCGAGTTTGCATAATCATGGCTCTGCTTGCAATCATTTCTGAAACTAACAAACTTGCACCTAGCTTCTTTACAATACTTCTAAACGGATAATCAGTTACCCCTGACATTGGAGCTAAAATAACTGAAGAATCAATCGTCAAACTTCCTATTTGGAGGGGCATAAGGTTAATGGTAATCCTTCATTGTAAACTATATAGCAAACTGAGCTGTATTCTGCACCCTTGAGGTAAGAGAGGTGTCCGTTCCTGGTGGAAGATCGCATAAAAGCCCGTTTTCTAGATCTTCCTTCCATTTTTCATCTTCCATAAGCGCTTTTGTAAACTCTCTTCTTTTCTTTTGCAATTGTTCTGGATTAGGCTTGTATTCCGATAACTCTGCGTCAATTTCATCAAATGATTTACCTTCGTTGAGCATTTGCGTAATCCTATGAGCGTTTTCCAATGCAAATATTCCACAATTATGTCCATCGCTTTGTTGTTTGGCTCCGGAGCTTCTTATATTACAGTTCTCTATTTCCAAAACTGCTTCCAGTGCGCTCACTATATTATCAGTATTTATTGGGACATTAATTAATTCATTTTTCTTGTTCCGACACGTTTGTGCTGTCTCTTTGACATCTTTACTCATTTCTTTTTTTCCTTGCGCATTCAACTCACTAGCTTGATCAGTAAGAGGTGTAACCAATTCTTTAATTGCATTTGCAAGTTCTATTTTCTTACGTTGACTACCAGGACTTGGTAAATCAGCACTAAAAGAATCACAATAATAAGCTCTAAATTGTTTATTATCCGAGTTGTATGCAACAACTAGCGTTACCCAATGATTACCACCCAAATTAATAACTGAAGTAAATATCCTTTTCGAACTCTCTCGTTCTGCTTTATTTTTATATTCTCCCAACCTTTCACTCAAGGTTTCAAGATTACCAGGAATACAGAAGAATACACCATCCGTAAAATCTTCTGAATACTTATATTTAATTCTTGCAATATTAGCAATATCATGTTGCTGCAACCAGTAAGCGTAATTCTTTCTATTTGTTTGATGCACAAGAGTGTCCAAATTTTCATGAAACTCTTTACCACCCAAACCACTATCCAAAGAGCTTCTACGACTACTGTTCCTTGAATCGGGTTCACTGCCTGGTACAACACCACTATCTCCATCTTGAGTTTTTTGCTCACCTTGACCTGCTCCTTTTCCATTAACATAACCTTTTACCAAGTGAAATAAAGGTTTAACAATCATTTTGTATGCTGCTGTAAGGACTACTCCCATTATAATCCAAATCACAGGATGAGAAATTAGCATAGCAAGTGGAAAGGTCAATAGAGGAAATCCTATTATCAACCCCAAACAGCCAACAGCAAATGTGGCTGCTAGGCATACGCAAGTAGCGTAGATAACGAATTTCCCACCAGCAAAGTAAGTGCTCTCTTTAAATTGATTATATTTTTCTGTGATGCCCATACTACATCCTATGAATGCTAAGTTAATTAAATTTTAACAAATTCTAACAAAAAAATCAACCATAATAATTTTAGTAGTATGAGAAAATATTGAATATTAAGAGCTTTTGAAGTACAGTAACAGTGTTAGTAATAGCACAATATATGCACGATATAGAATATATACGCAAAAACCCTGAAGGATTTGAAAAGGCAATGAAAAGCAGGGGGATAAGAGAGTTTACTGCAAAAGAGATATTAGAAATTGATCACGAGAAAAGGTCATTAACCACTAAATTGCAAGATTTAAATAGGCAGCGCAATGAAATCACAGAGGAAATAAAGAAGCTTAAAATGAGCAAGAGCCCTTGTGAAGAGCAAATAGAGTTGTCAAAAGACATCACGAATGAGATAGAGGCAATTAGCTTAAAGGAACAAGCAGAAAAGGATAAGTTAGTGAATGTTTTATCTAACTTGCCGAATATTCCTGCGCAAGATGTGCCAATAGGCGCAGATGAGAACTCTAATTTAGAGGTGAGAAGATATGGAGGAAAAAGACAGTTTGATTTTGTACCAGAATCTCATTATGAACTCGGAGAAAAATTAGGTTTAATGGACTTCGAACAAGCGGCGAAAATTTCCGGATCAAGATTTGCGATATTAAAAGGACAGTTAGCTAAGCTTGGACGAGCGCTAATAAATTTTATGCTTGAAATGCATGTTAATGAATTTGGCTATACTGAGGTGTACCACCCAGCTTTGGTGAAAAACGAAGCTATGTATAACGTTGGTCAGCTACCAAAATTTTCTGACGATTCGTATTTAACTACCGACGAATTGAGGTTGATTCCCACAAGTGAAGTGTTTTTAACAAATTTGGTTGCTGATAAAATAGTAGAGGAAAAAGAACTGCCTATTCGTTTTACTGCGTATTCAGAGTGTTTTCGTAAAGAAGCAGGCAGCGCAGGGCGAGACACGAGAGGCATGATAAGGCAACACCAATTTGGTAAAGTGGAGTTGGTGAGTATTACAACTGAAGACCAATCAAATGATGAACTTGAGCGCATGACGAGTGTTGTTGAAGAGATATTAAAAAAACTAGAATTACCGTATAGAGTAATGCTACTGTGTAGTGGTGATATGGGTTTTGCTGCACAAAGGACTTATGACATAGAGGTATGGTTACCTGAGCAAAATAAATATAGAGAAATATCAAGCTGCTCAAATTGTGGTGCATTTCAAGCAAGAAGGATGAACGCTAAATACTCTTCAGAAACTGATAAAAAGATAAAAAAATATGTTCACACTTTAAACGGCTCAGCTTTAGCTATAGGAAGAACGATTGTTGCCATAATGGAGAATCATCAAAATTCTGACGGGTCGATTGCAATACCAAACGTGTTGCAAAAATACATGAGTAATGATACTGTTATAAGCAAATAATAATTTTGACATATAGAAAAGCGAGGAAATAAAGATGAAGGTTCTGGTTATAGGTTCTGGTGGACGTGAGCACGCTCTACTTTGGGCTCTAAAAAAATCTCCTATCTTGACTGAGTTATATGTAACTCCTGGTCGCCAAGCTATGAAAGATCTTGGGACTCTTGTGGATGTAAATATTCAAAATTCAGTGGATGTTACACAATTTTGCAAGAGAGAAAATATAGAGTTGGTTGTTATTGGTCCAGAACAACCAATAATTGATGGACTTGCTGATGATTTAGTTGCAGAGGGAATAAATGTTTTTGCTCCGAGTCAAGCAACTGCAAAACTTGAGGGATCAAAGTCTTTCACCAAAGGACTATGCAAGCGATATGGCATACCAACTGCCAAGTACGAGTGTTTTGTTGATGAAGGATTAGCTAAAGATTTTGTACGTAGCAATAAAATAAAGTTTCCACTTGTAGTGAAAGCAAATGGAATTGCGGCAGGGAAAGGCGTGATGATATGTTGCGCAGAAAACGAAGCTTTTTCAGCAATAGATTCAATGCTAGTGGAGAAAGAATTTGGTGAATCAGGTGAAGAAATAATCATAGAAGAATTTTTAATTGGAGAAGAAGTAAGCTTTTTTGCTCTTGTTGATGGGTTGAAAGTAGTAACTCTTGGGTGCGCAAAAGATTATAAGAGAGTGAATGAAAATAATGAAGGCCAAAATACTGGGGGTATGGGATCGTACTCATCACCTTCAATTATAAGTAAGGACATGGAGCAAAAAATCATCCAAAAAATAATATACCCTACAGCTCAAGCATTGGTTAACATGGGTACGCCTTATAAGGGAGTACTCTTTGCTGGTTTAATGATTTGCAGAGATGGCCCAAAACTTCTCGAGTATAACGTTAGATTCGGTGATCCAGAAACGCAATCTATATTACCTAGATTTGATTCAAATTGCGATTTGTTAAAATTGATGTTGTCAGTTGCAGAAGGAAAGTTAAATGTCAAAATGGTGGAACTTAACAACAAATCTACAGTTTGTGTAGTTGTTGCAAGTAAAGGCTATCCGGGTGATTATCAAAAGGGAGAAGTAATTAAGGGATTAGATAAAATTGAAAGCATTCCTGGTATATTGGTATTTCACGCTGGTACTAAATTAGATGAGAGTGGTAATTGGGTTTCAGATGGCGGAAGAGTGCTAAATATAGTAGCAGAAGGGAGCACTATAGAGGAAGCCAAAAGTAAGGTGTACTCAGCATTAAATTTTTTAGAATGGCCAGGGGGCTTCTTCAGATACGATATTGGTAGTTAATGTTAGCTGTCGGTTAGCAGGTAGACCACACGATCCCAAAACGAAATGTTCTCACCGCCCTTGTTTTTTGGTGCTGGAAATGGTTGCTTTACTTGAGATCTTAACAATATATCTTGCTAAGTTAATAATAATTTGTTTGTGGAAGAATTAAGATAAACTTATAAAAAACAGAATTTAAAAATAAATAAAATATCATATATTCAGCCTATTAAAAGGCTTTCATTGAAAATTACTTTGGGTTAGAAAGTTTTTCTAAAATAGTGATTGACAGGTTACAAAGATGTAGTACGATGTTAAAAATGATATAGAATGTATAAATTATCATAGTTCTATATCTTAATACGCTTTTGTTTGTGGAGGTAAGAATTATGGACTTAGATGACCTAACCAAGGCAGCTTTCTCTATTATTAAGGATGACGATCCTTATAAAGAATCTAAGCAACTTCAAATAAGGAATTGGGGGCGTGGGTACTTGGAGACTATTAATACCGGAAACCTTCCTTTTTTCCTTGATATATTGTCAGATGAAGAATGTTGGGAAAAAACCGATACGATACATGGTATCAAACTCAATAGAAGAATAGTGGCTAAAAAGATGATTGAACCCAAGAGTTGGAAAGGTACAAATAATCCGCTAGATGATTTTGATCGTTACCAAATTGCATGTTGGTGTTGCTTAGAAGAAGACATCATTACCCTATTTGAGCATTTTAAACGGGAAGATGAAATAAAGGATGGAGATTCAGATGCATTAAAAAAGTTAGTCAAATCAGTAAGTGGAAGTTGGTATACAGATGCGATGATGCAATTTTGGTCGCATTTCGTTAGTGGATACATTGCAGAGTTAGATCTAAAAGATCAGCATCCCTATGTGCTTGGTTTACACCGTGCAGCAATAAGTATGCGTAGAAAACGTGTAGAAGCAGTAGAGTTCTTTTGGAATAAGATAAAATCATTACCTGAAAGTGAGTTAAGTGCTCAGGAAAAAGATAAGGTTTTTATGAAAATTGCAGTGCATGCAGCACACGATAATGGATATCCTGATGTGTTTGAATTTTGTTTAAGCCAAATAAATCCTGATAGATATCCAGAGCTTTTGAAAAGAGATTTGGAGAAAAATGGTTATTATGGTTCTCTAGGTAGAATGTTAGAAATGTTTAACTTTGATCAATTTCAAAAGTTATTCGACTGCTTAAAGCCAAGTGATGTGGTGGTGGGTAGTTATTATTGTATCTGGTTAAGAAATATAAAAATTGGAGGTTGTTCTGGGCAATACTTAAATGTAGGTGCGAAGCTTTTGATGCATATGTTGATGAAAGATGGATTCGATAGTCATCGTACCTTAGCATTAAATGGAGAAGTGATGAACAATTCTACTTTTCAAGGAAGTTTATTAGTACCTTTGGTTGAGAAAGGTTGTATGGAGCAAGTGTGGGCAATATTGGACAAAACTAATTCTAAACAGATTGAAGAATTTATGAATTCTAAGCGAGCAGGTTACATATGTTCCATCTTAGAGCAAGGAGATCGCGCTTCATTAAATAAGTTTTTATCTTATAGTGGTTCTGTTGATGTAGATCTTGACCAAAAGAGTATACCTGGTCCAAGTGGTGATTTATCTGATGTAAAGCTTAACAAAATGCATGATAAATCTCATATAAGGTTAGGTGAATAAAAAGTTATTATATAATTTAGGGGGCTATATGTTAAGTCAAGAAAAACCACAAGATTTTGAATTAATAGAGCTGTTAATTCGAGAGACAGCGGGAGTTAGTCAACCTGGCCCAAGTACTTCAACCCAACAAAAAAGTGATTTTGAATCTTTCAAAGCAAGGTTTCAATCATACATTGACCAGGTTCCATCATATTTACATTCGGTAGGTAAAGAAGGGTTTTTTTCGCATTTCTTTTTAGGAAGCTTTTCTATTTTACCAGATACACAAATTGCGGAAAGATTAGGTGTTAAAAAAGTTTATTTTCGTTTTGACACTGCAAAAACATTAAAGGTAGTTGTTGTTAAAAATAGTCAAATTAAAAGTGATGTAGATGCTATTGAAGGTATAGAACTATTTTCTATTTCAGAAGATGGTAATTCTGGTCATCAATTTACTTCTGGTGAACTGGAATATATATTAAAAGAAAATTTGCATCCTGACACTCAACAAAAGATCGGTACGGCACGAGGTATTAAAGATAGAATTAAAGGTAGGGTTAAATCTAAGTTAGTGCAAATCAACAAAAATGAAGAAAATATTTTTGTTGAAACACAAGATAAAGAAATACTTGACTCTGCTATTAGTCATAATTTTTACGAAATTAAAAAAGAAGAGGAAATATGGAAAGATCAAAATGATAATACAAAAAGCAAGCCCGAGGATTATATAGCTGAGTTAACTAATTCTGATGCAAGTAAAGTTGAAGAATCTTCCAAGAAAGTCATTGACAGAATCAGTAAAGTTCACTCAAAATACAAGGGTTCGTTTACTTATGCTGATAAAGCACGAGAAGCAGCACATCATGGGTTTATAGCAGGTGCTTTAGTAAATTTTCGCTATAGACATAATCTCAGGGTTTACTTAGAGCAATTTGCAGGAAGAGGTTACGCTGATATTGTTCTAGTGCCTCGTGGTAAGGATAGATCATTAAATGCTGTTCCTATTATTATAGAACTGAAAGCTGCCACTAAAGAAGAGTTAAAAGAGTTAGAGAAAGGAGGTAAAGTAAAAGATGGGAGTCAAACTACACCAGCTATTGCATTAGAGCAAGCAAAAGATTATGCAAAAGGCTTTCAGCCAAATACAATGCGTGTTTTGACTATTTCAGATAATGTACTGTGTGTAGGGTTAAATTTGGATTCAACTGAAGGTGAAAAATTTTCAATGCATATATCACCTCGTGAAGACAGAGAAATTGCTCTACCTACAATGCAAGCACTCTTGAAGGAAGCTTCAGATTGGGATGGAAGACAAGATACGGTCACTAATGTTAAAGAAAAAATCAAGCAGCCACTGGAGCGTATTTATCACACATTTCCTGGTACGCCAGAGAAAGGAGGTAATTACTTTAGTAGATTTCTCTTAGGGCAACTTCTTCTTGCTGATAAATTTAAAAGAGCGGATCTAAAGAAATTTATATTTTCATACGGTGAATATTCTCTTGCTTCTACCACAAGATCCGGAAAGCCTGTAACAACTTTTGCGTTGATTAGAGAAGGTCGTAGTAAAGAGGTATTTATTTTTCATGTTAGAGAAGGGGGAAGAGGGGATCGTAGCAGTAAAAAGATACCTATACCTGGTGATCTACCGGAGCAAAGCAAAATCACAGAGGTATACATAAGTTTACATGAGGAAAAGAAGTCAGATTTTTTTAACATAGAGGAGGTTAATAGATATAATTCCTTAAATGAATACAAAAAAGGGAAAGAGTTTTTCAAAGGAGAATTAAAAGATGTTCCTTACCCTAATGGACTAAGAGAGGCATTTGATGAGGCACTTAAGTCTCAAGTTACTCCTGCAGCAGGTCAGTCTCTACCAGTAGATAAATATAATTCACTACTAAAGAAAGTTGGAGAAGGAATGTTTTCTTTTAGAGATTTTATTAATGAAGAGGCTCATTTTCAAGGAGTGTTACATGGGGCATTTAGTTATTATAGTGATTTGAAATTAGAAGAATCTCCTAGAGCATTAGTATTAACAGAGTTTCAAACTGGCAGGGGAAAACGTATTGATATGCTGGTTCATGGTATTAAGTTTGCAGAAGGAGCTAGTAATGCTAAGGAGTATGATCCAGTAGGATTAGAGCTTAAGGGACCAAGGGAAGGTAAAACAGCTGATGCATTAGTAAAAGAGGCAAATGATCAGATAAATAAGGAGTATGTAAAAGGTGTTACTTATAAAACGCTTACAGATGGCAGGAAAGTGGCTTTTATGGGTGTTGTTTTTGACAAAGGAGCGAGTAATGCAGATTCTCTTATTCTACCAAGCAAAAATGAGTTTACTCCTGTTAAGGTAGTTCATAGTTCTATTTTTAGTTTTAGCCAATGTGCAACAAGGAAAAGACGTGATATAGGTATACCCTGCATAGATTCACGTGATGAAGAAAAGGTTACAAAGGAAGAAAAAAAGCAACGTGTTAAAGAGCTATTTGATATTGATAATGCTAAGGATTTAACTAATGAAATTGTAGATATAGGTCGTGAGCAAGTGTTTGATATGATAGGCAATGCTGATAGGACTGATGTATATGTAAAAGTAAAAGATAACAATGGTAATGATAAAAAATTGATAATAGGTGATATTATAGAAATGAAGAATGCAGAAAGATATTTTGTAGATGATTATAGTGATGGTATTGAGATCTTAGTAAAAGTAGTCAGAGATAAGGATCGCGTTATAAAAGAAAAAATAAAAGGACAAAATATTGAGTATTATTTAAGCATCGATGGCTATGAAGTAAAATTCGATGATATAATTAAAAATTTTACTACAGATGCAGAAAGAGAGAAAATTCATAATAAATTACATCAACTATCAAATGATAAGCAGTTGTTAGAGAATAAAAAATACATTGAAGATATAGGTGATGTTCAAACTAATCAAGATTACTCTAATATTGTAGAGGAAATTAAACAGAACTTGCTAGCAAAAGGTGTTAGGGAAGATACTTTTGATACGTTTAAAAATCATTTTGATGATCTTGGTGAAAAAGTTTTTGCAGATTATATTAGTAATGTAGAAAGCAGCCTTCAAGAAAAAGGAATTGCATTTGATCGTGATAAATTTGATTCAGCGAAAATAAAAGGAGCAAAAGGTGGAAAGTTTTTTTCCATGATGGCTATATATGACTTGCTTGATAGTATAAGTGATACAGCAACACTTGGACGACATGATAATAATGCTTTAAAGCAAGTATTTGGTATCAATGGTATACTAGATGCTATGGATGATGTTAGGACAAGCGTAAGTATTTCTCCTAATAGTAAAGTGGGAAAATTGATTAGTAAGGTACCACAGCCTGTACGTCAAACGTTTGTTAAGATTATCAGTAATCCTATAGTTCAAAGTATTACATTTGCAACTATTGCTTATCAATTTGGATATAGTATAAACGAAATAGCTCAAGGTAATCATCATCCACTAAATTATTATTGGACAGCTAGTAGTGGTGTAAAACTAGCAAGCATGAGCATAAGGCCTGTAAGTGCAGGAGTTAGCTTTACAGTGAAAAGTGTAAGTACAACTACTAAGATTTTAAGAGGATTATCTGCTGCAGGCAAAGTTTTGGGTAGGGCAGCAGTAGTTACTATGGTTGCTGATGTATTAATAACAATTGGTGTAGAAATTCATGAGAGAATAGAGTATACAAAAGCAATAGCAGAACAAGTACCTCTATTACCTGGTGGTGAACAAGCGGAAGTATTTTTTGCAGGGGTAATCAAGTTTTTTACAGGAAGAGATGTAGAAAAAGAATATGAAGACACAATTAGAATAAAAGGTTATTTAACTTACGTAAAAGAAGCAGCTATTAAACTGTTAAATGACAATTATGACATAGATGCGGTTGTACAATACGTAATCTCCATTGAAGAGAAATATAGTGAGGTGATTAAAAATATGGGTGCACAGGCTATATGTATTATGCCATCACCGTATGGTCCTGAGTGTGCGACGCAGATGAAGTGGACATGTGATTTAGAAAAAAAATATAAAGATATCTCTTTTGACAAGATCAATATAGCCTCTAGTGTAAAAAGAGATTTGTCTTCTATTGATATCTCTAAGATATTGACTATGACACCTTATACTTTGGTTATGAGTGAAGGTTGGGAAAGGTTTATCTGTGGTATAAAGAATAGTCCTCAATGCTATCAAGAGATTGAAGAAAAGAAAGTTTATGTTGTTAATACGGATGCAAAACATATCCCTCATCTAACAAAATACGAGTATGAAAATCTTGGCTTAAGAATTGTAGATGCACCATTAACAAATCCGATACAAAAATCTCAATGCAGCAAAACAATCAATACAAAGCACAAAGGTGACGATGCGTTCGCTCCATGTAACAGTGGCAAAATTTATAGAAATTGTCAAGAGAGCTTTACTCTCTCAGGAGAACCTTTTATCTTTACTAATCCAACAAGAAAAGAGCATAGTAATACAAAAAAGCAAACATTTCCTAGAGGATCAGTATTATATATTTCAGGACCTAAAACATTAACAGCAGCAGCAAATTATCCAGCAGTAATGCATATTTCAGAGGGTAGTAATATACGTTATGTCGGCTCAAAAAATAATGAAACTATTTTTATTATTAATGACTATATGTCTGGTACTCTTGAAGGTGGACCAGGAAAAGAAAATACTCTAGTAATGAATGTTAAAGCTAATAATATCGCTGCAAATTTGCATAGTGGAACTATACGTTATGGTAATAGTAATAACATAAGATTGGTTAACACATATAACTATGTGTCTAATTCTGACAGCAAGCAAAATATTACTACTCACTGTAAAACAAGATTGATTAATGTAAAAAATGCAGAAGTCTGGGAGAATTCATTTAACTGCACAGACAAAGATTATGAAGTTAGAGTAGTTAACAAAGAAAATGTGCATAACAGGGGATTAAAACAAACAATATTTGTTGTTAATGAAGATAGTGATAATGCTAAGATAGTAAGTGATTTGGGCAGTACAGGAAAAATAAAAGGAAATATTGACATAATAAAGGTTCAAGTTGCTAATATCACACAGTGGGGAATAAGTGAAGATATAGAAAAGGTCGGCTATAGCTTAGATGTTTTAGCTAATAATACACAAAGTATTGTTTCAAGTACTAAAATCAATGATTTTAAAAATCTAGTAATTCAAGTAAATAGCAATGGAATAACAGAGTCTGTTGCAATACAAGATAAGTCTTTGTCTGATACAATAGAAGATATTAGATATCAAGAGCTGAAAAGTTCAGGAAGTGATATTAGTAGAGAGGTAATACAAAATAGTGCAAAAAAGTTAAAAGCATTTATACAAGCAAGTATTCTAGACCAACAATTACTTGATACTTACCAAATTGCAAAAGATATTGTCAATAACAATAATTTTGACATACCAGTATCTCAAGTAGAAGTTATTAAAAACCATATGGGAGTACCTAGTGAAAAAGTGATAATTGCTGGCATGTACTCAGGTCAAGTCATTGTTGATTTTAGCTATAGTAGCTCTGACGTTACAAGTAGTTATCAGAAATACCTTAATGGTGGACGGAACTATGGTTATGATCACTATCTGATGCTGTGTAATTACTATCAGGACATTACAATAGAAGGAGAGAAAGGGCAACACCAGTATATTATCAAACTACCAGATACATTAAATAGCAAAACTTCATTGTCGCCAATAAGGCTCAATTTAAAAATAAAAAACAAAGTGGTGTCTTATCAAAACATACCTTATAGTATCATTGATTTTGCTGAGTTAAGTGTAACAGATGTTGATGGTATAAGCATAGAAGAAGGTAAAAGGGATTATATAAATGAATGTTATGGCAAATCAATCTCTGACCTTACAGAGGGTAGTTTAGAGATACAAGATATTACAATACTTGATAGTAAAGGTACTAAATGGTCTTTATCCATTGGGTTAGTTGATTATTTTAAAAATCCAGAGAATCAACAAATTGTATTACGAATAAACAATGAGCTTTATAAAATCGATAGTACAAACTTAAGGCTTGAGCATCTAGAGATCAATCCTAGCTTTTTCAGATACTATCAACCAGAGGAACAAGGATTACAAATTTATCATAATCAACCTATCAGCAAGAATGACATTGGTTTAGTTGATTTTAGAGATAAGTCTGTATTGGGTTTTGATATGGAGATTGCTGATGGTAGTTTAGTGCTATCATATGGAAATAGCACCATTGCAAAAGTGGAGAATTGGAGTAATTATCAACCTGCAAGAGAAATGATGTTCGCTTTTAATGATACAATGGTTTCTAATCCAAAGTGCATAGTCTCTGTTTGTAATTCAGAGGATATTATAGAGGACTTTAACAAGGAGAAAGTAAATTTATTAAAAGAGCAGGTATTTAATGCTATAGTGCAAAGTGATATCAGTGAAGCTGAAGATTTAACTAGAAAAATTGAAACTATTGATATTGAAGGTAAACGTTTAACACCTTTATACATTGCTATCCAAAAAGGTAGGTTGGACATAGTAGAAATTCTTTTTGATAGGAAGCATTTTAGTGTTAAAGATAAAGACATCTATGGTTGTAACCCTCTGCACTGGACTGCTCAGCAAGGCAATTTGAATATAGCTAAGTTTCTTGTGGATAAAGGTGCTGATATTGGAGCTAAAGATAATGATGGTAGAACACCTCTGCATGTAGCCGCTTATAGTGGTGACCTAGATATGGTCAAATTTTTTCTTGATAAGAATGCTAGTATTGAAGCTAAAAGTAGCGACCCATATAAGCAGTTGTGTTAAAAGTCAATAGAGAAATGAAAAATACTGAAAAATAATTTTTACTTGGTGGGCTATAAAGCCAAAGATGCTTTTAACATATTTTACGTAATTTCGGAGGATTTATTGATGCAGGCAGCCAAGGCACGACAAAATATATAAACCTACAAAGCTAAAGCTATTCCGCGGACTATAGCAACTACAAATTCAGCGGAAAAAACAAAATTAATAACTTTATCAGCCAAAATTTCCAAGAGAAAAACATGTCTTGTATAACTGAACCAAATAATCTTGGTGACCTCTTAAAATATGAGGCATCAAATCTATACTCACGTGACCAAATTACTGTTGCTAAGGGACAAAACCTAAAGCTTGGAGCAGTGGTTAGCAAAAAGACAGATGATGGGGGCTTTATAAGAGCTCTAAATCCGCTAGGCACAGATGGTACTCAAACAGCAATAGGTGTGATTATAAACGATGTAAATAGTAAAGATGCAGATATTAAAGCAGTAATCATTACTCGCGTAGCTTTACTTGCTGATCATGCAATTGTCTGGCCAGCAAATATAACTGAAGAGCAAAAAACAGCAGCAATAAAACAACTTGAAGAGAGGGGTATTATTGTCCGTAAAGGAATCTGAATTTTATATTAATTTTTAATAGGAGCTAAACATTATGCAAAATCCACTTTCAAATCCAGCATTCAATATGACAGCATTAACTGGAGCTATTAATATTTTACCAATTAGTTTTGGTCGAACTGAAAGTTTAAAACTTTTTCCGAGTAAATCAGTAAGGTTTCGCCATATTGCCATTGAAGAACAAAACGGTTTTTTAGCACTACTTCCAACTCAAGTTCCAGGAGCACCAGCAACTGTTGGAAAAATAAGTTGTAATATTTGATTTAAATTCTTTTAAAAAGTGTGGATGTGGATAAGTGCTTTCAGTCTGTGTAAGCGCACTTATCCACATCCACACTAATCTGCTAGTGTTGGATCTAAGCAGACTTAGGGCTGTATTCCTCAGTAAAAACCCTGTCATCTCTTACTAAAGAGTTAGCAAGTAAAAGTAACTTTCTCATAGCAGCAGTGGAAGCAACTTTATATGGTTTTTTATATTGATTATGTAACCTATCAAAAAAAGTTTTTATGAAAGAATTCCATTTCCGCGCACTAAGAATACACATATACAAGACTGTTCTAATTTGTGACCTACCGCCTTGAATGCACCTTTTTCCTTTATTAAAACCACTGTCTCGATTAAAAGGTGCAACTCCGGCAATGCTAGATATTTGCTTTCTTTGAAGAGTTCCTAATTCTGGCAGATAACAAATAATAGTAATAGCTGTGATTTTACTTACACCTGGTATACTAGTTATTGATATGTATTTTTTTTTAAGCTCTTGACTTTGTTCAATCAACTCAATCATCTCATCTTCTAAAACTTGAATTTGATTCTGTAATATGACAAGTAGCTCTTCCATTTGTTTGATTATGGATATATCAGTTACTTGATGAGCTTGAGTTTTTTGTATTTTTGCCATTTCTACTAGTTGATTTTTACGAGATAGCTTTTGCCTCAAGAAGTCAACATTACTAACTTTTAAAGGAGTAACGCGCATATCTGTATTATTAATATAACGTGAGATAATGCTGCAGTCTATTTTATCAGTTTTAGTAGCAATACCAAGGCTTTTTGCATAGTCTCTCACCCATCTAGGTTGAATTACATATACTTCGAAACCATTGCTTAGTAAAGTATAAGCACATAATTTTTCGTACCCACCAGTTGCTTCAAGTCCAACTTTGATTACATTATGTAAATGCAAAAAGTCGAGTATTTGATCAATAGCTTGAACGTTATTTTCAAATACTTTATAATGTCCAAGTGGATGAATGTGGATATCTAGTTTATTTTTGCTAACATCAATGCCAGCAATGATATTTGATAAATTCATAATTCCTCCATAGAATAACATGTAATACTGCATTTTCCACCCTTATATACGAGCCTAAAAGCTCAATCAGTTGTTCGGAACTTTTCAGTAAATAATCAGGGAAGAGAACCTTGCTAAATTACGGTCCTTTATGACCAAGGCGATCTACGGTTCCTCTTCTCTGCATGTTCTTAATATTACCACTTTGTAATATTTATGAACTTGTTTTTAACATATAAGGTGACCTTCTGAAATATGAAGTATATAGAGATTATACAAGAGAGGAAATAACCGTAGCCAAAGGACAAAACCTCAAACTTGGAACAGTTGTTGGCTATGATAAAGATAACATGATTAAGATAATAAATCCAACGGCCACGGATGGAACACAAACAGCGATAGGTGTAATAACAAGTGATGTAAACGCAACGGAAACCACCAAAGCAGTAATCATTACTCGTATTGCAATGTTAGCAGATCATGCAGTGGTGTGGCCAGCAAATATAACAGAAGAGCAAAAAGCTGCAGCAATAAAACAACTTGAAGCACGAGGCGTTATCATCCGCAAGGGAGTTTAACGAGCTACCAGACTCAGCAACTTACATAGAAACAACTTAAAACACACAGCATTAAAGGGAAAGGGGGAAAGAATGCAAAATCCATTTACAAATCCAGCATTTAGTATGACGAAATTAACTAAAGCAATAAACATATTGCCGATAAATTATGGTCGCGTCGAAAATTTAAATTTATTTCCAAGTAGATCGGTAAGATTTCGACATATTACGATAGAAGAGCAAAACGGAGTATTGAGTTTATTACCAACGCAAGTTCCGGGAGCACCAGCAACAGTGGGAAAACGTGGAAAACGAAAAATAAGAACATTTACGATACCACATATTCCCCATGATGATGTAGTGTTACCAGAGGAAGTGCAAGGAATAAGAGCATTTGGGTCAGAGAATGAACTGAAAGCGTTGGCGAGTGTAGTAACAGATCACCTGGAGTTGATGAGAAACAAACATGCGATAACGTTAGAACATTTGCGGATGGGGGCGTTAAAAGGGATTATTCTGGATGCTGATGGCAGTGAGTTATTAAACCTTTACAACGAATTTGAAATTACGCCAAAAGTAGTAAATTTTGCGCTGGGAACAGCAACCACCGATGTCAAGCGTAAGTGTCTGGAAGTATTGAGGCATGTTGAGGACAACTTAAGTGGTGAATATATGACCGGGATTCATGCGCTGGTAAGCCCAGAGTTTTTTGACGCTTTAACTTCTCATACCAAGGTAAAAGAAGCATACGAGAGATGGCAAGAAGGAGCAGCACTCCGGAACGACATGAGATCAGGATTTACGTTCTGTGGAATAACATTTGAGGAGTACAGAGGGCAAGCAACTGACCCTGAAGGAAATGTGAGAAGATTTATAGAAAAAGACACGGGACACTGTTTTCCACTAGGAACAGCAAGCACATTTACTACTTACTTTGCCCCAGCGGACTTCAATGAAACAGTAAATACACTAGGGCAACCGTTATATGCAAAACAAGAGCCAAGAAGATTTGATAGAGGGACCGATTTACATACTCAGTCAAATCCTTTACCAATGTGCCATCGCCCAGGAATATTAATCAAAGTCGTTGCAGCATAACAATACTGGTAGAGCAACTACAAAAGTGGTGAGGCATGAAAGTGCTCTACCAGTATGCCCCTTCTTAGCGTGCATGTAGAGATTAGTGCATAAAGGTAAAGTATGCAAGAAAAAATAAAAAGATTATTGAAAGATTGTTTTGCACATCTAGGGCAGCAAGCGTTGTATGAATCAAAGGATAAGTCATACATGGTGCAGATATTAAAGCAACAGCCAGATAGATTATACGGGATTGGTGAAGGGCAATTTGTAGGAGAAATTTTGACTTTAGAAGTAAGTGTGTTTGATGTATTAAAGCCAATGGTGGGAGATACTTTTTCTATAGGTAGTTGTAGATACAGAGTACACTCACCGCCGCTTAGGAATAATTCAGGAATAATCTGGAAAATTCAAGCGTCAGGGGTGTAAATGCGTATTAACGTTGAAGTTACCGGTAGTATTGAAAAGGTAATACAAAGTATAGATGCTGAAAGGAAAAAAGTGGAAAAAGCGACGGTGAGGGCATTAAACAAAACAGCACTATGGGTAAGATCGCAAACTGTCAAACAAGTTAGCGAAGAAAAACAAATACCAAAAAAAGCAATGAGAAAAAAGTTAAGTGTGGATAAAGCAAATAGAAAGCGTTTATGGTCAGTAGTGAAGCTGAGTTCGCAGTGGATAGGAGTAGCAAAACTTGGGAGTATAAAACAGACAAAGATAGGAGCAAAAGTAGGAAGCCGTATGTATGAAGGAGCATTTATAGCAACAATGAAAAATGGTCATATAGAAAAGAAGGTACATACCAATAGATGAAATTAAAGTAAACACGCAAGCTCGGGAAATAATGAAAGAGTTAGTTGATAATGAAGTAGAGAGAGTATTTGAGAAGTATTTTGATCAGCAAATGAGTTATATGAAATAATGTTCTGGGGAAATTTACATCAGGCAATTTGTAAAACGCTAAAAGAAGAAATCCCAGCAATACAAACGTGCGAAATGTATAGAGCAGAACGTCGGGAAATAATAGCGCCAGCAGTGTTTGTAGAGCTTGCAAGTTTAGAACCAGGAAAAGATCCGGGGACTGAGGAATTAGCGTTGAGGGCAAGATTTGAGGCAAGAGTAGTAGTTGATGGAACAGTCGAGGATTCTCAGGTAGTGGTAAGGTCACTGGCAGCGGAAGTTGCAAGGGTTGTAAGTAAAAATACTTGGAACGTGGAAAATGTTTCGCCAGGAGAATTTATATCTGCGGAAATTGACGGATTTAGGCCAGAGTTGGATGCGTATTTAGTGTGGTTAGTTGAATGGGTTCACGAGCTGCATTTGGGAGAATCAGTCTGGTTAGAGGGAAAAATTAAGCCACATACCATAAACGTGGGAAATATAAATGTTAGACCATAATTTTGCCATTGCAGAGCTAAATAGAAGGCTAGCGAATATTATTCGTATAGGTCTAGTGAAAGAAATCGACTATGAAAAAGCAAGAGTAAGGGTCAAAGTAGGAGAATTTTTAACAGATTGGTTACCATGGATTACTTGCCGAGCTGAAAGCTGGTCACCACCGAATATTGATGAGCAAGTGGTAGTGTTATCACCATTTGGGGAATTATCATTAGGAGTGGTGTTACCGGCAATATATCAGGAGAAATATCCGCCTCCGGAGAATAAAAAGGAAATAAATAGTGTAAAATTTCAAGATGGAACAAAATTATCGTACGACAAGGAGAATCATCATCTTGAGATTGAAGTAGTAGATAAAATAACGTTGAAAGTAGAAGGATCAAGCGTAGAGATGACAAAGGATGGAATAAAACTTAAGGCACAAAGAATAAATCTAAATTAGGAAAAGGAATGAATAAATCAGTTATATGCCTAGGAGATCACTGCGGGGAAGCGTTGCCGCATTTTTATATAAGTGGAAGCAGAGATATATTTGTAAACGGAAGACCAGTTTGTCGGCAAGGAGATAGTTTTACAGAAGGTAAGGTAATGGCACAAGGGTCAAAAACAGTGTTTGCAAATGGTCATGGTATAGGAAGAGTTGGGGATTCAGTATCTTGTGGTTTTAAGGTAATAAGTGGAAGTAGTAATGTTTTTTCAGAATAAAAATAAACCATGTGCTATACTTACCAAAAGTAAAATTATGAACATGGATATAACTACTAGCCTATTAGGAGACGTTAGTAATTTAATAGATAGAGCAAAGAATCATCTTTCTGTTCAATTCAATTCTACTCTAGTATTGTTAAACTGGGAAATTGGCTCCAGAATTGATCAAGATATCCTAAAGCACAAACGTGCAGATTATGGGAAGCAAATCATCTCCCAACTTGCAAAAGAACTTCAGATGAAATATGGACGTGGATTTGATAGAGCTTCATTGTTTCGGATGGTGCAATTTTCCAAATTCTTTCCCGATCAAGAAATTGTCGCGACACTGTCACAACAATTGAGTTGGTCACATTTTGTAGAAATTATTGCAATTTCTGATGAGCTGAAGCGTAATTATTATATAGAAATGTGTCGTATTGAAAGATGGAGTGTTAGAGCACTACGTAGTAGAATCGATACCATGTTGTATGAACGTACAGCACTAGCAAAAAAGCCTGAGGACTTCATAAGACAAAGCATCAAACAGTTACGTGAAGAAAATACGTTAGCCCCCGAATTCATTTTTCACGATCCATACTTCCTTAACTTTGTGGAATTGCCATCAAGTCATAGTGAGACTGATCTAGAAAATACGATTTTGGATGAATTGGTAAAATTTTTACAAGAGTTTGGTAATGATTTTTGTTTTGTGACACGTCAAAAAAGGATGAGTACCGAAAGAATTGATAGGTATTTAGACTTGCTATTTTTTCATAGGGGATTAAGGCGCCTTATTGCAATAGAACTAAAAATTGGTCGATTTGAACCAGCTTATAAAGGACAGATGGAATGGTACTTAAATTGGTTAGATAAAAATGAACGAAAACCAGATGAAGAAAAACCCCTAGGGATTATTTTGTGTGCTGATAAGGATCAAGAAGATATAGAATACCTGGAGCTTGAAGGATCTAATATTCATGTTGCACAGTATTTAAGACAGTTGCCTCCTAAGGAAATCCTTGAGGAGAAGTTGAGAAAAGCTATCTCTATAGCTCGTGAAAAATACGCAAGTACTAAGAAGAAAATGATTAAACAGATATAACACAAAAGGCAACGTGTTTATGCGAGGAATGGACGTTAATACTGGAAAAGAGTTAGAAGGAATAGAACATTTAAAGCAATCAATAGTTAATATTTTAACTACTCCTATTAACAGCAGAATAATGCGCAGGAACTATGGGTCAAGATTACTTGAGTTAGTTGACCGGCCAATCAATCGTGATTTTACGTTAGAAATTTACGCAGCAACAGCAGAAGCACTACAAAAGTGGGAAAAGAGATTTAAGTTAGAAAAAGTAAAAATAACAGAAGTGAAAGAAGGAAAAGTAACGCTTGACCTAGAAGGATTGTACTTACCAATGGGGGAAAAGATTCGCTTTGATGGAGTTGTGGTATAAAGATGGAGCAGCCTAACATTATTGAGCCACTGAACTTCGAAGAAATCTTTTCACGTATGAAGGAGGAGTTGATACGTCGAGACTCAAGTTTTACAGCATTAGTAGAAAGTGACCCAGCAATAAAGATTTTAGAGGTAGCAGCATGGCGAGAACTTTTGCTGAGAGAAAGAATAAACGAAGCAGCAAGGGGCAACTTACTTAAGTTTGCAAGGGGAGAAGAACTTGATGATTTAGCTGAATTTTACGGAGTGGAAAGGGAGAACGGGGAAAAGGATGAACGATTTAGAAAAAGAATCAAGGCAAGAATAGTTGGCTCAAGCACAGGAGGAAATTATCGGTATTATGCATTATCAGCAGATACGAGAGTAAAAGATGCATTAGTAGAATCACCTGTACCAGGAAAAGTACAAGTTTCAATCTTATCCACAGAATTATCCACACTGCCAGAAGAATTACTAGAAATTGTCAGAAATCAGCTAAACAGGGAGGATGTGAGGATTTTAACAGATACAATAGAAGTGGTAAGTTGCAATATTATAGAAATAGATATCCACAGTAAAATTAGCATTAAAAGACCAGATATTATTGAAACGGTGAAGAAGCAATTTATAGAAAAATTTGAAACAACGAAAAGATTAGGATGGAAAGTAACGAAATCATGGATTATAGCCAACCTGTTTGTGGATGGGGTAGAAAACGTAGAATTAATCGAGCCAAGAGAGGATGTTGTGGTACTGGGGAATGAGTGTGCTGCCTTAAGAAGTTTAAATGTTGAGTTGAATTAATGCTATTACCACCAAACGCAACAAAGCAAGAAAAAGCGCTGATTGATGCAATCGATTACAAAGTAGACCCAAGCTGTGTAAAAGGATTTAAATTTAGCCTAGGGGAAAAAATATTGCCGTGGTTGGTTGAAGAATATGGATTGGGGGAAATTCTACGCTGGGTAAAAGACAAAAGAAAGGCGATAAAAGAAGGAATAAAATTTCAGCGTTTGAGAGGAACACCAGCATCGCTGAAAATAGCACTGAAGTGGGCAAATATAGAAGATATTACAATTATTGAAGAGCCACCCGGAGAACACTTTTTTGAATTACAGATAGGGATAAAAGATGTTCCGAACGACTTCTTCGTTGATGCAGTAGTAGAATTAGCAAAACTATCATTGCCAGCAAGATCACGGCTAATGAGGATTTTTAACGATTATTATAATGCGCAGAGATTTATATTGGATGAGAGTTTATTTGGAGATCTTCTTTCTGACTATTCGGGGGTAAAAATAGAAAAAGATGGACCAGTGTTATCATTTGGGAGAGTAAATTTTTTCAGGTCTAGTGGTCCAGTTATTAGGATTATAGAAAACTATCTACGCGATCATTATGAGCAGGCATTAAGTAATGATCTGTATAGGCTAGATGTAGCAATCCTTGGAGAAACCGAGCCTCACACAAAGAATTATAACGGTATTTATGAAAGAAGTCATCAGTGGAATAATTTAAAAACGTTATATCCGCTACCACAGAGCTTATTACCTGAGATTAAGTTTGCTAAAGCGCAGATAGTATTATCGGACAGTTGGAGTTTAGGAGAAATAAACGCATGTTTTCCAGTAAGTAGTATAGAAGAGAGGGGAAAAAGGTTTTTACTAGGAAGTGATAAGCTATCTGAACAACTGTGGAATTTAAAATACAAGCCAATTTTAGAAAGATTTTTTGCCGTTCACCACTATCAAGTAAAGAATTTCTCTACCCCCAAAATAATAAGATTTAGCGTAGCAGAACACTACATTCATTTTGAAAACGAATTGGATTCAAAGCAAAAAAATGCAACATACGAGCTAGAAAACTACATTTTAGTGTTTTACCCAGGTGTACTAACATGGCATGAACATCGACATTTGAACAGGTCCTGGGAAGAAAAACAACCTATATGCTTAATGAATTAAATACATATATTTATATCTTCATATACTACATTAACATTCGGTAAAAATGTGTGTTTTTTGAAAAAAAGAAGTTGCTTTTCCATGCCAAAACAGCTATAAATTAGGTAGGTGTAGGTAAACATAAGAAATTGATCTTGCACTGAAGTGAGCCAAATTGGCGACTTTATGTATGTTTTTATAGTGAGGTAACTAAAATGTTCAATTTAAATAAAAGACTGGAAAAATTAAAGGAGAATTCATTTCGTGGAATAAATGAAAAAGACGCAGCAGGTTGCACAATATTGCACCGAGCAGCACAAGTGTCAAATCCAGAAGTAATAAAGTTATTAATAGAAAAAGGTGCAGGTACAAACGATAGAAACAATAGAGGCGAGACACCATTGCACCTAGCGGCATTCTATGGAAAGGTAGAGAATGTAAAAGCACTGATAGAAGGAGGAGCAAATGTAAATGCTATAGATGATGGAGGATATACGGCATTACATAGTGCGAGCTTAATGAGTTGTGAAAAGACAGTAAGGGAGCTAATAAAAGCAGGGTCGAATGTTAATACTGGGAACTACATAGGAAGGACCCCCCTACATGAAGCAGTATTTATGAGGGAAATAGTGAACGTGAGGGCAATATTAGAAGCGGGAGGTGACGTAAATGCGAAAGACCAAAAAGGATATACACCACTACATATAGCATGCAAGACAGGAGAAACAAAAGAGATAATAAAAGAGCTAGTAAAAGCTGGAGCAAATGTAGAGCAAAAGGATAAATTTGGCAAAACAGCAATGTATTATGCGAGAACTGAAGAGTTGCTAGAAAAACTAAGGGAGTTGTCGGAGCGGACAGTAGATGCGATATTTAGCCTAGATTTAAAAGAAAAAGGAGAAAGAAGGTTTGAAGAAATAAGGGAAAAGTTAGAAGAAGCGCCATTGGTCAAGAAGGCACTGATGGAAGTGGAAAAAGAGCTAGAAGATATGGATGAGAAGATAAAAGGGCTATAAAAAGAGCTTTCTGTAAGAGAAGGGAGTAAAAGGGTTGGCTACAAGATAATAGGAAAAATAGGAAGCCTAAATTTAAAAGAAAAAGCTGACAACAGCAGGAGAGGAACCGCTTATTATTTAACAGATTAAGTATATAGATTTATATCTTAATCTAATATGCGAAAAAAATGTGTATATTTTGTAAAAAAAACTTGCTTTTTATGCCAAAACAGCCCTAAGTGAAAAAGTAGCTAGTAAATAAACAAGATTTGCTAAGCGCTAAAGTGAGCCAAATTGGAGGCACTTTAAATTGCATTAATAACTGAGGAACATTATGGTAAAATTTAGTAAGAAAGAAAGAGAAGAGTTTAATAAGTCGTGGAAAGAAGTATTAGATAACTCAATAGAAAATATTAATAAAAAAGACACAAAAGGAAGGACGATATTGCATTACGCGGTGGGAATGCCAGATCCAAAAAAAGTGAGGTTATTAATCAAAAAAGGAGCAGATATAAATGTGGCAGATGCGGGACAATATAGACCATTGCACTTAGCAGTAATGGGACAACGTGTAGAAAATACAAAGGAGCTGATAAAGGCAGGAGTAGAGGTAAACGCAGTGGAACGAAGTAGCAAATTTGCCGCGTTACACCTGGCATGCATGGTAAGTGAGGTAAAAATAGTAGAAGAGCTAGTAAAAGCGGGAGCAAATGTAGAGCAAAAGGATAAATTTGGCAAAACGGCAATGGATTATGCGAGAAATAATAAAGAGATAAAAGAAGTGTTAGAGAACGTAAAAATCGCAAATAAGCAGAGAGAGTTCATAGAAAAATAAGGGTCGTATCAGCAGCAGGTGTGATAGTGGCAAAAGAAGAGCTTGTGAAAATTTAGAAGGGCTGTGGCTAAGAAAGAGGTGATTATGGAAAAAGGGAAATTTTATCATTAGAGGGAAAAAAGAAGCTTGATGATTTGGGAGAGTGCTCAATTGATGAAAGATAGCGTATGTGTTTCTAAAATTTTGCATAAAAGCTGAGAGAAATAAAGGTTAACAGTTGCGTCTTTTTCGCAAGAGTAATGGATTTATGGAAAAAGGGAGTGCCTGAACTATGAAAACATTTACAGGAGAAATTATGAGAAAGAGAACGTTAACTGTGACCTGTCGATATGAGCCTGATGAGTTAGCAGATAAACATTTATCAGAAGCTTACGAGCAGTTACTAAAGTATTCAGTAAAAAGAAACAACGAAAAGGAGGTAGAAAAAGATGATAACGGTGGCCTTGTATGCAAGAGTTTCATCAGACCGACAAGTGCGGGATCATACAATAGAGAGCCAAATTGCAGAGCTTAAGCGTAGAATTGCTGTAGATGGACATGAGTTATTGGAAGAATATGTATTCACTGACGATGGCCGTAGAGGGTCAAATTTAGAGCGTGAAGGTTTAAAGAAATTACGTGATAAAGTAGCAGAAGGAAAAATTAATAAGATTTATATCTATTCACTAGATCGGTTGTCACGTGATCCTGTAGATCAAAGAGATGTAATAGATGAATTTAAGAGAGCAAGAGTAGAAATAATCTTTTCAAATCATAAGGTTGATGATACACCAGAGTCCGATTTAATGACAGATGTGCAAGGAGCAGTAGGAAGGTTTGAACTGAGACAAATCTTGATACGAAGCATGAGGGGAAAACTGCATGCAGCAAGAGAAGGTTGTGTGAGTGTAATAAGCAATGCACCTTATGGTTATCGATATATAAGAAAGCATGTAAAAGGAGGAGAAAACAAATTTGAAATTAATGAAGAGGAAGCAAAAGTAGTGAGAGAGGTGTTCATGTGGATTGGAGAGGAAAGGATAAGTATTAGAGAAGCGGTAAAGAGACTAAGAGAAGCTTCTGTTAGAACACAAACAGGAAAAGAGGTGTGGCATTCAAGCACCATCCATAAGATGTTAAAAAATCCAGCATACAAGGGGCTAGCAGCATATGGTAAAACAAAGGCGGGCCCAGTAATGCTAGAAGTCAAACCAAAAAAAAGCAACAGCCGGCGAACTCACTCTATTTACAGTACAGATGAGGAGAATTGGATTCATATACCGGTGCCGAAAATAGTTGACGAGGATTTGTTTAATGTAGTACAAGAACAATTGATTGAGAATAAACAGAGAGCAAGAGTGCAGCAAAGAAAAGAGACATATCTGTTGCAAAAGCTAGTTGTGTGTAAGTGTTGTGGACGTGCTTACTGCGGAAGGCGAAATTACAGCAAAGAAAAAAAGATTGTGTATACTTATTACACTTGCCTGGGTACAAGAAATTTTTACGGTAATAAGGTATGCACTAACGGATCTATTCGTGGAGAAGTGTTAGAAACAGGTGTGTGGGAAGAAGTAAAAAGTGTATTAAAAAATCCAGATAGGATGGTAAAGGAGTACCAATGTAGAATTTCAGAACATAAGAATGAATTATTAGATGAAAGGTTTGCAAGACGTGAGAGTCAATTAAAACAAAATATTAAAGAACTTATCAATGATTATTATATTCAAGAGAATACAAGTGAGGAAAAATATATAAGTAAGGAAGACTTTAAGCAGGCAATGAAAAAAATGAAGGAACGTTTAAAAGAGATTGAAGGAGAGAAGAAAAAGGTGATTGATCAAAAGGGACTACAGCAGAAAATGAATCTTATTACAAATAGCATAAAGGGCTTTTATTCTAGTGTTAAATCGGAATTGGAACACCTAGATTGGCAAGCTAAACGTAGTCTTATTAGGACATTAGTAAAAGAAGTCAACATTGATCTTGATGAAGTAAATGTAGTATTTAAGATCAGAGAACTCAACAATCCCGCCCAGAATGGACAAAATCAGAAGTTGGCAGATTGTCTAAGGGGGAGTGTTAAATAAACTGTGTCAAACCGAAAAAAAAGTAATAAATTGATATAAAAAAATGGAGGTTTGACAATGAGTCAGAAAGTAGTAAACAGAACTACCGGTTTGGTAGATTATAAAGAATTAGAAACAAATATCCTGTCGTCTATACGAGAAGGAAGACCGTTGACAGGAAGAGATGGAGCATTAACACCGTTTATAAAAAAGTTGCTGGAGATAAGCCTGGAAGGTGAAATAGAAAACCACTTGTCGGCTGAAAGCGAAGAGAATAATCGAAGAAATGGGAGGAATGCAAAGACTTTACGTACAAGCGCAGGGTCATTTGAGCTTTTGACGCCAAGAGATAGGGAAGGAAGTTTCGAACCACAAATAGTCAAAAAAAGGCAAACAAACTTACATCCAGAGCTTGAAACGAAGATTTTGAGCACATTTGCCAGTGGTATGGGCTATAGAGATATAGTGTCACATGTTGAGGAAATTTATGATCACAAAATATCGGTGGCAGAGATATCAAGTATTACTGACAAATTGCTACCAGTAATCAACGAATGGCGTAGTCGCCCGCTGCAGTCTGTATATCCGATAGTTTTCATGGTTTTTTAAAGTCAAAGAGGACGGGCATTGCGTAAGTAAATGCATGTATAACATATTAGGCATAGATCAAAATGGCAAAAAAGAAGTATTAGGTTTTTATTTGGCTGAAAGTGAAGGAGCTAACTTCTGGTTGGGAGTGCTAAATGACCTCAAAGAAAGAGGAGTAGAAGATATCCTTATTGCCTGCGTTGATGGGCTGAAAAGCTTTCCTGCAGCTATAAACAGTGTCTTTCCTAATGCGGAAGTGCAGATGTGTATAGTGCATCAGATACGCAACTCACTGAAGTATGTGGCCAGTAAAGATGCGAAGAGTTTTTTGAGCGATTTAAAGAAGGTATATCAAGCTTCAAGCAAGGAAATTGCCGAGAATTATCTGTTGGAATTAGATGAAAAATGGGGCACAAAGTACCCTATGGTTATAAAATCTTGGCAGAATAATTGGGAAAACTTGTCTGGTTATTTTAAGTATTCTGGTCCAGTTAGGAGGATAATCTACACCACCAATCCCATAGAGGGGCTACATAGGCAAATTAGGAAATTCACTAAGACCAAAGGCTCATTTACCAGCATAAATGCCTTGTATAAGCAGGTATATTGTGCTATAAAGAAGGCAGAGGAAAAGTGGACGATGCCTGTACATGATTGGGCATTAACTATCTCTCAACTTGATGTTTTCTTTCCTGGCAGATTGAAAATTGAGTTGAACTAAAAATGCGGTTTGACACAGTTTATTTAACACTCCCGTCTAAGGTGTCTGGGCACTGGGATGACATCATAGGGGCGCTGGGATGACACCCTGACAATCGTCATCCCGCTACTTGTTAGCGGGATGAAAATGTTGTACCAAGACCACGGTAGCTATAAAATTATCAAGGGAAGTACCACACACTTCCCTTCTTTTTCAAAATAAGTTTACCTACAGGTCTGATTGTATTAAGATTACTTAATACAATCAGGTCTATTATATGCGTTTATCCAAATATTACCTACCAACTCTAAAGGAAAAGCCTACCCATGCTAAAATTATCTCCCATCAATATTCTTTACGTGCAGGTTTAATAAAGCAGATAGCATCTGGCATCTATACGTGGTTGCCGCTTGGTCTGCGCGTGCTTAAGAATATTGAAGATATTATCAGAGATGAAATGGATAAATCTGGTGCAATTGAAGCATTAATGCCTTGTGTGCAACCAGCAAATCTTTGGCGAGAATCGGGACGTTACGATGATTACGGTAAGGAAATGCTACGTATAAGGGATAGGCATGAGGAAGATATGCTTTTCGGTCCAACGCATGAGGAGGTAGCAACTGATCTAATTAGAGATGTGGTAAAAAGTTACAAAGATTTGCCACTTTGTTTGTATCATATCCAGTGGAAATTCCGTGATGAGGTAAGACCACGTTATGGTGTTATGAGGGGTAGGGAATTTCTGATGAAGGATGCATACAGTTTTGATGTAGATTACGAAGGTGCACTGAATTCATATAATTTGATGTACAAAACTTACATAAAAATCTTCAAACGCATGGGACTTACTCCAATTGGAGTGAGAGCGGACACTGGGCCAATTGGAGGAAATTTGAGCCACGAGTTTCATATATTGGCAAACACTGGTGAGAGCACTTTATATTATGACAATAAATTTTCTGAACTACTGGAAAGTGAAGATGTTGAAAGTTTGAAGAATATATATGCAGTTGCAGATGATATGCACGACCCTAAAACTTGCCTTGTGCCGCAAGAGCAGTTAAATGTTAGTAAAGGTATTGAAATAGGGCATATTTTTTATTTTGGCGACAAATACTCAAAGCCTATGAAGGCAAGTGTTACTTCTCAAGATGGAAAAAATGTCAACATGCATATGGGTTCGTATGGCATTGGGGTTTCAAGGCTTGTCGGTGCAATAATAGAAGCTTTTCATGATGATAAGGGAATTATCTGGCCAGAAGCGGTAGCTCCTTTCAGAATTGGTTTAATCAATTTACAAACGAAAGTAACGGAGGCTGCAGATAAAATATACAAAGCTTTGAAAAGTGATGAAGTGCTTTACGATGATACGGAAAGAAGTATAGGAGTAAAATTTTCTAGAATGGATCTGATAGGCTTGCCGTGGCAAATAATTGTTGGAAAAAAGGCAATAGATGAAAATATAGTTGAAGTAAAAAATAGAGCAACTGGAGAGGTAAAAGAAATGCAGATTGAGGAAGCAATAAATCGCTTTAGCACAAAATGATACGCGGTATCGGCACTGACATAGTATATATACCAAGAGTATTGAGAATATTACAAAAATACGGGGAAAAATTTCTCAATAGAATCTACACTGAAAAAGAAATAGAGCTAAGTAGAAAGTATAATAGTCAAGAAATGCGAGCAAGGTATTTTGCCAAACGCTTTGCAGCAAAAGAAGCTTTTGTTAAAGCACGAGGTACTGGATTTAGCCAGGGCATTATAATGAAAGATATAGAAATATACAGCGATGTAAGAGGAAAACCATATATTGCTGTCAGAAAGGATTTCATCTCAAAGGACTACAAGATTCATCTTTCTCTGAGTGACGATGGAGATTACGCTACTGCATTTGTTATAATTTGCGTCTAGCAGATATTGTTTCAATTTATGCAGTTGACTTTATGCTATCTATATAGCTAAACTGACTTAGGTTTACCGACAATTTGAAAAACCGTCATTCCGCTACTAGTTAGCGCCGCGGCGGTATGACGGTTCGCGGTGGCATGACGATAAGCTTTTCATCCCGCTACGTGTTAGCGGATGAGATGCCGCGAATGAATCGCGGTATGACGTAACGACAAGTTCGTCATACCGCTACGTGTTAGCGGGATCTATGCTAAGAGATACCGTGAATAAATCACGGTATGACGGTTCGCAGTGGTATGACGATAACCTCATATCCCGCTACTAGTTAGCGGATGAGATACCGCGAATGAATCGCGGGATGACGTAACGACAAATTCGTCATCCCGCTACGTGTTAGCGGGATCTAGAGATACCGCGGCGGTATAGCTATAGCATACACAAACAACTAGTTTGCCAAAAAAACATGGCGGTTTTTCTATGATTTGAGTATAATTCTAGCTTTACCTAAACAGAAAATTTAATGGACTATATCTTAATGTATCTTTCCTTACCATTTTCAATTACTGAGAATTACTTATTAATTACTGCGTTGATTCCGCTTTTAAGTGCTTTTGTTATCTTTTTTACTGGTAAATGGCCCGGAGTGAACAATAGTATTACTGTCATTTCTTCTGTACTTCTGTTTACGTATACGTGTCTGTGCACTTTATATTGGGTATATGGTGATCATTCTCAATTTATTCTCATGGATTTTGGTAATAATTTGCACATTAGTTTAAAGCTAGAGTCTACCGGAGTAATATTCAGTTTATTAATATCGTTTTTATGGATACTAACCAGTATATATGCAATATGTTATATGCAGAATAACTATGCTGATGGCAATCACTCAAGTTTTCTATGCTTTTTTTCAATATCGATTAGCTGTGCAATGTTTATTGCTTTTTCTGGAGATTTGCTCACTACATTTGTTTTTTATGAGCTTCTAACTATTAGTACATACCCTCTGGTTACTTACAACTCAACAAATGAATCAATGATTGCAGGGCGCTATTACTTTGGCGTGCTATTTTTCTCTTCTTTAGTATTATTTTTTCCTGCAATAGGCCTTTTATATAATGAATTTCATACTTTAGACTTTGTAAGTGGTGGAATATTCAAATTTGATACTTCACTCATCACTTTCATTGCAGTGTGTTTTGCTATGCTGATTTATGGAATAGGAAAAGCTGCATTAATGCCAATGCATTTTTGGTTACCAAAAGCAATGGTTGCACCAACTCCTGTGAGTGCACTATTACATGCTGTTGCTGTTGTGAAATCCGGAGTTTTCATCATCATAAAAGTTATATTATACACTTTCGGCGTCGATAACATACAACGTTTTGTGCAGCAAAATTGGTTTGCTGGAGGGTGGCTTCCGTACGCTGCTGGATTTACTATTATTACTGCATCATTGATTGCATTAAAGCAAAAAGAATTAAAGAAATTGCTTGCTTACTCTACCATCTCTCAATTGTCGTATATTATATTATTTGCTTCAATTTTTAGTGAGCTCAGCATGAGGGTTGCAATTTTTCAATTAGTTTGCCACGCATTTGCAAAAATCACTTTGTTTTTCATTGCCGGAGCAATAATAACGAAAACAGGTGAGAAATATATAGATAAGATTCACGGTATAGGACGCAGTATGCCAATTAACATGACAGCATTTGCTATAGGTGCATTGTCTATGATAGGGGTGCCGCCTGCTCCGACTTTTTGGGGTAAATTTCTCATTTTTCAAGCTGTTTTCAACTCTGGCAATGTAATACTTTCTGTGTTTGTAACTCTAGTGTTAATTGTTAGTACTATACTTAACGCTCTGTACTTTTTACCAATAATTTACAATGCCTTTTTCTTAAAACCTTCTCAGAATTACTTTATTAAAAAAACGCCAATTCTTCTAGTTTTACCTCCAGTTATTACTGCTACATGCACTTTAGTTATTTTTTTTAGCTACCAAGTAATATTTTAAAATCTGTATTTATAACCATTAACAATAAATTTAAATGGTATTATACCAGCCAGAGTTGCTTTTATACTCGACAAAGTGAAGCTAATCTCCACAGTATGATCTTTCACCTCCTTATTTTGCTCGGTTGTAAAAACTACAGTAGCATTTCCAGCAAATGTAACTAAGTCCTTGGTCGATCGATCAATAGATAATGTTATTACATTTATGTTGGCAGTTTTTCTTTTGGATGAAGGTGAACTAACAGCTTCATTGTTCGTTTTTTCCTGAAAGCCTTGATAGATTTTATGTATAGAATTGTTTCTTATAAAATTTTCTTGGTACTTCGGTTCAACGATCTTAATGGACTCGTATATTTCAATGTATTTACTTATTAAGTACCTCGCTGTGGAAGTGTATTCATCTTCCTTTTTACTGAAACTAAGCTTATGCATTGCAGAGAACTCATCTTCTGTGTGGTTCATGTACTTCACAAAATTTAAATCTTTTTTAACAGGAAATAACAGGTATATGTTTAATATTAATAAACATAAGCATACTAGGAGAAGCGATACTATTAATGCCATCCAAGATCTTTCTGCTACACAAAACAGATACCTATGGCAGTACCATTCGACTGCTTTACTGAAATAACTTTTGTTTTTTACTGATTCAAGCAATTTATCTTCCATAACACAATGCTACC
Organism: Wolbachia endosymbiont (group A) of Hedychridium roseum; assembly: GCF_964028325.1. Taxonomy (NCBI): domain Bacteria; kingdom Pseudomonadati; phylum Pseudomonadota; class Alphaproteobacteria; order Rickettsiales; family Anaplasmataceae; genus Wolbachia; species Wolbachia endosymbiont (group A) of Hedychridium roseum. Next base: position 1,297,754 of record NZ_OZ034755.1, on the reverse strand, counting down.
AAACCCAATTATAATAACAATAAGATTAGATACTCTAAAAAACTTTAAAATATGTCTAAATTTTCCAAAATAGGATGAATGATTATATCACCTTGTTCCGCAATAAGGTAGAATTTATCGATTTTGCTCACATCTACATTGATCATTTTTACACTGAAATTTTCAGGATTGTAAATATTACTTTCAGCACTTTTGTGATAATTATAATAATGTAATTTATTTTGATCATCAAAATAACCAAATTCATCAGCGAGGGTTCCCACTTTGCTACCTTTACCACTTTTGACTAGCTCAAATAGATCAATTGCATGGTTTTGAGATCCAGGCTCAATAGGCCCTTCTGCAGCAAAAAACTTAGGTGCATGACCAACGTATTCCTTAAATTTTAGATTATGAGTCTTTTTTACACTACCAAAATCCACAAACTTATATTCATCTGAAACGCCAGAATATTGTGGATCATACTTTTTATATTCAAAGAACTCATTACCTAAAAAATTACAAAACGTTAATTTATAATCATCATGATCGGATTTAACGACTTTAAGGTAATGAAAATCTCTAGGAATCTTTACTTCCTCTTCCGTGATATGATTACGTACAACAAGCTCACCATTTAGCATATGATAGCCAATTTTTGGCAAAGTAGCTATATTGATTGCCTTGTTTAGCTTAAAATTTGCTTCATAAATGCCGCTTAACAACTCCTTTCCTTTTTCTAAGGTGACGTCCTGGTCTAAAGCTATATTCTTGATTGAACTTAATTCTTTCTGCATGTTTAGTATGGCTTTCGTCAAAACTTCTATTGATTGCCATACAGTTAATTTATTATCAGTCAAATTATATACTTCGAGTATTAAATTAACAGAATTTTATCATGAATTTATGTTAAAAGTATTATACTTTGTAAACTTATGTCATGATATTAACTACATTAGCTAAAACATGCTTTTTATCTAAGTGAAGTTGCTTAGCAACAACGAAAAGTTCATCTATTTTTTTCCACTGACCTAGTAAAATTTCAACACCATTTACCTCTCTCTTTATGCTTTCTAAAATGAAGGCCTGAATTATATATGATGCTAGTTCTAGTTCGATTTCGCTATTAATTACTTTATTAATCATATTGGGATTCTTTAAATCATGAAGAAATTTATAAAAGCATTTGTATGCTTCATAAGCATCACTACTTATTGCATTTATTATCATTCCTGGCATTCCAGGAAATAAAGTAATCATTTCGTCAAACGTTTGATCATCAAATTTACATTGAGATGAAGCAACTTGCTTTGTTTCGTCATAAGTTAATGGAAGTAAATTTAGCTGAAAGCACCTACACTGGATAGTAGTTTGTATATCATATGGCTTATGGCTAATTATAAATATCTTAGAATTTTTTGGCGGCTCTTCTAATATTTTCAATATTGCGTTTTTAGCGTTATTAGTCATTGCCTCTAAGCTATCTATTATAGCTATTTTGTGTTCTGATTGAATGGGACTTAAGTGTAGAAAGTTTTTCATTTCTCTGACTTTTTCTATTCCGATAGTATCACCTTCAACAATGTGTAAGTCCAATGCTACTTCATTATAGCTTTTTATGAGTAACCAATTGGAGAAGGATTTTGCAAGTGTTGCTTTTCCTATACCTTTTTTACCACAGATCAGCCAAGACTGAACAGATAAGTTGTTCATTAATTTTTTTTTGGCCTGGTTGTGACCTATTACTTTTTTCATTCTTTCTCCTATAGATCTTAGTTTGAAAATGCATTGGTTACTGTTTGTAATAAAATTGCACCTTCCCTTAAAACCTTAATCTTATCTTCGGTTAAGTCAATAATAGTAGATTCTATACCAGAAACTAATTCATCATCTTCAATCACTGCAGATAAATGTTGCTTAATGGATTGTGGTATATCGTCTGCCTTACATACACTTTTTTCTCCTGAAATATTTATACTAGTTGCAACTATTGGAACTTTCAGTTTGTTTAGTATTGAAATTGCAATAGGATGCTCAGGGATTCTGATGCCTATACTATCTTTAAAGAATTCGTTTGGCAATATATTATTGTTTTTAAGTGGTAAAATATAGGTAATCGGTCCAGGAGAAAAGTGATTTACTAAACCAATATACTTTTTCTCTAGCTTTGCTATTCTCATCAAGCTGCAAATATCACTAACAAATATAGACAGTGGTTTATTTTGAGAGCGTTTCTTTATCTGATATATTTTTCCTATAGATTCATTATTTAATGCATTACAAGCAAGAGCATACACTGTTTCTGTTGGAAAACACACTAACAAGTTGTTCTGTATTGCATTTATTATTTTAGATACCATATAGCTAAAAACTTATTCATAACAACTAGATCAGTTTTGTTGCATTGTATCTTATATAGTAACTGCTAGTTTTTGTGAACGCAATGCAACGCAGCTTACCATTTGTTATGCAGACTTGCTACAACCCAAACTCTTCATTGACTTTATCAACTATTGCCTGTGGTGGATCCTCTCCCCATCCTGAATACAAAATCTCTCCATAGTCTGCAACATCTATAGAGCCAGTTCTGCTTTTTGCTAGAAACATTTCTCTTTTCTCTTTATCAACTAATACATAATGCCACGCTGATTTTCCACGATCTTTACCACGGACTAAATATATAAGATCTGACCTACTTCTTTTTGTTGCATCAGCAAAAGATCTTTCATTGACAGTTCTGCTTTTACTTTTTATGCCGCCACTTTCAGAAAAAGCTTCCTTGGATTCGGTTTTTTTGTTTGCTAATTCAGAAATTCCCCCTTTTTCCCCTAATGCCCGTTCTTTGGTGTTTTGAGACGAATACTTACTGGAAAAACCTTCCCCTGTACCGCCAGGAGTCCTGTTTGTGAAACGCTTAATAAATGAATTATTGTCGTTGTTTTCTGCCATAAAAATCTCCAAACTTTAGATTGTAGGACCCAAATTTTTACTACACTCTATCATATGTTAATTAAATTAATATAAATGAAAAATAATATAGTAATTATTACAGGAATTACAGCTTCAGGTAAATCAGAATTGTGTGATAACCTGATAAAAAAATATAATAATATCAGCATAATAAATTGTGATTCAAAGCAGGTATATGAAGAAATTCCCATAATTACTGCTCAACCACTAAAGCAAGAAGAATTTTATAAATTATATGGTTATGTTTCAGCAAAAGAAAATTATTCCGTGGGTCTATGGTTAGAGGATTTAGAAAAAGAAGTTAATCACGCATTAGAAAATGCTCAAATACCTATCATCACTGGAGGAAGCGGGCTTTACATCAGCAGTTTAATCAAAGGCTTATCATCAATGCCACAAATAAGTCAGAAAGTAAGGAAAAATGTAAGCGAATTAAGGAAAAATTTAAGTAAAGAGGAGTTTTACAAATTAGTGCTAAGCAAAGATCCAAGGATTCAAGGTAAAGTATTCATGAATGACTCGCACCGCCTTTCAAGGGCACTTGAAGTTATCACTGAAACTGGTAAGACAATCTTTGTATGGCAAGAAAATAGACAGCCTCCTTTATTCGATAATTTTAAGATATATACAATTTTGCCTAAACGTGAGGATGTATACCAAAAAATAAATTCTCGTTTTATCAAAATGATCGAAAATGGAGCAATTGATGAAGTAAAAAAGCTACTTAGTATGAACTTAGCTCCACATTTGCCAGCTATGAAAGCACATGGAGTGCCAGAAATTGTAAAGTATTTGAAAGGTGAGATTACTTTAGACGAAGCGATACAGATTGCTCAAACAAACACAAGACACTACGCAAAACGCCAGTACACTTGGTTTAAAAACCAGTTCCCAAGTTCTGAAGTAATTGATTGTGCAAATGAGCTAACAGCGCTTGAAATATTTTAATTGTTAGTTTCCAGGTGTATTTCCATGCTCATTGCTATGAATGGGCGGTTCCATATTTTCCAGATGGCTGTTTACTTCTAGTGGATTACCTAAACTATGTTCTATCTCTGCTTCAAACTTAAATCCTAACTTCTCGCAAAATTTCTGGAAATACTCTTTAATAATATCAAATAAATTTTTGCCATCAATTTTGTAATTTTTCAGTTCTCGAGGAGCAGTAAGTAACAATTTACCATCTTTATATGTTACATCATTTTTCTCATCTTGGAATGCAAGTGTAAACTCTAATGAGCTATTTATCTGACAAACTTCTTCTTCTGGATTATCAGATTTTACCGTAGGCACTGCCATCTCAGATTTGACTTTTACATGATTTGGATCAGTGCAATCAATAACTATTGTTTTTTGAGGACTTAGTAGCGTAAATTCGGACTGGCGAAATGCTTGAAAGAGAACATCAGTGAATAAAGTGCCTTCATACCCTGCTTGATTACAATTAGTAATTAGCTCTTCTAGAATAGAATCACTTGGAACTTTTGCTTCAGCATATTTAAACATTTCCTTAAAAACTTCTTTTGCAAACGGGCGATAATTTCTGGCTTCTTCCTTTGGTAATAGGTGAGCATACTCCTTGCCTAAATTGTAAAATCTCTCAAATTCCTTTTCATACTGGTCAGTTTTTTTATGATCAGGAGTATTGTCATTTTCACAATATTCGCTCCAAATTTTATCGAATTCACGTTGCTTAGCTCCTTCCATCAACGCACTAGTTAAAGTTTGGTCTATACTTTTACCATTAATAACAAAATCCATTCTATTGATGTCTTTATACATCTGTTCACCAGAGTTTGCTTCAGCATTATCTTTACCAGCTCTTAATTTGCCAAAATCAAACTCTTCTGCTTGAGCCCTTAATGTAACTACTGGATTGGTACTATTCATTTCTATCATAGACCTATTAACATCATAATTAATTATATCACAAATTATTAATAATTCAATAAAATACCTGCTATAAGCCCTATGATAGCAAATATAGTTAGGGGTAACTTAGGCTTACCGACAACCGTCATCCCGCTGCTTGTTAGCACCGCGGTGGTATGATGTTAGAGAGCTGTGCTAGCTATAGTGCATACCTGACCATAAGGTGACAAGATTTTAAAAAGGCTCTATTATTGATAAACAGTTTTTACACATGTATGAATCTCAATGAGCAATTAGATGTGCTGGCTTTTCTAAATGGCAAGCTGGAAAATATGCTTAAGTTCCATTCCGCAATATTACCTAAACTCTGTGGTGGGAACAAAGTGGTGGACCTGCTGTTTTATAGGCCGCTTGGTTATATAGATAGAAGTAAGTCACTACTTGATACTCAAGTTGGAGAATTTACAACTTTCATGGCAAAAGTTTATGAGCATCAGTCGCCCACTTTTAGAGGTAGACCATATAAAATAGTCGTTGAAAGTGAGAGTCAGTATATATTCATAGTCTTTTTTAATCACTCAGTTAAGTATTTATATAAACTATTTCCAGTTGGAGCCTATGTAATCATCAGTGGCAAACTCGAAAAATTTGCTGAGCATTGGCAGATTACTCATCCAGATTACGTGTCGCTTGACATCAACCAATTTAAAGAAATAGCTCGCATAGAGCCAGTCTACCAATTATGCCGTGGCATTACCAATAAGAGCATTGGGAACATAATAAGCTCTAACCTGAAAGAATTGCCTGATTTGCCAGAGTGGATAGATGATACATTAATCAAGCAAAAAAAATGGCTAAGTTGGAGGGAAAGCATCATAAAGTTGCACAGACCAAGCTCATTGGCGGAAGCCGAGGTTTGTAGAAAAAGGCTTGCTTATGATGAATTGTTTGCGTATCAGCTAGCACTGAAACTTGCAAGAGAAAATCATGTAAAAAAAAGGGAAAGAGAATTTATAGTATTGAATAAATATAAAGAGCAAGTTTTAAATGAATTATCGTTTCAATTAACAAACGATCAAATTCGTGCAATAGATGAAATTTCAGAGAGGCAAAAATCCAAGTATCGCATGATGAGCTTGCTGCAAGGTGATGTTGGTAGTGGCAAAACCGTAGTTGCACTTTTTGCGATGCTAAATGTGGTAGAAAACAACATGCAGGTAGCTCTAATGGCACCGACTACTATCTTGGCGGAGCAACATTATAATTGGATTGAGGAAGTTTTATCCTGTACCGATATAAAAGTTGCGCTGCTTACTGGTAAAACTTCGCGCAAGGAAAGAAAGATTATCATGAACGAACTTGCAAGTGGTGTTTTAAATATAGTGATTGGCACCCACGCGTTATTTCAAGCTAACGTTACATTTAAAAATTTAGGGCTTGCAGTCATAGACGAGCAACAGCGATTTGGAGTGATGCAGAGAAATCGCTTGGTAGGAAAAGGAGAAAATGCCGATATACTTTTCGTTACTGCAACTCCCATTCCAAGAACCTTGCAGCAAGCTATGTATGGTGACGTTGAATGTTCAATTTTGAGAGAAAAACCAAAATCCAGATTGCCAATAAAAACTGTAACTATGAACATTAGTAGGGTGCCAGATGTTATTGAAAAGCTAAAAGGTGCTATAAACAGGGGCGAAAAAGCATATTGGATTTGTCCATATATAGAAGAAAACGAAGAGACCAATATTGCTGCAGCAGAGATGCGTTTTCAGGAATTACAAAAAACATTTTTTGATAGAGTCGGGATAATACACGGAAAATTGACTCAGGAGCAGAAAGATCAAGTTATGTTTTCCTTCAAAAGAAATGAATTTTCTTTGCTTGTTGCAACCACTGTGATAGAAGTTGGTATAGATGTGCCAGATGCAACCATTATGATTATAGAAAATGCAGAGCAATTTGGGTTATCGCAATTACATCAGTTAAGAGGCAGAGTAGGGCGAGGAAACAAGCCATCTTTTTGTGTATTATTATACGATAATTTAAGTAAAAGCTCATCTTCAAAGTTAAAGATCATGTGTGAGTCACAGGACGGATTTTACATTGCTGAAAGGGATATGATGCTAAGAGGCAGTGGAGATATTTTAGGCACAAAACAATCAGGATGTATGGAATTTAAATTTGCTGATTTATATCAGGACAAAGAGCTGCTCAATCTCGCGTATAATAACGCAAAAGGCGCAATGGCTAATTTTGAATTACTGCTTGATATATTTGAATATAGAAGTAGATTACATTTTTCAAAATTTCAGTAGGAAAACCAGGTAGCTCGCAGAAACGAATTAAATGCAAAAATTCCTTGACAAACTCCGCCAGCCCCCTTATCATGATAGTGAAGGTATTCAGTTATCTTCATCTGTGCAGATTAAACAGCAAGAAAACAACGTAGTTGGCGTCTTATTTTTAATTTTTTGCACTATGTGCACCTTATGTCTTCACAACATTTCTGGGTTTTTACCTATATAAGCTGAAACGCGCTTATAAGTCGTTTAAGACAGTATAGTACGCCAATTTGCAGGATTAGAGAGTGACAACTAGCTAACACGGGATTTCTTTTGCCTTTTTTTCTGCTTAGTAAATTTCTTAAACATTTAAACTAAGGTTAGTTGCATTAAAAAGCAGCTGAGTCGCGGTTATTAGACGTTTAAAACATAAAAAAACGCCAATACTGAAAATAGACAATGACTAGGGCTTCTTTTGCCTTTTTTTTCGTTTGGTAAATTTCTTAAATATTTATAGCTAACATGAACTGGGCAGTGCGTCACGCGCTGACCATTTACTGTGCAAATCACCTTCAAAAACAAACGTTCGTACACATATATTCTAGTTATATGATAAAATAAATGAAAAACATCAATTATCTAAATGAAATTCACATCTTAAAAGGATCATATACATCGATTTCCTTAGAATTACTCTTTTTCAATTTTTCACTTAATAATCTTAAAATAGGCTGTAAATCACCATTAATTGATAAGCACAGCACTTCTTTATTGAGATAATTAGCTAGGTGATTCTTCTTTTCCAGAATTTCTGCTTCCCTCAATAAGTCGCATTTGTTTAATACTACAATCTCTTCTTTTTCAACAAGATCACTATTGTAAAGTTCCAATTCATTATGGATACAACTATAAGCCGAAACAACGTCATCGTGAGTTACATCGATTAAATGAAGTAAAATTTGACACCTTTCTATGTGCTTTAAAAATTTATGCCCGAGCCCAACTCCAAGGTGAGCATCAGTAATTATTCCAGGAATATCTGCTATTACAACTTCGCTATCATCCACTTTTGTCACACCTAAGTGGGGTCTTACGGTGGTAAATGGATAATCGCCTACTTTTGTATCGGAATTTGAGCAGCGAGTCAAAAATTTTGATTTACCTGCGTTTGGCATGCCAATAATTCCAACATCTGATAAAACTTTTAGTTTTAATAATACATGTTTTTCTTCGCCAGGCTGACCGTAAGTAAAATGTCTTGGTGCCTTATTAGTAGAAGATTTAAAATTAGTATTTCCAAGTCCACCTTTTCCACCCTGTGCTACTTGAAATTCCATACCAGGCTTGTCAAGATCTACTATTATCTCTTCACTTTCTTCATCAATTATTTGTGCACCGACTGGAACTCGAAGTATAACGTCTTTCCCTGCTGTGCCAGATCTATCCCTGCCTGCACCATTTTTCCCATTATCTGCTTTAATGTGTCTTCTATAACGAAAATGAAGCAAAGTGTTGAGATTAGCGTCGCTGATGAAAACTATGTTTCCACCCTTTCCTCCATTACCACCATTTGGACCACCAAATTCAACGAACTTTTCTCGACGAAAACTTGCACAACCGTCACCACCATCACCGGCTTTTAAGTACAATTTTACTTCGTCTATAAAACCCATGCTAACCCATGATAATATTTAGCATCTTTTCCTAATGTGCCTTCTATTCTCATTAGCTCGTTATACTTCGCGAGCCTATCAGAACGCGACAGCGACCCGGTTTTTATTTGCCCGCAATTTGATGCAACTGCTATATGAGATATTGTTGTGTCTTCTGTTTCACCTGAGCGGTGAGAAATAACAGCTTTGTAGTTGTTTGATTTTGCCATTTCAATAGCAGCAAAAGTTTCTGTTAACGTCCCTATTTGATTTGGCTTGATCAGTACAGCATTTGCCATTTTTTCTTCTATTCCTTTGCCTATTAGTTCACAATTTGTAACAAATAAATCATCCCCAACCAATTGAATTTTACTCCCCAATTTTGCAGTAAGTAATTTCCAACCTTCGTAATCGTCTTCACTCATTGCATCTTCTATAGAAATTATTGGATATCTTTCCACAAGACTACAATAATATTCAGTCAATTCTTTTGAAGTAAGCTCTTTATTTTCAAATTTGTAAATTCCATCTTCATAAAAAGTAGATGAAGCAACATCAAGGCCTAGTGCAAAATCACTTTGCGCTGAATAACCTGCTGATTCTATAGCGTATATGATCAAGTCAAGTGCTTCTTCAGTACTTTCAATATTTGGTGCAAAACCGCCTTCATCTCCTACGTTTGTGCTATAACCCTTTTTCTTAAGAATGCTACGTAAGTTGTGGAACACCTCCGCAGATATTCTGATTGCTTCACTGAAAGTCTCAGCACCGACCGGAAGAATCATGAATTCTTGGAAATCGAGCTTATTGTCTGCATGTACTCCACCATTAATTATGTTAATGAGTGGAACCGGCATCTGCTCTCCTCCCAAATATCTATACAACGGTATTTTGAAACTGTTTGCTGCTGCTTTTGCAACCGCAAGAGACACACCCAAAGTTGCATTTGCTCCAAGTTTAGATTTATTTTTTGTTCCATCTAGTTCAATTAATGCTTTATCAATTGCACTTTGGTTTGTTGCATCCATGCCAATGATTTCATTTGCTATCACTCCATTTACAGCTTGAACAGCTTTCAGCACTCCTTTACCACAATACCTTTTCTCATCTTGGTCTCTGAGTTCCAAGGCTTCTAATTTACCAGTTGAAGCTCCAGAAGGTACAGAGGCCCTACCTATTGCTCCATCACAGAGTTCAATTTCCACCTCAACAGTGGGGTAACCCCTGCTATCTAAAATTTCTCTTGCAAATACGTTGTTGATTATCTTATTCATCGCATTAAACCTTAACTTCCGCAATAAGTGCTGCAGTTTCCTTTGCCAATTTAGCTATATTACTACCAGCACCAATAAATAATACTATATCACCTGGACTTGTCGAATCACTAATAAAATGTGAAATGAGTAGAGCATCATTCATAATCTTTACATCATTAAACCCATTACTGATTAAAGCTTTTTGTATATCATCAATCCCACAACCAGGAATAGGCTTGTCTTCTGGGGGATGAATAGGAGTAAGGATTACATAGTCAAACATCATAAAGATCCTTATGAATTCACCAAAAAAATTACGAACGCGAGCAAAACGAAGTGGTTCGATAATTCCTATTACTTTTCCTTTAGTAATCGAACGTGCAGCCGTTAAAGTTGCATATATTTCATTTGGATGATGGGCATAATCCTCAATTAACTTAACACCTTTAATATTGGCAATCAAAGAGAATCTTCTTGCTACTCCTTGAAATTCCAAAAGGCCTTTTTTAATCTCTGCATTGCTAATCCCGAGCTTTATCGCAACTGATATTGTAGCCAAGGCGTTACTCATTTTGTGAATACCTATTGCGTTTGATAGTACTATGTTTTTTAAAGGGCTGGATCCCAGTGTCACGCACTGGGATGACAGAGGGTGATGGGATGACAGAAGGTGATGGGATGACACCTGCTTTTTTGTCATGCAAGTAGCTGATGCTGGAATCCAGTTGTTCAACACGTCAAATTCTATGCTGTTAGCATGCTGTTTAATGTTGCTGGCTCTTATGCTACCATTCTCAAACCCAAACGTTATAGAATTACTCGCATCATAATTAATGCCTACAGAATCAGGCAAAACTGCAAAACCGGCTTTGCTTATAAACTGAGAAAACGCATTTTTAATATCGTCGAATGTACCATAATGATCCATATGATCGTCGTTAATACTCGTTATGACAGCAATATTTGCAGGAATTTTTAGCATGGTTCCATCAGACTCATCAGCTTCGATTAAAAAAATGTCACTCTTTCCAAGTCTTGAATTACTCTGATACGAATTTAGTATTCCTCCTACAATTACAGTCGCATCAATGCCAGAATGATCAAAAATAGAAGCAATCATAGCCGTTGTTGTCGTCTTTCCACTTGAACCTGAAACTGCTATCACATATTTATCTTTCATAATTTCAGCAAGTATGTCTGATCTATGCAAAATGGTTTTATTGTTATTTCTCGCTGTTACTAACTCCACATTATCAGATTCTATCGCAGAAGAATGTACAACTATTTGAGCTTGGCTTATATTATTAGCATTGTGACCAATAAAAACCTCTATGCCCAGCCTTTGTAATCTATCTACATTGTTGTTTGATTGTGCATCACTGCCTTGAACTTTGTAATTGGAATTGTGAAGAATTTCAGCAATGGCACTCATTCCGATTCCACCTATACCAATTATATGTATTATTCTTTTTTGAGTTTTGTTAATATTTAGCAGTAGATGTTTACTCATTACTAAATTTATTATAGTATAATTTAAAATCCTCATAGTATCGAACCCTCTTACCGAATACAATGATAAAAAACCTAGCCTTCCTATGTCTAATATTTGTTTTGATAAGTAGTTGCAGTTTTAGCAACAGGTTTAATTGCACTGCAGGTCATTATAAAATTGGCTGCAGCTACACAATAAATGGTATAACTTATTATCCAAAAAACTGTAAACACTATGAAGAGATAGGGATAGCGTCGTGGTATGGAATAGAAGATCATGGCACGCTTACAGCAAATGGTGAAGTGTTTAACCGTCACTTGATCTCTGCAGCGCATAAGACTTTGCCCCTACCCTGCTTTGCTCTTGTCACTAATTTAGAAAATGGAAGAAAGCTTGTTGTAAGGATTAACGATAGAGGGCCTTTTATTGAAGGCAGAATAATAGACTTATCAGAAAAAGCAGCTCAAGTCTTAGGATTTCATAAAGTAGGGCTTGCAAAGGTAAAAGTTCAATACCTAAGAAAGATGTCAGAACAATTGATACAAAATACTCCTCATTACAGAAAGCAATATGAAAAAGAAATGCAGAAACGTCACCCGAAACAAGACAGTGCAGAAAGTAAGGGATATGTTGCATTTTTTAAAAGTGCTCAGGCTGCTAAATCAGCTGCATCAAAGCTTCGCAATCAAGGAATAAAAAATGTTAGATTGCTTTTTAAGAACGATCAATATTGCGTGAAAGTGAGTTATAGGTAGTGGTGAGTGCAGAATTCGAAAGATTTGGTTAATGTAAGAAACGCTGGCTAACTATTGTAAGTTAAAAATGTGATATAAAAAAGATATCAACAATTTATAGCTATACCGCCGCGGCGCTAACACGTAGCGGAATGACGAGTTACTATACCACCGCGAACCGTCATACCGCGATTCATTCGCGGTATCCCAGCATAGATTCCGCTAACACGTAGCGGAATGACGGTTTTTCAAATTGTCGTAAGTCAGTTTAGCTATAGCACTATAGAGACAAAGATCGAAATTTACTTATTTACGTCTCCAATTTCATTGTGTATAATGGAGACAAAGATTTATATTTTGTATTTTATGTCTCCATCATTTATTGGTAGGCAAACCGAGTTGAAGCAACTGCTGGAGCTTACGGAAAAAAACACTGCATCTTTTGTAGTAGTCAAAGGAAGGCGTCGTATAGGAAAAAGTCGTTTAATTCAAGAGTTTGGTAAACATTTCGAACAACATTACTCATTTGCAGGTTTGCCACCAGAAAAGCATACTACAACATCCCACCAACTTAATGAATTTTCTAGACAAGTTGCTAGACAATTTAATACATCTTTTGCTAGATATGACGACTGGAGTGACTTACTATGGGCAGTTGGTGAACGTTTACTATCTGGCAAAATATTATTGCTCCTTGATGAAATTTCTTGGATGGGCTCAAAAGATCCAACTTTTTTAGGCAAAATAAAGAATTTTTGGGATACACAGCTAAAAAATAATAACAAGCTAATTTTTGTTGTCTGTGGATCAGCTTCATCCTGGATTGAAAAAAATATACTTAGTAGTACTGGTTTTGTAGGAAGAATATCGTTGACTTTAACACTCGGGGAGTTATCACTTTCTGATTGCAATGAATTTTGGCCAAAAAATATTTCAGCATACGAAAAGTTTAAGGTGCTTGCAGTAACCGGTGGAATTCCAAAATATTTAGAAGAGGTAAATTTTAAACATGGTACTGAAGAAAATATTAAAAAGCTTTGTTTTACAAAAGGTGGGTTTTTAGTTGAGGAGTTTGACCAAATATTTTCAGATCTATTCATGCGAAAAACAGCTTTTTATAAGCAAGTAGTGAGAGCTCTTTCTACTGGAGCTAAAGAACAGGAAGAAATTTGTACTGCTTTAAACATTGCAAGACACGGACGCATTTCTGAGTATCTATATGAGCTCGAGCTTGCCGGTTTTATTGCAAAGGATCACACTTGGGATATAAAAACGGGTACTGATTCACGACTCAGGAAGTACAGACTTCAAGATAATTATTTAAGGTTTTATCTAAAATATATTGAAAAAAATCTAGGAAAAATTAATCGCGACACCTACTCTATAGGGTTACTTACATCTCTACCAGAGTGGCATACAATTATTGGACTTCAGTTTGAAAATTTGGTGCTTAACAATAGAAAGAGCATACATAATATCTTGAGAATTGATGGAATAGTAAGCGAAAATCCATTTTTTCAGAGGAAGACAGGTGCTGGTTGTCAAATTGATTACATGATTCAAACAAGGTTTAACACTCTCTACATTTGCGAAATCAAATTTTCAAAAAATAAAATCGGTCATTCAATAATACAAGAAGTACAAAAGAAAATAGATACACTAAAGCGTCCAAAAGGCTTTTCATGTCGTCCAGTCCTTATTCACGTTAACGGTGTGAGTGATGACGTTATAGATAGTGATTACTTTTCAAACATAATTGATTTTGGAGAATTATTGAATTGCAAGTAATTCTTGCTCTACTTTTTCAACTTTGTGTTGTTTAACATTGGAACAAGATTCCAGATGACATCTTTCATGAACTCTTATTATAACAATGTTCGTACAGATGTGTGCCACGCGCTGGAATGACATGGTGAGGTGTCATCCTGCTGCTCCTTTCTTGTCATCCCGCGCGGAATAATTAACCGTCATACCGCCGCGGTATCTCACATAGATCCCGCTAACAAGCAGCGGGATGACACCTCTCTTGGGCTCTTTTAGCTATAAACATTAAGAAATTTACCAAATGAAAAAAAAGGCAAAGAACTCCCGTGGTGCGAGTTTTGACTCTATATTACTGTAAGTGGCGCTGTAATAATGTGCTAACGCTTAAAATAAGCGAGGTTTGGCTGAATGTAGAAAAAATTTAAAAGACATGCAGCCGCTATAATTTTATGTAATCCGCCAAAAAATACCCTGAGTTTTTTACTGAATTTTGTCATTGAGCCTGCAGGTCAAAAACAAGTTTTGAGTCATAAATACCCTTATCGTCATAATAAGGGGGCTGGCGGAGTTTGTCAAGTAAGTTTTTTCGTTTCTACCAGCTACTTGGATGACACCACATAAATTAATAAATAGGAAAATTACTACAAATCTTTTCAACTTTAGTTTTTACTGCTTTTTCGACACTTGAGCTATTTCCGCTGATTAATCCCTGAACCACTTCATTTACTAGGCTGGCTATCTCTTTAAAATTTTCTGCCTCAAGTCCGCGTGTTGTCTCAGCAGCGGTGCCAAAACGGAGCCCTGAAGTGATGGTTGGCTTTTCTGTATCAAATGGTACAGAGTTTTTATTGCAGGTAATGCCAGCCCTCTCAAGGCTATCTACAACGTCTTTTCCAGTTAATTTCTGCGATCTTAAGTCAACTAGCACTATATGAGAGTCAGTGCCACCGGTTATAATGTCGAGTCCATGCTTTTGCAATTCTTGAGCTAGTACTTTCGCATTTTCCACGATTTTCTTGCTATAAGTCTTAAACTCTGGCGCTAATGCTTCTTTAAATGCAACAGCTTTTGCAGCTATTACATGCATAAGTGGCCCGCCCTGCAATCCTGGAAAAACTGCAGATTGAATTTTTTTGTGTAATATTTCATCATTGGTCATCACTATTCCACCACGAGGACCACGCAAAGTTTTGTGAGTCGTGGAAGTCATAACATGTGCATATTCAGCAGGAGATGGATATTCGCCCGCTGCAATAAGCCCTGCATAGTGAGCAATGTCTGCAAGCAAATAAGCACCAACTTTATCTGCAATTTCGCGAAAGCGTTTGAAGTCCATTTTTCTCGGATAAGCAGAAGCACCAGCTATGATCAATTTTGGTTTATGCTCCAGCGCCAGCTTTTCTATCTCATCCATATTGAGCAGATAAGTGTCTTTGTTAACTGTATACTGAATTGACTTAAACCATTTACCAGAAAAGCTTGGTGCCGCACCATGAGTTAGATGTCCACCGCAACTCAGTGATAATCCAAGTATTGTATCGCCTGGAGTAAGCAGTGAAGCAAATACCGCCTGATTTGCCTGAGAACCAGAGTGAGGTTGAACGTTTGCAAATTTAACACCGAACAGCTTACAAAGTCTTTCTATAGCTAGACTTTCAACTTTGTCCACATGCTCACAACCACAGTAATACCTTTTGCCTGGATAGCCTTCTGCATATTTATTAGTCAGAAAAGAGCCTTGTGCTTCCATTACTGCTTTACTTGCAAAATTCTCTGATGCAATTAATTGCAATTGTGACTTTTGACGTTGTAACTCTTTTTCTATAAACTGATAAACCTCGTTATCAAAAGACTTTAAACTATTTTTAGAGCCACAGATTTTTTTTAAAACACTCATCATAGATCAAACCTCGCTTTAATTTTAAGATGCACAAGCAATTTTAAGACTACTTATCCTGCTTTTTTAACCATAAGAGCCCAAAAACAGCTATTAGCAAACATACAGGAATAATAGATGTTGCTTTTATCAGCAATTCAGCACTATACACAGGATTTCCTTGTATTACTGTTCTATCCCAACACAAATTTATTATTTTTGCGATTCCAGTGTGAAAAAAATAGCCAAAACCCATGACTATCATGTTTGACACAGCTGTAGCTAAGCCTACTAAGTTATTATTTACATAACTTAGTGCTTTATAAATTGTAACTACTTGATATCCAGATGCAAAGCCGATAATAAAAAGCGTAGGTAATACAACATACAAGCCACCAATCTGAGTAAAAAGTAATAGAAAACCGGCGATCATTGCAAATGAGCATGAAATTATTACTTCATAATGCTTATTTTTATACTTTTCCAATAAATAAGCCAAAGAGAATGATCCTGTTAACATTCCTATCAATATTACGGAAGAGAGAGAAGATGCCAAGCCTTCATTCATTTCATATACTTCAAAAAAGAATGCTTTCGCCCAACCATCAGCAAAACCTTGCATTGGACCGACCATGAGTCCACCAAAAAAGCTAATTAGAATAATATGCTTGTTGAAAAGTATGTTTTTCAAGTCTCTAATGCTAACTTTTTCCTGTTGAGCATTGCTTTCAGGCGTTACTAAGAACAGTAACAGAGCAAGTAAACACCCGAATGCTGAGAAGGTATAGATAACATAATTCCAGCCAAATTTATTGAGTAAGAAGTCTAACGGTAATCCGCCACATATCCCCCCCAAAGTTCCTATAATTATGGATAAACTAGCCATTCTTGCTGATTTTTCTTGCGCAAAATACATGCTTGCAACTTTAAAAAGCCCAATTGCTGAAGCGGACGACCCAATTCCAACGACTATTCTGCCAAGTATTGAATAATACCACTCATCAAAACATATAAGCGGTAATGTTCCGGTAAATGTTAAAACAATACAAGCAGGCAAAACAAATTTTGGCCCAAATCTATCAAGGAAAAGACCAATAGGTATATGAGCTAGCGTATAGCCTACATAGTATAACCCACCAAACTGGCCAACATCTGTAATACTTATGTTAAATTTTGTTATCAATCCAGGCGCAATTATGTTTGGAATTACGCGTAATATATATTGGTACGCATAAAACAGTGACGCCAACAACCAGATTAAAAAATTCCTCTGCAGTACTTTACCCCAAAGCTAGTATTATAGATACTCTGTTTATAGAAAACAATATTTTTATGAATACTTATTTTAATTTACCGGAATTTTATACAGTTGAACTCATAGCCAACATAAGTAGTTTATGCATTAACTAAATTTTCCAGGTTCAAGTTTGGATGATGGAAAAAGTTCACTTTTTCTATTTTTAAAAGAGACCTTTTATTTTACTTATAATTTTTTCTACCATATCTACAACTGGCTCATGAATAAGGTATATGAAAAAAATTACACCACAAATGACAAGTATATTTATGATTTTGCCCTTATTCATCTTTATCTTGAGCTTCACTTTTGTTACAAGATCCATTTTATTTATGTTTTTATTTCATGCTAACAATTATATATTAAATACTATAATTTTCAGTAAAATTTGACTTCAGAAGTACCCTATTAACTCAATATTAACCTTTCTACATGTAAAATAGTTAATATAACATTGAGGTAGGTTGATGAACATAAGCACAATAGACAACACACTGCAAAATTACATAACAAAATACATTGAACAAACATTCGCTACACATGTGTCAGGCAATAGATATGACAAATTGTATAGGGAACTTCTAAGTGGTATAGAAGAGATAATAAAACTCACTATAAACGAAGCAAAACATTATGACAAAAGTTTGGAAAATCTATATAACGATTCAAGATTTAATAAGAAATTTATTCAAGCTGTTGCTAAACATCAGGTGTCGGAATTTTTAAATACTCACCCGAAAAGAAAAGAAATTGTTGCAGAATTTTACAATGAACATCACATTAACGAAAGTAATTTAAAGACTCTGGAGAAAGGGAAAGATTTAGTAAATAAAATAAATAACATTAACTTACTGCAACAAAATGAAAAAAATGAGGAATTCAATATTAGAAAGACACTTGCTCACTCAATAAAAATGCCTTCCATAGAAAAATACAAGTTAGAACATTCAAGATAACCTTAGTGAAGGGAGTGTTAAATAAACTGTGTCAAACCGAAAAAAAAGTAATAAATTGATATAAAAAAATGGAGGTTTGACAATGAGTCAGAAAGTAGTAAACAGAACTACCGGTTTGGTAGATTATAAAGAATTAGAAACAAATATCCTGTCGTCTATACGAGAAGGAAGACCGTTGACAGGAAGAGATGGAGCATTAACACCGTTTATAAAAAAGTTGCTGGAGGTAAGCCTGGAAGGTGAAATAGAAAACCACTTGTCGGCTGAAAGCGAAGAGAATAATCGAAGAAATGGGAGGAATGCAAAGACTTTACGTACAAGCGCAGGGTCATTTGAGCTTTTGACGCCAAGAGATAGGGAAGGAAGTTTCGAACCACAAATAGTCAAAAAAAGGCAAACAAACTTACATCCAGAGCTTGAAACGAAGATTTTGAGCACATTTGCCAGTGGTATGGGCTATAGAGATATAGTGTCACATGTTGAGGAAATTTATGATCACAAAATATCGGTGGCAGAGATATCAAGTATTACTGACAAATTGCTACCAGTAATCAACGAATGGCGTAGTCGCCCGCTGCAGTCTGTATATCCGATAGTTTTCATGGTTTTTTAAAGTCAAAGAGGACGGGCATTGCGTAAGTAAATGCATGTATAACATATTAGGCATAGATCAAAATGGCAAAAAAGAAGTATTAGGTTTTTATTTGGCTGAAAGTGAAGGAGCTAACTTCTGGTTGGGAGTGCTAAATGACCTCAAAGAAAGAGGAGTAGAAGATATCCTTATTGCCTGCGTTGATGGGCTGAAAAGCTTTCCTGCAGCTATAAACAGTGTCTTTCCTAATGCGGAAGTGCAGATGTGTATAGTGCATCAGATACGCAACTCACTGAAGTATGTGGCCAGTAAAGATGCGAAGAGTTTTTTGAGCGATTTAAAGAAGGTATATCAAGCTTCAAGCAAGGAAATTGCCGAGAATTATCTGTTGGAATTAGATGAAAAATGGGGCACAAAGTACCCTATGGTTATAAAATCTTGGCAGAATAATTGGGAAAACTTGTCTGGTTATTTTAAGTATTCTGGTCCAGTTAGGAGGATAATCTACACCACCAATCCCATAGAGGGGCTACATAGGCAAATTAGGAAATTCACTAAGACCAAAGGCTCATTTACCAGCATAAATGCCTTGTATAAGCAGGTATATTGTGCTATAAAGAAGGCAGAGGAAAAGTGGACGATGCCTGTACATGATTGGGCATTAACTATCTCTCAACTTGATGTTTTCTTTCCTGGCAGATTGAAAATTGAGTTGAACTAAAAATGCGGTTTGACACAGTTTATTTAACACTCCCTTAGTGAATATTTTTGACGCGGTGAAATGGGTAATTTATGGATAGTCTATTTCATTTTAACTCCTGGCACGCTTTAGTAATACTATCACATCCAATTTCTAATTGTTCCTGAGAGGTTGCATAAGAAATTCTGATAAAATTTTCTAGACCAAACGCAATTCCTGGAACCACAGCAACTAAATGATCCTCTAGCAGGTATTCAGTGAAATCAAGATCATTATTTATTACTTTACCACTTTTTGTACTCTTACTGAGCAATCCTTCACACGAGACAAATAAATAAAATGCGCCTTGCGGAATGGATGCTGATAATCCCGGAGCAGAATTTAGCTTTTTCACCATAAAATCTCTACGACTCTTAAAAATCCTTGTTCTTTCTTTCAAAAAACTATGGTCACCGTTTAATGCTGCTGCTGCTGCTGCTTGTGCTATCGAATTTGGGTTAGAAGTGCTCTGAGACTGCAGCGTAGAGATAGCTTTTACTACATCACTTCTACCTGCAATATACCCTATTCTCCAGCCTGTCATTGCATAGGCTTTTGACACTCCATTGACTACAAAAACTCTGTTGTAAAGCTTTGGCTCAACCTGAGTGATAGTAAAAAACTTTTCGTCGTATATTATATGCTCATAAATATCATCTGTAACGACATTCACATGTGGATATTCAAGTAATATTTGTGCTATGTCTTTCAATTCATCATATGTGTACACAACTCCTGCAGGATTGTTCGGTGAGTTAAGAATTAACCATTTAGTTTTTTTAGTTATCCTGCTTTTCAATAATTCCGCTGTCAGTTTAAAATTTTGTTTGCATTCCACTACAACTGGTAAGCCCCCAAAAAGATTTACCATATCAACATATGAAACCCAATAAGGAGCTGGAATAATAACTTCATCTCCAGAGTTAATTGTTGCCATAAACAAATTGAATAACACCTGCTTAGCGCCAGTACCAACACAGATTTGGTTAAACGTGTACTCGAGGTTATTATCCCTTCTTAACTTATTAATTATTGCTTCTTTCAGCTCACGCGTTCCATCAACAGCAGTATACTTAGTTTTACCTTCACTTATTGCTTGAATAGCTGCTTTTTTTATATGATCTGGAGTATCAAAATCCGGTTCTCCTGCAGCTAAAACACAGATCTTTTTTCCTTTATTTTTCAACTTATTTGCCTTATCAGTTACAGCAATCGTAGGTGATGGTTTTATTAGGGACATTCTTTTTGCAAGGTCTGACATATCTTACTGAAGCTAAATTCAAATGATAAACCCTGTACAGCAAAAAAGCTAGGAATTTTGTGTATTGTATTAGTAGCTTTTTACCAAATTCACCAACGCAGTGATATTTTCAACTGGAGTATCAGGGAGTACTCCATGTCCGAGATTAAATATGAAGGGTGAATCTCTAAAGCAATCTATTATACGTTTTGCTTCTTTTATTGCTTCCGTTTTATTATAGGCTAAAAGATTAGGATCAAGATTTCCTTGTAGAGGGATTTTTAGATTCGCTTTCGCCCATTCTATTGGGACATTATAATCTATACTTACTGCAGATACACCTGTTTGTTCGCAGTAATCCTTATAAAGATTTCCAGCAGACCTTGGAAATCCTATTATTGGAAAATCAGAAAATCTATCCTTTATTGCCAAGGTAATTCTCTTTGTTGGTTCGATAACATATTCTTTAAACAATGGTTCCGATAATGCACCAGCATTACTGTCAAATAGCTGAATAACATCTGCTCCAAATTCTATCTGTTTAATTAGATAAATAATCGTTGCTTCCGTTATTCGTTCAATTATTTCCTTCAAATACGAAGGGTAAAAATTTAATACTTTGGAAAAAGTTTTGCTGCTTCCACCTTCTATGATATATGAAGCTACTGTCCATGGGCCACCAGCAAATCCTATAAGAGACTTTTTTTTTGATAGCTGACTTCTGACTTTCTTTATAGCGTTTAGAATTGGTAAAATTTTAGCTTCAATGTCTTGTGGACTTTTCAATTCTTTAGGATTCTTTATAGGTTTTATTCTCGGGCCCACATTGCGCAGGAAATTCACGTCACAACCCAAAACATCAGCTATTATTAAAATGTCTGAAAAAATTATCGCCGCATCCACGTCAAATCTTGTCAATGGCTGTAACGTCAATTCTGTCACTAAATCTGTGTTGTAGCATATCTCCATAAAATTATTCATATTTTCCACTGCTTTGCGGTACTCAGGAAGAGACCTGCCAGCCTGACGCATTAGCCAAATAGGCACTCTTTCACCTGGCTCATTTTGTTTGATAACTTCTACTATTGTTGTTTTGCTGCTTTCCAATCTATTTTATCTATTTTTCTGTATACTAAAGTATAGTAGTAATAATAGTTCTATCAACAACTTGTTACTAACTTAAAATTCAGTAAAAATTGGCGTTGTTTAATTTGTGGATAAATATGTTAACAACTTCTATATGCTATTGATTTTCTGTTATGATTTATGTGTATAAGTAAGATGTTCAGAGTGTTAGTAATTTTCTTTTATGGAAAACATTTTACCATCATGCATTGTTACATAACTATGTATATGTCGTTGAAAAAACTGTTGATCAATTGTTGGTATTTTATATCAACAAATAATTCACAAATTAATTTGACATTATTCACATGCTTATTAAACATTTAATAACAGTTTTCTTGATAAATCTGATCTGAAAACGTTTTTGCCATTACAGGGAATAAATTGAGTAAAAAAGGAACCTTAGTAGAAAAAATAGCATATAGAATTTTTCTCTTCCTTTTCAAAAAAGCTTCTGTGTTGAAAAAGTGTGCGACTGAAGCATTAATGAAAGATCTGCCAGACCTTAATATATTTAATGGTCTATTAAAATTCCGCGATTGTGGTATAATGGATATAATGACTCCACGTACAGAGATATGCGCAGTAGACATTGAGTCAAGCGAGCGTGAAATAATAAAGAAGATAAAAAACACTTGCCACACTAAAATACCAATTTATAGAAATAACTTTGATAACGTAATAGGCTTTTTTTATGTAAAAGATGTTATTTTTAATAGGGATAAAAATTTTAATCTGAGAAATATTATACAAAGCGTAATATTTGTTCCGCCCTCGATGAAGACAACTAATCTTTTTGTTAGGATGAAATCTTCTAAGTCATACTTAGCTATTGTATTGGATGAATATGGTGGAACTGATGGTTTAATTTCAATGACCGATCTTATAGAGGAGCTAATACCAAACATTGATAGTGAGAACGAAATAAATTCAGAATATACCATTACTGAATTGTCTCAAAATAAGTTTGAAGTGTCAGCAAGGGTTCTTATAAAGGATATAGAAGAGGATCTAAAAATAGAATTACGTGACCCTGAAGAAGACTATGTTACACTTGGTGGTTTGATTCTTTCGATTGCTGGTAAAGTGCCTTCTGTAGATGAAGTCATTAAATATAAAAATGGTATGAAGTTTATCATCAAAGATGCAAATGAGCGCTACATTAATAAAATAGTACTAGACTTAAGTGATTACAAAAATTAGATTTGGTACCCCTTGTCGGGGAATGTCTTGCCTTGAAACGAAGAAAAAGTTGTAATAACCAAATATGCAACTCAAGGTATAGTTAAACCTATCTCCAGCAAATTATTTTCGCAAGTACAATGCATTTCAGCTTTATAGTACTCTAATAATAAAGAGGTCATATAGATATTAATATCTTTTGTATTTAAATTAGTGTCATTTTTTTTGATTAATTTGTCTACTAATGATTTGCTTATTGGTTTGTGTTCATTTAGAATTTTTATAGTTAATAGCATTTTATCTTCTGTTTGACTCAGTAAAACAGACACTAGTTCAACTTCCGCCACTGCGCTGGCTATAGTTAGCACCATATTAGAAATTATCTTATTTATCTTTTCAATTAAATCTTCCTTATTTTTTGCAGAGTATGCGTCTATTTTCCACGTAAGCTTTACTTTTTTTTTTAATAAATAATTTTCGATATTAGATTTGGTCTGATCAAAGCTGTAATTATCTGCTGAAGAAGAATATGCCTGCTTCATAACTTTATGTTTATATATTAAATCATCGGAGCTTTCTTTAAGAAACGACAACGCTTCCTTCTGCGCATCAGCATCGTTCTTATCTATTACTTCAAGCTCTTCTAAGCCAAACATTATTCCATTCATAGAGTTAGCAAAGTCATGAAGCAGCCGTCCTGATAGCAGCTCCTTTATTAACAGTATGTTTTTGATGTTTTTGTTCATTGGATAATTATAAATGATTTAAGTTACCCTATATTGGTAAACATATAATAGTCAATTAAGAGAAAGTTTCGTTGCACTTTTTATATCAAGGCATTAATATAGTATTAACAATTTTAAAATTTATAGAAGGATTATGAATACTTATATCAGATCAGGAATAGATCTTGAACTATATAATAAGTTAATAAAAGAAGTCAAGCCTATTGCTCAAGAAACTACTAGAGAAGAAGTAATCAGCGAAATAGGTTCATTTTCTGCGTTGTTTGATTTTGCTGCACTAAGTAAGAAATATGACCATCCAGTACTTGTTTCCTCAACTGATGGAGTAGGTACGAAACTATTGATAGCTCAAGAAGTGAATAGGCATGATACTATAGGTATAGATTTAGCTGCAATGTGTGTAAATGACTTACTTGCACAAGGAGCAACGCCTTTATTTTTCCTTGATTACTTTGCAACAGGTGTTTTGAGCAAGGACGTTTTATTATCTGTGGTCCAAGGCATTGCAAAGGGGTGCAAGCAAGCTAAAATAGCATTGGTTGGTGGGGAAACTGCAGAAATGCCTGGAATGTATGATAATAATCACTATGACCTTGCAGGGTTTGTGGTTGGTGTAGTTGATCGAAAGCAAATTCTTCCAAGCTGTAGCATGATGAAAGTAGGTGATTATATAGTTGGCTTAGAGTCAAGTGGAATTCACTCAAATGGGTTTTCTTTGGTGCGCCATATTTTCAAAGGCTTAGGTATAAATTATAACGACTCATCTCCATGGAATAATCAGCTTTGGAAAGA
Organism: Wolbachia endosymbiont (group A) of Hedychridium roseum; assembly: GCF_964028325.1. NCBI lineage: Bacteria > Pseudomonadati > Pseudomonadota > Alphaproteobacteria > Rickettsiales > Anaplasmataceae > Wolbachia > Wolbachia endosymbiont (group A) of Hedychridium roseum. The sequence continues at coordinate 1,273,208 of NZ_OZ034755.1, read as the reverse complement.
AGTGTTGCTCGAACCAACAAAAATATATGTTGATTCTTTGTTGCCTATTATGCCAAAGGTAAAAGGCATTGCACATATAACAGGTGGTGGCTTGATAGATAATATTCCGCGGATTCTTCCAAAAAACTTATTTGCAAACATAGACATTAATTCCTGGAAATGGCCAGATATATTTTTATGGCTAACAAAGGAGGGTAAAATAGAGAAGAAAGAAATGCTAAAAACATTTAATTGTGGTATTGGCATGGTATTGATCGTAAGTCCTGAGAATATGCAAAACGTGAAAAATCATTTCCAAAAACGTGGAGAAAAAATTGAAATTATTGGAAAACTTGATGAGGCATGTAACCCTCCACTTGATAGAGTAGTATTTAGTTAGTCTAACTTTACTGACAGTCTTTTTGCAACTTCTAGGTACGCTTCCTTTAAATCTCCTAAATTCAAACGAAAGACGTCTTTATCTAGCTTTTTATAAGTATTTTTATCCCATAACCTGCAGTTATCAGGGCTGATTTCATCGGCTAAAATGATTTTAGTACTGTCATTTATTAATCTGCCAAATTCTAACTTGAGATCAACTAAATATATACTTGCATTTGAAAATAGGTGGACTAAGATTTCGTTGATTTTTAAAGTTGTAGTTTTAACTTCATCCATTTCTTTGCTAGATAGCCAATCAAAATACAGTATGTGATTTTCATTCACCATTGGGTCGGCTAGGTCATCATTTTTGTAAAAAAACTCGATTATAGGAGATGTAAGTGCCTCACCTTCTTTGATATTAAAACGTTTGCAAAAGCTGCCAGCTGCAACATTTCTAACTACCACCTCAAGAGGTATTATCTTGAGCTTTTTGACTAGCTGTTCTCTTTCATTTAGAGTTTTTATAAAGTGCGTGCTAGTTCCTGCTTCTTCAAGCTTTTCCATGATAAAAGCACTAACATGATTATTAATTATTCCTTTGCCCTCAATAATTTCATATTTTTTCTTATTGAATGCTGTAACATCATCTTTAAAGTGCTGTATAACAGTTGATGAGTCTTCAGTTTCAATAATGGCTTTCGCTTTACCTTCGTATATTGTTTTATTCAGTGACATGCTTAATTTAACTATATATTATATCAATTTACTGTTCTTAGAGTATAGCTCCAAATAACTTAAAATAAACCTTAATGGCATTCAATGTTACAATATTAACCATATTTCCAGAAATGTTCCCCGGGTTTTTGAACTATTCTCTTGCCGGAAAAGCGTTAGAAAAAAAAATATGGAACCTTGAAGTAATAAATATTCGTTCTTTTGCGAAAGATAAACATTCAACTGTGGATGATGTTCCATATGGAGGTGGAGCAGGAATGGTTATGCGTTCTGATGTAGTTGGTGATGCAGTAGATAGTATGCTCTCTGTTCATAAAAACACTAAGTTTATTTACATGACTCCATCTGGAACTAAGTTTAATCAGAATATTGCCAGAGAATTATTAGAGTTTCCTCATATAACAATATTGTGTGGTCGATTTGAAGGTATTGACCAAAGGATAATTGATGCGTATACTCCTTATGAATTAAGTATCGGAGATTATATACTTTCAGGAGGTGAGCCAGCTGCGATGGTGGTTCTCGATGCATGCATTAGACTTCTTCCAGGTGTAGTAAATAATTCCGATAGTATTATTGAAGAAAGTTTTAGTTATGATGGTGGTATGCTTGAATATCCTCAATATACTAGACCTGAGCAGTGGAAGGGATATAAAGTACCTGAGGTTTTGTTATCTGGCAATCACAAAAAAATAAGTGATTGGAGGCAGAAGCAGTCTCATGTTATAACAAAAAAGCGTAGGCCTGAATTATTGAATGGAGAGATAAATGACAAATTTACTTAAAAAATTTAACGAACAGCAAATGCAAGTGTTAGCTAAAGAAATACCAGAATTTCGTCCTGGTGATGATTTGAAGGTCACTTTTAAAGTAGTTGACGGTGCAAGTGAACGTATACAGATATTTGGAGGTGTATGTATATCAAAAAGGAACCGCGGGTTGCATTCTTCTTTTGCAGTCAGAAAAGTGAGCCATGGAGAAAGTATAGTGTCTCAATTTTTTGTTTATTCTCCTGCACTGGTTTCAGTGCAAGTGACAAGAAAAGGAAAGGTTCGTAGAGCAAAACTGTATTATCTATGCAAACTATTTGGAAAAGCTGCAAGGATCAAAGAGCGTACTACTTATGTTAAAAAGAAATCTAAGTAGATACAATAGGGAGTGATGTCAATTGTGTCATCCCAGCACTTCCCCAGTGTCATCCAAGTAGCTGATACTGGGATCTACCTTATTCTATATCATGGATGTTATTTTTAGCATGGAGTCTGTTACCAATTGCCTGATTTGTAAATATTTTTATAACTGGATTCCAGTGTCAAGCACTGGAATGACATCAACGTTTATTAAAATGGACGTTTGTACAGCTGTGGGCTTGACGATAGGATCCAGGGAAAATAAATGAGTATAAAGAAAAAATTCCTTAAATTACTTCAGTCAAGGCGTGTACATGCTCGTATAAAAAGGAAAAATAAAAAGAACAGAGCGTTACGCTTTTGCTCTTTCACGGCACTAGTTATCTCACTTGGCTGTCCTGTGTGTATATTGTTGAGTATATTAGTTAACTCTTACAGTGCCTTAACAGTAACGAAAATTTTATTGCCAATTGAAATAAGTGCTGATCTTACTTTAACAAATAATCCTAGTGATTTGCGGTATAAGTCCATTGGCTTACTCAACGATTCTTTACGTAAGGTGTTTAAAGGAACTGATTTTAAAGACAGTGACGAAATTTTAAGTCGTAATTCTTACAAAGAACTAGAGAAATTTTTTCGTAAGAAAGTAAAAGATAGTGGTGAATATGAGATCTGGTTTACCGCGTCAAGTATAATTAATTCAATAAATAAAGATAAACATTTGAATGATCGTTATGCTAAATTACTTGATTGGCTAAAAGAAAAGAGGAGAGTGAAAAAATTTTTTAATAAGTCTTTATTCCTTAAATCTGACTCTTGTGAACCTGAGAATGCAGGGATTTTAGGGGCATTTATCGGTTCATTAATGACAATTATAGTGTGCCTAGCATTAGCATTACCAATAGGAATTATGTCGGGCATCTGTCTTTACGAATTTATGCCTAAAAATAGGCTAATGACTAATATTGTAGAAATTAGCATGAATAATCTTGCTGCAGTGCCTTCAATAATATTTGGTGTAGTGGGCTTAACTCTCTATCTTGGCATATTTGGGCTACCGCGCTCTTCACCACTTGTTGGTGGAATGACTCTTTCATTTATGATGTTACCTAATATTATAATTGCAACAAAAAATGCCTTTGCGAATGTTCCTATTACGATAAAAGATGCAGCGTTTGCGCTCGGTGCGCCTCACATCAAGGTGATATTAGATCACTCTTTACCGATTGCGTTACCAAGAATAATACATGATACTGTGCTTGCAATTGCAAGGATTTTAGGTGAATCTTCCCCTTTACTTATGATAGGTATGGTGGCATTTATTGCTGATACACCTACGTCCTTTTTCGATCCGGCGACTGTTCTGCCTGTGCAAATATACATATGGTCAAGTAGTCCTGAAATTGCATTTATTGAACTTGCTGCTATTGCAATTATAGCTTTATTATTGGTGTTATTTGCGTTAAATTTAGTAGCAAATTTTGTAAAAAAGAAATTCGAATTTTTTAATTTTTAGCAATTCATGAAAATCACAGTCCTATCTGGTTATGGCTTAAATTGCGAAAAAGAAACCGCATTTGCATTTATGGAATGCAGCAGAAAACTTGGTATTAGTAATATTGAAGTAAAAATCGTTCACATTAATGATATCATAGATAATCCAAGTGAACTGAAATTAAGCAATATACTTGCAATTCCAGGAGGTTTTTCCTATGGTGATAACACTGGTGCTGGTAATGCGTTTGCTTTACGTATTAAAAACAACTTGTTGGATGAGTTTCAAGAGTTTTTATCTCAGGACAAGCTGATTATAGGAATATGTAATGGTTGTCAGATATTAGTAAAATTAATTCCAGAGTTCTCTAGTCTAGCTTTAATCCATAATGATATAGGCAATTATCAATGCCGTTGGATTAGAGTGGGAGTTAATCCGCAGAGTAATTCTGTTTGGCTACGGGGCCTGAGTGAACTATATCTCCCTATTGCTCATGGGGAAGGCAAATTTTTTATGGATCAAGATATTTTGAACCAATTGATTGAGAGCAATTCCACCGCATTACGTTACATTGATGAAAATGGCAACTATGCTAACCTACAATTTCCTTACAATCCGAACGGATCTACATACGACCTAGCAGCTTTATCAGATAAAAGTGGAAGAGTGCTAGCTTTAATGCCCCATCCAGAGAGGGGAATATTTTTTACTCAGCAAGATAATTGGCCTCTTGAAAAAGAAAAGAGCAAGCGTTTAGGTATTGCTGTGCCAAAATATGGTGATGGAATGCTTATATTTGAAAATGCACTAAAGTATTTTTGTTAAAATTTATTGGTAGGGGTTTATGGTCGAAATTATCCCCTGATATTGCAAAAAATTACTTTACAAGTTTCGCCAGTCCCCTTATTATGATAATAAGGGTATTTATGACTCAAAACTTGTTTTTGACCTGCAGGCTCAATGACAAAATTCAGTAAAAAACTCAGGGTATTTATTGGCGGATTACATAAAATTATAGCGGCTGCATGTCTTTTTTATTTTTTCTACATTCAGCCAAATCGCGCTTATTTTAAGCGTTAGCACATTATTACAGCGCCACTTACAGTAATATAGAGTCAAAACTCGCACCACGGGAGTTCTTTGCCTTTTTTTTTATTTGGTAAATTTCTTAATGTTTGTAGCTAAAGCAACTTAAGAGACCGAAAATGGTGTCATTCCAGCGCGTGACGCTGGAATCTAGTCTTTATTATGCAGCCACTTATTTAAAGTTAAGTTTTCTGGATCCAAGTAGTCAGGGCACTGGGATGACACCTTGACGATTTGAAGAATCGTCATCCCGCTACTTGTTAGCGGCTAAGAGATACCGCGGCGGTATGACGTAGGGACTCCGCCAACAATATTGGAAGAAATCTGAAACTTGAGAAAACTATTTCCCGAAAGCTTCTACAAAAAGAACAGAGAGTTGAATTTATTTATAGAGCTAGTGATCAAATAACCATATGTCTCGATGAATAATAAATGGGAGAGCTAATGGGCAACAAGAAATTAATAGTTTGTATTCGTTGTAGTTATGAAGTGAATAGATTAGCAGAGTTGTATCTATTAGATGCATATGAAAAATTAGTGTTAAGTAAACCAATAAAAGTGAGCAAAAAGGAAGAAAACTCTGAATGTAAGAAAGTAGATTTGAGGAGGGTTAAATGGTAACAGTTAGATTATATGCAAGAGTTTCTTCAGGGAGACAAGCACAAGAAGGTACAATAGCAAGTCAAATTGCTGCTATAGAGAATCAAATTAGTATGGACGGACATAAATTATTAAATGAATATAAATTTATTGATAATGGTTCTAATATAATCCGTCCTGGTTTAGAAAAATTACGTGATAAAATAGCAGAAGGTAGCATTGATAAGGTTTATATTCATTCTCCTGATCGTTTATCTCGCAAGTATGCATATCAGATGGTATTACTTGAAGAGTTCAAGAAACTAGGAGTAGAAGTCATTTTTTTTAATTAGCGATAATCCAGAATCTCAATTACTATTACAAATGCAAGGTATGATAGCAGAATATGAACGTGCAAAAATCATGGAAGGAAGCTGCCGAGGAAAGATTTATGCAGCCAATAAGGATTATATAAGTGTAATGAGAGCTGCTCCTTATGGCTATCATTATATAAATAAAAATACAGAGACAGGACAAGCCTTATTTGAAATTTATGAAGAAGAAGCTGAAGTTGTGCGTAAAGTATTTTTTTGGGTAGGAAGAGAAAGAGCGAGTATAGGAGAAGTATGTCGTGGGCTAAGTGCTATGTCCGTTATGACGCGAACAGGAAAAGAATATTGGGATAGGGCTGTAGTTTTGAGTATGTTAAAAAACTCTGCTTATAGAGGACAAGCAGCTTTTGGTAAAACAAGGTTAGGCGTAAAATTAAAACATATAAGACCAAAAAAAACTCCTGCGAGCAACCAAAAGATAATTATTCTACTTATCCTGTTCCAAAAGAGGATTGGATTTATATTAAAGTACCTAGTATAGTAAACGAAGATTTATTTGATATAGTTCAAGAACAATTAGCAGAGAATAGAAAAATAGCAAGAACAAGACAAAGAGGAGCAAGATATTTATTGCAAGGTTTAGTAGTATGTAAGCTTTGTAATTATGCATATTATGGTACTAGCACTGCAAGGAATAAGGAGGGAAAAAAACTAATAATCAGGTGTATTATCGTTGTATTGGCACGCCGTTTTGGTGGTAATAAAATGTGTAACAACAAATTAATTCGTACAGATACATTAGACATAGCTGTGTGGGAAGAAGTAAAGCATCTATTAAAAAATCCGAATAGAATATTAGAGGAGTATAAACGAAGACTTTCAGAACTTACCACTAGATCAAAAAAGCGCTTTGCTTGAAGCACAAGAAGATAAATTAAAACGTGGTATTGCAAGGTTAATTGATAGTGATGCTCAAGAATATATTGATCAAGAAGAATTTGAGCCAAGAATTAAAGCAATGAAACAAAACTTAAAAATGGTTGAAGAACAAAAGAAAAAAACATTTGATCAGAAAAAACTCACACAAGAGTTCACTCTAGTAGTAACAAATTTAGAGGGATTTTCCTCTAGTATTAACTCAAGTCTTGATAATGCAGACTGGCTAACTAAACGTGATATTATTAGAACGTTAGTTAAGCGAATTGAGATTAATTTTGAGGATGTGAACATCGTGTTTAGAGTGAAAGAGCTTCCAGACTCTTCTCATGGGGAGAAAAATCAATACTTGCAATGTTGTTGTAGGGGTAGTCATCCCGCTACTTGTTAGCGGGATCTAGAGATACTGCGGCGGTATGACGTCTCGCTTGGGTCAGCTATACCTTTTTTCTACTTAGTTTGGGTTATGCAAGAAGTCTATTATAATCAGGCTTTAAGTGTGCGGAAGTAATTTTTTGCATTAGAGTAAAAAATTTTTTCTATAGCTAATCAAAGTGGGATCAAGAGAAACTTACCACTTTCTTTACAAAGGGTTTGATGTTACCATTTGATGAACTATTCTGAATTTATTGAATGAACATTAACATAAAGAATCTAGTTCATGCTTTTTCTAAATTGCCAAGTTTAGGACCATCATCATCACGCAGGTTGGTTATACATTTACTCCAAAACAAAGAGAAAGTTATGCTACCACTTGTATCTTTGATTAAAGAGCTAGCAGATCTTATAGTAGAATGTGAGATTTGCGGAAATCTAGATACTAAATCACCTTGTTCTATTTGTACTAACCCAAAACGTGACACTAAGTTACTGTGTGTAGTAGAAGAATTGGGTGATCTATGGGCGTTTGAAAAAGGAAATATATATTCAGGTTTATACCATGTTTTGGGGGGCAGATTGTCTGCAATAAACGGCATAGGTCCAAAAGAACTTAACCTTGATACTATTCTGGAAAGAGTGACAAAATCTAAAGTTGAAGAGATAATTATTGCAATTAATCCGACATTAGAGGGTCAAGTTACTGCACAATATATAATTGAATTGCTAAAAAATTTGGATGTGAAAATATCACGTCTTGCTTGCGGCATACCAATGGGCGGAGAAATTGACTATCTAGATGAAGGAACGTTAAAAGCAGCCCTCACTTCAAGACAAGAATATGAGTTAAATATAAAATAAGGTATGTGCTTAAAAAAACTTGCATCGTTAATAACGTTCAAGAAGAAAGAAACAGCGCCACCACTTCAAGTGGCGGCTTGGGAAAATGACCGTCTAAACTATAAGCAATTTTCAGGCAAATTCAACACTATAATTAAAACGATTGATCAGTTTTTTATAATAATATCTTTAGAAGGATATGACGGATGGGGTAAGACGTTTTTTCTGAAAGAGTGGGTAAAAGAGTTAAAACAGCAAAATGAAATTGCAGCTTACTATAACGCATGGGATATCAATGCACTGGATCAACCACTTCCTTCTTTTTTAAATTTTCTATTTGAAGATTTATTTGCATCGTATGAAGTAAAAAGAAGCGTTATACAACAGTTCAAGAACATAAACCAAGAACTATTTTCTCTAAACACACTAGGAAAGCTGATCAGTAAATCTCCACTTGCTATGCTTTCCGTATTGCTTGACGCTACAAAAGAGGCTGATAGGAAAGATATTGGTTCTGTACTGAGAGAGTTGAATACTCTTCAAAGAAGAGAAGAAAACATTAAGGATTTTAAAACACAATTGGCAAAAGTAGTTAATAGAATTAGAAAAGACAAAAACATTTATATAATGGTGGATAATCTTGATGTGTGCCGCCCTAAATTCGTTGTCGATTTTTTGGAATCTATAAAGTATATGCTTGATGTGGAGGGGCTGGTTTTCATTATTTCTGTAAGTAAAGATAAGAGCAATGTGCATAAAGCCATTAGCACGATACTTGGACCAAATTTTGACCTAAAATCTTTTACTGATCTCTCTTTACATTTACCGAAGCAACCGATAGAAAAATTTACAAAAGAACTATTTGAAAATATTAAATTACCGAAAAAGTCAAAAAATTTGATTGTAGATAGTTTTATATTTTATGCAGAAAGCCTTTTACTATCGTTAAAAACAATAGAATACTGCGTAAAAAAAATAAAGCTGTGTCTTCTGAATTACACAAGAGAAGAATTACCTGCTCCAAATTTGTTTTCGTTTTTGGTAATACTGCAATCAGTAAATACTGATTTGTATGAGGAGTTAGATTCCTCATGTCAAAGAGCATTGGAAAAAATTGAAAATGAATATAAATCTTTAATTCTAAATGGTCAAGAGGAATGGGAAAAACTTAAAACCTCTCTAGAAGCTGCTTTTGCAGAGAAGGAATCAAAAATTAACAAAGCTATAAAGGATATAATATTTTGAAAAGATACCCTACCTTTGCATATACAAAGATAGGGTAATATTTGATTAACGCCCCTTTACTATGTTATTACCTTGTTCAAACTTTCTGATTAATTCGCTTACGTTGACATTAGATAATTTTTTACCTGCAGATTTGTCATTATGTGAAGCATCAGGTTTACGAAGGTCTTCCTTACTGTTACTCCTAGTAATATTACATCTGACAATGTTTGAATTATTAGACTTATCGCTTATATCTGAAATATTGCTTTTTTCACTACATGAAGACGAATTACTCGACATATTGTCTAAGCTAAAGCGCTTTTTACCTTGATAGATTGGATTCCAATCAAGTGGATTGTAAGCTTTAGCTTTTTTATCAAGAGTACTGCTACTAACATCACTGATACCACTATCCCCTGAATCACGGCGTTGTTTGTTAGAAGTGCTATGAATATTGTCTTTCATGAGTTTTTGCATTGTTGGGCCAAATGTTCTTCCAAGATTGCTACTTACTGTTTTATTACTATCATTTGCTTGGGAATGAGATGCATTTCGCTCAAAAATCGCTTTTATTCCAGCAAATTTAGCTTGGGAAGATTTCGGAGGAACAGGTGGAGCAACTTTCTTAAGCTTTACTATTTTTTCTAACTCATTCTGCGACGATAACTTGGTCTCTGGTGCTCTTGGTGGTACCGGTGGGGCAACCATACCTTTTGAGTTAATCTTTCCTTCATTTTTAGGAAAAATTTTTGGATTATTTTTTTCTACTGTAGTATTCATTTTTTTACCTCTAAGCCTATTAACTAGTAGAATTATAAACTTAGAGGTATTAATTTTGTAATAACGATGCTAATAGGTTTCAAATAAGCATCGCCAGAGGACTCTCTATATAATGCTTAAAGGCATTTAAAAATTTTGCTCCTAATGCTCCATCAACTGCTCTATGGTCAACAGAAAGTGTTACTGTCATTATTTCTGCTATCTCTATTTTCTCATTCATAACAATTGGTTGTTTTTTGGATGCACCAACTGCCATAATGCAAGATTGCGGCGGATTGATTATAGCACTGAAGGCTTTTATACCAAACATTCCTAAATTGGAAATAGTAAACCCACCTCCTTGAAATTCTTCTGGCCTTAATTTTCCAGATCTTGCTCTGCTTACTAAATCTTTCACTTCTTTTGATATAGATAAAATACCCTTTTTATCAGCATTTTTTACTATAGGAGTAATTAGCCCATCTTCAAGTGCCACAGCGATTGAAATGTCTACATTCGAGTATTTAAGTATTTTATTATCTATCCACGAAGAATTTATATCAGGAAATTTTTTCATGCTGAAAGCTGCAGCTTTTATGATTAGGTCATTAATTGTTACTTTGTTATTTTCATCTGCTGAGCTAATCTCGTTTTTTAACGATATTAACTTATCAACCTGGCAGTCTACAGTTAAATAAAAATGTGGAACATTCTGTTTGGATTCAGTTAAGCGCTGTGCTATCACTTGGCGCATATTGCTTACTTCAACCATGGTATCTTCCTCGGGCCTTTCACGACTTTCAATGCGTGTACCACTACCTAAAGACTCCAACACATCAGCCTTAATTATGCGACCATATGGTCCTGTACTTTTTAATTGCTGCACATTAACCCCTTCATTTTGAGCTATTTTCTTAGCTAATGGGCTTATTTTTATTCTACCTTCTACATAACCCTCTGTCATCTGAGTAGCTGACACTGGTTCTTTTCTTCTGGATTCCAGCGTCACGCGCTGGAATGACACCGAAGAATGACTTGTTGGCTTTCCGTTTAAATCTTGGTGTTCTGATTTTTGATTATCAACAGCACTTTTTGTCACTTCCTTTTTAACTGCACTATTGATGGAAGTTGAAGTATAGTTGTTAAGTGCACTTTCATCTTCTCCTTCTTCCAGCATTAAAGCTATTGGTTGATTTACAGGCACGCCACTTGTTCCTTCTGTTACTAAAATTTTTGCTAAAACTCCTTCATCTATAGATTCAAACTCCATTATGGCTTTATCAGTCTCTATCTCAGCAATTACGTCGCCTACTTCAACTTTGTCTTGTTCTTTTTTATGCCACTTGACAATTTTTCCTCCAGTTTTGCTCATTGTCGGTGAAAGAGCAGGCATTAATATTTCTATAGGCATTGATTTTGCATTTAAAGATCTATTCAATTTTTAATTTACTCTTTATCTTATGTCAATCTAATCGTGAATTATGATGAATAAGTCTGTTACACTATCCCTCACGTCATCCCAGTGCGTGACACTGGGATCTTGGTTCAGTACTATTATCCTATTGTTTTTATTATTTAGTCATAGCTTGTTTGCTAATAACTTTGTTTCAACAAAGTCAAACAAAATCAACATGAGAACAGGGCCAGGGTTTCACTATCCTGTAAAATGGATATACACTTGCAAAAATCTGCCCCTGAAAGTGATAGAAGAGTTTGAGAGTTGGAAAAAGGTCTGCGATATAGATGAAGACTGCGGATGGATAAAAGGCAATCTGCTTAGTGATAAGCACCACGCAATGATAAAAGAAGATACTTATGGATATCAAAAACAGAGTGTAGACAGCAAGATTACTATGAAAATAGACAAGTTCGTTGTAATGAAAATAGAAAAATGCAACGAAGAATGGTGCTTTCTTTCCACCCCAAAACGTAAAGCATGGGTACAAAAAAAACATATATATGGGGTTGATTAGGTTGATAAAGGATCTGGATTAACACTAGTTTCCGGACCTTCTGTAGCAGACTCTTCAGATGAAGCAGGAGTTGCACTAACTTCTTGAGGTTCTGGAGAATTATTTTGCCATATAGTGCTGTCACAAAAACTCTGTAACATCTCCTCAGCAGATGAGTTTAAAATTTGTACAATAGACTTTTCACTTTGTTCTCTTAGCGATTGATCCATTCTAGAAATCAACTTAAGAAACTCACTACCTGATTTTTCAGCTTCACTTTTTATTTTGCTTTCTATGCTTGCAATATTACCTTGATCAATTTTTTCTTTTGTTATGTTGAATGAATTTGCAACATCTTAATATCCAATCTTGCAATTTCCACAACCAATTATGCAAAAAGCAATAGAATTAGATATTTCATTTGCAGCCCACTTATGTATAGTGGTAGCCAAATAATTGTCATGGTATTTAATGCTAAATTGTTGTTCTATTAGCTCAGAAATTTTATTCTTTAGAGACATAAAGCACCCTCCTACATTCGTTATACCTTTTTGTTAAGATACACCATTTACTACATGCTTTACTTTAATTAATTATTAAAACGAGAGCATAATTTTCAGAGTTATATCTTTTTACCTTAACAATTCTTTTTTGATTTCCTCTTCAACTTTCTCTCTTATATTCACATTAAGGTCCTTCGTCGAAAAATCAATCATAGCTTCAAGATCATATAGATCTCTTGTCACTTTTTCAATAGCATCATTTATTTCTTCTTTGTCAAATTCCTTTATAATAGGTCTAATCTTCACATACCCTGGAGAGCCTTTACCATAAATTTCTTTGCTTTTATAAATGCAACCACCTGCACCAGGTTTACTGCTTCTCAAACCACTTCCACACTCTATTATTTCATACTTGACTTGACCATCTTCTATATATGTTATTTTATTATCTTCAGTAGACTTCAATGCACTTGCTGGTATGACTGTTTTTTCTAACTCTAAACTCGGTTCATGAATTATTGTGTCCCGATAACTTGTACGTTCAGGACCATATGTTCTATACATACCTCCACCTGCAACAGTGATTAATGGCTTGCAATCTTGTTTGTCTGAACGACACATTTTTATAAAAATAGGTCCTCCGTCCTTATCTGAGGAGTTATTTTCCTGGTTACCCCCTCCCTCTGTAACTTTCACCTTAATTACAGGATAATTAGGGTCAATTTTCAGTTTAGCTTTAATATAATCGCCTGGCATTCCTGCTCTACTTTCAGTGGAACATACAGAAGATTCGCAGTTAATAGGTGTATCTTTTATATGACCTGCTTCACCACTTCCCCACGCTTCTATTTCAACACGATCAAATTTTATTGATAAGTCATCTGTATAAACATCTTTATTTTCATGATCATAGGATTTTTCATTATTTTTTTCAAGATCTGGTTTCTTATTTTTCAGCTGTTCCTTGATTATCTCTTTTAATTTTTCTTTTAATTTCTTTTTGAGACCTTCTAAATCGAACCTACACAATTTATCAGCGTAAAAGACCTCTGTTCTATCTGCTTTAATCAGTTGATCTTTTAATTGTGTACACTTTTGTACTTCATTTTTTTCATCTCTTAATACTTTACCATACTTATCTTTACAATCCACTTCCTCATACCTTAAGTAGAATGGCTTATCATTTTCATTTTTATTCAAATATTGTTTTGAACGGCTGCATTTTCCATCAGAGCAGATGCAACCATCATCACCTTGATTACATTTTTCTCTATGCTCTACATCCGTCAATTTGTATACTACTTTCAGTCCTTTACCAGATTTAAATGCCTTGTCTATCTCATCATTTCTTTTTACACAGTAACTGCATTTCCCCTTTTCCTGTTTATTGTCGTCAGGGAAGAAAACATACCCTTGCTTATTAAATATTATTTTATCCAACTGATCTTGAAGTCTTTTTATTTTTAAGAGGTCGACTGTTTCCCTTTCCTTGCTTGGAAGATAATAGAACCGATTTGATTCCTTTGAATAAACAGCATTGTATTTAATATATTTTGTTCCCATTAATTTTAGTGGTATTATTTTATTTTCTCTTTCAAGAACAAACTCTTCTGGTTCTGGCTGCCATCCAGAAAGACAAAGCATTCTACTGTTAGAATTTTCTTTATATTTTATTTCTACTTCTGGTTGTCCTAAGCTGTTCAATTTGCATTTATTTCCTTGAAACTCTTTACATTCTGTTTCAATATCAGGAACATAGTCATATTCTTTCAGAACTTTAAATTGTTGCGGATTACTTTCTAATATACCTTCTATAATATTATCAATATAACTTTTTTCGTTATTACTATCAGTTGTTTTTTTAACTATTCTCGGTTTTACTACCTTTAAAGATAGAGGGCCAATGTTTGTAGAAGAACCAGCATTAACATTAAAAGTACATAAACCATTGCTGTAGGTTCCACGTGCTTCATAAGTACAAGTGTTCTCACTCATCTTCATTCTTATCTTTAACGTGTTACTCTGTTTTCCAGGCGTGTTACTTTTTACTATCTCTACTACTTCAGGCTCTGGAGTAGGTGGTGCCGGGAAACAGCGGACGAACTGTGGATTTTTTTCATCTATACTTTGAGTTCCAAGGTATTCAGCGCAGAGCTTATCTTTTTCTCTATAAGTTTTGAAGTAGTACGTGATGCCATCTTTGTCTAAAATAGAGCGCCACTCAGCTTTATCTTCTCCATACCCTTTAGGGAAATCTAATTTTTCTCCAATTTCTCCATCTCCTCCTTTCAGATCACCAATGATTACCTTAACTTTAGGGTTAAAGTAATCATTGTCTTCATCTGTTATAGGAACAATTCTAACTTGTGGAGGTGACATCGCAAGTTGCTCACAGAACGGAGGGGGGCCAGGTGCAAGTGGCACAGGGGCACATTTTACTTTTTCCTGATAGCAAGTATCACAAACATTTTCCATTTCTCCAGGGCGAAAGATATTTTCCCCTGAAAAAACTCTAGAATCCCATGCAGAAATACCTGATATACAAGCACCCTTTTGACTGCAAGCGCATATTTTAGGAGAGTTAGCGAATCTTCTTTTTTCCTCATCAGTAACACCATCTGCCCATTCCCACTCAAGACCCCGTGTCACCTGTCCATGAATTTTTCCACCATTCAGCATTTTATCCCCTCCCCAGTCAATAAAAGCTGCAGCAGAAACACCCCCACCTGTACTTTGTGTTCCATATATTTGGCGGCAGGATTCCCCGCTTTGTAAGTCATAACAATAACTTTTTCCATCATAAGCACATACTCTAATTTTAGGATTAAAATAGCCATCAACTCCTTGATCTTTTATTGCTTGTACTTTAATTTCTTTTACCCAATCTCCGCTAACTATTGCTTCGAACCAAGTATTACTCGTTACAAAATTCGGACAATCAGCATATCCTTGATACGAAAGACCAAGTATCAAAAAGAACATCAATAAGAAATTAAGCTTTACACTTCTCATAAAACACGGGTAACCACTCATTAACTTCTTCTCCTTTTTCCTTTATTGCCTCGTACATATACTTTATCGTCTCTTTGTTAGCTGAAAGTACATGTATTTCTTGCATATTCTTTAAATCTAAATTTAAAGTTACTAACCCTTTATACTGCTTTATCAAAAATAAACCTTCCTGTGTTGGCGTCTGCAGAATTATATTCAGCTCCTCTTTCGATAAAGAAAATGCTTTCATGTATAACCTATTTGCATTGACGTTTGGCATCAAGATCCTTGTATCAACATGTTTATCTAAATATTGAGTAAATTTGCTAGCAAATGCGAGGTTTAAGTTTTCAGTACTTAGGATTACTACAACATTTAGTTCCGTCATTCTTTGCATCCAGTTATCAAACTCTTTCTCTGTAGGAAAGATATTACTTATCTCCCATGCTTCATCCAAAACAAGTATTGCAGGCGAGCCATCACATTTTGCCTCAAAAGAATATAAAAAATAGTAAAGTATCACGGACATACATTCTTTTCGTTTTGTGAGGTTTGCGGTGTTGAGAGATATAATTTTTGTTTCCCAGTCAATATCTGATTCATTACCATCTTGAAATAAGTAAGCAAACTCACCACCGTCACACCATCTACTTATTTTACCCCCGAGGAGCAAAAGCACCTCAGAAATTTGCGCAATAGAACGTGACTCCTTGGGTATAGCAAATATAGAATCCACAATTTTTCTTATCTTTTCTTCTACGTCCACCAAGCTCGTATCGGCTACCATTCTTTTGATCAGTTCAACCAACATATTGCGATTGGAAGCACTATCTTCAATGTTTAGTGGATTAAATTTTAGGCTTTTGTCCTTATACTTCGGATCGATTATATAATATTTACCACTCACTGCTTTAGTAAAAATTATCGACTTTCCAGTGTTATCCAATATGACAATTCTTGGGTTAAACTTTCTTGATTCTGATAATAGGAAATTAATGAGTGAAGTTCTGCCTGAATTTGGAGCTCCAAGTATCGTAGTATGGCCATTATTTCTTTTTCCATAGAAATTAAAGAAGTAAGGATTTCCTTCTTTTGAGAAAAAAACTGTTACCGCTTCTTTCCACCTTCCTCCTTTTAATGTACCTGACGTAAAATCATGCAGCATAGCAAAACTGCAAACATATTTTGCTAATATATTTTTCGGTTGTGTAATAAAGGTAAAATTGCCCGGAAGTTGTGCCCAAAAATGACTTTCCATATGTAGATCAGTTCTAAATATCATGAAGCCAATTAATGACATTATAGAAGATAAATCACTAATATTTTCGGCTAACTTATTCCTATCGTCTGCAAATATTGTAAAAATAATTTTCTGTTGGCAGAAGTCTAGACTAGAGGTCTTTTCAAGCTCTATTATTTCTTCAATTCCTGAGCTTTTAAGTAAGGTATTATCCTCACTAATTTGCAGCATGTTAATTTGTTTATTAAATTCTTTTATTGCCTTACTATTACTAGTAAATATCATTATTTCTGTAATGATAAATTCAGATTCAAGCTGCAAGCACCTATCTATATTGCCTAAGGAGATTTCTCGGTATTCCTTTATGCTGAAAACAGAGCCAAATTTCTGTTGATTTTCAAAGATTGTCTGAAACGTATTGAAACCAAAAGCTATTTTAAAATTTCTAATATATTGCGACAGGTCCCTTTCATGTATTGGATAATCTTTGTGCGTTAATGTAACAATATAGTGGAGAAATTCTATCATTTCAGAATATATTTTACCTTCACTAAATCTTAGACCCAGTTTTTTAGCTCCAAAAGGTCCTAAATCATCGTGAATTAAGTCAGTTATCTTTTGCAACTCCTGGTGGCTTTCTTGTAAAGACAGCTTATGCTTATTCTTTATTCTATTAAAAAAAAATGAATTATTAGTATGCTTACCAAAATCGCTAAACAATATTACAATATATAATTCATTTATATACTGTAATTTACTATCAGTGAGTTTATCAAACCACGCTGAATGTAGCTTATCAGAGAAGTCTTCAGTTTTATTCCATTTTAAGCTCAATTTATTGCGCTTTCGGACAGTATGAATCCAAACGGTAAAATATAGGCTATTAATATTTTTTGATATGCTTTTTCTAATTTCAGTTCTAAGGTCGCTGTAATTATCAACAGAAGAATAATCTTCTAACTTGATTATTTTTAACAACTCTCCCTGTTTTGTTAGTATAGTTTCTTCATTGTAATGACAAGCATAAGGAATGAAATCTAAATCAATGCTCTCTAGTAATGCTAAGTTGTTCTTTTTTTCAAACTTAGAGTTAATTGCTTGTACTTTTAGCTGCATATGCGTAT
Source organism: Wolbachia endosymbiont (group A) of Hedychridium roseum (assembly GCF_964028325.1). Classification (NCBI taxonomy): domain Bacteria; kingdom Pseudomonadati; phylum Pseudomonadota; class Alphaproteobacteria; order Rickettsiales; family Anaplasmataceae; genus Wolbachia; species Wolbachia endosymbiont (group A) of Hedychridium roseum. The sequence continues at coordinate 1,255,538 of NZ_OZ034755.1, read as the reverse complement.
TCAATAAAGATAATTAAAAAAGATAAAAATACTATCTTAATTTTTATCTTTTTTTTCGCTATCGGATTGTAATTTTATATCTTTTGCAAAATTAAATTTTTCTTTTAAGTAGTCTGTTGCCTTTTCTGTACTACCAAACATCATGATCAGTACACCAAACATTATCATAAAAAAGATTAGACCTCTGAACACTACTGCAAGTATCACCGCAGCTATACACAACCCTATGATTGTTGAAGGACTCATATTTTCTACAGTATCTTTAATTGAAAATGAAGAAATAAAATCTTTTACTGTTTCTTGTACATCCTTTAATTCATCACTCACCGAAGCTTCGCTAGAATATGATGCAAAAATGAAACTTAATAAGGCTATAAAAACCAAAACTTTATTCAATTGAATGCGCATCAACTAAATACCCTTTAAATATTCCTCAAATATAACAACTTTTATATCAATAGGCAAGAACTGAATTCACTTATCCACTACAAGTAACACATATTTAATTTTTACAGATGTGAACATGCTGTAAGCTTTTTATCATCAACAAGAGGTTCCACATTAATGGATGTTAATTTACTTGATAGGAAGTTTGAATGCAATTCAGCTACTGCTGCTATAGCAAACACTGCAGCCATAGCAAGTAGTCCTGCTCCTACCAGTCCTGATGTCATTGCTCCTGCAACAATGCACCCTATTGTAGAGAGAGCACAACCTGCTACAAGTGCAACGTGAAGATTTCTGTTATTGGGTTGTTTAAGTGGAGTATCTTCACCCTTTTTCTCATTCACAGGAGGTTTCTGCATGGTTGTAATGGTATTTTTTTTGTCCTTTTGTTCTTCAGATTTCACTGGCTGACTACCTGTCCTCTGAGTAGCCTGACCACTTGGGTCCATATTTTCTTTTTTTTTGGATCCCAGTGTCACGCACTGGTATGACACCTGAGCTGGCTTTTTTTCTGTGGTCTGTTCTAGCAGCACTTTATTTTCAGTTTCTGCTTTTTGTGGATTACTATCTTCTTCAGTAGAGCTTATACTGCTCCTTACTGGTAATTCCAAACTTTCTTCACTCTTTCTAGGTGAATCTATTCTACTATCTGAATCATTATCATTACTGAGTTCAGAAGTCTGCTTATGCTCCTTTATTTCTTCCACAACCTTGCTATCTTTTTCAAGTATTTCTTCTGTAATACCTAAATTACTAAGTATTTTATTATCACCACTTTTTTTCTCAGCTATATTCAAGGGTGTTTCTTGTGTGTTGTTTTGCTCTTCAATATGTCCTAGCTGCATTTGATCTTCAATATTTTCTTTAACAGCACTTGGTATTGAGCTTACACTGCTGCTCTTGCTAACAACATCTAAAGTTATTAGTTCCATAATTATTTTTTCTATTTCCGTTCTTTTTGCTGTAGTTAGTTTTTTTGAGTTTGTTATTTCTACTTCCAATGCTGGAAGAAATTTCTCGGTGTAATAATTATAGTATTTTTGATATTTTTCTTGCTCTCTCAGTGATTTTTCTAATTGAATTAATACGTTAGGGTCAGCTCCTTTGTTGAACAACTCTATGCATTTTGCGATAGTTCCATCTCCATTTTTTTTTGGACTTTGATTACTATGTGTTTTTTTTGTTACCTTTTTGTATATAGTGTCGCGCAATTGTTGGTTAATATCTTTTTTAGAACTTGGCATAGACTTCTCCATACATAATAAAATGTATAGATACCTTTTTAGCGTTAATTTTACATTAAAACTGGGCAATTATGCCGTATTATGGATAATTATTTGCTCTTCTACTTCTACATTTCAATATAATTGTTTGCCTGTTGAATTAATATGTCTATCACTTCTTTTACAGGCTTTTCCCTATCAACCATGCCAACACTTTGACCGGCCATTAAAGATCCCGTTTCAACATCTCCATCAATTACTGCTCTTCTTAAAGCTCCAGCCCAGAACTTTTCTATTTCAAGCTGCCCATCTTCTTTTGAGATCTGTCCCTTTTGGTATTCATCAATAACTTTTTTTTGATGCTTCATAAAATCATCACTTGCTTTGTTGGCTATAGCTCTTACTGGAATTACAGGAAAATCAGCACTTATCTGTACAGAAGGTATTGCATTACGTGCGGCTGATTTAATAAACACTTTCTTAAAATTTTTGTGGGCAATTGACTCATTAGTGCAGACAAATAATGTACCTATTTGACAGCCACTTGCCCCCATTTCTAAGTAATTAACTATCATTTCACCTCTTCCTATTCCACCTGCAACAAACACTGGTATTTGTTCATTTTTAAAATGAGGCAATATCTCTTGTGCGAGAACAGAAGTGCTAACTGGCCCTATGTGCCCGCCTGCTTCCATTCCCTCTATTATTAACGCATCTACTCCCATTTTTACTAACCTTTTCGCAAGGCTTAATGCTGGTGCAAAGCACATAACTTTAATGCCTGCACTCTTGATTTTTTCTATATTAGGCTTCGTTGGTAATCCGCCAGCAAGCACTATATGGCTCACTTTCGTTTCAATGCACACATCTATCAACTCACTCAACTTTGGGTGCATAGTAATTAGGTTTACACCAAATGATTTGTTAGTTAATTTCTGTGTCTCTATGATTTCTTTTTTCAATAGGTCTGGAAACATTGCACCACATGCAATTACACCAAAACCACCAGCGTTTGAGATTGCCGAAACCAAGTTTCTCTCTGAAACCCAGCTCATAGCACCACCCATTATCGCAAACTCACTACCAAGAAAATCTGTTCCTTTTTTCCAGAGGCTACTTAACATATAACCTATATCATACGTTTAAAAATGTTTTGCTTATCTATAAATGTGTGTTTCAAAGCGCCAAGTATATGCAAGATTATAAAGAGTACCATAAAACATGCAAGCATCGAATGTAGCTGATTAGCCGTGTTAGCTAGATCTTTGTTTTGATTAATCAACAAAGGGATATGAAAAAAATACTTGATCTTTTTGCCAGAAGCAGAAGACATAACATAGCCAGATAGTGGCATTAGCACCATTAAAGAATATAAACCAAAGTGTACTGTTTTACTTGCATTGATTACAAATCGAGAAAAATTTGCTGGAAGTCGTGGAACATAAGTAAAGACGCGAAAAAATATGCGTACTATGATTAGTCCAAGAATAGTGATACCGCAAGCCTTATGAATAGCGTATATGTTGAACTTAATCTCATTGCTAAGTGGTAAGCTTTTCATATAAAGTCCAGAGCAAAGCATACCAATAATAAAAACAGCCATCAACCAATGGATAACTCTTAAACCTAGGCTATATTTATCGTCTTCCATTTTGATTACCCTAAAGTAGCATTTATATAATAGAAAAACTATTTTTCAATCAAAATTATTAAAGCAATTTAGATTTACCGACAATGTAGCTATATAAATTCGACCCAGCCGGGAGTCAAGTAGCTGGCCGGCACCTAAGCCATAAACGGATTAAATGCAAAACTTCCTTGACAAACTCCGCCAACCCCCTTATTGTAGTATTAAGGGTATTTCTGACTCAAAACTTGTTTTTGACCTGCAGGCTCAATGACAAAATTCAGTAAAAAACTTAGGGTATTTTTTGGCGGATTACATAAAATTATAGCGGCTGCATGTCTTTTAAATTTTTTCTACATTCAGCCAAATCGCGCTTATTTTAAGCGTTAGCACATTATTACAGCGCCACTTACAGTAATATAGAGTCAAAACTCGCACCACGGGGCTTCTTTTGCCTTTTTTTTCGTTTGGTAAATTTCTTAATGTTTGTAGCTAAAAGAGCCCAAGAGAGGTGTCATCCCGCTGCTTGTTAGCGGGATCTAGAGATACCGCGGCGGTATGACGTAGAGCTCGCGTTAGCTATGCTTTTATACTCACCAACTTAGTGTCCAATCTGGATCCCAGTGTCTGGGCACTGGGATGACATCATAGAGGCGCTGGGATGACACCCTGACAATCGTCATCCCGCTGCTTGTTAGCGGGATCTAGAGATACCGCGGCGGTATGACGTAGAGCTCGCATTAGCTATGCTTTTATACTCACCAACTTAGTGTCCAATCTGGATCCCAGTGTATGGGCACTGGGATGACATTATAGAGAGGCGCTGGGATGAACACCCTGACAATCGTCATCCCGCTGCTTGTTAGCGGGATCTAGAGATACCGTGGCGGTATGGCGTAGAGCTCGCGTTAGCTATGCTTTTATACTCACCAAATAAGTTTGCTTGCTTACAAGCAAACTTTCCTAGATTCCAGCGTCACGCGCTGGAATGACATTGTGGGGTGTTAGGTATTATCCAAGTAGCGTGACTACTTGCTGTATTACCAAGTCCAATTAAGTGCAGCATCATCACTTGGTGGAATGTCAAAGGACGGTTGTGACATTTCCTCTTGCACAGCTTCTTTAAATTCTGGGCTTTTTATATTTATCGCTGCTATATGCTTTTGTAAGGCTTGATCAGCAGCTGATGGACTTGTTCCATCTTTACCATCTTTTCCTGGATCCCCTTTCTCTCCTTGTAGGCCTTTCTCTCCTTTCTCTCCTTTTGGGCCTTGAGCTCCATCTTTTCCTGGATCCCCTTTCTCTCCTTGTAGGCCTTTCTCTCCTTTCTCTCCTTTTGGGCCTTGAGCTCCATCTTTTCCTGGATCCCCTTTCTCTCCTTGTAGGCCTTTCTCTCCTTTCTCTCCTTTTGGGCCTTGAGCTCCATCTGCTCCTTGTAGCCCTTTACCTCCTAAGAACGCCTTTGCTGTTTGGTCATTTGTACCATCATACTTTGCTTTGTCTGAGCTACCAAGAAATTCTCCTAATGTACCCACTAGAACTGATTTATTATTATCTTTTGTACTAAGTAAACTTCCAAGAGCTGTTGCTAAACCATCTACCTTGTACTCTACTGCAGGTTTTTTATCTGGTGTATATTCCAATTTAAGATCATCTCCTGTTACGTCTAAAGTATATTTATTACCCTTCTTATCTGCTAAAGTTATAATTTTAACATGACTTAAATCTGTTGCTGCTGTTCCTACAGCGCTTTCAAATTTTAAACTAGCCGACATATCACCCTCCATTAATTACAAAAACCATAGCATGCATGAAAATAGTATAATTTTCGTTAATGCTAGATTTTACATAAGATTTCCTTGAAACTTTTCATTTTAGAATTCTTCTCTTGTCATCCCACTCCCCTCTCCTGTCATCCCAGTGCATGACACTGGGATCCATTTTTCCATCATCAGAAACGTTGTACTTTAATATAAAACGGCTACTTTTTGCTCATCAACTTAACTAGATCCCAGTGTCTGGGCACTGGGATGACACCGAAGGGGCTACTTGGATGACAGCTAGCCTGACAACCGTCATCCCGCTACTTGTTAGCGGGATCTAGAGATACCGCTGCGGTATGACGGTTCGCGGTGGTATGACGTAGGACTGCTGTCATCCCGCTACTTGTTAGCGGCTAAGAGATACCGCGAATGAATCGCGGTATGACGTGTTGCTTGGGTCAGCTATACTTGCCTCCTTGTATGTATTAGATGTAGGCTGAGTTGTGGTCGTGATAAATGTGGTCGCTTGTGTAATCAAACATTTTCACAAAGCCATTCTCTAGATAAAGATTATATTCGTGATGTTGATCTGATAATACAATATTATCTTGCTCCCCTAAATTGAAATGACTTGAATCTGACAGCAATTCGTAATTTGGATTATCTATTTTACTAATGCTGCTTATTACTTTGCCATTACCACTTGATATAGCTAAACTATAACTATCACCATCCTTCATTATTTTGATGGACACCTTATCTTCAGGTAACACTATAAGCTTCTTTGTGCCACTATCGTGGATTACGAATTTGCCTTTTTCAAAATAGTATTTGTCTTACGGCAAAGCACCAACCTTATATCCTGATTCAGCCAATTTGTGCCAAAACTTTAACACAGATTGCTTTTCTGCTCCTTCCGCTCTATCATACAAGGCTTTCACATCATTATAATCTATGGTTACATTTGCCTTGTGCTTCCCTTCTGAGTCCTGCTCGCGACTCTTTTCTATTTTGAGAATTGTGTCTTTTAATACTACCTGTTCTTGCTCTTTCTCCTCCACTGAAGCTGTTCTTTTCGTTCTTGTTAAACTTTGTGATGGAATTGGCTGATCAGACTGCATTTCACTATTGTCGTTTGATACAGTTCTCTCTTCAGCAGCTTGTGCAACAACATTAGTAGTATTGTGACTTATGTGTGATGTATCAACTTCTGTCTTAGTTTCACTTACTTGCCCTTTTGGACTTTCGGTTTGTTTCTCTTTTGTGAATATTCTCTGATAGTCCGTGTAGCCTCTATTAGTGTCACCGATATCACCATCACCTTGATCGAAAGTTATTTTTTTACTTCCATTCCCCATGTCCTCAATTTCAACTTGAGGAGAAACAGATGCGAGGAAGTCGTTATAACTGTAGTTATAATCAGCAGAAAAGAATATTTTCCCTTTGAAGTTATGGAAATTATTAGATAACATTCCAATTTCTTCATCAGTATCACCATCAAATAGTTTTACTTTAGTGAAATATGCTTGATCTTTTATTCTAACTATTTCACCGCTAGAGTTTCTTTGTATTTGGTAATCATTTGGATCGTACTTTATAGCAAAAAGTTTGCCAGAGCCATATTTCTCTAAGTTTATAAGGCCCACATTTACATGTTTATGGGAATAATCTCTCTTCTCATATTCATGTGCAAATATTGGATCTATATATCTATATTCATCTGGTATGCCATTATACTCTCTCCCTTCAGAATCAGATGGTGCTAACTTATATTGTCCATCCTTTTGCACTAACTTTAGATGAGTAACTTTTTCAGGTAACTCATAGCGCACATTTTTTCCGTGATCATGAATGAACAAGTTACTTCCATTTGTAATTTCACCTCTTTCATTTTTCACCTCTTCGGTAATATAAAAGCCCATATTTTTGAATTCATGTAAGCGCTCGTCTCCTTGCTTTACAACCGCTTCGTATACATCGTCGTCTGTCCTATCTGTTCCCTTATTATCCAGTAATTTTCCTTTTTCCACGATTACTCCATTTGCCTTTTGCTCATCAGAATATTGTGCATGCTTTGAATCCTGATGATTCAAAATTTTGGTACCTCTAAGGAGCAGAGAATCTAAATCTTTTTGGATGTGTCCAGTGCTAGGATGCAACAATTCATTTTCATGTAAATGTGCTTCATCAAAGTATTCATCGCGTTCAACTGTTCTGCCATCTATCAGAGAAGCTTTATAATGACCATTTTCTTTTGTAACCGCCATATAAGCACCACCATCATATTGAACATTTAAGTTGTGCAATATCTCCTCAAAAACAAAAGTTTCTTTAGTTTGGCCTTCAACTTGCTTAAAAAATCCTGATTCGCTCAATAATTCTCCAAGCTTTGTATTTCCGTCATATATAGACAGTGCACCCATATCTCCTTGACCATGAGCTTGCATAGAAAAAATCTTACCTTCTTGTAGATTAATGTGAGTACCTCTGATTAAGTTTGGATCGATATTGATCATCTCTTCTAACATCTTTTCTACATCGATGTTCTTAGTCGCTTTTACTTGTTCTAATCCAGTGTTTATGGTTTTATCAAGCAAGGTACTTTTTAAATTTTCATACTTATCTAGTATTGCATCTTTCAGTTGTGTATATTTGTCTTGTGTAGCACTATATAATCTCTTATCTTCATTACAATAATTAGTGCTGGCTGAATTGCATTTTTCTACAAATTTCTCATAAGAGATCTCTCCTCTTTTGTGTTGCTCGTATGCATCATGATGCTGTGTTTCTTCCTGTTCACGCAGGCCTTTCAACACATCATCATATTCTATATCCTTCTGCTTATCTAAGTCTTCTAGCTCGCTCGCACGTATTTTTTCTAAGTCTTCTTTCCCATTAGAGTAAGATTTTCTTAGATCTTCACCATATTTTGATAGCATCCTTAAAGCTTGCATTTTATACTCTTGACTGTTTTGATATTCATTACCTTGTTGGTCAGAGTAAGTCAGCTTAACCTGCACATCAGCAGTTTTTACTGCCTTTAAGAAATGATATTCCTTTGATATATCGAGGTTATCATTTGTTGCCCTATTAACAGCACGAGCATAATCATAAAACGACACATGTTCTACAGGAGAAAAACTTCCAACGTTTTCTCCATCTATTTTTTCTATATTTGCTTTATAGTAGGATATGTTTTTAATTTCTCCACCAACTATTTCTTGACCAGTTGCTATAAAATCTCCTTTTGTAACTTGTAGGGCATTAATTTCTTCCATAGCAGTTTCTGTATCATTCTCAGCAAGCCAACTTTTGAAGTCAGCATCATGTCCTTTTATGTCTTTCAAGAAACTTTTTGACTCATCTGAGTTACCTTGACGTAAAGCATCTAGGTAGTCTCTTAATAAACTAGGATCTTTTTCCTGTAAGTACATTATCAACGCATGACCTGTTTTATAAACCAGGCTATTTGCTTCGCTGTCCTTTGAATATTCTAAACTTAAAATTTTATCTAAATCCAAATTTGCAGCTTCAGTTTTATCGATACTTGATCCTTGAGAATTGAATTTATGATCTGAATGATGCTCAAAGTAATCTGCAATTCCTTCCATTAATACTGTAGGTAGGTGCTTACCTCCTGTAGCCAAGTAAGTTAAACCATGTGCAAATTCATGCTGAAGGTTATGAACGCCACCTTGCTGATAGACATACATTTCAGCAAAAACATCAGCTTCCCCTTTGTAGTAACATTTACCACCCTCATCTCCAAGGTAAGAACCGAAACGCTCGCTTCCGCCAAGGTGAGTGTAATCATCCTTGTCATCAAACATATAAATTTTAAATGTTTGTTCTGAGTTGCTGTGTTTTAACTTGAATGTATCTTTAAAACTAGTAGCTGTTTCTTTTATCTCACTTTCAATTGTTGCAATTTTACTTGCTCTTAAATTATGAGAATAAACTTCTACTTTAATATTTAAATCTTTAACTTCTACAACATGTGGCGAATTAAACCCTTTGCCGTTATTGTTAAAGTATTCTTCTTTAGTTATATTTTTATTTATTTGTTGATTGATTGTCATAATTCTAACCTCTAATTTATTAACTCTTCAAATATAAGGTGATCTCTACTAAAAAAGTGTGAATTTTCATATTGGTATAATCTATATCTTAGTGAAGAAATATAAGTAATTAATTTAATATGAACAATATAAGATATAGCTATAACTAAAGCAATTTAGATTTACCGATAATTTGGTAAGCTATGAACTCGTCATTCCGCTACGTGTTAGCGGAATCTATGCTGAGATACCGCGAATGAATCGCGGTATGACGTAGGAAAACCTGACCTGCACTAGCTATAGGCTCTATAGCTTGACCACAAAAAAAATCTAAATTCTAACGTTACATTAGGATAGGGTAAGAATTTAAAAGCAAATTGACTTTCATTCCACCAAAGCACTATACTAAAACCACGATGGGTAATTAGCTCAGTTGGTAGAGCACTTGCTTGACGTGCAAGCGGTCGCTGGTTCGAACCCAGTGTTACCCACGTTTTTGTTCATGAAAAGATTTTATATGACAGCAGTGCATAACGGCAAACACTCAGCAGCACAGTCCAAGCGCTTAATCTATTCCATAATAATAGTTGCGATAACAATGTTTATGGAAATAGTAGGTGGAATAATTTCACATTCGCTTGCTCTACTATCAGATGCAGGGCATATGCTCACTGACCTCTTTGCCTTAGTTTTAAGCTGGTTAGCACACAAATTTTCAGCTAAGAAATCTGATTTGCAAAGATCATACGGGTATCATCGGTTGCAGATAATTGCAGCATTTGTTAATGGTTTAACTTTATTCTTCATTGCAGTAATCATTATAATTGAGTCAATAAAAAGATTTATTTTTCCGGTAAATGTTGAGTGGAAAGTAATGTTAGTAATTGCTACACTTGGCCTGATCTCTAATATTATAGTCTTTTTTATATTACATAGTAAATGCGAGAGCAATATAAACATAAAAAGTGCTGTACTACACGTTATAGGAGATATTTTAGGTTCTGTAGCTGCTATACTTGCATCCATAATTATCATGTTTACTGGATGGCAAATGGTGGATCCGATTTTATCGGTATTTGTCAGTATAATCATTTTGAATAGTGGCTACAAAATTCTAAAGAATTCTTGCCACATACTTCTTGAAGGCACACCTGAAGGGATATCTACTGAGGAAATAAAAAGTAAGATCACATCAGAATTATCTGAAGTGATAGATGTGCACCACATACATGCATGGTCACTGTCTGATAATTATTTTATAATTACCATGCATGCCAAAGTAAAGCAAGATGCACAACACACTGATATTTTGTATGAGATAAAAAAAATACTACTAAATAGGTTCGAGATAGCACACTCTACAGTCGAGATCGAATACGATGAGTGTGCGGATAATAAGATACTTAAACATTGACGTTTTAAATTACTATGCTATTACTAGAGCGTAATGATGTTGAAGGTAAGCTATGATAGGTATCTCTCAAATACAATTTCCTCGCAGTGGTTCCAGTAAAGTTAGAATTGCTCTCTATTTATCTTTTTATTATGCGTTAACTATAGTAACCATTCCTACTTCGATAATAGCTAGCTTAGTATCTACTCTATATGATACAGAAATTAAAACATTTCTTGGATATAAAAAAATAAAAGGTGGGGAAAAAATAAGTAATAAAGAATATTGGAAAATATTTGGTCAAGGTAACATAATCAAGTCAATCGCAGTTTCATGTATTGCTGGGCTAACAATTTATTATTTTTTCTCTAAGTCTTTAATATTAGCTTGGCTGCTGGCGCCGATACCATTGGCAATTGGAATAATCCTATTGCAGCCCGAAACAAGGCCAGCAACACTTAACCCTATAGCCTTACTTAAAGCTTCATTAAAGCTACTTTCCGATGGTTTGTATGAGAATTTAGTTGGTACAAAAAATGTAATAAATGCTATGAAAGAACATATGATGCCTCATATGGCAAATGATAGCATTATTGACAGTATTAATACACTAAAAGATAAATATGGTGAGAAGATACCAGAACCTAATGGTGTTATACATAATGATGAATTTGTTAAGTTTATTAAGTTCGTAGAAGGGGAAAAAGAGCTTGGAAACAATAATAAAAAAGAATTTATTAACTTTCTTAATGAATGGTGCAATAATGATGAACAAGTTCATGTTTCTGGACTCATGGGGGGGGCAAATTTTATATTTGGTTCTAAAGGCTTGTAATAGTGGAGATAGTGAATCAGTTGCAGTAAAAAGGCAAGAGTTAGTAAAGTCTTTAATGTATGCCATGAACTATGCTAAAGGAACAATTGTTCCTGAAACCTGCTTTACTGGTATTATTGGTGCAATGTTAAAGTCATTAGAAGGAATACACCCTGGTATTAGAGTAGAATACCTTGTAGAAGATAGAATTGGAATATGTGCAGAAGATGAGGCATGTGAGTTTATTAAGAAAGAGCTGCAAAAAAAGAAGAATCATAAAGAAATCCTCAATGCCTGGGATAAGTCAGATGATAGCAGTAACCAAATAACTTCTAATTTTATTCAAGAAATCAAGATACCTTTAATGAGAAATTTGTTTAGCTTGGATTGTAGTGAACAGAATGTAGTAGATACAATAGAAAATCTTGAATATATTAATCCAGGAAAATTAACCGACCCAAACATCGATAATATAAGAAGCAACAGGGTCAGCACATGAATTATAAAAATTTATGTTCCTTGCCTTGCAGAAGATTCATAATATTCTTGTAGTGCTTGAGAAAAACTAGTGTTCCTATAACTAGTAATGTTAAGAACAAATTCCTCTGAAAAAAAAAGGACCATGCTACAACCGTTGAAGTAGCAGTCAAAGAAGCAAGAGAAGAGTATCTAAAGATAAAAAATACCACTATCCAGGCAAATATAAACACTAATGCCACAGGTATGTTAAACGCTATCAACACTCCCAGAGTTGTTGCAACTCCTTTACCTCCTTTAAATTTTAGCCAAATAGGAAACATGTGCCCTAAAACTGCTAAAATTGCAGATACATATATATAAAAATCGTTATTATCACAAAATTGTTGTGCTATATAAACTGCGATGAATCCTTTTAAGGAATCCAGAAGTAATGCCAGAGCAGCAAGACATTTATTTCCTGTTCTTGCAACGTTTGTAGCGCCAATGTTTCCTGAACCTACTTCTCTTAAGTTTATCCCTTTTATTTTTGTAATGATTAAGCTAAACGGTATTGAACCTAATATGTAGGATAGTATAAGGACTACATGCTTTTCCATTATACCAAGAACCTAATTAATTTTATTATTCCTCAGCCTTTTTAGGTAGCACTGAACTTCATCGTTAATCTGATTACTAAACAGTATAAGCGCTGTCATATTGATGAGAGCTAAACAAGAGAACAAAGTTCCACCGATATTGGCAATAGCCATTATATCTTTAGAAAGAGCAGAAAAAAACGCTACAATTATTACTGCTATGCGATATATCACTATACTTTTTGCACCGAATAAATATAGCCACCCCATTTCACAACAATATACAAACGAAATTACTGAAGAAAATGCAAACAAAGGTGCAGCTATGGTTAAAAGTATAGGAAACCATGAAGAAACAGTTTCAAATGCCTTTTGAGTGATTAATATCCCTTCACCAACACTAGTCTGGTATGCACCTGTTATTACTATCGTTATTCCAGTTAAACAGCAAGTGAGCATTGTATCAAAACACGGTTCTATCATAGCAACAAGCCCAGTTCTTACTGGTTCTTCATCTTTAGTTGTTGCATGAGTAATTGCAGCAGAGCCGACACCAGCTTCGCTGGCAAAAATTGCTCTTTGAATTCCAGCAACAAATGCTCCTACCATCCCTCCGCCAACAGCATTAAAATCTATCATGCTGGAAAATAATATCTTAAATGTGTGACCAAGATTGTGGATATTAAATCCAATAATAATAAGGCAGCTACATATATATATGAGTGACATAATAGGCACTAGTGCAGAAGATACTCTAGCTATCCTTTTAATTCCGCCAATAATCACTAGAGCAAGCAGCGCAGAGATTATGGAAGAAAGAAACCAAGAGTGACCATCTACCCAACTTGAATAGCCAGATAATATTGAAACCATTTGGTTGGTTTGAAACGCTACACTTCCACCAAGACCTGATAATACAAAGAATACTGCATATATTGCAGCTAAAACAATACCAAGTTTTTTAAATCCAAATTCCTCCAGACCATTCCTTATATACTGAAAGGGACCACTAAACAATTGCTCCTGATCTTCTGTTCTATGTCTAAATGCTAAAGTCACTTCGGCAAATTTTGCTGACATACCAAAAAAACCTGTAATCATCATCCAAGGCACCGCTCCTGGCCCTCCCATTGAAACTGCAATTGCGACTCCAGCAACAGTTCCAAGGCCTACTGTGCTTGAAAGTGCAGTCATAAATGCCTGAAAATGCGTAATATGACCATCATGGTGATTCGTGTCATATTTTCCACATAAAATAGCAAACGCATGCTTAAACATTCTTATGTTGAGAAATCCAAAACGTAATGTTAGAAACACATAACCAAAAGCTAGTAGAAAGATTATAAATGGCACGTAAAGGATTTTGAAAAACAGCACTTCATTCATGAAGTTATTTATTCCATTCAACACAGCATCATAACTTTCATAAAAACCTGAAGCAGCGTACACATCATTAAACAATAGGCAAAATAACACCATACAAAGTAATCTATAAATCATGTTAATACCCTTTAGAATTGTAATAAGAATCTATTGTATTCAAAACTTCCCTTCTTAGTAGATATATTGCAACAGCATTTGGAATCATAAGGCACATGAACAAACTGTCGCCTAGGTAAGATATAAATTCTATATTTTTTGACATACAACTGATATATACTGAAACCACTATAAGAATTTGGAACGGTATCAGTATTTTTTTATTACCAAATAAATACAGCAGAGCAACTTCACAGTAGTAACAATAAGCTATTATTGTAGAAAATGCAAAGGAAAACATCATTAGCGGAAAAACTAACTTGCTGAACAAGGGCAAAACTGTTGAAAATACCGAACTAATTAGTGTAATATCACCCACGTTATCAGTGCTATGCATACCAGTAATAATTATCACGATACCAGTCAAAAATGAGATTAGTATTGTGTCTATAAGTGGTGCAATCATTGCAACGCATCCAACTTTAATTGGATCTTCTTCTTTTACAGCTGAATGTGCTATAGCTGCTGTTCCGGTACCTGCTTCGTTAGCAAACACTGATCTTCTCACTCCTGCTATTAATCCGCTCAATACTCCGCCTCCTATAGCTGATTTATTGAAGATGTCTTGGAATATTATGGATAGAGCATTCAGCAAATTACTTCTGTTTACATAAATTAAATATATACACATACCCATATATAGCACTATCATAATTGGTGCTAAGCTCGTTGAAACGAAAGCAATGCGCTTTATTCCTCCCAATATTACAATAAAGACAAGCAGGGATATAATAATAGATGCGTTGTATTCGAAGAGGTTATTTGACAATGCTGCTATCTGATTCGCTTGAAATGGTATACCGCCCAAAATCATTGCAATAAGTAGCATAATCGCATAAGTAAAGGCAAGAAATCTACCAGTTTTTGCAAATCCAATTTTTGCAAGCCCGTACTTCATGTAATAAAAAGCCCCGCCAGTTGCATTTTCAGAGCGATAGGTGAATGCAAGCACCACCTCGGCAAACTTTATCGACATACCAAGTATTCCGGTAATTACCATCCAAAAAACTGCACTTGGGCCCCCTATTGTGATAGCTATTGCAACTCCTGATATTGTTCCAAGACCAACTGTTCCTGAAATTACTGTTGCAAACGCTTGAATATGAGTGATTATGCCATTGTTATTGTTATTACACTTTAGATTGAATAGCGTCTGTATTCCATGCTTGAACAATCTAAAGTTAGTGAATTTGAATTGGATGGTACAAAAAACCCCAGTTGCAATTACCCAAATAATTATAAATGGAATGTTGAATATCTTTATGTACAGAAATGAATTTAACAGTTCACTTATTTTTACAATCATGCTGCTCACTACTTTTTATTACAACTTATAGCTAACGAGCTTTATACGAGTAATATATATAAAGCCCAGTGCTTACTGGAATAGTAAGTACATACACTACACCTAAAATTGGTAGCGTCATCCAGGGCTTACTGATGAAAAATATAATAAGTACTCCAAAAAATGACACAAATATATAGGATAGGCTTTTGGGAACATAAATATATTTTGCAGAGAAGGTTGGAATGTGACTTATCGAAAAAAATGAAATGGCCAGAAAGTAACAAGCTACGTTTCTTGTGTTAAAAAATCGCTCTATGAGAAGTAAGTATTCACTCTCATGAGATTGAAAGGTAATAATTATTGGTAACAAAGAAAGTAAAGCACACACTGGAGCTGGAACACCAGAAAAGAAAAATTTTTCCCAGTGTGATTGTTCTGAGTGTAGCGAAACATTAAATCTTGCAAGTCTTATTGATATGCAGATTACGTATATCATTACTAAAATCCAACCTATGACTTTGATTTCGTTTAGCTTCCAAAAATACAAAAGAAATGCAGGCGCTGCACCAAAATTTAGAAAATCTGCAAAAGAATCAAGCTGGGCTCCAAAATCGCTAGTTGATTTTAGAATTCTAGCTATTCTGCCATCCATTCCATCTATTATTGCTGCAATGATGATAAAAATTACTGAGAATTCCCATTGTTCATTAAATGTAAATTTAAGTGAAGTGAGACCAGAACATAAACCCAATAAAGTTATAAAGTTTGGGAATAATTTAGTAATAGGTAAGAATCTACTGTTACTTCCATCGTTATTCATATAACGTCAAAAGTAAGCTTCTCTTGAACGTTTTCCTTATTTAAGTTTGCTATAATTGTTTCACCACCAATAACAGTTTGCCCTTCTGAAACTCTGACTTCTATATCAGCAGGAACATAAATATTCACTCTACTACCAAATCTTATAATTCCAAACCTTTCACCTGCTTTCACATTCTGGGATACTCCTAAATTACAAACGATACGACGTGCAATTAATCCAGCTATTTGCTCCACAATAATTTCTTTTCCCTTTTCGTATTCAATCACAATAACCTGCTTTTCATTTTCATTACTAGACCTATTGCTCATTGCGGATACAAACTTGCCTTTTTTATAATTCATTTCCTTTATCGTACCAGATATTGGTATACGGTTCACATGGACGTTCAAAACACTTAAAAATATGCTAACAAGCGTGAACTTCTTCTCTTCTCCATTTTCTGCCGATAAAGGATAATTAACTTCTTCAATTTTTGAAATCACACCATCAGCAGGACTTAATATAAGATCCTTGTTGTTTGGCACAGCTCTTGTTGGATCGCGAAAGAAATAAGTACACAATAATGTCGGAAACAAGCACGTAACACCAAACCCCCAAGATATAGAGAATGCTATACACGTTACTATAAAGGCAACGACTATAAATAAATAACCTTCCCTGTTTATATTAGGTAAACTAAAACACATAATCTTATTCACAATAACCTATTGTTAACAATTTATCATTTATAATTTCTCATGAAAAGCTTTTTTTAACTGCTTCAGCAAAGTCCTCTTGATACAAGGTAACATTACAGATTAGCACACACCGTCATACTGTAACAACCCATCCAACACAAACTAAGTTTAGATCAGAACACTGATTCTTCTAAAAGTTGCTCACTATCCTCGTCTATTATAATAGAATTATCATGATTTCTGAGTAAATCTCTGATTTTCATTTCTATTTCATTTGCGACTTCTTTGTTTGTTTTTAGGTAAGTTTTTACATTCTCTCTTCCTTGTCCAAGACGTGTATTGTTATATGAATAGTAAGCACCTGCTTTTTCAAGCACACCAAGCTTTGCTCCCATATCTATTATTTCTCCGAGTTTTGATATACCTTCATTGTACATTATATCAAATTTCGCTTCTCTAAATGGAGGAGCAACTTTATTTTTTACAACTTTAACTCTTGTTTCATTGCCTGTAATATTTTCTTTGTCTTTTATTACACCAACTTTTCTTATGTCAAGCCTTACAGAAGTATAGAATTTTAATGCATTTCCACCCGTGGTAGTTTCAGGATTTCCATACACTACTCCTATTTTCATACGAATTTGATTAATAAATATCAATATACAGTTCGCTTTTGAAACGGCAGAGGTTAGCTTTCGTAGCCCGTGACTTAGAAGCCTTGCTTGCAGCCCCATATGTTGATCACCCATATCACCTTCAATTTCAGCTCTTGGAGTTAACGCTGCAACAGAGTCAATAACTATCACATCAACCGCACCAGAACACACTAAGTACTCAACAATGTGTAATGCTTGTTCCCCAGTGTCTGGTTGCGAAATTACTAAATCATCAGTGCTTACCCCAAGTTTACGAGCATATAAGACATCCAATGCATGTTCTGCATCGATAAATGCGCATGATCCTCCTTTTTTTTGTGCTTCAGCAATCACGTGCAAGGCAAGAGTGGTTTTACCAGAACTCTCGGGACCAAATATTTCAATTATACGTCCTTTTGGCAGACCTCCAACACCTAGAGCCGAATCAAGCGCAATTGATCCTGTGGATATTGTGTCTATTTTCTCTACAGGGTTTTGCTTCAACTTCATTATTGCACCTTTACCAAATGCTTTTTCAATCTGGCTTATTGCGTTATCTAATGCTTTTTGCTTATCATTATTTCTTTCTTCTGAGTTGTTTGCCATGGATCATTTATTAACTTGTATAACTTCCATGATAATCAAACGTGAACAACCTGCCAAGGGTTTTTTAATAACGAAGAACGTTATCGTAGAAAAATTAGCTACCTAAATTATATTAAGATAGAAAGTTAGATAGACTCTGCAGTGCGATACAAAATAACGATAGAATACAATGGTAGTAGTTTCTCTGGCTGGCAGAAGCAGCAACATTCTGCTAATTCAATCCAGGAAGCCATAGAAAATGCTATATTTAATTTTAGTGGTGAGAAAGTTACTTTGTACTGCGGTGGCAGGACTGATGCAGGGGTTCATGCTTTAGGACAAATTGCTCATTTTGATATGGAAAAGGAATTTGAGCTTTATAGAATAAGAAACGCAATAAATTATCATTTAAAATCAATTCCCATAGTTGTACTGAATGCAGAAGTTGTAGATGATGCGTTTCACGCACGGTTTTCAGCAAAAAAAAGATATTATGAATACAGAATAGTTAATCGCTATGCTCCTGCCGCTCTGGAGACAGGTTATGTATGGCAAGTGTTTAACCCACTTGATGTAAATATTATGCGTGAAGCTGCTAAACATCTACTTGGAAAACATGACTTTTCAAGTTTTCGTTCAAAAGATTGTCAAGCCGCAAATCCGATGAGAACAATTGATGATATCGATATAATACAAAATGGGAATCATATACACATCAAAATATCTGCTATTTCCTTTTTACATAACCAAGTGAGGATCATTGTGGGTACTTTAGTTGAATTTGGAAAAAATAGAACTAATCCACAAGAAATGCTAAATATATTAAACCAATGCAAAAGAAATGCAGCTGGAGTTACTGCACCACCTTTTGGCTTATATTTGGTAAAGATAGATTACTAATTTAATAAAAAGTAACGTTCTTAGTGAAATAAGTGTCATACCGCCACGGTATCTCCAGATCCTGCTAACAAGAAGCGGGATGACAAGTTTAAGTTCTCATTGGCATCACTACATATAATACACTTGAATCGTCTTCATCAGTGATAATTGTAGCACTATTACCATCGGCTAAGCTAAACTTACATTTATTTTTTATGCAGGATAGAACATCAAGTAAATAACGCGAGTTAAACCCTATTTCTATAGGGGCTTCATTGTAGTCCACTTCTATGGATTCAGTTGCATCATTGCACTCTTGAGAGTTTGAATGCAGAGTCAGCAGCTTTTCTTGTAGTGAGAATTTAATGGATTTTACTTTATCAGATACAACAACGGAAACTCGATCTATAACATCTGAAAGTTTTTTACTTTCAATAATCATATGCTTATCTTGAGATGCTGGAATAACTGCTTTATAATTTGGAAAAGTCCCATCTATTAATTTTGATATTAGAATATATTCACCGCATGTAAACTTGATTTTTCTGTCTGAGAGTTTTACATTAATTTCATTACAGTCGTCCAATATTTTTAACAGCTCCATAACAGTTTTACGTGGAATGATCACACCAAATTCGCCATTGATGTTCCCAGGCTTTGGTCTCTTTATACATGATAAACGGTGACCATCAGTTGCAACGCAGTACAGAAACTGCTCGTCTGTATGTAGATATATTCCATTTAAATTATACCTTGTATCATCTAGTGATACAGCAAATTTTGTTTTAGTTAATAAGTCTATCAGGTCCGTATTTAGTAGAATAAAATCATGTTTATAATTGTCTTCTTCAAGAGCAGGAAAGCTGCTTGAAACTACATTCGGTAAAGAAAAGTTTGCATTTCCGCAAGACATCAATAATTTTCTTTGGTTGTTTACTTCAAAATTGACATCCAAATCAGCGGGTAACTTCTTCACTATGTCATGTAAAGTATGCGCTGAAATTTTTACTTCTCCTTCTGTTAATACGGTTGCAGCAAGTGAGGCAAACATTGAAATGTCAAGATCAGTTGCCATTAATTTTATGCTGCCGTGTTGTGCTTTGATATTTATACATGCCAAAACATCTATTGCATTACGCCTTTCAACCACTCCACTTACTCTGGATAATGTATTTAAAAGACTTGTACGGCTCACGCTAAAACGCATCTGCTCGCACACAGAATTTTTTTTGATTTCTGTATCTACACCTGCAACCTCTGACATTGCTAACTCTCAAAAATATATTTTAAATGATATCCACATCCTATATAAAGTAAAGTGCTATTTATATTTCCATTGAAAGAGTAGTCCAGTTTATACTATAGCTGGGTATTTTGTTACAATGATTTACTTTGTATGACATAAATCATGCATTTTTTGATACGCTTTTTGAAAACCAAGTAGGGAATAAGTATCATCAATGGTCACTGTTTTTGTTTTTCCATTAACTACCATTGATAATCCCTGCTTCATTTTTAGAATGAGATCTTGATCTATTTTTGTATGCTCTGCCCACGCAAAACTTCCCTGTATTATAGGCAGTGTATATTTAATTTTTTTGTCGATATTGAGAGCTACAGGCTCCTTATCATACTGAAAACCAGAGGTAACGCTTACCTCATCTGCTTTTTTATCAACATAACTGACCATTACATACGGCTTGCGATTGGTTGTATAATGCTCGCTTTTTGTCTTAGGGTAAGATACAATGTAACACACTTTCTCTCCATCTTCTGATGCAGTATATACAAGCCAGTCTTTGTATTTTTCCTTCAATTGCACATCACTAACCGATGCAAAAGCGCCTATTGGAAAAAATATTAGAAATATAAAAAAACTACGCATGCAAACCAAATTTCAAACTTTCTGATTGTATATATTGTTTTACCTTAGCCATCGCCTGCTCAGCCAACTGTCTTATTCTTTCTCTTGAAACACAATATTTTTTACTAAGTTCATCTAGAGTTTGAGTGTTTTCAGACAAATATCTACTGATAAAAATGTCTCTTGCCCTTTCGTTAAGGCTTGCTAGTGCATTGTTTAAAATTGTTTCTTTTAATTCTTTTTCTTCATGATTCTGATAGGTTACTTCTTGACTGACCAAGTTACATGGGATCATATCTTGCAACTCCCTTTTAGAGTCATCACCTATTTTTATGCAATCGTTTAGCGACTGATCCTTACAAGCCAAACGGTAATTCATCTGCAGAACATCTCCTTCGGATACAGAAAGCTCATTAGATATTGCTTTTATTTCTTCATTGCTTAAAGTCTCTCTGTTTGTATACTGTAAAATTCTTTTTTTTATTTTACGTAAACTAAAAAATAATCTTCTTTGTGCTTGCGTTGTGCCTATTTTCACGAACGACCAAGATTTCAATATAAAGTCTTTTATTGAAGCTTCAATCCACCACACTGCATAAGTTGAAAAACGAAACCCTAAATCAGGATTAAACTTTTTTACTGCATGCATTAAACCCATATTCCCTTCCATGACCAGGTCCATCAACAATAGTCCATAATTTTTGAATTTCATTGCAATTTTCACTACCAAATTCAAATGGCTGGTAATCAATTTATGAGCAGAAGAAATATCCTTATATTGGTTCCAATTTTTTGCTAATCGTACCTCTTCCTCTTGAGACAGCATAGGAAATTTTTGCACTCTAGCAATATATTGCATGAGATTGGTTCTGCTATCAACACATAAGCTTGCCATTGGGGTCAACATAACAACTTAAATTAAAACTTCATATATATAATATATTGATTTTCAAGAAAAAATTCAAGCTTTGATTTGAAAAAAGTATAAACCTTCTATCTAATTGGGATCTTAAAGACGATAAGCCCCAGCACAGCTACCTGGGTAACACTATATATGACATCCTGCCAGCGTGTAATGATGAACATTATAGTTTAAATACTTAGTAAGTGGTGTTATTCCAGTGCCTTGACACTGGAATCCACATTTCTTTTTTCTAGATCCCAGTGGGCTTTGTTGCATAGCAACGTAAGTTTTTTCCAGAGTAAATAATTTTATGCGACTATTTCAAATTTAGGCATACCAATTGCAGTAAATTTGTTCATTAAGTAGCATTTAATAAGCAGTTTCTTCTCTCTATTTGTCTCAGATTTATTCTTAAAACTAAACCCAAATATTCGCTTCAACCTTGAGAAAAATCCTTCAATATACGATCTTTTTCCGTAATTTACTTCTTCTTTCCATCTTTTTATACCATTCTCACCATGTAATTTCATTAACTGAATAGCGGCATTTCTATCAAGCATATAATCCAATTTTGGATGCTCTGCTGCGTTGTTTTTCGGAGGAATTTTCGTTTTTATGCCATATTGATTACACAGCTTATAGAGCTTTTATAGCATATTTAACATCAAATTTCCCCAATGCTCCATAGTGATCAGAGTAAACGCCATTACTGTATTTTGTAGCTATGACTTGTTTGCTCAACATTATGTGCAATTTTCTTACTTGTTTATAGCCGTGGTACTCTCTATCTTTGCTATTCTCTTTGCTGTGTGTTGTTGTATATACTAATTCCTGTACTGTCTATAGCAATTTCGATATCTTCCATGTTATTTTTATCAACTCTGCAATCATTGATCTTAATATCAAGTTTCTTTTGATGCTTGTGAATAGCTGCAAATTTTTTCCTATTTGTTCAATGTATCCCTCTAAAAATCCCACTCAAACCTATTCTGAATAGATGGGTTATTATACGTATCAAAATTACCACTTTGTTGCTGTAAATATTGTTGCCACCCTACATTTTTGGCCCAATTTCATACCAATTTTCTATGGCTTCGTTGATATAATGAAAAATATTTCCTCTTTTTTCTAGAAATTTGTTATATTCTCTATGGTTACTGACTCTCATTTTTTGTGGCATATTTATCCTTAAATCGTCATTTTATAATGAATTTAGTCAGTAATCACTAGCTTTTCTGCTGCTATGCAACAAAGCCCACTGGGATCCAGATTGGATACTGAGTTGGTGAGTATAAAAGTATAGCTAACGTGAGCTCTGCGTCATGCCGCCACGGTATCTCAGCAGATCCCGCTAACAAGCAGCGGGATGACGATTGTCAGGGTGTCATCCCAGTGCCTCTTTTTTGTCATCCAAGTAGCCCCTTTTTTTGTCATCCCAGTGCCCAGACACTGGTTCACTCTATAATGGCAGTGCCTCTATGATGTAAGGAATCCAGTTTTTATGCAATCTCATCAAGAACGTTGTGTTTTAACGTAAGGTTGGCTACTGTTTACACTCACTAACTTAGCTGGATCCCAGTGTCTGGGCACTGGGATGACAGCAGTCCTACGTCATACCGCGATTCATTCGCGGTATCTCTTAACATAGATCCCGCTAACAAGCAGCGGGATGACACCTCTCTTGGGCTCTTTTAGCTACAAACGTTAAGAAATTTACCAAACGAAAAAAAAAGGCAAAAGAAGCCCTGGTCATTGTCTATTTTCTGTATTGGCGTTTTTTTAAGTCTTAAACACTGCAATTTAGCTGCTTTTAATTGCAACTAACCTACGCTGCAAATGTTTAAGAAATTTACTAAGCAGAAAAAAAGGCAAAAGAAACCCCGTGTTAGCTAGTTGTCACTCTCTAATCCTGCAAATTGGCGTACTATACTGTCTTAAACGACTTATAAGCGCGTTTCAGCTTATATAGGTAAAAACCCAGAAATGTTGTGAAGACATAAGGTGCACATAGTGCAAAAAATTAAAAATAAGACGCCAACTACGTTGTTTTCTTGCTGTTTAATCTGCACAGATGAAGGTAACTGAATACCTTCACTATCATAATAAGGGGGCTGGCGGAGTTTGTCAAGTAGTTTTGCATTGTGAAAACAACGATCACAAAAATCCTATATCACCGGTCATGAATACGTTATTTGCCCATTCGATTAATAACTTACCTCCTGGTAAATCTACTGAAGTCTGTTGGGCAGTCAGATATCCACGTAGTGTGGATGCAACAAGTGCTGCACAGGCTGCACTACCGCATGATGCAGTAATGCCTGTACCTCTTTCCCAAACTCTTAAAGCTATTTCTCCAGACTTTTCAACTTGTGCAATACTAATATTAATTTTCTGAGGAAATAGTACGTGATTTTCTAGCTTTGGTCCTAAATTTCGCAATGGTATTTCACTTATGTTATCAACAAAAAAAACTATATGAGGGTTACCAATATTTACTGCAACAGGATCTTTTAGCATTTCAAGCTCTATAGGTAAGTGAAGAGTGTCACACTCAGTAGACAAGGGAATTTCATGCCATTTTAGCAAAGGTTTACCCATGTTAACCTTTATGGATTTATCACCAACTTTAAAACACTCTAAAATGCGTTTGTTTACCAGCTCAATAGTGATATACTCAGTACCTTTTTCTGACATTATCAAATATCCAACACAGCGTGCTGCGTTTCCGCACATTTCAGCTCGACTACCATCAGCATTATAGATATGTATAAAGCAGTCTGCAGCATTAGACATTGTTATAATTATCACTTGATCACAACTGCTTTGATCAGCAATTTGTCTATAGTTCCAGTCTAAATTGTTTGTTGAACGTGAGTCTATGATAACAAAATTATTGCCAGTACCGTGCATCTTGATAAAATTTTTAGGACCTTGGCCACTCATCATAAAAAAATATTTCTTCTATTGGTCTTCTTTTTTTCTTACTTGTTTCAGCACCCTCTTCTTCGTAACCAACCGCTATCACTGACATTACATTAAAATCATCGGATATGTTGAATCTTTCTACTATTTTATCTCTATCAAATCCACCCATTTGATGAGCCATTAAGTTCACAGATGCAGCCTGTAGCATAAGTGCGTAATTTGCTGCACCAGTATCATGACTAGCCCAAAGATTTTCTCCTTTACCTCGTTTACGGAAGTTTTTAGCACTGAAAGATATGATTAACACTTGTGCATCTTTTGCCCATTTTTGATTAGATTCATCAAGACAATTTAGCAGCTTTTCCCATGCGCTTTGATTGTTCTGTTTGTTGCATATCACATATCTCCAAGGTTCATCACCAAAACATGAGGGAGTCAGCCTTACAGCTTCCATTAAAATATCCATGTCTTCCTGAGATATTGCTCTTGTAGTATCGTATGAACGTCCGCTGTGTCTTGCTTTCATCAACGATAATAGATCTTGTTTACTTATCATTTTTAATTTAATAGTGCATAAATAATTCATTGTAGCACAATATAAGCAAAATTTAAATTGCAAAACCTCTTATATATATTATATTTTATAAGTTATTTTTATTGGGAAGGTATGTTTATAACACAATCTAGCAGTAGATCAACACTGGCTGAAATATTGTCTTGCGTTTTACTTTTATTCTTGATGGCTCAAATAAGCGTACCATTGCAGCCTGTGCCTATCACATTGCAAACTTTAGGAGTAATGCTTATTGGGCTTAAATTTAACCGCAGAACAGCATTCTATTCTGTGCTTACATATCTATCACTTGGTGCAGCAGGATTTCCTGTTTTTGCGAATTTTTCTGGTGGTTATCACATTTTTCTCGGACCAACAGGTGGATATTTAATTGGCTTTTTAGCTGCTGTCATAGTGATGGGTGAAGTAAATGAACTCTTAAGCCTTAAATGTGAATTACTCGCGCGCAATTCTTTAAGTTGTCTGGCTGGTACAGTTGTAATCTTTATTTGTGGTGTTAGTTGGCTTGCTGTTTACTTGGGTCTGGGACAAGCAATAATGGTGGGTGTTTTACCATTTATCCTTCCTGGTTTGGTAAAAATTTTTCTACTCGTAGCGGTTTTGCAGTATTTGAAAAAGTGATAAGGTTTCGTCCTCATCATTTCATGTGCACCTTCGCGTTTCGGGGATATGGGTATTCTCAGGGTTTTGTAGAAAATTATAAAAAGATAGCAAGCAAAGTAATGAGTGATCCTAACACTCAAATCAAAGTAGTTGGCAATCTTGATAGTATTTGTAGTGCTTGCCCAAACCAGACTAAACAAGGTAAATGCACCGAACAAGCTAAAGTTTTAGAGCTAGATAGAAGGCATATGGGAATTTTAGGAATAAAAATTGGCGAGACTTTAACTTGGAATGAGGCGGTAAAAAAGATTAGAGAGAAAATGTCTTTAAAGAAATTTGATTACGCATGTGAGGGGTGCAACTGGCAGCCATATGGAATATGTAAAAATGCCCTTTTAAATTGTCGTTCCTATAAAGGTAGTTGACAAAATGTTAAGATAAATTGAAGCATTTTTGTGGAAATAGACTTCTTGCACTACCTCCCAAGCCACAACTGTCATTCAGTAGAAAAAAAACTTGCTTGACAAACTCCGCCAGCCCCCTTATTATAATAATAATGGTATTCATGACTCAAAACTTGTTTTTGACCTGCAGGCTCAATGACAAAATTCAGTAAAAACTCAGGGTATTTATTGGCGGATTACATAAAATTATAGCGGCTGCATGTCTTTTTTATTTTTTCTACATTCAGCCAAATCGCGCTTATTTTAAGCGTTAGCACATTATTACAGCGCCACTTACAGTAATATAGAGTCAAAACTCGCACCACGGGGCTTCTTTTGCCTTTTTTTTCGCTTGGTAAATTTCTTAAATATCTTCTTAAATTTTATAGCTAATCAGTACTGGGATGACATTATAGGAGTACTGGGATGACATTATAGGGGCGCTGGAATGACACCCTGACAATCGTCATCCCGCTACTTGTTAGCGGGATCTAGAGATACCGCGGCGGTATGATGCAGGAAAACCTAGCCAGCGTTAGCCATAACACAACACTTTTATACTCACCAAACCCAATGCATTACTTGCAATTAAGTTTCCTGGATTCCAGACTAGAATGACACCGTCATAAAAGAACCAGTGTCAGCTACTTGCATGACACCTTCCTGATAGACAATGTTCGTACAGTGTCAGCTAC
Organism: Wolbachia endosymbiont (group A) of Hedychridium roseum; assembly: GCF_964028325.1. NCBI lineage: Bacteria > Pseudomonadati > Pseudomonadota > Alphaproteobacteria > Rickettsiales > Anaplasmataceae > Wolbachia > Wolbachia endosymbiont (group A) of Hedychridium roseum. Next base: position 1,228,724 of record NZ_OZ034755.1, on the reverse strand, counting down.
TCAGATAACAGGAAGAAGGTGCTGGGATGACAGGAGATGCCGTCTTGTTAGTCAACAAAAAAATTATAAAATTTCCCAAGTTGCATCATAAAATCAAAAAATACTTCCAATTGTGTAACAGTACACAGATTATAGTTAGTGGATATGTTGATAAGTAAATTAGTTTTATACGCACAAAACAGATGAAATTTACTTATCAACATATCCACTAACCAACAACATTCAATAAATTTGTGTAAGATACCACTTTACATAAGATAGATAGGAAGCATTTTTGATTTTAAAGTACTAAACCTTCAGTCAACCTCCTAGCCCTGTAGTTTTTGATATGGTTAGGATCAAAAGCACTTTTGGATGTCAGAATACCGAAAATGATATGGAGTAGCTTACGCATTGCAGCACCAACGATGGCCATATTATGCTTACCCTTTTCCTTTAATCTTTGGCAAAAGCTCATAATGATAGGATTGTGATTCTTAGCTACTATGGCAGGAAAGAAAAGTGCCTTACGTAATGTTTGTGAACCGGATTTACTTAATCTGGGTTTGGCATATACAGAGGAACCTGACGTCATATTTCGTGGTATAACTCCTGTATATGCTGCCAATTGCCTGGCATCTCTAAAAACCTCTATATCAGAAACTTCAGCTAAAATAGCTATTGCTGATTCTTCTCCTATGCCTGGAATAGTCAATAGAAGTTGAAAATTTTCCAACAATTCTTTGTGTTGATTTAATAGTTCACGTACGGAGTTTTTTATTGTTTCTATTTTTTGAGCTATATTCATTGCAAGGTCTTCCCAAGCATTTGCAACTTCTTTAGGCAGTCTCTCTTTTTTTTCTAAGTGGTTATTTACTAATGTTAACTCATCTTTTAACGCAACTGAGCAACGATAAAGATGTTTTAATTTTTTCATTTCAGGAGAAGGTGGTGTCCAACTAGAAGGTTCCTGTCTTTGGCAATAATCAGCAATAACTTCTGCATCGGTCTGATCATTCTTTTGTCGTATCAGCTTACTCCTTGCATAAGATTTTATGCAATAAGGATTTACAACACTTACAAAATGTCCAGCATTGTGTAGAAATTCAGCCAGTGCTTCGCTATAACAACCAGTAGATTCCATGCAGGTTTTTACTTTTTCTACATTATGTTTGTGTAGAAAATTCAGTAGACTTTGAAACCATCGTTCTTAAAGCTTCTTTTTCTAGTTTCACGCTTTCCTTTTTTGCTTATAAATGAGAGAAAAACATCAAAGCGATCTTTTGATATATCTATGCCCAAAAAGTTGTTGATCATATATAACCCCATACGTTACCATTAAAAATGAAAAGTAAGGCTAGTCTTGTGAATACAGAATTAGAACCATTCAGGTCTTTCTACGATACCGTCCAGCCTATACTTTTGAGAAGGGAATTCTTATCTCCTCTACAGATTTTATATCTAAGAAGAAGCACAGAGTTCCTCCCTTCTCCACCTAATGCTTAAGCTTAAAACATTAGATGCTTTTGACAAGATACAAGCATCGAACAGACGAAATCTGTCAAATCAGAAAGAAACACACAAATTTAAGTTTTTAGTAGTTTTCAAGTATAGTTGTACAGAGAGCGCCTCTGCAGTTATGACCGACATTTTCAATGGTGCCTAAGTGCCCGTATGCAAGCATGGTTTTGGAAGGAACGGTCAAATCATTGATGGAGTCATTTAGACTACCTCGGTTAGGAGATTGTACTATCAACCGTTCCAAGCTGAAGCGTTTCCCTATTACAAATTATATGTAGGAGTTACCATGAAAAAAGCAAAAAGTAAATTAGAAATAGTGAATCCTAATGCAGCAGGAATAGACATTGGTTCAGCTGTACACTATGTGTGTGTACCTGAAGGAAGAGATGAACAACGCGTTCAGAAATTTGGCTGCTTTACTGAAGACCTTCATAACTTAGCACAGTGGTTGAAAAAGTGTAAAGTTACAACAGTAGCTATGGAATCAACAGGAGTATACTGGATTCCTTTATTTCAAATACTTGAGTCATACAAATTCGAGGTAAAATGCACGGCATGTAAAGAATGTACCTGGTAGGAAGTCTGACGTTCAAGATTGCCAATGGCTCCAACAACTGCATAGCTACGGACTGCTTCATGGATCGTTTAGGCCAGATAATCAGATGTGTGTATTGCGCAGTTACGTGCGGCAACGCAAAAATCTCACTGAAAGTGCATCTACACATATTCTGCGTATGCAGAAGGCATTAATTCAAATGAATATACAATTACACAAGGTTATTAGTCATATTACTGGGATAACTGGTATGAAAATCATTGAAGCTATAATTGAAGGCGAAAGAGATTCTGAAAAATTAGCAGAATTCAGGGACGTGCGAATGAAAAATGATCAGTCTACTATTGCAAAAGCGTTAGCTGGTGACTATAGAGAGGAACACTTATTCACGCTAAAGCAAGAATTTGAATTATATAATATTTATCAAGAAAAAATAGCAGAATGTGATAGAAATATTGAAGCCTATTATAAAACGTTTGAAACAAAGTCTTGTGAAAGCAAACAGCTAAGTAAGCAAAAGAATAAAAATAGCAAAAGTAAGCCAAGCTTTGCTTTGTATGAGGAACTGCACCGAATAACTGGTATGGATTTCACTAAAATTCCTGGATTTGATGTATTAAGTATACAAACCATAATTTCAGAAGTTGGTATAAACCATAGTAAATGGCCAACAGAAAAGCACTTTTCGTCGTGGTTGGGACTCAGTCCTGCTAATAAAGTTACAGGGGAAAAAGTGTTTAACACAAGAACACGTAAAGTCATTAACCGTGCTGCGAATGCTTTGCGAATAGCTGCTCATTCTGTAGGAAATAGTAAAAGTGCGTTGGGTGCATACTACAGAAGATTGAAAAAACGACTAGGAGCACCAAAAGCAATAACAGCTACTGCAAGAAAAATGGCATGCATATTTTATAGTATGCTCAAATACGGACAGGAATATGTAGAAAAAGGAATGGAATACTATGAAACACGCTATAAAGATAGAACTGTAAAAAATTTGATCAAAAAAGCGAGCGAATTTGGCTACATATTAGTTCAACAAGAAGAGTTAGTTGAGTGAGTTTCTTAGGAGAAGTCTATTGTTGGTTAATGTTTTATGGCTTTACGGAAAGTTTATAGCTATACAACTTATCTTAAAAGCAATATAGTGTTCACTATGCAATGAATCAAAGATAGTAAGTAAAGTCTATGAAATTTCAAATCACTACACATTTTCAACCCGCTGGAGATCAACCGCAGGCAATCGATAGTTTAATTGCGGGGCTAAATAGCAATAAAAGAGACCAAATTTTACTTGGGGTTACTGGTTCTGGGAAAACTTTCACTATGGCAAATGTTATAGCAAGGACAAACAGACCTGCGCTGATCATGGCACACAATAAAACCTTAGCAGCACAACTTTATGAGGAAATGAAAGGATTATTTCCCAATAATGCTGTTGGATATTTCATTTCTTATTATGATTACTATCAGCCCGAAGCTTATTTGCCGCAAACTGATACTTATATCGAAAAAGACTCTGCAATCAACGACAGAATTGACATGCTGCGTTATTCTGCCGTCTGCTCCCTCTTGGAGCGCAGGGACACGATCGTAGTTGCCAGTGTTTCTTGCATATACGGTCTTGGTTCGCCTGAAAGCTACCGCAGCATGACTATATCTTTAAGTGTTGGAGATAAAATTCATGTTAATGATTTCTTGAGTAACTTAGCTGATCTCCAATACAAGCGCTCTGATACCAGGTTTGAGAGAGGATATTTCAGAGTGCGTGGCGATATTATCGATATATTTCCTGCCTATTATGAAAATAAAGCTTGGCGTTTATCGCTGCTTGGTGATGAAATAGAAGAAATTTCTGAAATTGATGCTATAACGAGTAATATTACCAAAAGCCTAAATACAATCACCATTTTTCCAAACAGCTATCACATTACATCACGTGAGACTCTGTTGCAGACAGTTGAGCTAATCAAAAAAGAGCTGCATGAATGCTTGGATTATTACTACTTGCAAAACAAGATTGTTGAAGCAAAGCGCCTCGAGCAACGCACTAATTTTGATATTGAAATGATGAGGACAACAGGAATATGTAAAGGTATTGAAAATTATTCGCGTTATCTCTATGGAATGGAAGCTGGGGATCCACCGCCTACTTTGTTTGAATATTTACCCAAAGACGTAATTTTATTTGTTGATGAGAGTCATGTCACCGTTCCTCAGATTGGTGCAATGTACAGTGGTAATGAGGCGCGTAAAAAGAAATTGATTGACTATGGCTTCAGGCTCCCTTCCGCTTTTGATAATCGTCCATTAAAATTTGAAGAATGGGAGAAAGTTAGGCCGCAGACTATTTACATTTCAGCTACTCCTGGAAAGTATGAGTTGGCAAAGACCAATAATGTATTTATAGAGCAAGTTATCCGTCCAACAGGGCTTACAGACCCAATCTGCATTGTGAAACCAATAGAGAGTCAAATTGATGATGTAATTCATGAGGCACAAGTGACAATAGGAAAGGGATTTTGTGTTTTAATCACTACACTGACAAAAAAAATGGCTGAAAATTTAGCTGAATATATGAGTGAATTAAATATGAGAGTGAGTTATTTGCATTCTGATATTGGTGCGCTGGAGAGAATAGAAATTATATGTAAATTAAGATCTAAAGAAATTGACGTTTTAGTAGGTGTTAACTTGCTTAGGGAAGGTCTTGATATTCCAGAGTGTGGTTTGGTTGCAATTTTAGATGCTGATAAAGAAGGATTTTTGCGATCAGAAACATCGCTCATTCAAACGATCGGTCGTGCTGCACGTAATGCTGAAGGTAGAGTAATTTTGTATGCAGATAAAATCACTGGTTCTTTAGATCGTGCATTAAGAGAGACTGAAAGAAGAAGAAAAAAACAAGAAGAACATAATATATTGCACAATATTGTCCCGAAGACTATAATAAAACCTATATCAAACACCTTACAGGAGAGGGCAATAGCAGAACCAAAAGTAAATACTAATAAGGATGACTTGAGAAAGCAAATGATAGAGCATGCTGAAAATTTAGAGTTTGAAGAAGCAGCAAGAATAAAAAAATTATTGCAAGGTTAAGTAATATATGATGCTATGGGCATAGCATGAAAGTGTAAACAACTAAACTTCCACTATTCTTCTTTTTATTTTAACTCATCTTTTTGAGACTTTTGACAATTTCTTAGAACTGAAGAAGGAAAGGTGTATTTTTTTATTGACTTACCTATGTATTACGGTAATCACTAAAGAATTAGTGAGTAATGGTTATAGAATATGAATGGTGGGGTACCAAGCAAGGGATTAAATGAACAATTACGTGACATTTTAGATAAGTTAGAACAGGATATCAATCTATTAGATAATCCCGGTTATATTCAACATATAATGTTTCTTCTAGGAGCAGGAGCTGATCCAAATACAACAGGAACCCAAGGTGAAAAAACTCTGTCAGATTACTCAAGTGAAAAATTACGTGACATTTTAAATGAGTTAGCAAGCAATAGCGATCTATTAGATAATTCCAATTATACTCGATATATAATGTTTCTTCTATAAGCAGGAGCTGATCCAAATACAACAGGAACCCAAGGTGAAAAAACTCTGTCAGATTACTCAAGTGAAAAATTACGTGACATTTTAAATGAGTTAGCAATCGATAGAAGTCTATTAGATAATTATGCTCAACATATAATATTTCTTCTAGGAGCAGGAGCTAATCGAGATACACAAAACCGATATGGAAAAACTCTGTCACATTACTTAGATAAAAGATTATCTGATATTTTAGGTTGGTTAGCAATCGATAGAGGTATATTAAATGATTATATTCAACGTATAATGTTTCTTCTACAAGCAGGAGCTAATCCAAATGTACAAAACCAAGATGGAAAAACTCTGTTACATTACGTTGCTGAACGTAACGATACTGACGGTATAGGATTTCTTTTAAAAGCAGGAGCTGATCGAAATGTGCAAGATCAAAGTGGAAAGACTCCATTTGAATATGTTACTGAACATAACTGCCTTCAAGCTTTGAAGGATTTAGGTTGTAGTTCTAATGATGAAACAACTTGTACTAAATTAAGTGATCCGGATCCAGACAAGGATCAGGGCTATTATTCAGATGATTCTCGTAAAAATGAAGGGAATGGCTCCGGTGATGATAATAAAACAGTTCCTACTAAAGATAAAGGGAATTTGACAAATAACTCTAGTAATTACCCTAACAAGCACAATGATGATCAGACACTTCGTGATGATCCAGGGTATAGCTCCGGTGACGATAATAAAACAATTTCTACTGAACCGAGTGATTGTGACCGGAAAGACGAGGATTCGAGCTGTAGTTCAAGTGATCATCTTTTTCTAGAAGACTTACTTTCGATGAAGCTAGAAATACCATTAACTACAAGCGAAGAGGGGCTAATTAAAGATTTTTGTGAGAAGATAAGAGGTATAACAGCACAAAATAAACAAGAATCTGAAGAAAGTATTGAGAAAATAGTAAATGAGTACTTGAAGAAAGGAATAAGGTTGAATTCAAGTTGTAATAATGGTAATGAAAATGACAATGGTGATAAAGAAACTGTAACAAGTTTAATACTTGAAGAAATAGAAGGTGTTCTTAATAATCGTGTGAAACCACGCGATGAAACCAGAGCGCGTGAAAGGCAGTCTGATGGTATCGCCGACCAAGACGACGGCAACGAAGATAAAGTTTCAGGCATCATAGAAAGCATCACTAACAAGTTATTGTTAAAAGGTGGGAAAGCAAGACAAAAATTTTTCTCCGGTAATACTGAGCTAGCACAAAATTATGGATCTAATTATATAAATGATCTCTCTAAGAAATATAAAGAAACTAAAGACAAGCTAAAGAGTATAGCATATGAAAGTATTGTAGGCAGAGATAGACAAGCTCAAAAGGGGGAGCCAGAAGAGGTAGACATAGATAATGTATGTTTTTATGTGAAATATTCACAAGATAGTATTATTGAACCTGTGAAAATCTTTAACAAAGCTGAAGATTTAAATTTAAAAGTCGGCATACTTCAAGTTGGGGAGAGTATAGTAAGAGTTGAAGGTACAAAAGATGGAAAAAGAAATTACACAGATGTCTTAGAAAGTAGCATTAAAATGTCTTTTACCACTGAGGCAGGAGAGATTAATATTTATCTAAGTCCTAGTGAGAAAGATAGTAATAAAATAGAAGTAGAAATTGATGATGAGAGTGAAGAAAGGCTTAACAAGTTAAAAGCTGAGAAGAAAAGTTTAGGAGAAAACTGTCTTTTGGGAGGAAAAAGTGTTCTGGAAGCTATAGAAGAGAAAGGTTTTAAGAAAAATGGTAATGTACCTACAGAGTCAATCGAGACTATTAAGGATGTTCCACGTACTGATGTTACGCAAGCTTGTTCGCAGCAAATTAACACAAGAGCTAAAGGCAAATAGCGATCTACCCATTATTGAAATTGTGCCACACAATAATAAGCTCACTCAAAATTGTCCGATTTGGCAGGGTTATTTTGCCGCACCAAGCGGTATGGCTTTGAGTACGAAATTTTAATGTTCCCAGAAGCCCGTTATGATGATCAGGTGGACAGTACGGTACAATATTTACAATGGATGAGAAAAACTAACACCAGTGCTTTCAGGGTCAGGCCCAACCCTACTTAAGTGGCTAAGATATATCTAACGTAGCTTTATCTTTGCTTTCTGACAGTCTTTGTTGATACTCGTTTATCAGCCTTTCAGGCTCGTTCAATACACTCTGAATACAATATGTTGCACAAGTTATGCTAGAGAGTATAATAAAACTTATATCAAATACTTTACAAGAAAAAGTGGTGGTAGAGGCAAAAGTGAACATTAATAAGAAGGAAAGCGCATGCTAGAGCTTGAAAAAGCAGCAAGAATAAAAAATATTATTGAAAGGTTAAATGGCGTATGATATAATATACATAGTGTAAAAATATAAATAATTTTATTGACATCTTTACGTTAACACTTCTTAAATGTTTAGTACTGTAGAATTAAATTATTAAGTTTTATGAAGGGAGTAAAAATGATGGAAAGCTTTTAAGGTAACAATAAAGACAGTAATTTTATTGAGGGGACAAAAATAATGGAAAATTTTTCAGATAATAACGAAAACGGTAGCTCAATCTTCCAAGGAAAAATCAGGGAGCAAGATTTCTCTGCGGAGCAGAAGTTAAATGAACTGAAAGCAGCCATAGAGAAGCTTGACAAACAAGATTTGCTCAGAAGGTTCGAGTGTGAGCGTCAGGCTTCTAGTTGTATCGATGAAATATCATCTCAAGCAGAGCTACATATCGAAGATGGTGACGGGGGCTACTTCGATTGTGAAAAACTACTCAGAGATTTCTGGAGTTTCTTTGAACCTCTCTTCAACCTCTTTGAAGTAGATGTAGATGATCCGAAAATCTACCAAATGCTCAAGGAGAAGAAAGAAAAAAACCTGATTGCTGCGATAATGAAGTTTTTGCGTGAGAAGCTTAAGGAGTTAATCAAGAAGATTTTTGCACGCGATTTAAGTTTCGATCAGAGGTTGGACAAAGAGATAAAAGAATTGCAGGAGAAATTGGGCAGTGGTGAGTTATCAGAAGAGGAGCTTGCAAGGGTGCTCGAACGTCTACAATTTTTGCAGGATCTGAAACTCAAGTTACAGCTCGCCGTTACCGGATGGATTATTACAATGTTCGCAGAGATTTTTGGAGTTGAGCTAGCAGCTATAGTAGAGGCATCTACAGAAGAAACAACTAAAGCAGAAGATAAAAAAGCAGAAAAAACATCATTAAAGGAAGAAAATAAAGAAGTTCGTGAAGAAATAAAAGTGGATGAAAGAGAAAAACCTAAAGTGCCAGTTTCCCTTTTTGAAGTTTCACCCGGATTTGTAAGGCCGGTTGTTCTGAGCAAGCCAGAACTTGAAATTGTGTCAGATCCTTTGAAACATCTATTGCGTATTACTGAGCTTGAAAGAAAATCTCATGAAAATTCACAAAAACCAGAAAAAGTGGACAAAGAAAAGGAAAAAGCGGAACCGAAGAAAGAGGTGTGTCCACCGAAAGTTCCAGAGAAGAAGCCTCTGGCAAGTGGGATAAAACTTGATTCTAAGCCAAGCGAGTATGTTAATTTTGAAGAAAGGCGTCCAAATACTAGTGTTAATGGAAGAGGAACCACGCCGCCCACTAATGGACAAGGAAACAAGCTTGATAATGGAAAGGAAAACAAGTCTGCTAGACGGCCCGCTGATGAACAAGGAAACAATAATAAAGAGAAGAAAAGCGGGTCTGCTAGTTGCGCAGAAAGCCGTCTAAATGGTAATGTTAATAGTGTTAACAAGGAAGGAATCAAATCTACTAATAAGCAGGAAACGTATGACCCTTACGCTAAGCTTGCAAAAAAAGTTGCTGAAAGGAACACTCAAAGAAAAGAATCTGCCACTATTAAACACGATTATCCAATTGATACTTGGCAAGCTCCATCAGGAACTACTGATAATGGAAAATCTAGTGCTGCTCAGCGTAGTTCTGCAAGTGATGCTAAAGAAAATCCTAAGTCAAAAGTTACTGATGTATTGAATGAACGTGCAGCAAGAGGAAATGGTAATACACTATCGAGATAGCTAGTGCTAGCTACTTATGTGATAAAGAACACCGGATCCCAGTACTGGATGACACCTATGGGTTATTTGTGATGACAAAGGAGGGTAGCCCGTGACGCTGGAATCCAGGATGTACATTAGGTTTGATAAGTGTATGGTTTTATGTTAGAAGGGAGTGTTTTTGATGGAAAAAAAACTGGATCCCAGTGTCTGGGCACTTTAGACAATGTGGCAAAAAATATTATAGAATTCAATAGGATAATCCCTAGAGAATTACTCATCTACAAAAAGCCAAATCGTGTTAATGCTGTTTAGATGTAAAAGATAAGCTAAATCTTTACAGGGAATTTAAAACAGTAGAATACCTTTGATTGAAAGAAAGCACCAACTTTATGGGGTGAGCAACTGCAACTACTACCACTAAATCAATAAATCTTAATAGGGGAAAACATTATGAAAACGTCAAAACTGACATTAGTATGTGATATATATGAGTTAACAGATAAAGATAGAAAGAATATTCAAAAACTAGCAAGAGAAATAGAGGAAGGGAAAGGTATTGCTGGAAGGTTCAGAAATAGAATATTCAAAAAGTCCAGCTATAACGCAAGCACGATTCTTTTAGCAAAAATAACTTACAAATATCAGGGTAGAGAGGAGACATTATCACTACTACATTATGCTATAAGTCATAAAAATAATCAAGCTGTAAAGGATCTTTTAGAAGAAGCCAAAAAACAAAAACTATTAAAGGAAGTTCTGAATGAAGAAATGACCACAAAACATTCAGATGGTCGGGAAGAAACTCATACAATACTTACAGATGCTATATCACGTAGAGACAATGACATTATGAGAGTAGTGTTAAAAATCTCTGAGGAAAATGGTATTTTGAAAGATATTCTAAAAAAGAGAATAATTATAAAACATTCAGATGGCGAGGAAATGATTTACACCCCATTCACCTATGCTGAAGAGTGTGAAAATAGTGAAGCTGTAGAAGAAATCTTAAAATTTTCTAGAGAACTGGGAGGTGTGCTTAATAAGAGAACAACTATAGAACAACAAGCACCATTTCTTACTGTTGTAACAGAGACTGCCACCAATGCTAGTACTACAACTGCACCATGCGATGAAGATAGTTTGAGTCTTAATGCAACAACAACTACAGAACATAAAGATACTGCTTCTGTAATTGATAGTACCAGAGCTACTGATATGCCAGCTAACGCATGTGAAATAGTAACTGAAGTATGTAGTTTTGATGTGGAGCATAAACCTGTAATTGATAAAGCTACCACTGACACCGGATTATGCGAAGATGTCAATAAAAGTAGTGAAGGTCTTCAGCCTATATGTGAAAACAGCGAAAAAGTCCAGCAAACTTCAGTGAAGACTGATGAACAAGAGTCAAATGCTTCCAATGACCTATCTCCCAAACCTCGTTTTGATGATAATGCTACAGATAAAAGAGAAAAACCATTAACAACGCAAGCAGTCATATCTGGTAGTGTTGGTGTGGCGTTACTAGTCAGTAGTGTTGTAGCTTATATATTGAAAATGTATGCCATAGCGGTGATTGGGGGAATTGTTGGATTAGCTTGTGTGAGTTATGCGTTGTATAATGCTCTAAAGCCTGGCACAAAGCTAGAAAAAGTGGAAGATGTAGAACGAATAGATGAAAAACCTCTTCCTAGTTTGTGAAGAAAATGCTCTATCGAAGCCAATATATTTACCATTATTAATAACAAATAAATATTTAAAAATTTCTTGACTTCCGCCAAAATAGATGGCTTTATGCTAATACTACTAAGAAAACAGTAGTAAACATTAAAAAAAATTGAAGCGTTAATTAGTGAGGATTTTTATATGAGTAATAATAACAATAACCGAGAATCAGTGTTAGCACGACTACTATCAAAGACCCCTGAGCAGCTAAAACTATACTGCAAACTGCTCGATAATGAGAAAAGACAAGATCTTTATCAAAAGGTGCTGAAGGAAATGCGTAAAAACCAGGAAATCAATCAGTTGAAGAAGCTGAACGAAGTAGCTGCCGTCATAGAAGAGGCCATTGAAGAGGGAAGAAAGTGAGGTTGTTAATTAATATATATAAGATATTAGCATAATTATGAATGCCCTCATGAGAGAGAATGAGCAGTGCATATAGGAATTTATAAGGGTTTTGCAGTTAATAAAAAAATAATGTTTGTGTCTGTAGAATGGAATAGTTTTATTAATTTAGTGGGGTTGGTATGTGTAATATCATAGAAAAGTATTTAGTAGATAAGAAAGATGTTAATGTTAAGAATGATAAAGGAAATACGCCTTTGCATTTAGCTGTGGAAGAAGGTAATCTTGAAGCAGTTAAACATCTTATAGAGAAAGGGGCTGATATTAATGCTATTGGTCAGTACAGATGTACTCCTTTGTGTATTGCTGCAAAAAAAGGTAATTTGTATCTAACAGCATATATTCTAATTGAAGGAGCTGATTTAAACGCTCAGGATGAAGGTAGTTGGACTCCGTTGTATTACGCTGTCTATTCAGGAAATATTGATATAGTAAGATTTTTAATAAATCAGGGTGCCAATTACAATATTACTGACAATGAAGGTACTCCCGTATATTATGCATTTCAATATGGCCATGTTAGAATAGTCAAATATTTTGTAGAAGAAAAGGGTATTGATCCTATGGCACCAATTAATGAATATGGCAGTACTTTATTTGGTGAAGCTATTGTAGGTGGTGATTTGGATACTATAGAATATCTGATGAGCCGAAAAGATGTCACTTATGACTGCAATGATCTATTGGAAATAGCGATATTAAATGGCCACTTGGACGTTGTTGAATATTTGGTAGAGGAGAAAGGAGTTGATGTAAATTTTGTGGGAGAAAACGGCTGGACACCTTTACTTAATGCTGTTGAGCGAGATAATGTTGAAGTAGTAGAATACCTAATAGAGAAAGGAGCTTATGTCAATGCTACAACAGAAGATGGCACCACTGGATTACATATAGCTGCTGAACATTGTAACTTTGACATGGTCAAATGTCTTGTAATAAATGGGGCAAATATAAATGCCAGAGACAAGAGAGATAATACACCGCTATATTTGGCTACTCAAGATAGTGAATATCAAGATAAAGATATTAAAGAGGACGTGAAGGAGTACCTTATCAGTCGTGGTGCACATATTTAGAGAAAGCAGAAACCTCTTTATACTACCGGAATTTTTTTGTTCTGAGGAGAAAATATGACAATTAATAAAAAAGGCATACAAGTGGTTTACATGGATGCAGAGTGTAACACAATTACAGAAAATACCTACGGTTATGAATGTATAGAAACTGTACAAAGTGTTATGGAACAAATATTGATGAAAGAAGCAATAACTTCAATAAAAATTACCCATTATCTCACTACATCAGAGCCATTAAAAGATGATATGGAAATTGCTAAGGACCTTGTCTTAATACTACCAAATATAGGGGTAGAACTAAAAGATTATATCATGGTTACTCAAAGTGGCTATGTAAGTCTGATTGAACAAGGTTTAACAAAAAAACTTATGGTTATTTGGCTTCGCTAGGAGGTACAAAATGGAACGCAAAAAACACTTAGATAAACGTTTACCAATTACTAACGACTCGAAAAAGTTAGTTGAATATTTGATGGAACAATCGGATAAAGAACACTTAAGAGTATTTTACATGGATGAAAAGCATTATTTATTGGTAGAAGAAGTATATGATGTTTTTAAAATAGATGAAACAGCGATATATACGAGAAAGCTTATGGAGCAAGGGGTAAGAATAGAAGCAAGTTCTATGGTAGTATCACATAACTACCCGGAAAGGGAAGCACCAACAGAAGGAGACATATCAATTGTAAGAAAGCTGGTGATAGCATGTCCAAGTGTAGGAATAGATCTAGTGGATTATAAAACAGTAACAGAGTATGGCTGTTTTAGTTTCAATGGCTTAATACGGGAGGGTTGTAAAATTCTTTGGAAAGATGAAGTAGTGTGGAAAGATGATAAAGAGTATAAAAACGCAATTAGGGAGGATAATTATAAAGTTGAAAAACTACACTAGACTCTGAAAGTGAATTTAATAGAATCTTAGATTAAAGAGTATATATGTGTCTCAAGGTATATTAAAGAGACATGACTACTGACACAAAGTTCACAGACTACGAAGTAGGGAAAAAATTAAAACATGAGAGGGAAAAGAAAAGATATACTCAGGCAGGTCTAGGAAGTAAAGTCGGAGTATTAGAGAAGCAAATGTCCAGATATGAGCGAGGGGAAAATCCGATTTCAATCATTATATTCTGTATGATAGTAGTGGAACTAATGATTGATATGGCAAAACTACTGCCTGAATCGACGATATCAGAGAAAATTGAAGGTAAAACATTAAATCTAGTTAGAGAATGTAAAAAATTTAGGAATCAGGAATTATGTAAGATGGCCTCTGCATTAAACAAATCTATCCAGATGGGCGAAGAAGAAGGTAAAAAAGCAGGAAAGATTAAAGTAGCAAAGAATCTACTTAAAGCGGGTATTTCCCTTGATATCATTCTCCAAACAACAGGCTTGTCTAAAGATGAACTTGAGAAACATAATAAAACAGAGATAGTTAATTTTATAGCCTATAAAACAGGGGAAAATATGAAAGACTGGAGGCTAGCAAGGGGACGTTCTCAGGAGGATTTAGGAAATGAAGTCGGTTTAACAGGTGGTCAAATACGACGCTATGAGCAAGGAACCCATATCATGACAATAGGAAAACTATGTAACACAGCAGACGAATTATCAACGCACGCCAAAACTCTACTGCCAAAAATTAGTGAACTAATAGAAAAAGGCAATGTTGAAATTGAAAGAAGTAATGAGGATAGAGAGGGAGAAAACGGGGTACTAGATTTAGTGAGAGAGTATAATAAAATTGATGATCAAGAAATACGTGATAAATTTTATTCATTAATTATGTCAGTATCTAAAAGAATACAGATTGATAAAGAAAAGGGTAAAAAAATAGGGAGAACAGAAATGGCAAAGAATCTACTTGAGGTAGGTGTTCCTATTAATGTAGTACATCAGGCAACTGGCCTAAAAAATCTTAAAGCTAGTGATATGCTTGAAGGACCATAATCGTCAAATAAACTTTAAAAAAAACAAGATAATCTCTAAATTATTATGGTTATCACTTAATATTTAAAGAACATCTCTCACTATTTTTTCTTTCCTTCAGAATGGGGTTCTTGAACTTCTTTACAAGATCCTTGAACATTGCTATTTCCAAGTGAACTGTGAAGGTCTGTTACAGTAATATATGATAGCAGCAGCAACTAGGCAGCAAGCTCCAACTGCTATTCCGACTGCTAACATTTCTAAGTAAACTGCAATAGCTATTCCCGAAACAACTCCAGCTATTGCCAGTGCAGAGGCAGTTACAATAGGCAGTTTACTTCTCTTTTCACTTGGTTTACTTGGTTGTAACTTTCCTGGAATTGACGGTACGTTTTCCCCTGTGATATTCTCCTGAAGATTAAATGGCTCTTGACCTGGTTGTACAAAGCGTTGCATTACTTTCACTTCTGACAATCCCTCGATGACAAGGCCGTATTCGCCTCTACTTGGTATGTTTCTATTATAATCCTGTAAAATGTCATTAATATTTTCACTAAAGCATTTATTTATCTCTGCTAAAATTTTTTGCTGTTCAAAGGTAATTTCTTCAGGTTTATCAATATCCACAGTGCATACAACAAAATCTTCTAAGGTTTCTTTTAATTCTGGATTAAGTTCTACGTGTTGAATTAGCTTATTAGCCAAACCTTCCAAAAATGGCTTAATATTTTCTTCTGTAATAGCATCTTTTTGCATTTCCCGCCTTTGTTCTTCTTCTAAATAGCGATCATATTGTGCCACGACTTCGGAGCTAATTTCGTTTATACTACCAATAATTTGACTCCATGTGCCTTGGATGCAGGCACTGCTATTTTCACCATATGTTGTTGTTGCTATATATATTTGTTTTAGGAGAATAAATTCTTTTTGCTCTCTCCAGACCTCTTCTATATTCAAACAACTGATTTCTTTGAACAACTCATCTACTTTTTTACCGTCATCTATACCATCTAATAATCCATGTAGTTCTGTTTTATTAAACTGTTCTTTATCGAGGATTACGCTATTTCCAAGTTTTTCTTTTACCTTAGATAATTTGTTCTTTACCAAATCTGGATTTTGTTCCATAAGAGTGACTAGCAACTCCTTTTTTTCTTTCAGTGGAACGGAAAAATCATCAATAAGTAGTTTTATATAACCTATAGATTCAGGTATAGTAATAAACCTTTCGCTACCCCTTGTGTAATCATACTGCATCCTATTTGTAGGATACCCTTGGTCATATTCACCGCGGAAGTTCTTTTTTAAATACTTCTGTTTTAGTGCTTGCTCGGCTTTATCAATAACAGCCTCAATAAATTTTTCATCACCTGGCGTAGGATCAGTCTCACGTAATGTTTTTTCCATCGCACTTTTTTTTTCATTATTAGTTAAACTAAGAAGCCTTAGTCTTATTGGATCATTCTGATATTGTTTAAGCAGTCCTATACTTTCCACATAAGAATTTACTGCTTGCTCTAATTGACCTTCACTAGCTTTTATAGATTCTACTAAGTTTTTAGTGATAAACTTCGTTTTCTTAACTGCTAAACCTGCGTGCACAGATTGTTTATCATTAGTA
Source organism: Wolbachia endosymbiont (group A) of Hedychridium roseum (assembly GCF_964028325.1). Taxonomy (NCBI): domain Bacteria; kingdom Pseudomonadati; phylum Pseudomonadota; class Alphaproteobacteria; order Rickettsiales; family Anaplasmataceae; genus Wolbachia; species Wolbachia endosymbiont (group A) of Hedychridium roseum. The sequence goes on along the minus strand of NZ_OZ034755.1, from coordinate 1,212,258 downwards.
ATATTTCGTAGTGTACTATCTTTTTCAGGAACTAAACCATGCTTGAACAAAAACTCTTGTATCTCAGGTGAGTGATTATAAAAATGAGATAGTGTGTGCCCTTGCTCATCTTTTGAATTGATTAAAAAAGGGTATTTATCAGGTTGTGTCAATATGTACCTAACCAAATCTCCACTATGATTACTTCTAGCTACACTAAAAATCATCCTTTTTATGCTCTCTTCATCTACGACTTGATTGTTAGAACATTTTTTCAATAGGAAATCATAAAAGACCTTCTGATCTCGATCACCTAACTTGATTCCAGAACATTGAGATCTGGCTAGAACCTCTATATGCTCAAAATCAATATTATTACCAAATAGATCAAGTTTAGTAAACCTTATAAGGTTAACATTAGCTAAAGCTTCTGCACCCTTATTACCAATGTTGTTACAACTTAAACCAAGTGAAGTAAGATTTGGAAGGTTGTCCTTAGCCAAAGCTTCTGCACCTTCAGCGCTAATGTTGTTATTAGATAATTCAAGTGAAGCAAGGTTTAGAAGATTGCCCTTAGCTAGAGCTTCTGCACCTTTATCACCAATGTTATTGACTAAATCAGGGCTAAGAAGATTTCTAACATTCTTGGTAGCGAGTAAAGCTTTTACACTTTTTGTATCAAGATGGTTCCCTAAATAAAGCAATTTAAGATTTGGAAGATTGCTATTAGCTAAAGCTTTTGCACCTTCATTACCAATCTTATTAGCTACTAACCGAAGTGAGGTAAGCTTTGTAAGATTACCGTTAGCTAAAGCTTTTACACCTTCATCACCAATCTTGTTAAAAAGTAAATGAAGTGAAGCAAGGTTTAGAAGATTGCCCTTAGCCAAAGCTTCTGCACCTTCAGCGCTAATGTTGTTACAAAATAAATGAAGTGAAGTAAGATTTGGAAGATTGCCACTAGCTAAAATTTTTGCACCTTCATTACCAATTTTGCTAAAACGCAAGATAAGCCTTGTAATGCTTTGGTTCCTTTCTAGGAAGCTTACTAAGTCGCTTATATTTATGGCGTCAGACGAAAGTAAAAGAGTATCCCCTTTGACATATTGTTTAAAATCCACTTTTTCTTCTCGCTTAACATTACCACATAGATATTTTAGTTGGTATTTCAGTGATTGTCAATCATGTAAAAGCTTATAAAAAATACCAGACTCTATAGCATCACAAAAATTTTGATTATTTACTTTCTTTAAAAACATAAAAATAGTACCTACCTTTGCGAGAACACGTTGCGTAAAAATAGTATTGTGAAAATAAAAAAGCAAAATTTTTGCAACGAAGCTAGGCAAATTAATTCGTATATAAATTTAGTTAAAGTAGGCTAATATAGCTGATTTTGTGATATGGTAAAATTATTATAAGGAAAAGTTCGAACGGTACACTTGGTAGACCAATTCATTCCAAGAAAAATTGTTCTCACGGTTGCTGATTTTGGGTGCTGGAAATGGTTATTTTACTTGAGATCTTAATAATATGTTTTGCTAAATTAATATTAATTTGCTTGCGGAAGAGTTAAGGTAAATTTACAGTAAAAAAAGAACTTAAAAGTAACAATAGATCCTATGTTGACCCTGTTAAGAGGCGTTTGTCAAAAATTACTTCAAGCTAAGAAAATTTTTCGATTAGTAGTTGACAAGTTTTAAAGAAGGAATACTATACTTAAAAGATTATTAATTGAATAAGTAGTTTTACTATATCTTCCAAAAGAGGTGGTTATGTTACGTTCAGATATTCCAAAAGTTTTATTTTCTTGTATTAAAGAAGATGATCCTTATAGAGCATCTAAGCTTTTTCAAATTGAGCGCTGGTGTTATGCAAATTGGGACTTGCACAAAAGGGGTGGTAAAAAGAGGCACAATTTTCTTTCACAAGTGCTATCTAATGAGGATTGTTGGAAGAAAGTAGACAATTTACATAAAGTTAAACTTGATAGGCAGGTGATAGGTAAAAAGCTGATAATGCCAGGCAGTCCCTTTAGTAACTCTAGCTATGAAATTGCCTGTAGGTGCTGCTTAGAGGAAGATATTATTGCTTTATTTGAGGAAAGAAAAAAAAGATTATCAGCTCAAGGTAAAAGTAGTCTGTTGGAGTATGGTCACTTAGTTAAATCTTTAACAAGCGACCTTTTAACAGGTTTTTGGTCACATTTTGTTAGCGGTTACATCTCTAAACTAAATCTAGATGGTCGTCATCCATATGAATATGGACTTAAATGTGCTATAGATTTGAAACAAGCGGAAGCAGTAGAATTCTTCTGGAATAAAATAAAGTCATTACCTGAAGATGAAATGGGCTCACAGAAAAAGGATGAGATCTTCATGAAGACAGCAGTGTATGCAGCAGGTAGTCGTTGTAATAGTTATCCTGAAATATTCGAGTTTTGTTTTAGTCAAATAAGTCCTGATAAATATCCAGAACTTCTAAAAAGAGACTTAGCTGAAAATGGTTATTATGGTAGTTTGAATACACTACAGGGTGCACTTCGCTTTGATAAATTTCAGGAATTATTTGATTGTTTAAAGCCAAATGATGTTCCAGAAGATGATTATAATATCTGGTTAGACATGGAAATCAAAAAACATTCAGAGCCTTATGTAAGTGAAAGTGTAAAGCTTTTTATGCATATGTGGATGAAGGAAGGATTTGATAGCCATCGTGCTTTAGTGATAAGAGAGGAACTAGAGGATAAATCACCTCTTTTCTGTACAGTTTTATTAACACCTTTAGTAGAAAAGGGCTGTATGGAACCAGTATGGGCGTTATTAAATAAAGCTAATTCTGATCAGATTAAAGAGTTTATGTGTTCTAAACAGGCAGGCTACATACGATCTATATTGGAAAAAAGAGATGCTGATTCATTGAATAAGTTTCTAGCATATAGAAAGTCTACAGATGAAGAGTTCACTAGCTTAACTGAAGTTGAATTAAGCAAAGCATGTGAGCAATTAGGGTTAGGCAATTAAGGTATTATAAGGCAATTCTATAAAGTAGGTGGTGGTTTCTTGTTACTACTTTAGCTTCTGTCAAAAAGATGTTGCATTGTAATACAAATGTTATATACACAAGTCAGCATGTAGGCAAAAATAGCTTTTATTATTGATATCTCTGATGGTTATACAATAAGCTTGGTATAGTGGGTTTAGTATAATATAATGAAGGGGGTTTATGTTAGTGCAATATATAGAGCAAGCTAGAGAATTTTCTCAACTTAAGCGTTATCGGAGATCTGATGTTGATTCCGAAAGTGGAAGTCAGATTAAGAGAATCGATGTTCCAGGAGACGGTAGTTGCTTGTTTTGGTCTGTTACTATGGCTTACTTAATACCCGTCAGAAACGACGATGCTTTATTTCGACAAAGGTATGAAGTACTATTTGGAAATGATGGAACTGTAACCCAAAATTTAGATCATATTAGAGGTTTGGTTCGGAATTTAGGTGCTGCGAATTATGATGATACATTTGCAAATTTAGTAAGAAACTTATTTCGTAATCGAGTAGTTGATCACATAAGTTCTTATAGAAATGAGTTCAGAGATTTTGTTGAAGGTGATTTTGAGCGTTACTTGGAAAACATGAGGAACCCTGATACTTGGGGAGGTGAACCTGAAATAAGAGCAATGAGTGGAATGCTTAGCGCAACGATTAGTGTTTCTGGTGAAGTTGAGACTCAATATGGTAATGGGGATATTCAAATACAATTATTTCATGTTGGTGCACCAGGTAAACGAAACCATTATAATTTTGGTCTTGAAAGGAATATTATTGATAATGATAAAGAGCTTGCAAAAGGCTTAAAAAGAGTCATGGGTAAAGTAAGACCACAAGACTTTGAGTTAATACAGTTATTGATAGAGGAAGCAGATAAAGAAGTTGGTATAAGCCGGCAAGATGAGGATTTTAAATCTTTTGAACCGAGATTTCAGTCATTTGTGGATCAGATTCCATCTTATTTACACTCTGTAGAAAAAGCAGGGTTTTTTACACACTTCTTCCTAGGTAGTTTTTCTACTTTGTTGGATACAGAGATGGCAAAAAAGCTAGACATCAAGGAGATTTATTTTAGCTTTGACGGTGCAAAGACTTTGAAGGTAGCTATTATAAAAAATGGTGAAATGAAGAGTCAAAAAGATGTGATCGATAAAGTAAAATTATTTGTTATATCAGAAAGTGGTTCTCATTCTTACACTCAAGAGTTTGATCAAGGTGAATTGAAGGAGGTATTAGGCAAGCTTTACTCTCTTATTGAAAATAACCTAGATAAAATTAAAGTTAAATCAATAAAAATCATTAAAGATGCCGGTCATCAGGGAGAAATAGTTGTTGATGTGAAAGATAAAGGAGTAGACATAGAACATAATTCTGAAGTTCAATTTAAAAAAGTGAGAAAAGGGTTATGGAGGGATCCCGAAGTCGATATAGCGAAGCTAGCTATTTCCAATCAGCGAACAGTTAAAGCATCTTTAAGGAGAATTCTTGATAAGATTTACACAATTCACTCCGAATATGCAGACTCACTAATCTATGCTAGCAGAGCACGTGAAGCAGCACATCATGGATTTATGGTAGGCGTTTTCATGAATTTCCACTATAGGTATAATCTTAGAGTTTATCCAGAGCAATTTGCAGGAAGGGGTTATGCAGATATTATCCTGCTAGCTCGTGGTCCTGATCGTGCATTAAACTCTATTCCCATTATTATTGAATTAAAAGCAGGGGCAGGTCCTAATGCCACTCCAGATAAGGCTTTGCAACAAGCAGAGAGGTATGCACAAGGCTTCCAACCAAATGTTATGCGGGTTTTAACCACTGCGGACGAAATTTTATGTGTTGGTGTCAATCTTGATAGTTCATCTCCTATTTCTAATATCGGAGGGTCGAGCCGTGAGGGGAGAGTAATTCCTCTTTTTCAAGATATATTAAAGTCTGCTGATGATTGGGATACGCAAGAAATCTACACAAATGAGCTAAAAAAACGAATAAAAAATAATATGGAACGTATCTATCACACGTTTCCTGGTACACCGGAAAAGGGAGATAATCATTATTTTAGTAGGTTTTTACTAGGGCAATTGTTATTATTAAGTGAAGATTCAGGAACAAGTTTAAAAAAATACATTTTTATCTATGGAGGCAATATACCTACTGAAGTGCATCCTAATCTTCGTAGGCTTAGACGTCCAGCAGCTGAAAGAGCCAGAGAAAGACTATCGGCTAATCTTGATGCAAGCCATGCAGTTGTAACAATGGTGCTTATTCCAGAAAATACAGAGAAATTGGTTTATGTGATAAATATTATTGAAGCTAACAGAAAAGATGTTCTGAACATGCTAAATGAAGTACTCCCTCTTGATAGATTAAATAGAGAAATAGGGAATAGGGAAATAGTCGAATTAAATCTTAATTTTGATACTAGATACAAGTCAGATTTTAGAAGATATCTTACTATTTGGACTGAAAAATATAATTCTTTACAAGAGTACAACAACGGAGCTGAGAGATTTCAAGGTACTTTCAAAGAAGTTCCTTATCCTAATGAGTTAAAAGAAACATTTGATAAAGCACTAGATATCCAATCCTTATCAATAAAAGGATATAGTGGATTATTAGAAAAAATTGGAGAAGGAATATTCCCTTTTAAGAGTCTCGTTAATAAAGAAGCTCATTTCCAGGGAATATTGAATGGAGTATTTAGTTATTATAGCGACCTAAAATTACAAGAATCACCAGAAACTAGAGCATTAGTTTTAACTGAGTTTCAAACTGGTAGAGGGGAACGCATTGATATGCTAGTTCATGGTATTAAGTTTGTAGCTCAAGGTGGAAATGCTGAGGAGTACACTCCAATAGGATTAGAACTTAAGACATCAAGGCAGGGCAAAGGAGCTAAAGCTTTATTGAGGGAAGCAAATGATCAAATAAATGAAGAGTATAAAGAGGGCGTTACCTATAAAACACTCACAGATGGTGATGAGGTGAAATTTATCGGTGTTGTTTTCGATAAAGGATCTAATAATCCAAATAAACTTATTTTAACAAGTAGGACAGCTAAGGAAGGATTTATTCCTGTTGGTGTAGTTCATAGTTCAGTTCATATGTTACCTACTGTAGGGCAGTGTTCTAAAGGAGAAAAAAGAGAACCTTCATCACCAGAGTATCCACCAAGTAAAAAACCAAGAAGAGAAAGAAGTGTAAATATGGCCTGCAAGGATTCGTTTGATGAAGAAGAGATTACAGAAGAGGAAAAAGAACAACGTATCAAAGAGTTGTTTAATGCTGACAAGGTAGCAGAAAGAGTAAAGAATATTGAGTTTTATGATCAGCTTTTCAAGGTTTCTGAGCGAATATCTAGAGGTGAAACTATAGACCAAAATGTTGAAGAAGCATTTATCGCAAAAGTTAAAAATATAGATCTAAGTTCAATAGATCCAGAGATTAGGGATATTGTGAAGGAGATGAAGGACAACATAGAAAATAAAGAAGAAATGAAAAATATCCTGAGAAGGTCTGGAGTAGCAGAAAAAATAGGGAAAGTAGCAGAAGGTGCAGGTCTTGCCTTTACGGTATTTTTAGTTGGTAAACATATAGCAAATGGAGATGTAGAAGGGCTAGGTTATGATGCATTAAATCTTTGGGTAATGCCAAAGATTGGTGAAAAAATCTCTGGAAAAATGTTAGAGTTAGGAACAAAGCTTGATTCTCAGATGCTAAAGGGATTTGCTCCAGTTATGGGACGTGCTATAGGTAATTTTGCGGCATTTTTAGGGTTAGCGGAGTCAATAAAAGCAAGGCAAAGTGCGACAGATCCTGCAGATATAAAGATTGCTGACCTAAACATCGCAACTAATTCTATCTTTATCGCCGCAGATGTCCCTGCGGTTGTTACTGAAACAATGTCAGTAGCAGGCTTAGAAACTGGAGTAGTAGGAGAATTTGCTGGTCCAGTTGGTGCTGCTGTCTCAGTTGCTGTTATTGTCATATCACAGTTTGTAGAAGCAGGGCTTGAGGTAGAAAAATTAGAAGAACAAATGAACCTTACAGATCAGGAAAAACATGATCTTTATTGGGATTTCTTTCTTGGTAAAAAAGTACCAGATTATATAGAACATGATATGGAAGCAGAAGAAATATATAAACAGTATATATCAAAGATCTTAGATCAATTTAAGAATAACTATGATACAATAGCTATTTCACTGCCTTCTATACTGGTTACAAAAGAAGAATATGCTACTAGCGCTCGTTCTCGAGATAAAAGACAATGGGAAGGATACGGTCTAGCATTTGGTCAAGCTTTGCATGGTGTATCGAATGAGTGCCGTGCTAAAACAAGGATAGTTGATGATACATTTGATTTTGAATCAAGAACAAATATTACACACCCATTTTATACTAGTAGCATTGCTCACAATTCTAGAATAATTCCTAGTGCTGTTGGAAACTATAATGTTGTTTGTGGACCACATGACGACAATATTGCAGTACAAATTGTAAGCAAAGAAACCTTGGCGAGTCTACCAAGTGGCGCATCATGCAGTAGTGCATCGAAGTACAATAATATGAAATTAAGTAGAACAGTAGAAAGGTGGTTTCTACAAGAACATATGACCGATTGCTATAATGCAGTTTCATATAACAGAAATAATCCTTCTGGGTCTGTAAAGATGTTATTTTATATGTCTAATAACAATGCTTTTATAAATGTGACTTCTAATTATACCGTTGATGTGATTTTCAATGGTAAAAATATATTACTTAATAGTTATGGAATCAATAATCAAGGGTCTAGTGTACAGAATAGGTATTATTTTACAAATCAGTTAAGTAATTGTGATATTCATAAACAAGGAACAAATTTCTTCTACATAGCAAAGGATAATTTTGTATGTAATTTAGGAATAGAAGGACAAAAGAACATAGTTGTAACGCAAGGTAATTTTACAGATTCAGAGAATATACATTCTATTATTGGCAGTGATAAAGCTAATCATATAGAAGTTTCTCATGCAGGTTACGTTGATGGTAAGGGTGGCAATGATGTAATAACAGCAAAAAACTTTACTGCAATAAAGGGTTATTTTGGTGATTCTATTTATGGGAAAGGCTTAGTATTATTGCCGATAAATTTTAGTGATATAGGTAGTATGACTCATGCTAATAATATAACAAATATCTACAATAAAAGTGGAGCTTTTATAAGTGTAGATAAACAAACATCAGTAAAAACAGCAGATGGTTTGTTTGTAACTCCAACAAAAGTAGACATTAATACTGATAAAGTAACAAATGTGCACATAACAAAATTAGATAATAAGTTGGATAATCTGCAAAAAATGGACAATTCAAACTTTAATATTACAAAGCAATTATTAAACACTAATTATCATGGTGTTGTAGGTAGTTCTAGTAATCATATTTTTTACCCTGATGAGGATCACCATAATTTTTACTGGAAAGCTCCAAGTAATATAAGCCATCTTTATCTTTTCGATCACAGAAACGCTAATATTATGATTGCTCAAGCAAATGGTATATTAGATTTTAGTCTACTAAATAGTACGTTAAATGATATGCCATTTATAGAAGATAATAAAGGAGAAATAAAGATTAACAAAAATGGCCTAAATATAACCCTGCTATCAAATTATAAAGATGTTACAGTTACATTTAATGGGGAAGAATATTACAAACTTCAGAATGGAGAATTAGAGCGAGATTATTGCTCTCATAGCTTAAAAGTAGATGGAAGATTTAGTGTTAATGGTACTAACCTTTTAAATCATCATAATTGTTTCACATTTGACTCAGAAAAAGTTCTTTTTTTGAAGCTAAATAATGATTTGCTATTGTTATCAGATAGAGGAGCATTATCAATATCGGATTACTATTCTTCTGTTCATAAAAACTGGGATTTATCCATAGAGTTGAGCGACAAAATTATGGAACCAGAAGAATTTGGAGAAAGAGCTGATGAATTTAGTTCTTTCAGATATTATAAGCCAGATGAGCAAGGGTTACAGATTTATCATAATCAACCTGTTAACAAGAATGATATTGGTTTAGTTGATTTGAAAGATAAGTCTATATTAGATTTCAATATGAGAGTTATAAATGATACCTTATTGCTATCACATAAAAATAACACTCTTGTAAAAGTAGAGAACTGGAATACTTATCAACCGGCAAGAGAAATGATGTTTGCTTTTAATGATGCAATAGTTTCTAACTCAAAGTGTATAGCTTCTATTTGTAACTCAGAAGATGTTATAGTGGAATTTAATAAGGAAAAAGCAATTCTATCGACAGAGCAACTGTTTGATGCTGTGAGACGAAATAATCTTAGTGAAGTTGAGAATCTTCTCAGTATGGGTGCAGATGTTAATATTAGAGATAAACGTAGTTGGGCGCCTTTGCACTGTGCTGCTGACAATGATAATAAGCTTGATATATCTAGGGCAATTTTAAATCGAAATGCTGATATTGAGGCTAGAACTAACATTGGGGAAACACCTTTACATATAGCAAATGCTTATGGTCAATTGAAAATAATTGAGCTTCTTGTAGATAAAGGGGCTAGCCTTGAAGCTAAAACTAATGATGGTTTAACGCCTTTGCATGTGGCTATTCAGCATAATAATACTACACCTAAAATAATTGAGTTTCTTCTTAATAAAGGTGTTAATATTGAAGCTAAAACGAAAAATGACTGGACACCTTTACATCATGCAATTTTCAAAGACAGGCTTGATATAGTTAGAGTACTTTCAAGTCGAGGGGCTAATATTGAAGCTAAAACTAGCGATGGAAAAACACCTTTAGACTTGGCTATTCAAGGGAATTATACAGATATAGTAGGATTTTTAAAACAAACAGAATTAGACAAAAAATTATTGACTGCTACAGAAAATGGAGATCTCTCTGAAGTCAAAAAATTTGTTGGTCAGGGTGCTAATGTTAATGTTATAGATGTGGGCATTTTTGGTAGGAAACCTATACACATTGCTGCTGAAAAAAATTACAAAGATATTATAGAGTTCCTTCTCGGTAAGGGGGTAAGCGTTGATGATACCAGTAACTATGGTTGGGCACCGCTACATTATACAGCGTCGAAAGGCTGTTTAGAAGTTGCAAAGTTTCTCGTTGACAAAGGGGCTAATATTAATCCTCAAAACGTTTATGGCAGAGAGCCTATACACATTGCTGCTGAGCACGATAATAAAAATATTATAGAATTTCTTCTTAATAAAGGAGTAAGTGTTAATGAGGTTGACAAAGACGGCTGGATGCCTCTGCACTGGGCTTCTTGGAATGGCCATCTTAATATAATAGAATACCTCGTGGGTAAGGGAGCCAATATCAATACTAAAGATAGGAATGGTAAAACACCGCTAAATCTTGCTAGAGATAAAGGACATAATAATGTTGTAGAATACTTACAACAAACACAATTAGATCTAGATAGGCAGTTGTTAACTGCAGTACAAGGTGGTAATCTTAATGAAGTTAAGGATTTTGTAGTTCGAGGTGCTAGCTTAGATACTCAAGATAGTAATAATGGTTGGACACCTATAATCTATGCCGCTCAGGGAAGTAAATGGGATGCGGTCAAGTTCCTTATAGCTCAGGGTGCCAAGTTTAATAATGAGATCACATATCAAGGAACACCCTTGCACTTTGCGGCTCAAGAAGGTAATTCAAATATGGTTCAATTTCTTCTTGATAAAGGTGCTAATATTGAGGCTCAAGATGCATACAATAGGAAACCTTTGCATATTGCTGTTGACGCAAACAGGTTGAATGTAGTAAATCTACTTCTTGACAGGGGTGCTAATTTAAAGGCTACAGACATGTACGGCAAGACATCTTTAGACCTAGCTATTCAAAAGGGTTACGAAGATATAGTAGAAGTTTTGAAACAAAAACAATTGGATCTAGATAAAGAATTATTAATTTCTACAGAAAAAGGAGATCTTGAAAAAGTTAGAGACGGTATCAGACAAGGTGCTAACGTTAATGTTCAGGGTAGGCAGGGTTGGACTCCTGTGTTCTGGGCCATTCAAAAGAACAATTTTAATATAGTTGAACTTCTTTTAGATAACAATGCTGATATTAAGGTCAAAGATGATGAAGGTTGGACACCTATTCATTGGGCTGTGCAGTTGGGTTCATTAGACGTCGTTAAGCGTCTTGTTGAAAGAGGTGCTGATGTTAATGCCTTAACTGCTGACGGTAGAACACCCTATGATTTGGCTATCAATCAGAATTATAGAGAAATTAAGGAATATTTAAGGAGCAAGTCTGCAATTCCATCTTCAGCGTTGATTTATCATGTTATCCCAGCTGATGATAGTGTAAGACAACGCAAACGCCGTCATCACCATGGAGATTATGCTCGTCATCATATGTCAAGAAAACTTCTTGCTATAGATTCAAGTAATCAACCTGAGATAGCAGTAAGTGGTAGTACAAGACCATCTTCATGGATAAATGATTTGTTTGGTTGGGTAAAGAGCTCTATAGGTGGGTTATTAGGTTCTAGAGCTGCTTTACCTGAGAAAACATTCACTCAAAGTTCAATCTCACAAATTAGTGCACCAATCGATGTAAATGGTACAATAATGTTCATTGACGTGCTCGTTAGAAAGGTTACAGGTCAAAAGTATATTTCTACAGTAGGTCAATCTATATCTCCACTAGAAGCACAGGGCTATGCACTCAATATTACAAAGGGATTTGAGAAAGTAGTAGAGCAAGCTGGATTAAAAAGTGGTTTATCAATGCATCGATTAAATACTGATTATATGGGAATGCAGAAAGAGATTACTAGAAAAGTCATGAGTGGTAAATTTAATGAAATTTCAGGGATTTTAAAATCGTATGTAGAGAAAGCATGTCCTGGTGAAGAAGCTGGTAAATTAAGTCCGAAGAAATTTGAAAAGTTTATAGCTCAATTTAATAAGGGTCTGCTAAATCAATCAATAGAGCAGATATTACACAACAGAGATGGTAGATTAGAAGTTGATGATGCAAAGCAAATGAGTTTAGAGCCTCAAAGTTATTTAAGTAATGCTTCAGTTCACAGCCATTCAAAAGTATCAACTTGTCTTTCTGATGTAGGATTAACCAAGCTTGGAAATAATCTCAATAGGTAGGTTATAATATAAGAGGTGGAGCTATAATATGCCAAGTAGTGGAAAATTTAAAGTGAAGGTAGCAAAATTAGCCAAAATAATTAGGGATACCAGACCAAGTTTGATGGTCCTAATACTAAAATGGATGAAGTAGACATCAAATGCTAAGTGGTTAATGTGTTTTCCATATTGAACTTACAGCGCGTAGCTTTGATATAGAACTTTGGGTAACGTTATGATAGTAATTTATATAATTCTATGTGCAATCTTTATAGCCATTTTAGACAGTTCACTATATTCTTAATTAGGGGATATGTCTAACTTAGAGAAGGTTTTCATAAATGTTGAAGTGAATAAGTAGGAATATTATGTTTTTTCCTTGAGTTGTAAAATTTCAGAATGAGAGAGACCGGTAATTTGAGCTATAACATCTATAGAGACACCGGCCTTGAGTGAGTTTTTTGCTACTTCAATATCCCTTTCTTTTCTGCCTTCCACTTTACCTTTTTCATGGCCAATTTGGATACCTTCTAGTCTACCTTTTTGAGTAGCATCATCAAGTTTTTGTTCCAAGATAGCAGCTTCTTTCTGTAAATCCATTACCCTTTCTTCATAAGCTAATAGGTCCTTCTCATTCCAATGGAACTTATCTAATTCATCATATGCTAGCTTTATTATTGGTGATTTTTCTGCTATTTTTCTTAAATCTTCATCAGTTGTTTCTTCTGCATATTTAAAGAAAAATAGCCAACGATCTACTACATTTTCTAGCTGCTCTTCTCTACTTTTGGGAAACTTTGGTAACTCAATGAAGATAAATTGAAAATCTTTTAAGTCATGCTCATTAGTTTTTTCATCTCTTATGGTATGGCTAGATATATAATCAAGCTTATCAGGAAATAAATTACAATTAGAGATAGCAATAAAGAAAACCTTCTTTAAATCAATGTACTTACCACCTTTATCAGCCTGCCTTGAGTAAGCCTTAGCAGCATATAATTGAGCCCGTTTTTCGAAGCCTTTATCACGAGCGAGTTGCATCTCAATCACGTATCTGGCCCCAGTGGAATCTCTGCACAGAACATCAACAATACTCTGCTTATCAGAGGCAATTTCAGGGTCCATAATGATGCTAAGGAATTCAACTTCTTGTATAGTATTTATTTCAGTAAACCCCAAAATATCATTCAAAAAGTGAATAAGGATATTCTTATTTTTTTCAGTACCGAATATTTTCTTAAATGTTAAATCAAGCTTAGGATCTAAAAATTTTGAAAGAGCCATAGGGAATCGACTTAAAAAGCATTAATAATTATACACAATTGTGAAGAAATATTCAACTAAAATGCAAACATAGAAGTTTTTGTATATCTTTGTTTGGTAGTATTAACATGTATAATATTTATGGCAAACATCTCAATAAGGTATCAGATAGCACAAAAAGTAAGGAACTGGAGGTTAAAGCGAGGATATACTCAAAAAGATTTAGCGAAGAAAGTCAGTGTAACGTATCAAGTAGTACTACAATATGAAAAAGGAACACGTAAAATTTCGATTGAAAAGTTGTATGCTATAGCAGAGATATTGTCGATTGGTATTGTAGACCTAATTCCTGTATCAAATGAAAAAATCTGTCTTGAAGATGAGGGAGAAGAAATACTAAATCTAGTAAGAGAATATAAAAAGATTAATGATCAGGAATTACGTAAGATGTTTTGTTTGCTAACCAAATTTGTCCAAGTCAGTGAAAGAAGTAGTAGGAAAGCAGAGAAAGTAAAAATTGCAAAAGGTCTGGTTAAAGCAGGAGTTTCTGTTGATACTGTTTCAAAAACAATTGGTCTATCTGCTGATGAATGTGTTGAAGAAAAAGGAGGTTCTATTTACTGCCAAATAGGAAAGAAGATAAAAGAATGGAGGCTAGTGAGAGAGTATACTCAAAAGGATTTGGCTGAGAAAATGGATACAACACGTGATGAAATAAGCAACTATGAACAAGGACGTGTAGCTATTCCACTGGAAAAATTATATGCAATAGCAGAAACATTATCGATTAATATTACAGATCTGCTAATAGAGGAAGGTAGTAAAGTAGAAAATGAACTACCGAATTTAATTGAAGAATACAAAAAGATTGAAAGTCAAGAACTACGTAATGCATTAATAAGATCTCTATTTGAAGGCATACGGATTTGCGAAGAAAAAGTGAAAAGAGCAGAAAAGATCAAAATTGCAAAAGACTTAGTAAAAAAAGGAATTTCTATCAATATTATTTTAAAAATAATAGGCATCTCTTTAGATGAAATTCGACAAGTTTAAAATAAAAAAATCACCATATATTAATATCTTTACTTATTCATGAAAAAATAAGTAAAAAAGATTGAAAAATTGATTTGACTTCACTCGGAAGCTATGGCTCTATGCCAATGCTGATAAAAAACAGCAGTAAATATCTAAAAAAAGTTTGTTGTTAGTGAAGGGTAAATTATATGAATAAAAGTAAAGAAGAAATCGAATTCAGAATATTAGAAAGCAAAGGCAAGGCATTACTTGATCGTGAAATAATGGAAACATTTTTAAGTGCAGTACATGAAAGGCCACAAGCTCAAGAAATTGCTAAAAATCTGGTGAATACTTATGCAGGAGTAGGAAGGATTTTAGGTAGAGAAATGGATGACCTGAAAGTTATAGAAGGAGTAACTGATTCTGCAGTAGCAATGATTATGTGTGTTAAGGAAACACTAGAAAGAGTACTGAGAGAAAAGCTAAAAAGTGAGCCAATAATGGACTTACAAGGGCTAGTAGAGTACTTAAACGTAAGTATAGGCCACTCAGAAAGGGAATGTGTAAAAATACTGTACTTGAATAAAAGGCGCCAATTAATCGGAGAAGAATCCTATATTGGTGAAATGGAAAAAGCACCAGTATACATAAAGGAAATTACAAGAAAAGCATTAATAAAAGATGCAACATTAGTAATAATGTCACATAACCATCCTGGAGGGAGTTTAGAACCATCAGAAGAAGATCAAGAAGTAACGAAGAGTTTAGCAGCAGCATGTAGTACTGTAAGCGTTAGATTATTTGATCACATTATTATCACAAGTGGAGGCTATTTTAGTTTTAGAGAAAACGGATTGTTATAGCAGAAAGTATTTGCAAATCTACTCATTATAATTTATACTGAGTAATAGAATGTATAAACTAAGATTTATATACTTAAAAAGTATTTTTAATATGGGGGTTATATGACTAGTAAAGACAAGTTATTGAAGAAAATATTTGGTGCTCTTGAAGGCGTTGATATAAAGCAGTCTAAGTTTGTGAGCAAAATTAATAATCAGAAGGAGATAAAACCGGAAGATGCAATGCCTTTCCCTGGTAGAGAAGTTCGCGAAAACAAAATCAACTATGGGAAAGGATTTGACTATATTTATGGCACAAAACCTTTGAGTAATCAAGCAGATTATCCAGAAGGATTAAATCCATTTGCTTCAGCTTTGCAAAAAATAAAGCCAAATACAGAAAAGTTGAGCTGGTTTAAGAGTGCTGTGGTAAGAGCAAAAAATCCAAATGAACTGCACAAGGTTGTAGACGAAGCACTAGCTGCTGGAGCAAGGCTAAATGCATGTAATGATGGCGAATGGAGTTTTGCAGAATATGTAGTATTAGGTACACATTTTCACAAATTAGAAAAAAGTGATCGTAAAAAGCTAATACGAAAATTAATGCTAAGCGGTGCAGAGTTTCATGATACTCTACTACAGAATAAACTGATAGGTGAAATCTATAATGAGCTACAACCAGAAATTCAGCCACAGAGAGATAAGCAACTAGAAGAACTAGAAAAAGCTGGCGAAAGTGCTGTTCAAGAAGGATCCTTAATAGATTTCGAGATAGACAATACAACATCATATATAGAATTTTCTGATGATAGCAAGGTAGAGGTAGCCAAAATACTGAGAGAGTTAGGAAGTAATATTTTAAAAATTGGCAATGATGCAGTTGAGGTTAAAAGTGAGAAGGGAGGTATAAGAAACTATATCGATATGTCAGATGAAAGCTCTATTATATTAGAGTTTCCTACGAGCATTGGTAAGCTAAATGTTATATTGTACCACGATGTAAAAAAATATGATCAAGTACAAGTCAGAGTAGAAAACAAGGAAATGTGGGCTGAGTTACAAAAAAGAGGCGAAGAAATTGGAAAAAATTGCCTTTTTGCTGGAGTAAAACTTAAAGAAGCAGTAGAGAAAGGTAATTTCACTAGGTGCGGCATATGGAGTGAAAAGCAGAAGGAAGTAAGTGAAAAATTGTTTTCATGGGCAGACAAAGTACGTGAAAATAGTAAAGAAACTTGTAGAGCACTTTAATTTAAAGGTTCCAGAGTCTGGCTATTATATCTGGAGCCTTTGAGCTATAGTAGAAAATATTATATATGGTTCTTTGCGTGGAAAGAAGTCTAGACTATGAAGTAGGGCAAAAAGTAAAAAGTTGGAGGTTAGAGCGAGGGTATACTCAGAAGGATTTAGCTGAGAAAATTGGTGTAAAGTATTGGGTAATACTGCAATATGAGAAAGGGAATCGTAGAGTTCCAATTGAAAGGTTATATGCTATAGCTGAGGCACTATCAATCAGTATTACGGATCTCATTCCTGTATCAAATGAAAAAATCTGTTTTGAAGATAAGGGAGAGGAAATATTAGATCTAGTAAGAGAATATAAAAAGATTAATGATCAAGAGTTACGTAAGATATTTTGTTTACTAACCAAGTTTGTTCAAATTAGTGAGAAAAGTGGTAAAAAAGCAGAGAAAATAAAAATTGCAAAGGATCTGGTTAAAGCAGGAGTTTCTGTTGATATTGTTTCACAAGCAATTGGTCTCTCTGCTGATGAATGTGTTGAAGAAAAAATAGGTTCTATCTACTACAAAATAGGGAAAAAGATAAAGGAATGGAGACTGGTAAGAGAGTGCACTCAAAAGGATTTAGCAGAGAAAATGACTACAACACGTGATGAAATAAGTAACTATGAGCAAGGAAGGGTTGCTGTTCCACTTGATAAATTATATGAAATGGCAGAGGCGTTATCGATTAATATCGTGGATCTACTTGAACCAACAGAAGATGCAGATGAAAGAGTAGGAAATGAATTACCGAATTTAATTGAAGAATACAAAAAGATTGAAAATCAAGAACTACGTAATGCACTAATAAAATCTCTGTTTGAGGGAATACGTATTTGTGAGGAGAAAGTGAGAGAGATAGAAAGGATTAAAGTTGGAAGGGATTTAGTAAAAGGGGGAATTTCTATTGATATTATTTTGCAAATAGTTGGTTTATCTGCTGATCAAATTGGATGAAAATTTATTTCTAAATAAGGTATATATGTTTGTTTCTGTAAGAGATGTTAGTTCTATACACTACAAAATAGGGCAAAAAATAGAAGATTGTAGATTAATGCAAAGGTGTACTCAAGCAGAGTTAGCAAGTAAAATCGGATTAGCATATAAAGAAGTAACCAATTATGAAAATGGGTATATTCCTATTCCGATTGAAGTACTATATGTAATAGCAAGAGTATTGTCAGTTAATGTTGTAGATCTATTACCTAAACCAATAACAGTAAGAGAGTATAAAGATGAAGACGAAGAAATACTCTATCTAACAAAAATATACGAGAATCAAAAGTTAGGCAAAATAGTACCTTCATTAGTCAGGTTTGTTCATATTAGCGAGAAAATCAATCAAGAGGAGGCAAGATTAGAAGTAGCAAAAAATCTAGTTAAAGAAGGAGTTTCAGTTGACATAATTTCCCAAGCAACCGGCTTATCTATTTACGAGTATAATGATACAGAACAAGAAATTTACACTGATTCTATATATTACAGAATAGGGCAAAGAATAAGAGAATGGAGATTGATAAGAAGATATACTCAAAAAGATTTGGCGGATAAAATTGATTTAATGCTCAAGGAAATACACGAATATGAAAAAGGATATACTGCCATCTCATTTGATAAATTATATGAAATAGCAAGAGCATTATCAGTGAATATTAAAGTTCTACTGCCTAAAACAAGAGAAAGCAAAAAGCTATTGAGTTTAATGGATGAGTACAGAGAACAAGAATCATTAGATGCATTAGTCAAATCTCTATCTGAAGATATGAAAAGCGGCAAGGAAAAAGTTAAAAAAGCAGAGAAAATCAAGATTGCAAAAGATCTAGTTAAGGCAGGTGTTGCTAGTGATATTATTGTGCGAGCAAGTGGCCTAACTGCTGATGAGTGTAAAAATTGAATTGTGTTTAAGATATAAGTAAAAATGGTTAATATATTATCTATTCTAAATCCTTATTTAGCTCTGCAGAATTTGACGTATCAAGATATAATATTACAGAATTTTTCTATCACTTTCTGATTGTCCTCTATCATTGCATTTGCCTCTTGCTGAAGAGATTTGATATTTTTTGATGTAATGTTATCCATGTCAGCCGATGCTAGCTTCAATTGCGATTGTATTCTTACGTATCTATTGCCTATTACTTGATTCATCTGATAATTTACGCAGTCCAATCCAGAGGCAAACATCACATTTAACAAAGGTTTTATCCAGCTTATTTTTCCAAATCTCTTTGAATTGGCATACTCTATGCTTCTGTCTGTTCTTCCAGTACCTATCGATAACAGTAGAATATCATCATTTGGAAATAACCTCTTACCACTTGCATATGCACAAGCCGCTGGATTATTTGCAAATACCCCGCCATCCACTAATACCATTTCCTTGTGGTTGATTTTAAGATATTTCGGTGCAAAGTAAGTAGGTGCTGCAGTTGTAGATCGTAATGCATCTTTCAATTTGATAAAATTTCTATCTTCTCTCCAGCTTTTAAAGAAGAAGGGATAATTGTTCTTAATATCGTAGCTTGTAAGCATTAAATTATTTGTTGCATCTGCAAGAGTAGAATCACCAAAATATCTATTCAGAACGCATTCAATATTTTTGCATGAATACTGTGCACAATTTAGCCAGGAAAATATTGATCTTCTGAAAAATGAAGACTTAAAGATATGTGGCTCGTCTTTCTGATAGAGATCAACTAAGTCGAGAGCAGAGTATTGTTTATTACATAATCCGGCAACGATAATACCACCTGTAGAAGTTCCGACCATTAAGTCAAACATTTGAGAGATTGGCTTTTTTGTTCTATACTCTATTTCAGCTAGAACAATAGCAGGTATAATACCTCTTATGCCTCCACCGTCGACTGAAAGAATATATTTGGCCATGTTTAGATATTTATTGATTTTTTTAACTTGTTTGCTTTTATCAGGTTGTGTTTCTTGTCCAAGTACTACTGTATGTTTCACTCCTGGAGAAAATTGCACCAACCTAATAATTGATTCCGTAGACTATGCTAAAAAATCTGTGTTGGTTCAGGCATACCAATTTACCTCAAAGCCTATTGCTGAATCCTTGGTTCAAGCTAAAAAGCGTGGAGTTGATATTAAGGTTATTCTAGATGAATCACAAACTAGTTCAAAACATAGTGTAATTAACGAATTATTTGAGCACACAATCCCGATATGGATTGACTTTAAACCCGCTATTGCTCATAGCAAGGTAATTATTATTGATGAGCAAAAAATCATAACCGGATCATTTAACTTTTCAGATGCCGCTCAGCAAAGAAATGCTGAAAACCTACTGATCATAACAGGAGATTCTCCACTAGTTGAACAATACGTCAAAAATTGGAAAAATCGCCAATCGCAGTCTAAGCATTATACACCAGACTTTAAGTTATCTTTGAATTCATCTAATTCCTCAGAAAGATTTTTTACCCTTTCCTCAAGTACTAACACTTTTTCCATTAAACCATATTCAATAAGTTTATCGTGAAATTGTACCCTTGAGTCTAATTTGGATAACCACCATATCAATGCTACGGTTTGGATTAATATGGTAATAATTACTGTAATTGGGATTTTTTGGTTTAGCATATTTTGTACTGGTTGTAAAATAACTGCAAATTACTGGTAAAAAAGAAATATATTCAGTTTCTATATTTTGCTGTGGTAGTCACTATTTGAATTCGTATTACTCTTCTGCAGATCCTTATGACTCCAATATATCTTTGATATTATTTGCTATTTTTGAGCGAGCCTTCTGCATTGGAAAGTAGTTTTATTACTTCTCTGTATTGCTTGTTTTTATCTTTATTACGTTCTTCTGATATTACAGCCATGCTTCTAGGTGTTCTTCCATCTTTAGCTACAGCAATAGGATCTGCTCCTTTGTCTAATAAAAATTTAACAATTTCCAAACGTCCTTGATCTGCAGCATAATGCAGCGGTGTCCATCCCTCATACCCCCCAGAAGCGCCTATATCAGCTCCTTTTTGCACTAGAAAATCCACAACTTCTAAACAACCTGCCTCTGAAGCATAATGTAATGCTGTTAATTTAGGAACCTGCACATTAACATCTAATAGATTTTCTACCAAAAGTTTTACAACCTCTAAGTTACAATTTTCAGAAGCAATTTGTAGTACTGTTTTATAATTACTCACAGCTTTACTCTTTGTATAGCAACATGTAACAACAACACATATAATTGTTATCATAAGCCATAGAAAATTTATCTTATTCTTTATGTTCTTACTTATTTTGTTCATGTCTAACATTTTTTTAGAATTAAATAATCATTTGCTTAAGTTTCATTTAAATAGCTTTGCTCACTTTTGCCTCTACTATAGTTTGATATCCTCTATTATTCAGAATATGTTCTGCCCTGCTGATTACCCATTCGCCTTCAATTTCCTGACAAAATCCTGAAAGGCTGATCTTAGCTTCTGCAAATAATTCTGGATTACCAGGAACAGTTACATTTAAACTTGATGTACTACGTTTTAGTTGTTTTAACTTGGCTGCTGCTGCACTAATTGCTGATTCTGCGGTAGAGTAAAGCGTTTGCAGGGTATAACTTGGGCCCTCATTTCCCACTTTCTCTTCTATAGTTTCTCCCTTTTCATAACTATGCCATTTTGCAATAACAGATCCATATTTGTTACGCACATTAAAATTTACCTCCCAATTTATAATATCTTTAGGTGTAAGTACTGTTGTACCTAACATCTTTCCAGTCGCTGATCTTGCTTCTCCCTTCGGAATAAAAATTATATATCCTCCTGCTGGTTTTACTAGTGCATCATATTTTTTGCCTAATCCTTCCAAAAAACTCATGTCGCTTTCTTCTGCTTGGATGATATGTGGTATAAATATATTTTCAAATCTTTCAGCGACTTTACCTTCATACCCATGTTCTTGTGCTATTTCTTTAATCAAATCTCCCAAGGTAATGTCTTTCCATTCCTTTGATTTTCTTTCCTTTAATGATCCTCTTAAACTTGCAGCGTCACATTTTATTCTTAAAGTTTGTGGTGGACTTTGTATTGTAATTTGATTCGCCTTATATACCCCCATAGGTAATAAACCTGTTTCTTTATATCCTAGAAAAACCTGTAAATTACCCTTAAGTTCTAAAGCGCTAGAGCTATAATTAATGCATATCTCAGCTTCGTCACTTGTAGTACCTGATCCATCAGTGACACGTAGTAATATTAAACTCTTTTTTAAAACCTCTGTTACTGGGTTATTTTTTGCTACTATATCAAAATATGGTGTCATTCATCTAAAATATTTATAACAGATTCTTTCAGTATTTTTTGAATTTTAGGAAGCTTAATTCTTAATCCAGCGGGCAAAAAACTTCCATGTTCTGCAAGGCCTGGATTTTTAAGCAATACTTCCTCCACTGTTCCATCGGTAAATCCATAATGTTTCCAGCAAATCAGATCTAACATTTCGTTTTCTTTCGTGTAATAATAAATCACTTACTGTAACCTTTTAACTTCAAAATAAACTCAACTTTTCTCGGTTTTCCATCAGGAAAAAATAATATCTGTTTTTCTTCTACATTAGTAATGACAAAATTTCCAAGTATATTTCCTGAATTATCAACCAGAACGTGCGGTTCTTGGGTATCGCGTATATTTTTTAGCTGTTCTAAGCCATTACTCTGATAACGTGGATAAATCACTCCTGTCAGATCAATACATTCAATTCCTGAGCCAATGTTTTGTAGCAACGTTTTTTCAATACATTCAATTGTATACCACCTTTTTTCTTTACTGTATCTTAGGCTTATTGGTTCAAGCTTACATTTTCCAAGCAACATCAATGTAACTCTTCAACTATATCAAAAAGTGCCCCACGTGCTTGTTCTCTAAATCGTTCTATTACTGCATCAGCAACACTGCGCACATCTTCAGATTTAATGTTGATATTAAACGTTTGATAGAATGCTTGGTTATATACTTTAGATTCCCTATTTTCATATCTACTTTTCTTGAATGCTTTCTCAACTTCTTCTTGTTCTATAGCTCTTTTTTCTTCTATAACACCTTTAACTTTAAAACTCTCAAAATTGCCTTTACTATTTTCTGAAAATTGTTTAATAGCACTATTACTTGTCAATGGGTTTCCGTTACTGAAAATGCTATTTTTAGAAAGCTTATTAACAAAATTTCCATTATTTTCAAATTTTCTAATCGGGCTATTCTCAGCAAATATGCTACTAACTGTATTTCCCATCCATGAAAAAGCTTTTCCTATAGGTTCAATGAGTGATTTCCAAAAGCTAGAGAAAAAGTCTTTCACTTTTTGCCAGTTAGTTAGAACATAAGCTGCACCAGCAACAAGACTCGCTATTAAAAGTCCAATTGGGTTAGTCATTACAGCTAGTGTTATTGCTCTTAGCCCTGTTATTACTGCAGGAAAAACTATACTTGATAAAGATGAAAATGTTGTCAGTATTGTTGCTTTAAGACCAAAAATTGTACTTCCTAATAAAGTAATTCCATAGCCTACTCCCACTACTAAGACTTTCAAACTTATCAAAGCTGCTAAAGTACTCATGATTGCCGTAGTTAAAGTTGGATATTTTTCTGCAAAAGAAGCTATACGCTCTGTTATTGCTTTCAAACTTCCAGCTACATAATTTAAAGTAGGCAACATTACTGACCCTAGATTCATGCCAGCTTCAAATACTGCATTTTTAAGTAATTGTAATTTATTAGCTGTAGTATTTGCACGATTGTTAAATTCGTCCTGCATTGAAGCGTTATATTTTTCTTTATTAGCTAAATGTTCAATAGCTTTCTTGTAAATGTCTAAGCTTCCTACTAAAAGAGCAATGTCATCTTGAAACCCAGCGCCAAATAGATTCATAAGAATACCAGCTCGCTCTTGATCATTTATTTTTTTTAAGGTTTCAAGGAATTGCAATATTGCCTCTTGAGGATTTTTTTTAATAGTTTGTTCGAGCTCTTCTATACTTGTTCCCATCTCATCTAATGCATCGTGAAATTCGGGACTTTGCTCTCTTGCGGTCTGTAGTTTACTAAGAAAGTTATTTATAGCAGTTGCTGCTTTTTCAGGTTGTTTACCTAAACTTATGAACGCACTTGCTAAGCTACTTGCTTGATCAATTTCTAAACCAAACTGTTTAGCATTACCGCCAATTCTATTCAGCGTAAGAACCATTTCCTTTGCTTTGGCAGCAGTATTATCTGAAAGATGGTTTATTATGTTACCTACATTTTCCATACCATCAACTTTAATTCCATAGACATTGGATATTTTTGCAATAGCATTACCAGCTTCTTCTGCAGACATATCAAACGCTGTGGTCATTTTGGCAACTACTGTTGTAAACTTTATAAGATCATTTTTGTCAATACCAAGTTGACCACCACTTGCAGCTATTTGTGCTAATTCTGCAGCTGACAAGGGTATTTCCCGAGATAATTTTTTGAGCTCTTGAGCAAATTTACTAGCTTCGTCTTTTTTATCATTAAACCTTACTACTTTTTTAACATCAGCCATAGCCGATTCAAAATCAATAGCAACTTTGATTGGCGCTGCAAGCGTTAGCCCTAGCCCAATAGTCTCTATAATTTGTGACTTAAAATATGCTTTGCTTGCTAAAAAACTTTGGTGACTACGTATTGCAGATCCAAGCTTACCATACTTACCTTTTAATACTTCAATAGAAGAGCCAAGTTTATATTGATCACTTACTAATGACTTAATATTTCTTCCACTTTTCCTTACTTCTTCATTAAATGAATGCAAAGCATCTCTCTTTTTCAAATATGCTTCTTTTGCTTTTGTTGCGGAGGTTTTGGCCTTGTCAAATTCTGCTTTTAAAGTTTTGCTTGGTTTCTCTATCGCTTTCATTTGTTTAGCTAAAGATTTTACTTGATCTTCAAAGCCTTTCCATGACCTCTTGCTAGTCAAAACATCATGACCTAACTGCTTAAACTTTGATACTGATTTTAAAGATGAGTCAAGC
Source organism: Wolbachia endosymbiont (group A) of Hedychridium roseum (assembly GCF_964028325.1). Taxonomy (NCBI): domain Bacteria; kingdom Pseudomonadati; phylum Pseudomonadota; class Alphaproteobacteria; order Rickettsiales; family Anaplasmataceae; genus Wolbachia; species Wolbachia endosymbiont (group A) of Hedychridium roseum. Next base: position 1,187,674 of record NZ_OZ034755.1, on the reverse strand, counting down.
TTTCTTATATTCTCACCAAGATGAGTAAGTTGACTGCTACTTCCTTTTATTACAGTACTGAAACTGCCATCTAGGACTGCTCCAATTTTTATAGATAACGTTGACATTGTACCTTCCTCGCTGCTTCATTCCATAGGATAAATTCATTAATTTCCATTTCAAGTATTTGCTCAACCCCGCCCCCTACAACAGAGCTGAACATTAATACTTCTGACCTCAAGTCCTTTGAATAACTGGTGAAAAAAAATCCTTTAATACCTCTTGCACTTTCACATAATCAGCAATATCTAACTCTTCAATCGCTTCTTTTGCAGCTGATGTCAAATTGGCAGTCAAAGTTACTTCCTTACTTAGATCACTACCATTAAGTCTCTCAATAGCTAGATAATCTCTAACTTTTGGACGTCTAACGGTAAGTTCTGAGACAGAAATACCATCAACTGTTATTGGGTTGTTTAGTGTTATAGTTTGCATAAAATTCTCCTATAAAAAATAAAATCTTGTAAAATGTTGTAACTATTTGATCAACATCTAAAAAATAGAATTCTAAAAATCTTCATATTCCAAGCACCGTTTGAAGTAGTGCCATCTGATCAACACCATTTATCTTTCTAATCATATTTTCAGCATCGATTTCTATTAACTCATTACCACCTATAGTAAGTTTATAGTAATGAGCAGCTACAGTACACTTCAGCGTTGCTTTTTCAGCAGGTTTCCAGTTACCAAAATCAAACTCTTTAAAAATGCCTCTTAAATTGATTATTACTGCTTCAATATCATTACTACCACTCCCTTGCATTCCTCCACGGAGCGTTAAAGATACCGAATTTCCATCTATCAAGCCAAAAAGTCTAAATAGTTCTGAATCATACTCAGCGAAAGTAAAGTCTGCTTCAAGCTTTTCCATGCCCATGTCAATATTTATTGGGATATCCATACCACCAGCTCTGTACTCTTCGGTTTTTATGGTAAGCTTCGGCAAGGTTATTTCATCTATTTTTCCTGCATAACCACGGCCATCTACAAATACATTAAAATTTCTCAGTATTTTCGGTAACACTTTGCTTTCTCCTAACTTATATTTACAAGATGTGATCTGAATATTATTTGCTCAGCCGGATATGGTGGCGTGAACTCAAAATCAAAAGACACTTTCCCGCTTGCAATATTTGCCGGTGTATTGAGTTCTGGGGTTGCATAACATTTTCCGCTGATAATTGCTCCTTGCGCTTTTAAATTAGCCAAATAAGAATTCACCCCCTCAATCACATCATCTATATAAGTTTTTGTGATATTGCGATCAACTGCCCATAAATGAGCCCTAAGTAAACTATCATTGATTAAATCTGCAGTCCTTCTCACTGACAAAAAAGCCCATTTTGAGTCATTTGAACATGTTCTATTTCCCCAAAGCCTATAGCCATTTTGATGAATTATCGTTGTTACTTCATTTTCATTCAAGTGGTTTGCTCTACAATTTATATTACCGAGCGTAAAATCAATAGGCCTGCTTGTTCCAACAATACCATTTATCTCTTTATTTGAAGGTGAGTGCCAGAAGCCTTGCTCGCTGTCTATCTTAGCTATTAAACCAGCTACAAATGGACTCGATGGCAAGATTTCTTCTTTTCCTTCAATAAGTACCTTCACCCATGGGTCAACCACGTAAACTCTTGAGCTGCCTACACTTTTTCTCCACTTTATTGCTTCTTCATCATTGGTATTTGGACCATCTGCTACTATTATGCTTCTCAGTTTTTCTGCTACTCCTATCAAAGCTGCTACTACTGGGTTTTTAGGATTTTCAGATTCAGGCAATTGATGAGTAAATTGAGGTGCAATTAATATTCTTGGAGCAACATGAATTATACTTTCACTGCTGAGGAATGCCTCTATCCCTTGATACTCTCCAGTCTCTTTATCAACACCGCCAATTATATTTTTCAGCGTCTCTTCTTCTTTTAATTTTGGATTGATGTTTTCACTCTCTTCAACTCTAATTACTATAACTGTTGCACCAATTTGGGAAAATACTCCATTTATTGCTGAAAAAAGAGTTCCCTTTTTGCCAAGTTTTGCCGCTTCTTTTAAGCTTCCTGCAACTAACACTGGTTTATTTAGCGGAAATTTTTGCTCATCTGCTTCAGGTGCAGTACCAATTACACCTATCACTGATGATTTAGCCGTACGTACTGCCCTTGCTCCAGAGGTTACCTCTATAACATTTACTCCGTGCAAAAATTCTTCAGCCATTTCTTTGTATTTTTTTCCTAAAATCATCGAGCAAAGTCTTTAGCTCATTTTCACTTTTAGCTTCTTCAATCTTTCTTTTGGCTAAATCTTCAAGCTCTTCACATTTAATTATTGCTTTTACTGCTTTTTTCACTTTTTCCTCAATTATTCTTGCCATTTCAATAACCGTAATACCACGGACTTTTGCTAAAGGTTCTATAATTTCTTTATCCTTTTTATTCATAGATTCTGGTGCTGCTAGAATGCTTTTTGCGGCTTCCGCTTGAATCTCATAAGATTTAGCTTTTTGGTGAGAATGACCTGCATATTGGTGAGTATGATTATCATAATAGAAACGCATACTATCAAATGCACAAAGCTTCGCATTATCCAGTAACTCCTTTTGTATATCTTCTTTAGTACGCTGAGCAATTTCTCCTCCTTCTGTTAACTGATAACTCTTTTGCCAGTCGAAATTCTTTGGCGCTTCATACCAATCATTTCCAGTTGGCTTACTTTCAAGCGTTGTTGTTTCTACTTGTTTATCATTTTCAAATCTAATGTAGATAGACATTGTTTGTTACCTCCAAATCTCATGCGTGTTAGATAATCCTGGACATTGCCAAGCCCTTAGCGTTCTCTCTACATCTATCTCAAGCCCCGTGGTTAGAAAATTGCTGCGAAAGTTATATATTCCCCACTGAATAAATTGACCATAGATTGTGCTATACGTGTGCTCACTTGCAAAGAACTCAGGTGTCTCACCAACTCTTTCACCTTCTGAGTGAAGATTAGATGACGTATAAAGTAACACTGTAACGGTTTTTCCTGCTGGAATGAGTATGTTACCTGATGCAATAAATTCAGGACTGTTAATTTCATGCTGGTAAATACGTGTCCAAGTAATTCTCGAAATCTCTGACTTCCTTGTATTAGTTTTATCAGGTGTACCTATAAATAATCCTGCTCCTCCATAATTAACTTCATCTTTATACCACATTGCAGATCCAACAAAGTTTAGAGTTTTACTTATATCTACATTGCTTGTGTTTTTTACGAATATTAGTCCCAATGCAGCATAAGGGTATTTCAGCATATTGAATTGCTCCGAAAATCCATCATACATGAATCTTGGGTATGATTCTCCATAGATAAATGTACCTTTGCTTCCCTCTAAAAAACTGAGTTGTCTTGGCCGATAAAAACTAACATAGCTTGTATCATATGTGTGAGTACCTGCTAGTAGTTGTAGCATATAGTCTGTTTTTGTTACATCACTACTCCACTGACCAAGCTCAGTTGTAAAAGTTCCGTGGCCAAAGTAATTATTTTTTCTACTTAGTACACCAAATAAAAAAGGTAATGCTCCAGGTTCAATCATATGACGATTTCTTACTTCTTTCATGATTGATGAGCCACTTGGTACATCATTAACAGTACGGAAGTTATTCACTAAACCTTTAAGACCATCTTTATGATCATTGCCAACACTGTTTATTGCTGCAATATTGGCATTCTTTCTTGTATCAAGTAGTGATATATGTGAATCTGATGATGCTTTTAAAGTATTTAAGGAATTATCCCTAAGCTTGTTGATTTCATTAACAGACTCTGTTTTTACTGCAGTTATTGCTGATATTGAGTTTGTTTTATTGCTGTTTATATCATTTAGGTGTTTTTTTGCACTATCAAGAAGTTCTTTTAGCTTACCATCAGTCATTTGCACAATTTCAGAAACCGCACTTTTGTCGACTATTGATTCCAATGCTTTAGCAAGATATGCTAATTGATCTGGTGTACTGTTTTCTACTAAATCCTTAAGCCTCTTTTGTAGTGCATCAATTATTCCTTTTACCTCAGTCATCTGCACAATGTCAGCAATAGCTTTTTTATCTGCTATCAATTCCAGCGATTTTGCAAGATATGCCAGTTGATCAGGTGTGCTATTTGCTGCTAAATCCTTTATTCTTTGGTATATTGCTTCTTTCATTCCCAAAAATTCAAAAAAGTTTCAAATCTAAATCGTTTAAAATTATTTTTTAGTTGATTATGCTCATCTTCTCTTTCGGTAATATCTTCATCTATTTTTTCTATAGCTCTTCGAATACGTACCACATCTTGAACTGCAATATTTTCTGGATGAGGCAGTGGATATTCTCGTTTGGTTTGGTCAACAGTCATTATGTGACAATCACTCTGAGATTTTTTACCTTAGGGCGATAAACAACTGTTCCACTTAAAACTAATTTTACCCTAGTCTCATTGCCATTAAAGTTTGTCAGCACATGAGTTCTCTCTACCCAATTTTCTCCAATTGGTTTTCCTGATGTTAAATTTACTAATTGCCAATCCACGTTTTTTTGTACATATGCTTTAACATCTGCAGTGCCAGGTATTAGCGCATCATAGGTAATTGTTATCTTAGTGTTAGCTCCTGCTGTAATGCTCCTAGTTACATAATCTCCTTTTTCCCCTATATTACCCATAACTAGCTGTAACCCAGGATATAGCACTGGACTTTTTTCTCGCCCTCCTTTTAGGCTTGCTTTTACCGTTAATTCTCCATTTATTCTTTCGCGCAGTGCAAGCGGCAAATTATCAGACAAAAAGTTTTCTCTTCCCTCTTCATCTGTTAAGATAAATTCTACATTGGTATCAAATGCTACTTTTTCAACGTTCGTCAAAACTATCAAATCCGATACATTATTCGCATTGACTTTGCCAAGATTAAAAAGGTGAAAAAGTTCGCTAAATTTTGCAGCTAGTAATCGAAAGGTAAGGTCTAAATTCTGATGTGGTGTCCAGGTACTTGCATTGCTTGATGAAAGTAATACTCCTACTTGATAAGGCTGACTCGTTACCCAACGGCTATTTACTGCATCATATTTGCCAAGCTCTGCTATTTTTACTGCAGTACCAGGATCATCAGTAAGTAGCACTATTGCATACTCTTGTTCTGCATGGCAAAACACTGGTGGCCATTCTATACGTGTTGCTGTTCCATCTATCTTTATATCTTTTGGCTCAATATAACTTTCAGCAATGACAGTCTGCGAGGGCATTCCCACTGCTGTTTCTCTAATCTGCACAACAACACGTTTTTTGCCGTTATTTAGTAGGGTCGAGAACTGGCGCGCCTCTTTAGGGTTTGGTGGCTGATCCATTATTTTCATGTTGGGCCTCAATCCAAAATTCCCATGTTTACGTTTCCAATTCCCGCCTCATCAAACGCAGCATGCGGATTTCCCGCACTACGCTTTCCTAGTAGATTCTTACCAAAGTTTATAACATATTGTGCTGGTTAGGCTTTCGGAACGTAATATCTTATTCTATAGTCCGAATATAGACCAAGGGTCTCATATATACATTCGCTACTCCACCTTTTCCAACCAAATCCTTTTGCTTTTCTGGCTTGCATCATATTGCGTCTTGTTTTCTTCTCTACCCACTGTTTAACGTAGCTGAAGCTTCGACTTGAGTTTCCTATTCTAAAGTAGTTTACCCACCCTCTCAATATCGGATTGATGATCTGAATCACTCTCCGTATTGGTTGCGATTTATAGTTACTGAATACCTTCTTCAACTTTTGAAGTAGGCTTGTTCGTGTTTTCATCTGTGGTGTTATCTGTACTCTCCACTTTCCTTGTTTTGTAATTTTCTTTCGAAAGTCAAATCCTAGAAAGCTGAATGTTTCTCCTCTCTTTAGATTGGCAATTTTTGTCTTTTCTTCATTTACACTTACTTCTAGTTTTGCTAATTCTTCTTGTAACCTTTTGTACACTAATTTCTCGAGCCATTCCCATCTCTGGTACCCATCTATCAGTATCACTAAATCGTCTGCCCATCTGGCGTATTCTATACGTTGATATTTTTCTTCCCTGGTCACCTCTTTTGCTCTCTCTAGCATTTTGTCTACCTCATTGAGGTATATATTGCTCAACAACGGTGAGATCGGCGACCCTTGCGCTATTCCTCGTTTTCCTCCTACCTTAAGGATTAGCTTGATCAAGTGCATGATTTCTTTATCATTTATTCTCTTGGCAATTTTCTCCATGAGAATATGATGTCGTACGTTATCAAAATAGGATTTCAGGTCTACATCAATACATTTTGTATTGCCTTTGATTGCTGCTTTCGCTACTCTGCTTACTGCTTCATGCGCTTTTCTCTTGGGTCTATATCCATATGATCCGTCCTGAAAGTCAGATTCATATATCGGTTCAATTATTAGCTTTAGTGCACTTTGCACTATTCTATCCCGGATGCAGGGTATGTTCAACGTTCTGAGTTTTCCCCCAACTTTTGGTATTTCCTTTCTCCGGTTCCTATTTGGGCTATAGGTTTTGGTTATTAGTTCATGTCTTATTTGCTGAAGATACTTTTCTAAGCCTTCTGCCTCTATCGATTTGAATGTTACCCCATCAATTCCTGGTGCCCCATTGCTTTTCTTTGTTAGCTTATATGCTTCTTCTAGTGTCTCCATCTTGCAGACGTGTACATATATTCCCCAGAATCGCCATTCCGGTTCTGCTTTCGCTTTGATATATATCTTTCTTCTCAGGTCTTGTAATTTTATTGGCATTTTTGTCATTTTTACCTTTACCTTCCTTTTGTTAAAAGATCTCTACTAGTAGGGTGCCTTTGCTCCATGGGCGTTACCCCATTTCTTCGCTACTACACACCCATCCGCCACCCTTTCATCTTCGGTTCATTTCCTGTTTTCCAGTTATAGAACCTACCACTCCAAGGTTTTTCTCCTTGGGATGAGGAGGGTTTCTCCAGTTGCTTTATATGTCCTTATTACCATGCTGCCACTATCACCCCGCTAAAGTAGGTATGCTGTATCATTCGTGTTTCAGCCTCCTATATTGCTTTCGCCCTGGTTTGGTGGGCTCGGCCTTTAGTACTTAGAGTTTTTCGGGGCCACCCATGTGTTCGTTTTCACTGCGGCCTGGTAATTCGCCATTATCCTACGATAACGTTGTCGGTAGGCTTCAACATTTTGGTTTCCCTCCACATTGCTACCCTAGCTACAGGACTCCGACTTTTATCCTGGTGGGTCTGACTCCCACTGAACATCTTCACCTTCTCTGGACACACCAAACCATAACTCTAGACCTCCTATGTGTCTGCTCTCATTTAAAGTAAATGTTTGTGCTAAAGGATCAACTCTTCTTGCTGCGATAACTCTTCTTCTTTCTTCTATAGTAATAGTTTTTTTACCAGTATAAGTTGCCTCTCCATAGCTTCCTTTATCCCCATAAAACTGTACTAATTTAGTACCTGCTGGAATGTTTGCTGGTACTTTCACCTTTCCCTTTAATTTTCCCTGGTTGTTAGCTCTTTTTTCCACTTTTTTTTCCTCTATGCCATAGGTATAATAGAAATGCCATCAAATTTTATTTCCTTAAGCTTTTCATCTGGCTCAAAACCTTCAATTTCAAAATTCTGTACTGCTTCTCTCATAAATTCAGTTTCGTATGAAGTACTTGACAGCAGCTCTGTCGTTTCTTTAGCATTAAATACTCTGGTTACTGGACTTTTCCAATTTGTTTTTACCTCCGTCCAGTGATCAATGTTTTTATTTAGAGTAATTTGTGCCGGGACTGGATCAAAAGCTTGATATGGATTAATCTTTTCTCCTTTAGTCTGTAAAAGCTGCTCCAGTACCGGTTCAAGTTCATATGGCAAAAGATATCTTTCCCCAACTTTTTCAATATCTGCAACTTCTACATCTATTGGCAGAACTAGCTCTCTATTTACTATTGCTGCAGACTGCGAAATTCCTTGATTGCGCATATCATCATCAAAGAACGGATCTACAAATACCCCTTTTTTGGTGGTAGGTTCTCTTGAATTTGCATCACTGCGTAAACCTTCCTCTGCAACCAGCGCATAAAGATCATTTATTCCTTTTTTCATTGCTTCAAGCTCATTCATCGGTACAGCATGAATAGCATTATTCACTATTTTTACCCCTTCTTTTTCCCCGTTTTTCCACGTTTGGTGAATGTAGCAGAGCAAAAGTTGTCCACTAGGTGCTTTAGGCATCGATGGTCGCCAAGGGTGAGAAATTCCTTTTATTCTTCTTACCACTCCTTTGATATCGATAGTAATTAAATCAAAGCGGGGCATTTTCCAGGTGTAATCAACTAAAACCAAGCTATTATCAACTGCTCCTTTTACTTTACATCCCTTTTCATTTATATCTTCAGGGCTCACATGAGTACGACAGCGATAAGTTATTTGATAACTACTCCCAGGTGCTGGTTCTTTGCCAGGTAATGACCAATCAATGTTTCCTGCGTTTAGTTTATAATCTGCACTATTTTCATAAATAACGTCTCCTTGTTTAACTTGAATAATCTCAAGTACCGCAGAGTCAGGTATTGGATCAACAGCTCCTGAGTATGAACCGTGAGTAACAGTAATGGTTTTTTGAACAGTGATATCTACTTTTTTGATTTCACTTATTAGAAAATCATTAACCTTCAGTTCCATTACTCTTTGGCTATTTGGCTGAAAAGTATGTGGTTCTGATTCAACTGATTTTATATCCGGATCTTCATCAAAAGAAACACGAATACTGTGAGGAAGTTCAATCTCATAGCCATCAACATGAGCTTTGCCCTCATTAATCACAAATATTTTTTTTCCTCCTTCTCCCTCTTCCTTTTGCAGGAACATTACTTCAAGACCATTTACGACGTAGGAACCATTTGCCTCTTTGTCATAACGAGCAAGCGCAGTAGTTACTATATTTGCTTGTGGTGGCGGTGAATGTTCTATCAATACTCCATTTTCAATGTTATAAATTGGATAAAATTCGCCATTTACAGAAAAACGTGGAGAAAGACCTTCTGCTTGATAACCCCAAATGATGGAAACTTTAAGCCTTGCAGCTCCTACTTCCTGATAGTTTCTTGTACCAACAGCAGGATCACGAAGATTTGCGTCCTCAAGTTCTGTAATCGTAGATTCTACATAATAAACACCTATGCGAACTGTGGTACTCAGTGGAATAACAAATTCTTCTTTTTCAACTTTTCTAACTGCACCGCGCAGATAGATTTTTCCTGATTCAAGCGTAACTTTACCAGTTTCTCTATCTATAATACAATTGCTTCCCGTTATCACATCACCATCACGAAATATTGCATCTCCTATGCCTTTAAGCTTAGAAAGAGCATACTCCTGAGTCTCATTTAATTCTGCAGACTGTAGACCTCTTCCAGCAAGAAATAAGCTTTTCTCATATTCTTTGTCAGGATTAAAGCGGTTATAATAGGCGTTTAAAGTCATTTAATGCTAGAAAAATTCAAAAAGTTACAACAAATGAAAAAGTTTCCCTGGTTGCTGCAGTTCTGATAAGTGGTACGGTGTGTTCTAAAACTAACAAAATTCCAGGATTTTCCACGTCTTTTGGTTCAAAATATCTCTGTCCTCTAGGTAATTCTTTTTTTACTTTAGTACCAACCATAACCCCAAGCTCCCTGATAACTTGATTTGCTGCATCCGTGAAATCGAAAGTAAATTTAAGGTACAAATTATTGGTTGGTACATTTGAGGGCCTAAACCTTCCAGAAGGAGTTATAAGTTCGCCGTTTTCATCACCTGTACAGAATAGCACTTCGTCTGCAGTACGTCTGCCAAGTTCATTCAAGAGCTTTATAGAATTTATAGGTTCAGGTGGTGTGCTTTGAATGTACTCTATGGTAACTTTATCACTTACTGGAATAGAGCTATTTTCCGTACGTTTTATTACACCAGCAACTGTATAGTCAACACTTGGCTGATGCATTGTTTGTCCTGTAACAACCTTCACATCTTTAACAGGTTGATGATCAAGTTTTATTTCACCCTTAACGAAAGTTTTTTCTACTTTATGGCTACTTCCAGAGCTTGCATCACCACTGCCCCAGGCAAGATGTAGAGATTGCTCTTTTATACTTGCTGCTATTGCTGCTCGACCTGATTGTGTGAGTATTGACATTTGAAAGTTTGGCTCCTGTATTATATATATACACGGTTGCTCAACAATTCGTCCAAACAATATAAAAAAAGTTTAAATAATTTTAAGGCAGCTTTTGAAAATCAACTAAATCATAGAAAAGTAGTGCACCAATACAATATTCCACTGTTTAAATAAGATTTTTGGAAATTAGCCAGTCTTTCTAACTAGCTTATATCAAATTTCGTTATTGGGAAGACCAAGGTGAATATATTTTAAATTTCAGCAATTCACTGAAAATCAAACTCTCTCTCATCCGATTTTCATCTGTCTTATTTAATTTTAGAGAAGTCTTATTTGATCTATTAATAAAATAACTATTGTCTTATTCTATTTTTCATAATAGACAAATTACTCTTATTTAAATTCTGCAGGGTCTCGAAAGAAGAATTAGTAATAAATCTTTGATTATTCGAGGTTTTTATGAAATCTAAAAATTCTTTTTCAGGCGTTGATCCAATAATTGTTAAATATATAAAGTACTATGCTAGCTGTCTTAATCATACTAACTGTTTTATTGATAGGAGTCTTGAAGATATAGAGCTGGAACTTTTTTGTGAGGTTTGGCCTTGCCTTAGTTTGTATGATAAAACAAGAAGTAGCTTTAATACTTTTGTTGCTAATTTAACTAGACGTCGTGCTCGTAACCTCTTGCGTAACCAACTATGCACTAAACGTCAGATTAACTTTGGTATTGATGATAACATACCAGATTCTAAATATCTTGAAGATGATATAATGGTATACATTGACGTAAAAAATATAATCTCAAAATTACCGAAATCTCATAGAAAACTATGTGAGCTGCTTAAGGTTTCTACTATTACTGAAGCTGCAAAAATAACAGGTATACCAAAAACAACTGTCTACAACATTTTAAGGCAAATACGCGATAAATTTTCATCTTTAAAATGAGATTTGCTCGATAAGTTTTGGACGAATTACCTAGGTCACCGTGTATATATATCTGAGTGATTAAACCAGGAGAAAAATGAAAATAATTGATAGAGATGAACGAATGAAGACACAAACAGGAGCAAAAATTGTGATCTTTGGTCCTTACGGTATTGGTAAAACCAGCCTCTTAAAGACTATAAGTGAACCAACACTATGTCTTGACTTTGAAGCAGGTCTGCTTGCTGTTCAAGATTGGCAGGGAGATTCAATTAGTGTTCGTACTTGGAATCAAGCTCGGGATATTGCCTGCCTAATTGGTGGTCCAAACCCTGCGCTGAAATCTGACCAAGCATACAGTCAAAAACACCATGAACATGTATCTGGCAAGTATAAAGATCTTCTTTCTGAAGTTTCTAAATACCGATGCATCTTTGTGGATAGTATAACCGTTGCTTCACGTTTATGTCTTTTATGGGCAAGGATGCAACCTGAGTGTTTTTCTGATAGATCGGGAAAAGAAGATAAAAGAGCTGCTTATGGGTTACTTGCTCAAGAGATGATGGCATGGCTCAATCAGTTTCAACACATCAGAGATAAAGACATCATCATAGTTGGCACACTAGGTCAATATCTTGATGACTGTAATCGTTCAACATGGCTACCTCAATGTGAAGGGGCTAAAACTGCTAGTGAGATTCCAGGGATAGTTGATGAGGTAATCAGCATGGTTGGAATCAAGAAAGATGATGGAACAGAGAAACGTTCATTTGTCTGTCAGACTATTAATTCTTGGGGATATCCAGCTAAAGATCGCAGTGGCTGCTTGAATATGGTTGAAGAACCACATTTGGGTAAATTACTTGCAAAAATTAAAGCCAAAACTTTGGCACCTATTGCTTAATTAAAAATTGGAGAATAATTATTATGGGACAAAGCTTTTTCAATATCGGTCAAAAAATTCCCTTTTTCAGTGTGAAAGAATACTTGAATGATCAATCACCAATACCAGAAGATATAATCTCACCAAGAATTTTAACAAAAAGAGGCTTATTGGTACTGGGTGGCCCACCTAAAATCGGCAAAAGCGACTTTTTGATCTCTTGGCTTGTCTACATGGCTGCTGGTAGATCATTTCTTGGTATGATGCCAAATAGACCTTTGAAGATCTTCTACATGCAAACTGAAATTGAGTATGACTATATGAAGGAACGTTTGCAACAGCTTCAACTTGATAAGGAACTTTTGGATATAGCTGCCAATAACTTAATTATCACGCCAAAAGTGCAATTATCTTTCAGCAGTGAAGAAATAGATGAAATCAAAAATACTGTTAAAGAGCGTTTTAAACCTGATATTATTGCGATTGATCCTCTTCGTAATATCTTTAACTCAAGTGAATATGGCAACGAAAATGACAACAGCGCTATGCTATTCTTCTTGCAAAAAACACTTGAAAGACTGAGAAATGTTATCAATACAGATTCGGGCATAATACTCACTCACCACACAAAAAAACTGTCCAAAAAGATGCTGGAAGAAGATCCATTTCAAGGCCTAAGCGGTGCTGGATCTTTACGTGGATTTTATAGCACTGGCATGGTGATGTTTGCTCATGATGAGGAAAACACTGTCCGTCAAATAGTATTTGAGCTTCGTAATGGTGAGCGTGTAGCAAGCAAGCTTGTCAATAAGATAAATGGTCATTGGCAGCTTGTAGACCAATGGAGTTGATTCTTTTTTTACTTAATTTATAGGGAACAATATGCTAACAGATTTTTTAACTGATTTTAATACTGCAAAATTACAAAGTAATTTAATACCAAAAGGTACAATAGTCAAGGTAAAAATGGCAATTAAACCAGGAGGTTATGAAAATTGGTTCACTAAAAGCTATGCTACCGGCAGCATCTATTTAAACGCTGAATTTACTGTCACTGAAGGTCCATATGCAAAACGCAAGATTTTTCAAGTAATTGGTATTAAAAGTGGCAAAGCAAGAGTTGAAGGAGAAGATGTTTGGGCAGAAGCTGGACGTTCTATGCTTAGAAGTATTTTAGAGTCAGCACGGAACATTCATTCAAATGACACTTCAGAAAAAGCAGCTATTGCTAGAAAAGTCAACTCTATAGCTGACTTTAACGGGGTAGAGTTTACTGCAAAAGTTGGTATTGAAGCTGATCGGTATGGAGAAAAGAACAAGATTGCTACGGTTATTACTCCAGAACAATCTGAAGTTGATTGGTTGCCATTTTGAAGTACGACGAAGAGAAGCTCTGGATTGCTGTAATTGAGAGAGCTATCAAAGATGCAGCAGGAAAAAATCTAGAGCTAAAGAAAGAAGCAATTAAATGGTTTGATTCAGAGTCTTTTGAAACTGTTTGTGAGCTAGCTAATCTCAGCTCTAAACGTATGAAAAGTATGTATGGGGGTTTTATGCAGAGAAAGGAAATAAAAGGATTATTGATTGATAATATTAAGGAGTGTGTACCTTACCTAATTCCAAACGGTAATTTTTATCGAGAGAGGACTTATGTTGGCAACTGTGACGGGGATATGATTACAGTTAAAATAGTGGGTAAAGAAGCTGGAAATTGGCATAATTTTACTAAAGGAATTAGTGGTGATATCATTGATCTTTGGACTTTAGTGAAAGGTGATATAAATTCCGCTAAGAAGTGGTTAAATACTAAAGAAAACACAACAAAACATAAAATTACATCGTTTTCAGCAAGGCATTACTTGAATGATAAATCACCAATGCCAAAAGATATAATAGGCCCAAGAATTCTAGCTCCAAGTGGTCTTTTGGTCATAGGTGGAACTCCAAAAATAGGAAAAAGTAATTTTCTACTTTCCATGTTAGTACATTTAGCTGCTGGAGTATCATTTCTTGGTATGAAGCCTGCAAAGCCACTTAAGATATTCTATCTACAGAATGAAATGGAATATGATTACATAAGAGAGCGCTTACAGAAGCTAAGAATAAGCAAGAAAATCCTTGATGAAGGAACAGAAAACTTAGTTATTACTAAAAAAGTACAGTTAACTTTGAATGTGGAAAAAATAAAGGAAATTATGTCGGAAAATCTCGATGTAAAAACAGTTGATCTTATAGTAATAGACTCTGTTTTTGATTATAGGAGTATGATCTCTTTTCTGCAAAATAGTATTGATGAACTACGCTCTATAACTAATCCTACGGCTGGAGTAATAGTTACACATTACACAAAAAAAGTGTCAACAACCACGTTAAAAAAGAATCCATTTCAAGCATTGAGTGGTGCTAATGTTTTAAGAAGTTTATATACATCTGGAGTAATGATATTTAGGCCAGAAAGGAATACTCTGCAATTGATGTACGAACTTAAAAACGGCAAACCAATACCAACAAAATTCATAAACATGGTTAACGGACGCTGGATAGCCACAGCTTAACCAAATTTCTAAACTTTAAATATATTGGAGATTTTATGGGTATCTATTGTGATTTTAATACTGCAGCTCCACGAAAAAATGCACCGTTAGTAGAAAAAGAACAACTTAAAGCTCAGCTTCTGTTAAATATCAGATCATGCCTTTCATATCTATTACCAAGAGGAACTTTTCGTGGTGATAAGTTTTATGTAGGCAATGTACAAGGTGATAAAGGAAAGAGTCTAGTAGTAGAATTAAGTGGTAGTGAAGCTGGCCTATGGCATGATTTTGCAACAGGAGAAGGTGGTGACATTATCGACCTTTGGGCGGGAGTAAATAGAAAAAGTACAAGAATAGAGTTTCCTGAAGTAATGGCTTCTATAGCTGAGTGGCTTGGTCATTTCAAAACTTCAAGTAGTCCAACTGCATATTGGGATTATTACGGTGAAAACGGCCAAGCTATTGTTAGAATCTATCGTTACGATGATGATAATGGGAAGCGATATCTTCCTTTTGATATAAAAAAGTCCGACTTTGGTGCACCGAAGATAAGGCCACTCCATAATATTCCAGGTATTTTGAAGTCCGATAAAGTTATTCTTGTTGAAGGAGAAAAATGTGCAGAAGCGCTGATAGAGAAAGGAATAACTGCAACAACAGCAATGTCTGGAGCAAATGCACCTATTGAAAAAACAGATTGGACTCCACTTAAAGGTAAACACATTATTATATGGCCAGATAATGATGAAGCAGGTAAGAAATACGCTGAAAAATCTGCTATGAAACTTACTTGTCTTGGAGTTGAAGAACTTTGCATTTTGGAAATACCTAAAGATAAACCAAAGTGTTGGGACGCTGCTGATTGCGTGAAAGAAGGTGTAAATGTTAAAGAGTTCATCCTTAGTACAAAAAAGGCTCCTTCAAAAAAATCGTTGAGAATAGATACCAGAGCTTGGGCTAATATTGCTCCAGAAAGAGAATGGATTGTTAAAGATTGGCTTCCTATTGGAAGTGTTACGGCTCTCTACGGTGATGGTGGTATGGGAAAGTCTCTACTTGCTCAACAACTAATGACAGCAGCGAGCACAGGTAAATCTTGGTTGGGAATGGAAATTGAGCAGATGAAGACATATGGTGTATTTTGTGAAGATGATACAGAAGAGCTGTGGCGAAGACAGTGTGCTATAAATAGATTATATCAGTTAGATATGGAATCCTGTGACTTTCATGATAATATTGGCTTTTTATCGAGAGTGTGGAAAGATAATCTACTCATGATATTTGATAACAAAGATATAGGTAAATTAACTCATTGCTTTGAAGAATTACTTGAAGATATTAAATTGTTTCAACCAAAGCTAGTAGTTTTAGATACAGCAGCAGACTTATTTGGTGGCAATGAAAACAATCGCTCTCATGTGAGACAATTTATTCAAAGTTGTTGTGGAAAAATAGTGAAAGTAATAAAAGGAGCTGTATTATTATGTGCTCATCCTTCTGATTCAGGAATAATACGTAAAACAGGTACAGGTGGTTCAACTGCGTGGAATAATACAGTAAGATCTCGTTGGTACTTGTCAAAGCCAGATAAAGCTGATGCTTCTGGTAATGAACGAGTACTTTGCCGTAAGAAGTCAAATTATTCTGCATCTAACGAAGAAAAGATTTCATTTTATTGGCATAACGGTGCGTTTGTACAATCTGATGATACATTAAATTCAGAAAGAATAGTAAGGTCTAGCTATAATACTAAATTGGATTTAGAACGTCTAAGAAGATGTGATATAATTTTAGAGTTAATCTCTAATGAAGCGTATAGAGGAGAAGTATATACTGCAGCTAGCTTTGCAAAGTGTTTTGAAGGAAAGTTCGGACTTGGTAGTGATCGTAGCATTCGTGAAAGAATTAGTAATCTTGCAATGATAGGTCATATAAAATTTTTCAAGAAGTGTGATGAATATGGATTATCAAACACAAGATCGAAGCATGGTTACCTATGTGTAAAAGACATGGAGCTAAAAATTGCTGAAAATCAGTATGTATTGGTAAAACCAGATTACTATCTTGTACCAAACAATGGAGCGACTCTACCTGTGGAAAATAGGGATGTATGGGTCTTACATAACTCTGAGAAATAATATGGGAAAGATAATATACAATGTTAATTATTATTAGTATAATGAAAATATAATGTTACTCAATCTTCATTATAGATAACATCTATAGGAAAGCTAAAGAAGCAAATAGCCTCTTTATAGATAGCAAACGAATTAGGGGTCTGAAACAAAAATTTTTTGGAAGTAAATACCCATTCAACAAAATAGCAAAGTAAATACAAATGCTAAAAAGATAATTATAGAACAGATATAAACATGTCTGGCAAGCCTTTTAAAAATATCTGAAAATTTGAATATAGTAGGACTAAGGAATTAAAGAGAGGAGAGAAAATACTATTTCAATGAGCTGCTTGAGAAAGATCAGGACCTAGGAGCACAGATTATACCAAAAATTTCCAAATTATTATCTTTTACCAAATGCAGTTAACAGCTAAAAACCAAGAAATGTATAACATTGCAAAAGGAGATAGTAGAATTATATATTAAGTTGGCAAGATGGCAAGTTGGCAAACTGAAGAATCTGCCATTCTACCAACTTAAAATTGATAAAAATATAAGAAAATCAGTAGCTTAGAAAAAGTAATAAGTTGGTAGAATGGCAGAAAGTTGCCAACTTGAAATATGTTCCAAAGTTCCCTTCTATGGCTGATTTGAGCAAGTTGGCAGAATGGCAGATTCCTTTATATATATAATATATTACATATTAGTAGTATGTAATATATCTATTGTGATTATTAGCACAGAAGCAGTTGAAGAAAAATTCATCTTGATAACAGTCTATTTTTTTAATTCCTATTTTTAATGCTTTTTAGAGTAATTATACCACTTGGTGGACCCAAAATTTATAGGTTTAACCCAAAGAACTCTTGTAAACTACATTAAAAACCCAATGAGGGGCATGTGTAGCTTAACTCAATAGAAAACCTTGTGCAGCCATATCACGTTTTATTTTAGCTGTAAAGACTTAAGAAAAAACAAAAGCCTGAAAGAGACAAAAAACATACCTTATCTACAATAGGTGAATACTGTTTTTAGCAGGCTTGCATGGTGCCATTTTGGAAATCTCAACGAGTGAATCTTCTTTGAAGGAAAAAATTTGTCAATGCAAGGCAATATGAAGAGCAGTTAAAGCACCTATGCTGCAGGTGATATAAAACCAAAAGCTACTAGCCCTGCTCCAACTGTAAAATGGGAACTGGGAAACTATTTATAGGTGATTTGAACCGGAGAGACTTTAATCTACTAAAAACTTAACGAACTACTTTTATCAGCACAGTGAAAGGGTTAATACGGTAGCCATAATCTTTACGCGATGATCCAGGCCAACCAACTGTTTGAATCACATCATTACGTTCGATGTTTAATCCTAACTTTTTAGCTAAGGTGGTTTTTATTGTTCTTTGGATTGTGTTTAGTGGTTTTCTGATGTGATGTTCTGGATCTGCTTCTGGATCAAGATTTAGGCGCTTTTCTATTTCAGTTATGCTAAGCAACATGTGTTTTTCAGGAGGTAATTCTTTTTTACAATCATGCAAAAATTGTTCAAATAATATGCGAAAAACCTTCATACATGCTACAGCTTTCTTATTTAGAATCTCTATATTGTTTACGTAAAGTGAGCCCTCTATCAATTGCAACTTTAGCAATTCCTTCTCTTTAGGAGGTTCAATTAGATTAAGTGCAGTATGTAAGATTTGCATTGAAGTATTTGGTATGAACTCTAGTACTCCTCTTTGTGCTGCTTCTTGGAATACTTCAATTAACGTCTTATGCTGAAAGAAAAGGTCAACCATTTTTACTATGGGCAAATCAAGAGGTATGTTTGATGGATTTTTTCTCAGTATTATTAATACAGTTGGATTAGCTTTAAGCTTATCTATCGTTAAGAATGTTGGATTGGTGCAAAAATCAAGTATGATTAAACTTACAATCTTACCTTGTCCACCAACATGATAAACTCCACTTTCCACTTTTTGCCACATGAAATGCGTATTACTTAGCTGACCTTCAAACCAATTCATAAATTTCTCTGGGTTTAAATATGCAGATAAGCGGTGAAATCTTTGCTTCTTGTAGGTATTAGGTAAAATATCACGGTTGCAATTTTCACAAATTATATTATCGCATGCTTCGTTAAAGTCCTCATCAATGAAAATCTCATTGTTACAGTATGGATCAACTATATTTGGCCAATCTAATTTATCTTGTCTATGAGAGCAGATAATATAGGCCCTCTCTTGCATCTTAATTAATTCAAGATTCGACAAATACCTTGCTGCTTCGATATAATTTTGATTTGGATTAACCCAAGAGCTGCCAGAATTAAGAAGATCAGAGATTTGCTCTTGGCAAGATTGTAAGACCATAAAATTGTTTTATGTATGCTTTAAAATCCTCTCTTTCCCTTTTATTCAGAGGATGTTCAGAGTAGTAAATTGCTATATACTCATCACTTCGCTTGAAAAATAAGCCTATCTTTTTGCCTTGAAATATTACTTTAATCGACTCTATAAATGGCACTATGTCTCCTACAAATGGCTTTAAAACATGCAATTCCGGTGCAACAGGATCATATGGAGCAACAGTCAAAGTGATATTAGTATAGCTGTAATTGAAACGATTTGACTGAAATTTTAACTCAAAAGTGAATATATTTGAATCAGATCCATCAACACAAACTTTAATGAATTTATATACTTGCTCTGCAAAGTTTTTATCCTGCGCGTTTACAAAAACACATTCAGAGCTAAAATAACGACTCGCAATGCTATTTGCTATCTCTGTAGCTTGATCAATATTTTTGGCAGTAAGATCTACTTGAGTACCATTAACTAGAAAATCCAAAATCATCCAATCTGGCTTATGACCATGAATAACCTTATTTGAGTTTAGTAGTAAATCTATACCACTAGCTCTACGAACTAATACATATAAACGATTTTGATGGTAGAAGAAACCTTGTAATTGATTTTCAAAACCGTCATTGCGTTTAATGTCGTCTTCTTTCAGTATCTGCACTATGGTTTCCTGAGAGATGAAGTCTTTAAATGGAACATTTGGTTGTCGTGGTGTCTTTTGAAGAGCAAATGATACAGAACCTTTTCTTTGTATTTTTTCAAAGTGATAGACAGACTTTAAAAGGTTGTGATCTACATGAAACAATAGAAATAACAAAGACTTTTTGTCGTATTTATTGTTACCTTTTAGAAGGTAGGATTTCATGAGTTCCTCAGTCAATGCAGATCTTGCAATTTCACTGACAGTAGCTTCAAGCTTTGCACGTTCAAAACAGCTAATCAGATAATAAATAACTAGAGAGTCTAAATGTTTAGCAATCACTTTACGTTTATATTGTATGGATGTGTTATCGTAGTCTTGATCATCAAAGAGTTGACCATTTAGCTTGTCTTTAAAGCAGTGTTGAAAGATAACACTTAACTGCCTACCAGAAAGTGAATTCATCCAAGAATGACGGACTTCTGTATTGTGAAAACGCTCAAGTAAGTAGTTAACTGGTACTTCTAAATCATCTTCCCAGAATTTACGGTTTGGGTAAACGTTCATAAGAAATTAGCTAAGCTACGTTAGCATAATAGATTAATTACACTGTTAAGATAGAAATCTGAAAGCCTTGACCAATAATTATACAATGCTTGTTTACTGATTTTTAACCAAGTTTTTTTCTAAAAAGTTTATTTATGAAGAAGATTTTTTGGACAAAAATTTTTCAAATCCTGAATATATATTATATAGCACTCTAGCGAAACAAATTCTGAATATAAGTGTCAATCCTAACACTCGATCTCGGCAAACAAACAGGCTGGGCAATTCTAACAGATGGAATAATTGAAAGTGGAAGCAAAAGCTTTCATGGTAGTCGTTTCAGTGGAGGTGGCATGTGTTTTTTAAGTTTTCGCAATTGGCTTAATTCTTTGAAAGAGATTTCTGCAGTGTACTTTGAGGGGGTGAGAAGACATCTAGGAACTGATGCAGCTCATTGCTATGGTGGTTTTCTTGCAGTGCTGTCTGCTTGGTGTGAAGAACATCACGTACCATACAAAGGTGTTAATGTTAAAACTATAAAACGCTTTATAGCAGGCAAAGGCAATGCAAGTAAGAGTGAAGTTATTGAAGCTGTAAAGGAAAAAGGGTTTTTGCCTAAAGATGATAATGAATCTGATGCTTTAGCATTAATGTTCTATGTTATGGATTTCAGTAAAAATGTTAATAAGATGAAAAATCCATAAAAAGTGGGTCCTTTCAGCCAGAATGGCGGGTTTGGTGGTGCTGACCCCAGGCCTTCTTTAGCGTCAGAGATATTTTGAATATTAACTTTTTAATTATTAAGATATGAATTTAGCAATCCACTACTATCCTGTTGAAAACCTCGTCGAATATAAGCGTAATCCTCGTAAAAATGATGATGTAGTAAATAGAATGTGTGCTTCAATCAGGGAATTTGGCTTTCGTATACCAATAGTTGCAAAAAGCGATGGAACTGTGGTTGATGGTCATTTAAGACTTAAAGCAGCAAGAAAGCTTGGTATGGAGAGTATTCCAGTGGTTTTAAGTGATAATTTAAATGAACCACAAACCAAAGCTTTTCGGTTACTTGCCAATCAATCAGCTAATTGGGCAAAGTGGGATGATGATCTTTTAAAGGTAGAAATTCAAGAGCTAGAAGATTTGCAGTTTGACCTTAAAATGACAGGATTTGAATTGGAAAAAGTTCAACGGTTTCTTGATGATTTAGATGGTGAAGAAGAAGATCTTTCTGACTTAGTTGTTGATGACAAAAAAGTAGAAATAACAAAACCAGCTGATCTATGGATTTTAGGTGATCATCGAATCTATTGTGGTGATAGCTCTTTAGTTGAATCATATAAAGCGGTATTAGATAATAAAATGGCAGATATTACCGTATGTGATCCTCCATATAACGTTGATTACGGTAGCAGTCAGGAAAGAGAAGAGAAAAAAATATTAAACGATAATCAAGGTGAAAAGTACGAACTTTTTCTCTACGACATCTGTTCCCATATTTTAGCATATACGAAAGGTGCAATTTACATCTGCATATCATCATCAGAGTTTTCAACGTTACAAAAAGTATTTGAGGAAGCGGGAGGGAAATGGTCAACATTTATCATTTGGGCAAAGAATCACTTTACACTAGGAAGATCAGATTATCAAAGACAATACGAAGCAATGCTCTATGGATGGAAAAGCGGCAATAAACGTGAGTGGCATGGGGGTAGAAATCAAAGTGATCTGTGGTTTTATGACAAACCAGTGCATAACTCATTACATCCAACAATGAAGCCAGTAGAGCTAATGGAAAGAGCAATAGTTAATAGCAGTAGATCAGGAGATATCGTACTTGATCCATTTAGCGGCTCTGGAAGTACACTGATTGCATGCGAGAGAACAGGAAGAATTTGTAGGACAATAGAGCTAGATTCAAAATTTGTAGATGTAACCATAAAACGTTGGCAAGTGTACACAGGTAGGGAAGCAATTCTTTCTGGTACTGGTAAAACTTTTTCAGAGATTCAAGAAGAAAAACAGTAAGAAAAAAGTGGAAAAGATAACGCAAACAGAAATTTAGTAAGCCTTGGTAGTTGTAATATTAATACTGGTATATACCGTATTTTAATGAGTTTAGCGTAACAAATAACTTTGGATTAAATGTGATGTACTCAATGAATCAAGAAAAGATGTTAGCTGGAGTAGTAACTTCGCAAACAAATAATGAAGCATCGTTTTCTGAAGAAGTAGAAAATAATGTTTCAAATTCTACACTATCTGTTAAGGAGAGAATTGAATTGTTTGAAAAAGGTACGAAGCAAGAACCTGACCTGAACACTGAATGCAAACTAGCTTCTTTAAATGTGATTAGCAATAGTAGCGATAGCAGTATTACAGCAAAAATAGACGAAGCAGGTGCTGATTTTTCAGTGAGTTGTTCTTCTTTAGTATTGGATGATGGTAAAGACATAGAGGACGAATTTAATGCAGTTTGTGAGGCAAATGGAATAGAATATAACCGTCCGTATTCTCTTGATCAGTTTGAGGCAGCATCCAACACATCTTCCAACCCCAAAATAGACAATACAAAAGAAATGCAAAAAGAGGAAGAGGATAAAGAATTAGGAGATAAACCAAAGCCGTTACCTAGGAATGGAATGTTGGAGAAGGACAATATTAGAAATGTAGCTCCACCTTCACCTAGAACAGCAGAAAATCATCGGTTGAGTATTATTCAGGATATTGCACCACCAAAGCTACCACATTCTTCTTTCCAATTAAATGGAGAAAAATGTGATGAGCAAGAAGCTATAGGAGAACCTATGTATGCAACTATAGACCAAAGTAAAAGATTCTCGAAAAGAGGTTTAGATGGTGAAATAAATGATCAAAGTCCAGAGATAGAAAAGTCAAATTCTGAAGAAACATCAATTAAGAAAGAATCAGAAGATATAACTGATGAACCTGTAGATCTGAATACGAAATTTTTAAAAAAAAGTTTGGAAGGAAGCGATAGTGGGATAGACAATAGAAGTGCAGAGGTGACAAGATCAAATTCTCAAGTAACAGAAATGAGTGAGTTTTGTGGCAGGCAAGGATGGGAGAATATGTCATTAAATCATGATAGTCCAGTTACACTTTCAACTAGCCCATCAGAAAAAAGTGATAATGAAGAAACCCCGTTAATTAAAAAAGAAAAGAAAACAAATAGAATTTTGCCAAGAGTAAAATATGCAATGCAGCAGAAGGAATTTGTAATTTTCGGTATAGATGCTGTTGCACTTAGCGCTTCTGCAGCTTTGGTATATCTACAGGATAAAGGACAATTTATTGCATTTTTTGCAAACAGCCCTCTCTATATTACTATGCCAATGATAGCAATTACTTCATTGCTTGCAATTAGCACAATATTTTGTGGAATAAAGCAATTTAGAGATACTGAGGAGTGTCAAATAGGGGGAAAGAATGCGAATGAAACTTTGAATCAGGTGCTAAAGTATCAACCAAAAGATAAAGTAATAAAATCAGTCAAACTGGAATACAGCAATGGTACTCATTCACATTTTACACTTAACGCTTGGAAGGGTAAGAACAACTTCATTAATATTGACGACAAAGTCATTAGTAGAAGAAATAAAGTAGAATCAGTAATCAAAGATAGGCCATTATTTACAGCATTATTAAGCAGTTTGGTTGCTGCAAATATAGTATTGCCTTTATTACTGTATGTAGAAGGTGGTATTAATAGTGTACAGAAGTTTTACCAGAACGCTTTGATTAATAACGTAGGGTTATCACTACTTATAGGCTCGAGTATACTTGCACTATCAGTGATATTCCTTGGAGTACATTACTACAGAAAAACAAATTGCACAAATCTTGTATATTGTGAGGAAAGAATTGAACCAGAAAAAGTTAATGGAAAGTTCATTGAGGAAATAAAGGAAGCAAGGACAAAAGTGCTTGAAGAAAACCATAGTAAAGATGCCAAATGCAGCAGTTTAACGCTAGAGCAAGTAGTGGTTGAATCTCATAACTACAAAGATGCAATTTATAGTATTAGTTGAAAATAGCCAAATTTCACTATGTAAAAAGAAAGCAGCTATAAACCGGAGTACTTCGCTCTATATTAGTAAAATATCTCTAAGACGCCGGCAAGTATAAACAGGTAGGGAATTGCTGATACTGGCAAAACCTTTTCAGAGATTCAAGAAGAAAATTCGTAAAAAGGAGCAAAAAGAGTGGAAAAAATCACGCAGACGGAATGGGCAAGAGAGATAGGAGTGTCAAAGCAATATGTCTGTTATTTAGTAAAAAAAGGAATAGTTGAGTTGGAGGATGGACTCATTGACCGAGAACAAGCAAACAGGGCTATAGAAACAATCAGAGATCCAAGTCAACCACTGAGAAGAAAAAACTATTCAGAAAGCGGAGAAAAACTTTCCACGATGTTGCTTAAAACGCGAATAAAAAATGAAATGGAACGAGGTAAACTTCTTGAGGCAAAAGCTAGGGCTGAGATAGGAGAACTTGTAGCAGTAGAAGAAGTAAAGCGCGATGCATTTAATGTAGCAAGAGTTGTCCGTAATAATTTACTTAATATTCCAAATAGAGTTTCAGCATTGCTTGCATCACTGAGTGACACTGAAAAGATTCATATGGCGCTAACTGAAGAGATTACAAACTCATTACAAGAATTATCTAATACTAAATTTCAAATATAAAAAAGATTTTGAATATAAAATGGCTAAGTTTAGAGTTAATAAAATGCCTCATTAATCAACCTGGATTAGATGTTAATGTCAGAGGATTAAATGGAAAAACCCCACTACATTGCGCTATAGAGTTTGATGAATTAAGTATGGTAGATCTGTTACTCACGAAAAAGAACATTAATCCTTTTATAGAAGATAATGATGGTAAAACATCTCTTGATTACGCCAAAGAAGGGAAAAAAGCAGAAATATTACAAGCGCTAATTAATAACAAATACGGGTCAGAACAAGATAGCTTACTTCATTTGGCTGCAATGATAGGTGAAGTTAATGCAGTTAGATATTTGATAGGAAAAGGTATTGACGTTAATGTACGAAATGCTTTGCACCATACGCCATTACATCTAGCAGCAGGCATAGGACATGCAGAAGTTGTAAAGATTTTGATAAGAGAAGGAAAAGCTGAAATCGAGGTTTTTGATGCACGAAATCAGACACCGATGCACTATGCAGTTAACAACAAAAAATTGGAGATAGTAAAGTTATTACTGGAGCTAGGAGCAGATGTAAATAGCGCACGTGTAGGACAAAACTCGATGAAATTATCACCTGTTCATATAGCTGTAAGTAATACTAATTATGATGAAAGAGACTTATGTCTTGATATCCTCAAATGCTTAATAAAGGAGCCTAATGCTCAAGTAAATTTGCAGGACTACGAAAATAAAACACCACTACATTATGCTGAAAGACTGAAAACAATAGAAGTTTTACTAACGCGAGAAGATATAGACCCTCTGGTAAAAGACGATAGCGGCAAGACACCATTTGATTACGCTAAACCTGAGATAAAGAAGGCTTTGATGAGTAATAAATACGGTTCTGAAAAGAATAGTCTACTCCATTTAGCTGCACAAAGAGGAGAAATTGAGATTGTAGATGCAATTTTAAAAGAAGAAATCAATATTGATATTGTAAATAATAAAGGTCTATCACCAATTTATCTTGCTGCAGAAAAAAGGCATTTACATGTAGTAAAGTTATTGCTGAAAAAAGGAGCAAACTATACACCTGTTTTGCACTTAGCAATCAAGTCAAATAATTTAGAATTGCTAAAAACTTTATTTAAAGAAAAGAGCATCAAATTACCAGACGAGATAGGCAAGTCTGTACCAGTTTATTATAGGTGTATAGAACATAGAGATGCAAAAGTAAGAAAATACAACAATGTGATCTGTGTTTTTACCTCAGTAAGTGCAGTAGCAATAGCGGTATGTATAGGGTTAACAGCAACAACAATAAGCAATGCAATCATTTTTGCAACAATAACAGGGATATTTGCACTTATTATAGCAATAATGATAAGTGAGGTGAGCAAAAGATATATAGAAAACGAATTTCAGAAAAAGATGTTTATGGAACTGGAGGAGTGTAGTTCTACTGTTAATGACGTTGAGTTAGAACCAATTACTAGTAGATGCAGACAATGATATACGCTAGAGCTTTTTCTGAAGGTTTAAGACCAGATCCCCAGCTTAAAGTGTCAGAGTGGGCAAATGAGTATCGAGTTTTAGCACCAACTGCAGCATCAGAGCCAGGAAAATGGAGAACAGAGAGAACTCCTTATTTAAAAGAGATCATGGATTCACTTTCTCCGTCCTCACCAGCAGAAAAAGTAGTATTCATGAAAGGAGCGCAGATTGGGGGAACAGAAGCTGGCAACAATTGGATTGGCTATATCATCGATCAAACACCAGGTCCAATGCTGGTAGTACAGCCAACAGTTGAAATGGGAAAACGTTGGTCGAAGGGAAGATTTGCACCGTTAATAGAGAGTACACCATGTTTAAAAAGTAAAGTAAAAGACCCAAGGTCAAGAGATTCAGGGAATACTGTACAAAGTAAGGAGTTTCCAGGTGGAATAGTAGTAATAACTGGAGCGAATAGTAGTGTAGGACTGAGATCTATGCCAGTAAAATATCTCTTTCTTGATGAAATAGATGCCTACCCAGGAGATTCAGGAGGAGAAGGAGATCCAGTACTGCTCAGTATTGCTCGAACTAATACATTTGCAAGGCGAAAGATTTTTTTAGTATCGACACCAACGATTCATGGAATAAGCAGAATTGAGAAAGAATTTGAAGCAACAGATAAGAGATATTTTTTTGTTCCCTGTCCGTATTGTAATTACTATCAAGTTCTAAAATGGTCACAAATAAAATGGGAAAATAACGACTCAAGAACAGCACATTATGTCTGCACTGAATGTAGCGGCAAAATAGAAAATCATCAAAAGACAGAGATGCTAGAACGTGGAGAATGGAGAGCTACAGAGGCAAAAGAAGGGGAGAAAAAAGGATTTCATCTTTCAAGTCTTTATAGTCCAGTTGGCTGGTATAGTTGGCAACAAGCAGTAGAGGACTTTCTCCATGCAAAGGAAAGTGAACAATTACTGAAAGTTTGGATAAATACCACTTTAGGAGAAACTTGGGTAGATAAAGGAGAAGTACCAGACTGGAAGCAATTATTTAACAGGAGAGAATTTTTTCAGATTGGCACAGTACCAAAAGGCGAAGTAGTTCTCACAGCAGGAGTAGATGTCCAAAAAGATCGTCTAGAGGTGGAAGTTGTAGCATGGGGAAAAAGCCGCGAAAATTGGTCAATAGACTACCGAGTATTTGAAGGAGATACAGGAGGTGGGGAAGTATGGGGAAAGCTTTCAGAATTACTTAATCATCATTTTATCGGTGAAAATGGGCTTGAATATATAATAAGTATGATGGCGGTTGATGCTGGATATGCAACACAAGAAGTATACAATTGGGTAAGGAGTCATCAGGGGTCTGGGAAAGTAATGGCAGTCAAAGGTGTAAATAAAGCCCTAGTGCCACTGAGCAGCCCAAGTAGAGTAGATATAACAGTTGGTGGTCAAAAGCTAAAAAGAGGAATAAAGCTCTGGCCAGTAGGAGTATCGATATTAAAGTCAGAGCTTTTTCAGCTACTTAATATTTTAAAAGAAGAAGAGAAAGTGCCAGCAGGATATTGTCATTTTCCTGAGTATGCACCCGAATATTTTAAGCAGTTAACGGCAGAGCAATTAGTCAGTAAGGTAGTAAAAGGATACACCAAACAAGAGTGGCAAAAGGTAAGAGAAAGAAATGAAGTATTAGACTGTAGGATTTATGCAAGAGCAGCATCGATAGCACTGGGAATAGACAGATGGCCAGAGAGTAAGTGGAATAGTTTGAGTGGAAAAATGGAAAGTAAAAAGCCTAAAAAAGTGAGACAAAGTAAATGGTTGAATGAGAAGTAAAATGTACAATCAGGAATATTTAAGTCAAGTCGAAGAAGCGATAAAAAAACTGCAAAGCGGAGAAAGAGTTGTCTCAATTGCATATGGTGACCATGTTGTGCGGTACGGAGAAGTTCAAATAAATGATTTATTGAATTTAAGACAACGAATTAAGGCTGAGTTAAAAGTTGCAGGCATGAGGCCAAAGAGGAAAATTGTTTTTTCAACGAGTAAAGGAATTTTATAAATGCTGCTAAAAACCTTCAAGCAATTATTTAACAAACCAAAGATAAAAAGCTCAGCGTGGGATGCAGCAGGCTCAGGAAGAAGATTTTTTCACTTTCAACCAGAGTTAGGAAGTATAAACAATTTGCTGTCTCAAAGCCTTGAGCACTTGCGTAGCCGCTCTCGTGATATGGTGAGAAAAAATCCATATGCAGCAAATATTATTGATACAATAGTAAGTAACTCTATTGGAACAGGAATAAAGCCGCAATCAAAAGCAAGAGATGGAGAATTTCGAAAGAAGGTGCAAGAATTATGGCTAAAATGGACAGATGAAGCAGATAGCTGTGGAATAAGTGATTTTTATGGATTACAAGCTCTAGTATGCAGAAGTATGATAGAGGGAGGAGAATGTTTTGTACGTTTAAGAACGAGAAAGCTGGAAGATAGATTTTCTGTACCACTACAACTGCAAGTACTTGAGTCTGAACATTTAGACAATAAAACAAATCAAACTTTAGCAAATGGTAATGTAATAAGAAACGGGATTGAGTTTAACAAGCTTGGGCAAAGAGAAGCATATTACTTATTTAGAGAACATCCAGGCGAAGGCTCATTTGGAGAATCAGTAAGAGTACCAGCAAATGATGTTTTACATATTTATAGACCACTAAGACCTGGGCAAATCAGAGGTGAGCCTTGGCTTTCGAGTATACTGCTAAAGCTTTATGAGCTTGATCAATATGATGATGCAGAGCTGGTGAGAAAGAAAACTGCAGCGATGTTTGCAGGGTTTATTACAAGGCTCGATCCTGAAGCAAATATCATGGGAGAAGGTGAAGCAAGTGAGCAAGGAGTAGCACTATCTGGCCTAGAACCTGGAACAATGCAGCTTTTAGACCCAGGAGAAGACATCAAATTTTCGGAACCATCTGATGTTGGGGGAAGCTATGAAGCATTCATGAGACAGCAACTCAGGGCAATAGCAATAGGCATAGGAATAACATATGAGCAGCTAACAGGAGATTTAACCGGTGTTAATTATTCATCCATTCGAGCAGGGCTGATAGAGTTTCGCAGAAGGTGTTCAATGTTGCAGCATAACGTGATAGTGTTCCAGTTTTGTAGACCTATTTGGAATAGATGGCTAGAGTTAGCAGTACTTTCTGGAGAACTGAGTATAGATGAAAAAGTAGTAAAAGCAGCGAAAGAAGAAGTAAAATGGATACCACAGGGATTTGATTGGGTGGATCCGCTAAAAGATCAGCAAGCACAGCAAATGGCGGTAAGAAATGGCTTCAAGAGCCGCTCAGAAGTAGTATCAGAAATGGGTTACGATGTAGAAGAAATAGACCAAGAAATAGCAGAAGATCAAAAGCGAGCTAATTCTTTTGGACTTTGTTTCGATTCTGATGTTAATCATAAAAGGGAAGGAAGGTGATGTGGATAAATAAGCCAATAATGGTAGAGAGAAGAAGCTTTGAACTACTATCATTATATAACAGCAAACAACCTATCTTTAAGAATTTAAAGCATTTTCATATAAACCCAAAAGGAATAGCAATAATACGTATTTATGGAGTTTTGACTAAAAAAACAGAAGCTTTTGATCATATTTTAGACATGACTTCGTATGAAAATATTCATGAAGAGATAGAGAGTGCTTTAGAAGATAAAAGCATAGAGACGATTCTACTTGACATAGACAGTCCCGGAGGGGAAGTAAACGGTGTCTTTGACCTAGCTGATTTTATTTATGAATCAAGAGCAAAAAAGAGAATTATTGCAATAGCAAATGATGATGCATATTCTGCTGCGTACGCTATAGCCTCTAGCGCTGAAAAGGTATTTGTGAGTAGAACTTCAGGAGTAGGAAGTATTGGAGTAATAGCAAGTCACATAGATCAAAGTAGGTTTGATGAAAGGCAAGGTATTAAGTATACCACAATCTTTGCTGGTAGTCGAAAGAATGATTTAAACCCGCATGAGCCAATGACGTCTGAAAGTTTAGAAAGCTTACAAAAAGAAGTAGGCCGACTATATGAAATGTTTTTGCAGCTAATAGCGAGGAACAGAGGTCTTTCAATTGAAAAGATTCGATCAACAGAAGCAGGTCTATATTTTGGCAAGAAAGCAGTAGAAATAGGTGTTGCAGATGGAGTTACAACATTTTTTGAATTTATCAATAATCATAGGAGTGTTAGTATGACAACTAATGAGTTAACTGAGGAAGGCTACGAGAACTGTCGTAGAGAAATTTTAGAGATAATAAGATTATGTAATATATCAAAGATGCCAGAAAAGATAGGAGAATTTATAGAGCAAAGCGTAAGTGTTGAGCAAGCCAGGGAAGTGTTAATGGAACTACTAGCAGAGCGAACAATAAAAGATAAAATTTTCAGCACTTTACCACAAAATTCATCAGAAGATTTGATGATACAAGTAGCTAAAGCTAGAGCACAATCAAGTATTTAAAGTATTTTTATAACCGCCGGGTACAACAACTACAAACATGGCAGTAAACTAAAGGGAAAAAAAGGAGAAAAGAAAATATGACATGTATAACTGAACAAAATAATCTAGGTGACTTATTAAAGTATGAGGTATCAAGTCTATATTCAAGAGACCAAATAACTGTAGCGAAAGGTCAAAATATTAAACTTGGTACAGTAGTTGCCAAGAAGACAGATGATGGTTTTATTAGAGTGCTGAACCCCACTGGAACAGACGGTACGCAAACAGCAGTAGGAGTAATTACAACCGATATACATAGCAAAGATTCTGATATGAAAGGAGTAATTATTACTCGCAGTGCAATGCTAGCAGATCATGCAGTTGTGTGGCCAGCAAATATCACTGAAGAACAGAAAGCTGCAGCAATAAAGCAACTTGAAGCACGAGGGATCATTATCCGCAAGGGAGCTTAAAAAACTATTAAAAATACAAAAGGGGGAAAAGAAAAAATGCAAAATCCATTTACAAATACGGCATTTAGCATGACGGCACTAACAAATGCGATGAATATATTGCCGATAAATTATGGACGTGTTGAAAATTTAAACTTGTTTCCAAATAGGTCAGTAAGATTTAGACATATCACCATAGAAGAACATAATGGAGTTTTAAGCCTATTGCCAACACAAGTACCTGGAGCACCAGCAACAGTAGGAAAAAGAGGAAAAAGAAAGGTAAGAACATTTACAATTCCACATATTCCGCATGATGATGTAGTACTGCCAGAGGAAGTACAGGGAATAAGGGCATTTGGATCAGAAAGTGAACTGAAAGCGCTGGCAGACGTAATAACTGACCATTTACAGCTAATGAGAAACAAGCATGCAATAACGTTAGAGCATTTGCGAATGGGAGCGCTGAAAGGGATTATTCTAGACGCAGATGGCAGTGAATTATTAAATCTGTACAACGAATTTGAAATAACACCAAAAGTAGTAAATTTTGCGCTAGGAACAGCAACAACTGATGTAAAACGTAAGTGTCTGGAAGTATTGCGGCACGTAGAAGATAACCTAAGTGGTGAATATATGACCGGAATTCATGCTTTAGTAAGCCCTGAGTTTTTTGATGCACTTACTTCTCATACTAAAGTAAAAGAAGCATACGAGAGATGGCAAGAAGGAGCAGCATTAAGGAACGATATGAGATCAGGATTTACGTTCTGTGGAATAACGTTTGAGGAATATAGAGGGCAAGCAACTGATCCTGAAGGAACCGTAAGAAGATTTATAGAAAGAGATACAGGACACTGTTTTCCAGTAGGAACAGCGAGCACATTTACAACATATTTTGCACCAGCAGATTTTAATGAAACAGTAAATACACTAGGACAGCCACTCTATGCAAAACAAGAGCCAAGAAGATTTGATAGAGGGACTGATTTGCATACGCAGTCAAACCCTCTGCCAATGTGCCACCGTCCAGCAATACTAGTCAAGATCGTTGCAACATAGGTAGAGCAAATATAAAGCGGTGTGAGGCAGAAGAATGCTTTACCTCTTCTTAGCATATAAATGTTAGTATATAGCGGAGAAACGTGCAAGAGAATATTAAGAGATTATTTAAAGATTGTTTTGCCCATTTAGGAGAAGTGGCTTTATATAAATCAAAGGATAAGTCATATATGGTACAGGTATTAAAGCAACAGCCAGATAAATTATACGAGATTGGTGAAGGACAATTTGTGGGAGAGATGCTTTTTCTTGAGGTAAGCATTTTTGATATACTGAGGCCAATTGTAGGAGATATTTTTGTTATAGGTGATTGCAAATACAAAATACACACACCACCACTTAGAGATAAATCTGGAATGGTCTGGCGAATCGAAGCGTATGGGGTGTAAAATGTCTGTTCATATAGAAGTTGAGGTAATAGAAAGTGTAAATGCTAAAAGAAAAAAAATAGAATTAGCAATAGTGAGAGCGTTAAACAGAACAGCACTATGGCTAAAATTGAAGACAGCAAAAGAAATTAGTGAGGAAAAGAAGATAAAATTAAGTTTGATAAGAAAGAGATTAAGAATTTTTAAGGCGAAAACTAGCAGATTAGAAGTGTTAATTAGAGCAAATCTCTATGACATTAGAGCATCGACAATTGGCAAGATACAAAAAACAAGAAGAGGATCGAAAGTAGGAAAGCATGAGTTTATAGGAGGATTTGCAGCAGTTATGCCAAAAGGAAATAGCGGTATGTTTAAACGTAAAGGAAGGGCAGCATTGCCAATAAAGGAAGTTAAGTTGCCACTGAAACCTGAGGCTTCAAGGATAATAGGGAATCTTGTTAATTATGAAGTTGAAAAGGTATTTGAAAAATATTTTATACATTACATGAGTTAAATTATATGCATGACAAAGTTCTGGAAAGATTTACATCAAGCAATTTGCAGCACACTGAAGGAAGAAATACCGTCTATACAGACATGTGAAATTTATCCAGCAATAAGGAAAGAATTATTAGCGCCAGCGTTATTTGTAGAGCTTGTGAGTTTAGAATCGGGAAAAGATCCTGGAACAGAGGAATTAGCGCTGAAAGCAAGATTTGAAGCGAGAATTGTAGTTGATGGAACAGTCGAGTATTCCTCGTTAGTTGTAAGGTCATTAGCAGCAGAAGTAGCAAGAGTAGTAAATAAAAATACTTGGAACGTGAAAAATGTTTCACCAGGAGAATTTATATCAGGAGGAGGAGATGATTTTAGGCCAGAGCTCGATGCATATTTAGTGTGGTTGGTTGAATGGGTTCACTATCTGCATTTTGAAGAATCAGTCTGGTTAGAGGGGAAAATTAAGCCACATAAAATAGCAGTGGGAGAAATGCATGTTGGAAAATAATTTTGCCATTGCAGAGTTACAGAGAAAAGTAGCGAATATTATTCGTATCGGAATTATTAAAGAAATAGATTATGAAAAAGCAAAAGTAAGAGTGAAAATAGGAGAATTTTTAACAGATTATCTGCCATGGGTAACGAGCAAAGCAGGAAAAGATAGAGATTGGTCTCCACCAGATATCGGTGAACAGGTTATGATATTTTCTCCTTTTGGTGAATTATCATTAGGAGTGGTATTAGGAGGAATATATCAGGAAAAATACCCTGCACCAGAGAATAAAAAAGAAATAAATAGTATAAAATTTCAAGATGGAACAAGATTGTTATATGATAAAGGGAAGCATCATTTAGAGATTGAAGTAGTGGACAAAATAACACTGAAGGCTGGGAAATCAAGTATAGAAATGACAAAAAGTGGAATAAAACTGAAAGCAGAAAGGATTGACTTAAATTGAACAAAGGAATAGTAAGGTTAGGAGACTATTGTGGAGAAGCTATACCACATTTCTGCATTAGCGGAAGTAATAATGTTTTTGTAAACGGTAAGTCAATATGTAGACAAGGAGACAGTTTTAGTGAAGGAAAAGTAATGATTCAAGTATCAAAAACAGTGTTTGCAAATGGTCTTAGTGTAGGAAGAGTAGGAGATATAGTTTCATGTGGGTTTAAAGTAATAAAAGGCAGTGAAAGCGTCTTTGCAAAATAGAAATGAAGGGTATGGATGGTAAAACAGGAAAAACATTAGAAGGAATAGAGCACTTAAAGCAATCGATAATTGATATACTGACCACTCCTATTAACAGTAGAATAATGAGGAGAGATTATGGGTCAAGATTATTTGAATTAGTGGATAAACCAATTAGTAGAGATTTTACTTTGGAGATCTATGCAGCAACAGCAGAAGCACTGGGGAAATTTGAGAAGAGATTTAAGTTAGAAAAAGTAAAAATTACAGAAGTAAAAGAAGGAAAAGTGATTCTTGTACTTCAAGGTATTTATCTTCCAGAAGGCAAATTCATAGATATTAGAGGAATAGTTGTTTAGAAATGCAGACACCTAATATTATTGAAAAGCTGAGTTATGAAGAAATCTTTTCGAGAATGAAGGAAGAATTGGTCCGTAGAGATGAAACCTTTTCAGCATTAGTTGAAAGTGATCCAGCGGTAAAGATTATGGAGGTAGCAGCATGGAGAGAACTTTTGCTCAGAGAAAGAATAAATGAAGCAGTAGAGAGTAATTTACTGAAATTTGCAGTAGGAGAAGATCTTGATAATTTGGCTGAGTTTTACGGAGTGGAGAGGCAGAAAGAAGAAGAGGATGAAAGATTTAGAAAGAAGGTAAAAGCAAAAATAAAAGGCTGGAGCACATGTGGGAGCAAGGAGTATTATAGGTATCATGCACTGTCAGCAGATAGTAGAGTAAAAGATGCATTAGTAGAATCAACTATACCAGGGAAAGTACAAATTTCAATCTTATCAACACAATTATCCACAACTGGCATAGCGTTAGAAGAGCTACTAGAAATTGTAAAAAAGCAGGTTACTAGAGATGATATAAGGGTTTTAACAGATACAGTAACAGTAATTGGCTGCAATATTATGGAAATAGATATCCACAGCAGAATGAGCATAAGTCCTGTAATATCGAAGGAGGAAATCAAGAAGCAGTTTATTGAGAAGTTTGAATTAGCAAAAAGATTAGGGTGGAGTGTAACAAGATCGTGGATAATAGCGAATCTATTTGTAGATGGTGTAGAAAATGTGGAATTAATAGAGCCAAAAGAGGATGTTGTGGTACTGGGGAATGAGTGTGCAAATTTGCGAAATTTAAAATGCTATTGCCACTAAACGCAACAAAACAAGAAAAAGCATTGGTAGATGCGATAGATTATAAAGTAGATCCAAACTGTATCAGAGGATTTAAGTTTAGTCTTAAAGAAGAAACATTGCCGTGGATAATAGAAGAATATGGTTTAGAAGAGATACTGCGTTGGGTAAAAGATAGAAGAAAAGCCGTAGTAGAAGGAGTAAAATTTCAAAGACTACGTGGAACCCCAGCATCACTCAAAATAGCACTAAAGTGGGCAAATATAGAAGATATTACAATTATTGAAGAGCCACCCGGTAAACACTTTTTTGAGTTGCAAGTAGGGATAAAAGAGGTACCAAATGACTTCTTCGTAGATGCAGTAGTAGAGCTGGCAAAACTATCACTGCCTGTAAGATCCAGATTAATGAGGATTTTTAACGATTATTATAATGTGCAGAGATTTATATTGGATGAGAGTTTATTTGGAGATCTTCTTTCTGATTATTCAGGGGTAAAAATAGAAAAAGATGGACCAGTGTTATCGTTTGGAAGAGTAAATTTTTTCAGGTCTAGTGGTCCAGTTATTAGGATTATAGAAAACTATCTACGCGATCATTATGAACGAGCTTTAAGCAATGATATATATCGCCTAGATGTAGCAATCCTTGGAGAAACCGAGCCTCACACAAGGGATTATAAAGGCATCTATGAAAGAGATCATTTGTGGTACAACTTAAAAGCACTATATCCATTACCACAGAGTTTATTACCATCGATTAAATTTGCAAAAGCGCAGATTGTACTGTCAGATAGCTGGAAATTAGGAGAAATAAATAGCTGTTTTCCGGTTGGTAGAATAGAAGAAGAAGGAAATAAATTTGTATTGGGAAACGATAAACTTTCAGGGCAACATTGGAGTTTAAAACACAAGCCAATTTTAGAAAGGTTTAGCATTACTCACAACTACAAAGTAGAAAATTATACAGATCAGAAGGTCACAAAATATGTTTTAGCAGAGCACAATATTCATTTTGAAAGTGAATTAGATTCAGAGCAAAAAGACTCAATACACGAATTAGAAAATTACATTTTAGTGTTTTACCCAGGAGTACTGAAGTGGCACGAACATCGACATTTGCACAGAAGTTGGAAAAATAGTCAAGTAATATCTATAATAAGTTAAGTACTTATATTTATATCCTCATATATTATATTAATAATAGGTTAAAATATATGAAATAAAAAGAAAAAGACTTGCTTTCTTATGCTAAAACGGACATGACTTGAATAGCGGCAGGTAAATATAAGAAATTTGTCTGGCGCTAGAAAAGCTAATTTTGTGAGGTATGCAATGGGGTTCAACGAAGAAAAGAGAGAATCTTTTAGTAAGTTTTTTAAAGAAGTATCAAGTAACGGGTTTGAAAACATTAATAAAAGAAATGAAGAAGGAGAGACGATATTACACCAAGCAGTGGAAATCTCTGATTACAAAACAGTAAGGTTATTAATAAATAAGGGAGCAAATGTGAATGCAAGAGATAAAAAGGGTTATGCACCACTGCACTGCGCAGTATTTGCGAGAAGTTTAGAAAATGTAAAAGTGCTGATCAGGGGAGGAGGAGAAGTAAATGCTACTCAATATATCAACGGATGTACGCCACTGCACTCTGCATGTAGGCTAGGGGCAGGAATTGCAATAATAAAAGAGCTAGTAAAAGCAGGAGCTGCAGTTAATCAACTGGATAAATATGGTGCAACACCAATGTACTATATCTGGGAAAGTGAAAGGTATGGCCTATGGGATAATGGAGAGAATGAAAAGGCGAGGAAATTTCTGGGAAAGCAAGGCGGAATAACAAAAAGTAGAGAACTGACGTGCTATGGAATAGAGAGGCTAGTGGGAGAAATAGCAGACATGTTGAATAGGAGTTATTTGCCTGAGTTAAAAATAATAGAGATAGGAGAAATAAGGAAGAAAGATAAGTCACTAATAAAGGAAGAATGTAAAAATTTAGCAAGCAAAATAATGAGCCAAGTGAACGAAATGATAGATGAGGTGGTGGAGGCAGACTTAAGCAAGATGTGGTGAGGAGGGAGCTCAAAAAGATGAGCAAAGAGTTTGGTTGCGAAAATTTCAAAGGGAAAGTGAGGTATTTTATGTCAAGGAAAGAAGCAAGGAATGTTTTTGATAGGTTATTGAAAGCATTATCAGAAAACAGGTTTCAACAAATAAATGAAAAAGACGCAGCAGGTTGCACAATATTGCACCGAGCAGCACAGGTGTCAGAGCCAGAAGTAATAAAGTTATTAATAGAAAAAGGTGCAGGTACAAACGATAGAAACAATAGAGGCGAGACACCGTTGCACCTAGCAGCGTTTTTAGGAAGAAGAAAAAATGTGAAAGTGCTGATAGAAGGAGGAGCTACAGTAAATGCAAAATCAAACAATAAAGCAGTACCACTACACTTAGCCTGTTTAGCAAGAAGAATAGGAACAATAGAAGAGCTGATAAATGCAGGAGGAGATCTTGATACAGTAGATAAATTTGGATGTAGCCCACTAAACTATGCAAAAATTTACACGAAAGTGACAAGTTATCTAGAAAAGAAGGGAGTGAATATGAGAGATGTAGAAGTGATGTATGGAGAAGCAAACAAGGCAATAGAGGAGGTAATGGAGAAACGAGACTGAAAAAATGAAGTCACTTAGAAAAGGAGGTATTGTTTAACAGGTTAAATAGATAGACATACATCTTAATATATTATATTAATATTCGAAAAAATGTGTAAATTTAGCAAAAAAAACTTGCTTTTTATGCCAAAACAGCCCTAAGTGAAAAAGTAGCTAGTAAACAAACAAGATTTGCTAAGCACTAAAGTGAGCCAAATTGGAGGCACTTTATATTACATTAATAGCTGAGGAAAGTTATGGTAAAATTTAGTAAAAAAGAAAGAGAAGAGTTTAATAAGGCGTGGAAAGAGGTATTAGATAACTCAATAGAAAATATTAATAAAAAAGACACAAAAGGAAGGACGATATTACATTACGCAGTAGGAATGCCAGATACAAAAAAAGTGAGGTTATTAATCAAAAAGGGAGCAGATGTAGATGCAGCAGATGCCGGGAAATATAGACCACTGCACTTAGCAGTCATGGGACAACGTGTAGAAAATACAAAAGAGCTGATAAAGGCAGGAGCCGATGTAAACGCAGTGGAACGAAGTAGCAAATTTGCTGCGTTACACCTTGCCTGCATGGTAAGTGAGATAAAAATAGTAGAAGAACTAGTAAAAGCCGGAGCGAATATAGAGCAAAAGGATAAATTTGGCAAAACAGCAATGTATTATACGAGAAAAAATAAAGAGATAATAGAAGTGTTAGAGAACGTAAAAATGGCAAATAAACAGAGGGAGTTCATAGAAAAAATAAAAACCGTATCGGAAAGTACGGCAGCAGGTGTAAAAGAAGAGCTTGTGGATGGGAAAGTGCTATAGCGTTTAAAAATTCAGGTGATTATATGGAAAAAAAAGTAGAAAAAGAGGTAGAATATTTAGAGAAAAAAGCGTTGGAAGAGCTGAGGAAAATATGGAAGAAGGTATTTGAGGAAGAGGCACCTAGACATTCAAAGAAGTATCTAATACCGAGGTTAGCATATAGAATACAGGAGAAAGCGTATGGAGAAATATCAAGAAAAGGGGCAAAAAGACTAGAATATCTAGCAGATCGGTTAGAGAAGGGAAAAAGAATAAGTAGTGATAAACTGCCAGTAGCAGGAACAGAGCTAATATTAGAGAGAGGGGAAGAGACGCATGCGGTAATGGTAACAGATAAGGGTTTAATCTACAGAGAAGAGTTTTATACGTCATTGTCAGCAGTAGCAGGGAAAATAATGGGAATGAGTTACAACGGACCTTTATTGTTTGGAATGCGTGATAAAAGTGGAAGTTGAGAATGTTAAAAGAGGTAAGATGTGCAATATATACGCGAAAATCAAATGAAGACGGTCTAGAGCAAAAGTTCAACAGCTTGGACGCGCAACGAGTAGCATGTGAAAAGTACATAAAAAGCCGAGAAGGCTGGGTAGTATTGGCAAAAAGATACGATGATGGAGGATATTCAGGAAAAAATTTAGAAAGACCAGCGATAAAGGAGTTGTTTGAAGATGTAAAGGCAGGAGAAGTAGATTGTGTAGTAGTATATACATTAGACAGGCTATCAAGGGAAACAAAAGATAGTATAGAAGTGACATCATTTTTTAGAAGGCACAGAGTAAATTTTGTAGCAGTAACGCAGATATTTGACAATAATACGCCAATGGGAAAGTTCGTACAAACAGTGTTATCAGGGGCAGCACAACTAGAAAGAGAAATGATCGTAGAGAGAGTAAAAAACAAAATAGCAACATCAAAAGAACAAGGATTATGGATGGGAGGAACTTTACCGCTTGGGTATGATG
Source organism: Wolbachia endosymbiont (group A) of Hedychridium roseum (assembly GCF_964028325.1). Taxonomy (NCBI): domain Bacteria; kingdom Pseudomonadati; phylum Pseudomonadota; class Alphaproteobacteria; order Rickettsiales; family Anaplasmataceae; genus Wolbachia; species Wolbachia endosymbiont (group A) of Hedychridium roseum. Next base: position 1,147,637 of record NZ_OZ034755.1, on the reverse strand, counting down.
TAAAAGATAAAGAATTAATAATAAATGAGAAAGAAGCAAAGACAGTGAAGCATATATTTGAAAGATATTTGGAGCTGAAGTCAATGGCAGAATTGGCAAGGGAGTTAAACAGAGAAGGATACCGAACAAAGAGATTTGAAGCAAAATCTGATGGAGGAGAAATCTTAAAAAAAGCAACGGTAAGGAGAGTAATAACAAATCCAATATATATGGGAAAAATAAGGCATTATGAGAAACAATATGAAGGAAAGCATGAAGCGATAATAGAAGAAAAAAAATGGCAAAAAGCGCAAGAATTAATAAAGAATCAACCGTATCAAGGGAAAAAATATGAAGAGGCACTACTAAAGGGAATAATCAAGTGCAAGAGCTGTGATGTGAATATGACACTGACGTATGCGAAAAAGGAGAATAAGAGGTATCGATACTATATATGCAATAACCATTTAAGAGGAAAAGATTGTGGATCAGTGAACCGAACAGTAGTAGCGGGAGAAGTAGAAAAAGAAGTGATGAAGAGAGCAGAGCACCTATACAAAAATTGGCAAGAAAAAGCGGAAGAATGGAAAAATTTAAGTTTCAGAGAACAGAAAGAAGCAATGAAAAAATTAATAAAGGGAGTAATGGTGAGAGAAGATGGAATAGGGGTGAGTTCTGAATCAGAGGAAAAATTTATACCAATGAAGAAGAAAGGAAACAAATGTACAGTAGTAGAGCCAGAGGGGAAAACAAACAATGCACTACTGAAAGCAGTGGTAAGAGCCCATCTGTGGAAACGGCAACTAGAAGAGGGAAAATACGAAAGTGTAAAGGAGCTGAGTGCTAAAATTAATATAGGTACAAGACGTATACAGCAAATTTTGAGGTTGAATTATTTAGCTCCAAAAATTAAAGAAGACGTAGTAAATGGCAGGCAGCCAAGGAGTTTGAAGTTAGCTGACTTGAGGGAAATACCGATGCTGTGGAGTGAGCAACTGGAGAAATTTTATGGATTAGCGGCGTAATTATACCGTTTATAAAAACAACAAAAGGAGAGAAACTATGAAAACACCAAAACTATTGAAAGGTATTGCTGAGAAATAAGAAAGGTAGCCAAATTGCTGCTACTGCAGTTGATATAGAGGAATCAAGGACCTCTGATGTACCAAGAGATCTTGAGGTAAAAGAACAAACTAATGCTGAAAAAGCTACAGGAATCGACACTCAATTATACAAAATATCAATATAAATGATGAAGATTTTAGCATATCAAATGCAATAGTGGTAGAAAATGTATCGAATAAACATCAAATAAACATCAAAAAATTCAATACTCTAAACCCCAGCACACAACTCCAGAAAGTAGTACATGTGGAGCAATCTATAGCCCTTTTTGAATCTGAGAGTGTGCTTGAAAATTGATAAGCGCTAAGTAAACTTTTTAAATAAAATAAATTCTTCTTTAACCATCTAAATAAACTTCCTCCATCATTGCTGTGTAGCAAGTCATATACCGAGCTATGATCCACTTACAGATAGTGACTTATGTTGGTGAGATTCTATCTTTAACTCGTCCATATTACACCTTGGTGAGCTTGAATAGCATTTTGCCAAGACCTTATTTCTACAAAGTAGGGGTTGAAAATGATTACTTCCCTTATTTACTATATGTAAGACATTATTGTCATCATAATCTATCCTATTATACTCACCTGCACTTCTTGATCCTGAACTATCTATTAGTTGATGCAAGTATGGATCTTGTTGCTCATCAGTAGCATTGAATGGATTACTCTCTGCAACATGTAATTTCACACCATACTTACTACAAAGTACTCTGCCCTCGACATCGGAACGTCCCCACAATTCATTCTTTCCAATGCGATTGATATATTGTTTACACGTAATTCCACTATTTACGAACTCACCTTTAATCTCATGAAAGTCATTGACAATTTTACTTATAAACCACTCTGGAGGATTGTCTTGCGCAAACCTCTTACACTCATTCCTTAACTGCTCTATAGTAACTTTGATTCCCTTCTGTTGTTCCAGACTTTGTCTGAATGAATCAAAAAAACAGCTTCCATTACTGATTGCGTGCTCTGCATCAAAGTCATCAGGTATGTTTGATTTTTGCTCTTTATTATCTTGTTTTTCTGCCTTTTCAGTATCTTCTTTCTCTAAATCAAAAATCCCATTCCAATTGAATCTACCTTCTAGTCCCAATCTTTTACTCTCTCTTTCTGCCGCGTTAACTAAATCTATTTTAGAAATATCACCTTTTTCTTCATAGAACCTAGATAAAGTTTTAAAGATGTCTATCAGGTGGGTTTTTATGTCAAAATTCTTCTCCTTTTTTACAATATTAGACTCAATATTGCGTAAATCCTGTAATAGTTGTTGCTTTTTATTTACAGTTTTAGCAGATGAACTAACTGTTTCGGAATATTGACAAAGTTTTCCAGACCTTTCAAAATATCCCTGTTCAATAGCATCGTAGACCCAGCAGTCACCGAGCGCGCAATCATTGCCTAACTCTTCTTCGCGACCTTTGAATTTTTCTAATATTTCTTCTCTATTACTCACTTCTACTATAATCTTGCTTTTATCCTGTATGTCAGGATACAGTCTAAGGTCTATATTTCCCAAACTAGTATAGAAAGTTAATACTATATCGCTGCCTTCTGTAAGATCTGTGTAATACCTTATGCCATTTTCGGTTATAATTTCCACCTCACTTTTGCCAATTTTTATTATATCCCTTCTATATGATTCCTGAATTAGTTCCAGATTTCTTGTTCTATCTGTGATTCTTGCAACATCTATTATACTATCCTCTGAGTATTCTAAGTAAGATACATTATTATCGATTTTTCCATCATATAGTTGACCGCTGGTAGCAGCCTTTGCAATTCTAAAAAATTCCTCAGCATTACTAACATACTCTAAATGAGCACTGATCATATTAGCCTTATGAGCTTTGAACTTTAATTCTATTGTATCAATGACTTTTAAACTTTCTGACCTTTTTAACTTTGCTCCTCTTGATATTAATGTACATACTATATCACTGGCAATTCCATAGCTTCCTTCTAGCTGAGCAATTTTTTCTAGTACGTGATCTGCAAAGTAATAATCTTTGTCTTTAGCAAAATTTAATCTCATTCCAGAAGCTATAATCTCATTTACAACTTCTTGTAATTCAATCATGCTTTTAGCTTTTACTACCTTACTTAAAAACTCATTGCGTTTAGCAAGGTAATTTATTTGATAAATCTCTGATAAAAAACTATCGCATTTTTCATAATTATCTTGTTTTTTACCTATAAAATCAGCTGCTCCTGCTTTTAAGAGCAAGGCTTTTACATTAGGAAATTGACGAGATGGCGAATCAAGAAGTACTGAACTATCATCCTTAACATTTAAAACTATCTTTAAGTCGTTGTCATTTTCATATTGATTTAAAAACTTTCTTAGATTTTCAACCTCTGGATCATAAGCATTATCCCAATCTTCATCAGAACTTGTAGCGAGAAGCATTTTACCTAGTTGCTCTCTTAATTTTTTTTGACTATTAGTTAATAAACATCCTATAATGTTGTCATTATCAATTGCAACTTGCAGTGGAGTTTTTCCATCGTTATTTTTTATGCTTAAATCAGCTCCTTTGCTTATGAGCAAATCCATAGTTTTTCTGCTTTGATCACTACACTTAGCAGCATAATAGTGTAAAGGTGTGTTACCTTTTTCATCTTGTATATTTGGATCAGCTTTTGCATCTAAGAGATACCCAAGATCTTCATATCCACTAGAATAAATAGCAGTATCATGCAAAAGTGTTTTACCTTTATTATCCTGCATATTTAGATCAGCACCAGCTTTGAGAAGAGAAGGAATAACTTCGTCGTATTCGAGAAACACGTTCAATATTGTTGTTCCTAGATGCCCTCTTTTTAGATTAAGAACGTACTTCAGGTCTTTATTTTTCTCGTTACTTTCTAAAAACTGCTTAAGATTTGAAAATGAGTCATAATTTTCCATATTAAAATCTTTTATAATACTATTGAGTAATTTTTGATTTAACTTTTTTTGACTCTCTTCCAGTTTTAAGTTAGGTGCATGAATAAGCCACTCATCTATTAAATTCTCTAAGTATTTTTTATCATCTATCAAACTTCTATCAGCCCAAAATAAATCTCGCTTAATGAATTCATAATAACTATCTACTGGTAATTCAGTTGCTTCTGTTTTTGGGCTACCTATTTCTGAACACTCTTGTCCAGCACTTAGGTCACACTTCAGTTTTTGCTCATCAGTGTGTTTGCTTTGTTCACTGATAGGTTCTGCAATATATTTTACTGACCCTGTACCCATATTACCTGCTAGCTCTAGATATAGAATATATTATATAGAATGTGTAGTATGTGTCAAGCTAATTTCAACATAATCTTTTTACTACTCATATTTTTGTTAAGTTTTTATGGTGAGTACTACTGCTAGGTTAAAAGTTGTTTATTACTGGAAGTTTTAGCCAATTTTACTATAGATCAAAAAAATTGAGAACACCAGCTATATTTAATATTACTATTATAGGAATATGATGCTTTAAAGGAGTACGGAAACTGCTGAAGTTTTTTTTACAACAAACTTGTACGGAGCAACTTCAGCAGAATAAACAAACACATGCCAGTATTAGTAGAGAATTATTTATAAGTCAACTAACTTTTTCAAAAAATATTTTAGTGAAGATACCATGCTAGCTAATGTTATAAAGAATTGAATTATTTACTCCTTCAAAAAAGGTCGTACCTTTGTAAGAACAAGCCACGTAAAGATAAGGTTACAAAAATAGAAGATTTAAATTATTGCAACAAAGTTAGTCAAATTGGTTCATATGTAAGTTTAGCAAAAGTAAGCCAATATAGCTGGTTTTAGCGTATGATAAAATCACCATATTAAAAAGTTCGTATGGTACACATGGTAGACCACGCGATTCCAAGAAAAAATCTTCTCACGCTAGCTGATTTTTGTTGCTGGAAATGGTTGCATCATTTAAATTTATTAATGTTATACACTACCAAATTAATAGTTGCTCATTTAAGAACCTCCTTCAACTTTACCCAACTCGACACATATACTTTTTGAAACATTGCTGCAAGTAGAAAAAAACAGGTTACCCACCTTAACTTCTTTAAATTTGCTCACAATCTTTACTTGATGCATAAGGTTTTTGTTACACTCCTTTCATCTACCGATTACCTCTACTTACCGCCTTTACCTTTGCTAAGGTCAGAAACACGACTAGCTTCAGGACCTTCTAAACTCGACTGTGGCAGGTCACCAAAATTACTGGAATCACTAACACCAAGCGATATAGGTGCTTCTACTAATCCATACCCTCCTCCTACTCTGTGATATCCTAATTCTAGATAAGTACGTAGTAATGGATCAATTTGTTCTCTATTTTGAATGTATGCTTGCAATTGCACATCTTGAAATCCCGGATCATTCCTGAATAATTGTGAAATGCCCACTCTTATGTTCTGAAAGTAATTTCTATCTCTGTTTGGGTGGCCTCTTCCAAGAAAATCGCGTATTATATTTATGATATTCTGCACTTGCCCAACAGGATTTTCGTTTAGAACTCGATTAATATCACTAGCATTTTCTAATGCCCATAAACCACAATTCCAACCATCTGTTTGCTGACTAACAGAAACATTATTAATCCTGATATTATTTCCTAAGTTATTTTGAATGATATCAGTAATACCACCTGGAACAGCAGTAGCAGTTGAATCAGCATAGTACCCAACATAGTTCCCATTTTGACGTTCAATCACTAGTGTAACCCAATGAGTATTATTTAAAGTAATGATTAAAGTTAAACGCTGTTGTTCTTCATTTTCCCTAAATTGATTTAATACTCTAACAATGTGCTCGTTACCGTCATTCCTTGCCAAATTAGCTACTTCAAAAGTGTGATTACCTTCAGTACGAAGCTGATATCGCAATCTTCCAGCGTGAGCTATATCAATTTGTTGAAGCCAGTAATCATAATGTTCATTTCTCGTCGCAAATTCTAGTGTAAGTAGATCATTTACTTCTATCCCTTGATTTCCAAGAATATCTCTTATTTGTCTTCTTATCTCTTGTGCTGTAGGAATGGAATTATCACCTCCCCTTATTCTTGACTTTAATGTTTCTATTACCTGTGCTCTAGTACCTTGCAAGTAACTAAATGGAACGTGCAGATTATCATCTATATCAAGCAAAAAAATAGAGTTCTGTCCTGGTTTTCTTTCCGTGTAAAAGCGCCTGAAATTTTCACGAGTCTGATCTGATAATAGACCCTCTGGTGGATTTTCATCAATAACACTTTCAGGTCCCACTAATCCTCTAGTACTGCGGTCAAGCCTATGTATATATAGTTCTTGTGGAATAGATATAAGATCTTCTACTCTCTGTGCACCTGCATTAAATACAGCAGAAGATAAAACCACCTCATTTCCAGGAGTAATAGGCAAATATCCCCTTTGCTTGTTCATAAGTTCTTTTATTCGATCTTTTGCGTTATTCTCCTTTTGTGCTACTTCTTCTGCATTATCAGCAAATCCTAATACATATACAATCGGGTGAGTATCTGGAGCATTCTCCGTAGATTGTCTTAATAATAAAAGGTCTAATCTCTGTTCTGTAATTCTTGTGAGCATTACCCTTTCTCCTTCTTCTTCCTGCCTCCTTTTCAAACTATATGTTTGACCAATTTTATACATAGCAAGCACTTTATCAGGATCGTCACTAGCATAAAATGTACCATGTAGTATAGAACGAAACTTATCCTCACTATTAACATTTATTGCATCCCTAAGTGGCATCAATGCTCCAGAGATCTCTTGAAATAATCCTCTATGCTGACCTACATTTTTCCAGCCATCATTCATAACCCTTTCTGAAATACCATGTACATTTTCAGCATTAGGTACTTGTACAAGATCACCATCAAGAAAATTATTTGCATTATTATTTTGGTAATCGTGATATAAACCAAGGTCATTTGGTTGATCAATATCTAGCTCAAATTGGTCATTAAGTGTGCATGAAACTTCCCATACATGAACATTATTTCCATTAATATTAAGATTTTCTAAATTGATTGCTCCTTGTTGTTGTGCATCGTGAGCTCTAATATGGAGTATAACTATATCAGAACCTTCAGCATGAAAGACCATAGTCAATGCGCGCTTTCTTAAATTGGGGTCACCATGTATAAATGTGTGCTTTATTATATGTACTTCATCTTCCTCTACACCTTCTAGTTGTAAAGGGTGTATATCAAAAGCACTACTTCCAAAAGTAAAACCAGTTATACAATCAAATACTCTGTTATAATTATCTGCATTTCTTGGTATTTCACCAGGAAGATGTTGAAGCAAGAAATCTCTAATATTCTCTCCAACCTCTTCATCTTCTATATACTCAAACAATCTTTGTACTAAAGGAAATCTATCCTGTTGAAGCCCTACTGTATCAACACTAAAAGGATCTAGATTTAAATTAAAATTTAATCCAACACAAACAGTATGCTCTGATGTGGTATGAATAGGTATAAATGAAGAATTGTGTAACCTTCCAGCGTAGCCTATGGCACAGTTTAATGCAACATCTGACGGTGTGTCAAATATAGCAAGATTAATAACAATAGGAATATTTTCTCTTTCTGCTTGATGACGTACAAGAAAAGCAACATGTGAGCTTCTAGGAGATAAGTCAAGATCGATGCCTATTGTATAGCGATGACTAAAATTTGCTAAAAAACCTAATAAAAACCCGTGACTCTCAAATTTTTGACTGCGATTTTCAATATTATTTTCTAGCGCTTGTCTGCAATTATCATAGATGTCAGTGATGTATGGCAAAACTTCCCTGTGCATTCTACGTTCTACATTTTGTCTTTGGTTATTTGCTAGTATTCCCATAAAGTTGTCAATCCTTTGTTGACCTTGTGCTACCTGTGCAAACTTGACTGATCTATCAAGTTGTCTGAGCTGATTGTAATTGAGTTGTCTTCCTTTTATTTCCTGAATTGTCAATCCGTGATCTCCTAAGAGTTGTCTAAGAAGACTAATCTCAGATGCTGAATACTTGGCAAATTTATCTCTATCTCTAAAATCCTTTTCACGAATCACCTCGAATACTGTTGCAATTGCCTCTCCCTGACTCTTGCCCTTTCCATGCATGCATACTTTGTATTGCTCAAAATTTAAGTCTTCTTCCCTTAAATTTGGATTTTGCCGTCTAATCTCTCGCACTAGAGCATTTCTCTCCCTTGTACTGAACCTCAACCCATCACTATTAGGACGATCAGAAATACTGTAGCATCTGACAACTTGCTGTCCGTCACGATAAACAGCGACTTTTAGATTTCCTGTATTTCTACCACCTGTATCAATACCATGATTATCAAAACGAAAATACACTCTCTCATTTTCATTTAAGATATTAGCATCATGTGCAGTAGAAAACATACTAAAAAAGAATACAGGAAGGAAACGACCTGCACTCACATGATACAAGAAAGATGGACATTGATCTAAAAAAGATTCAAATCCTTGTCTGAATCCTTCAAGATCTCCATCCACCAAACTCCTAATAAATCCATCACCATTACTCATACAAAATACCCCTTATTTACTACGACCAGAAACACCAAGAGTTCATAAGTGGATTACTTATTACCACTAAGCGTAAAGACGCTTTTTTTCTTATAAGAAGAAACACCACTTACACTAGGAGTTCCAAGCTCAGACTGTGGAACATCATCAACTGGCAAAGTTGTTTTCTTACTACCATGAGCTTTAGATCGTGACCGTAAATTATTCCAAGGACCATCACCTACAGGTGGTAAAATTGTTTTCTCTAACTCAGAGAATAATTCTTCTGCAAACAGACCGTAATCTACATTTACTCTTTTACCTTCTCTACCAGATAATCTAAGACTTTTTATTATCCTTCCCTTAAAGAACTCAAATCTTTCAGGAAAGCTATTTTTAGCAAATAACATTATATCTAGTATTTCTTTTTTCTCTATTTCTTTTTCCTCATCAGACTTATAAATGTCTTCTCGTTTCCAGTTAATTATTAACCCTGCAAGCATGTCCTGTATAGGAACTATACAATTAGAAATATTAACAGAAATCTTTCTGTATTCAATAAAGCAGTCACATTTCCAAATCTTCATAATAAGAGATCTAGCTTGAACATTTGATTCAGGATTTTTCAACATTACATTTGAAAGTGAGTAAAGAAGGAGGTCATACTCATCCTGTGAGAGTATTTCCTTTGAATGATCACCTCGTGCTGAAGCTTCCTCATAACACCAGCACTGTACCAAATCATGAACCGTATCAAAAAAACATGACTCTATTAATTCAGCAAGAAGAGCATATACTCCCTTATCTTTCTGCAATAATTTCTGTAAAAGAGTATCTTTATCGACTATCTTATTTACACAAAAATCTAAAATAGGAGCATCTTTCTCAACAGATTGAACGCGGGACAGAGCAATAATAGCTTCTGTAAGTTTCTTTTCCTTATCTTCTTCTTTTAAATGATTATAAAAATACTCTACTCCTTCACTCCACTTAAGTTTTACAGCACTGTCAAAGCCTTCTACTGCATCATACTTCTTTAATTCCCCAGATTCTCTATCGATCCAGAAGTTGAACACACCACCTTTTCTCTTCATGCTATTTAATAGGGAGTTTCGTATGTATTTATCAGTTATAGGATTACCGCTACCATCAAGTGTGCCAGGAGGAAAACTGTTCTTGTAAAATTCAAATCTTTTTTGAAAGAATGGATGAATTTTATCCACTACACAGTAACTACAAGCCATCTCATATTTGCGAAGTGGATTATCTATTCCACCTATTTTCTCTTCAGTAAACCTTTGACCTAAAGCAGCATTATCCAACCTTACACCTGACCAGCAACCTTCATCTTGGAATACATTGTGCAAAAACTTCAACTTATCACCCTTAAAGTATTTTATGTGCTCCATAAAGTTATCTTGAAGGACTCCCACCCATCTCTTGATAGCTGACTTCCTCCCGGCAGCAACTGTTGGATCTGGATGTTTAATAGCTTCCTGTAATTTTTTGGACATCGTAGCCCGAAGCTCTTTCTGTGTTGGCATTAACCCCTCCTATTAAGTATTTATATAAAAAAGGCATTGTACAGACATTAGAATGGATTGCAATATTAAAATTACTAGAATAGAGGGTTTAATAAAAAAAACGTTATGGCTAAAACTTCTTTTCTTGAATTTTCTCAATATAATCAACAGAAAACCCTGTTATTTCAGCAATAACATCAATAGAAACACCCGCCTTGAGTGAATTTTTAGCCACAGCTATTTTAGCCTGTTTTTCGCCCTCTTCCCTGCTTTTTTCATGTCCGATTTGGATGGCTTCTTTATTTATGAGCTATATTAGCTGTGGTATTGTGTAGCAGATTATCCAACCTGGTGCTTCTCTACCTTTTTCCCACTTAGCAAACCTCATCTTTTCTTTTAGGTAATATTCTCTATAGGCTTCTATTGAATTACTACATTTATATCGATCAGGTAACGCTTGTGTAAAAATTTGTATATCAGCTGATTGAAAAATTAGCAAATCCTTATTATTATCACACCAATCTATAACTTCTTCGGATTTATGCGTTCTTTTGTATCGCAAGCTATACTCTATGCACAATTCTTTTCCATGCTTTATCAACCAATTAAAGTTTCCTTTTGAGTGTCTAGCCCATAGAGAACAAGGGTGGTTTTTGTGAGTAAGTTTATATGGAACTTCTATATTCTGGTCTGTGATGCTGACTAAAGGATTTGGCACTTTTAATGCTATTGAAAAAACATTACTTAATAACTGAGCAGTTTCTAATGGCATTTTTACTATATGCTTATCACATAACATTTGTGCCGCAATTGCTGGGTTTTCATCTAGTACAAAGATGTTCATCTAGACACCCAAAGATAGAATTAGCTTAAGTCTTTGACTTCGTTAACTGTAAGACCAGTAGTTTGAGCTATTATATCGATAGAAACCCCTGCTTTAAGTAGGTTTTTTGCGACTTCAATTTCCCTTTCTTTTCTGCCTTTTTCATGACCGATTTGGATGCCTTCTTCTCTGCCTTCTTCTCTGCCTTTTTCAGTAGCATCATCAAGTTTTTGAGCGAGGACAGCCTGTTCATCAAGAATACGTTTTATTTCCTGTTCATAGGCAATAAATTCTTTTTCTGACCAGTTAAATCTATTTAGCTCTTCATAGGCCTTTTTAATTATTACATCACTACCTATTATTTTTTCCAGCTCTTCTTCACTAGTCTCATCTGCATATCGAAAAAAATAAACCCATTTTTCAACTATATTTTCCAACTGATCTTCCTTATTCTTTGGAAATTTTGGCAACTCAATAAATATAAAATAGAAATCTTTTAGATCATGCTCATTAGTGTCTTCATCTCGAATAGTATGCTTTGATTTGTACTCAGATTTATTAGGAAACAGTACACAATCTGCTATAGCAATGAAGATAATTTCCTTAAGGTTATGATACTGGTCACCTTTATCAGCTTGCCTTGAGTAAGCTTTAGCAGCATAGTATTGAGCACGTTTTTCAAATCCTTTAGTTTTAGCGACCTGCATCTCGCAAATGTATTGAGCACCTGTAGAATCTCTACAGAGAACATCAACAATACTTTGCTTTTTAGCGGCGATATCAGGGTCTTGAATAGTACTTAAAAACTCTATATCATTTATTTCATTTTTACCAGTAAAGCCAAGAATATCATTGAGGAAGTGAATAAGGATATCTTTATTTTTTTCAGTACCGAAGATACGCTTAAACGATACATCATTTTTGGGATCAAGAAACTTCGAAAAAGCCATAAGACGTTAACCTAAAAAGCATTAATAATTATACACAATTCTGAAGAAATGTTCAAGTTTTTTATTTTTTTAAGTTTTGAATGCGTTGATGAAAAAAATGTCTCCCATAGGTGGCTTTAGAATACTACTACGCACCTTAGAGGTCCTTTGTAGATCTTTTTATACCCCCCTCATAAAGCGCCTAAAAACCCCGGCAAATGAATTCATGAGCTATAAAGAGCTTTAAAAACACTTATTTTTGGTGCAAGGGCCTAACAAAAGTGCGAGCGTAAGCCTACCATTAGCTCTCACACCTTTCATAATAAAGAGCTTGAAGTCAACATTTTCATGGTAAATTTATGCTCACCTGTGTAATAATGTGTAGTTTATTTCTGTTAGCGGCATGGCAAAACGTACTACTATCTCCATAAGATACGAAATAGCGCAGAATGTAAGAAGCTGGATATTAAAGCGAAAATATACCCAAAAAGATTTAGCAAATAAAACAGGTATAGAATACTATACGCTGCTAAGGTATGTAAAAGGAAAATGTGGCATTCCAACTGAAAAGTTAAAACGTATAGCAAAGGCATTGTCAGTTCCTATTAGTAATCTACTTCCTCCACCAAGAGAAGACAGTTGTTTTGATAAAGATAAGGCGCAAGAGACGTACGATTTCATGGGAAAATACATGAAAACAAAGGGGAGAGGACCGCGCAAGGCAATTAATGCATTAACCAAATTTATTCGAGCTCAAGAGGAAAGTGATGTAAAAGCAGCAAGAATAAGAATGGCAAAAAATATGCTCGAGTTAGAATTTGATGCTGATATTATCTACCAAGCAACAGGCTTATCAATAGATGAATATGATAACAAAGAGCTAGTTGTCTGTAAGCGTCACAAGGAAGGACAAGAGATGAAGAAATGGAGGATAATAAGGGAATATACTCAAGAGGAATTGGCAAAAGAGCTCGGTGTAGCGCATTCACAAATACATAACTATGAACAAGGAAAGAGTACCTTTTTAAGCGAGGTGGCATGTAAGGTTGCAGAAATATTATCAGTGGATGATAAAGATCTAATAACGGAAGAAGATTACTATGAAGACGAGGAAGTAGAAAATGAGCTATTAAGTTCGACGAGAGAATTCAAAAGAATTGATAATCAGGAATCAAGAGATGAACTGAACATACTAATAGAATTTTTATCCCAAAGAAGGCAAATTTACAAAGAAAAGATCGACAAAGCAGAGGGGATCAAAGTTGCAAATAATCTGCTTATATTGGGCATTCCCATCGATATTATCCCCGAGATAACTGGCTTAACTGTAGAGGAACTTGAAACCAAATAGGCATCCATAGCAAGAATTTCATATAGAGCTTATGGTTTCAAAAAAGCTAACAATAACACAAAGTGTGCTACAAGGTATGAAATAGCACAAAAAGTAAGAAGCTGTAGGTTAAAGCGAGGATATACCCAAAAGGACCTAGCAAATAAAATCGGACTATTATTTGTGCCGAGGAAATGACGCAGTAGATACAAGAATTGATCGAGAAGGGTTTATTCTTCTCCCAAGATTAATTTATTAAATTTTTCCTCAGTTAAAATTTTAACACCTAGTTCTAAAGCTTTGTGATACTTTGACCATGGATCTTTACCTACAACCACAAAATCCGTATTTTTGGACACACTAGAGCTAACTTTTACACCTAAAGATTCGGCTTTTGCTTGCGCTTCCTTTCTCTCCCTTGACAGCTTGCCAGTAAAAACCACTATTTTACCGCTGAGCGGGGAATTACTAACATTAGCACTTACAGACAGAATAGTTAATTGATTAGTAAGATCACTTACCATTTCAATATTATCCTCATCAGAGAAAAATTCCTCCAAGGAAGTTATGGTCTCTTCGCCTACGCCTATTATGCTCATTAATTCTTCTTCATCAGCAGAATACCAATTTTCATATGAGCCATAATGTTTTGCTAGTAATTTTGCTACGTGTGGTCCTACGAATCTAATTCCCAAAGAAGATATAAATTTTTCAAGAGTTATGGTTTTTCTGCTATTGATAGAATTCAATAGATTAGATACGGATTTCTCAGCCCATCCATTTAGCTCACTTAAGTTGAAATTTTTGAGTTTTTCTTCGAGAGCAAAAATATCAGATATTTTCCTTATCAAACCAAGGTCATAAAAGAACTCTATTTGCTTATCGCCAAAACCTTTAATGTCAAGAACTTCCACAAAATGTTTTAACTTTCCTATTCGCTGTGCTGGGCAATCATTTCCTCCAGAACATATAGCTATAGTTCCCCAGTCATCAACTCTACTGCCACATTCCGGGCAAATATCAGGAAAAACAAACTTTGGTGTATTACGAGAACGAAACTTTTTGTCCACTTCGACTATCTGAGGAATTGTGTCACCCGCTCGTTTCACTACTACAATGTCACCTTCCCTTATGTCCTTACGCTTGATTTCATCTTTATTATACAGATTTGCTCTAGTAATGATCACCCCACCTACATTTATCGGAGCTAATTTAGCAACAGGATTCAATTTGCCCGTTTTGCCTACTTGTATTAATATTTCAACTATCTTAGTTTTTCCTTGAGCTGCTGGAAACTTGTGTGCTATAGCTCCTCTTGGTGCTTTACTGGTATTACCTAGATGATCTTGCAACTCTAAGTTGTTGATTTTATATACTATGCCATCAATATCATAACCTAATTCATGGCGATTATCGTAGATTTTGTTATAGAACCCCAGCATTTCGTCCACATCTTTTGCTAAGCATTGATGTTCATTTACACAGAATCCAAGCTTTTTCAGCGTATTTAATACTTCAGACTGGGTATTTTCTGTTCCACCAATTAAAGAATAGGCAAAATACTTCAGTGGCCTACTAGCGGTGACCTCTGGATTTAGGTGTCTTAGTGAGCCTGACGCTGTGTTGCGTGGATTTGAGAAATTCTTATTTAATTTTAAAAAGTCGTCATTACTTATGTATGCTTCCCCTCTCACCTCTAATCTACCCTTTACATCAGGTAAAACTTTAGGCAATCCTTCTATAGTTGCAACATTTTTTGTTACATCTTCACCGTAATGGCCATCACCTCGAGTTAAACCTTTAATGAACATACCATCCTCATAAATTGCAGTGAAACTTAAGCCATCAATTTTCAGCTCGCACATTATCTTCAGCTCATCTGTATTTAGGAGTTCTCTGGACTTAGCAATAAATTCTTCAATGTCTTCTTGGCTGTAAACTTTGTTTAACGAGAGCATAGGCACAATATGCTGTACCTTGGAAAACCTATCGTCAGGCGCAGTACCAACGGTTTGAATATCTACCTTTTTTACCAGTTCATCGTACTCTGCATCGGTTATTTCTTGCCTATTTTCCCGATAGTACAACTCGTTGTGGCGTTTTATTTCTTCTTGTAGTTTTAATGTATTTTCAGTCATAATTTTTACCTCAACCACTGTTTCAGTATACAGCGTCAGTTGTAAATTAATTATTAACCATTACGTACGTTTTGCATGTATTTTATAAACAAGATTCTCGCTTTGCTTCTACTTTTATATTCAATATATAATATTTAAATAGAAATAGGAAAGTATTTAATTACGTACATTATGAAGTAGTAAAACTTTAATAAAACTCAATAATACTGTATTATATTTGTTCTGCAATTGTGCAAAAAATGACCACTACTGAAAAGAAAGTTGCTGCTGGCTCTCTAAGTGACCAAATAATTCAAGAGATAAAAAATTTGAGGTTATTAAAAGGATACTCTCAAGCGTATGTAGCAAAAGAAATCGGTGTCTCAAAGAGACAGATGGGAAGATATGAAGAAGGGAGAGATAGCCTTTCGCCTAAAAAATTTGAGGATATCTTAAAAGTATTATCAATTGATGTTGAAGCTACATTTTCTAAATTAATAAAAGAAAATTGTATTAACAGCAAAGATGAGAAAGCATTAAGTGTAGTGCAAAATTTTAAAAAATTTAAGGACCAAGAACTTCGCAATGCATTATGTGTACTAGTCAAGATTTTATCAGAAGGTACTCAAATAAACAAGAGTATAACTGGTACAAAGCCTTTGAGCAACAAAATAAGACAAAAGTTAAAAGATTGGAGGTTTGTACAAGTGTGTACTCAAACGGATTTAGGAGACAAAGCAGGGTTATCACCTCAGCAAATACACAGATATGAGCAAGGAGTAAATGACATATCATTTAACAGGATATCTGAAATGGAAAAAGCATTATCATTGAGTAATGGAGCACTACTGCCAAGATCAAAAGACGAAATTTATTATGAAGATGAAGATACTGAAGGAGAAAAAAAAGTATTAAGTTTTATGAGAGGGTATCAAAATATAAGGAACGAAAGACTACAGAATACCATTTGTTCGTTTTTATCTGAGATTGCAAAAATTTGTGAAGAAGAACAGACACTTTGAGAGACTACAGATAGCAGCGCTAACATATGCGTCAAATGGAGCTATCTTCTCCTTCCCTTATACTTACCCTGGGTTGAAGCTTGAGCTTTTACAAATAGCTCCCAATATCCCTTCTCATCGCCTTCTTCTGCTATCAATTGAACCAAACGCTGCATCAACCCATCATTCAGTATAACCATTTTTGTCCACTTACCCACTGGCTTTACAATATCGACTACTTTTAGATTTTCTTTATAGACCTGGATGTCATGATTCTCAACTTGATCTGTTTTCTTTTCACTCTCTCTCAAATGAAATGTTCTGACGAGGTTTTTGTATATTCCCCTAAAAAAAAGAAATATTTTAATAGCAATAATTAATATTGTACCGTATATAACGATCTGCTCGTAAGACATCTCCACTACTCTAAAATGATTCCATGAAGCATAAATAATTCTATAATTTCTTCGTTTTTATTCGCTTCAGCGTTTTCTAGCGCTGTGTAACCTTCTTCAGAGTTATAAGAACATTTCAGATGAACGTTTGCCTTTTTCTCTAGCAATAATTCCACAATTTCTTTATTGCCATTCATAACAGCAAGATGTAGCGGAGTACAACCATCTCTTCCGATTGCGTTAACATCTGCTCTATTTTGCAATAAAAGCTCCACATGATCTTTTTTATTCAATGAAACTGCAAGGAGAAGAGGAGTACTTCCTTCTATATTTTTAGCTTCGAGAAAAGCTCCCCCTTTTATCAGCAACCCCAACATTACTCCATCAGCATATTGTACAGCCAAATGAAGGGGAGATTTACCTAAACGATTTAGGCAATCAATATCCCCACCACATTGCAACAACTTCTGCATAACTTCCAAATGCTTATACTTTATTGAATAATGTAAAGGAGTATCACCATAAATGTTATGGACATTAATATTTTTAGTCCTTACTACAACAATTCGTACTATTTCTATAAACTCAAGTATGGAAGCAATGTGTAGTATTGTATTGCCTTCTCTATCTGCAGCATCAACGTTAGCACCATGTTTGACAAGGAATCGAATGATATTATAAAAGTTCTTTTCTGCAGCAAAATGTAAAAAACGAACACCCAATCTACTATTTATGATCCATTTGAAGACTGCACTAACTAATAAAGAAAAGAGGCTAGGATTTCTAAACTTATAGATTTTCTTTGATGCTTAATCTAAAATCTTTTCTACTGTCATAGCAACCCCACAAAAAATGTGTTTGTATTAGAGTATGCAGCGATAAATGTTTTGAAATTATTAACCGTTGCGTATGTCTTGCATGCATTTTACAAACGTAATTCTCGCTTTACTACTACTTTTATATTCAATAGATAATATTTAAATAGAAATAGAAAAGTATTTAAGGTAATATATGAATATAGAAATCTATTCCTTAGAAATTTGCTCTGAATTTTCTTTACTTACTGGTTTTTTTGACCGCGATACTGAAACTTGCTATAGTCTTTACTCAAGATTAAAACCTCATTCGATTTTTTTCAGTTGCCCATTCCATAACTCCATTTGGGTTCAATGATGTGGTATTCTGTATACATATCCCGTATTTCCTCACAATCATTATACGATAACATCACGAGTCGACAAAAGTTTCTTCATGGTCAAAATCTCTACCTCTTCTTCCGTATAGTTTTTGATCAATTAAATAAGGAAGATCACAATATATTTGCATGTTTAGGAATACTTTTTTTAAAGTCAGCTAAATCCACAGTAAGATTTTTAATTGAGCAATCTTTCTATTGAACTTAGTGTAAAACGTGGGTGTCCTGGCGCCCGACAATGTTGTACCGCTGAAAGATGAGCGATTTAATGCAAAAAATGCTGCAGCAATTTCAACTCTATCTTTCAAGGTGAAAAATGTTTTTTGTAGGCTATAAAACATGGAAGATGTCATATTTTGGTATTTCCGCACTACCTCTGCAAGACAAGAAGCATCTTCTAAAAGCACCTGCCAAAATTTTACTAATGGTTCAAAGGCGTCATAGCCATAAACTTTTGTTCCTCTGCTGGCTAATGCTAACTCCTCCACCTACAAAAGGAGCACAAAGCGTAGGTAACCCTTTTGGAATATATTTATTAATAATTTGAGAAACGGCACGACTCTTGCCACCAGGATAACGAAGAGGAGACTTTACAAGCAAAATTTGTTTCCTTTTCTTTATTTGCTACACTGAAAATATGTCTGCATTAGAAGTTGCCAATCTATTCTCTGGAAATTTGCTTAGAATTTTCTTTTACTGGTTCAATTGACACATCTTGAATTTCTTCTTCCGGCTTGTTTGGTTCAGCTAGAGTTGACTCTTCTTTAGATACTGCCTCTTTAGATTCTGCTGCTAATTTGCGTTGTTTGATAAATTTCTTCAATGTTTTGACTGCGATAAAGTTTATACTGAAAACACATGCAGAAGTTATTGCTAATGCTGGAAGAGGAGCTAAATTGAACATCGGCAAAATTGCCACAATCGTGCCAGATGTCAGTAAAAATGCTAACTTCTTGCTCCCGATTATCTTGTTTTTCTTAACCTTTATGGGGTTTAATTTTTTTATTTTCCCTTTTAGCTTTTTGAAGCCTTTTTTGAACACGTTGCCCTTTTTCAGCTCTTTTTCTACGGGTTTTGCTTTCTTTGTTTTTAAGCTTTTTATTTTCTCTTTTATTCCTTTTTTATCTTTTTTTACTTTAGAGGTCTTCTCCATCAACTTTAGAGGTTGCTCATGTAGCGGTTTTGGCTTATCGTTTGAAATTTTAGCTTCTTGCCCCTTAGTCACAGTTTTATGCTTTTTGGGCGAAACTATGTTTTTTAAACCTTTCTTTGCTTTGTGATATAATTTCTTTAGTCTGCTTGGCATTTTTATGTAAATTAAGATACGATATCGCAAAATTTATCGATTACTTTTTGATTACCTTCTATCATTGCATTTGCCTCCTGCTGCAGACATTTAATATTTTTAGGTGTTACATTATCCATCTCAGCCGACGCTATTGTCAGTTGTGATTGTATTCTTACGTATCTGTCGTCCATTACGTTACCTAGCTGGTAATTTACTACATCAAGGCTTGATGCAAACATCACATTTAACAGCGGCTTTATCCAGGCTATCTTTCCTAATTTCCTATACTTTATTCGATTAGATAGCCGACCTGTGCCAATTGATACCAGCACTATTTCTTCATTAGGGAAAAGTTTTTTGCTATTTGCATATGCACAAGCCGCTGGGTTATTGGCAAAAACACCGCCATCCACTAGTACTCTTGTATCTTTGTTCACTTCTAAATACTTAGGTGCAAAGTATGTTGGTGCTGCTGTTGTGGCTCTGAGTGCATCTTTCAACTTGATAAAATTTCTGTCTTCTCTCCAGCTTTTGAAGAAAAATGGACAGTTATTGTGAATATCATAACTTGTTATCAGTACCTTGCTTAAAGTATTTTTTAGAATATCCTCACCAAAATACTTATCCAGTACTGATTCGATGTTTTCGTATGGGTATTGTGCGCAGTTAAACCAAGACAGTATTGATTGTCTAAAAAATGAAGACTTGAAAATATATGCTCCATACTCCTGGTAAAGCTCAACTAAATCATTAGCTGAATATTGAGGATTTCCTTGGTTATCCTTTCTTGCATAACCCAGCAACAACAATACCGCCTGTTGATGTACCAGCCACCAGATCAAAGATTTCTGCTACCTTTTTTCTTGATCTTTTTTCTATTTCTGCTAGTATTATCGCTGGTATTATTCCTCTTATGCCTCCGCCATCTACTGAAAGTATATATTTTGTCATGTTTAGATATTTATTAGTTCTGTTGACTTGCTCACTTTTATCAGGATGTGTTCCTTGTCCAAAAGCTACAGTTTGTTTTACACCTAGAGAAAATTGTACTAATCAAATAACCAATGCTATAGATCAAGCTCAAAAATCCATATTAGTTCAGGCATACACGTTTACTTCAAAGCCAATTGTACAATCTTTAATTAGAGCAAAAAAACGTGGTGTTGATATTAAGGTTATCCTAGATGAATCACAGGTCAGATCAAAATACAGTGTCATCAATGAATTATTTGGGCAAAAAATACTGATATACATAGACTATAAACCTGCAATTTCACACAGAAAAATTATGATCATTGATAATCAAAAAATCATAACTGGATCTTTTAATTTTTCCGATGCTGCACAGAAAAAAAATGCTGAGAATCTACTGGTTATAACAGGAAGCCCCTCATTAGTTGAACAATACGTTGAAAATTGGAAAGATCGTCAATCTCAATCTGAGGTTTATATACCATTAGCAGAAAAATAATTACTTGTACTTCGAGTTAGCTTTGAATTCATCCAATTCCTCAGAAAGATTTTTTACCCGTTCTTCCAGGCGATATACCGTAACAGTCAATCCGTTGTTCTGCTCTATAAATTTATCATGCATGTGTACCCGTAAATCTAGCTTGGCAAGCCACCATATCGCCGCTACCGTCTGTATTAACATCGTTACAATTACTGCTAATGGTATTTTTTGATTTTGCATAATGTAATAATTTATTGTAGATAATTGTTGAAAATTTCTACTGTGTGTTGTACGTATGATTTACTGTCCTGGCTTGTACTGCTTTTCTGCGTTATACAATAGATCTATAATTTCTCTGTAGGGCTTATTATTTTTATTGTGCCGTAACATTATAACAGCTAAATCCCTTGGCTTTTTTCCCCTAAATTCTTTGGCATTTGGATTTGCACTATTTTGTAACAGGAATCTGACAATTTCTAAGTTACCATGCTCTGCAGCGTAGTGTAAGGCTGTTCTGTGACTTGAATCACCGCTCGTAGAATTGATATCAACTTTCTCTTCTATCAAAAACTGAATACCTTCTAGGCACTCTTTTTCTGCAGCATATCCTAACAACCTTTCTTCAAAGACTAGGGTATTATGAATATCTACTAAGTTCCTCTCTGTCAAAAATTTCACAACCTCTAAATCACAATTTCTAACAGCAATCGATGTTATCTTTTTATAGTTCTTGGTTGCTTCTGCATTTGCTAATTCAGCCTTTCTGTTAGTATCAAAGACAAAGAAACTTATAATAACTGCAACAACAGCACCAAATGCTATCAACCCAGGTATAATTTCTATCCAATACATCCAATTTTGGTGATAATAGCAATCTTGATGATGACAGTGCTCTTGATAATAACGGCGATTTCTTCTTGGCATACTTTTGTTGCAATACTCTGCCTTGCGTATAGCAATTGTTTGTTGAATTTTTCTTAATTAATTCTGCTTATCGCTGCTTCTATTGTAGTTTGGTATCCCCTATTATCTAAAATATGCTCCGCCCTTTCTATTACCCATTCGCCATCTATTTCTTGGCAAAACCCTGATAAGTTAATTTTAGCTTCTGCAAATAACTCTGGATTGCCAGGTATTGTCACGTTTAATTTTGCTTCATTTTGCTTTAATCGTCTGAGCTTAGCGCTTGCTGCATTGATCGCTGATTCTGCAGTAGGATAAAGCTTATATATCGGATAACTTGGTTCTTCATTGCCTACTTTTTCTTCTATGGTTTCTCCTCTTTCATAGCTGTACCATTTTGCTATAACTGATCCATATTTACTACGTACATTAAAATTTACTTTCCAATTTATTACATCTTTAGGTGTAAGTACTGTTGTACCTAAAACCTTCTCTGTTGCTGATTTTCCTCCTCCTTTGGGAATAAAAATTATGTGTCCTCCTATAGGTTTTACCGTTGCTTCATGTTCATCTCCTATCCTTTTCAAAAAATTCATATCACTTTCATCTGTTTGAGTGATGTGTGATATAAATATATCTTCAAATTTTTGCGCAATTTTAGCTTCATATCCGTGCTTTTTTGTTATCTCTCTTACTAAATCACCTAAAGTAATTTCTTTCCATTCTTTTGATGTTTTTTCTTTCAGCGATCCTCTTAAGTTTGCTGCTTGGCATTTGACCCTTAAAATCTGTGGTGGACTTTGTATAGTGATCTCACTTGCTGTATAAACCCCCATAGACAATAGCCCGGTCTCTTTATACCCCAGAAAAACTTTCAACTCACCCTTGAGTTCATTACTTCCATATTCAAGACATATTTCAGCTTCATCACTCGTTGTCCCTGATTCATCAGTAATATGCAGAGATATTAAGCTACTCCTTAAGGCCTCTGTAATAGAGTTATTTTCTGCTATTATGTTAAAATCTGGCTTCATTAATCTAAAATTTTTACAACAGACTTCTGTGATATCTTTTGAATCTTAGGCAACTTAATTTTCAACCCTGCAGGCAAAAAGCTTCCATACTCTGCAAGTCCAGGATTTTTTTCCAAGACCACTTCCACTGCTCCACTACTGTAACCATAATGCCTCCAACAAATATAATCCAGCATTTCTTTATCCTTGGTAAAATAGTAAATCACTTGTTGTAGCTTTTTAACTTCAATTGAAACTCGATCTTTCTTGGTAGTCCACAAGGAAGATATGATCTCTGTCTTTCTTCTATATGAGTAATCACAAAGTTTCCTAGTACCTCTGAACCATAAACTAAAACATTTGGTTCTTTGATGTCACGCATATTTCTTAGTTGTTCTAAACTACTATTTTGACGATGTGGATAAATCACTCCTGTTAAATCAATATTCTCAATTCCTGAGCCGATATTCTGCAGTGATGTCTTCTCGATACATTCAATTGTATGCCACCTATGCTCTTTACTACGCCTGAGGCTCACTGGATCAAATTTAAATTGCCCAAGTAACACTTAATTTATTTCCTCCACAACATCAAAAAGAGCCCCTCTTGCTTGTTCTCTAAATCTTTCTATTACTGCATCAGCAATGCTACGGGCGCCTTGGTTAGGCTCTGCTTTCACATTTATGTTAAACGTTTGATGAAAGGTTTGGTTGTATGTTTTTAATTCTTTTTTCTCAAATCTACTTTTCTCAAATGCTTTATCAATTTTGTTTTGATTATCTTCTATGGATTTTTTCTCCTCGATAACACTTTTGATTTTTACATTATTCTTGCTCCTCTCAGACATTTCTTTAATCGCACTATTATTTGACAAATTACTAGAAATGCTGCTCTTAAGGGGAGTATGTATTTCAGCAACAATACTTTTTTTTTTCAAATTCTTTCAGTGGACTATTTTCGGCAACCTTTCCAAATATGCTACCAACAGTATTTCCCATCCATGAAAACATTTCTCCGATGGGCTTTATTATCGATTTTATATATTCCCAAAAACTAGCAAAGAAGCTCTTTACTTTTCCCCAGTTACTAATCACAAGTATTGCACCAGATATAAGTAAAGCAATAATAGCTCCTATAGGGTTACTCACTATTGCCGCCGTCAAAAATCTCACTCCTGCTGTGACTGCTGGAATAGCTGATGTTGCTAGGCTCAGAGTCGTAGCTTTTAAAACACTCAGTCCAGTAATTACTGCTGGAATAGCGTATGTCGATAGAACAGAAAATGCTGCTATTGCTTTTGCTGCTAAACTCCAAGCTGTTCCCATAAATAAACTAAGTATGTAACCACCACCTACTAATAGAACTTTAAGACTTATTAGTGCTGCTATGGTACCCATGATTGCTGTAGTTACAGTGGGATATTTTTCTGCAAATGAGGCTATATGTTCACTTACCCATTTTAACCTTTCAGCTATAGGTTTTAAAATAGGTAACATCACTGAACCCAGATTCATTCCTACTTCTGCTATTGAATTTTTTAGCAATCGCAATTGGTTGGCTGTAGTACTCACACGGTCATTAAATTCTTCCTGCAATGAATTTGCACGTTCCCCTTCATCAGCTAATAAATCCAGCACCTTTTCATATACTTTTGAGTTTTCAAGTAGTAGCGCTATATCATCTTCTGCTCCCTGTTGGAAGAGCTTTAGCAGAATGCCAGCCCGATCATGTTTATCTATTTTTTTTAAAATTTCAAAAAAATCTAGTAGTGCTTTGTGAGGGTTTTCCTTGATACTCTCTTCAAGCTCTTCTATATCTATCCCGATTTCTTCTAGTGTTTCTCTAAATTCATCTTCTTGCTTCCCTGCCGTTTGAAGTTTAACCAGCATACCACTTATCATTTCTGCTGCTTTTTTGGGTTGTTTTCCTAAACTAATGAAGGCGTTTAATAAACCAGCTATCTGATCAACATTCAAACCAAACTGTTTTGCTGCCCCGCCAGCTATCGTCATTGCTGCCATCAGATCTTTTGCCTCAACAGTAGTATTACTTGATAGATGATTTATCGTATCTCCCCACTCTTTTAGATCTTCTATTTTTGTTCCAAAAATTTTATAGAGCTTGCTAGCAGCACTTCCTACTTCTTCTGCGGTCATACCAAAATTTACTGCCATTTTCGATACTGTTTCTGTAAATTCTAGAAGATCTTTTTTTTCTTCAATACCAAGTCGAGCACCACTTGTAGTTATTTGTGCTAACTCTGCAGCAGATAGTGGTATTGTACGGGATAACTCCTTTATTCCCTGGCCAAGTTCCATAAATCCTCTATCATTGGCTTCCTTCTCTTTAGAAAATTTTTTCACTGCCCTGATATCAGCCATAACACTTTCAAAATCAATTGCAGCTTTAAATGGAGTTCCAAATGTTAATGCAAGTGCCCCTGTTTCTAGTAATTGTGATTTAAAGTGTGTCCTTTGTGCTGAAAATCTCTGGTATGCTTTGGTAGCAAAGTTTAACTTACTATATTGACTTCTCAGCCTACCTACAGAAGCACCTAGTTTATCTTGATCTCTTATCAAAGACTGTATATTCTTTCCACTTTTCTTAAATTCTTCACTGAGCGCATGTAAAGTGTCTCTCTTCTGTAAGTACGCTGTTTTGGCCTTTATTGCCGATTCCTTAGCCTTATCAAACTGAGCCTTTAAATCTTTACTTGGCTTTGCTGTTGTTTTCATTTGCTTAGCCAAGGACGTTACTTGCACTTCTAAGCCTTTCCAGGATCTCTTGGCAACTAATGTGTTACGACTTAACTCCTTAAATTTTGATACCGATTTCATCGATGCATCAAGTTGCCTTATTGTACCCCCAAGACGGGAAAGTTGAGCACTACTTCCTGCCATTGCGCTATTAAAGCTACCATCTAGTATTGCACCTATTTTTACTGATAATGTTGACATTTAAACTCTCCCGCAGCTTTGGCCCATAAAATAAATTCGTTTATTTCCATCTCAAGTACCTGCTCAATTCCGCCACCTACAACAGAACAGAGCATTAGTACATTTAATCTTAAGTTCTTTGTGTAACCGATGGAAAAAAATCTTTCAACGCTTCCTGTATTTTCATGTAGTCTGCAAAATATAACTCCCAAATTGTTTCTTTTGTTACAGATGCAAGGTTTGCTATTAATCCAACTTCTTTTTCAAAATCACTACTACCGGCACGTTCCATTGCTAGGCAGTCTCTTACTTTGACTGGTCTAAAAGTTAATTCCGAAACCGGAGTTCCATCTACTGTTATTGGGTTATCAAGTTTTACTGTTGTCATGTTTCCCCCTAAAAGTTAATTAAATAAAAGTCTTCGTGGCTTTTACATAACTAATTTTTTACTTGAATTGCAGAAGTTGTGTTTTATTGAAGTGACCACACCTTTTCTAAACTTTTTCAACAAAAAATATATTTAAAGTTTTGGTAGTAAGTCTAACAATCCTGCCCGTTTATAAATGTTATCTCTATGTCCTGCTGTAACGAGAAATACTTTGCGTTTTGGAATATTCACACGATAGATAAGGCGATAGTTATCAAATCTCAGTCTTCTATATCCTCGTAACTTGCCACGTAATGGTTTACCAGCTTTATTTGGGTTAACTTTGAGTTCCTTTTCTATAGCTTCTTCAATACCCAATCTTATTTCTTCTGGTAAAGCTGGAAAATCCTTTTTAGCATACCTCTTTAAGAGTTCAATTTCGTAAATACTTTATCCCCTCTTGAAGTCTTCATACTTAATTGTTTCTGCGCCTGGAACATCACTCTCCTTGACAGTATCAGATAACGCAATCTCCTCTATCTCACATTCAATTCCTTCTATGATTAGCCTTTTTGCTAATTCTTGAATAGGCTCCTTGGTAACTTCAGCTAATCTAGTAAGGTGATGTGAAGTTTTTGGGTCAAGTGCTATGTTAATTCCTAAGTCTGCCATATGTTTTACCAAAATATACCACAATAATTATACAACATTTCTCTGAATTTTTCAATAAAAAAATATGTAAACTACATCAAATTCCTAAAACTGCTTGTAATAAAGCCATCTGGTCAACACCATTAATCTTGCGAATCATATTCTCAGCATCGATTTCGATAAGTTCTCTAGCACCGATAGTAAGTTTGTAATAATGCGCAGCTACGGTACACTTCAGCGTTGCTTTTTCAGCAGGTTTCCAGCTACCAAAATCAAATTCTCTGAATATGCCCCTAAGGTTGATAATTACCCCTTCAATATCATTACTTCCACTGCCTTGTAATCCGCCCCTTAGCGTCAGAGAAACCGAATTCCCATCTATTAAACCAAAAAGCCTAAATAGCTCTGAATCATATTCGGCAAAAGTAAAATCAGCTTCGAGCTTTTCCATGCCCATATCAATATTTATTGGAATATCCATACCACCAGCTCTATATTCTTCTGTTTTTATGGTAAGTTTTGGCAAGGTTACTTCATCTATTTTTCCTGCATAGCCTTTACCATCTACGAATACGTTAAAATTCTTTAAAATCTTCGGTAACATTCTTCTCCCCCTTTTCTCCCCTTTTTACGATATTGCGCCACTCACAAGGTGTGACCTGAAAGTGATCTGTTCTGCTGGATATGGTGGTGTAAACTCAAAATCAAAATACACTTTACCACTTGCAATATTTGCTTGGGTATTAAGCTCTGGATTGGCATAACACCTTCCACTGATAATCGCTCCTTGTGCTTTTAAACTTGCTAGGTAGGAATTAACACTCTCTATCACTTCATCTATATAAGTTTTGGTAATGTTTCGATCAACTGCCCATAGATGAGCTCGCAGTAGACTATCATTGATTAGATCTGCAGTACGCCTAACAGGCAGAAAAGCCCATTTTGGATCGTCTGAACATGTCCTGTTTCCCCATAGTCTGTAGCCATTTTGATGAATGATTGTCGTGACTTCATTTTCATTTAAGTAATTTGCTCTACAACTTGTATCACCGAGCGTAAAATCAATAGCTCTGCTTGTCCCAACAATACCATTTATCTCTTTATTTGAAGGTGATTGCCAAAATCCTTGTTCACTATCTACTTTGGCTATTAAACCAGCTACAAATGGGCTTGATGGTTTTTCTTCCCCTTCAAACACTTTAACCCATGGATCAACGACATAAACTCTTGAGCTACCGATGCTTTTTCTCCATCTTATTGCTTCTTCATCATTAGTATTTGGCCCATCTGCTACTATTATTGCTCTTAGCTTTTCTGCTATAGGAATTAAAGCGCTAACCACTGGGTTTCCAGCATCTCCAGGCAATTGATGAGTAAACTGAGGGGCAATTAGTATTCTTGGGGCAACATGGACTATACTTTCACTGCTGAGGAATGCTTGAATCCCTTGATATTCCCCGGTTTCTTCATCAACTCCTCCAATGATGTTTTTCAGCGTCTCTTCTGATTCCTCAACTCGAATCACTACTACTGTTGCACCAACCTGGGAAAATATTCCATTTACTGCAGAAGGCAAAGTTCCTCTTTTTCCAAGTTTTGCTGCCTCTTTTAAGCTTCCTACTATTAATACTGGACTATTGAGTGGAAACTTTTCCCCGTCAGCATCAGGTGCAGTACCAATTACGCCAATTACCGATGATTTAGCTGTGCGTACTGTCCTTGCACCAGAGGTAATCTCAATAACATTTACCCCATGTAAAAACTGTTCTGTCATTTTTCTCCTTGTAATGTTGAATTTTGGAAAGTGGATAGAGAAAAGGTTTCTTTTTTAACTTTCTAAAACCTTTTGCATTTTTTGCTTAAAATCGTTGAGTAAACTCTGTAGCTCTTCTTTACCCCTGACTTCCTTAATTTTCTTCTTGGCTAAATCTTCAAGCTCTTCGCATTTGATTATTGCTTTTACTGCTTTTTTGGCTTTTTCCTGAATTATTCTTGCCATTTCTACTACTGAAATTCCCCGAACTTTTGCTAAAGGCTCTATAATTTCTGCATCTTTTTCGTCTATAGATTCTGGTGCTGCTAAAATGTTCTCTGCAGCTTTTGCTTGTATTTCGTACGACTTAAGCTTCTGATGAGAATATCCTGCGTATTGGTGAGTATAATTATTAAAATAAACACGGATGCTATCAAGTGCAGAAAATTTCGCATTTTCCAATAATTCCAGCTCAATATCTTCTTTATTCCGCTCAACAATTTTTCCTCCTTCAGTTAAACAATAACTTTTTTGCCAGTCGAAATTCTTTGGCGCTTCGTACCAATCATTCCCAGTTGGCTTGCTTTCAAGCGTTGTTGTTTCAATTTGCTTGTTGTTTTCAAAATGAATATAAATTGGCATTGGTTTTCTCCGTTTTCTGGTATCAATTCCAGATTTTGTGGGTGGCATCTAATCCTGGACATTGCCAAGCTCGTAGCGTTCTTTCTACATCGATTTCAAGCCCTGCAGTTAAAAAGTTGTTACGTATGTTATAAATTCCCCACTGGATAAATTGACCATAGATATGTACATCACCTGAAAGCATACCTTCACTAACTTTTCCTCTGGAATATAGATAAGATGATGTATAAAGTAATACTGCAACTGTTTTTCCTGCTGGAATTTCTACATTGCCGGATCCAGCAAAGCTGCTACTATAACCCGTGTGTACGTAAACATTTTTCCACGTTATCCTTGAAATTCCTGACTTATTAGCATTGGTGTTATCAGGAGTTCCCACAAATAATCCTGCACTTGCATATTCCGCACTCCAAGATGATCCAACAAATTCTATTGTTTTATTTATGTTCGCATTGGTTGTATTTTTTACAAATATTACTCCAAGTGCAGCATATGGGTAGTAATATATTGAATCATGACTACTCGAAAAACTGTTTGTATATAACTCTCCGTAAATAAATGTTCCTTTATTTCCCTCTATAAAACTCAATTGTCTTGGCCGATAAAAACTAACGTAACTTGTATCGTATATATGGCTACCTGCTAGTAGTTGTAGCATGTAGTCGGTTCCACTGTTCCACTTTCCAAGTTCAGTTATGAAAGTTCCATAGCCAAGATAATTATTTTTTCTACTTAGCACACCAAACAAGAAAGGTAATGACCCTGGTTCAACCATATTCCTCTTTTTCACTTCTCTCATAATTGATGAACTGCTAGGCAAATCATTGATGGAGTTAAATTTTGTTGTCAGTGTTTTTAGCTGGTCTTCCCTGGTTTTTACCTCCTTCATAATTGATGAACCGCTTGGCAAATCATTGATGGAGTTAAATTTGGTTGTCAGTGTTTTTAGCTGATTTTCCTGGTTTTTATTTCCTTCATGATCGATGAACCATCTGGCACATCATTTACACCACGAAAATCTTCTACTAAACCTTTAAGACCATCTTTATGATTGTTGCTAATACTGTTTATTGCCGCAATATTCGCATCCTTTCTCGTGTCAAGTAGCGATACATATGAATCTGATGACGCTTTTAAAGTATCCAAGTTGTTAGTTTTTAGCGTATTGATCTCATTTACAGACTCTGTCTTTGCTCCAGTTATCGCTGATATTGAATTTTCTTTGTTAGTATTTATATCATTCAAGTGCGATCTTGCAGCGTTTAGAAGTTCTTTCAACTTTTCATCTGTCATCTGCACAATTTCAGACACTGCACTTTTGTCGACTATTGATTCCAATGCTTTAGCAAGATATGCTAACTGATCTGGTGTACTATTTGCTGCTAAATCCTTAAGCCTTCCTTGTAGTGCATCAATTATTTCTTTTATTGTGGTCATTTGCACAACGTTGGAAATAGCTTTTTTATCTATTATCAATTCCAACGATTTCGCAAGATACGCCAGTTGATCGGGTGTGCTATTTGCTGCTAAATCCTTTATCCTTTGGTGTAATGCTTCTATTGCTTCTTTCATTCCCAAAAATTCAAAAAAGTTTCAAATCTAAATCGTTCAAAATTATTTTTAAGTTCATCTTCTCTTTCACTCATATCTTCATCTATCTTTTCTATGGCTCTGCGTATACGTACTACATCTTCTACAGCTATGTTCTCTGGATGCGGCAAAGGATATCCTCTTTTGGTCTCTTCGTTTGGCATTACGTGATAATTACTCGTAGATTCTTCACCTTTGGACGATAGACAACCGTTCCGCTAAGCACTAATTTTACCCTTGTCTCATTACCATTAAAATTTGATAGCACGTGAGTTCTTTCCACCCAATTTTCTCCGATTGGTTTTCCCGTTGTTAAATTTACTAACTGCCATTTTTCTCCTTTTTCCACCCCCTTCTGCACATATGCTTTAACGTCTGCAGTACCAGGTATCAGCGCATCATAGGTAATTGTTATCTTAGTGTTGGAACCTGCTGTAATGCTCCTAGTTACATAATCTCCGGACTCTGAAATATTCCCCATAACTAGCTGTAACCCAGGGTAGAGAACTGGACTTTTTTTCCCCGATCCTTTGAGCGCTACTTTTACCGTTAATTCTCCACTTATTCTTGCGCGCAGTGCGAGCGGCAAATTATCAGACAGAAAATTTTCTTCTCCTTTCTCATCTGTTAAGATAAATTCTACATTAGTATCAAAACCCACTTTTTCTATGTTGGTTAGAGCGATTAAGTCTGATGTATTATTTGCAGTAACTTTGCCAAGATCAATAACGTGAAAACTTTCAGTAAATTTCGCTGCTAAAAGTCGAAAGGTAAGGTCAAAATTCTGATGCGGTGTCCACGTACTTGCATTGCTCGATGACAGTAATACTCCCACCTGATAAGGCTGACTGGTTACCCAACGGCTGTTTACTGCATCATATTTGCTGAGTTCTGCTATCTTTACCGCTGTATCTGCATCATCAGTCAGTAAAACTATCGCATACTCTTGCCCTCCATGGCAAAATACTGGTGACCAAGTTATACGTGTTGCTGTGCCATCAGTATTGATCTTAGTTGGCTCGATGGAATTTTCAGCGATAACTGTTTGCGAGGGCACTCCAACTGTTGTTTCCCGAATCTGCACAACAACACGTCTTTTGCCGCTATTTGTAAACCATAGCTCTACACCTCCTATATGCCTACTCTCATCCAAGGTAAATGTCTGTGCTAAAGGATCAACACGTTTGCTGGAAAAAACTCTTCTTCGTTCTTCTATGGTAATAGTTTTTTTACCAGTATATGTTGCTTCTCCATAGCTTCCTTTATCCCCATAAAACTGTACTAATTTAGTACCTGCTGGAATATTTGCCGGTACTTTCACCTTTCCCTTTAATTTTCCCTGGTTGTTAGCTTCCACTTTTTTTCCCCCTATGCCACGGGTTGAATGACGATGCCATCGAATTTTATCTCTTTAAGCTTCTCATTTGGCTCAAAACCTTCGATCTCAAAATCTTGTATTGCTTCTCTCATAAACTCTTCCTCTTTTGTACTACTGGATAAAAGTTCAGAAACTTCAGAAGTAGTAAATTCTCTTGTCACTGGACTTGACCAATTGGTCTTTACCTTGGTCCAGTGATCGATGTTTTTGTTCATGGTAACTTTTGCCGGTACTGGATCAAATGCCTGATAAGGATTTATCTTCATCTCTTTAGTTTGTAAAAGCTGCTCAAGCACTGGCTCAAGTTCATACGGCAATAAATAAGGTTCCTTACCTCTTTCAACATCAATAATTTCCACGTTTATCGGCAATATCAGTTCCTTATTTACTATTGCTGCAAACTGAACAATTCCTTGATCGCGCATATCATCATCAAATAAGGGATCGACAAATACTCCTTTTTTAGTGGTAGGCTCTCTTGAATTTGCATCACTGCGTAGACGCTCCTCTGCAAAGAGTGCATAAAGATCTCTTATTCCACTCTTCATTGCTTCCAATTCGTTCATCGGTACTGCATGGATAGCATTATTCACTACTTTTATTTTCCCCTCTTCCCCTTCTTTCCACGTTTGGTGAATGTAGCAAAGTAGCAATTGTCCGCTAGGGGCTTTTGGCATTGATGGTCTCCAAGGGTGGGCAATTCCCTTTATTCTCCTTATCACCCCTTTTGCATCTAGAGTGATTAAATCAAATTAGACAAGCTTTTGCCTAAAAAAACTAAAGCTGAGACTAACAAATATGAGAAATCATGCAGAAAAGGAACTTAGACTTTTTGCGCGACAATATTGATGTTTTTAGACTTTTAGAAGAGGCTGAAATCTATGGCTATGTAGAAAAAAGAAAAGAAGCAACGATTGAGCTCATAAGGCTATTGACAATACAACCTGAGCTGAATTATAGAGGAGATAAATTTATACTAGATCTTATTTTGGATTATATAAAAGTTTTTGGAAAAGAGGTAGAAAGCTTAAAATCTGATATTAATATCTTAATCAACTTGCTGGAAAAAAGTATAGAGAGAAGAGAAATAGAAGAAAACTTAGATTCTGATATCGAAACCCGGATAAAAAAAAGGATAGAAGAAAGTAAAGACAAAAAAGAAGTGGAAAACTTAAAATCTGACACCAATGCCTTCATTGACCTACTGGATAAAAGGATAAAAGGATAAAAGAGTCAGAAGAAAACTTAGAAGAGATTGAAAAATGTAGAAATGAAGTGGAAAAGACTGAAAAAGAAACAATGGATAAAAGAAATAAGGTAGTGGAGCAACTATCAAGATTTAGATTATCTCAAACACCTTTACCAAATTGTGCAATAAAATGATAATTAATACTGAACAAAAAGTTACATTTACTGTATATAACTATTAGGGGGAGGAAACTCAGCTTATTGGGCATTAGCAAGTTTTTGATTGTCAAACAGGCTACTCATAGTTTTAAACAGTAAAATTATAGCAAATGCTAACACTCGACCTCGGCAAACAAACTGGCTGGGCTATTCTTACAGATGGAGTAATTCAAAGTGGGAGCAAAAATTTTCATGGTAGCCGTTTCAGCGGAGGTGGCATGTGCTTCTTAAGTTTTAGTAATTGGCTTAATTCCTTGAAAGACATTTCTGTGGTGTATTTTGAAGAAGTAAGAAGACACCTTGGAACTGATGCTGCGCATTGTTATGGTGGTTTCTTTGCCGTTTTAGCTGCTTGGTGTGAGAGGGAAAAAATTCCATACAAAGGTGTTCCGGTGAAGACGATAAAACGTTTCATAGCAGGCAAAGGCAATGCAAGTAAGGGTGAAGTCATTGAAGCTGTGAAAGGCAAAGGTTTTTTTCCTCAAGACGATAATGAAGCAGATGCTTTGGCATTAATGTTTTACATAATGAGTTTTAGCGAATGCTGTGATATTAATATTTTACATAATGAGTTTTAATACTAATTCTACTATAAATAACGATTTTCATAACAAAGGACCAGAGTGAAATATGGGTCCTTCCCGCCAGCCAGGCTGACTTAGTAGCAAAAAGCCCAAACCTTCTCTAGCGTCAGACGTATTTTGATTATTAACTTTTTAATTAGTTGTTAAGAATTTAAATATAGCAATTTAATAAAATATTAAGAATATGAATTTAGCAATACACTACTATCCTATTGAAAATCTTGTCGAATATGATCGCAACCCTCGCAAGAATGACGATGTAGTAAACAGAATGTGCGCTTCAATTCGGGAGTTTGGTTTTCGTATTCCGATAGTTGCAAAAAGCGATGGCACTGTGGTAGATGGTCATTTAAGGCTTAAAGCAGCAAGAAAACTGGGTATGGAGAGTATTCCAGTGGTGCTCAGTGATAATTTAAGTGATGCCCAAACCAAAGCTTTTCAGTTACTAGCAAATCAATCAGCTAACTGGGCAAAGTGGGACGATGATCTTTTAAAGGTAGAAATTCAAGAATTAGAAGACTTACAGTTTGACCTCAAAATGACCGGATTTGAGCTAGAAAAAGTCCAACGCTTTCTTGATAATCTTGATGGAAGGGAAGAACAAGGGGAAAAGGGAGAAAAATTTTCTGATTTAGCTGGTGATGACAAAAAAGTGGAAATAACAAAACCAGGGGATCTGTGGATTTTAGGTGGTCATCGAATCTACTGTGGTGATAGTTGTCTGGTTGA
This sequence comes from Wolbachia endosymbiont (group A) of Hedychridium roseum, assembly GCF_964028325.1. NCBI lineage: Bacteria > Pseudomonadati > Pseudomonadota > Alphaproteobacteria > Rickettsiales > Anaplasmataceae > Wolbachia > Wolbachia endosymbiont (group A) of Hedychridium roseum. The sequence continues at coordinate 1,112,994 of NZ_OZ034755.1, read as the reverse complement.
ATCGTTTAAAGCGGTATTAGACGATAAAATGGCAGATATTACGGTGTGTGACCCTCCGTATAACGTAGCATATGGTGACAGTCAAGAGAGAGAAGACAAGAAGATATTAAACGATGATCAAGGTGAAAAATACGAGCTTTTTCTGTATGACATTTGTACTCACGTTTTAGCATACACCAAAGGGGCAATTTACATTTGTGCATCATCATCTGAGCTTTCGACCTTGCAAAAAGTATTTGAAGAAGCAGGTGGAAGATGGTCGACATTCATCATTTGGGCAAAGAATCATTTTACGCTAGGAAGATCTGATTACCAAAGACAATACGAAGCAATACTCTACGGTTGGAAAAACGGCAATAAACGTGAGTGGCATGGAGGACGCAATCAAAGTGACCTACGGTTTTATGATAAGCCAACGTACAACTCGCTGCACCCAACGATGAAACCAGTGGAGTTAATGGAGAGAGCGATAGTAAACAGCAGTAGACCAGGAGACATAGTTCTTGATCCATTTAGTGGTTCTGGGAGTACATTAATTGCCTGTGAGAGGACAGGAAGAATCTGTAGGACGATAGAGCTAGATCCTACGTTTGTAGATGTAACGATAAAGCGTTGGCAGGTGTATACGGGAAGAGATTCCACCCTTTTTGGTTCTGGTAAAACTTTCGCACAAATTCAAGAATCAAGACAGTAAGGGACGAAATAAGGGAAAAAAGAGGGGAAAGAAAGGTGGAAAGAGGAAAAATCACGCAGACGGAATGGGCAAGAGAACTGGGAGTTTCAAAGCAGTACGTCTGTTACTTAGTAAAGAAAGGAATAGTTGAGCTGGAGGATGGTTTGATTGACCGAGAACAAGCAAATAGAGCAATAGAAGCAATTAGAGATCCAAGTCAACCACTGAGGAGAAAAGGTGGAGAAGAAGGGGAAAAAAGAGGAAATAATGAACTTTCCACGATGTTGCTTAAAACCCGGATAAAAAACGAGATGGAGCGGGGAAAACTGCTGGAGGCAAAAGCAAAAGCTGAAATTGGTGAACTTATCTCAGTAGAGGAAGTAAAGACTGAAGCATTTAACGTGGCAAGAGTAGTGAGAAACAATCTCCTCAATATCCCAGACAGAGTATCAGCATTACTAGCATCGATGAACGACACAGAGAAGATCCATAAAACGTTAACAGAAGAGATTACCAATGCACTCGAAGAATTATCGAAAAATACATTTTAATGACTACTGTTAATTTATATTCAAATAATTTAAAATTATTAAAGAAAATTAGTAGACGCCTTATAATAATAGGCTCAATAGCTATAAGCATCTCTATTTCTACAGCATATGCAGGAATAATTGCAGTCATTATTCTAAGTTGTTTTGCTAAAGAATCAACAGATGTCCACTGTAAACAACCAAGTTCTACTTTTACCGATATGGAAGTAGAAAATGTAGCAAAATTTTGGCAGGCAATGGTGTGATGTATAGCAGTAGCTTTTATACAGGGTTAAAGCCAGATCCGCTACTTAAAGTATCAGAGTGGGCAGATAGAAATCGTCAACTTTCAACGATAGCATCATCAGAGCCGGGGAAATGGAGGACAGAGAGAACGCCGTACCTTAGAGAAATAATGGATTCACTATCTTCGTCTTCACCGGCTGAAAAGGTGGTATTCATGAAAGGAGCGCAAATTGGAGGAACAGAAGCTAGAAATAACTGGATCGGTTATATTATCGACCAAACACCAGGCCCTATGCTGGTAGTACAGCCAACAGTTGAAATGGGCAAGCGCTGGTCAAAGGGAAGATTTGCGCCGCTCATTGAAGATACCCCATGTTTAAGGAGTAAAATAAAAGATCCAAGGTCGAGAGATTCAGGCAATACTGTGCAGAGCAAAGAGTTTCCAGGAGGAACGGTAGTAGTAACAGGTGCCAATAGTCCAGTGGGTCTGCGTTCAATGCCGGTAAGATATCTTTTTTTAGATGAAGTAGATGCATATCCAGGAGATTCAGGAGGAGAAGGAGATCCAGTTCTTCTCAGTATCGCGCGAACTAATACTTTTGCTCGTCGAAAGATTTTTTTGGTATCGACACCAACAGTTCACGGAATAAGCAGAATAGAGAAGGAATTTGAGAGTTCAGACAAACGTTACTTTTTTGTACCTTGTCCACATTGTAATTACTATCAGGTGCTAAAATGGCCACAGATAAAGTGGGAAGATAAAGAACCCTCAACAGCCCACTACGTTTGCATAGAGTGTAGGGGAGAAATAAAAAATCATCAGAAAACGGAGATGCTAGCTAGAGGTGAATGGAGAGCTACAGGGAAAGAAGGAAAAAAAGAGGCAAAAATAGGATTCCACCTTTCAAGCTTGTATAGCCCAGTAGGCTGGTATAGTTGGAAACAAGCAGTAGAAGATTATCTACATGCAAAGGAAAATGAACAATTACTGAAAGTTTGGATAAATACAACACTCGGAGAAACCTGGGTAGATAAAGGAGAAGTACCAGACTGGAAGCAACTATTTGAGCGTCGAGAAAATTTTCCGATAGGTACGGTGCCAAAAGGTGGAAAAATAGTGTTAACGGCAGGGGTTGATGTACAAAAAGATCGGTTAGAAGTAGAAGTAGTAGCATGGGGAAAAAACCGAGAAAGTTGGTCAATAGACTACCAGGTATTAGAAGGTGATACTGGAAGTGAAGAAGTATGGGGAAAACTTTCGGAATTATTAAATCATCATTTTATCGGTGAAAATGGTCTTGAATACATGATAAGCATGATGGCGGTAGATGCTGGGTATGCAACACAAGAGGTATACAACTGGGTAAGAGGTCACCAAGGGTCTGGAAGAGTAATGGCAGTAAAAGGAGCAAACAAAGCGCTAGTGCCACTTAGCAGCCCAAGTAGAGTTGATGTAACAGTTAGCGGACAAAAGCTAAAGAGAGGAATGAAGCTGTGGCCAGTTGGGGTATCGATATTAAAGTCAGAGCTTTTTCAGCTACTTAATGTTTTAACAGAAGGGGCGCCGGGGTATTGTCATTTTCCAGAGTATCCACCTGAATATTTTAAGCAGCTAACCGCAGAGCAACTAATTACCAAGGTAGTAAAAGGGTATACCAAACAAGAGTGGCAAAAGATAAGAGATCGAAATGAAGTACTAGATTGCCGAATTTACGCAAGAGCAGCGTCTATTGCCCTGGGGATTGATCGTTGATCAGAGAGTAAATGGGAAAGTTTAGCAGGTGAAAAAGCTAAAAAGTCAAAGAGAGTGAGAAGGAGTCAATGGTTGAGTGAGAAAAGTTGATGTACAACCAAGAATATTTAACTCAAGTAGAAGAAGCGATAAAGAAGCTACAGAGCGGAGAGAGAGTAGTATCAATTGCGTACGGCGATCATGTGGTTAGGTACGGGGAAGTTCAAATAAAGGATTTATTGGAGCTCAGGCAACGAATCAAAGCAGAGTTAAAAGTTGCAGGTGTGAAGCCGAAGAGAAAGATTGTTATTGCAACTAGTAAAGGAGTGGTATGAGAAGTTATATGATGGAAAATGAGTATCCGGACTTTTTAGAGCATTTAAAGTATATTATAGCCACAGGTAATATAGCATCAGGAAAGTTTATAAATGCAGTGGTAGACCTCTCGCATTGGGATAAGAACGTAGATTTCAAATTAGCAAAAGAAGATGGTATAGCTGGCGTCATTCATAAAGCAACGCAAGGACTGAAGTATATTGATCCAACGTATGTAGAAAGAAGAAAAGCTGCTGAAGAAGAGGGACTTTTATGGGGTTCATATCATTTTGGAGTAGGAGAAAACGGAAAAGATCAAGCTAACCATTTTTTAGAAACAGTAGGAGATCATTCTCAAGTATTGCTTGCGCTTGATATTGAAGAAAACCAAAGCGGAAAAAACATAACGCCAAAGCAAGCAGAAGATTTTGTTGATAGAGTTCACGAAGTAACAGGTCGTTTACCACTGATTTATGGAAGCACCTATTTTTTAGAAGATTTTGTCACACCAATTTTGACGAAGTGCCCATTGTGGATTGCAAGATGGGGAGAGGAGCCTGTGTTACCAAAGGGGTGGAAGAAGTGGGCTCTGTGGCAATACACTGACGGCAAAAGCGGAAAAAAACCGCATGAAGTAAAAGGAATCGGCCGATGCGATCGAAATAAATTCAACGGAACATTGGAAGAATTAAAAGATTTTTGGATATCAGGATGTTATTGAAATCATTCAAACAATTATTTCGGAAACCAACAAAACCAAAAAGTTCAGCATGGGATGGAGCTGGATCTGGCAGAAGATTATTGCACTTTCAACCAGAGTCAGGAAGCATAAACAATTTGCTGTCTCAAAGCCTTGAACACCTGCGTAGTCGTTCACGTGACATGGTAAGAAAGAACTCCTATGCGGCAAACATCATCGATACGATAGTAAGTAACTCTGTTGGGACAGGAATAAAACCGCAGTCAAAAGCCAAAGATGCAGAGTTTCGCAAAAGAGTTCAAGAGTTATGGCTGAGATGGACAGATGAAACAGACAGTAGCGGAGTGAGTGATTTTTATGGGTTACAAGCTCTAGTATGCAGAAGTATGATAGAAGGAGGGGAATGTTTTGTAAGACTCCGAACAAGAAAACGAGAAGATGGACTTTGTGTGCCGTTGCAATTACAAGTACTGGAATCAGAGCATTTAGACAATAAGAGTAATCAAACCCTTGCCAACGGTAATGTAATTAGAAACGGGATTGAGTTCAATAGGCTTGGGCAAAGAGAAGCGTATTACCTTTTTCGAGAACATCCAGGTGAAGGCTCGTTTGGTGAATCGGTGAGAGTGCCAGCAAATGATGTTTTACATATCTACAGGCCACTAAGATCTGGGCAGATTCGAGGAGTACCGTGGTTGTCCAGTGTACTGTTAAAGCTTTATGAACTTGATCAATATGACGATGCGGAATTAGTGAGAAAAAAGACTGCAGCGATGTTTGCAGGGTTTATTACCAGACTCGATCCTGAGGCAAATATTTTAGGTGAGGCGCAAGCAAATGAGCATGGAGTAGCACTATCAGGTTTAGAACCTGGGACTATGCAACTTTTAGATCCAGGGGAAGATATCAAGTTCTCGGAACCATCAGATGTTGGAGGAAGTTATGAAGCATTCATGAAACAGCAGCTCAGGGCAATAGCAGTAGGCATGGGGAATAACTTACGAGCAGCTAACAGGAGATCTAAGTGGTGTCAATTATTCATCAATCCGAGCTGGGTTAATAGAGTTTCGCCGGAGGTGCGGAATGTTACAGCATAACATAATGGTATTTCAATTTTGCCGTCCGGTATGGGATAGGTGGTTAGAATTAGCCCTACTCTCAGGAGAACTTGATATAGGCAAAGAATGGACGAAAAAAGGGGGAAAAGAAGAAGTAAAATGGATAGCACAAGGATTTGATTGGGTGGATCCGCTAAAAGACCAGCAAGCACAGCAAATGGCGGTAAGGAATGGGTTTAAGAGTAGGTCAGAGGTGGTTTCGGAACTTGGTTATGATGTAGAAGAAGTCGACCAAGAAATTGCCGAAGATCAAAGACGTGCGAGTGAACTGGGCTTAAATTTTGATTCTGATGTGAATTCTAATGCTGAAATGATATAAAATTCTATTTCTATGACAAATGGGTTTTTATTGCCCCAGACACAAATAAAAAATTTTAAAAACATATGACGACACAAATAAATTGGATGAATAAGCCGATGATGATAGAGCAAAGGAGTTTTGAATTATTGTCATTACATGCTGGAAAACACCCTACGTTTAAAAACATAAAACATGTAACAAGAAATAGTGAAAGGGGAATAAAAGTAATACCAATACATGGAATCTTGACGAAGAATTCAGAAGCTTTTGACGATATTTTAGGGATGACATCATATGAGAAGATACGTGAAGAGATAGAAGAAGCTTTAATAGATAAAGAAGTAGAAACAATAATTTTGGACATAGACAGCCCCGGAGGGGAAGTAAACGGTTTATTTGACCTTTCCGACTTTATTTACGAAGCAAGAACAAAAAAGAGGATTGTGGCGATAGCAAATGATGATGCGTATTCCGCAGCGTATGCAATTGCATCAAGTGCTGAAAAAGTATTGGTAACGAGAACATCAGGAGTTGGAAGTATAGGAGTAATAGCAAGTCATATAGATCAAAGTGGATTTGATGAAAAGCAAGGTATTAAGTACACAACTGTTTTTGCTGGAAGTCGAAAAAATGATTTAAATCCGCATGAGCCAATAACATCTGAGAGTTTGGAAAGCTTACAAAAAGAAGTAGATCGTCTATATGAAATGTTTTTGCAGCTTATAGCAAGAAATAGAGGTCTTTCAACGGAAAAGATCAGATCAACGGAAGCAGGGCTATATTTTGGTGAGAAAGCAATAGAGATTGGACTTGCTGATGGAATCACAACGTTTTCTGAATTTATAGATAATTATAGGAGAAATATGACTAAAACTGAGATAAAAGAACAAGCAATAGATATTGATATTGAGCAAGGAAGATGTTTAGGGTACGAGAGCTGCCGCACGGAAGTATTAGAGGTGATAAGATTATGTAATTTATCAAAGATGCCAGAGAAAATAGGAGAATTTATTGAGCAAGGTGTAAATGCAAAACAAGCCCAAGAGATATTAATGTCAATACTGGCGGAGAGAACGAAGAAGACAGAGATTTTGAGTACAATACCGCAAAATACACCAGAAGACTTGATGATGCAGGTAGCGAAAAGTCGGGGCATTTGATGGTCTTAACCGCGGTATATAATGCTAACATACGCCGCGGTAAATAAGTGTTCAAAACGCGCCACAATTATAACCGCCGCATATAACAACTATAAACACGGCGGTAAAACTAAAGGAAAAAAAGGGGAAATATGACAAGTATAACTGAAACAAATAATTTAGGTGACCTTCTGAAATATGAAGTATATAGAGATTATACAAGAGAGGAAATAACCGTAGCCAAAGGACAAAACCTCAAACTTGGAACAGTTGTTGGCTATGATAAAGATAACATGATTAAGATAATAAATCCAACGGCCACGGATGGAACACAAACAGCGATAGGTGTAATAACAAGTGATGTAAACGCAACGGAAACCACCAAAGCAGTAATCATTACTCGTATTGCAATGTTAGCAGATCATGCAGTGGTGTGGCCAGCAAATATAACAGAAGAGCAAAAAGCTGCAGCAATAAAACAACTTGAAGCACGAGGCGTTATCATCCGCAAGGGAGTTTAACGAGCTACCAGACTCAGCAACTTACATAGAAACAACTTAAAACACACAGCATTAAAGGGAAAGGGGGAAAGAATGCAAAATCCATTTACAAATCCAGCATTTAGTATGACGAAATTAACTAAAGCAATAAACATATTGCCGATAAATTATGGTCGCGTCGAAAATTTAAATTTATTTCCAAGTAGATCGGTAAGATTTCGACATATTACGATAGAAGAGCAAAACGGAGTATTGAGTTTATTACCAACGCAAGTTCCGGGAGCACCAGCAACAGTGGGAAAACGTGGAAAACGAAAAATAAGAACATTTACGATACCACATATTCCCCATGATGATGTAGTGTTACCAGAGGAAGTGCAAGGAATAAGAGCATTTGGGTCAGAGAATGAACTGAAAGCGTTGGCGAGTGTAGTAACAGATCACCTGGAGTTGATGAGAAACAAACATGCGATAACGTTAGAACATTTGCGGATGGGGGCGTTAAAAGGGATTATTCTGGATGCTGATGGCAGTGAGTTATTAAACCTTTACAACGAATTTGAAATTACGCCAAAAGTAGTAAATTTTGCGCTGGGAACAGCAACCACCGATGTCAAGCGTAAGTGTCTGGAAGTATTGAGGCATGTTGAGGACAACTTAAGTGGTGAATATATGACCGGGATTCATGCGCTGGTAAGCCCAGAGTTTTTTGACGCTTTAACTTCTCATACCAAGGTAAAAGAAGCATACGAGAGATGGCAAGAAGGAGCAGCACTCCGGAACGACATGAGATCAGGATTTACGTTCTGTGGAATAACATTTGAGGAGTACAGAGGGCAAGCAACTGACCCTGAAGGAAATGTGAGAAGATTTATAGAAAAAGACACGGGACACTGTTTTCCACTAGGAACAGCAAGCACATTTACTACTTACTTTGCCCCAGCGGACTTCAATGAAACAGTAAATACACTAGGGCAACCGTTATATGCAAAACAAGAGCCAAGAAGATTTGATAGAGGGACCGATTTACATACTCAGTCAAATCCTTTACCAATGTGCCATCGCCCAGGAATATTAATCAAAGTCGTTGCAGCATAACAATACTGGTAGAGCAACTACAAAAGTGGTGAGGCATGAAAGTGCTCTACCAGTATGCCCCTTCTTAGCGTGCATGTAGAGATTAGTGCATAAAGGTAAAGTATGCAAGAAAAAATAAAAAGATTATTGAAAGATTGTTTTGCACATCTAGGGCAGCAAGCGTTGTATGAATCAAAGGATAAGTCATACATGGTGCAGATATTAAAGCAACAGCCAGATAGATTATACGGGATTGGTGAAGGGCAATTTGTAGGAGAAATTTTGACTTTAGAAGTAAGTGTGTTTGATGTATTAAAGCCAATGGTGGGAGATACTTTTTCTATAGGTAGTTGTAGATACAGAGTACACTCACCGCCGCTTAGGGATAATTCAGGAATAATCTGGAAAATTCAAGCATCGGGGGTGTAAATGTGTGTTGAGATTGAAGTGATCGGCAGCATTGAGAAAATAATTCAAAGTATTGAAGCTAGTCAAGCTAAGATAACAAAAGCAACAGTAAGAGCATTAAACAAAACGGCATTGTGGACAAAAGAGCAAGCTACGAAAGAACTAAGTAAAGATACGCAAATAAAACGGCAATTAATCAGAAAAAGATTATGGACAATCAGAGCAACAAGAAATTATCAGAGGGCTCTAGTAAGGATAGGGTTATACGGAGTAAAATCTTCAAAGCTTGGCGATATAAAACAAATGGCAAAAGGAGCAAAAGCAGGAAAACATATGTTTGAAGGAGCATTTATTGCTAAGATGCCAACCGGACATAGAGGTATTTTTAGACGAAGAGGAAGGACAGCCTTGCCAATTTATGAAGTTACCGTACCGATCGGAGAAAATGTACAAAAGATAATAAAAGAAATGGCTAATTATAAAACAGGAAAAGTGTTTGAGGAATATTTTGAGCATGAGTTGAATGTTCTTTTAAAGAAGCAATGAAAGAATTTTGGAAAGGTTTACATGAAGCAATTTGTAAAACGCTAAAAGAAGAAATCCCAGCAATACAAACGTGCGAAGTGTATAGAGCAGAACGTCGGAAAATAATAGCGCCAGCAGTATTTGTAGAGCTTGCAAGTTTAGAACCAGGGAAAGACCCTGGGACAGAGGAACTTGCGCTGAGAGCAAGATTTGAAGCAAGAATTGTAGTTGATGGAACAGTCGAGGATTCCTCGGTAGTTGTAAGGTCATTAGCAGCAGAAGTTGCAAGAGTAGTGAATAAAAACACTTGGAACGTGGAAAATGTTTTGCCGGGAGAATTTTTATCAGCGGAAGTAGACAATTTTAAACCAGAGTTGGATGCATATTTAGTGTGGCTGGTAGAATGGGCTCATGAGATGCACGTAGGGAAGTCAGTGTGGTCAGAAACTGGCGCATATTATAGAGATGGGTAAAGTACATGTTGGATCATAATTTTGCGATTGCAGAGCTAAATAGAAGGCTAGCGAACATTATTCGTATAGGTCTAGTTAAAGAAGTAGATTATGAAAAAGCAAGAGTGCGGGTAAAAATAGGAGAATTTATAACCGATTGGCTTCCGTGGATAACGGCAAGAGCAGGAGAAGATAGAAGTTGGTTTGCGCCGAATATTGATGAGCAAGTAATAGTATTATCGCCATATGGAGAGTTGTCATTAGGGGTGGTGTTACCGGCAATTTATCAGCAGAAGTATTTTCCCTCGGAATGCCGAAAAGACGCGCATATTTTAGAGTTTAAGGATGGAACGAAATTATCGTACGATAAGGAGAATCATCATCTTGAGATTGAAGTAGTAGATAAAATAACGCTAAAAGTTGGAAAATCGAGTATAGAGATGACAAAAGAAGGAATAAAACTTAAGGGAAGGAGAGTTGATCTCAATTGACATGAGAAGAGCTATAGTTTGTATAGGAGATCATTGCATGGGGATACCGGTTCATGTTTGTATGAGTGGTAGTAACGACGTTTTTGTAAACGGTAGATCTGTTTGTCGAAAAGGAGATATCTTAACTCTAGGTGAGAAACTAACGCAAGGGTCAAACAGCGTATTTGTTAATGATATTGGTATTGCACGAGTTGGTGATTTAGCCTCATGTGGTTTTAAGGTAGTAAGTGGAAGTAGCAGCGTTTTTTCTGGATAAAGATATGAAGGGAATGAGTGCTGAAACAGGTAAGGAATTAGAAGATTTGGACCATCTGAAACAGTCAATAGTTGATATTTTGACCACACCAATTGGTAGTAGAATCATGAGAAGAGATTACGGTTCAAGATTATTTGAATTAGTAGATAAGCCAGTAAATCGTGATTTTACGTTAGAAATTTACGCAGCAACAGCAGAAGCACTACAAAAGTGGGAAAAGAGATTTAAGTTAGAAAAAGTAAAAATAACAGAAGTGAAAGAAGGAAAAGTAACGCTTGACCTAGAAGGATTGTACTTACCAATGGGGGAAAAGATTCGCTTTGATGGAGTTGTGGTATAAAGATGGAGCAGCCTAACATTATTGAGCCACTGAACTTCGAAGAAATCTTTTCACGTATGAAGGAGGAGTTGATACGTCGAGACTCAAGTTTTACAGCATTAGTAGAAAGTGACCCAGCAATAAAGATTTTAGAGGTAGCAGCATGGCGAGAACTTTTGCTGAGAGAAAGAATAAACGAAGCAGCAAGGGGCAACTTACTTAAGTTTGCAAGGGGAGAAGAACTTGATGATTTAGCTGAATTTTACGGAGTGGAAAGGGAGAACGGGGAAAAGGATGAACGATTTAGAAAAAGAATCAAGGCAAGAATAGTTGGCTCAAGCACAGGAGGAAATTATCGGTATTATGCATTATCAGCAGATACGAGAGTAAAAGATGCATTAGTAGAATCACCTGTACCAGGAAAAGTACAAGTTTCAATCTTATCCACAGAATTATCCACACTGCCAGAAGAATTACTAGAAATTGTCAGAAATCAGCTAAACAGGGAGGATGTGAGGATTTTAACAGATACAATAGAAGTGGTAAGTTGCAATATTATAGAAATAGATATCCACAGTAAAATTAGCATTAAAAGACCAGATATTATTGAAACGGTGAAGAAGCAATTTATAGAAAAATTTGAAACAACGAAAAGATTAGGATGGAAAGTAACGAAATCATGGATTATAGCCAACCTGTTTGTGGATGGGGTAGAAAACGTAGAATTAATCGAGCCAAGAGAGGATGTTGTGGTACTGGGGAATGAGTGTGCTGCCTTAAGAAGTTTAAATGTTGAGTTGAATTAATGCTATTACCACCAAACGCAACAAAGCAAGAAAAAGCGCTGATTGATGCAATCGATTACAAAGTAGACCCAAGCTGTGTAAAAGGATTTAAATTTAGCCTAGGGGAAAAAATATTGCCGTGGTTGGTTGAAGAATATGGATTGGGGGAAATTCTACGCTGGGTAAAAGACAAAAGAAAGGCGATAAAAGAAGGAATAAAATTTCAGCGTTTGAGAGGAACACCAGCATCGCTGAAAATAGCACTGAAGTGGGCAAATATAGAAGATATTACAATTATTGAAGAGCCACCCGGAGAACACTTTTTTGAATTACAGATAGGGATAAAAGATGTTCCGAACGACTTCTTCGTTGATGCAGTAGTAGAATTAGCAAAACTATCATTGCCAGCAAGATCACGGCTAATGAGGATTTTTAACGATTATTATAATGCGCAGAGATTTATATTGGATGAGAGTTTATTTGGAGATCTTCTTTCTGACTATTCGGGGGTAAAAATAGAAAAAGATGGACCAGTGTTATCATTTGGGAGAGTAAATTTTTTCAGGTCTAGTGGTCCAGTTATTAGGATTATAGAAAACTATCTACGCGATCATTATGAGCAGGCATTAAGTAATGATCTGTATAGGCTAGATGTAGCAATCCTTGGAGAAACCGAGCCTCACACAAAGAATTATAACGGTATTTATGAAAGAAGTCATCAGTGGAATAATTTAAAAACGTTATATCCGCTACCACAGAGCTTATTACCTGAGATTAAGTTTGCTAAAGCGCAGATAGTATTATCGGACAGTTGGAGTTTAGGAGAAATAAACGCATGTTTTCCAGTAAGTAGTATAGAAGAGAGGGGAAAAAGGTTTTTACTAGGAAGTGATAAGCTATCTGAACAACTGTGGAATTTAAAATACAAGCCAATTTTAGAAAGATTTTTTGCCGTTCACCACTATCAAGTAAAGAATTTCTCTACCCCCAAAATAATAAGATTTAGCGTAGCAGAACACTACATTCATTTTGAAAACGAATTGGATTCAAAGCAAAAAAATGCAACATACGAGCTAGAAAACTACATTTTAGTGTTTTACCCAGGTGTACTAACATGGCATGAACATCGACATTTGAACAGGTCCTGGGAAGAAAAACAACCTATATGCTTAATGAATTAAATACATATATTTATATCTTCATATACTACATTAACATTCGGTAAAAATGTGTGTTTTTTGAAAAAAAGAAGTTGCTTTTCCATGCCAAAACAGCTATAAATTAGGTAGGTGTAGGTAAACATAAGAAATTGATCTTGCACTGAAGTGAGCCAAATTGGCGACTTTATGTATGTTTTTATAGTGAGGTAACTAAAATGTTCAATTTAAATAAAAGACTGGAAAAATTAAAGGAGAATTCATTTCGTGGAATAAATGAAAAAGACGCAGCAGGTTGCACAATATTGCACCGAGCAGCACAAGTGTCAAATCCAGAAGTAATAAAGTTATTAATAGAAAAAGGTGCAGGTACAAACGATAGAAACAATAGAGGCGAGACACCATTGCACCTAGCGGCATTCTATGGAAAGGTAGAGAATGTAAAAGCACTGATAGAAGGAGGAGCAAATGTAAATGCTATAGATGATGGAGGATATACGGCATTACATAGTGCGAGCTTAATGAGTTGTGAAAAGACAGTAAGGGAGCTAATAAAAGCAGGGTCGAATGTTAATACTGGGAACTACATAGGAAGGACCCCCCTACATGAAGCAGTATTTATGAGGGAAATAGTGAACGTGAGGGCAATATTAGAAGCGGGAGGTGACGTAAATGCGAAAGACCAAAAAGGATATACACCACTACATATAGCATGCAAGACAGGAGAAACAAAAGAGATAATAAAAGAGCTAGTAAAAGCTGGAGCAAATGTAGAGCAAAAGGATAAATTTGGCAAAACAGCAATGTATTATGCGAGAACTGAAGAGTTGCTAGAAAAACTAAGGGAGTTGTCGGAGCGGACAGTAGATGCGATATTTAGCCTAGATTTAAAAGAAAAAGGAGAAAGAAGGTTTGAAGAAATAAGGGAAAAGTTAGAAGAAGCGCCATTGGTCAAGAAGGCACTGATGGAAGTGGAAAAAGAGCTAGAAGATATGGATGAGAAGATAAAAGGGCTATAAAAAGAGCTTTCTGTAAGAGAAGGGAGTAAAAGGGTTGGCTACAAGATAATAGGAAAAATAGGAAGCCTAAATTTAAAAGAAAAAGCTGACAACAGCAGGAGAGGAACCGCTTATTATTTAACAGATTAAGTATATAGATTTATATCTTAATCTAATATGCGAAAAAAATGTGTATATTTTGTAAAAAAAACTTGCTTTTTATGCCAAAACAGCCCTAAGTGAAAAAGTAGCTAGTAAATAAACAAGATTTGCTAAGCGCTAAAGTGAGCCAAATTGGAGGCACTTTAAATTGCATTAATAACTGAGGAACATTATGGTAAAATTTAGTAAGAAAGAAAGAGAAGAGTTTAATAAGTCGTGGAAAGAAGTATTAGATAACTCAATAGAAAATATTAATAAAAAAGACACAAAAGGAAGGACGATATTGCATTACGCGGTGGGAATGCCAGATCCAAAAAAAGTGAGGTTATTAATCAAAAAAGGAGCAGATATAAATGTGGCAGATGCGGGACAATATAGACCATTGCACTTAGCAGTAATGGGACAACGTGTAGAAAATACAAAGGAGCTGATAAAGGCAGGAGTAGAGGTAAACGCAGTGGAACGAAGTAGCAAATTTGCCGCGTTACACCTGGCATGCATGGTAAGTGAGGTAAAAATAGTAGAAGAGCTAGTAAAAGCGGGAGCAAATGTAGAGCAAAAGGATAAATTTGGCAAAACGGCAATGGATTATGCGAGAAATAATAAAGAGATAAAAGAAGTGTTAGAGAACGTAAAAATCGCAAATAAGCAGAGAGAGTTCATAGAAAAATAAGGGTCGTATCAGCAGCAGGTGTGATAGTGGCAAAAGAAGAGCTTGTGAAAATTTAGAAGGGCTGTGGCTAAGAAAGAGGTGATTATGGAAAAAGGGAAATTTTATCATTAGAGGGAAAAAAGAAGCTTGATGATTTGGGAGAGTGCTCAATTGATGAAAGATAGCGTATGTGTTTCTAAAATTTTGCATAAAAGCTGAGAGAAATAAAGGTTAACAGTTGCGTCTTTTTCGCAAGAGTAATGGATTTATGGAAAAAGGGAGTGCCTGAACTATGAAAACATTTACAGGAGAAATTATGAGAAAGAGAACGTTAACTGTGACCTGTCGATATGAGCCTGATGAGTTAGCAGATAAACATTTATCAGAAGCTTACGAGCAGTTACTAAAGTATTCAGTAAAAAGAAACAACGAAAAGGAGGTAGAAAAAGATGATAACGGTGGCCTTGTATGCAAGAGTTTCATCAGACCGACAAGTGCGGGATCATACAATAGAGAGCCAAATTGCAGAGCTTAAGCGTAGAATTGCTGTAGATGGACATGAGTTATTGGAAGAATATGTATTCACTGACGATGGCCGTAGAGGGTCAAATTTAGAGCGTGAAGGTTTAAAGAAATTACGTGATAAAGTAGCAGAAGGAAAAATTAATAAGATTTATATCTATTCACTAGATCGGTTGTCACGTGATCCTGTAGATCAAAGAGATGTAATAGATGAATTTAAGAGAGCAAGAGTAGAAATAATCTTTTCAAATCATAAGGTTGATGATACACCAGAGTCCGATTTAATGACAGATGTGCAAGGAGCAGTAGGAAGGTTTGAACTGAGACAAATCTTGATACGAAGCATGAGGGGAAAACTGCATGCAGCAAGAGAAGGTTGTGTGAGTGTAATAAGCAATGCACCTTATGGTTATCGATATATAAGAAAGCATGTAAAAGGAGGAGAAAACAAATTTGAAATTAATGAAGAGGAAGCAAAAGTAGTGAGAGAGGTGTTCATGTGGATTGGAGAGGAAAGGATAAGTATTAGAGAAGCGGTAAAGAGACTAAGAGAAGCTTCTGTTAGAACACAAACAGGAAAAGAGGTGTGGCATTCAAGCACCATCCATAAGATGTTAAAAAATCCAGCATACAAGGGGCTAGCAGCATATGGTAAAACAAAGGCGGGCCCAGTAATGCTAGAAGTCAAACCAAAAAAAAGCAACAGCCGGCGAACTCACTCTATTTACAGTACAGATGAGGAGAATTGGATTCATATACCGGTGCCGAAAATAGTTGACGAGGATTTGTTTAATGTAGTACAAGAACAATTGATTGAGAATAAACAGAGAGCAAGAGTGCAGCAAAGAAAAGAGACATATCTGTTGCAAAAGCTAGTTGTGTGTAAGTGTTGTGGACGTGCTTACTGCGGAAGGCGAAATTACAGCAAAGAAAAAAAGATTGTGTATACTTATTACACTTGCCTGGGTACAAGAAATTTTTACGGTAATAAGGTATGCACTAACGGATCTATTCGTGGAGAAGTGTTAGAAACAGGTGTGTGGGAAGAAGTAAAAAGTGTATTAAAAAATCCAGATAGGATGGTAAAGGAGTACCAATGTAGAATTTCAGAACATAAGAATGAATTATTAGATGAAAGGTTTGCAAGACGTGAGAGTCAATTAAAACAAAATATTAAAGAACTTATCAATGATTATTATATTCAAGAGAATACAAGTGAGGAAAAATATATAAGTAAGGAAGACTTTAAGCAGGCAATGAAAAAAATGAAGGAACGTTTAAAAGAGATTGAAGGAGAGAAGAAAAAGGTGATTGATCAAAAGGGACTACAGCAGAAAATGAATCTTATTACAAATAGCATAAAGGGCTTTTATTCTAGTGTTAAATCGGAATTGGAACACCTAGATTGGCAAGCTAAACGTAGTCTTATTAGGACATTAGTAAAAGAAGTCAACATTGATCTTGATGAAGTAAATGTAGTATTTAAGATCAGAGAACTCAACAATCCCGCCCAGAATGGACAAAATCAGAAGTTGGCAGATTGTCTAAGGTGTCTGGGCACTGGGATGACACCCTCTTGGATGGAACCAGCATCAGCTACTTGGATGACGCCTCACCATGTCATTCCAGTGCGTGACACTGGAATCCAGGGGCATATAGATAGATGTCGACAGTTCGTCATTCCGCTACGTGTTAGCGGAATCTATGCTTGAGATACCGCGAATGAATCGCGGTATGACGTAGGGAACTTAGGGTTGCCAATGACTTGTCATTCCAGTGCGTGACACTGGAATCCAGGGGTATATAGATAGATGTCGACAGCTCGTCATTCCGCTACGTGTTAGCGGAATCTCGAAAACTTAAGTTTTATGAAAAAAGAGTGAATAAAATTTATACTAAAAAATATAAAAAAAGTACTTGCACTACAATTTATTTTTAGTATATTAGCTACATAATATTTTTACTGGAGGGTAATATGCCAAATGATAAAAAAAGCAAATCAGGACCTCAACCTGATGGTTCGTGGATTCCAAGTGAAAGGTTAGAATGGATTGGTCCTGATAAGTATAAAAACTACGAGCGGCAACGTGAAAGCAGTAAGCCTAACACACAACTGGGTAGTAGCAGTGCTACTAGTGCCGGTAGTAGTAAAGATAAAGGCAAAAGCAAGTAGTGTTGTTTCTTAACAATTTTTAATAGAGGTAGTTATGGATATAAAAGAGCTGGTTAAAGCGTTTAATTTAAATAATTATACTTGTAATAAGATCAATACTAATTTTACTGTAGAAGGTAAAAAGATTGTTGGTTTATTTGCTAGTAATACTGATACAAAAGAATATCTGCGAGGAATAGGAGAGGAGATAATAAAGCGGCACTATCTTGGTGGAACTGAGGTAGCAAGTAGATATTATAACTTAAACTGTTTCCCATTTGTTCTAGGTGCTAATCCTGATAAAGAGGATTTAGGTAATGGCATAGTGAAAGTGAAGCTTGCAGGCTCTACAAATAATAAAGTGATTCGTAACTTGAAGGTTCATTTTGCTAATGAGTTTGAGAGGGCTGTGGGAGCGAAAGTGGTTGCATGTCTACAAAAAGAAGTAGGGATAACTAAGGAAGAAGCATATGAATGGATGGAAGGAACTGTTAAAACAGGAGCAATAGGTAAGCCTTATTTGTACTGTATAGCTTTTAGCGATGAATACCTTGAGAGGGAATATGATTTAGAGACTTTTGAATTTTTTAAGCAGGCATATATTAAAGAATTTAACTCAAGGTTAGAAAACTGTGGACTGAAGAGCTCGGACTTTTACGAATATAAAGATGATATGTTATACGTCAAAAACGTTAGCGATAAGGTAATCAAGAGTGTAACAGAATATGTTAAAAAGGAAGTAGCATTTGATTTTAGAACTCCAAGCACAGAAGATTCTAAAGTCGAAAATTTTAAAGATGTTCTTGGCGATTTTATTTTTAAATTGACAGGGAAATCAATTAACGCTTATGATTATGATATTTTTACAGACAAAAAGAAAATAGAGAATGGTAATGATTTTGTCCTTGTACCTTTAACAGAAAGATATAGTGGTCAGCTTGAATTTTTAAAGCATAAGGATGTGTACAAAATTAATATAAAATATCAAAATCTTATAAGTGATATCAGAGGCAAGACTGCAGATCCAGATATTACTAATTCTGAAAACCCAATTTATGCTATCTCTAATGAAAGAATTGCTCAGTTACTTCCTGAAATTATGCAGTCTCCAATTGCATATAGTGAAAGAAACGGACGTTTTGAATTTGCAGTGGATCCTGAAAATTTTAAGAGACGTGGCTCGAGTCAATTCTCCTCAACAGTAAATTCTCCTATACATGCAGGACCGAGTGGACTGAGAACACCGCCCAACCAAAGGAAAAAAGATACAGACAGTGGTTATGATAGTAATTCACCTACGAAACCTAAGGATTCTGTTGCACATTCTTCAAGTAGCGATCCAAGATCATCCTTCTTTGAAGAGATACAGGAGCCACAGTCGTGTTTTCCCAGGCGAGGGGTGCTGCCGCATAATGTAGGCGCTGCTGAGGTAGGTGCTGCTGAAAGTGGATCAGCAGGGACTAGTGCTTGGACTCAGCAAACGAACCCTTGTTTATCACAAGGCACGTCCGAAAATAAATGGATATCGTCAATGCAATTTACTGAACCAGGATTTAGTGGTTTATCATGGAAAGGTGCTAATGAAAGCACGTCAATAGGGAATAGTACTTGGTGGTTGCCATCATCGACTTCTTTTCTTATGACAAGGAATGATTCAATGTCCTCAAGTCTTGGGGTTTTTGCAGATTCTCCAAGTGTTAAAGGTAAGGAGAGCATTTTTAGTGTGGAACCTGAAAAACAGCAAGTTACTGATAAAAGTGATCGAGAAAGTAGTGATGAGTGTTCTGAAGCACAGTCACAAGAGAGTGAATCTCCGAAGAAACATGGGGGTGGTTTGTTCTGTAAAAAAGGAATGCCGATACTAGCAAAGTTATCACCTTTTAAGCGACGTAGCGTAGAGCGTGATACGATGTGTTCAAGTAAAAGTGATCTTGTGTATCATGTAACTGAAAAATCATCTGTGTCTAAGCCATTTTTTTCATTCCCAACTAGAATAAAAGCAAAAAGTAATCCACCCTCAGGGGTGACTTCTCCTACGCATGAAGGTGCGTCAGGTGGACTAAAACCTCTTACTAGTGACGAGAGGAAGGAACTACGCCCATTTCTTTCTCCTGAGCTGCAGAAGAAGCTAGACTCCAACTCTTTCTCCCCTGGGGAGGAGCAGCATTTATATTTGACGCATACTCCTTCGGGGAAATGCGAGATAACAAAATCTTTCGAGAGTCCAGAAGAGAACTTAATGCGATGTGTAAACGCACAATTACCGTCATCTGATAACCTTAGTTCTGAAAAAGTTAATAGAAATAGTGGCTTTTGTTCTATTGGATCGGCTTTTCCTGCTGTGCCACATAAGGGAAGTGTCTCTTCAGAGCTTAAACATCCGCAACAGGTAAAGCATATGTCAGAAGCTTTGGGGAAATAAATTTAGGTTTTTAGATATACCTTAACCATCTAAGCGTTTTATTAGGGTTGGGGCCAAAGTCCCTGACCCTGAAAGCACTGGTGTTAATTTTTCTCATCCATTGTAAATATTGTACCGTACTGTCCACCTGATCATCATAACGGGCTTCTGGGAACATTAAAATTTCGTACTCGAAATCGCTGAGCCATACTGCTTGATGCGGCAGAAAAATCCTGCCAGACTCTATAGTCGGAACAATTTGATAAAATCGAGTGAGTTTGTCATTGTGTGGCACTATTTCAATAATCGGTAGATCGCTATTTGCCTTTAGCTCTTGTGTTAATTGCTGACCACTTGTTTTTGCTTCGATCAAAATTGCATGTGGTGCCCATCTTGCAGCTAGTGACAGAACTTGCTCTTTAAGCTTTGGATACTCAAGCTTTGCTCGATATACATCAAGTAAATAGAATTTATTATCTATTTTTGCCCAGGTGGTGCAGACGCTAAAGTCGCTGGAATCGTTTGTTGAAACTGCAGTGTCCCAGCTTTGTGTTACATGTGAGAGATTATCAGGGAAATTTTTATAGCGTTTTAGCCACTCTTGTTTAATTATACCGCTTGAAAGCGGCAGGGGGTTTTGTTGATATTGAGCAGCAAAAGCGTAACTCCCGAGTTCAACTTTTATCATCTCAACTTCTTCTCTTCCTCCCTCCAGGGGATATAATAACTCATTCTCTTCTCTTGAGTATAATACTCTTGCAGGTAGTGTCATTCCAGCACTTGATGCTGGAATCCAGTCTTTTGCGGTTGAATTTTCTGGATCCCAGTGTCTGGGCACTGGGATGACAGGAGGGGGGGTTGGAATGACACCAGTATGGTTATTAATTGAATAAATAACCTCCTTATTTTCAGAAATCATTGGCAAACAAATGTGATGCCATATGTTTTTTGGCTTGGATAAGAGGTGCCCAGTTAAGTCTTCCAGGTGGAGCCTATGCATCACAAGCACAATTACTCCTTTTTTTCTATCGTTGAGTCTCGTTACTAAAGTCTGATCGAACCAGTTTGTAACACGCTTTCTAAACGTTTCACTCAAAGCTTGAGCAGGGTTAAGCGGATCATCCACAATAATAAGATCACCACCTTCACCTGTTAACGTCCCTCCAACTGATGTTGCGATTCTGTATCCTCTCTGCACTGTTTGGAATTTATATTTAGTGTTCTGGTCTTTGGATAATTTTACCTCTGGAAACAGCTCTTTATACCAATCCGATTGCATTACGCACCTGGTGTCAAGCGAGTGCTTTTCGCTGAGCAGCCGAGAATAACTTGCAACTATTATTCTTGCGGTTGGCTGATTTCCCAGTATCCATGCGGGCCACGCAACGCTTATGCACATGGACTTCATTGAACGCGGAGGCATATTGAATATTATGCGCCTTACTTCGCCAGCATTCGCTGCTTTCAGCCTGTCTTCTATGACTTTTATGTACTGATAATCATTATACTCACATCCCGGCACCACCGTTTGAAAGCACAGTTCAATGAATTTTAGGAAGTTGATTTTGTTCATGTGTATATTTTAGTAAATGTTCTTACAAGTAGCTGACACTGGAATGACATCCTTTGGTTTTTATATATGGTTATGCAATAAATCTAATGTAGATTTGATTTATTTGATAAGATTGAAGTAGCTATAATGGCAAACGCTACTGCTTTGTGAATTTAGTAAATAACCTACGAAAAGTGCTATTTCTTTAACTTTATTGAAGTAAAAAACTGATTTCCATTGCGGTAAATGAGCAACATTATTGAATCTTTACCGTTTTTCTTTACTGCTGAATCAACTTGTTTTTGAAAATCATTAGTATTTTCTATATCGGTTCCATCTAATTGGATAATGATGTCTCCTTTTTTAATACCACGCAGCGTGGCATTACTGTTACTATCTACATTAATAACTATCACACCTTTTGTAGGATTACTTTCTTTTGATTCTTTTGGCAGGTTTGAAACAGTTAAACCAGTTATGTAATCGGATGTTGATTTATTTTCTTCTTGATTATTACCTTGACCATCATTTGCAGATTCTTCAATCACAACCTTAATATTGACCTCTTTGCCCTTTCTAAGTAACTTAATTTGTACTTTTTTTCCAGGTTCAGTTCTTGAAACCATTTGAGGCAGTTGTGTCATTCTATCAATTTTTTTATCATCAAATTCTAATAATATGTCACCCACCTTAATTCCACCTTTTTCTGCAGGGCTATCCTTTACTATACTTGCAACCAGTGCACCTTTTGTATCTTTTAAACCCAAAGACTCAGCAAATTCTTTCGTTATAGGCTGAACTTGCACACCAAGCCAACCATGTTTTATTTTTTTGCCACTTTTTAATGTGTCAATAATTGACATAGCTAAATTAGATGGTATAGCAAAGCCTATACCCACGTTACCGCCAGACTCAGATGGGGAATAGATAGCGGTGTTAATGCCTATAACTTTTCCATTTAAATCAAATAATGGCCCTCCAGAGTTGCCTCTATTAATTGCAGCATCAGTTTGAATAAATTCATTCATAGTGCCGATACTAATGTCTCTGGACCTTGCAGATATAATTCCTGTGCTTACAGAGCTACCCAAACCAAATGGGTTACCTATTGCAATAACTGTATCGCCAACCCTTGCTGTATCAGAATTACTAAATGCAACAAAAGGAAGATCTTTATTAGAATGAACCTTAAGCACAGCAAGATCAGTTCTTGCATCATAGCCTAAAACTTCTGCTTTGAAATAAGTATTATCGTTCATAGTAACTGTGATATCTTGGGCGTTTTTAATAACGTGATAATTGGTTACTATAGTTCCACCTTTATCTATAATAAACCCAGAACCAAGCAGCACCACCTCTCTGTTAACACTAGGGCCCCTATCCATAAAAAACTGATCAAAATGCTCAAAAAATTCTCTAAAATCATCAAAGAAATTATTTCTTGGCATAAAAGGGATTTTAGTTCTATTGTTACTTTCTTGTTTGATTATTTGTTCGCTTGAAATATTTACAACCGCAGGAATGAGTTCTTCCACTAAATCGGCAAGTCCTTGATTACAGTTACATGCAGTAGTGCTAGCATCAACGACCTTTTTTGCATTCCAATCAAACATATTAGCGTATGAAGAAAACGCAATTAGAAAATATGCAAATATAGATAAAATAAATGCCTTACTTTTCATAAATTATTTCCATCCTTTGTTTAAAATATCTAAAAAGTTATTGTTTGGTGAAAGTACAAATTTAGTATTATTTTCGGCAAATGATTTACTGTAAGCGCTCATAGAGCGATAAAAGTTAAAAAACTCTTCATCAACCTTAAATGCCTCATTATAAATTCTAGTTGCTTCAGCATAACCACGGCCCCTTATTTCATATGATTCTTTTACTGCACTGGAGATAATTTCCCTTTTTAATTTATCAGCTTTTGATCTAACTTCCTGCCCCGCTTGCTCTCCTTCTGCTCTAATTTCTTTTGCTTCTTTTTCCCTTTCAGTTTGCATACGGCGAAATATTGCAGAACTATTTTCTTCTGGTAAATCTGCTCTCTTAATTCTTACGTCTATTATTTCTATGCCAAATTTTTCAGCTTCAGAATAAACTCCACGCTGAATCAATTGCATAACCTCTGATCTTTTTTCGTTCAACAAACTAATCAACGAAAATCTGCCTATATTTTCTCTTATGTGTGCTTCTATAACCGGATACAATCTTCTAACCAGCCCTGATTCATTCCTCACAGCCTGGTAAAAAGTAACAGGATTTGTTATTTTATATTTTGCATACGCATCTACTATAATACGTTTTTGATCCGCTGTTATCACTTCCCTTGGGATCTTATCAGGACTTAAATCTAAAACTCTTTTATCAAGAAACTCTACACTGTTTATGAATGGTAACTTAAAATATAAGCCACTTTCCCTAACATCTCTTACAACTTTACCGAGTTGTATAACTATCGCTTGCTTTGTTTCTTGCACAACAAATATTGAATTAAATAAAACAATCAATAAAACAACAAATACAGAAACAAAAACAATTTTAATATTACTACTCATGGTTATTTCCCTAAATTTGTAAGAGGTAAATAAGAAAACATACCTTTCAGATCATCAGTTACAACAACTTTGTCTACCTTACTGAAAATATTTTCCATAGTTTCAAGATAAATACGATTCTTAACGAGAGAAGGATTCTGTCTATATTCCTCATAAAGAGATAAAAAGCGATTTGCATTACCTTTTGCTTCATTTATTACTTCATTCTCATATGCCTCTGCATCTAATTTTATCTTTATCGCTTCACCCTTTGCTCGAGGTATAATATCATTATTATAAGCGTATGCTTCGTTTATAGTACGCTCTTTGTCTGCACGAGCACTTTGTACATCTCTAAACGAACTGATTACTTTTTCTGGTGGATCAATTTTTTTCATTTGAACAGATAAAATCTCTATGCCCATTTGGTATCCATCAAGAATCTGCTGCAATAGAATTCTAGTATCTCTAGAAATTTCTGGTCTGCCTTGACCAAGTGCAAAAGAGATCGTGTTTTTACCTATTATTTCTCTCATGGCACTTTCAGCAGCATTTTTAACACTGAAACCGGGTTTGTAATCCCGCACTTTGAATAAATAGTCCTTAGCATCTCTAACGCGCCACTGAACCTCGAAGTTAACGTTGACTATATTTTCATCTCCAGTTAGCATCACACCTTCACCGCGATCTGTGTCTCGCCCATAAGAATTACTTACCCCAATTTCTTCACGATTTACTTCCTTAACATTCACTTTAAAAACCTTGCCAATAGGGTAGGGGAAGTGATAACGCAAACCAGGTGTTTCTGTATTAGAATATTTACCAAAGGTAAGTTCTATACTTTCCTCACTAGGATGGACAATATAAAAGCCAGTGCAAGCATAGAACAGTAAAATAATGAAAATGATGAAATAAGGTTTTTTGCCCCTGTTTCTGGTTAATCCATTAAGAAAGAACCTTACATCAGATACAGCTTTACTTAAAATATCTTCATTATTAGGAGTTTTGTTCCCTACCGGTTTCTTTCCCAGATTCCAAGGATTATTCTCATCAAACATAATGATTGATTCTATAATTAATA
The DNA here is from genome assembly GCF_964028325.1 of Wolbachia endosymbiont (group A) of Hedychridium roseum. Classification (NCBI taxonomy): domain Bacteria; kingdom Pseudomonadati; phylum Pseudomonadota; class Alphaproteobacteria; order Rickettsiales; family Anaplasmataceae; genus Wolbachia; species Wolbachia endosymbiont (group A) of Hedychridium roseum. The sequence goes on along the minus strand of NZ_OZ034755.1, from coordinate 1,088,213 downwards.
CGCTAATATTACTTCTTTAATAAGAAAATGCAAACATAAATTGCTATTTTATTTACAAATTAATCATCAGGATGGAAAACATGATCGTACACTTCCTTTTCTCTATGTAGTATGGTCGACTCTATAGAATTTTCTGGCTTTTTTTTGAATTCTTTGTTGTCACTCTTTAAGTGCACTACGTCTTCGTGAAAATGGGAATTATACCTAAATAGTAAAGCTATTATTATTAAAGTTATAACAGCCAAAAAGATGAGTGCCCTTTTTATGCACCTCATAAATACTCCGGCTTCTTGACCTAATTTTCTACGCTTCCAAAAAACACGTCAAGCAGAATTATTCAAAGACAAATGAACATTAACAGCCAAATTAACACTAACTTAAGAATCGAGGGTGTACAATATGAATATATTTAATTAATAGTGAGGTTTAAAATGTTACCTAATAATGAAACAAATTCAAATGTTGTTGAAATACAACAACTTCAACAACAAAATAATTCTACGCCTTCTTCAGAGGATTTATTAAAACAAAAAATAGAATCATTGGGGAAAGAAATAAAATCATTACAAAAGCAGGGTCGATTGGACCGTGGTATTTTTAGGTTGGGAGCAATTGGCTTCATATCTTATCTTGTTGCAACCAACTGGTCAGCAATTGCTTCTGCTTTTTCAACTACAGGAACAGCTACAGTCGCTGCAGGAACAGCTGCTGTACCAATAGCTGGAATTGTAATTGGAGCAGTAGTAGGAGCTATTGTTTTGGTTGGTGCTTCTTATGCAATGTGGAAATATAGAGCACAAATAAAAGAAGGCTTCAAATATGCTGCAGAAAAGACAGTTGATGGGGCGAAGTATATTGGCGGAAAAATTAGAGATGGTGCTGTATATTCCAAAAACAAGGTAAAAGAGGGTTATGAATATTCGGCAGCTTCACTAGAAAGAGGTGTTAGCTTCGTAGGTGAAAAAGTAAAGAAAGGAGCAAGTCGTGTGACTGAGGCAGCGGCAAATAAGTTATATAATGCGGCTGGTAGCGAGAATTATTCAGACAGAATAAATGATGAGCTTGTTCCTGATTCATCACAAAAGAAGAAAATTCAAGAAATAAAAGGGGATCTCAAGGCAATTTTTGCTGACAAAGGAAATAATTCTGGGTTAGTAAAAAATATACTTTCTGGAATATCGTCAGAAATTGATTTAAAAATGGCAGAGGAAGCAAAATTAGGATGGAAAGAGTATACTCCTAAGTGGCAAGTACAGAAAGAATTCATTCATAATTTAAATGAAAAAAGTTTGTATAGCTTGTTAACAAAAAGGTCATTGCCTAAGTATAGGTATTTCATCGACAGTGTTTTCTCTGACCATTATGATGAAATTAAGGAGGTTATTAAAGAATGTAAAGAAAGTCATTTGTATTCAAGCGTAAGCAATATGTTCAACAAAGCTGAGAAAAGAGCTAACAGGCCTTCTTTCAAAAGTTTAACTAGGTCTATATCGTCATCATTGTCTTCACTAGGAAGAAAAGACTCTACACAATCAACTAGCAGTTTATCAGAAAGCAGTTCAATGAGTTCACTAGATTCTGTAAGGACTGACAGTACTATTAGCAACGAAGCGGAATTGTTCAATCCTGCGAAGCATAAAGAAGTGAAAACAACTGCTCCATTTAAAGTGCCATTATGGTTGGGGGGTAAAAAAGCACCAGAAGAAACTACTAATGTTAAATATCAAGTTCTTTCTGAATCAGACACGTTGTCTAGACAAGTAGGAAAGAGCACTTTTTACGTTGATACTCCTATTCCCATTGAAAATACTGGTAAAACTGCAACAGCAGGAGGAAGACTTTCTGGTAAGCAGCCTATTCCAGTTACTCCACCAAAGGTATCAAGAAGCTCTTCTACTGATAGTAGAATGGGTTCTGGTTCTTCTACGCCAAAAAGTCCTTCTCTAGAAGACTTAAGTAAAGCTCGTGCAGAACTGAAAAAAACAGGTTATCTGGGCAAAATGGTGGAACAGCCTTCTACGTGTAAGTCTGAAGTTTACATTGAACCACAGCAGCCAGGAGTTACATCTGGTAAGTAGCATAAACAAAACCACTCACTTTCTCCAAAGGATGTTACTCAATGAGTAACATCCTTTTTTTGTTTTTAAACTATAGAAAAATCCCAGCGTTATGCGCACAAACGTATGAACATTGTGATTTCTCCACTAGGGAAGGTGTCATCCCAGTGCCTTGACTACTTGGATCCAGGAATTTTGTTAAGTTGGGAAGCATAAAAGTAGCCGTTTTATGTTAAAATACAACATTTTGATGATTATGAAAAGGCTGGATTCCAGCGTCAAGCGCTGGAATGACATGGTGAGGCGTCATCCTGCTGCTCCTTTCTTGCCATCCCAGTAGCCTCCTTTTTTTGTCATCCCAATACCCCCTCTTGTCATCCCAGCGCCCTCTCTTGTCATCCCAGTGCGTGACACTGGGATCTAGCCATTTCACGCAATCCCATCGAAAACGCTGTGTTTTAAAAAATGTTAGCCACTTTCATGTTTACCAACTTAGTGCTCAATCAAAATTCCTAGATCCCAGTGTCACGCACTGGGATGACATGGGAAGGAAGCACTGGAATGACAGAAGAGAGCACTCAGATGACAGGGGAAGGAGGCACTGGAATGACAGAAGAGAGTGCTGGAATGACAGAAAAATCTAATCTATTTTCTCTTGATGAATAAACCTAAGTGGAGTATAGTAGAAATGCATTTACGTAGATTCTAATGAATAATTTAGTTTTGATTTATACAACTTTTTCAAGTTTGAAGGAGGCTAAAACTGTTTCTGAGGAATTGTTAAACGAGAAATTAATTGTATGTGTAAATATATTTCCTGAAGTGAATTCTCTGTATTTATGGGAAGGTAAAATTAGTAATAGTTGTGAAGTAGTAGCAATTATGAAGAGCAAAAATGATCAAGTTGATAAAATTGTAGAAAAAATCGAAGCAATGCATTCTTATGATCAGCCAGCTATTGCTGTGATGTCCATAGAAAAAGCAAATAAATCTTTTACTAATTGGGCTAATAGTGTTATTGATGTAAAGTAGTATTGGGGTGTAGCCAAGTGGTAAGGCAGCGGTTTTTGATACCGTCACGCGAAGGTTCGAATCCTTCCACCCCAGCCATATTGAAGTGGGTGTGAAATGATATCACTTTTCTATAAATTAAGATTATTGAATTATATATTAGGTAGTCTAAAAGATATAATTGTGAAACTGTTTCTCTTCACAATGTATCTTTACACATCCAGCATTGTGCTCATGTTTCTCAGCAATGGTTTTTGGTATGCTGTAGAATTTGGCTCTTTCAAAAATGCGTTTTACCATTTATTTCAATATTGCAAGTGGTATTATGAAAATAGGGAAGACCTCGGTTACGGAATTTCTATTCGAATATTAGTAGCATTCCTTACTCCGCATTTTCTCTATAAGTTGTTCCTTAGCACAGGCTGGAAGTCTTTTTTAAAGGAAAAGATAGTGCAGATACTCAGCACAAGAAGAAAAAAGGGTAGTGAGTTCAGTAACAGTAGTAAACCAAGTGGCAGTAGTTATAGTGATAAGAATAATTACAGCAATAACAGTGAGCATCACGCTCAAGATGCAAAGCGGAAAGTAAACATAATAAAGCAGCTATTAATCAAAGATATAGAGGCAACTATAGATAGGAGATTGAATGATATTTTTTTCGGTAAAAGGAGTAAACCTCATTAAAAAGGCTTTATCTAGTAAGGCTTTTTAAGATTGGCTGTATTTTGTTTTTTACGTATACCGGATCACAATCAGCCAATATACATGTGTGTGCAAAATCTTGACTAAAGTCCGATAACCAAGAAATCGCCTTACGTTTCTCTACCAAGCTTTCTGTTTTTTTACAGTGACTTGCTGCATCAGTCATTGCCTGCGCTATTACTGATTTCCACAGCAAATAATACCTTTGTATATCATCTGACGTACTATTTGTTTCATAGTGGTTAAAAAATTCTTTAAAATTGAAGTTGTTTGACATAATGATACCTCTTTGGATTGAAATTTGAAATGATTTGAGTTTATGTCGCCACAGCAGATCCCGCTAACAAGTAGCGGGATGACGATTGTCAGGGTGTCATCCCAGTGCCTCTCTATAATGTCATCCCAGTAGCCCCTATAATGTCATCCCAGTGCCTCTCTATAATGTCATCCCAGTAGCCCCTATAATGTCATCCGAGTAGCTGACACTGGGATCTCATTTCACTCTATAATAGCAGTGCTCCTTTCTTGTCATCCCAGTACTGATTAGCTATAAAATTTAAGAAATTTACCAAATAAAAAAAGGCAAAAGAAGCCCCGTGGTTGGCTAATTACTTACATTATACTTTCAAGTATGGCGTTTTTTTATTCTAAACGCTTAATAACCGCGATTTAGCTGCTTTTTAATGCAACTAACCTTTAGTCATAAATGTTTAAGAAATTTACTAAACAGAAAAAAAGGCAAAAGAAACCCTAGGGTAGCTAGTTATTCACTATCCATTTTTTAAGTTGGCGTTTTTTGATGTTTTAAATGCTTTATAAGCGTATTTCAGCTTGTATAGGTAAAAACCTAGAAATTTGATAAAGACATAGAGTGCACATAGTGCAAAAAATTAAACATGAGACGCCAAATACGTTGAGTTTTTTTGTCATTTAATCTGTACAGAGAAGATAAATAAATAGCTTCATTTTCATAATAAGGGGCTGGCGGAGTTTGTCAAGTAAGTTTTTTCGTTTCTATGTTGTCAGCTACTTGCATGACACCATTTGTTGTAAACTCACTTTTTCTTGATTTTTTGGTTTATCTTGTCTACCTATTTTGCCACTCTGCTAAACGGATACCTACTGAATAACAGTAAGATTTTTCAATCCTGTTCCACAGCAAATTTTAGTGCCATGTGAGTAGTTATAGTGCTGTTAACAATCAAAACGACAAAAATTAACATGGTGATTAGTAGTGTATAAATATTCAAGGACAAATTTTCAAATTGAGTTAGCATTTTAAAATACACAAAGGTTGGCATTATCATTGGCAAAACAAGAATTTGCGATACTCCTGATGCTAAGTTGTTTCGACCAATCATCAATGCATTTCCAGTAGCTGAAATATTAATGATTATCAGCGTATTAAATAATAAAGACACTCCAACTGCTATTGAGTGTTCAATACTATTGCCTAGAACTGCAAAGCTGAATATGGAAGAAACCACTGAAATCGGTAGCCCAAATAATAACCAGTGAGCGAAAATTTTATAAGCAACTATAAGCCTAGAAGAGAGTGGCTGTACAAAGATTTGCTCTAATATTCCATCATGATAATCAGATGTAAACAAATTATTTGTAGAGATCTGCAAAACAAATGTAGCACATATCCATGTTAATGTTAACATAACTTCTTGTTTATTGTTGTTTTCAAGTGTAAATGAAGATAAACTTAACATTATAATAAAAATACATACTATATAGGTAAGGTTCTTACCATCTATTACTAATTTTTTTACTAAGTCGATCATACTAGGCTTTTAAATGTTTATTATAAATTATAGTGTTTACTTTGAGGGTAGTATAATTTTTTGTTCATAAGTTATATAGGTTTTATTATTTTTTTGATAATGCAATTATGGAAAAGTTACCGAAAATAAAGTCACCAGAGGATTATACTCCTTCAGAAGATGAAGAATATATGAGCGTAAAACAACTGGAATACTTCAGCTTAAAGTTACAATCAATACTCGCTGAGTTGGAGAAACAAGAACTAGAAGATAATAGTATTGATACATACTATTCTGATGGAGATAGTGGAAATGAGGAATTAATCAAGCGCCGAAAAGATAGAAAAGAAAAGATTAAGGAGGCGTTAGAAAAAATAAAATTAGGCACTTATGGTTACTGCGATGGAACAGGAGAAGAAATAGGAGTCGAAAGACTTAAAGCTAATCCGCTTGCTATATATTGTATTGAAGAGCAAGAGAGAGTAGAAAAAGAAAAGAACGTGTACAACATTAACGATTAATTTACACATAAGTGGTGAGCCATTGGGCTTCAAGAGGAGCAAGAGGCGGATCAGGACTGAAGTATGTTATGCTATAAAGAAAGTGGAAAATTGGACATTCTCAACTCGACTCCTGCAGATTAAAAATTAAGTTGAATTAAAAATTGGGTTTGACACAGTTTATTTAACACTCCCTAAAAATTTAACGATTAGAATTATAATTACAAACCACAGTAAAAAATAGACTTTTCCATTTGATTTATTTTTAACTTGGATGTTTTCTAATTTTTTATCAGCTATTAGGTTTAATTTTTCTATAAGGCTAAATATCCCTTGGATTGTTTTTACAGGATAAGAATTTCTAATTTTTTCCCTATACCCTATTTTACTTTCATGTTGACTGCTTATCCACGCTTCAACTACTTTCCACATATTGATTTCTGGGTAGATCTTTCTACATGTCCCTTCCAGTAAAATCATAGTTTTCTGCAGCAATAACAATTGTGTTTGAACTTTCATATCAAAATCACCAGTTATTTTTAATAGCTGAGCAAGTAAACTAGCAAATGAAATCTTCTGTATAGGCTGCCCAATAATGGGTTCACCTATTGCCCTGCAAGCTGTGACAAAATTTCTATGCTGTGATGAAACGTAACCAGCTTTAAAGTGCATTTTTGCAACGTGGTCATAATCCCGATTTAAAAAGCCTTTGAGTATCTCTATAACGTAATAGCATGTCTCACGATCTATTCTACCCATGATTCCACAATCCAGGGCAATAATATTGTTATTACTATCAACCATTAGATTTCCAGGATGCATATCAGCATGAAAAAAACAATCCCTGTATACCTGACTACAAAACGATTCTATAAGATTGATAGCTATTTGCTTACGATTATTCAGTTTTTCAACTTCGTATATTGGTGTTGCTTCTATCCATTCTAATGTTAAAACCTTTTTTGCAGTTCTATTCCAATCTATTTCAGGTACATAAAAACCTCTGTCATTTTTTGTGTTTTCCTTTAGTTCTGAAGAGTGAGCAGCTTCAAAACGTAGATCTAACTCTAATCGGCAAATTTCAGCAAAAGTTTTGACTAATTCAATTGGCCTCAGCCTTTTTGATTGTTCGCTAAATTTTTCTGCAATTTCTGCAAGCCAAGAAAGCATTTTTATATCCCTTGAGAATGTTTTCTCAATATTTGGCCTTAAAACCTTCACAGCAACTTCCTTACCCTCAGTTGTAACCGCTCTATGCACCTGAGAAATCGATGCTGCTGCAATTGGCTTTTCAGAAAAGCTTGAAAAAATGTCGCTCAATTTACAATTAAACTCACTTTCTATAGTTTTAACTGCTATTTTATGTGAAAATGATGGCAATCTATCACATATCAATAACAAGTTATTTGTTATATCCTCATTTAAAACATCAGTACGTGATGAGATAGACTGCCCAAACTTAATGAACACCGGACCTAATTTTTCAAGAGCACACTTTAGCTTATGGCCTTGTATTTTATTTATTGATTTCTTTGATGGTGGAAGTAAATAAGGTAATATATTGTAACGTGTCAGCACTGTAGTTATGTGCAGAAGACGCAAAATATTTTGAATCATTTTGCTGCGTAACTGCTAAATATTTCATTTAGGGTTCTATTTTTCATAATCTCATCAGGCTTGCCTTGGCAATAGATAGTATTATTTATACAAATTACGTAATCTGAGGATGGTAGAGCAGAGTTAAGATCATGAGAAGTCATAAGAATCGATACCAATCGTTTTTTTGCTATTTTATTTATAATATCATAAAATTTAGCCCGCGCGTTAATATCCATTGCACTGACTGGTTCATCTAGAATGATCAAGTCAGGTTCTGCAATTAAACAACGTGCAAGCAGCAATAATTGTGTTTGCCCTGCAGAAATTTCTAACACTTGATTCTTCAAAATGTTACCGATACCAACCAACTCTATCGCTTCTGTAATAATGGATTGATTTTTCTTTAGTCTTTTCAAGGAGCTATTTAAAAGGAAATATTCAACTGTTATTGGCATCAAATTATTAATACTAAAATTTTGCGGCATATAGCCAATTTTTATGTTGTCAGCAAATACGATACTACCGGTACAGCTTTTATTTATGCCAGCAATTGCTTTCACTAAAGAGGTTTTACCTCCACCATTTGGACCAAGTATTGTAATTACGTCTCCTCTTTCCATGAACATATTGATATTGTCAAGGATTCTTTTACCATCATATGTGAGAGCAAGATTTTCTATTTTTAGAACACGATTATTGACATTATTTAACTTTTTGGCAAAATTTAACTTCTTCTCAACGTTTATATGAGACATTTACTGCCTTTTTTTCTATTACTTTCATTTACACTATACTATAATATTGCCTTTTCATCCAATTTAAAAGTTGTAGCTACAATCAAACCTATCCACTCACTTGTAGCTTCTGTGACAGAAGGAATTTTAGAACCGGAATTGCTTGGCTATGCAACATCTGCGCATAATTATATATTAAAGCCGTCTGATGCGAGTAATTTGGAATCAAGTGATGTCATATTTTACACTGACGATAACTTAGAGACGTTTGTTCAAACTTTCGCCAAAAATAATAAAGAACTAGTGCAATTGTCAAAGGTAATCAACCTACTTCCTGCTCGGCCACATTCATTTTCTAGAAAAATTACCAATACTCAAGATGAAAAAGACCTACACATTTGGCTGAGTCCCGAAAATGCAAAGAGCATGGTACTTTTTATAAGTGCAACATTGTCTAACATAGATAAAGAAAATTTCCATCGATACAACTCTAATGCAACAAAAGCCATAAAAAAAATAGACCAAGAAGTAAAAGAAATCGTGAAAGAACTGAATGATTTTAAAAATCAAAAATACATCGTCACTCACGATGCTTATCAATATTTTGAAAAATATTTTGGTTTAAATCACCCAAGCGCCATTCTTTCTATAGAAGAGGATTCGTACATAGGTATGAAGAGTTTAATGAAGCTAAAAAAGATAATGAAGGAAGAAAACGTTAAATGTATATTTGCTCATTCACAAGAAGATAGCATAAAGCCTAATGCTCTTTCTAATGACGCAAAAATGGTAGTTCTTGATCCTATTGGATCAGACATAGAGCCTGGAAAAGATGCATATCTAGCTATAATCAATAGCATTGCACAAAATTTCAAATCTTGTTTTGTTGGGTAACAAGTTCTTTTTAAAATGCCTCTGACTTACTGTTTTATTGTTCTGCATTTAAATCACTATTTGTCCTTTACATATTATACAGGTTTAGAATTATGCTTTATTCTTACGTTTATGTCTTGGTCCAATGCAATCAATAAGTTAAGCAAGTATTCTAAGGAAAACCCTTCGATTTTTGACCTATTGATTTGAGATACTTTAGGTTGATCAATCTTTAGAGCGCTTGCTGCTTTTTTCTGTGTTTTGTACCTCTTACTTATTAATTGTGCAATGACCTTTATTAATTTCAGTTTTGTATCTTTTACATCCCCCAACTCTACTATTATAGGATAACTTAATTGTAAATTTTGCATAATAATAAAATTCCTTATAAAAAAACTACTTTAATTTTTCTTCTTTAAATAATACGTGCCTTCTGACTACTGGGTCATACTTCCTAAACTCCAGTTTTCTGGTGAGCTTTTTTGGATTACGCTTTTTTACATAAAAATAGCCAGTTGATTTTTCTTCACCAGTTTTTGTTATCTTGATTGCAGTGCTGACTAACTTAACGAGCAAAGAAGCATTTTTTTTCGCCATACTTATAATGATATAATAAATTCTATGCGAGTTTATTACGCAAAACACTAAAAGTCAACCGAATAATGCAGATCGTAAAATTCTTGACAATCAACAGTGCATTAAGTAGCATGAAGTTAACTTCAGAATGAAAAGCAAACGGTAAATAAGTGGCAAATAATGGCAAAAGGTTATTATTGATAGAAAATTCTGCCTGTTCTAATGAGGTAAGAGTTGCCTTATCAGTTAATAATAAGGTTGTAGAATTTGAACAAGAATTCAAGGAAAAAAAACAATTAAGAGGTAATATATACGTTGCTTATGTAAAGCGTATAGAGCCTTCTTTGCAAGCCGTATTTATTGAATATGGAAAAAACAAGCAAGGTTTTTTATCTTTTTCCGAGATATCTCTAGATTACTTCAATATTCCAGAAAAAGAAAAGGAAATTATCTTTGAGGGCTACTCAAATGACGATTGTACAGAAGAAGCTTCAGCAAATGTTTCTTCAGATTCTGCAGCTAGTAAGAATGTCAACGAGTTAGGTAGTGGTTTTGTAAGAGAGGTACCTTTATATAAAAAATACAAATTACAAGATGTTATTTCAGTAAATCAAAAAGTATTGGTCCAGCTAACTAAAGAGGAACGAGGCAATAAAGGAGCTTCATTTACAACATACATAACTTTAGTGGGTAGATACTGTGTTTTCATGCCAAATTCCATGAGTAAAGGTGGAGTGTCTCGCAGAATTGAAGATGCTAATGTCAGAAAGCAGTTAAAGGATATACTGAGTTCAATAAACTTGCCAAAAAGATCAGGTTTAATAGTAAGAACTGTTGGTTCAGGAAAAGATAAGAAAGAAATTGAGCAGGATTACAATTACTTATCCTCATTATGGCAGAGCATTCAAAAAAATGCCTTCTCTGTAAATGCTCCATCATTAATTTACAACGAAGCAGATGTAATTATGAGATCTGTTCGTGATTTTGGTAGCGATGGTATAGAAGTCATAGTATCTGGGAAGGAAGCTTTTGAAGCAGTGAGACAATATACTAAAAATGCATTAAAAGGTAGTAAGTTGCGTTACAGATTGTATAGAGGTTCTATCCCAATCTTTACTTACTATGGAATCGAAGATCAAATTTCTGAGTTATATAGCAATAGGGTAGAGTTGCCATCTGGTGGGTCTTTGGTAATAACTTTAACTGAGGCGTTTGTTTCAATAGACGTAAATTCAGGAAAGATGACAGGAGAAGATAGCATAGAAGAAACAGCTTATAGAACCAATATGGAAGCAGTACCTGAAATATCAAGACAGGTGAATCTTAGGGGCCTATCAGGATTAATAGTAGTCGATTTTATTGACATGTTGAAATATCAGTATTGCAGAGCTGTTGAGTCTGCTATAAAGCAAGCGTTTAAAGACGATAAAGCTAAAGTTCAATTTAGCTACATAAATGACTTTGGTTTAATGGTATTTTCAAGACAAAGAATTAAACCAAACATACAAGAAATTAATACTACAGAGTGTTTACACTGCAAGGGTATTGGAAGAGTAAAATCGAACGAAGTAATTGTTGCATCGATACTAAGGGATTTACAACACATTGCTCATAGGAACCAAAATAAGTCTTTTGATTTAGTAGCGCATAGTGCGGTTATAGCGCATATTTTTAATAATAAAAGGAATACAGTTTCTACAATCGAAAAAGAGTTTAATATTACATTGAACATTAGTATTGATAACAGTTTAGATGTAAATACATTTGTTTTAAAACAAGGAGATGATGTTAATTCAAACGGTTATAAGCCATTACAGAACTCTGGATACCAAATTGAGGATAGCAGCAATGAAGAAGTTGATAATTCAAATAAACTACGAGGCAATTTTTGGCTGACTAAATGGCTTTCGCGCTTTTTAAGTTCTAATAACTAATTAGAAACCCTAAATTGGGCTTGTAATTAATAAGTCCTATACTTATATATTCTTATATCAGATAATATTTACAATGGGGTACTCATTATGGGAAGAGCAATAGGCATAGATCTCGGAACAACAAATTCTTGTGTTGCAATAATGCAGGGCAAGGATACAAAGGTAATAGAAAATAAAGAAGGGGCAAGAACTACTCCATCTATAGTTGCATTTACTTCGTCAGGAGAAAGGTTGATTGGCGCTCCTGCAAAAAGACAAGCAACCACCAATGCAAGTAATACTTTTTTTGCTACTAAGAGATTAATAGGCCGTCAATACGGTGATTCTGAAATGAAAAATCTAAACGTGCCGTATAAAGTGTTTGCAGCAAAAAATGGTGACGCATGGGTTAAAACCACTGATAATAAAGAATACTCTCCTAGTCAAATTGGTGCATTCATACTACAAAACATGAAAGAAGCAGCAGAAGCTTATCTTGGAGAGGAAGTAAAAGATGCTGTGATAACAGTGCCAGCATACTTCAACGACTCTCAACGTCAAGCAACAAAAGATGCAGGAAAAATCGCCGGATTAAATGTGCTCAGAATAGTAAATGAACCGACTGCTGCAGCGCTTGCTTATGGTCTTGATAAGAAACATGGGCACACAATAGTGGTATATGACCTTGGTGGTGGTACATTTGATGTCTCAATACTTGAAATAGGTGAAGGGGTTTTTGAAGTAAAGGCTACAAATGGTGACACTCATCTTGGAGGTGAAGACTTTGATAACGCAATAGTGAGTTATTTACTAGATGAATTCAAGAAAAGTAATGGCATTGATTTGAAAAATGATCCAATGGCTATGCAAAGAATCAAAGAAGCTGCTGAAAAAGCGAAAATTGAATTATCAAGTGCAATGGAAACGGAAATAAATCTACCGTTTATTACAGCTGATGCAAGTGGTCCAAAACACTTAAATATGAAATTAACGAGAGCAAAACTTGAAAGCTTAGTGAATGGTTTAATCGAAAGAACTATGGCTCCTTGTAAAAAAGCTCTTGAGGATGCTGGTTTGTCTGCTAGTCAAATTGGCGAAGTGGTTCTCGTTGGTGGCATGACTCGTATGCCAAAAGTCATAGAGAAAGTTAAAGAATTCTTTGGCAAAGATCCACATAGAGGAGTAAATCCTGATGAAGTTGTAGCAATTGGAGCTGCAATACAGGCGGGAATCATTCAAGGTGATGTAAGAGATGTGTTACTACTTGACGTGACTCCACTTTCTCTTGGTATTGAGACTCTAGGAGGAGTATTCACTCCACTTATTGAACGTAATACTACTATTCCTACTAAAAAATCTCAGGTGTTTTCAACTGCAGAAGATAACCAAACAGCCGTTACAATTAAGGTACATCAAGGTGAAAGAAAATTGGCGGTTGATAACAAGCTACTTGGTCAGTTTAGTTTGGAAGGGATACCTCCTGCTCCTCGTGGAGTTCCTCAGATCGAAGTAACATTTGACATAGATGCAAATGGAATAGCACACGTTTCTGCAAAAGATAAAGCTACTGGAAAAGAGCAAAAAATACGCATTCAATCTTCAGGTGGTCTATCTGATGATGAAATAAATTGCATGGTAAAAGAAGCTGAAGAAAAAGCGCAAGAAGATGAAAAGCGCAAAAAGTTTATTGAAGTGAAGAATCAAGCGGATAGTTTAGTTCATTCTACAGAAAAGTCTCTGACAGAGTATGGTGATAAAGTTTCACCAGAAGATAAATCTGCTATTGAAAATGCAGTTAACGAATTAAAAGAAGTTAGTAAATCTGATAACATTGATGACGCTGATTCAATCCAGCAGAAAGTTACTAATCTTTCTCAATTATCTATGAAACTTGGAGAAGCTATGTATAATGCCTCACAACAAAATAGTGCTGGAAATGGCTTTTCATCAGAAGGGAATCCAAATGATAAAGAAGAAAAAGTAGTAGATTCTGATTATCAAGACATAGATAATAAGGAAGAGAATAAATAAGGGTGTATTGTTATATCACTTTTCCTGTCATCCCAGTGTCAGCTACTTGGATGACAAGAGGAGCATGTTGTTGCTTAAAGAAACCATTATGGATATTATTAAAACAATAGAAGAAAAGATACGCGATTCGATAGATGTAATTGATATCAACATTGTCGATGAATCAGCAAAGCATGCTGATCATTATTTTGCTTCATCTTCAACATTACCTTCGCACATTAAATTAATATTAATATCTGACGGCTTTATTGGAATGAGTATTCTAAAAAGACATAAGTTGATTTATGAGTTATTGAAGGGTGAGATAGAGCTAATACATGCAATTTCTCTTCACTTGTATACGCAAAACGAGTACAATTTAAAAAATAAATAATAAAAATGTGAAGGAAGAGTCTATATTAGTTAAAGCAGGAAGAAAATTTAATGACTATAAAGGTTCTATGAACCCGCCAGTTTATCATTCTTCTACCATATTATTTCCTACTTACAAGGACTACTTAAATGCAGCAAATGGAGAAAGTATATACGATGTAATCAACGATGGTGTTGCAAGGGATTATAGCTACAGTAATGTTGGTACTCCTACTGTCCATTATCTTTCAAATGCACTGGCTGAAATTGAAGGGAGTGGACAAGCGCTTATTTATCCTTCCGGACTATTTGCACTTACTTTTGCTATTTTGACTTTCACTAAAGCAGGCTCGCACGTTTTAATTCAAGATAATAGTTATTATAGGCTTAGGAGGTTTGCAGAAAATGAGCTACCAAAAAGAGGAACAGAAGTAACTTTTTATGATCCAACGCAGGATATAACTGATTTAATTCAGAGTAATACTTCATTGATAATGATCGAGACTCCTGGTTCTATAATGTTTGAGATTTCGAATATAGAGCATATAGTAAAAGTTGCTAAAGAACATGGAATCGTAACCGTTTGCGACAATTCATGGGCCACTCCTTTGTTATTTAAGCCGCTTGATTATGGAATTGATGTTGCACTATATTCAGTGACAAAGTATCTAGCCGGTCACTCAGATTTAGTTATGGGAGCTATTATTGCTGAAGGTGAAATTTTTAAATTGCTTTATGAGAGCTATAAAAATTATGGAGTAACCATTCAATCGCACGACTGCTACCTTGCACACAGGGGACTAAGAACACTGCACACACGTATGAAAAGGCACCAAAATACAGCAATGGAAGTGGCAAAGTGGCTAGAAGCACAGCAAAAAGTTAGAAAGGTTTTATATCCAGCACTTCCCTCCCATCCTCAACACGAATTATGGAAAAGTTACTTCAAAGGAGCAAGCGGCACATTCAGTATAGCACTGGATAGAGAATATTCATGTGAAGAACTAAGCTGCATGGTTGATCATATGAAAATTTTTAGTATTGGTGCTTCTTGGGGAGGGTGCGACAGTTTGATATTACCAGTAGATCGTAGATCTATGTCAAGATCTGTAATGAATTCAGATTGTGGTGGAAGTTTCGTGCGAATATTTTGTGGACTGGAAGATCCTGAAGATTTAATCTTTGACCTTAATGACGCACTAAAAAGGTTACCATGTTTAGACTTTCAAAACGATGAAGTAGGACGTGAAACTGAGAGAATTACTGCATGATATTGTTGATGTTAACTTTGACGTTGAAATCAAGGGCGTTACATGTAATCCCAAGAGAGTCAAGGAAGGTTATCTTTTCGTTTGTGTGTCTGCGGTGTCATTCCAGCGCGTGACGCTGGAATCTAGAAAACCAGCATGTATCCAGATTTTTCCTACTGAATCCCAGTATCACGCACACGACTGTGTAGACGTTGTCATACAAGGAACCAAAAAAGATGTCATCCCAGTGCTTGACTACTTGGATCCAGAAAATTTAATTGCAAATGAGCACACTAGGCAATTGTATAATAAAAACTGGATTCCAGTGTCACGCACTGGAATGACAGATACTTCGAGCTTTGCAGTGCTTGAACACCCAAATCCTCAAGAAATATACAGCGAAATAGTCAGCAGGTTTTATCAATTCAAACAGCCCAAATATGTTGCTGCTGTAACGGGTACGAATGGTAAAACTTCAGTAGTAGAATTTTGCCGCCAGATCTGGCAAAACTCTGGCTATAATGCTGCGTCTATTGGAACACTTGGAACATGCATCAATAATGGTAGAAAAGGTAATAGCAACAGTCTTACCACTCCAGATGCAGATGACCTTTACGCAACATTGCGTGGTATAAATGTAGAACACTTAGTGTTAGAAGCATCAAGTCATGGGATTGATCAATATAGAATCCATGGATTAAAGTTGAGTGCTGCAGCTTTTACTAATTTCTCGCAAGATCATTTAGATTACCATAAAAATCTTGGTGAATATTTAGAAACTAAAAAAAGGTTATTTTACGAGGTATTACCAGAAGGAAAAACAGCGATTTTAAATGCGGATATAGATGAATACTACGCGTTGCTTAAGATAGCTGAAAAACGCAGCAACAAAATTATCACCTATGGAAAAACAGGCTCTGATATTACTTTATTGGAGCAAACACCAACCCCTAATGGTCAACACCTTACAATAAAAATTGGTGGTGAAATTTATGATACGTTTTTTCCGGTTCTGGGGCAATTTCAAGCATATAATCTGTTGTGTGCAATGGGTATAGTTACCTCGTCTGGACTGAATTACAGAGAAATATGCGTAGAAAAACTCGTTTCTCCACCAGGAAGAATGGAAAAAGTGAAACCTTTTGCATTTGTGGATTACGCTCATACTCCAAGTGCGCTTAAACAAGCCCTATTGTCTTTAAAATGGCACTTCAATAAAAAAATAATTCTAGTTTTTGGTTGTGGTGGCAATCGTGATCAAACAAAACGCGCAGAAATGGGTAAAGTAGCACAAATATATGCAGACAAAGTGATAATCACGGATGACAATCCGCGTGATGGGAATCCTGCAGAAATTCGTCGTGGTATTTTACTACATTGCCCTAATGCGCTAGAGATAGAAGATAGAAGAGAAGCTATAGAGAAAGGAGTAGATATTGCCTATAACGAGGGTATGATTCTGCTAGTTGCAGGAAAAGGACATGAGAAATTCCAAATTGTAGGAAGCCAAACTTTTGAGTTCAGTGATGTTGAGGTTATTAAAAATCATGCCTTAACATACTGATTTTCACAATGGGCTTACCTCCGTATCTGTTCAGGGACGTGGCTAATGTGCGAATATTGAAGCAAAAGTGATGTCATCCCAGTGCTTGACACTGGGATGACATCCTCCTGGTAGACAATGTTCGTACAGCTATGTGCGTAACGCTGGCACTGGAATCTAGAAAAAAATAGATCCAAGTAGTCAAGCTACTTGGATGACACTGACTGCTAATTTTTTATGCAAGAGGTCCAATCATTCACCGTTCTTGCAAGTGATAGCACTCTCACTTCTCTTGCACCGGAGTTTAAAATTTCTTGAGAGCAAGATCTTACAGTTGCTCCGGTTGTTACCACATCATCAACTAATATCACGATTTTATTTTCGATAATTTTCTTGTTGGTTATGCTAAAAGCCTTTTTCAAATTTTTTTCACGCTGTTTAAGTGAAAGACCAGCTTGAGGCGCAGTATGGCGAAGACGTTTTATTGCAAATGGCGTATAGGATAAATTGGACAACTTACTCAACTCTTTTGCAAGCAATGCTGCTTGATTATATTTACGTTTAAACAAGCGCATTTTATGTAACGGTATAGGAATTATGACCTCTGCGTTCTGAAACGTATCCTGATTAGCTTGGTGTATCCACTTTGCATAGATTTTTACGTAATTCAAATTATCAAAAAATTTGAAATTTATAATCATGTTTTTACTATGTTGATCATAAGCAAAAACTGATCTTAATACTTTAAACGGTGGAGGATTGATGATGCACTTACCACACGTATGAATATTGTCTGAGATTACTACGCCACAAACATTGCAGTAATGCTTAGTTAGAAAATTGATTTTTTTGTTGCATTCACTACATAGATTAAGATTTTCATCAATGATATATTCGCAACTTACGCATACGTTCGGAAATATAAGATTTGTAGCTTTTTTTAGTAAGAGAAGGTTCACAATTCATTAAATATATTATAAAATTTATATAGTATAGCTAAAGTAACTTGTGCTTACACTCTTTCACTTTTTATTTCATTTCAATGTAATTCAAACTGAGCCACTGCTGAAAAAGCAGAACTTATAACTTATTAGATAAAAGCTGATGTTTTTCTGGCTCCTGTATTTCACTTAACTTACTTTGCACTTTGTTGCAAGCCCACACAAGTGGCGTTATCATTGACGCGGCAGCCCAAATGATAGCAGCGCAAGCATAACTTACAATCTTGTTAAATACTTCAGCTACTGCACTAGCACAATCTTGCCCAGCACTTAAAAATGCATTTGAATGATCAACTAATGACTTTGTACTTGCTTTTAAACAATAGTCCCCTGTTATTTTTGATAATAACTTAATTGGGAAGTATGACAAATATGCTAGTATCAAACATAAAGGTTGCAATATTATGCTAGCTACTAGAAAAGCACCCCGTTCACAAAGTGGAAACACTTCCTCTGCCCTGTAACCCACGTATTCACATTTATCATTGTTTTTATAATACTTGTTATAATTGTCTTTACTCTCAACTCCACAAATTACATCTTTCACAGGTCCTAGCACATTATCAACGTAATGTACGGACTTATAAAAACTATTTTCTGGAACTAGTGTGCAATCTTCTGCTCTCTTAGCAGGTACAATTCCATGTTTAGCATACCTTTTAAAATATTGATATATTGACATTACCCTCTCCAAATCATAAATATGCAACCTAGCCTAATATAATTAAGAAATAGTTTATAATAAATACGTTTTAAGATACCTGCCTGTAACACTTTCTGGAATTTTTACCACTTCTTCTGGAGTTCCAGTGGCAATCACTTCTCCGCCTTTTATTCCGCCCTCTGGTCCGATGTCTATTATATAATCTGCAGTTTTTATAACGTGCAAATTGTGCTCGATAACTATAACAGTGTTTCCCAGATCGACTAATCTATGGAGTATTTTTAGTAAGTTATTTATATCTTCAAAGTGTAATCCAGTTGTTGGCTCATCAAGAATATACAATGTTCTTCCGGTAAATCGTTTTGATAGCTCTTTGGACAGCTTTATTCGTTGTGCTTCACCCCCAGACAACGTTGTTGACGACTGTCCGAGTTTTATATAGCCAAGCCCCACTTCCTGCAAAGAAACCAACTTTTCTTTTACCATTGGAAGGTTTTCAAAAAAATCACAAGCCTGATCTATCGTCATATCAAGCACATCAGAGATTGATTTTCCTTTATAAGTAACTTCCAATGTTTCACGATTATACCTTCGCCCTTTACACTGCTCACACTTCACATAAACGTCCGGTAGAAAATGCATCTCTATCTTTAAGTGCCCATCACCTTTACAAGCCTCACACCTTCCCCCTCTGGTATTAAATGAAAACCGGCCTATATTATATCCCCTTGCTTTTGACTCCGAAAGACCTGCAAACCAATTTCTTATATGAGTAAACATACCGACATATGTTGCTGGATTTGACGCAGGAGTTCTACCAATTGGCGACTGATCAACTTCTATAACTTTATCTATATATTCAAGGCCTTCTATTCTATCACACCGACCATACCGTGCAGACGAATGATATATCTTATGTGCTGAATATTTATATAACGTTTCTATGACTAAACTTGATTTTCCCCCTCCTGATATTCCAGTAACACAAATAAGATTCCCTATAGGAAATTTAACGTTCACATTTTTTAAGTTATTTTCACATGCATTTATTACTTTTATGAACTGAGTTGCTTGCTTTCTTCTCCTTGGAATTAAAATTTTTTTCTCTCCACTCAAATATTGCCCTGTTATGCTCCCTGAATTTCTTTGCACCTGGTCTGGTGTTCCTTCTGCAATAACTTTTCCACCATTTACGCCAGCTCCAGGACCAATATCAATCGCATAATCAGCAGCCATTATTGTATCTTCATCATGCTCAACAACGATTACAGTGTTACCCATGTCTCTCAAGTCTTTCAGTGTAGCAATTAACCGATCATTATCGCATTGATGAAGGCCTATCGAGGGTTCATCAAGCACATACAGCACTCCTGTTAAACCAGAGCCAATTTGCGAAGCAAGTCTGATCCTCTGACTCTCACCGCCAGAGAGAGTGCTAGATTCTCGATCGAGCGTTAGGTAATTCAACCCTACATTCTTTAGAAATGCTAGCCTCTTGATTATTTCATTTAATATTTTACTTGAGATTTGCTTCTGTTGTTCTGTGAGCTTGTCTGGCAAATTTTCAAACCACTTAAGGGATTTATCGATGCTGAGCCCTGATATTTCACCTATATGTCTGCTATCAATTTTCACTGTGAGTGCTTCTTTTCTCAATCTATGGCCAGTACATTCCTTACAATGAATAACAGAGCAGTATCGCTCAACAAGCGTTTCATCATAATCCATCTGGTTCTCCAAGATACTGATCAAACCTTGAAATTTATTAGAGCCAAAGAGTATCATATCTTTTACTTCTTGATCTATGTTCTTCCACGGAACATCAAGGCTAAATTTACAATTTTCAGCCAGTGATAGAATTGCACTTTTTAGAAATCCATAACTTGTGTGCACTTGACGGAACATTGGTCCTACTGGCTTTAAAGCACCCTCAGATATTGAAAGAGTTTCATCTGGCACTATCAGCTTTACATCAACAGCCAGCTTTTTACCAAGCCCATTACACGAACCACATGCACCGTAAGGGCTGTTAAAAGAAAATAATCTTGGTTCTATTTCCTCAAGAGTGAAACCAGACTCGGGGCATGCAAAATTCTCTGAAAAAGTCAGAATTTGACCATTTTTATACTCGGAATTATGGTTGTCAGGTAGGTTTACTACTTCTACATACATTAGACCATTACCAAGTTTTAGTGCGGATTCTATACTACTTGGCAGTCGATTTCCTATATCGCCCAATATTGATATTCTATCTGCAACCACAAAAATGTTGTGTTTCTTGTTCTTATCAAGTTTAGGCAATTCATCTACATTGTACACTTCACCATCTATTTTGAACCTTACGTAACCTTGTCTTTTAATTTCCAATATCTCTTTGAGATGTTCTCCCTTTCTACCACGCACAACAGGGGCAAGTATATATATTTTAGTTTCTAAAGGTAACGCAATTATAGTATCTACAATTTGAGATACAGTTTGCTTTGTTATCGGTAATCCAGTTGCAGGTGAATAAGGAACCCCTATTCGTGCATATACTAAGCGCAAGTAATCGTAAATTTCGGTAACAGTTCCAACTGTTGACCTTGGATTTTTTGAGATCGATTTCTGGTTGATAGATATTGCAGGGGAAAGACCTGTAATCGACTCAACATCTGGTTTATCCTGAATGTTGAGAAATTGACGCGCGTAAGCTGATAGGCTTTCAACGTATCGGCGTTGGCCTTCTGCATAAATCGTATCAAATGCGAGACTAGATTTACCAGAACCACTTAGCCCAGTTATAACAACTAGCTTATTTTTCGGTATATTGACATCTATACCTTGCAGATTATGTTCCCTTGCACCCTTAACTCTTATAAAATCGTCCATATTATACTATATAACGTATTTTAACCATTATAGCCTTAAAATACATGAATTTACAGTGATATGTTGATTTTCTATTGATTTTTTCAACTGTTACGGAAAATTAGGCAGCGTTTGGTAAATCGTCATTCCGCTACTTGTTAGCGGAATCTATGCTGAGATACCGGGCGGTATGACGTAGGGCTGTACAACTTGTGTTAGAGTCTTAGGGCAAATCTACTACCTATAAATTCTAAACTGTTGTTACGCACCAAATACATCCCCAGGACCCAAAGTCAGTTTAGCTATATCAGAAAACAGGTTATGTGGAAATCTTAAAATACTTCTTGTTTGCCAAGCAAAATAAATACATTCCTACAAACAAGCAGATGCTTAATACTGACGCATAAGAAAACTTAAAAATTAAATCTCTAATATATATTGCTAAGCATTTACCTGCAGAAAATTTGTATAGTAATCCAACACATACAACGGCACTATCAATTACTGATGCCATAATTAAAGTAATGAAATTTGCCATATGAAAATTCAACTTGGACTTCAATTTTTCAAAAACAATTATGCTCGAGAGAAGAGATACTAAAATTGCAGCATATGAAGTCAATATCATCAAACTAAAACTTTGCCATTTTAAAATACAGCATAGCGCTGTACACACTATTAAGCTATACGTAGCTTTTTCTTTGCCATAAAATTCAACCATTGAATTTACAACTAAAGCAGCTCCTATAAATAAAGCAGCACATATCATCAATTTATTTGAAGCGTTGAGTAAAGAAAGACTGATAAATAAGAGTGTCAGTAAAATAGACATAACTACCTACCCAAATTTAATGACATACATTTATTTTAAGTAAATATTGCACATAGTGAAAGAGTTATTTAACCTAATGGAAAAAAAACATTTTAAACTGACATGCTATAGCTACCCAAGAAAGGTTTTCCTACGTCATACCGCCGCGGCCGCTAACAAGCAGCGGGATGACGAGTTTGTCGTTTATCAAATCGTCTGTAAACCTAAGTTACTTTAGCTATATAATAACTATTTCCCAAATCTTTCAGATTTACTTTTAAAACATCCTTTATGTTTAGCACCTTTTTCTCTGTTACTTTGCCAATAC
Organism: Wolbachia endosymbiont (group A) of Hedychridium roseum; assembly: GCF_964028325.1. Classification (NCBI taxonomy): domain Bacteria; kingdom Pseudomonadati; phylum Pseudomonadota; class Alphaproteobacteria; order Rickettsiales; family Anaplasmataceae; genus Wolbachia; species Wolbachia endosymbiont (group A) of Hedychridium roseum. The sequence goes on along the minus strand of NZ_OZ034755.1, from coordinate 1,065,653 downwards.
ATGAATAAGCCGCATCTTCAAACAACGCTTCAAACCTCTGCTGATTTTGTGGTGCAATAGTAACCAAAATTCTACTTTGCGATTCAGAAAACATTATTATCTTGTTTATTATGTCTGTATTTTGTGTTTTTCCTATTGGTACTAGTGAAAGATCGATTTCAGCACCAAGGTCTCCTGCAATTAGCGATTTTGCCAGAGCAATAATTAAGCCGCCTAAGTTTGGTGCAATTGCAGAGGCAATTATGCCATCTTTTATTGCCTGGTTGTAACGCTCATACAACTTCCTAGCGCTCTTTGCATCAACTTTTGGCACGTTGTTATTATCTATTCCACTATATAACTGATATTCAGATCTACCAAGCTCATCGTGGGTTGTACCAAGCACATATATCAAGTCCCCTGGCATTTTCACATCAAGCGATACCGCATTTTCAATATTTTCTATAACTCCAATTGCTGAAATGAGTAATGAAGGTGGTGCAGATATCATCACTTTCTCGCCATTTTCGTCATATCCCTTGAAGTCATTGAACATACTGTCTTTTCCGGATATGAATGGCGTTTTAAATTCAGTTGCAAAGTCGTAACAAGCCTCTGCAGCTCTCTTTAGCTGCCATAGCCTTTCTGGATTATAAGCATCGCACCAGCAAAAATTGTCGAGCAACGCTAGATGATTTATATTTCCTCCTGCAGCTACGTAGTTGCGTATTGCAGTGTCAATCGCACATGCTGCCATGTGATAAGTGTCAATTTCTCCATAACTTGAGCCAAATCCCTGCGATTTTACAACACCTTTGTTTGAAGAAAGGACTGGCCTCGAGACAACAGCTTCACTGCATACTCTTCCCTTGCCTTGCAGTGGTTTCAGTATTGACGACCCCTGAACCTCATGGTCATATTGCACCACTATGAACTCTTTGCTGCATATGTTTGGTCTGCTTAGCATTTTTTTTAATGCAAAGGTGTCATTCCAGTGCTTGACACTGGAATCCATTTCACATTCAATTCCACCGTTGGATGGGTTTTTGCATAAAATGTTTGCAGGCTCAGCCTGCTGGATCCCAGTGTCAAGCACTGGGATGACAGGGAAGAGTGTTGGGATGACAGGAGAGGGTTCCGGAATGACAGCAGGCTCCTTAGACCATGGCTTTGTTTGTAAATGCACTTTGGGATTACCGTCATGCAAAAATTCAGTTTCCATATCCATTATTACTGTCCCTTCAGGACATTTAACAACAGCTTTACCACTCTCATTAAACTCTCCAATCACACAAACCTCCACATCATGTTTTTTCATGATTTGCTTAAACGCAGGAAAATTTTCTTCTGGCACTGCTAAAGTTATTCTCTCTTGTGATTCTGATATCCATATTTCCCACGGAGCCATACCATCGTTTTTAAGGAGAACCTTGCTCAAATCAACTTCAAATCCGTCTTTTCCCATTTCACCAATAGACGATGATAGACCGCCTGCTCCATTATCCGTTATTGCATTATAAAGACCAAGATCTCTTGCTTTTATGACGGCATTGGATAGTTTTTTTTGTGTTATGGGGTCACCAATTTGCACAATCGTTGAAGGGCTGTTTCCCGATAAAGCCTCTGAAGAAAACGTTGCACCGTGAATTCCATCTCTTCCAACTCTTCCACCAATAATTACGATTTTATCGCCATTTTTTGGTCCTTTAATGTGTGAAGGTGCATTATTTATATTGCGTGGAATAATTCCGACACTTCCAACAAAGACTAATGGCTTGCCACAAAATCTATCGTCAAAATATACCGATCCAAGTTGCGTTGGAATGCCAGAACAGTTACCAGCAACATTAACGCCATGAATCACTTCTTTCATTATATATTTTGGCGGTAAGATCTCATCAGTGCGCTCCTTGTCCCTATAAAATTTGCCTTTTGCTTCTTTGGCAAAGCAAAAGTAATAGGTATTCATTATAGGCTCCGCTCCTTTCCCGAAACCCACTATATCACGATTAACTCCAAGCACTCCGGTCATTGCTCCACCAAATGGATCAAGAGCTGAAGGGCTATTGTGAGTTTCAACTTTATCGACAATCAAGTAATCGTCATCAAAAATTATTCCTCCTGCGTTGTCGGAGAAAACTGACACGCATATGTCAGAATTTATCTCACGCGTTGCACGCTTAATATAATGAGCATATAGACCGTCTTTTATTTCATCAATAGGGGAGCAAAAAATATTGTGTTTACAATGTTCAGACCAAGTCTGTGCCAGAGACTCAAGTTCAATATCATATGGATTTCTACCGAGTTTTTTAAAGTAATCCTTTATAGCTTTCATTGCTGCCAGCGAGAGCCCTAAAGTGCCATTACCATCGATTCCATCTCTGCTGATTTTTTCAAGCTCTTGGTCACTCACATTGAGGTCAACAGACTTAGTACTATCCTCTGTCATCCCAACCCTACCTTCTGTCATTCCAGTGCTTGACACTGGAATCCAGTTTGCATTATACAATTGCTTGAAATTTTCTGGATCCCAGTGTCGGGGCACTGGGATGACACCAGGTGTTGTATTCGATTTACCATAATATTTCCAGCTATAGTTCTTACAGATAAGTGTGCAATATTCAGTGATAGGGTTGAATTCTTGCTTTATATCATCTTCGGTTGGCATGCTTCCTTTACCCAAAATCAGCTTTGAACTTCTTGCTTTGATATGAACGCCTTCATCAATGTGGCCCTTGCTAATTAAATACTCTCTAACAATTTGTTTCGCTGTGTTGCCCACATTGTCAGTCATGCCAGGTAAAAAGCTTATTTCCAAGCCCCACTTTGCTTGTGGTTCTATGAAGTCATATTGAAGGTTTTCATTGTAGGAATAATAACGGCAGTCTTGTATGACTTTATTATAAAATAGCCCACAAATTTCTTCATGTAATTTTGATGGTAATTCTTTGCTTATGTAAATCAAGTAAACATTAACTACCCTTCTGCGGCCAACTTGTTCACATTTATTTAAAACTTCTATTCTGATGTTTGCCATGTAATATTGTGAAAGACTTTAATATATCATAGCATAAGAAACTGCGAGCACATTTATATTTTGAGTGATTTCTATATAATAAAATATTGTATTAATTGTTACTGTTAGTGGGAAGAGTTTTTACCGTTAATGTGGATGAGTCCTTTTTCAATGTATTGGTTCAGCACATATTTTCTGAATATGAAAGAGAAAAAATTCCCGAGATAAAGATCATACTTCCCTGCAAAAGGGATGTAATAGCGCTGCTGAGTGCGTTCAAGAATTATAACGCTAAAAAATGCATAATTTTGCCAGAGATAGTTTCACTGGAAAACATTGATGAAGAGGATTTAATATTAAATCTTGATAGAGTTAAAGTTATCAATCCAACAAAGAGGACGCTGCTACTCATTCAATTCATATTGGAGTGGAATAGAAAAAATAATGATAATTTCCCCATTGATTTAGCTTATAGCCTGCCATCATTGCTTGATAAAATTCAATCTACCCAAACAACGGATTGTTATCAATTCGATGAACATTCAAAAAAAATAGAGAATTTCATAAGCTTACTCATTGAGAGTTGGAATAAAATTTTAAAAGATTTAGGAGTAGTAGATATATTAGAACATAAGAGTGATTACATAAACAATATGATAATCTCTTTACAAAAAGACCAACATATAATCTTTGTTGGAATTGGAAAGGATAAGTCGTTAATTAAGGCTATATATGACCTGCCGTTTGGAAAAATAATTTTTCCTAATCTGAATTTGAAAATTAAAGAGAAAGATTGGCAATCACTTGATAAAAAACATTATCAATATTGCCTGAAAGATCTACTCGATTATTTAAATGTAGATAGAAGAGATGTGAGTTTTCTGCCAGAAGCGTGTTCTCCAGTGCCCAGACACTGGGATCCAGAAAACTTAACTTTAAATGAGCGCACCAGGTGGCTGTATAATGAAAACTGGATCCCAGTGTCAAGCACTGGGATGACAGAAGAAAGGGCTGGGATAACAGGAAGTCCTGAGGAATATCTAGATTACATTTTTGATACAACTGCCAATCTAAGCAAAGTTAGTAATGGACATATTGGCAATATTGAAGTTATCACTTGTGATTCCAGAGAGGAAGAAGCACAAGTGACATCATTAATTATAGAGAATGAAGGTTATGAAAACGTTTCTTTGGTTGTCTTTGATAAATTACTTGCAGCTCGTATAGCATGTTTATCAAGGCAACACAGTGCCATACCGGAAAATTATCCTTATATAACACTCCTACTTTATAGTATCGAAGTTTTGACCTCAAATTGGAGCAGTGTGTCATTACTTTCGCTCCTTAAACATAGGCTAGTGACTTTTGGTTACACTCAAGAAGAGTACACTCGGATTTTATCTGAATTTGAAATAGAGATATTACGCAACTTTAGTACAAATGGCCTTAAAGATATTATAGATGCTATTAATACCTATAAAAAGCTAAAACATAAAGAGGATATATTGCTTATTATCAATAGGTTAGAGGCTATACTTAATCTTTTACTTAACTCTATAAATTGCCCTATTTCTGATGTGGTGGCAACTCATTTGCAGTGTATTAATGTGCTATCTGGTATAAATTTTTCAGAGCTAAATAGTGAAATAGGTAATTTCACCTGTAATTTCTTGAATGCATGTGAGGGTATAGAAATTAAGTGCTCCTTAGAGTTATATAGCCAAATTCTGACCTTATTTTTAGAGAAAGAGTTTTTCTCTGTAGCAAATGACTTGAATAAATTCAGCTTATATCACAACAAAGTTGTAATACTCGCTGGATTTAATGAAGCGCCAAGCTTTCAAAGTCCGCTTTTGAATGCACTTACGAGAGAAAAATTTAACCTTCCTTCTGCGCAAGAAGAGCAGGGGTATTTTTTTTATACTTTACACAATTTGTTTTGTGCAAGTAAGGTTTATATTACAAGATCGCTAAGCCATAGAAAACCAATTCTATTGCAGCGTTTGGAAATTCTGCTCAAGGAGGGGAAACAGCCGTATCGCGATTGGCTGAGGATATTAAATACGCCTGAATGTACTGTTCCATGTACTCAGCCTATGCCAAAACCTCAAACCGAAGTTAGAAAAGAAAAAATGCAGGTGATGTCTTGCAGTACAATAGAAAAGCTAATTCGTAATCCTTATTCATTTTACGTTGAATATATACTGGGCCTTAAACAATTAAGAGACTTGAATTTTAAGCCATCGATATTGGAATTTGGCACTATGGTGCACAACATTCTTGCAAGATATTTACGCAACAAAAAGTCGCCAATGAGCATTGCACGAAAAGCATTCTCGACTAGTCAGTTTAATTTTTCAAATATGTGGTGGGTAAGACTGCAAAGGATAATTCAATCTTTTGTCGAATTTGATGAAACTCGAAGCAATTATGTTGAGTTGGAAAAGAGTTTTACCTGTCCGATATTTCATATTCCAGCGCGTGACGCTGGAATCTATATTTCTTGTGATGATGTATCCCAGTATGAAACTGCTTGGATGACAAATAGAGATCTGATCCCACAAGAAATTTTACTGACAGCAAGATGTGATAGAGTTGAGTATCTACCAAGTGGGCAAGTAGCAATTATAGACTATAAACTTGGTTCACCACCTTCCAACGAAGAAGTGATGTCGGGGTTTTTTCCACAGTTAATTTTGCAAGCCTTAGCGGTAGAACATATAACAAAAAGAGAAGTTTCAGAACTTGCTTATTGGAAACTTGATTATGATAAAATAAAAGTTATTTCTATACAAAATTATAGATACAAAATGCAAGAATTAAAAAATGATCTGCCTGGTTTTTTATCTAATTATTTAAGTAATTCCACACCCTTTATTGCCTCTCCATATTTTGATAAATTCCTGAGATTTAATAGCTATAAACAGCTAGAAAGGGTAGGGGAGTGGTTGTAAATGGTGTCATCCGAGTAGCTTGACTACTTGGATTCAGGAAAAAGAATGGTGTCATGCAAGTAGCCTCCTTCTCCTGTCATCCCAGTGCCCCTATGCTGTCATCCCAGTGCCCCGACACTGGGATCCAGAAAAGTTTGCTTGCTTACAAGCAAACTAGCATAGAAAGTGGTTACAACATTTTCGATGAGATTATATGGAAAACTGGATCCCAGTGTCTGGGAACTGGGATGACAGCAGTCCTACGTCATACCGCGATTCATTCGCGGTATCTCTTAACATAGATCCCGCTAACAAGCAGCGGGATGACGGTTGTCAGGGTGTCATCCGAGTAGCCTCTTTTTTGTTATCCGAGTAGCCTCTTTTTTGTTATCCGAGTAGCCTCTTTTTTGTTATCCGAGTAGCCTCTTTTTTGTTATCCGAGTAGCCTCTTTTTTGTTATCCGAGTAGCCTCTTTTTTGTTATCCGAGTAGCCCCTTCTCCTGTCATCCCAGTGCTCTTTTTTTGTCATCCGAGTAGCCCCTTTTTTGTCATCCCAGTGCCCCGACACTGGGATCCAGAAAAGTTTGCTTGTAAGCAAGCAAACTAGCATAGAAAGTGGTTACAACATTTTCGATGAGATTATATGGAAAACTGGATCCCAGTGTCTGGGAACTGGGATGACAGCAGTCCTACGTCATACCGCGATTCATTCGCGGTATCTCTTAACATAGATCCCGCTAACAAGCAGCGGGATGACGGTTGTCAGGGTGTCATCCGAGTAGCCTCTTTCTTGTTATCCGAGTAGCCCTTTCTTGTATCTTGTCAAAAGCATCTAATGTTTTAAGCTTAAGCATTAGGTGGAGAAGGGAGGAACTCTGTGCTTCTTCTTAGATATAAAATCTGTAGAGGAGATAAGAATTCCCTTCTCAAAAGTATAGGCTGGACGGTATCGTAGAAAGACCTGAATGGTTCTAATTCTGTATTCACAAGACTAGCCTTACTTTTCATTTTTAATGGTAACGTATGGGGTTATATATGATCAACAACTTTTTGGGCATAGATATATCAAAAGATCGCTTTGATGTTTTTCTCTCATTTATAAGCAAAAAAGGAAAGCGTGAAACTAGAAAAAGAAGCTTTAAGAACGATGGTTTCAAAGTCTACTGAATTTTCTACACAAACATAATGTAGAAAAAGTAAAAACCTGCATGGAATCTACTGGTTGTTATAGCGAAGCACTGGCTGAATTTCTACACAATGCTGGACATTTTGTAAGTGTTGTAAATCCTTATTGCATAAAATCTTATGCAAGGAGTAAGCTGATACGACAAAAGAATGATCAGACCGATGCAGAAGTTATTGCTGATTATTGCCAAAGACAGGAACCTTCTAGTTGGACACCACCTTCTCCTGAAATGAAAAAATTAAAACATCTTTATCGTTGCTCAGTTGCGTTAAAAGATGAGTTAACATTAGTAAATAACCACTTAGAAAAAAAAGAGAGACTGCCTAAAGAAGTTGCAAATGCTTGGGAAGACCTTGCAATGAATATAGCTCAAAAAATAGAAACAATAAAAAACTCCGTACGTGAACTATTAAATCAACACAAAGAATTGTTGGAAAATTTTCAACTTCTATTGACTATTCCAGGCATAGGAGAAGAATCAGCAATAGCTATTTTAGCTGAAGTTTCTGATATAGAGGTTTTTAGAGATGCCAGGCAATTGGCAGCATATACAGGAGTTATACCACGAAATATGACGTCAGGTTCCTCTGTATATGCCAAACCCAGATTAAGTAAATCCGGTTCACAAACATTACGTAAGGCACTTTTCTTTCCTGCCATAGTAGCTAAGAATCACAATCCTATCATTATGAGCTTTTGCCAAAGATTAAAGGAAAAGGGTAAGCATAATATGGCCATCGTTGGTGCTGCAATGCGTAAGCTACTCCATATCATTTTCGGTATTCTGACATCCAAAAGTGCTTTTGATCCTAACCATATCAAAAACTACAGGGCTAGGAGGTTGACTGAAGGTTTAGTACTTTAAAATCAAAAATGCTTCCTATCTATCTTATGTAAAGTGGTATCTTACACAAATTTATTGAATGTTGTTGGTTAGTGGATATGTTGATAAGTAAATTTCATCTGTTTTGTGCGTATAAAACTAATTTACTTATCAACATATCCACTAACTATAATCTGTGTACTGTTACACAATTGGAAGTATTTTTTGATTTTATGATGCAACTTGGGAAATTTTATAATTTTTTTGTTGACTAACAAGACGGTATCTCCTGTCATCCCAGTGCTCTTTTTTTGTCATCCCAGTGCCCCGACACTGGGATCCAGAAAAGTTTGCTTGTAGGCAAGCAAACTAGCATAGAAAGTGGTTACAACATTTTCGATGAGATTATATGGAAAACTGGATCCCAGTGTCTGGGCACTGGGATGACAGCAGTCCTACGTCATACCGCGATTCATTCCTACGTCATACCGCGATTCATTCGCGGTATCTCTTAACATAGATCCCGCTAACAAGCAGCGGGATGACGGTTGTCAGGGTGTCATCCGAGTAGCCTCTTTCTTGTTATCCGAGTAGCCCCTTTTCCTGTCATCCCAGTGCTCTTTTTTTGTCATCCGAGTAGTCCCTTTTTTGTCATCCCAGTGCCCCGACACTGGGATCCAGAAAAGTTTGCTTGTAAGCAAGCAAACTAGCATAGAAAGTGGTTACAACATTTTCGATGAGATTATATGGAAAACTGGATCCCAGTGTCAAGCACTGGGATGACAAAAAAAGGAGCACTGGAATGACAGCAGTCCTACGTCATACCGCGATTCATTCGCGGTATCTCTTAACATAGATCCCGCTAACAAGCAGCGAGATGAAGATTGTCGTTTAGCTATAAATATTTAAGAAATTTACCAAACGAAAAAAAAGGCAAAAGAAGCCCCATGGTGGTTGGCTATTCACTATGTACTAAAATATCGGCGTTTTTTTTATTCTAAAACGCTTGATTAAGAGCGATTTAGCTGCTTTTAACTTGCAACTAACCTACACCGCAAGTGTTTAAGAAATTTACCAAGCAGGAAAAAAGGCAAAGAAACCCCAGGGTAGCTAGTATTCAAATTCTCCCTTGTCTATTTGACGTTTTTTGCTGTCTTAAACGCTTTATAAGCGCGTTTCGGCTTGTATAGGTAGAAACCTAAAGTTTTATAAAGACATGAGGTGCACATAGTGCAAAAAATTAAGCATGATTTACGCCAAATACATTAAGTTTTTTTGTCATTAATCCACTGTAGAGATTGCGAAGATAAATAAATAGCTTCAGTGTTATGATAAGGGGGCTGGCGGAGTTTGTCAAGTAAGTTTTTCGTTTCTATGTTGTCAGCTACTTGCATGACACCTCTGGGCACTGCCGTCATAAAGGAACCAGTGTTAGCTACTTGGATGACAACCATTGTATTTGAGGCAAAATTGACTATCACTTCTTTTTATAGAGCTTGCTCCAAATTCTATTGTTAGTTAATACAAAAAACACTGTTAAAATTATAAAATACGCCACTACTTTTAATCCAAGTTTATGCCGGCGCTCTAATTCTGGCTCTGCTGCCCATTGTAAAAAATTTATCACATCATACGCCATATTTTCAACTGTGGCTTGTCTTGCACCATCATATTCCACCATTCCTTCAGAAAGTGGTGGCGCCATAGCTAACCTGCCTGTTGAAAAGTAAGGGTTGAAGTATAAATCATTTTCATCGTGCTCGCCGTTTTGATAGCCTGTTAACAGTGAATAGACATAATTTGCACCATCATGCCTTGCTTTAATAATTAACGATAAGTCTGGTGGAACTGCACCATTATTGCTTGCTGCAGCTGCTTCTTTTGTATCAAAAGGTGCAATAAAATAATCCGAAGGTACTCCAGGTCTATCGAACATTTCACCCAAATCGTTCGGACCATCTTTAACTTGATAAGAAGCTGCAATCTGTTTTATATCTTCTTCAGAAAAACCAACATCTTGCAAATTACGAAATGCTATCCTATTCATTGAATGACAAGCAGCACAGACTTCTTTATACACTTTATAGCCTCGTTGAATTGACTCTCTATCGAAAGATCCGGTAATTCCATCAAATTTCCAGTCCATTTTTTTATTTGGTGATGGCTTGAATTCTTCTGCATACACAAAATTAGCAAAAAACAATATGCAAAGTATAGCTAACATACTTCTCATCAGCATTACTTCATCTCCGGCACAGAATCACTTAAGGTTTTTGGTGGTTCTTTTGGCTTTTCATATTTACTAAGCAGTGGTAAAATTATTACAAAATATGCAAAATAATAAAGAGTGGATAGCCTACTCATAGTGATGTAAGGCTCTTTCACCTCTTGTCCTCCAAGCCAGGCAAGAAGTGCAAAATTTATTGCGAAAACCCAAAAAAATTTTTTGAACACTGGGCGATAAGCACCACTTTTAACTTTTGATTTATCAAGCCAAGGTAACAAAAACCAAACTAAAATAGACGCAAACATGGTAAGCACACCAGTAAGTTTATCTGGAATTGAACGTAGCATTGCATAAAAAGGTAAAAAGTACCACTCTGGCACTATATGTACCGGAGTGACCATAGAATCAGCTTCTATATAATTGTCTGGATGTCCAAGATAATTAGGAGCATAGAAAACAAATGCAAACAAAACTACAAAAAACAGACCAAAAGTTATGCAATCCTTGACTATATAATAAGGATAGAGAGGAATGGTATCCTTATCTGATTTTACCTCCACTCCACTTGGGTTACCAGAGCCAAACCTATGCAGAGCTATCACATGAAGCATAGCTAAAGCAATAATAATGAAAGGCAGAAGATAATGCAGAGCAAAAAAACGGTTAAGTGTTGGATTATCAACGGAAAAACCACCCCACAACCATATAACTATTTTATTGCCAATTAAAGGTATAGCTGAAAATAAGTTGGTTATGACTGTTGCACCCCAGAAACTCATTTGTCCCCAAGGCAATACATATCCCATAAAGGCAGTTGCCATCATTGCAAAAAATATAAATATACCAACAAACCACACCATCTCTCGTGGCCTCTTGTAAGATCCGTAATATAATCCACGCATTATATGAACATAGACTACCATAAAGAAGAGCGATGCTCCAACAGCGTGAGTGTAGCGTATTAACCACCCGTAATTCACATCTCGCATTATGCGCTCTACACTATTAAACGCATAATCAACATGCGGAGTGTAGTGCATAGCAAGAAATATACCTGTTATTATTTGTAAAATTAGCGCTATACCAGCCAAAGAGCCAAAGTTCCAAGCATAATTTAAGTTTTTTGGCACTTGGTAAAAAGCAGTGTGTTTCAAAAAAGAAAATATAGGCAATCTATATTCTATCCACCCTAATATGCCTTTTTCTTCTTCTATCGTTGTTTTTTTTTTCTGCATAACTTAAAGCTTTCTCTACCTTTAACTCGTTTTATTGTAGCAACTTATCCTTTACACACAAATAAAAAGTTTAAAGCGATATTAATTACTACCTCTTCAGCAACCTATCACGTGCCGCATTTAATTTCTGTGCAAAATACTCTGAGCCTCCTTTATCTGGATGAACTAATTTCATTAAATTTTGATATGCTTTATTAATTTCATTTTGACTTGCCTCAGGATTCAGCCCCAGTATCTTTAATGCCTCATCTTTGGACATGTTATCACCAGTGTAATTTTCAGTATAACTTCTACTGCTATTAAATTCGTTCAAAAACTTACTCAATATAGAGTTCATCATGAAACTTATGTTATTTTTTTGTCAGGAAAAGAAAAAATACAACAACGCTAGGCAAAACAAATGTAACTACTATGAATACTAAAAAAAGAAAAAAGATGAATGACATGTATATTTTTTTATCATTTTATGATTAAATAGTAACAATTATAATTGTCATGGTAAATAACATGTTCATCCAGATTGAAGAAACACCAAATCCAAACACACTGAAATTTCTCCCTGGATTTGCAATTCTAAACGAAGGAGAAACGGCTGATTTTTCAAATGCAGATGAAATAAAAAACTCTAAGCTAGCAGCAAATCTTTTTCAAATAGAACATGTGGTAAGAGTGTTTTTTGGTCATGATTTTATTTCAGTAACAAAATTGGGTGGAATTAATTGGGATACATTAAAAGTAGAAATTTTAACTACAATCATGTATCACTTTACTTCAGGTGGAAGAGCACTAGATAAAGAAGGAGTAAATGATAATAATATACCGGATGAAGAATTTTTTGATAAAAATGATATAGAAATTGTAAATAGAATAAAAGAATTGATGGAAAGTTATATCAAACCTGCAGTTGCTCAAGATGGTGGCGATATCAAATTTCGTGGCTATAAAGACGGGATAGTCTATGTTGAGTTACAAGGAGCTTGCTCTGGATGCCCAAGTGCTGCAATTACTTTAAAGCAAGGAGTGCAGAATATGCTGAGCTACCACATACCAGAGGTTGCAGGTATAGAGACCACACTATGACTAATCAAACGGTTAGAGGAACAAAAGATCTCCTGTTTGATGAATGGTACAAGTTTAAACACATAGAGCAAACAACAAGCAGAATCTCAAGTCTATATGGCTTTTTGCCTGCTCAAACTCCGATATTTGAATATACGGAAGTTTTCACAAAGACTTTAGGTGATAGCTCAGACATCATCACTAAAGAGATGTACACCTTTAATGATAAAGGGGGAAAGAGCATAACTTTACGTCCTGAGTTCACTGCAGCGGTTGTTAGGCTATTAATTGAAAAAAAACTGCAAACGCCGATAAAATTATTTTCAACAGGGCCTGCATTTCGTTACGAAAGACCGCAAAAGGGAAGACAGAGGCAATTTCATCAGATAAATTTTGAGGTTTTTGGTGTAGAAGATTCAAAAGCCGATGTTGAATTGATATCACTCGCTCAGCACTTACTAACTGAATTTAGCATCAATAAAAATGTAAAGCTGGAAATCAACTCTTTAGGTGATAGTGAAACAATAACTAAGTATAGAGAAGCTTTGATCTTATACTTTACAAAGTATCAAAACGATCTATCAGAAGATAGCAAAAATAGGTTGATCAAAAATCCACTCAGAATACTGGATTCTAAGGATGAGAAAGATAGATTAATAATTTCTGATGCGCCTAAAATCAGTGATCACTATACAAAAGAATCTTCATATTTCTTTGACCAGGTGTTAAATGGACTGCAAGCTCTTGGCATACCTTACACTGTAAATAGCAAATTAGTTCGAGGTCTAGACTATTATTGTCACACAGTATTTGAATTTGTCACAGAAGATTTAGGTGCACAAGGGGCAGTTTTTGCCGGTGGGAGATACGATAATTTAGTATCTTCAGTAGGTGGAAAACACACTCCAGCGATAGGATTTGCAGGAGGTATTGAACGCATAATGGAGTTAATCAATTATTCTCCGAAAGAAGAGCGACCTATTTACCTAATTCCGATCGGCAGAGAGGCTGATGAACATGCTCTAACACTTGCGAATGAATTGCGCAGAAATGGTTTATATGTAGTCTACGAATATAGCGGAGCACTTAAAAACCGAATGAAAAAAGCAAATCAAGCAAATGCTAAAGCTGCTTTAATCTTTGGCGATGAAGAATTGAGTAGTAAAACTTTAAAGATCAAAAACATGGATACAGGTGAAGAAAAAATAATTGCTCGCGATAACACAATAGAAAACATCAATTAAGAGCAATGCAAATGTTTTTCTTAGTCAGCTATAGAAGAAAATTCGTCTGCACAAGAATTTTTCATAGCATTCAATGTATCATAATCTGTAAAATCTAATTTTACTGGTGTGATAGTAATAAATCCTTCTTTTATTTTATTTACACTACCACTGCCTGAGTGCTCTCGAGACCAATTTAAGCTAAAAAAGCCATTCGAATTTTCAGTAAAAGTTAAATCCCCATCAATGTTATATTCACCTTGTTCAGCAAATTCTACTCCTTTTACTTTTTCCGTAGCAGGAAAATTTACACTCATCACTATGTTTTTAGGCCAACCAACCTTAACTAGCTTGGCAATAACCTTTGGTGCAAAAACCTTTGTATTGTGCCAGTCTATTTTATCATGATAAACTTGGCTCAGCGCAATAGAAGGTATAGACCTTGCAGCACCTTCCATTACAGCACCAATTGTTCCTGAATAACAAATATCGTCCCCGACATTTGATCCAATATTTACTCCGGACAATATTAAGTCTGGTTTTTTATTCATAACTTTATTTAGCGCAATAATGACACAATCTGCAGGAGTACCAGACACACTAAATTCCCTTTCACTATGTTGGTTTATTCCAATAGATTGTTTCACTGGATAATCAAGAGATCTTGCAGCCCCGCTTCTATCAGTATCTGGTGCCACTATCCATATTTCTGACGCAAAATTCCGTGCAATCTCTTTGAGTAATTTTATTCCTTCACTTCCAAAGCCATCATCGTTTGTTATCAATATTATCATATACAATACTCAGCTATACAGTTCCAAATTATGTAAATCACTGGCTGTAAATAAACTCATGAGGCTTTAAGTTTCTTTGCATAACTATGAACTGTAACAAAGAACCTGCTGTAAATCAATAGATTTCTTGCACAGGCTATAACTGTCATTACAATAGAAACGAAAAAACCTACTTGACAAACTCCGCCAGCCCCCTTATCATGGTACTGAAGGTATTCAGTTATCTTCATCTGTGCAGATTAAACAGCAAGAAAACAACGTAGTTGGCATCTTATTTTTAATTTTTTGCACTATGTGCACCTTATGTCTTCACAATATTTCTAGGTTTTTACCTATATAAGCTGAAACGCGCTTATAAGTCGTTTAAGACAGTATAGTACGCCAATTTGCAGGATTAGAGAGTGAACACTAATTACCACGGGGTTTCTTTTGCCTTTTTTTCTGCTTAGTAAATTTCTTAAACATTTATGACTAAAGGTTAGTTGCATTAAAAAGCAGCTGAGTCGCGGTTATTAAACGTTTAAAACATAAAAAAACGCCAATACTGAAAATAGACAATGACTAGGGCTTCTTTTGCCTTTTTTTTTGTTTGGTAAATTTCTTAAATATTTATGGCTAAACGACAACCGTCATCCCGCTACGTGTTAGCGGGATCTCTTGTTAGCGGCTGAGATACCGCGAATGAATCGCGGTATGACGGTTAAGTAGGGTGTCATTCCAGTCTGGGATCCAGTCTTTATTATGCAGCCACTTGGTTAAAATTAAGTTTTCTGGATCCCAGTGTCTGGGCACTGGGATGACAAGAAAGAGGCTACTCGGATGACACCCTGACACCCGTCATCCCGCCACGTGTTAGCGGGATCTAGAGATACCGCGGCGGTATGACGGTGTAGATAGTAATTCGTCATCCCGCTGCTTGTTAGCGGGATCTCTTGTTAGCGGCTGAGATACCGCGAATGAATCGCGGTATGACATGTTGCTTGGATCAGCTATAGTATTTCTTAAAATTAATAATAAATTTCTTGGCTAGCAAGAAGCTGTAAATTTTTTTGCGAGACCTAAGCCGCTTTTGATATAGCTAAAGGTTTACTGACAATCGTCTCATTCCACTACCTGCTGACTTACTTTCTGCTTAGCATATCCATCAAATCAGATTCTTTGAGTTTACTATGGTCAACTTTACTGAACTTATTTACCACAGAGCTCATTTGATTATACTGCTTAATCAGAAGATTAACTTCAGTTACACTTGTTCCGGACCCCTTAGAAATTCTAAGTCTTCTTTTGCCATTTAAAATATCTGGATTTTGCCTTTCTTTTTCGGTCATTGAGTTTATGATGGCTATATATTTTTTCACTTTATTGTCATCTGGCACACTGCTACTTAGCTTTTTTGTGAATGAACTAGGGATGAATTTCATTATGTTGCTAATGCCATCCATTTTACTCAGAGTTTTTAACATTCCCACTAGGTCGTTTAGGTCGAATTTACCCTTTTTTACTTTCTTTTGTAACTTATCAATTTCTTCCTGACCAACAATCTCAGCAGCTTTTTCAACCAATGAGACAACATCACCCATGCTAAGTATCCTTTTTGCAATTCTATCGGGATAAAAATCATCGAGGTCACTTAATTTTTCACCACAAGCAATAAATTTAATTGGACAATCGGTGATCATTTTCATAGAAAGAGCAGCACCACCACGTGCATCACCATCAACGCGGGTGAGAATAATGCCGGTTACACCTATTACCTCATTGAATGATTTGGCAATGTTGACCGCATCCTGGCCTATCATTGCGTCGGCTACTAAAATAACTTCTGCAGGTGAAGCTATTTCCTTTACGGCTTTCAACTCATTCATCATATTATTGTCAATATGAAGCCTGCCTGCGGTGTCTAGTATTAATACATCATAATTATCGTTCTTTGCTGCTGCCAGTGCCCTTTTTGTAATTGCAATAGGCCTCTCATTTATTACTGTAGGTAAAGTTTGTACGTCTATCTGTTTACCCAGCACCTCAAGTTGTTTTTGGGCAGCCGGCCTATAAATGTCTAAAGAGGCAAGCATCACTTTTTTCTTTTGCTTTTTTAGCTTTAAAGCAAGCTTTCCTGAGGTAGTTGTTTTACCTGCACCTTGTAAGCCCACCATCATAATCACAGCAGGGGGTTTAACTGCTAGATTTAAGTCACTTTTCTCTGATCCGAGAACTGCAACTAAATTATCCTGCACAATTTTAATTATCATTTGTGCTGGAGAAACACTTTTTATGACTTTTTCCCCAATCACTTTATCTTTAATGTCGTTGATGAATTTTTTTGCAACTTCAAGTGAAACGTCAGCTTCAATTAAGGCTATGCGTATTTCACGCATGGCAAGATTAAAATCATCTTCAGAAATGATCGACTTTCCTCTTAGTTTACTAAATACAGAATTTAAACTTTCAGTTAACGATTTAAACATAATAGCGTTAGTAGAATACTCATTAAAAAGAGAGAAGAAGCTGAAACAAAACTCACTGAGTTATAACCCAGCACTTCTTTAAGTTTAGTAATATTATTAAAGTATAAACTAGTAAGTGAATTAGTCAAGTTTTGCACTACGCTGGCAAATATTTCTCTAGTTTTAGAGACTAACTGATTGAACAGCAAGACAATATAGGGTATGAAAGCTCTAAAAGTCCAATCAACATCCATTTTAAAATTTATTCTCGGGTAAAATAACTTGCGTAAAGGAATAAACAATAAAGTGGTACATAATAACAAATTAAATTGCGACAAAATATTTTTTGTGTTGTACACAAAATCGAAAATCGAAGATTTATTGTAAATAGGTAAGTAAGGATTGCCAGTGATTACGCATATAAATGCTAAAATGATCATAGTCATTTTGCTCCCCCTCTCTGCTAAAGGTTTTGACTTACTTTTTGCAATAAATAAGTAATAAAGAAACTTTAGCCCCACGCTTAAATGAAGCAGCAAATTTAGAACCTTATATAAATTTTTATACCCTTTTAAGGCAACAGTGTTCATTTCAATTTCAGCTGTGATATATGATTTACTGATAAATCCAGCGGTTCCAGGAAATGCAGCCATTGTAAGTATTGCGATTATAGCACACATGCCTTCCACTGACATCAGTTTACCTACTCCATTAAAACTAATTGTTTTTGTTCGTGAAATAATCGAATTGCTGACCACAAACAATAATGATTGATAAACAAGAGAGAAGATTATATGCAGTATCAAAATTGGTATTGCCTTTTCCGAAGGGCTGAGTAAACCTCCTGCAATAATCAGCAAGCCCATTTGTCCTACAATATTATAGCATAAAAATCTACGAATATTTTGCTCAAGAGAAGCAAATATAATGCTGTAAATTGCAGTTATGGCGCCTACAAGCGCTAATATTTCAGTACAATCTTGCCATAGGTTATAAGTGTGTAAAAGCATCACTAAAAAAGAGACTTTAGTGGTAAATAAAGAGAGATATGTAGTGCCATGTAGCGATGCAGCAGGATATGCATCAACAACCCAAAACGAAAAAGGGAAACAAGCGCAGTTTATCAATAAACCTAAAATTATCAGGTTAGTACTTTGCAGTGCCAATCCTGCTGTTAATATAACTCCAACGAAAAAGTGTACACAAGCGTACCTTATTGCAGGTCCACTATCTCTACAGCCAGCTGCGATAGTAAAAAATGCACTGACGGTCATTAATTCACAGAATATTATAACCAATATCATATGTTCAGATAAAACTGCATAAAGTGAACTAATAGTGTAAGCAGCAAAAGATAGCATCTCTGAAAAAGTCAAATTTTGTGCTGGTAGAACAGCTAAAAATGCAACTGATAAAAAAGATATTAGTATGATACGAAAAGATAAATCAAAATCTAGAATTGGGAGAGACCAATTTACTGCAATGCTCAAATTTTCAGGTAATTTTAGGACTATAACTATTAATATAGTCAGTAGGAGTAACAGTGACGATTTACAAAGTTGCACAATAATTTAAACCAATATGGTTTATGCTATCTCAATATATGAATAAAATCAATTTGCATATTAACCACTAATTAAACTAATTATCATATAATTATATCAGAGTTTAGAGGGTTATAGAGAAACCGGTCAGATTAGGTTTTTAATCTAATCTGACCGATAGCTTTAATAGTGAGGTAAGCTTTAATATAGCATTCTTAATTCACAATGCTACACTCGTGCATAATTTATTTTTAATTTGTGCACGAGCGTTAGTAAATTATTTACTTTTTGAAATAAAATTTGGCATCACTTTAATATCCAGACTTAGTAAACCTCAGTTGGGCTTCCAGTTGGACCCATAAGAATTACTTGTTCACCTTCTTTAAAACATTTACATAAATTAGTGGAACCGCCAGTTTCAAGCACAATAGTGGAAATAATTCCTTTTTTTTTGTCTACTTCAGTGCCGGTTACGGCTATACCTTCCATAGCAAGGTTTGTATTATTGGCTTTTCTGCTATTGGTTTCAAAATTTTGCAACCTAAAGAATTGTCCAGGTTTAAAATTCTTTGCCGCAAGTGGTGCTTTGATCACTATTTCCACAACTTTGTCTGTTAAATATTGAACTTTTATAACCTTTGCAGTGAATTGCTCTTTGATTTTATTGAAAAATTCTTTGTTAGCCAGATCTTCAACGCTTGACCACGCATTTTTTTTCTGGATCTCAGTGTCAGCTACTTGGATGACATCTTTTTTGGTGAAAGTTACTCTTACATTACAACATTCATACAATTGTGCATATGACTCCGAGATTCTAGCTGGAGTGACAGAAACGAAGCTATTAACTCTATTCAAAAGCTGGGAAATAATAGGGTAGCCGTTCTTAGCACTTGCCATAGCTTTCACGACGCTGCCGCTATACGAAGGATGAAGATCACCAAAAAAGCTAATTGTTTTATTGCCTTGCTTATATACTAATATTCTGTCTTTATTCTGCATCTTAGGAGAAAATATTGGATCTATTTCTTTTCCTGATGAATTCAAATGAGTAAAATACCCATTGCTTAATTTAAAATGCTTTTTATCTTCTGTTGCAATAACTGTATTTGGCTCAGTACCTGCTGCTATAAAAATAGAACGTGCTTTCATGCATTTGATTTCGCCGGATTTTGTGTCTATTAGTTTTATTGATTCAGCATGATTATATTTATCCGTCACAACTTCAACTGGCTCTAAGTTTTCAATAAAGTAAATCCCTTCTGACAGTGCATTTTGCACCTCTTCGCTATTTAATCGATAACTTGGCGAATCTTTTAGCTCTTTTCTATATACAACTTTCACTCCCCCCAAACTCTGCATTAACTCTAATATTTTTATTTCTCTACTCTCTTTTTTTGCTAACTTTTGCTTTTCTCGGATCAATTGTGCGTGCGATATAAACTCATTCGCAATTTCGCGCTCTTCCTCTGTCCAATCTTTTTCAACATAGTCTTTTCCATATTTACCAACCAATACCTCGTAACGAAGAAGAAATTTTTCTACTTGAATTGGATAATACGCTAAAGCTTCAGTAGCAGTGTCAATTGCAGTAAGCCCAGCCCCTATTACAACTATCGGCATACGAACTTGCAGATTTGCTATAGAATCAAATTTAAGAGCGCCAGTCAGTTGTAACGACATAAGAAAGTCAGATGCCATACGCACTCCACGAGCTAGCATATTCTTTATTTTTATCATTCGAGGCTTACCTGAGCCAAGCGCCAAGGCGATGTGATCAAAACCTAGATTGAAGCTATCTTTCACGGTAATTGTGCCACCAAAACGAATGCCGCCATAAATTGCAAAATTTTCACGTCTTTCTAGTAATAACCTGATAATTTTTAAGTAATTTTTATCCCACCTAGAAGTAATGCCATATTCTGCCACTCCACCAAACCCACCTGCCGTGCGTTCACTCAATTTTTCGTGTTCAAAATCTTTAATTAGCTGGAAATTATCGATTAAAGGTTCAATCTTTAGTCCATCAATGGCGATAACGTTATGCCCATCATTCAACAAATGATGAGCTAAATTAAAACCAGCAGGACCAAGGCCTACAACTAGAACGTTTTTTCCGGTGTTTTCTCTTGGCAATGAACGCTGAAAATTTAAAGGATTCCAACGGCTGAGCAGAGAATATATTTCAAATCCGTACGGTAAACTAAGCACATCATCCAAAATCCTTGTTTCAATCATTGGCACATTCACGGGTTCTTGTTTCTGATATATGCACGAGTTCATGCAGTCATTGCATATTCTGTGCCCAGTAGCCGCACATAATGGGTTATCTATCATCACAATTGCAAGGCTTGCTATGCTGTAACCTTCGCTTTTCACCAGATTCATTTCTGATATTTTCTGTTCTAGTGGACAGCCATGCAGCTCAACTTTTAGTGGGGACTGTTTAAAAGTATTGTCGTTATTAATTAGCCCCTTTGAGCAGCTGTCCTTATTTTGCTTATGACAGAATATGCAGTAGTGAGCGTTATCTAATGCTTTGTTCAAACTCACCTTTTTGCTTGTTAGATCAAAACCATATCGTCTTTTTACTTCATTTGAATACAGCACTTCAACTTTGTCTACTTCTTTTTTAGAAAATGGTATGAGATTTTCATGGTCAATTTTCCTATGGATACTAAAGAGTATACTCCGTTTATTTTTTACTCTCCACACTGCATATTGTGCCGCAAGTTCTATTTCTTCTTTGTGATTTTCTTTATCTTCAAACCAATGCATCACCTGCTCGGCAAAATTTTTTTCTGTTGTTGGCAAAGTGAGAAAATGACTTAGTTTGTTAGTAATATCTATATTCGCCACATTAATGTATTTCTTCAATGCGTAGCGTTGGACAAATAACCTTTTGCATTTATATATCACAGCAAAGTCATTGTGTTTTTTCTTTAGCTCTTCTATTTCTTTTTCAATGTTGAAAAGTTTTGCAATAAACTCGTCAAATAAATATGAGAGGTCTATTATTAACTGGCTATCACCAATCTGATTTTTCCTTGCTTCAATTAATGAACAAAACAAGCTTTCATCACATGATTTAATATAATTCAAAAATGTCTCATCCAATTTTATTAATCCACTGCGAGTATATAAATTTGAAAATGAGATATTAAGCTGCATTATACAGTATGCACACTGTCTTTTGTATATTACGTATTTTGTAGCATAGCTAAAATCGTTGCTTCTGCAACCTTTTCTTCACCAACACACGCAATACACTCAAATTTACATGCACTTAAACGTGCGTTTTTAACATTAGCTTGCAGAATCAGTGTATCCCCTGGAGTGACTGGCTTTCTGAATTTTGCATTTTCAATAGACATAAAGTAAATAGCTTTGTTTTCTATTGTACCTTGACTTTCTTTACCAAGAACACATATAGCAGATGCTTGAGCTAGCGATTCAATTATCAAGACTCCTGGCATTATTGGATGACCAGGGAAATGACCAATAAAAAATGGCTCATTAAAAGTCACATTTTTGATTGCTTTTATACTTTTACCAGGATCACACTCTATAACCCTATCTACTAAGAGAAACGGATAAGAATGTGGTAGTATTTTTATAATATCACTGATATTAAATTGCATAAGCCTACTCAATGCCTTTTAAAGCAAATTCAGGTATTTCCTTGTTTATATTGTTTAATACCATATCCGATAAATCAACTTCATCCATAGAGTATAAAACTTGTTTCTTTTTTGAAATAAATAGTACTAAATCTATGTTGTTTTTTTCTGCCGTTTTTTTAGCAACTTCTTTTATCTTGTTAAAAACACTCTCTACTGCATCTCTATAACTTTCTTCTAAATACAACATTTTTTCAGCGTAAGCATCTCTAGCATTTACAGTATGCTTATTAAACTGTTCTGTCTTTTCCTTTTTTGCTTCTTCTGACAAAAGTTCAAATTCTTCTTTTGATGGCTTAAGTTTTTTTAACTCACTTTCAAATTCTTGTTGTAATCTAGAATTCTGTTCCTTTATTTGTTGTTGTATGTTTCGCAGAGCAAGAGATTCATTGATAACTTTATCACTATCAATAATGGCAGCCTTTGTGTTCTGAGGTTGATATCCTGCAAACTTATACCCCACAAATAAGGAAATAATTAAGGCAATAACTGATATAAATAACTGTATATATTTCATTCAAATCCCCGCTTCAATAGAAAATTTAACATTTGGTGATGGTATTATATCATAAGATTCCTTTACTAAAGGAAACCCAAAATCTAATCTAAGTCTACCAAAAGGAGAAGGCATTGAAAAGCCAAAACCTGGTGACACTCTTATAAGCTTACTATCATTATATGGATCTTTATATTTCTCATTTTTATCATCTAAGCCAAAAAGTGTTGCATAGTCAACAAATAATGAGCCTTTGATACCAGCATAGTCATATAGTTTTGGTAGTGGAAAATCTACTTGCTGTGTTAAATTAAAATAAGTTTTGCCTCCCAATGAGCTTTTATTTTTGTCTTCTGCTCTTGGTCCAATGCCGGAAAGGTCAAACCCTCTAATCTCATTACCCCCTTTAAAAAAGTGCTGGCCAATGTTTAGATCTTCATCGGTATAAGAAAAAATATGACCTGCTGCCATCTTAAAGCGTAGTATTATGCTATCGTCAATTTTACTTAATATAGGATGCGTGTAAAAAGACAAGAACTCAGATTTTAGGAAGTTTACATTCCCTCCCAATCCTGAAATATCCTGACTTAAGCGCAGTAAATACCCTTCTTTTGGAGTATAGAGGTTATCCAGTTTATTATACGCTAATGTGTATCCTACTGATGAAATCTGATGTTCACCTTCTTGCCCCTTTATTATATCAGAGATGTCATTGTCTTTTCCATCCTTATTATCCATATGTATACGGTTATACTTGTAAGAGTAGCGAATGGAATTAGTTAAGTTTTCTATAACTTTGTATGATAATTTTGTTGAAAATCCCATGTCACAACTGTCGAAGCTAGTGTGTGGTTTATCTTGTTTTTCATAAAATACGCCCACACCTAGTGATGTATCAGAATCGTTAAAATTATTTTCAACAACCTCTACATTAGTAGAAAGTGAATATTGATTTTTCTCAAGAGCAAAAGAGAGCTCTTTACCACTACCAAATAAATTACGATCTGTGAAATCAGTTTTTACAAATGCTCCACCAGGAAAGGACATACCTCCTGCTAAAGATAATGAAGCAGTTCTTTTTTCTTTAACATTTAAGTCAAGATTTACTGCATTGTCATTAACTGCGTAACTATTTACTTTCACTGTTTCAAAAAAATCACTACTAATTAGTTTTTTACGTGATTTTTGAATCTCAGATATATTGTATGCATCACCTTCTGCTACACTTAGCTTACTTCTGATCACTTTATCTAAAGTGCGATCGTTACCATCAATTGTAATTTGATTTATATAAATCTTTTTACCCGGCAGCACTCTGTAGGTCACATCTACAACATTGTCACGTTGTGCATACTCTGGATTAACTTTTGCAAATATATATCCTTTCTCATTTAAATACTTGTTTATTTTTTCTACTGTATTATTAATTTTAACTCTATTAAATATCTTATCGTTTTCCTCTGTTATAAAGTCCAATATTTCTTCTTTTAGGCTTAAATACTGAATTTCAGTTTCAATATTAACCTCATTATTTCCAAACAAATATTGCTGTCCTTCGTCAATCAAAAAAGTCAATTCTATCTGATTGTTATTATCAATCTCAACAATCGGTTGAATATTATTTTGAATATATCCCTTAGACGAATAAAAACGATCGAGCAATTCTGTGTTAATCAATAAATATTGTGGTGAATAATGAGTTCCGCCCTTAAACATGGCTCTAAATAACTTACTAAATATGTCATTACTATGCACTTTAATAGCTTGCTCTAGCTCGTTTTCAGAAAAGTTTTTGTTACCTATAAATCTTATATCCTTAATTTTAGAGGTTTTACCTTCTTTTATTTTAAAAATTAGATTGACCCTATTACTATCAAGCTTATTCAGCTCATATGCAACGTTAACACCAACCTTACCGTTATTTCTATAAGTAGTGATTAAATTCATTAAATCGTTTTGCAATTTTGTTTCAGTGAAAATAGTTAGCGATTTTGATTGAATTACATTATTTAGCAGCTCTTTGCTGTTAAATAATTTATTACCCTTTAATATTATCTTGTTAATTAGTGGATTTTCTTGAATTTTTACTACTAAATTTTTTTTATCATCGATATAAGCGTTAACACTAGCAAACAACTTTGTTTTATATAAACCTTTTATAATCGAATCTATATCATCGTCGTCTACATAGCTACCAGGTTCTAACTTTATATAAAACCCTATTGTTTGATTGCTTACTCGCTCATTGCCAATGCATTTGATATCTTTTATCTGTACTTTTTCCTTATTTTCTAAAGCAACAAGTAGAGCGGGAAAGGAGATAAAAATTACTATTAGTATGTAAAATAGCTTTTTCATATTTATTTTAAAAAAGACTCCTAATATCATTCGAAATTGCAATTGCCATCAGCAAGAACAAAATGAAAGCACCAAAGGTAGCCTCATATTTTTGATATTTCAAACTTAAATCTCTACGTATAACTGCTTCTATAATATAACGAAATAAATGCCCACCATCCAGTAGCGGAATTGGTAGCAAGTTAATCGCAGCTAAATTAGCTGAAATAATTGCCATGAGATACACAACCATAATAAATCCTTTTTTGGCTGATTGCCCTGAATATTTTGCAATTTTTATTGGTCCACCTATTTCACTTGCACTTCTCTTACCAACGATAATTTGAAAGATAGCTTTGATCGTTAAGCACATAGTGTGGTAAGTTTCACTTACTGATAAGCTCACAGCCCCAAGAAAAGATGACTGCTTTAATGTATTGACTGAAATAATCCCTATAGTTTCTCTTTCTATTATGTTGCCAAAAACATCTCTACTCTCAATTGTCAATGGAGTCAGGCTAGTTCTACGCTCCTCATTATTTCTGCTATATTTAATTTCCATTCTCGTCTTGGGGTGCGACATTATCACACGTGAAATATCTTCAAAGTATTTTATTTTATGTTCATTGATTTGTGTAATAGTGTCACCTGGTAATAGGCCAGCTTGTTTGGCTGCACTTCCTTCAATTACATCCCTAATCACCGGTGGAGTGCGGTAATAACCTGCCGTGCTAAAAAATATTGTAAAAGCTATAACAGCAAGTATCATATTTGCAAAAGGTCCTGCAAAAACCACTGCTGCTTTTTTATACCGCGGTTTTGTATGAAATGAATACAACTTTTCTTCTTCAGTTAATTCTTTTTGATCAGCTGGGACACTCGCTGCATTAGTATCCCCTAACATTTTAACATAACCACCCAATGGAACAGCGCTTAGTTTCCATCTAGTTCCAGACTTATCGTTAAAACCAAAAATTTCAGGACCAAAACCTATAGAAAAAGATTCAACTTTAACTTTGCATGCTTTGGCAACAACATAATGCCCATATTCATGCACAAACACTATAACAGAAATGATTAAGGCAAATGACAAAAAACAATATATTCCATCGCTAAATTGATGAATAAGATTAGAAATTAATTCCACCTGTATATTTAGATCTTAAACAAATGTTAAGTATATTAAAACGCGCCTCGCTTGACAAGTATTTAGTTTAACTTTTAAATTAAAAAAAAGTTTAATTGTAATGACAGATACCTCACTACTCAGAAGAAAATTGATGTATAGAAGCTGGCATAGGGGTTGCAAAGAAACCGATATACTTTTAGGGCATTTCGCATTGAAATATCTTGATAAATTTTCCTTGAGCGAACTAATCGAATACGAAAAAATAGTTGATCTTGATGATTACGAATTATATTGTTACATAACTCGTAAGACAAACCTCCCTCCTGGCTTAAATAGTCAGATAGTCAATTTAATTGCTTGCTTTATTGAAGCTAATCCTTTATGCACTCAAGATTAGTGATAATCTTATTTACCTTATCTAGTACCTCAATATATTCTATTCTTTTCTCGTTTCTATACTTTTCGCGCTCTTGATTTGCTTCATCCAACCGCTTTGTTAATTCTAAAATTTTATCCTCAAGAATTAGCGCTGCAAGTAAGAAATTTAATGCATCCGAACCCTTACCTCCAGTTTTTTGAGATACAGAACCAACTAGCTTGTCAAAACTATTAGCAAGACGTAATAAATGGCTCTTTTTCCCACTTTCGCAAGATATTTTGTATGTGTTATTACGTATAACTATTTCTACTACTTGCATATGGTGCTAAAAATTTCTATCGTACAGTATAAACTCAAACCCCTACTTTCATCTTATTTATGGTATAAATTTTTATTCATTTATCAAATCAGATAATTTTTTACTGCTACGAAAATATGTTTTAAAGTATTGATTCTTTGTAAACTTCTGTAACATTAAATGGCTTGTTTCTTTCAAGTTATAACTTCTAACTGAAAAAGAACCAAACCCCCTAATTTCAACTCTATTATGATGCTTCAATGTGCTTGAAAGTATCCCAAAAAATCTATCAACTATAGCTGCTATAACAATCTTATCTAAAAAAGGATGTCTTTTTGCTACCCTCGCTATTATATCAGACTTTGTTGCCATTTATATGAAGCCAAAATAAGTAAACCTTATCACTTAGCAGATAATACTATGTTATATTCTTCAACACCCAATACTTCAACTTCTATTTTTTCTGATATAGAGAACTTTTTATTTTCCGGTAAATGCTCTTGATCTATTAGAAGGGTTACATCGTTCTCAACTTCAACGACCAGTCCATTATCTTCTCTCTTACCTACAATAACCTGTATTTTATCGCCTACCTTAACTTTCTTTATCAGTTCTTCAAGAGGATCATACTCTATTTGTTTTATTCCAAGATAAATTCTTGCCCGATTCACGTTAGCCCTTATTACTTTTGCTTCTATTTTATCACCTACATTATACTTCTTTATCTCATCTGAGCTATTTTTAGACCAACTTAAATCTTTCACATATATTGTCCCTTCTACGTTCTCATCTATTTCAGAATCATTGAAAGCAACAGATACATATGAGCCGGTATTATTCTTCACTTCACCAGAAACAATAGAACCAGGAGGATATTTCTTGATAAATACTTGCCAAGGGTTGTCTACACACCTTTTCATGCTTAAACTCATCCTACTCTTAGCAATGTCAATACTGAGAATTTTTACATATACTTCTTGTCCCCTTGTTACAAGACTACTAACTGGTAAATTACTCTTAACCCAAGTTATTTCTGACGAGTGCACTAAACCTTCAATTCCAGGTCTAAGCTCAACAAACAATCCATAATCTTCTATGCTTGTTACATAACCCTTATGCACACTATCAACTGGATATTTTGACTCTGCATCTTGCCAAGGGCTATCTTCTAGCTGCTTCACACCCAAGGAAATTTTAGCATTTTCCTTATCTATTTTTATAATTTTAACTTTTATAGTCTGGCCACAAGCAAAAACTGCAGATGGATGACTCACTCTACTCCAAGAGATATCTGTAATATGTAGCAATCCATCTATAACTCCCACTACATCTGATTCATGAATACCGACAAATACACCGTAATGAGTGATGCTTTTTATTTTTCCTTCTATTATATCGCCTTCATTTAAAGATTCTAAAAATTTAATTTTTTCACCAGCGTGCAATTTTTCTAACACCAGCTTTCTTGATACTACAATATTACCTTGCTTCTTATCCATTTTAAGCACGATGAACTTTTGTTCAGTTTCAATAAGGTGCTTCGCGTCTTTTACTTGCTTCAAATCCACATGACTCAGCGGTAAAAAAGCGCTTATTCCGTCACCAAGATCAACAATAAAACCACATTTAATTGAGCGTTTAATAACTCCGCTTACTTCAGCTCTTGTAACTGTATCTTCTTCCAACTTATTCCATTTCTCGTCTCTAATTGCTTTTTCACGGCTAAGAACAACATTACCATGATAATCTTCAATTCTTTCCACATAAACTCTAATTTTCGAGCCAATAATGATCTCATCATTACAACCGAGTTCCTTGATCAGAATTCTCCCGTCAGACTTTAAACCAATATCAACCACAACGTCGTTAGGGTTTATTCTTGTAATTACACCTTCTACCACATCTCCTTCTTTAATTTTGTTAACAAAAGAATCTTCAAACAAGGCATTATCTTGATCCTCAAATTGGCCTTGACATATCTCTTCTATAAACTTGTTTGATGATAGCTTTCTGATAGTAACCGGTAGATTTACAACTGGATCATTATTATTCATGCAATGTGACCTTTAATTTAAACTTTATTAGAACTAATATATTATATAATATTAATAATTATTGACAAGTAATTTTTCGTTAATTCATTTCGAGAATTGTTTAAGCTATATAAAATATAGTGAGAAAATTATATATGTATCAAGAATATGCTATTTAAGAATAGCAAGTGGATTAGATCGTTCTCCAGAAGGTCCAGGTTAAAACCGGATGTTGATGAAATATTGGAAAAATATTCTATTCAAAACAGCAAGGAATCTATAGAGAAGATTGTAAATTCACGAAAAAGAATATGGGTAGAAATAGGCTTTGGCAACGGTGAAAATATGCTTTACCAGGTGCTCAATGAACCTGATCTATTATTTATAGGATGTGAGCCCTACTTAAAGGGGGTTTCTCGCTTGCTAACAAACATAGAAATACAAAACATAAAAAACATTTTAATATGGACAGAAGATGCAAGAGAATTGATTGCAAATTTTCCTGACAACAGTGTTGAAAGATTCTTTATTCTCTTTCCAGATCCATGGCCAAAAAGAAGTCACAATAAAAGACGATTAATTAATACGGAATTTTTAAATTTATTAGCAAAAAAAATACTTATAACAGGGGAAATATTCATTGCAACCGATCATCAGGACTATGCAGAGTGGATAGCATCACATATAAAGCAGTGTAACTCTTTAATCTATAGGGAAGACGATTTCACAAGTTATACTCTTACAAAATACCACAAAAGAGCGCTCAAAGATCAGCGTAAAGTAAGGTTCTTTAAAGTAAGTGTTATTAATAATTTGCAGACTATGGATCAATAGAGTTTTTGCATATCTCTTTTACGTTAACTATAGATTAAAAATAATAAAAAAAGAGGGAGAAATAGAGTAAATTCCTTTAACTACTTCTCCTTATGAAGGAATAGACTTCTTGCATAACCCAAACTAATACCAATTCTCATTGTTGACCAGTCAAATAGGAGACATTGGTATGACTACTTGGATCCAGCCTTTCCATCCAAGACGGCAGTGCCCTGACTACTTGAATCCAGAAAAAAGAATGGTGTCATGAAAGTAGCTGACACTGGCTTCCATCCAAGAGGGTGTCATCCAAGTAGCCCTTTGTTGTCATCCGAGTAGCCCCTTTCTCGTCATGCCGCCGCGAACCGTCATACCGTCACGGTATCTCTTAGCATAGATCCCGCTAACACGTAGCGGGATGACGAGCTTATCGTCATGCCGCCACGAACCGTCATACCGCGATTCATTCGCGGTATCTCGGCATAGATTCCGCTAACACGTAGCGGTATGACGGTTGTCGTTTAACTATAAATATTAAGAAATTTACCAAACAAAAAAAAGGCAAAAGAAGCCCTAGTCATTGTCTACTTTCAGTATTGGCGTTTTTTAAGTCTTAAACACTGCAATTTAGCTGCTTTTAAATGCAACTCACCTTTGTTTAAATGTTTAAGAAATTTACTAAGCAGAAAAAAAGGCAAAAGAAACCCCGTGTTAGCTAGTTGTCACTCTCTAATCCTGCAAATTGGCGTACTATACTGTCTTAAACGACTTATAAGCGCGTTTCAGCTTATATAGGTAAAAACCCAGAAATGTTGTGAAGACATAAGGTGCACATAGTGCAAAAAATTAAAAATAAGACACCAACTACGTTGTTTTCTTGCTGTTTAATCTGCACAGATGAAGATAACTGAATACCTTCACTATCATAATAAGGGGGCTGGCGAAGGGTGTCAAGTAAGTTTTTTCGTTTCTATTCCCAATAAAAGTTCGTTATATGGTTATGCAAGAAGTCTAATAGCAGATTTTTAAGTTTCTCTTTAACTCTTTAACCAGCAGGCTCCCATGAGGAGAGGAGAGTAAAGATCTTTTTTCATAGATATCTTAACACTTTTTTCTTCTTTTGTAGTTGGCGGACGAGTAAGAAAGTGAACCTTTGGTGCACCACTAATTATTTCCATTGGTGTTTGCTCTGCCCCTTCTCCCATAACTAAAACAGCAGATGTTGCCAGTGCATCAAGAAGATTGACTTGTGTTACTTGCAGTGATTGATTATAAAGATCTGGCTTGCCTATATAGGAATAAAGTGGTTCAAATCCACACCAACCAAGAGCAACGCCCGTAATCCCACGACGCATAGGTGTTACATTACTATCTGTAATCAAAATACCAAGATGTTTTATGCAGTGTTTTGTCTTGAGATAATTCCATATTGACAGAGCTGTTTTCTGAACATCTTTTGGATATAGAATATATACCTCATTACCATTTGATTCATCAATACCAGCGGATGGAATTAAGATATTATCTTTAATCGTTAAACAGATACTGTGAGCCACATCAACAACTGCATCAGCTTCCCTTTTGATTAGCTCTTCTTTAGAACAAGCAGTTTTGCAAACCACTTGTTTTTGACAAATGGAAATGATTTTTGATGTGATAGCAAGAACAACTTCCTCTTTTAACAAATTTGAAACATAGCGATCAAGAACTGCTTCTAATAACTCGCCGCATTCAATACGATGGGTGTAAATTGCTTCAACATGCATATTAACGTGTTAGCCTGCATATAGTATAATCTTTTGTTTGAGCAAGAGCGGTTTTATACCATCCATCAAGAAGTGTTAAGTTGAAATATACATCACCTTTATAAAGTCTGTGAATTTCTGTTATGATAAACTCTGAGATTAGATCATACTCCAAAAAAAGGTGCGCTATTTGTGCTCCACCAATCATAAAGACTTTAGAACTACTTTGGATTGACAAAAACTCTTGCATAGAAGAAATAATAGTGCACTTTATACCTCTATTAAAACAAGAACTTAACTTGTTACGAGAAAAAACAACAGGGATACGATCCTTCAATATGTTTTGGGGTACTATTTCAAATGTTTTTCTTCCCATAACAATAACTTGTTTGTCAGTCACCTGACGAAAATGATCTAACTCACTTGGATAATGCCAGGGCAATCCATTATTTATTCCAATTACCCCCTTGGGATCAACAGCCATAATTCCGATAACTATCATCCCTGTAAAGCAGCTTGAGCTGCAAAAAATCGCATGTGATCACGCACATTATGCACTCGAAGGAAATCAACCTTGTTGTGCAATGCAGATGATAAAGCAATTGTTTCTAAATCTCGGTTAAAGACAGGTTCTGTAGAAAAAGAAGAAATAAATGACTTTCTAGAATGGCCAACCAGAACTTTGCAGCCAAAATTTTGTAACGTTTCTATACTGCGTAAAATCTGGATATTCTGGTACATAGATTTGCCAAAACCAATACCAGGATCAATAATGATCGAGCTTTGATCAAAACCTAGAGCTAGTAATCTATTAATGTTCCTTTCTGCCCAATTATTTATGTTATCAATTGGATCAATGTCACTTGGGATAATGTTGTCTCTATGTGGTGGTATGGAAAGTGAGTGCATAATAACGATGCCACATCCACTGCTAGCAATTGCTTTTAAGGTATTATCATCTAGATCTCCCTTCTGATCGTTTACCCAGGCAATGTTGTAGTGCTCCAAAACGTTCAAAATAACATCTGGCCAGAAACTATCAATGCTGACTTTAATATCGCCAGCTTTCATATAATCGCTAAGATTATCAAGTACTGGCTTTAGACGTGCATACTCTTCCTCTGGGATCTGCATTAAAGATCCAGGTCTTGTTGATTGAGCACCAAGTTCAACTATGCTTGCACCATCTGATAACAGCCGCAGTGCCTGCTTGGTTGCTTGATCTGAATCATAATAAAGACCACCATCTGAAAATGAATCAGGAGTAATATTGACAATACCTACAAGCTCTGGTGAAAGCGTAAAACTCCTTAAAAAGCAATCCTTAATGTTAGGGTTAACAGTACCAAACGTTTTGTTAACTACTGCCATGGGGCTCAGCATTGCCATCAAGTGAAGCAAAAATGGTCTGTTTATCAATTCTGGGTGAGGAATTCTAAGGTAGGGTGTATCGAGCGTTAGATCATCCCATAACAAAATATCCAAATCAATAACGCGAGGTGCCCACTTTTCATAGACCTGCGAACGGCCAATGTCACACTCAATTTGTTTTAGACCTTTTAATAGCTCTTCGGGAGAAGAAGAACAACTTCCATAGACAATCATGTTGAGAAATGGCTTATCCCACTCAGGTGGAGCACCGTTTGGTAAAATGGCCTTAGTTTCTAGAATGATCGAAGACTTTAAATCTTTAAAATAGCGTTCCTTTAGTAACTGAGCAGCCCTTTGTAAATGGGAAAAGCGATTTCCTATATTTGAGCCAATAGAAATATAGATCATTAGTTATCTTCCTGTTCTTGTAATGTATTACAATAAGTAAAGAGAACACCTCCATGCACACCGGGAACGGGTGGTGCAACTTTGTGAGTAGTCACTCTTATGGAAGAAATAATATGTTTTTTTTGCACCAAAAGATTATTAATGGCTCTGTATATATCATGGGTTAAGTGCTCGATTAAATTGAATTGCTTGCTTTGAACGAGAGATTGAATACTCTGAACTACCTCCAAGTAGCATATAGTATCCTCAAGCCGGTCAGTTGTAAGTCCTAAAGGGGGGGATTTAAAGGTAAAATCAATATTAACACTAACTAATTGAGAATGAAACTTCTCTTCTGCACTACATCCTAAATGAACCCAAAGCCGCAGGTCAGATATAAGAAGATTACATTGCATTTTAATATCACTGAGTTTAATCTACTTACAATTAATGACACACACTAGCGTTCATCATCCCGTCAAGAAAACCCCACAAGAGTTTTGCTCCTTTTTTAGCGCCTTGCATGGCTTTCTCTTGCTCTTCTTCGCTTAAGTCTACAATAAGATTTGCACATTCCTCAGAATGCCATTCATCAGCATGCATATGAACCGTAAAAAATTGAAGAGAACGCTCATCACTTATTGAATAGTGTTTTTTTAAACCTTCAATTTTAGACTTAGAAACCTCTGGAGTTTGACGTTCATAAGCATAAAGTGCACCCAAACCGGAAGCAAAGTCTGATCGTACAATATCAAAGTAACCATCAACTAACTCCTGTGTCTCTTTAATCTGTGCATCCTTATGGAGATCAGACCGTGTTACACCAAGCCCTTCAGCAAAACGTTTCCATAACTCTGGGTGATTTTCATCACCTTGTTCTTCTTCTATCAAATTACCAAGCAAAACCTGTCGCATTTTTAGATCTGGGCACAAAAAATGTATACCACTGATATAACGAGGAAACGCAGCAACGTGGTGATAATATTCTTTAGCATAGGTTTGTAAAGCTTGCAAGCTTAAGCTTCCTGTATTCCATGATTGGTAGAATGGATGATTTAGTAAGTGCAACTCATCTAACTTATTATTCAAAGATTTAGTAAATTCCATTATTTCCTCTATTATATCAACATATAATTCATATACTATAGTTTTCTCATTGTTACGATCATGCTAAGATCAACACAATGGTGGGATTGGTAGGACTCGAACCTACGACCAATTCGTTATGAGCGAACTGCTCTAACCGACTGAGCTACAATCCCTTTTATCAATATTTATAATACACACAAAAGCAAATTTGTCTATTAGCTTATTTCACTATCAACCCAACTTAGCAAATCATTTGTTGCACCAATTTTGCGTGCAATTTCCTTACCATCTTGAAATATGATTAAAGTGGGTATAGATTGCACTCCATACTTACTTGGCACTTCAGTCCCTTCATCTATGTCGAACTTGCAGATCTTAATCTTGCCTTTTCTGTCTTTAGCCAACTGTTCAATACGCGGCATTAGACTTTTACATGGCCCACACCATTCTGCCCAAAAGTCTATCAGAACAAACCCTTTATAGTCAGTGACTTCAGATTTGAAATTTTGATCATTTACTGATATAATGTCATCACTCATAAAATACCTAAACTTAGAACGATTGCTTGTAAAATATAGCGCATCAATCAACAGTTAATCAACTAAATTCTTCTGAAAAATTGCCCTAAAGTGTCTTGCACAAACAAAAAACTTCTCACAAATGGTTATATCTGATGATTAAAGATATCCACGTTTTCCCAACCCATTAAGTCTAACTCAATGCGAGTAGGAAGAAATTCAAAGCACTTTTGGGCCAATTCTTTTCTATTTTCACGTTCCAACATTAAATCTAGCTTTTCCTTTATCTTATGGAGATACAAAACATCAGATGCAGCATAATTTTTTTGTTTGTCTGTCAAATTTTCATTTCCCCAATCAGAAGATTGCTGCTGCTTATTTAATTTGGTATCAAGTAGTTCTAAGCACAATTCTTTTAAGCTATGATTATCTGTGTAAGTGCGAACTAAACGTGAAGCTATTTTTGTGCAATAGCACGGAAGTGCCCAAATTTCCAAGTAATAACGTATTATGCTTACATCAAATCGCGCGAAGTGAAATATTTTAGTTATATTTTTATCCTCTAATATTTTTCTCAAATTTGGCGCTGTGTAATCGTTCTTGAGTTGAACTAAGTGAACGTTGCCATCATTAAAAGAGAGCTGCACAAGGCATAATCTATCTCTGCTATGAAGTAGCCCCATTGCCTCGGTATCAACAGCTATAGAACTTATATCATCTGGTATTGAACTAGCTGGCAAGTCGTCTTTATATAAAAATATTCCCATAAAATTAATACATTTTTTGGCACAATTGAAAACCTATGATAATCAAAAATGAGCCTTAAGTATACGAAAAGATCATAGAAGGAACCACGCAAATTTATGGGCTCTCACATTTTTCGTGTACACGGGGTTTACAAATCGCTGTATATGCCTATAATTAAGTAAATTTAGGTTAATTTAATTGCGGGAGTAGCTCAGTTGGTAGAGCGCAACCTTGCCAAGGTTGAGGTCGAGGGTTCGAACCCCTTCTCCCGCTCTTTACTTTCAAAATCATTTCGTCAAAAATCCCTTGACATATTTCGCCAGCGCCCTTATTATGACAATAATGGTATTTATGACTCAAAACTTGTTTTTGACCTGCAGGCTCAATGACAAAATTCAGTAAAAAACTTAGGGTATTTATTGGCGGATTACATAAAATTATAGCGGCTGCATGTCTTTTTTATTTTTTCTACATTCAGCCAAATCGCGCTTATTTTAAGCGTTAGCACATTATTACAGCGCCACTTACAGTAATATAGAGTCAAAACTCGCTACTCGGGGCTTCTTTTGCCTTTTTTTTCATTTGATAAATTTCTTAATGTTTATAGCTCAAAGAGAGGTGTCATTCC
This sequence comes from Wolbachia endosymbiont (group A) of Hedychridium roseum, assembly GCF_964028325.1. NCBI lineage: Bacteria > Pseudomonadati > Pseudomonadota > Alphaproteobacteria > Rickettsiales > Anaplasmataceae > Wolbachia > Wolbachia endosymbiont (group A) of Hedychridium roseum. The sequence goes on along the minus strand of NZ_OZ034755.1, from coordinate 1,029,540 downwards.
AGCACTTGATGCTGGAATCCAGGAATTTTATCAAGTATAAAAGTTATGTTAAAATGCACCATTTATGGAAAACTAGATCCCAGTGTCTGGGCACTGGAATGACATCATAGGGGCCGCTGGGATGACATCATAGGGGCGCTGGGATGACACCCTTTCCTAGATGGAGATAAATTACAATGTTTGTACAGTTATGGGATTGCGCAGTGGATGCAGTTTAACATAAAAAGCTTTGCTTTTTGAAATTTTGGGTTATACTTAGCTTAAGATATTCCAGTAGGAGGTTTATTGTGAATAGAAAGAAAGCTTTAAAAATATTAGGCTTTAGTCCAAGTGATAATCCAAGTGAATACGAAATTAGAAAAGCATATAGAAAATTAGCTCTTGAATATCATCCTGATAAACATTCAAGTGCAAGTGAGGATGTGCAAAAATACAACGAGGAGAAATTTAAAGAATTAGGTGCTGCATATGACCTTCTCACTGGAAAAGATACGGAAGAAGTTACAAAACTGACTGATGAAAATTTAGATGAAATTAATTCTCCTGAAGATTTAAAGTTTTATCTATATGAGGCTATCTCAGAGGGAAATACAGCATTTCTGAAAAAACTTTTTTCCAAGTTCAAGAGCAGTAAAGATGGAAAATTTGGTGATTATATTAATGATAATATATATGCCTATCCAGCACTGATACTTGCTATAAAAGAAGGAGGGAACATTGAAATTATAAAGCTATTCTTGGAAAATGGTGCTAATTGTGACACGCAGGACAAACAAGGTTGTACTGCGTTACACAAGGCCTGTAATAAATGTTATAATGAAATCATAGAATTACTCCTGGAGCGTGGTGCTGACCCTAATAAAAGAGATCAAGAAGGTAAATCACCACTTCATTATGCTATTTATAGTTGTTGTGGCATTGCTCGTCATAAAGCTGTGGAATTACTTTTGGGTAAAGGCGCTCATCTTAATATGCAAGATAATCAAGGTAAGGCATCACTGCACTATTTGTGCAGTGGACATTTTTTCGGCGGTAGCGTTGAAATTGCGAAATTACTTCTAAAAAAAGGGGCTGATCCAGGTTTGAAGGATAAAGATGGCAAAAAACCAGTGGACTGTGTTGCTGGTGCTAGCAGTGATGCTGGAGAAATGTTTGGTGCTATTAATTATGAGAAAGCATTCTGGATTGGGTGTGCTACGCTATTAACTACAGCAGGTAGTATTGCCTTGATTTCTGGGGTTGCAGACGCGTACATAGGTAAAGTTTGGTGTTCTACTCTTGCAGTAGGTATGGCTGCTGTTGCATTATGTAGTGCGTGCTGTGCAATAAAAATTATGTTCTTTTCAAGACCCTCAACTGAGTTTACTGAAGCTAGGGCAGAGTTTCTTAATAGTCAATCACCAAATCCAGCAGGTGCAGCTTAATAATTATAGCTAAAGTAATCTAGGTTTACCGTCATTCCGCTACTTGTTAGCGGAATCTATGCTGGGATACCGCGAATGAATCGCGGTATGACGGTTAAGTAATTCGTCATCCCGCTACGTGTTAGCGGCTAAGAGATACCACGGCGGTATGACGTAGAATTGCTGTCATCCCGCTGCTTGTTAGCGGATGAGATACCGTGACAGTATGACGGTTCGCGGCGGTATGACGTAGGATTGCTGTCATTCCGCTACGTGTTAGCGGGATCTAGAGATACCGTGACGGTATGACGTAGGGGTTGCCGAGAACTTGTCATTCCAGTGCTTGACACTGGCATCCAGTTTTCTTTATAATTTCCTTTGTGAAAGAACAAAAGTGCTTATTTGTAACCATAGCTGGCTTACCAAATGCTGGGAAGTCTACATTAATTAACAGCATCATAGGCAAGAAAATTGCAATTGTTACACCCAAAGTGCAAACAACAAGGACGCAAATAAGGGGTATTGCAACATGCAACAACACACAAATTGTCTTTACTGACTCCCCAGGAATTTTCTCAGCAGAAACAAAACTTGAAAAAGCTTTAGTCAAATCTGCATGGTCAGCAATCAAGGGTGATGACATCACTTTGTTACTTGTTGATGTAAGCAATTATTTGAAAAATATAGAAAGAATTAAGACTATATTTACGCGGCTGCAGCGCACAAAAGGCAGATGCATTTTGGTTATCAATAAAACTGATTTGGTAAAAAGGCCAGAACTCAAGATGGCGCATGAGCATCTGAATTTGCTTTATAAATTTGAAAAAGTTTTTACGATATCAGCATTAAAGAATGATGGACTTTCTGATTTGATGAATTACTTGTCTGAAGTTGCACCGGTGAGCCCTTGGTTTTATGAAGAAGATCAAATAACCGATTCCTCGACAAATTTTTTATCAGCAGAAATTACGAGAGAAAAATTATTCTTGAACTTGCGTGAAGAATTGCCATACTCTACAGCTGTTATAACTGAACAATTTGAGGAAAAAAAAGATAAGAGTTTAGTCATCAAACAGATCATATTCGTGTTGAAAGATAGTCATAAAAAAATAGTGCTAGGGAAAGATGGCAGTAATATTAAAAAAATTAATATCGAAGCACGTGCTGAACTAGAAAAATTATTTGAGTGCAAGGTTCACCTCTTTTTGTTCGTAAAAGTGCGACCTTGGATCGACCGTCCTGAGGAGTATATAGGCAATGCTTAATTCTTTGTTAGTATTTGATATTGAAACTATACCAGATGTAAATTCCTGCAAAAATTTACTCAATATTAGTGATGATAGTAGTGTAGAAGAGAAAAGGGATGCATTAACAAAATACCACCTGGAAATAACAAACGGGCAAAACTCTTTTCTGCGTCAGCCCTTCCACCAAATTGTAGTTATCAGTTTTTTACTTTGCAATATAAGCCACCAGAGCGGTTATGAGGTGTTCACACTGCAAGAAATAAGATCTGGAGGCACACTAAATTCCAGTGAAAAGGAGCTAGTGAAAGGATTTTTTAACTACATATCAGAGAAAAAGCCAAGATTAGTTTCGTTCAACGGACGCACTTTTGATATACCAGTACTGAAGTATCGTGCTATGGTCCATGGCATTCAAGCAGAATACTTTCATAAAGCTGGTGATAAGTGGAATAGTTACAATCAGAGATATAGTAGTGATTGGCATTGTGACTTACTTGAAACCCTCTCTGATTTTGGAGCCTCTGCAAGAGTAAAAATGAACGAAGTTTGTGCAGCATTTAACCTTCCTGGCAAGATTGGAGTTGATGGGTCACAAGTTATGGGCTTATATGATAGCGGCAAGATACAAGAGATTCGAGATTATTGTGAAACAGATGTGATTAACACTTATTTGATTTACTTGAGGTTCATGCATCATCAGGGAAGGATTACTACTGAAAGCTACAACAAAAGCGTGGAAGAGCTGCTTTTAGAGTGCGAAAAAAAAGAACATCTAAAAAAATTTAAAGAGGAATGGTTGTGGTGGAAATTTTTATATTGAATTTAAATGAATAGATGTTATGGAGCAATCTAATAATTGCTCCATAGTAATAGTTATAAACTCCTTGCAGTAGACAAGTAATTCTCATATGCTATCTTGCTTTGCACAACTTCTGCTTGTTCAATCTGAGAAGAATTTTTATTTTTTACTTCTTCGAAAAAATTTGACCCACCAAAAATATAATTTACTGCATTGGCAGCGTAATATTGAGCATTACCTAAAACTGCAGAGTTAATTCGATTTAATATCCTAACAGGATAGTAAAAGAGAGATACGTTATTATTTGATCGAAAATCACTTTCATCCATCCTATAAACGGCCTCATGATAACCATCTATTCCATGCAAATAACTTACTAGACTAGAATATCTTTCTGGTGTCGATACTCTTAATTGTGCACCTACATGAGCATAACCAAACGAACCAGGGCACAATGCTGGCACTGGATCTCGCTGATGGTGAGTGACCCTTATGGTTTTTTCCTGAAGAGCGTCATTATAAATTTCACTGGCAGTCAGGTCAAAAACCCTTGGATCAGCAAAAGTTGCAACATGAACATCTTCAGCGCCTTCTGTTTTGTTGAGGCATAAAGCAGCTATCTTAGCAATAGCTCCTCCCATACTGTGACCTGTGAGATTGATTTTAAAATCTTTGATTTCTGATCCTTGTTTTTCAGCATGAGATTTCAAAATGCCATAAAGATTAGGCCATGAATCTGTAAATGAATTATAAAAACCACGATGAATTCTTCCACCGTCAGGTAAAAGTTCTGAAGTAGTAAAAGATGCATTTAGATCAGTGATTGCATCATTTAAGCCACGAGTACCGTGGTAAGCTATTGTTATTTCTTCACCTTTTATGAAAACATACCCAGCATCTTCTTCGAAACTATTACCAAATGGAATGATTTTATAACCTTCGCTAAAAAGTTCAGCTCTAGTTTTATACATTTTTTTAAATTCAAAAATAATATTCTCAGAAGGATTAGTTTCTTTGTGCATTCTCCCATCTGCTTCAATAGCTATAAAATCTTCCTCACTTACATTTTTACAAGTTAATATATGATGTTTTTTTTCATCTAACTTATCGTCACTATCACCATAGCTTATTTTACAGAAATTACTCATTTCCAATAATTTCTCTTTATCAAACCCTGCAATTTCTGCGATACTTTCATCTATCTGGTAAGCAGAAGGTAAAGAATGTGGTTCATTTGGGTCAGCAGGATTTATAAATTCATAATCTTCAATGATCTCAAACTCATCATCCACCTTATATTTGCCGTTATCTGCTAAGATGGAGCTTGATTGTTCAACATCACCTAATTGTAAATCTATACTACTTGCACTAGTACCTGTGGTGCTAAACCAATTGCGTAAAAAACTAAAATCCATAACTACCTCAATCTACTATCAGCTAAACAATTTATTTAACTATAATGTGGATTGATATTATTGTCAATAGTATTTTCTATAATCTTTCTATTGCTAGAATAAAAAAATTTTACTTCCATAGAATAAATAGTAGAGTTATAATGCACTAGCAAGCAAAAAATATTAACCTTTGTGCTAAATTTTGGTTAATATAAACGTTAGGCATATTAAAAAAGTTGTTTTTAAGGTGTTGCACTTTACTTTTGTTTTCGCTATAAGATTGCTTTAAGTTGAATTTTCAACATTTTTATATATTTACATTTAAGACAATGATTTCGAAATTTTTTGGGGGCACTTCATGAAAAAATCTATTTATACTAGAACTGCTCTAGTTTCTTTATTAACTTTATGTTCTTTCAGCAGTTTTGCAGCTGACTTTCCTGATGAGAGTATGAAGGAAATAAAAAAGCAAGAGAGCACAAAAACTTCTGGAAAAACAGAAGTTATGAAAACATCAAATAAAAAACTGAAAGAAAAGATGGACAGAATATGTAATGCTGATCCAAGAAAAAAAGCTGAAGAGCTTAAGAAAAAAGAGGAGCTAAGATTAGCAGCCGAGCAGAAGAAAAAAGAGGAGATCAGGCTAGCAAATGAGAAAAAAGCAAAGCTTATAGAGGATTCAAAAGCGAAAGCTCTAAATGCTAAGAATTCTAATATAGAAAAAGGTAAAGTTTCAAAAACTAAGGCTTCTAAAACTAAGAATGCTAAAATTAAAGCTAAAGATGTAAAGAAGGATGTAAAAGTTGTTAACAAAAATACAGAGGAAAAAGGTAAGGCAAGTCCTGTTGTTTCAGTTGGTGGAGTTGATATTATCGACACCAACCAAGGAAAAGATGGCTTAAGAATAACTTTTGGTGGTGTTGTTGATGCTCAAAGCTATGGCAAAGCAGGGCCAAGTGGTGAAGAGTATAAACGTTACAACGTTATGCCAAACAGATCTATAGAGTATTATACTGCCCCTCAGGATAAGATACAAGGAGCAAATCCCGTATTCCCTAGTGGAATAGGAAATATTGGTGATTACAGCAACGATATGGGTATGACTGCTGATGCGATATTACACCTCAGAGCAGAAAATAAAAATGAAGATTTAGGTCTTCTTTATGGTGCTGACGTGCAATTTCACGTCCCAGTTACAGAAGGCAAAGGGGCTTCACAGGGTGTTTACGCTGCAAGGAGCAGGAGTGCACATGTATTTTTAAATTCAAAACATGGTGATCTAAAGCTTGGTTATCAATTTGGTCCTGAGGCTCTGATGAGACTTGATGCAACAAGAATTGCAACTGTTGACGGAGCTGCAGATAGTGACTGGTTCAGAAAAGTGAACTTAGAAGGAAGCGCTGCGAGCTTTCCATTTTATGTAACACCACGTCTTTACACTGAAAGTTTTTCGAGTGAAAGTGAAAAATTCTCTTTCCGCATGGCAGGGAAATACAACAAAGATGTTATGACTACACTGCCATTTAGAGTTGCTTACTACTCACCAAATTATATGGGCGCAAGATTTGGTATCAGCTACTCACCTCGTTATGATAGTAGCTTGTTTACTGTAAAAGAAACAGTTCCTTTCAAGGATAGTACAGATAATGATAAAATAAAACATAAGGAAGAGATAAAACATGTCGGTCCAGACTATGAGCACATAATAAGTGCTGGTGCATCATATGAATATGACTTTGATAAATATAAGGTGAAAGTTAAAACTTCTGCAGTTGGTGAGTATGGTCAAGCGAAAAAACCAAGTAAAGATAAGCATCTTTATAAGGAATTTGTAGAGTACAATGACCTTATGGGTGTTAATTTGGGTGTAAGCGCTGATTATAAGATTAATGAGGATCAAGGCATAAAATTTGCTGCCTCTTTTGCATATCTGGGCAAATCTGGTCAACCAAAAGGTATTGAAATACTGACAAAAGATGCTAATAATAAAATTGAAAAATATGAACTGCTTCCTGATGCTAACAAAAGAATGGAAGGGCTGAAAGCTCAATTTGGTGAAGATAGTATGGACACCATGTATTGGACTGTAGGAGCTGGCTATCAATATGAGAATATCTACACAAGTTTGACGTACTTTGGTAGCAGAATGAATGATGGAGATATGCTTCACGATGGCGCACTTGGCGTTCAATATGATCTATCTCCTGCATGCAGTAAGAGCAAATTTGTTCCTTACGCAGCTCTCCATTATTTTATGACTAACGAGAAACAAAACGCAAATCATAAGATTACAAAAGCAGGTAGTACCACAGAAGAGGCACCTTCTAACCAAGGAATTCTCCTTCTTACTGGTGTGAAGTTTTCTTTCTAACCAGCTAGTACACACCACAATTTAATGTGGTGTGTATCTTATTTGTTAGTGTTTATTTGTCAATCAAATAAACATATAGTGTCCTCTCTCCTGTCATCCCAGTGCGTGACACTGGGATCTAAGTTATATACAAAATTATTACGTTTACATACTTGCAAGCAAGAATAATCGAACTTTATATACAGGTATAACATCAAATCTGATTAAACGAATCTGGGAACATAAGAGTAAAGTTATTTCTGGCTTTACATCAAAATACAATGTACATAAATTAGTTCATTTTGAAGAATTTCAAGATATAAATTCAGCTCTTAATAGAGAAAGACTGTTAAAAAGTTGGAAAAGAAAATGGAAGACTGATTTGATCGAAAAAGAAAATCCAAATTGGGTAGATTTATATGATAACATAGTCAGGTAAAATTAGATCCCAGTGTCACGCACTGGGATGACACCCTATGGTTACTGGAATGACACCCTATGGTTACTGGGATGACACTCTATAGCTACTCAGATGACGGGAAAAGAACACACTGGCTTATCTACTAGCCGTATAGCTACTTTCAAATTCAATCAATTAAACAGGAGGCCCCTATGCAAACCACACTAAAAAATCATTTAGCTGGAGAATTACTTACCACTGCTACGTGCTGGAAATTAACGCTTGCAGGTGGAGAAGTAATGGGATTCACTGACTATGATGAAGATTTAAATATTAATAATATACTCTATAAATCTTCAAGTGGATTTACAGCCAGTAGTATAATATTAAACAGCGATTTAAAAACTGATAATCTAGAAATTGAAGGGATATTAAATAGTGGTGATATTAAAGAAGAAGATGTTTTATCAGGAAAGTACGACTTTGCAAATATTGAAATATTTCGTGTGAATTATAAAGACTTGACCCAGGGAACAATGAATCTACATTCAGGAACTTTTGGTAAAGTGACATTAAGTAGTGGAAGATTTATTGTTGAAATTAGAGGGCTCTCAGCAAAGCTTGAGAGAAGCATAGCAGAATTATACTCTCCTGCATGCAGAGCACAATTTTGCGATGATAAATGCAAAGCCGATACTAAAAAATTTAGTAAAATAAGTACAATCACTAAAGTAATAGACGAAAGAAGATTTGAAGACACGAATTTAGCTGAGAGTGATGAATATTATAAGCACGGAGTAGTAAAATTCTTTGGCTCAACAGCATTTGAAGGTGTAGTAAAAGAATATAAAAATAAAGTAGTTACGTTGTTTACTTCGCCTCCATACCAAATTTCTGCTGGGGATAAATATTCAATACTCGCAGGTTGCGATAAAACATTTCCAACTTGCAGAAGCAAGTTTAACAATACTGTAAATTTTCGTGGTGAACCCTATATACCAGGTTTTTATATTGTTTAGCAGCACAATTTTCAATATTATGAATATGCATGGAAAGGTGGCTGAGTGGTCTAAAGCACACGCTTGGAAAGCGTGCACATATGAAAATATGTCGGGGGTTCGAATCCCCCCTTTTCCGCATATTACTTCTAGAATGGTATAAAACCCTCGGTCGCGCGCGCAACTCTATTCCTATAGTGAGTAGCTCCCTCTTATATCATTTATATCATATTTTTAACTTACCCAATAACATAAATTACTTTAGCTATGCTATAGCTAAAGTGACTTAGGTTTACCTACAATTTGAAAAACAACAAATTCGTCATTCCGCTACTAGTTAGCGGCTGAGATACCGCGAATGAATCGCGGTATGACGTAGGGAAACCTTTCTTGGGCTAGCTATATCAATAGCATTGCTTTAAAAAGAGTGCCCATATTTTCAGTCAACCTTAAGAATTCACTAAAGATCCTATTCCTTTGTTCATCACTTGCGCTTTTCATTAAAGCCTGGGTTCTTTCTTTTATGCCAAAAAGATATAAAAATTCTCTTTGAGTTAAAATCTCGCAATCTACGTGTTTTAATGAATCTTTTAATGCTTGAAAGTTCACAAGTGCAGTAATATCACTATTACCAACATTCTCAAGAAAATTAGCATACTTATGTTGTTTTATCGATTGCAAAGTGCTCTTATACGCGGGGTATACATAACCGTAATCTATAATCAAAGCAGCTCCTTTATTATTATGTATCTTCTTCTCAAGTTTTTTTAATATTTCAACCCCAGTTGAACATATTTCCACCACTGCACCATCGAAACTCCCTGTCATGCAAGTAGCTGACACTGGAATCCATGATTCTTTTTTTCTGGATTCCAGTGTCACGCACTGGCATGACACCAAGAGACTGCCATCATCTTGTTTTGTCACCCTATTTTCATACCACCCCTCATCACGATATACAAACTGATCTATCGGAAGAGCGTCAAAGAACTCATTTGCTAAAAAAATGGTTGGTTGTTCTGGTAGGTTGTCAATATCTTTGTGCCAATTAACACCTAAGCCTTTTAATTTTTCCTTTTGTATCTTCCGTAAAGTAGGGCTTATTTCAACTAAGTGGATCAACATTGAATTAAAAAAGCTGCTGTATTTTTTAGTGACTCTTATTATATCGTGAATGAGTGTTCCTTTGCCTGGCCCAAGTTCAACTAGAGAAAATTTTGATGGCTTTCCTAATTTTTCCCATGTATGCATTATCCAAACTGCAATTACTTCACCAAATAATTGGCTGATCTCAGGTGCAGTAGTAAAATCACCATCCTTACCAAGTGGTAATCTACTCGTATAATAGCCGTATTTTTCATGGTACAAAACGGCATTCATGAAATCACTGATGGATATTGATCCTTGACTTTTGTCAATTAATTCGTGTATATAAGTGAGCATGTTATTAATAAATGTTTAACTATAGCGTGCCATAATATAAAATAGTAGAGTATTTATATATATAGTATAAACTTAAGTTTGTGAGTAATAGTGCTTCAGTTATGGACGACAAAAACACCGATTATGTTGCCCTTATACCTCAAGATGATAGTATTGAATACAAATTTGAAGAAGCTGTCAATTTTATAGAAAACAAGGTTATAAATGCTGATGGACTAACTTTAGCGGAAGTGTTTCAAGTGCTAGTTCAAATGCTAGATGGTGATCTAGAATTGGTAAAAAAAGTACTAGCATATGCTAATATTATGGCAAAGCATGGAATGAAGGTAGCAAAAGAGTCGCAATTAAGCAGAGCTGATGTTCGCCGAGCTTTGGAAGGTAAAGAAAGTGTTGTCAATAGACAAGATTTTATAAAGAAACCACCTCTTCCACCTGCTATAAAATCGACCAAAAAGAAAAGTAGAGGTCTTTAGATGGCTGAATCTATAAAAAAATTTACTGTACAATGTGACTTCAAAGGACAAAGTTCACCTTTTGCAATATATATAGGAAATCCAAAAAGTGATGCTCATCCAATTCATCATCAAGATTCCTGGCTTGTAAAAGAACGTGGAGGGAATATCCCTAATAAAGTAAAAGAAAGTCTACAAAAATTATATAAACTATCTCAAGAAAATGGAGTCTCTTTCTCAGAGTTATGTGCGTATGCCATTACTGTGGTTAGTAATAATGATAAAAAAAGTGACGACAAGCAGTGAGATAGTTTAATCCCTCAATATTTCATTTATAGAGGTTTTCGATCTCGTCTTTTCATCCACTTTTTTTACTATAACTGCACAATAGGTTGAAATGTTATTTTTAGATGGAATAGACCCTGGTACCACTACAGAATAAGGTGGCACTTCGCCATAAAATACCTCGCTAGTTTCTCTATCAATAATCTTTGTTGATGCTCCAATAAACACACCCATGCCAAGGACTGATCCTTCTCTCACTACCACACCCTCGGCTACCTCGCTACGTGCTCCAATAAAGCAATTATCTTCTATAATGACAGGTGAAGCTTGAATAGGCTCAAGGACTCCACCTATTCCCACTCCACCGGAAATATGGCAGTTTTTTCCTATTTGCGCACAGCTACCAATCGTTGACCAGGTATCTATCATTGTTCCTGAATCAACATATGCACCAACGTTGATAAAACTTGGCATTAGAACAACATTTGTACCTATATAAGCAGATCGGCGGACAAAACACCCAGGAACTGCTCTAATTTTTAACTGGCGAAATTTCTCCTCATTCCATTCACTAAATTTGTTACCGATCTTGTCAAACCAGCAATTGGTATTGTCTATTATTTTGTTTTCTTCAGTGAGAAAATGTAATAATATTGCCTGCTTTATCCACTTATGTACTACCCATTCTCCACTTGATAGCTTTTCTGCTACTCTAATTTTGCCACTATCAAGGAGCTCAATTACCTCTTTAATTGCTATTCTTGCTGTTTCCTTTAGGTTACAGTCATTAAATTTTTCTCTATTTTTCCAAATATTTTCTATCTCACTTTGTGTTTTTTTTAGTTGCAAACCTTCCATTTGTTATATATATTAATATTAAATTTATAGCTCTGTATCATTTGAGCTTATTACCACTTTATATGTAAGTGCTATGAAAATACAATGTAATAGTTGTACTAAAACTTACTTAGTATCTTCTGAGCAAATTGGTGCATTTGGAAGAAAGGTAAAGTGTACGAACTGCAATCATATATGGCATGAACATCTAGAAGAAGCGTCAAACAAATCGCACTCTGCTAATATACAGGAAAAAAAAATTAGTGGAAGGAATTTTTTACAAAATCTAGCATTTACCACTCTAGCTTTTGCAACAGCTACAGGGTTATGCGTCGTAATTGCTAATGGCATCTTTCCTAGAGAGATGAACAAAGCATACAAAACGATCAGTTCATATAAGGATTCAATAAGCTATAAATTAGGGTACAAAAAAGAACAAACAGAAAATCCAAATGTAAAAAAACTTGTTGTAAATAAGTTTTATCAAGACTACCTTTTTTTATCTAATTTAAGATCTAGTTAAATAGGCATAAATCATCGCCGATATCGGTATCCAGTTCCTATAGCTACTCAGATGATGCAAATAGTATTAGGGTGACAGAGTCTTAAAAATAAGTTATTTTTTAGTAAAAAACAGCTCATGAGTATTAAAATTGCACCTTCTATACTTTCAGCAGACTTTGCAAAATTAGGAGAAGAAGTAAGAAAAATTAGCGATTTAGGTGTAGATTACATACACATAGACGTTATGGATGGGAATTTCGTTCCAAATATTACAATTGGTCCTAGCGTTGTCTCTGCAATACGTAAATATAGCAATCTTCCTTTTGATGTGCATTTAATGGTCAAATCTCCTGGTAACCACATTGAAAGCTTTATAAATGCTGGTGCTGATATTATCACTGTACATGCAGAAGCAGAGATACACCTTGAGATGTTGATAAGAAAGATAAAGTCATACAAAAATGTAAACGACGCAAAAAAAACGATTCAAGCTGGAGTCTCAATTGTTCCTTCAACTTCCCCAAGTGTGCTTGAATACATAATACATGAGCTAGATATTGTGCTGATTATGACAGTCAACCCTGGCTTTGGAGGGCAGGAATTTATTCATTCACAGTTGAACAAGATATCTACTATAAAAAAAATGATACAGGAGCGTAATCTTAAAACACAAATTTCAGTAGATGGTGGAATTAACTTTTCTAACGCAACTGATATAATAAAAGCAGGTGCTGATATTTTAGTTGCGGGATCGGCGATATTCAAGGCTGAAGATATTAAGAAGGCCGTAAATGATCTTAAAAATCCATCGTGGTAATCCTATATAGCTAGTGCAGCCCTACGTCATACCGCGATTCATTCGCGGTATCTCAGCCGCTAACACGTAGCGGAATGTTGGCAAACCTAAGATCTTTAGCTAGTTAACACAAATTATTTCTATTATCTACCAATTTGAAAAAGTCTCTGGTCCAAGTAGTCAAGCTACTTGGATGACAAGAGGTAACGCAAGAAGTTTACTTTTAATAAAAGCCTGATGATGAATCATTATTACCAAATTTCGGCTTATTTCTGTTGCTGAAACCAGAACGAGGACGAGAAGGCTTCTTATGGTAACTTCCTCCAGGTTTTCTATTAAATGAATTATTGTAATAATTATCCCTGTCATTTGGACCATCTTTCCTTTCCTCGTTGTAAAGCTCACCTTCAAAAAACTCTCCCGTCTCTTGATCAACTCGACGTCTTGACAACTTTGGACACCCACCTTTTTCGAAGTCAATTACTAGTGCTTTGAAAGTATCATCTTGTTTAAGTATGCTCTCTATAGAATCTATGTGTTCATTAGCTACTTCACTTATGTGCATTTTTCCTTTTCTGCCATTAAGAAATTCAAGCTCTACAATAGACTTCTCTATTTTTACAACTTTGACATCAACTATAGAACCTTGTTCTAGTTCTGTTATTGAATCAATCATCATACTCTTTGCAATTTCAGCTTCAGTGCCACTCGTGGCAAAAACAGAAACTTTACCATCATCTCCTATTTCAATTTTTGCATTACTTCTTTCACACACACTGCGTATATTTTTTCCTTTAGCACCAATAGCTGCAGAAATTTTGTCTTTATCTATGTAAAATGATAACATCCTTGGTGCATGTTCTTTGACGTCATCACTGTGTTCTGAAATCACTGCATTCATTTTTTCTAAAATATGTAATCTTCCAGCTTTTGCCTGTTCTAAAGATTTTTCAACAATTTCAAAGCTTATACCAGAAATTTTCATATCCATTTGTAGTGCCGTAACCCCTTCACTAGTTCCTGCTACTTTAAAGTCCATATCACCAAGATAATCTTCATCACCCAATATATCGGAAAGTATCACATACTCGTCTTTATCTTTAATAAGGCCCATAGCAACTCCAGCAACAGGGGCCTTTATTGGCACACCCGTATCCATTAAAGCAAGAGAAGTCCCACAAACTGTTGCCATAGAAGAAGAACCATCAGACTCCAAAATTTCGGACACTACTCTTATTGTATAAGGAAATTCAGATTTATCGGGTAAAACAGGATGAATTGCTTTCCAAGCAAGTTTGCCATGACCGATTTCTCTTCTTCCTGGTGCACGTGCAGCAGAAGTTTCTCCAACAGCAAATGAGGGAAAGTTATAATGCAACATGAAATGCTCACGTCTATCCCCTTCAATATCATCCACAATTTGCTCATCTTGAGTAGTACCAAGAGCAGTAACAACCAATGCCTGAGTGTTGCCTCTTGTAAACAGCGCAGAACCGTGAGTTCTGGACAGAATATCAACTTCAACTTCTATCTGACGTATCTCATCATGCTTACGACCGTCTATCCTTACACCTTTCTTCCTAATTATTTCACGTACTAAAGATCTTTCAAAGTTTTTTACTGCATACGTAATTAACTTTTCATCTTTTCCAGTCTCTTTAAGAGTATTCAATATATTCTCTCTGACCGCTTCTAGAGCTTGAACTCGCTCTTGTTTTACTGTTTGCGAATATGCTTTTTCAAAATCTTTACCGTATTTTTCGAGCTCTTGTGTTATATCTGATGTATCAACAGGAGCAAAGCTTTCAGGCTTATTGCCAACTGTATCAGCAAACTCTTTTATGAGCTTAATGACAGGTTTAAGGTGTTCATGGCCAAATTTTATTGCATTAAAAACATTTTCTTCAGAGAGCTCTTTCACTTCTGACTCAACCATTAAAATCGAATTTTCATCACCAGACAAAAACAGATCCAAGCTGCTTGCTTTCATCTCTTGAACAGAAGGGTTGAGTATATAGTTATTATTTTCATCACAACCAACTATCACTCCAGCTATAGTAAAGTGAAAAGGAACACCAGAAATCGCAAGAGCTGCAACAGCACCAATCAATGCTGGCACTTCAGGAGGATTGACTGTATCATAAGTTAATAGATTACACATCACACTAATTTCATCATGAAATCCTTCTGGAAAGAGTGGCCTTACACTCCTATCTATTACTCTTGAGATTAAAGTTTCTCTATCAGATGGCTTGCCTTCCCTTTTAAAAAAACCACCAGGGATCTTACCCATGGCATAGCTTTTTGCGATAAACTGCACATTTAAAGGTAGGAAATCAACGCTTTCTTCCTTCTTTTTACGTACAACAGTTACTAAAACAGAAGTATCACCGTAATTTACAACTACTGAACCATGAGCTTGGCGTGCTATTTTTCCTGTTTCTAAAGATAAGGTACGACCACCCCACTCTATAGATTTTTTTATAATTTTAAACATACTAAATTCCTCGATTATTTTCTAATGCCTAACTTCTCTATTAATTCCTGGTAGGCTTCATTACCAAATTTACGCTTTATATAATTTAAGTGCTTGCGTCTTCTACCTATCAATATAAGTAAACCACGCTTAGAGTGATGGTCATGCTTGTGCACTTTAAAATGCTCAGTTAAGTTACTGATCCTCTCGGTCAAAATTGCACATTGTACAAAAGATGAACCTGTATCATCCTCTTTAATCGCATATATATTTATCAAACCCTTTTTCTTTTCGGATGTTATCGACATCTAAACCTCATTTTAAATATTAAAAACACGAATAGGTTTCATACAACCATAAATAAAACTGCAGATTGCAATAGGTACACTACCCACTATCGTACAACAAATATCATAATTCTTTAAATTACGCAAGTTATTTAATACAACTTCCTGACCTTTTCTGATTTTCCCCGCATCTTCTGGGGAAATTTCAATTTTGAACATCGATTTTAAAGCCGATTCAATGGGAATGATGAAACTTTTTGCATTACTCCCTGTACCTTCTATTACTCCAGTATCACCTTTTGTTATCGGAGAGTAAGTTATTGTGTTTCTTTCAGCGAGCTGTTCAATTGTCACTGATTCGTTTTCTCTAAAGTCACCTACCATAGTTCTTCTTAATTTCGTAATGTGTCCAAAACAATTTAATGCAATGCCAAGATCCCGAGCAATTGATCTCACATATACACCACTACCGCACATCATAGAAAAATTTGCACTATTATTTATGGTGTCCACAGATATCAATTTCAGCTCATGTATTTTGACTTGTCGGTGTTTTATATTTACCTTTTGCCCACTTCTTGCCAATTTATACGCCCTTGCTCCTTTAATTTTTATTGCTGAAAATTGAGGAGGAGTCTGCTTGATCTCACCAATAAAATTTTTAATTGCACAATTTATTTGATTATATTCGGGTTTTATATCGCTAGTTCTAATGATATCACCACCCAAATCATCCGTTGTTCTTTGTTCGCCCCATTTTATTGTAAAATCGTATGCCTTTAAGTCACAAGATAAATACGGTACAGTTTTTGTTGCCTCGCCAAGAGCAATTGGCAACACACCTGAAGCTAAAGGATCAAGTGTTCCCAGATGACCAGCTTTCTTAATTCCAAAGATCTTTTTAACTTGGGTTACAGCTTGTGCAGAACTAATTCCTATTGGTTTATCGAGATTCAGCCAGCCGTGTATCATATGTGAATTATATACAGCTGATGACAGTTTAGGAAGCAGCTTGAAATATATACTTTAAATAATAATGTAAAAAATAGCTTGACTAACATGCATCTATTAACACATACTTAATCCTTTTAAGGGGACTATTATGACTATAAATACAAATAAAAGCATATTGAAGTGGGAAAACACTGCACATATAACAAAGATGAGTATTGAAGGTTTAGTTGCACTTGCATCTTTAGCGGGAGCAATAACGGCAATATTAATTGCTACTAAAGTAATTGCTGGACCTGCATCTTTAGCACTTGTTGCTAGCCCTGCTGGAATTGCAGTTCTATTTATTGCCGCTGTATATTTTGCCGCAGCAGCTTATGCTTCATATCAGCAAATGCAGAAGAATGAAGAAATAGGAGTGAACGGTACAAATGGTAAGGATGGTAAAGATGCAAACTTTGCTACTCTTGTCAAAGATGTGGTAAAGAGTGGTACGATTGTTGAAGAAACAGTTAAAAAAGACGGCGATAACGATGTTCAGCAATTATTCCTGACACTTCCAATTGCTGATTACAAAGAACTAGCAAAAAATAATGAACCAGTTCACATATTATTAGCAGATGGGAAAGTTGTTAAGCTTGCACACGTAGCTCCTGAAAATAATGCTACTGAATATAAGGTGCAAATAACTAAAGTTGCTGAAAAAACAACTGTTGCTGACATGAAAGCAGAGTTAGGTATGACTACTGATTCTAAGCCATCAAAAGTTGCGGTGAGTAATGAAGCTTTGGAAGCTTTAAAAGGTAAAGTAGCAACTAACTTAGCAGATGTTGCATTAGAAAATGCTATATCAAACGCTAAAAAAGTTTAAAGTTAATGAAAGAAGAGGTAGAGGTGGTTCTGCCTCTTTTTTTTCATTTGAGAAGAGTTACGGTAATCTATCCCACATCTCAACTACATCCTTACTAAACTCTATTATCTCTACTTTTTTAAATTGGTAACAGTTGTTGATGGATTGAATTCTTAAATTCCCTATAAAGGGGATGGCATCATTACCTAAAATTTTACCACTGCGGCAGATTATCAGCCTGTCGATTAAACTATGCTTCAGTAGCTCTGTGATTAACACTCCTCCACCTTCAACTAATAGCCTTGTTATACCAATTTCTGAAACAAGTTTTGATGCCATGTCTTTTAGGCAGACTTTATCGATAATGTCAGGCTCCGATGTCATTCCAGCGCGTGACGCTGGAATCCAGTTTTCATTATGCAATTGCTTGAAGTTTTCTGGATCCCAGTGTCTGGGCACTGGGATGACAGGAGAAGGCGTTAGAATGACAGGAGAGTGTGTTGGGGTGACATCTGGAATAACAGGAGGTTTGTGATTTGAATTGACTATCAAATAATTAATGTTTTTTATTTTTCTCTCTATTTCTCTGTTTGTAATCACCCAAGTTATTACTTTATCTGCAGTCTTTGCAATATTATGCTCTTCCTGCAATTTTTCCTGGCTATCAATAATTAGCCTTATTGGCGATCTACTTCCGAGTTCTGGTAATCTGCAAGTTAAGAGTGGATTATCGTTAATAAGAGTATTGCTGCCAATCATAATTGCATCATATTTTGCTCTGAGCTCATGCACCCAATTTCTCGTATCTTCACTTGTTATCCATTTGCTATCGCCTGTAAATGTTGCGATTTTTCCGTCAAGAGTTGTTGCAATTTTGCAAGCTATAAATGGTCTATGAAATTCTTTAGTGGTGAAAAAACCGACATTCAGTTCTTCTGCCTCTTTTTGCATAATACCTTGCTCAACTTCAATTCCTGCTTCTTTCAGAGCTTTAATGCCTCCACCTGAAACTCTGCTATCTGGGTCAATAGTTGCAATTACTACCCTTTTTATTCCAGCTCTTATGATTTCCGCAGTACATGGTCCTGTAACTCCAAAGTGGCAACATGGCTCGAGCGTGATATACATAGTTGCACCATGGGTTAAACCTTCTGCACTTTGCAAAGCAACCACTTCTGCATGTGGGCGCCCACCTACTCCTGTATATCCCTCACCAATGATTATACCATCTTTTACAATAACACACCCGACAGTAGGATTTGACGCAACATTCCCAAGATTTTTTTCTGCAAGCCTTAATGCAATTGACATGAAATGATCATCAGTCATTAGAAAGAAGTCATTTCATATGAAGTGTCGAATATTCTCCTGTGCTCATGTATAGCAAATCTATCTGTCATTCCCGAGATATAGTCGCATATTACTATTGAACGCTGGGATTCACAAGCAAGTTTGCTCCACTCTGTGGGAAGTAATCTTGGATTTTCATAAAAACATTGAAAAAGTTCCTGTATTATGCGTTTCGCTTTGTTCATCGTTCTACTCAGTTTATAGCTTCTGTATATTTTCTCCATGTTGAATCTTTTCATTTCTTTTGTAGCATTCGCAACTTCTGGTGAAAATGTGACTAGCATTTTATTTAGACTTCTTACGTCTTCTACACTTTTTATTTTATGATCTTCAATATTTCTTTCAGTCTGAGAAACAACATCACTTATCATAGTTCCTATAGTTCCACTCAGTGATTCATGTATGAGTTTGCTCTGAGGTAATTCTGAATATCTGCTCCTTATGTCTTTAAACATTTTTTCAATTAAAGGAACATTCAGCAAATCTTCGATGGTTACTAAATTTGCTCTGAGTGCATCATCAAGATCGTGAACACTGTAAGCAATATCATCGGCAATTGAAGCAACTTGCGCTTCAATGCTTGAAAATTCCTCAAGTTTTAGATCATATTTTTCATTATATTCTAATAACAGCTGATTATTTGTAGAAGACTCCGCGTTTTGACCAAGCAAGGGACCATTATGTTTTGCAACCCCTTCAATCACCTCCCAACTTAGATTCATACCATCAAAATCAGCATGTTTTTGTTCAAGATAAGTTAAAATCCTTATAGCTTGAACATTATGATCAAACTCATACTTCTCACTATCAACTTGAACTAGAGCATCCTCACCTGTGTGACCAAATGGGGGATGACCAAGGTCATGTGCAAGCGCTATGCATTCAGTGATGTCCTCATCTAAGCTGAGCCTGCGTGCGATGGATCTTGCAATTTGTGCAACTTCAAGGCTATGAGTCAGCCGAGTGCGATAGTAATCGTGCTCGTAATTGATAAAAACTTGTGTTTTGTACCCCAATTTCCTAAACGCATTAGAGTGAACAATGCGATCCCTATCACGCTGAAAGCAGCTGCGATTCTCATCTTCTGGCTCTTTGAAGTATCTCCCTTTTGTTTTGCTTGGAAAGCATGCATAACTTAATAGAAAATTATTGTTTGACATGTAAAATTTCTACTATAATAAATTATCAATAATAAACGGTGGTTACTATGTCAACAAATTACAACATCAACTTAACTGATAATGCACTAAAAAAAATCCACTTTCTTGCAGAGCAGGAAGGGGATAAGAGTTCCGTTTTGCGGATTGCAGTTTCAGGCGGTGGATGTTCTGGCTTCAAATACAATTTTCTTATGGATCAAATGAATAAAAATCTATCTTTGGATGATGAAGATGATGATTACGATGATGAGTTTGATGACGAAGACAAAGATGATGACTATGAAGAAAGCGAGGACTATAGAAGCCACTCCAATTTTAGCGAAAAAGGTAAAGATATAGTAATTAATGATGAAAATGGAAACCCTGTATTAATGGTTGATAATTGTTCAGCAAAATTTTTAAATAACTCAGTTATAGATTATACTGAGGATCTCAGTGGTTCTGGTTTTCAAATAAAGAATACCCTTGCTAAGTCTCAATGTGGTTGTGGTAACAGTTTTTCGGTTTAATTATTACCAAAATTTAGATGCCTTCCGGGTCTTTTAAACATGGGTGATAATGTAGCTCTAGAACTAACTTCTGTAGATAAAAGCTTCAAGGACAATTCTGCTGTTGTAAAAGACATCAACCTAAGTGTCACAAGAGGGCAAGTAGTAGCGCTGATTGGCAATTCAGGTGCAGGAAAAACAACTATATTGCAAATCGCAGGCTTGTTGGACAAGCCAACTTCAGGTATAGTTACGATAGATGGAATAAATTGCACACAAGCCAATAATAAGCATAAAACCCATGTAAGAAGAAATTTTCTTAGTTTTGTTTATCAATTTCACTATTTGTTACAAGAGTTATCGGTGTTGGAAAATATTATGCTTCCTCAACTTATTGCAGGAAAAAGCAAAGCTGAAGCAAAAAAAAATTCGCAAGCAATGTTGGAAAAATTTGGTCTGGAAAACAAAGCAAGTAGCATGGTATCTGAAGTTTCGGGTGGGGAAAGGCAGAGAGTTGCAATTGCAAGAAGCATTGTAAATTCTCCAAAGCTTTTACTTGCAGATGAGCCAACAGGAAATTTAGATCCAACAAATTCTTTTAACGTGTTTTTACTGCTACATTCATACGTAAAGGAAAATAACAGCTCTATGCTTATAGTAACGCACAATCATCTCCTTGCAGAAAAGGCAGACTGCATTTTCCAATTGAGAGATCGATCATTAGTGAAGTTGTGAATAGGAAAAATAGCACAATTTAAAACTACCTATGCCTTATACTTATCTAACCAATGATCATTAACAGAGTACAACTCGCATGAAACGCTTTCATTGCTTTTTATACACGGACTTTTTAACTTACGCTGTTTACTTAGGGAACACCCCGATAACATAAACACAGCTAAAACAAAAAATAATAGCTTTTTAAACATAACAAAACCTTTTCATTTATATTACTACACTCATTTCTCTTGTTTGTAAAGGTTAGGCATATTCTTTTACCCTTACCTCTTTTTTGACCTTTTGAGAAGAAATAGCTGCACTGTTTAAGCGCAGTTTTATATAACCATCTACGATTTGAGTCACTTCCTCTTCTTTATCCCTTAGAAAGTGATTAGTATCGTCTATTATATGGTATTTCATGTGATCACTTTTTACTGAATTTATTAACCTTTTTGCTAATTCTGTTACATCGCTTTCTTCTGAGATTGTATCGTTACTGCTTTGTATTATAAGCCCAGAAACTGGACAGGGAGAAAGAAAAGAAAAATCGTACTTAGTTACCGGAAGAGAAAGAGCAATAAAACCCACTATCTCAGGGCGACGCATTGTTAGCTGCATAGCCACCCATGCTCCAAAAGAAAAACCAGCGATCCAAATTGGAACGTTGCTAGGATTATGTTCCTGAAGCCAATCAATAGCTACCGCAGCGTCAGTTAATTCTCCTATACCCTTATCAAAAGTTCCGGTAGATTTTCCCACACCACGAAAGTTAATTTTCAATGCAGAAAAATTGTTATCGATAAAAGACGTATATATACCATGTACAATTTTACTACCCATATTACCACCATATTGAGGGTGATGATGTAAAACCAGCACAACCTGCGCGTTGGCATCTTTGCTTTGGTGGTATTCACCTTCTATCTTTCTTGTTGCATTATTCAAAAAAACTTCTACCACGGTAACTCCTAATAAAAACCTGCTTGACAGGTATTGATGACATGAATTATTAATTATGTATTAATTTCGCTGTTTTTGCAATAAATTTTTTATCGTGTTAAAGCTAACGTACATAGTTATGGCTATAGTTGATGGTAAACTTATTTAAGTGACAGATGAGTCCATTCTCTTTAGAAAATAGTGGTTACGTATATGCTGATTACAATGCAACTGCTCCAATTAGTGAGAATGTAAAAAAAAGTATATTTGAGGTCTTGTTAAAACAAACGCTCAATCCATCATCACTACATAAAAGAGGACAAGAAGCGAGGAAGATTCTTCAGGATGCAAGAGATAACATACGTGATGCTCTTGGTGTTCCAAGTGATAAAGAAATAGTTTTTACGTCTGGTGCGACTGAAGCGAATAACCTTGTTATGAGAGGAATAGCAGGCTATCTGCATGTAATTTCAGCTATAGAGCATCCTTCAATTCTTAATTCTGCATGTAATCCATATATAATACCCGTTAATCAGGAGGGCATTGTTGACTTTTTAGAGCTAGAAAAAATTCTAAGCGAACTTAAAGGAAACAAAGCAATAGTTTCAGTTATGGTGGCAAATAACGAAACCGGAGTTATTCAGCCTGTTAAGGAAATAGCTGAAATAGCACACAAATTTGGAGCAATTTGCCACACTGACACTGCTCAAAGTGTTGGAAAAATTAAAGTTAATATGGAAGATTTAGGAGTGGATTTACTCACTTTATCCGCCCATAAATTTGGCGGTGTAGCAGGCAGTGGAGTTTTAATATTCAATAAAGAACTTGCGATAGAACCTATTATAATAGGTGGTGGACAAGAGAAGGGATTTCGTGGTGGTACGGAAAATATTGTTGCGATTGCAGGCCTTTCTGCTGCACTGCAAAATATTCCAGACCTTCTATTAAAAATGGATGAAGTAAAGGAGCTACGTGATCAATTAGAGTGTGAATTATTAAATCTTGCCAGTGATATAAGAATCTTCGGTAAAAACTCTAAGAGGCTGCCAAACACAAGTTTTATTTATATGCCAGGAGTAAAGAGTGATGTGCAGCTCATGCATTTTGATTTGAATCATATTGCAGTTAGTAATGGTTCTGCATGTTCTTCTGGAAAAGTTGAGCCTTCCCATGTTTTGCTTGCAATGGGGGCAACAAAAGAGCAAGCAGAGTGTTCAATTAGAATCAGTATAGGTCCAGAAACTAAACCACAAGACATAAAAAAAATAGTGGATTGTTGGTATAATATCTACAAGAAGAACACCTTGGTATAGATAATACGTGGTATCATGCAGGGAGCTATAAATTAGATGTAAAAACTTACTTGACACCCTTCGCCAGCCCCCTTATCATAACAGTGAAGCTATTTATTTATCTTCGCAATCTCTGCAGTGGATTAATGACAAAAAACTTAATGTATTTGGCGTAAATCATGCTTAATTTTTGCACTATGTGCACCTCATGTCTTTATAAAACTTCTAGGTTTCTACCTATATAAGCTGAAACGCGCTTATAAAGCGTTTAAGACAGTAAAAGACGTCAAATAGACAAGGAAGAATTTGAATACTAGCTACCCTGGGGTTTTTTTGCCTTTTTTTCCGCTCAGTAAATTTCTTAACGTTTATAATTTAGGTTAATCGCATTTAAAAGCGGCTGAATCGTAGCGTTTAGAATAAAAAACGCCAATATTTTGAAGTACATATAAATAACTAGTCACCAACGGGGCTTCTTTTGCCTTTTTTTTCGTTTGGTAAATTTCTTAATATTTATGGCTTAGGTTAGTTACAAATTAAGAGCAATATTCACGGAAATGGTGTCATTCCAGTGCTTGACACTGGGCACTTTAGACAATGTTACAAAAATAATATCATAGAATTCAATAGGATAATTCCTGGTGTACAGTCCCAGAGTGTGATGGTATGATAAAATATGAGAAAACAATACCATCAAAGGAGGAATTATGGGACCATACACCTAGAGGCTGTATTACAAGAATTTTGGGCGAACTTAGTTATATATTATCGCTTCATATGTGTGATGCACAAGGGCCTTGGAACCCAGATCAAATTACTGAGTATCGTTTAAATTTTTCAGTTTTGTTTGGTGTAATGAGCAGAAACTCTATCAAGTACTTATTGCACCAAAAAACTTTCAAGCCCTTTTTAAGCATGCGTGCTAAAGTTAAAATTCGACCAGGGTAGCCACAATAAGGTAGATAAGCCCAAACGCCATCATGTTTTTAGGAGAGTTTGCTAATGGAGGCTCTTAAGTTGACGCCATTGGCTGAACGGATACCTCTTAACTTGACGCGTATGGTTTATTTAACACTCCCAACGGTTACAAATAATTCACCATTTCTTCTGGTTTCACTATCCTTTCAAACTCCTCCTCAGTGAGCAGTTGAAGTTTTGCTGCTGCTTCTTTTAGAGTGATATTTTCTTTATAAGCAAGCTTCGCTATTTTTGCTGCATTGTCATACCCTATATGCGTATTTAATATAGTGACCAACATTAACGACTGATTCAGTAAATCTTTTATCCTCTCTTCATTTGCCTTAATACCAACTACACATTTTTCTGTAAAATTTAAACTTGCATCAGCTAAAAGTCTTATAGACTGCAAAACATTGTAAATTATCACTGGCTTAAACACATTCAATTCAAAATGACCGTTTGAACCACTAATGGTCACAGCAACATGATTTCCCATAACTTGAGTGCACACCATAGTTACTGCTTCACACTGAGTTGGATTCACTTTACCTGGCATAATTGAAGAACCAGGCTCATTTTCCGGTAACATTATTTCCCCAATTCCACATCTTGGACCAGAACCAAGCAACCTTATATCATTTGCAATTTTCATTAAACTGACTGCTACTGTATTGAGTGTTCCACTGAGCTCAACTAAAGCATCGTTTGCTGCTAGCGCTTCAAATTTATTGCCTGCTGAAGTAAATGGAAGATTAGTAATTTCTGCAACTTTGCTTGAAAAACCTTCAGCAAAACCCTTTTTAGTATTGAGTCCTGTGCCAACCGCAGTGCCACCTTGTGCAAGCTCGTATATACCACTTAAAGTTAATTTTACTCTCTCTATCCCCTTTTTAATCTGGGCTGCATAGCCAGAAAACTCCTGTCCCAGTGTTAGGGGCGTTGCATCTTGTAAGTGAGTACGTCCTACTTTTATTATATTTTTAAATTCCTGAACCTTATTATCCAGCACCTTATGCAATTTTTCAAGATTTGGAATAAGCAAGCAGTTTATTTGCTCTGCTGCTGCTATATGCATTGCTGTTGGAAAGGTGTCATTTGATGACTGACCATAATTCACATGGTCGTTTGGATGTATCGGAGATTTACTACCCAAATTACCACCTAAAATCTCTATTGCGCGATTGCTGATCACTTCATTCATATTCATATTAGTCTGCGTTCCGGATCCGGTTTGCCAAACAACAAGCGGAAATTCATTATTAAATTTGCCATCTATTACTTCCCTTGCGGCTGCGCAGATTGCGTCCCCTACCTTATTATCTATGCTACCCTGCTTCATGTTAACACGTGCTGCTGCAAGTTTTACTATTGCTAATGCTTTAATCAGAGGCTCTGGCATTTTTTCTGTGCCAATCTTAAAATTTTCTAAAGAACGTTGAGTCTGCGCTCCCCAGTAATGTTCACTTGGTACTTTTACTTCCCCTAAGCTGTCTGATTCTATTCTCGTTTTTCTATCCATATTTTCCTTCTTAGCGTCATGCAAACTGGTTCACTACATAATTTTTTCATGTCTACTTCTTGGTTAATTAAATCATACTAGATCCAAGTAGTCAAGTGTGACCTTACCCAGAAAAAGTGGAGAGAAAGTTAAGACGTTTTTGGAGTAAAATAAAACGTTTTTTCAAAATATGGCAAATAGTTTATTCTCTTTGTAAAAAACATTCCAAACTTTCTCTCCACTTTTTCTGGGTAAGGTCAGTTCAGCTATAGGCAGCAGTTTTCTGTATTTACTTTAAATTGAAGAAAGCTCAAATGAAAGATCGTGTTTTGCTAAAAATCACAGAATGCAGTCTGGTTACAATTATTTATCACTAGTGCCTAAAGTGATCTCCTTTATCCTCTCATCTGCTAGTATTTTTAATTCCTCACCGTATCTATAATAATTTCGCTTTATAACGTGTAACTCATCAGCAGAAGAAGAATCTAATTTAGGGTAATATTCGTAATCGCAATTTTCTTCGATGTCCTCAATGCTTATAGATGATGCTAAAAGTGGAAATAGAATTAATAGTAAAGTTAGTAGGATTCTTGTACACCACGTCCTGGGTAGCGCGTGACCAGAGAAAAAAAGATATGGATCCAAGTAGTCAGGGCACTGGGATGACAGAAGATAGTGCAAGAAATTTCGTAAAAAGCTTTTCATACCAACTATTTAAACTCAATTGTGTTATAAATATATTAATAGCGAAAAAAGAAAAACAAGGTTTAATTTTCTTTTTTATTTGCGATTTATCTATTAATTAACCGTGAAAGGTTACGTGTAATGCTCCTTCACATAATTATCAATAATTACCTTAAATTCTTCAGAGACATTATCACCTTGTAAAGTTTTGAAATATTTGCCGTCTTTGTAGACTGCTGAAACAGGTTTTTCTCCATATCCAGGCAAGCTGATTCCCAAATTTGCGTGTTTGCTTTCTCCAGGACCATTTACTATGCATCCCATAACAGCAATGCTCATATGCTCTACACCTGGATTTTTTTTCTTCCACATCGGCATATGAGTTTTTATATAGCCATTCACCTCTTCAGTTAATATACGAAAACGATCGCTACTCGTGCGCCCACAACCAGGACATGAATTAACCTGAGGGTTAAAGTGTCGCAAGCCTATAGACTGCAATATTTCCTGACACACCACCACTTCATTAGTACGCGATTCACCAGGACGTTGAGTCAAAGAAGCCCGTATTGTATCTCCAATGCCATTTTGCAATAAATAAGTAAGCCCTGCTGCGGTATTTACCACACCTTTATTGCCCATACCAGCCTCAGTTAAACCCAAATGTAGTGCATAATTGGAAGATTTTGCAAGTGCCATATAAACTAAAATTAAATCTTGTACTTTGCTAACTTTACATGAAATGATTATTTTGTTTGAATTTAGACCAATTTCTTCAGCTTTTTTTGCACTATCAAGAGCAGACATTACAAGTGCTTTGCGCAGTATAACGTCAGAAGGCCTTGAATTACTAAGCGAAGAGTTTTCATCCATCAATTTTTGCAAAAGGTATTTATCAAGACTACCCCAATTTACTCCAATTCTAACCGGAAGATTGTGCATTATTGCATACTCTATAACCCTTTCAAACTTCTCATCACGTTTGTCGCCAAAGCCTATATTGCCTGGGTTTATCCTAATTTTACCCAGCATTTTGATGTTGTCTGGATAATCTTGAACTAATTTATCTAGCTCATACTGACCACAGCCTACCAATATTTTACCGTCAAAACCTTCTTTATTTATCTCTTCTACTATATAAGGTATTGCCCTTGCTACTTCCTCTGAATTCAAGGCAATTCGCACCAATTCTGAACCTGTACGCGCTAGTTCTGTTATCTCTTTTGCATAATGTTTTGCGCTACTTTTTATATTATCAGAATCTATATGCACGCCAAGCGCCATAGATTGTACAACTATAGGATTATTTCCACCTATCTTTACTTTTCCAACTTCCACAACATGAGTTTTGTGCCTGGAAATCGGCAATAATTCATATGCATCATCATTCAATATCAGGTCTTTATCTAGCATATTATTAATGGCCAATATTGTGATACTATTTTACTGTGTCAGCTACGCTGCCAAATGAACTCGAACCATTCAAACTATAAGCATCTACGTTATCCAAATTAGCAATAGAATCATGTGAGCACGTTTTTCTTGATGGATTTTCTTTTATAGTGACATTTATAGGAGAAACTTTTTTTTCTCGTGTTGAAGTAACTTTCTTCCCTTCTTGTTGTTCACTTTCATGCTGCTCGCTTTCATACTGGGAAACTGGCTCTTGATCTATAAATACAGCACCCTTTAAACGTGCGATATTAATACCATGCTGATTTATCATAGCGCTCTCTTCATCGTCGACTATGCACGCTTCCATGTCATTTGGCTCATTATCAAGACTAGCAATTTTTTTCTCTTTTAATTTTTTGATTAGATCTTCTTTATTTATAGCTCGATCTTGTGACTTTTTTTTCTTGAGCAATTCCCTACGCTTCTCATACAGTTTATATGACTCAGCAAAATCCTCATCTGTATGAAAGTTTGCACCACCAGGGTTACCAGGAGGTATGTATCTCTTACTGAGCTTAGATTTAGCTTCAGCACTATGCACAGTAAAAAAGCTAGAAACCAAAAACATTAATATAAACAAAACTTTAGAAAAAACCCTAAGCATATGGTGCTATAGTAAATATCGTGTTTTAAAAGATAGCAATTAACAAACTTTAAGTAAACCAGAATCTTTACTAACTTTACAATACAAATATTTTTCTAAAAAGTGATATACTTACTATCAAAAACCTACATAGGCTAAGAGAAGAGTAAGGTGCTACAAGTTGCATAACACCTTCTCAAGAAGAGTGTTATGCAACTTAGTCTGGCATTTGCATATGCTTCTTTTCATTGCCATCGATAGCATCTACATTATTAAGTTTTGCGTCTGGTGTATCTTTAGACAAGTTCTTTTCTTTCTCCCTTTCACACTTAACTCCCTGATAGATACAGAATGCAACAAAAGAAGTTATCGCTATTGCGGCAACAGCACTGACTATGGCACAAATTAGTAGTGTTTTTTCTTGATCTGCTACTGCTTCTGTGAGTGTTTCCACTTTTTCTTCTAAACCTGTGAAGTTTTCTTGCAAGCCTGTAAACTTTTCTTGCAAACCATTGAATTTATCTGATAGATCTGTTGACAAACCGTCAAATTTACCTGACAACTCTGTAAATCTTTCTGATAAACCACCGAATTTATCTGACAGTTCTGTTACTTGTTCTGGCAAACCTTTGAAGTTTCCTAATAGCTTCTCTAGTTCTTCTACTTGTTCCTGCAATTTTGTTATGTCTGTTATGTCATTGCCAGACAAACTATACCAAGCATTACTCAAAATATTTGACATTTTTACCCCCTAATTAATTAATATATTACTATTGTACGTTCTCAGTACTTAAATTAGTATTAAATCAATTGTCATTATGTATTGATCTTTTAATAATTTTGTTTTACTTGCTTTTTGAAAGTGCAAAAACTTAAGTTAATGTATTACAAGGTTGCTATTCAACCAATATCTCTCTCTTTCCTGAGTAATTTGGAGAGCTGACAATTCCTTCTTTTTCCATTCTTTCAACAATATTTGCAGCTCTGTTATAGCCTATTCTAAGTTGTCGCTGAATGTAACTGGTTGAAACTTTTTGATCTCTTTGAATGATGGCCACTGCTTGATTGTAGAGGTCGTTTTCTTCATCCTCTGTTTCACCTTCTGATTCCACAGAAGAATTTTCATCTTCTTTGGTGATTTCCTCCATATAATTTGGCTCACCTTGCATTTTTAGATGATCAACTATATCTTGCACCTCATTATCACTTACAAATGGGCCGTGAACTCGAATGATCTTACCACCAGAGGCCATATAGAGCATATCACCCATACCGAGCAATTGTTCAGCTCCTTGTTCGCCAAGTATTGTACGGCTATCTATCTTAGAAGTAACAGCAAAACTGATTCTTGTTGGAAAGTTCGCCTTTATCACACCTGTGATCACATCCACAGATGGGCGTTGTGTTGCCATTATGATGTGTATTCCTGCAGCACGAGCCATCTGAGCTAAACGTTGAATAGAGCACTCTATCTCTTTGCCAGCAACAAGCATCAAATCTGCCATTTCATCCACGATCACTACAATATACGGAAATGTCTCCATCTTGATTGGTATTTTTTCAAACAAAGGTTTGCCTGTTGTTGAGTTAAAGCCAATCTGCACAACGCGCTCCAATTCTATTCCACTATTCATCGCTTCTGTGATTTTTTGGTTATAGTTTATTACATTGCGTACATTTAAATACGACATCATGCGATAGCGATTTTCCATTTCTTTCACTATCCACTTAAGAGCGATAACAGCCTTTTTTGGCTCTGTTACTACTGGCGCCATTAGGTGCGGTATTGCATCATATATTGAAAGCTCAAGCATTTTTGGGTCGATCATTATCATCTTACATTCATCAGGACTTAATCGATAAACGAGCGAAAGAATCATAGTGTTAATCGCAACTGATTTACCCGACCCTGTGGTTCCAGCAACGAGCAAGTGGGGCATTTTAGTCAGATCTGCAATAACTGGTTTTCCACTTATTTCTTTGCCAAGGGCAATTGGGAGATTTAAGTTTGCATTCTGGTATTCTGGTGATTCAAGCAAATCACGCAGCATTACAATTTCTCGTTCCTTGTTCGGCAACTCTATTCCCATAGCATTTTGCCCACGAATTATTGAAATACGTGCAGAGAGTGCACTCATCGAACGTGCAATGTCATCTGCAAGGCCAATTACTCTTGCAGATTTCGTACCAGCTTGTGGTTCAAGTTTGTATAAAGTCACAACCGGCCCATAGCATACACTGATAATTTTTCCTTGCACGCCAAAATCACTCAGGACTTGTTCCAGCAGAGATAAATTTTTATTGCTCTCCATTTCATTCAGCTGCTTTCTCTGCAAAGACTCCTCTGCTTTAGAAAGTAAATGAATGCTTGGAAACTCGAACTCACTGGAAGGTTTAAAAATTTCTTCGGTAGCTTTTTTCTGTCTTTCTTTTGGTTGTTGTTTAGTAGTGATTTTAGTTCTATGTTTTTCTTCTACTACTAATGGTGCAACTGAATATTCAGCAGTTTTATGTGATCTGAAGAATGGAACATTTACAAATAAGCAAGCTATTTTTTTACATAAGAAGAATAGAGAGTAAATTGCTCTCTTCCAACCAACCGATCCTACAAGACCTATTGATGTTACTATCACAAATACATAAAATGGGCAGTTATTAACGAGTGCATTCCCTATTATTCCACTGTGTCTGTACCTTGCAGTGATGCCTAGCGAAAGTTGTGGTAATATAGCACATACCCCTAAATTGATTAATATTAAATAGAGAATTTTCAGCAGTATTTTTGCTGGCCTGAAGATCAACAAGTAAACTATGGTTGTAGCTATTGTAACACTAGTTAATCCAAGAAATTGAACCAATATATCAGCTAAATATGAACCTACTATTCCACCTAAATTTGTCACTTCCTTATTTGTAGCCGTGTTTAAGGAAGGATCTTTATAGTTGTAGCTAAAAACTGATATATATACATATATTAAAAGGGATAGATATATTGCTGATTTTAGATATTTTTTTAACATCTACCTAAAGTAGTAAGCTACTGTATATTTTACAAAGTGAATTGTTATTAGCAATATCATTATAGATAAATCTAATCCATTGAACGGTGGTATATATCTTCTAATAATCTTTAGTGGTGGATATGTCAATTGGTTCAAGATGTGCATTATGCTACTGACAGTTTCATTATATATGTTCACCATATTAAGTTTAACCAGCCAGTTTAAGACAACCCAACATATTAGAATGAAGCTATAAAGATCAAGTAACGTGTTGAGTAGATATATAATTGGATGCATGCATATCTATTACACGAAAGTTATAATAAAGACAAGTATTTAGCCTTTTCAAACTCAAAATGTTGTTTTTGCTGAACCAAAAAAAACTTCATTTTTTGAGCTGCACCTAAGGTAGGAGGAAGGAGGGCTGTATAAAATATATTTAATGTTTCAGTAGGTCCAATATTGCCTGCTTGTAAATATTGTCCCTGTGTCCTATTGAAACAATAATTACTATACGTTTTGCAGTATTTACACGATAGACAATACGGTAATCATCAGCAATTTTATTCTTCTATGTCCCTTTAATCTCTTGCGTAGCAACACACCGTTACCAATAGGATCAATCTCAAGATACTTTTTTATTGCGTCTTTAATACTTGGCTTTACATCTTTCGGCAAGAAAGGCAAATTTCTTTTAAGAACATGCTTTAGATATTTAATGGTGTATCGCTTATTTCCAGATGTCTTCACTATCCTCTACTTCTTCTGCATCATCAGCATTTAACTCCCTAATAATTTTGGAAAATGAAATATCTTCCGCTTCAAGTTCGATTGCTTCCTTGACTAGCTTTTCTGTTAATTTTTGAACAGACTGCTTAGTGGCTCTAGCTAGTTCAACAAGATGCTGCGAAGTTTTTGGGTCAAAAGTTATACTAATTCCTGAATCTGCCATAAGTTTTACCGAAGCCTACTACCACAACTATTTTACAACATTTTTCTGAATTTTTCAATAAAGAAAGTTGATGATATGTAAGAAAAATTTTGCCACCTGCGTTAATAAACAATTAAAGATTTAGCATATTTGTCTACGATAGTATTCCTCTATTCTATTACTTAAGTTAGACCACTTTTTTCTATTAATATTTTTTGTTTACAAAGATGAGCAATTACTCATCACGCAGTTGATCTATGGATATAATACTACCGTTTGATAATTTTTCAGTACATTTTTCACTTTTGTATTCTTTATCAGAATCGATACTGATTTTGTCAAATATTAAAACATCTCCTGAAATTTTATCACGAAACTCACTAATAGCAAAAAACGGTATAGTAATTCGCTCTTGTTTTCCTTGAAAACTCAAACTGACGCTAAATTTATCCTCAGAAACTTTTAAATCATAGAATTGATGCTGTAATATAATAAGCATTTGAGTGGGGTATGACTTTTTCAAATGATCTGGCATGGTTACACCATTAAAATATGTGAAAAATAATATTTCTAAATGAGGGATAAAACCATTACCTGATATAACATCTAAAGTCTTTTTGATAACTTGAAACTTAGCAGAATTAAGCAATTTTTTGTAATCTGTTTGCTCCATATAACTTTCACATACATAAATTTTTGGGGAACTTCTGTTACCCGGCGTTCCCTGAACCGTGCTTATAGCAATGAAGTTATAGTGCTTAAATTAAGCAGCTATTGCAACATTGTCTTCAGCAGCAAAATTATCGTTTGCATTTAAATTATGAACTCTTAGCGGTGGTGTCTAACCGAGCAAAACTACCATCTTTACTATGCATGTCGATCCTTATTCGCCCCCATATAAATTAAAAATATGGTGGAGGCGCCGAGTACTGCCCTCGGGTCCAATACACCTATTACAGGGTGATTTTATTGCTATAGTACACAAAATGTACATAGCTATTATATAGCAACATTAAATAAATGTCAAGATATTATGACCTTAAGTTGATTTATTGCTAAGACAAAATTAAGATTTCCAGTAAAAAATTCTGTGACCTTACCCAGAAAAAGTGGAGAGAAAGTTAAGAAAATTTTTTACAAAAAGAATAATGAATCACAATGTTCAGGAATGCAATAATTAATAGCAGAATGCCTACGCTGTTTTTTGTAAAAATTTCTATGTATTCAAATATAGCAGTTCTAGCTTGTTGAACAGAGTGCTTAGGTCCAAAGTGTGATGGTATGATACATAAGAAATTGCCATCGAAGGAGGAATTATGGTTACACCTTTACAACTTTGTTATATTACGCAAAAAGACTCAAAACTCTCAAAACCTTATGAATTTATATGTAACCAGTGGACACAAGCATCCTGAATTATTTATACTAAATCCATACCATCACACTTTGGACCTAGTTCCTTATTCATTCTCACAATCCGTGAACGGTTACAAATACTGGAGTTTACCCTTTTTCTTGTTATTTTTTTAATCTATAGTTAGCATTCAAAACCATATTCGAAAAGTATCTCATATATTTCCAGATTTTTTCAATGCTGTTTGTTTCATCCTCAACATTGTCTCTACCTTTATGAACTAAGTTACAATTTAGCAGCATTAAAAATTATAACGTATTCCTACCTCCAGAGTTGCATCTGGTATTTGTAATGCTTTTATACCACTTAGTTGCCCGCCTGCAGCAATACCAACTGCACCAACTATCTGTGGAGCAATTTCATAATCAACACCGACCTTCAGTTTATAGGAAATAGAACCCAGTATTTTATCTACTACAGATGCCTCCTCTGCAGCAGCTCCAGTAACCTCACCTGCACTCGAAGTAGTGGTAGCTCCTGGATCTTGAGGTTTTGAATCTTTGCTTTTACCACCTTCACCAAAGCCAAAAGGTATTACTTGTAAGTATCCTCCTAAACCTCCACTGACATATAGTTTAACGGGATCAATATCAAGGTCAGGGTAATAACGATAATTTGCCAATAAGCTAGCCCCTATTTTCCTTGTATCCTTATTAGCAATATCACTCATGTTAGCAAGAACCTCAAGTTCAAACTTAGAGTTTTTGTCATGATGATAACCAAAAACAACGCTAGGTTTCATTACAAAGCCACCACCCCATCCAGCACCAAAGTTTAAACCTGCATAGTACTGATCTTCTGACTTACTTGCACTATTATTAGCTGCACCTGCTAGAGATGAAGTAAGCAACACAGCCAAAACGCATAATCTCTTCATTTTCATATAACTCCTCATACAAAAAAATATATAATGCATAAGTATATATCCTTTATATTAAAAAAGATATAACCGCATGTCAAAAAAAGTATACCTACAAAGTAAAGGATGTGCTACTCGGATGTATCCGTTCAGCAGAATGGCAAAATAGGTAGACAAGCTAACGTATTTGTTAAGTTATGTGTAAACAGGAGGTTATGAGAAACTTGTAATAAAGTTGTATAACATAGCTGTTCATAGAGCTCACCCAAATCGGGCATATGCATTTGCAAAAGCCTGCAATCACTTTGCAAAAACCGATAAATTAGATGCAAAACTGTTGGAAAAATATGCTGAATTCATCGCAAAAAACGATGGGGTAAAAGACTTACTATTACCCACAAATAAAAACATAGTATTGTATTTACTCAAATAATTTAATTTTATTAACCTGAAAGCTTATTGGATTAAAATTATTAAACTAAGAGTTATAATTTTAGCAACTAAAAGCTGTAAATTGCACCATATAAACAGTTATTTCAAGCAAAAGTTATGCCATTAAGAGCTATGCAACAAACATTTATATTTGTGGGTAATAGTAAGATCTAAATCCGATAGAGCATTGTTGGCACACCATCAAAAGTCGCCTCAGACCTCTAATGCATCAATGTACAGACTTACACCTTTTAGTTGGTAATACCATTTTAGACGTTTATCATTCGTTTTAGAAAATACTATAGAATCCAGAAAAAAACATGCCTAGACGAGCTATTTGAATGACATTAGTTGTTAGTTATGCAGCTAACAGCTTCACTATTACAACATTTGTTTACTGTTATGTCTGTAAGATACCCTACTATACCACCTAATGCTGCACCTGCAATTCCTAATAATACAGCAGTTGCAACTACTCCAATAGCAACAATCTCAGGTATAATTCCTATTGAAGCTAGTGTGGCTCCTACAGCACCAAATAATAATGCTAAGCCTATAACTCTTGGGGAAATTCCTGAAGCTTGTTTTTGTGGAGAATGATGATTCTTATTATCTGTTATAGGTGGCTGAGCACTTTGCTTTTCCACTGTATGTAAGTTATTGTTAGTTGCTTTTTCTTTGTGTTCATTAAATAATTTTACAAGCTTACTTTTCTTTTTAAAGTCGGCCCAACATGATGCACTGGCGTTTGACTCCCCCTTTTCTTCTTGACCACAAAATTTAGGGTCAGCGTCTGCCTTCAATAGTAATTTTGCAATTTCAATATCATGATCAGTTTCCACACTATCACTGTAAGCAATACATTGTAACATCTTACTTTTTTGCCTATTAGATGCATACGGTAAAAGCATTTCTACTGTACTCTGACTATATTTTGTAATATTGCCGATAATTAACTTTTCTTCTACAGAACCTACACCAATTTCAGCACCGTGTTCAAACAGTACCTTAACAACATCATTTTTGCTTTTTTCTAGAGCATAATACAGCGGTGTAAATTCAGATACACTACATGTATTAGGATCTGCTCCATGCTTTAGAAGCATACTTATGACATCAAGATTACCTAGATCACATGCAATATATAAAGGGGTGCCAATACCTTCCATCAAAATATTAACATCTATTGCGTTAAGTTGTGAGCATAGCTCGACACTGCTATTATGAGCTGATATTGAATTGTTAGCGCTATACTTTGATAAAACTTCTTCAAGTAGCTCTATCCAACCTGATTCAAAATTGCTGCAGGAATTTTTTACAATGTAGTGCAATATTGACTCCCCAGTCCATGAATCAAAAGGTCTGGTTTGTGAATTGATATTTTTGACTTTTTCTAACAAAATTTTTGTCTTGGCTAGATCTTTATCATCAAGAGCCTTAAATAAATCAACCTCTTCTTCACTTAGATGTGAGCCGTAGCGCTCTCTAAGAAATTCTTTTGCCCAGTTTTCAAAATATTCAGCCAAGTTGTCAATCCAATCATCATTAGGCTGTTTGCTAATGAATTCTTCAGTCATCTCGCCTATTGATATTTTATATGCTACTGATATTTCTTTAAACTTTTCTGTTGCTGTCTTTTGCTCTTCTTGGCTTTTATCTGACCATTTGTC
Source organism: Wolbachia endosymbiont (group A) of Hedychridium roseum (assembly GCF_964028325.1). NCBI lineage: Bacteria > Pseudomonadati > Pseudomonadota > Alphaproteobacteria > Rickettsiales > Anaplasmataceae > Wolbachia > Wolbachia endosymbiont (group A) of Hedychridium roseum. Next base: position 992,631 of record NZ_OZ034755.1, on the reverse strand, counting down.
GGGATGCCATTTCAATGCAAGCTTGCAATATGCCTTCCTAATCTCTTTTGTGCTTGCACTCTCTGACAATCCTAATACTTTGAATGCCTCTTTACGTATTTTTGGAATCATACTCACTCCCCCAATCAAATTAATTTAGTATAATACTATACCAGTTTAATCCACAAAAATCAAACGAATATTTTCAAAACAGTGCTAAACTTAGGCTGCTATGACAAGAACAGTTGATGTATTACTACCACTTCCAATTGATCAGTTATTTTCGTATGCAATTGAGGAAAATACTGAGATTTTACTTGGAGATTACGTAGTGGTGCCATTTGGCAAAAAACGCTTGATCGGAATAGTTTGGAAATATAGTGACAAGAGTGGTCGAGCATTAAAATTTATTGAGCAAAAAATCGATTTACCAAATATTAGACCAAAATTGATTACATTTGCAGAGTGGGTTGCGCAATACAACTTAATACCTATTGGTATGCTTGCCAAAGTGATAATGGGAGGAGTGTTAAAAGTAAACCAAATAGATAAATTGGTTTGTGCTAAGCAGAAGCAGGAAATAAGTGAAATAAGTTGCCAATTAAACCCTGAACAGCAGATAGCTAGCGATAAAATAATAAGCAGTTTGAATGAGTATTCAGTGACTTTGCTTGACGGTGAGACAGGATCTGGAAAAACGGAAGTTTACTTATCCGCAATTGCAAAATTGGTAGAAACTGTAAACAGTGCACAAATTTTAATCCTCTTGCCTGAAATTGTTTTAACTTCACAATTGGTAAATCGTGTTCGCGGTCAGATATCAAAAAACTTAGCTGAATGGCACTCAGGGCTCACTCCAAAAACTCGCCGGAATAATTGGCTCAATATAGCAAGTGGAAATGCGCAGATAATTATTGGTGCACGGTCAGCGCTTTTTTTGCCTTATAAAAACCTAAAATTGATTATCATTGATGAAGAGCACGACTCATCTTTTAAACAAGAACAGGGAATTATATATAATGCTCGAGATATGGCGATAATCTTAGCCAAATTTGAAAATATTCCGATTATTTTATCATCAGCAACTCCACTGCTTGAAACGATTCATCATGTTAAAAGCGGGAATTATAATCATGTAAAGCTAACCAAGCGATTCGGTGGTGCAGAATTGCCACTCATTAAAGTAGTAGATATGAGGAACAACAAGCAATGGATCTCCTCTGAGCTTTTTGAAAGCATCAAACAAACCATAGAGAAAAAACAGCAGGTTATGCTCTTTTTAAACCGCCGAGGGTATGCACAACTGGCAGTTTGTAAAAAGTGTGGATATAAAATTTCCTGCTTAAATTGTGCTGTTTGGCTTACATATCACAAGAAAAAAAATGCTCTTTTGTGCCATCATTGCTCTTATCAATTAAAACTCCCAGAAAAATGCTCTGATTGCCAGAGTGAACAGTCATTTTCCCTTTATGGCGTAGGAATTGAAAGGTTACTTGAAGAAATGGTGAAATTAATACCAAACGCAAAAACTGCGATGATAAGCAGCGATCAGAAGTCGGTTAGTAACGTAATTGACTTGGTACTGAAAGAAGAGGTGAACATTATAATCGGCACACAAATAATTGCTAAGGGGCACAATTTTCCTAAATTAACTTTGGTTGGAGTAATGAATGCAGATTTGAGTCTCGAAAATTCTGATTTAAGAGCAGCAGAAAAGACGTATCAATTGTTGCACCAAGTTGCAGGCAGGTCAGGAAGGTTCAATGAAAAAGGAATGGTAATAGTGCAAACCAATAATCCTGAAAGTTCAATAATAAAAGCATTGCTACATCAAAAAAGGGACTCATTTTATGAAATTGAACTTAAGTCAAGACGCGAAGCCAAAATGCCACCATTTAGCAGATTAATAGCGCTTATAATTTGTGGTAAGAATCAGATTGCAACACAAAAAGCAGCGAATGAAATAGTAAAATCTCTTCTCTGTCATACAAGTAGCTCAACTACTTGTATTCAGGAAAAAAATGTAAGTGCAGACAAAAAGGAATTTGAAATTCTTGGTCCATCACCAGCAGCAATAAATTTCTTAAATAATAAGTATCGGTATAGGGTGTTGCTAAAAATACACAATAAGCACAGTCTATCTATACAAAAGAAGCTGAAATGTTGGATTAAAAATTGTAACTTGAATTCGAGTATTGCAGTGATAATAGATGTTGATCCTGTGAGTTTTTTTTAACGAGTTCCGTTAAGCCTTCTTGCCAATTACCACAACATTCTCACTGGGAAAAAAATAATCAGGTACAACCATATTTTTTGGTGCAGGTCCCCCAATTACTCGGCCTGATGTGTCATAATATGAACCGTGGCAAGGGCAGAACCAACCGTTACCATCTTTTGTAGCGTGATCAATCGGCACACACCCAAGATGTGTACATATTCCGATCATGATTAACCATTCATCTTTTCCTTCGTATACTCTCTGCTCATCTAATTGAGGATCCCTCAAGCTCTTCACATTCACAGCTCTTGCAGCCTCAATTTCTTGCTTTGTGCGTCTACGAATGAATACTGGTTTACCTTGCCACTTTACTTTTACTCCGTGTCCTTCCTGAATTCCAGACAAATTCACCTCCACTGTGGAAGTTGCTAAAACTTCAGCAGAAGGATTCATAGACTTAACCAGTGGCCAAAGTCCACTTGCAGCTCCTATACCTGCCATAGCGCATGTAGTTAATGTTATAAAATCTCTCCTACTCTTATTTTTAGTAAGATCTTTAACAGGAGGTGTTTTTTTATCCTCTTTATTTGCCAGTGGTTTTTTATTTTTAGTTAAATTTTTGTCCATTGATCTCTACTTAGCCATAAGTATATATTTTAAATTAAATACTGCGTATTAATCAACAAAAACTTGCGCTTTTTGTTTAACCTGTACTACAGCTGAGAAGAGATAGAGTTTTCAACTTCAGAAATACTATCTTCAGTGGAATCAGGATCTTCAATTTTCGCTACTGACACCACCTTTTCTCTACTCTCTGTTTTAAACAGAGTGACTCCTTGAGTGCTACGTCCTGCAATTCTGATATCATTTACTGAAATACGAATTAACTTTCCTTTATCTGTAATAAGCATGATATTATCACCCTGCTCAACTGGAAAACTAGCAACAACATTACCGTTTCTGTTGGTAGTAAGAATATTGGTGATACCAACACCACCCCTGTTAGTTATTCTATACTCATACGCAGAAGTTCTTTTACCAAAGCCATTTTCGGTAATAGTTAATATAAACTCCTCATTCACTGCAAGTTTTAAGAACAATTCGTTATCTATTCCTAAATCATTCAAAGTCTTTTCCAATTTAGAATCAATGGAGTTATTAATTGCAGTCCCCAGTCTTTTTGCAAGTGGAACTTTTAAGTAAAGTTCTTTTGTTTCTGTTGCTACACCTATCCCATTTAATATGGTCATGGATATCACGCTGTCATTCTTTGCAAGTTTGATACCTCTTACGCCATCTGAATTGCGACTTTTAAATTGACGCACATCACTTACAACAAATCTGATACTTTTGCCGAATCTTGTTGAAAGAAAAACATGATCAATTTCATTGCATACTTTAACTGATATTAACTTATCTCCTTCATCGAGCTTGATTGCTATTTTTCCATTGCTTGGAATATAGTGAAAATCCGCTAAAGAATTGCGCCTTATGTTCCCATGAGCAGTAGCAAAAACTATGTTTTGATTTTCGTCATTTTCACTTGGTAATGGCATTATATTAGTTATAGTTTCACCATCGCTAAGCGGGAATATATTAACAAGTGCTCTTCCACGTGCAGTTGGCTCTGCAAGAGGTAACTTATAAACTTTTAATCTATAAACTCGGCCAATATTAGAAAAGAATAAAAGGCTAGTGTGGGTATTCCCAACAAATAATTTTGTGGTTACATCCTCTTCTTTTAATCCTTGTCCTAGCTTTCCTTTTCCACCACGACGCTGAGTTCTATAATGAGAAAGCTTCACACGCTTGATATAACCATTCATAGTTACGGTTATCACCATATCCTCTTGTGGAATTAGATCTTCAGCTTCAATGTCCGTATCTGATTCCTCTATTGAAGTTTTTCGCGGCACAGCAAATCTGTTCTTTATTTCTTGTAGATTGTTTTTTATTTCTTTCATCAACTTCTCTCCTGAGCCAAGAAAAGCGATATATTCTTTTATCAGGTTGATCATTGAACTTAGCTCAGCTTCTAATTTGTCTTTTTCAAGGCCTGTTAAACGTTGCAATTTCATGTCAAGAATAGCTTTCGTTTGCAGCTCAGTTAATCTATACACTCCGTCTTTCAAAAAGCTTGTGCTGTCTGAGATTAATCCAATAATTGTGTTTATCTCAGCTGAAGTTTTCCATTCTTTATTTAAAAGTTCTCTACTTGCTTCCGCAGGATCTTTTGCACCACGGATGATTTTTATCACTTCATCTATGCTCAAGACCGCAATGTAGAGCCCTACATATATATGAGCTTTTTCCCTCGTTTTTCTTAGACGAAATTCTGTTCTCCTGATTAATACTTCTTTTCTAAAATCAACAAAAGCAGCTATGATTTCTTTTAATGACATCAAAGCAGGCCTGTTGTTGTTGAGGACTAAAGTGTTAACACTAAAACTACTTCTTAGTGGAGTTAGTCCCAATATTTGATTAAGTATAAAACTTGCTTCAGCATTTCTTCTGAGGTCAATTACTACTCTAATACCAGACTTATCAGACTCATCCCTAATTTCTGTTATGCCATCAATTCTTTTTTCTTTTACAAGCTCACCTATCTTCTCAATTAATTTTACTTTATTTACCTGGTAAGGTATTTCATCAATCACTATTGCTTGCCTATCTTGTGGCAGGTCTTCCATGTGAGTCTTGCCTTGCACAACAATTGATCCACGACCCGTTGCAAATGCTGATCTTATTCCAGACCTTCCAAGAATCGTTCCCCCAGTTGGGAAATCCGGCCCTGGCATCACTTCAAGTAACTCATCCAAAGTAACTTCAGGATTATCTATATATAACATACAAGCATCTATTATTTCTCCAAGGTTATGAGAAGGAATATTGGTTGCCATACCAACTGCAACACCGCTTGCACCATTTACCAATAGATTCGGAAATTCTGCAGGCAGTACAACAGGCTCTGTTTCATTTCCATCATAGTTTGGCCTAAAATCAACTGTATCTTCGTCAATATCATTTAGTAAGAAGTGCGACACTTTGTGAAGCCTTGCTTCTGTATATCGCATCGAAGCGGGTGGATCTCCGTCTATCGAACCAAAGTTACCTTGTCCATCAACAAGTGGTAAAAGAAGAGAGAAATCTTGGGCCATTCTAACCAAGGAATCGTAAATAGCTGCATCACCATGTGGGTGATATTTCCCCATTACATCCCCTACTATACGAGCCGCCTTTTTATATGGCTTACCAGCATCGTATCCAGCCCTTGACATTGCATATAATATGCGCCTATGAACAGGTTTAAATCCATCTCGCACGTCAGGTATAGCCCGGCTTATGATAACGCTCATTGCGTAGGAGAGATAAGAATCTTCCAGCTCTTTTACTATTGAGATTGGTACTATATTATCCTGCATTTTCTATATTTTGATTGAAGTAATTAATAATATTAACATTCAGTTAAGCAAATGGGCAATGACAGACTTGAACTGCCGACCTCCTCGGTGTAAACGAGATGCTCTACCAGCTGAGCTAATTGCCCCTTTAGATGTAATTCTATAGCTCAATATTATTATTGTAAACAAAAATAGCGATAAATTAGATTTAGGTAAGCTATAAGCTTTTATGAAATCTTTGGGTGCGTGCTGTGGAGTTTTATAAATTTTAGTCTTGCTGTCACTTTGTATAAAGGTATTTTTTCACTCACATCTTTCGAAGTTGTAGCCATGTTCAACAACTTTAAGTAGAATATTGTAGCATTTTTAAAATCTGAAAGTTTATCTAGAATAACAGCTAAATTATAGGTATAAAAAATATTGTTTTCATCAAGGGAAATAGCAGTTGTCATATACTCTTTACCTTTTACATAATCCTCCTTTTTCATATAAATCAGACCTAAATTTGCTAATAAAGGAGCATAATTTTTATGTATATCATACAATTTCAACATTTCACTCAACGCCAGATCAGGATCATATTGTGAGATTATCGTCAGAAAATTTTTTAATATGTAAGGGTTACTAGGGTATTCTTTTAACAGTCTTGTGTAAATCTCTACAGCTTTTTTGTATTCTTTATTAGCGTAATAAATATTTCCCAATCCAATTAAAGCATTTTTATGATAAGGAAACTTTGTGATGATCTGATTAAGGAGAGAAATAGCTGTTTCATTATCTCCTGACTCAAAGGAATCTTTTGCTTTTTTTAAAGTAGAGTATATGTCAAAACTCTTGCCAGAATTCTGCGCAATTTTGATATTAAATTTGTCACTTTTTCTCTCAATAACATCAAGATCTTTATACTTTTTATCAGCTTTTATATGCTTGACAACACTATCAAAGGCCTTCTGTATCTCCAAATTTTCACTAGCATAGGTAACAGAAGACCTCCATAAAATCACAACGCAAATTAACATGCAGACAAACATAGATCCTAGTGTTGTGGCATTGGCTGCAGCGTGTAACCAGTAAACCTTATTTCTTTGAGCTATGCGTAACACATTACAAATTCATAAATGCTAAATTACCTATCTCATACAATAATAAAGATATTATTAATTAGCGATGCTGCGTAGAATGCACTTATCTTTTGTCTTCCATATTTCGCTCTATTAGACTTCTTGCATAACCCAAACTTAAGTAGAAAAAAGGCAAATAGTTATTATGGCTCTAAGTTTACCGACGATAAGAACCGTCATTCAAGTAGCTCCTCCCTGCCATCTAAGTAGCCTTCTACTTGTATCTTGTCAAAAGCATCTAATGTTTTAAGCTTAAGCATTAGGTGGAGAAGGGAGGAACTCTGTGCTTCTTCTTAGATATAAAATCTGTAGAGGAGATAAGAATTCCCTTCTCAAAAGTATAGGCTGGACGGTATCGTAGAAAGACCTGAATGGTTCTAATTCTGTATTCACAAGACTAGCCTTACTTTTCATTTTTAATGGTAACGTATGGGGTTATATATGATCAACAACTTTTTGGGCATAGATATATCAAAAGATCGCTTTGATGTTTTTCTCTCATTTATAAGCAAAAAAGGAAAGCGTGAAACTAGAAAAAGAAGCTTTAAGAACGATGGTTTCAAAGTCTACTGAATTTTCTACACAAACATAATGTAGAAAAAGTAAAAACCTGCATGGAATCTACTGGTTGTTATAGCGAAGCACTGGCTGAATTTCTACACAATGCTGGACATTTTGTAAGTGTTGTAAATCCTTATTGCATAAAATCTTATGCAAGGAGTAAGCTGATACGACAAAAGAATGATCAGACCGATGCAGAAGTTATTGCTGATTATTGCCAAAGACAGGAACCTTCTAGTTGGACACCACCTTCTCCTGAAATGAAAAAATTAAAACATCTTTATCGTTGCTCAGTTGCGTTAAAAGATGAGTTAACATTAGTAAATAACCACTTAGAAAAAAAAGAGAGACTGCCTAAAGAAGTTGCAAATGCTTGGGAAGACCTTGCAATGAATATAGCTCAAAAAATAGAAACAATAAAAAACTCCGTACGTGAACTATTAAATCAACACAAAGAATTGTTGGAAAATTTTCAACTTCTATTGACTATTCCAGGCATAGGAGAAGAATCAGCAATAGCTATTTTAGCTGAAGTTTCTGATATAGAGGTTTTTAGAGATGCCAGGCAATTGGCAGCATATACAGGAGTTATACCACGAAATATGACGTCAGGTTCCTCTGTATATGCCAAACCCAGATTAAGTAAATCCGGTTCACAAACATTACGTAAGGCACTTTTCTTTCCTGCCATAGTAGCTAAGAATCACAATCCTATCATTATGAGCTTTTGCCAAAGATTAAAGGAAAAGGGTAAGCATAATATGGCCATCGTTGGTGCTGCAATGCGTAAGCTACTCCATATCATTTTCGGTATTCTGACATCCAAAAGTGCTTTTGATCCTAACCATATCAAAAACTACAGGGCTAGGAGGTTGACTGAAGGTTTAGTACTTTAAAATCAAAAATGCTTCCTATCTATCTTATGTAAAGTGGTATCTTACACAAATTTATTGAATGTTGTTGGTTAGTGGATATGTTGATAAGTAAATTTCATCTGTTTTGTGCGTATAAAACTAATTTACTTATCAACATATCCACTAACTATAATCTGTGTACTGTTACACAATTGGAAGTATTTTTTGATTTTATGATGCAACTTGGGAAATTTTATAATTTTTTTGTTGACTAACAAGACGGTATCTCCTGTCATCCCAGTGCTCTTTTTTTGTCATCCCAGTGCCCCGACACTGGGATCCAGAAAAGTTTGCTTGTAGGCAAGCAAACTAGCATAGAAAGTGGTTACAACATTTTCGATGAGATTATATGGAAAACTGGATCCCAGTGTCTGGGCACTGGGATGACAGCAGTCCTACGTCATACCGCGATTCATTCCTACGTCATACCGCGATTCATTCGCGGTATCTCTTAACATAGATCCCGCTAACAAGCAGCGGGATGACGGTTGTCAGGGTGTCATCCGAGTAGCCTCTTTCTTGTTATCCGAGTAGCCCCTTTTCCTGTCATCCCAGTGCTCTTTTTTTGTCATCCGAGTAGTCCCTTTTTTGTCATCCCAGTGCCCCGACACTGGGATCCAGAAAAGTTTGCTTGTAAGCAAGCAAACTAGCATAGAAAGTGGTTACAACATTTTCGATGAGATTATATGGAAAACTGGATCCCAGTGTCAAGCACTGGGATGACAAAAAAAGGAGCACTGGAATGACAGCAGTCCTACGTCATACCGCGATTCATTCGCGGTATCTCTTAACATAGATCCCGCTAACAAGCAGCGAGATGAAGATTGTCGTTTAGCTATAAATATTTAAGAAATTTACCAAACGAAAAAAAAGGCAAAAGAAGCCCTAGTCATTGTCTATTTTCAGTATTGACGTTTTTTAAGTCTTAAACACCGCAATTTAGCTGCTTTTAAATGCAACTCACCTTAGTTTAAATGTTTAAGAAATTTACTAAGCAGAAAAAAAGGCAAAAGAAACCCCGTGTTAGCTAGTTGTCACTCTCTAATCCTGCAAATTGGCGTACTATACTGTCTTAAACGACTTATAAGCGCGTTTCAGCTTATATAGGTAAAAACCCAGAAATGTTGTGAAGACATAAGGTGCACATAGTGCAAAAAATTAAAAATAAGACGCCAACTACGTTGTTTTCTTGCTGTTTAATCTGCACAGATGAAGATAACTGAATACCTTCACTATCATGATAAGGGGGCTGGCGGAGTTTGTCAAGGAAGTTTTTTCGTTTCTATTCCCAAGAAAAGTTCGTTATATGGTTATGCAAGAAGTCTATTATATTTCCTTACCCATTTGCTTAACTTTCTCTCTACTTTTTTTGAATAAGGTCACTATTGGCATGACAAACATTCATCGTAGTCAATATCTGTTTTGTGTTGCAATATTTCACTTTTTTTGAATATGTCATGCGAAACCTTGTCAGCTCTCTGCATTGATTGTGATCTGCAGTAATATAAGCTCTTCAATCCTTTTTTCCAGGCAAGCATGTGTATTTTATGCAAGTAACGTTTGTGTATGTTGGCAGGCAAGAACAGATTGACTGATTGAGACTGACAAACATACGGAGTTCTATCACTTGCATGTTCTATAATCCATCTTTGATCAAGCTCGTACGCTGTTTTAAATGTCAATTTTTCATGCTCACTAAGAAAATCTAAATGCTGAACGGAACCCTCGTTTGTCGAAATTGAAGACCATATTTTATCATTGTCTTGATTTTTTTCTGCTAATAGTTTTTGCAAGAATTTATTTCGCACTACAAATGAGCCTGTCAGTGTCTTTTGTATGAATACGTTTGCTGCATATGGCTCTATTCCAGGAGAGGTATTGCCTGCAATAATGGAGATTGAGGCAGTTGGAGCAATAGCGAGCTTGTGTGTAAACCTTTCCATTAGATCAACTTCTTTGGCATCAGGACATGCCCCCTTTTCCTCTGCTAATTTTTTAGAAACTATATCTGCTTGCTCACGTAAATACTTAAATATTTTTTTATTCCATTGTTGTGCTATTACTGATTCAAAAGGAACCATTTTGCTTTGTAAAAATGAATGAAAACCCATCACACCAAGACCAATACTGCGTTCTCTGGCTGCAGAATATTTTGCTCGCTGCATTTCATTCGGTGCTTTATTTATGAAATCTTCCAATACATTATCAAGAAAGCGCATTATATCTTCTATGAAGAGTTTATTGTCTTTCCATTCTTCGTAGTACTCAAGGTTTACGGATGATAGACAACACACAGCAGTGCGTGACTTATTCAGGTGATCATAACCTGTAGTTAAAGTTATTTCACTGCATAGATTTGACATCTTGATGTCTAAGTTGAGCTTTTTGTAAGATTCTGGCTTATTGTTATTTGTTGCATCAAGGAAAATAATGTAAGGTTCTCCAGTTTCAACTCTTGCTGTTAATATTTTGATCCATATATCCCGCGCTTTTACAGTTGAAATAACCTTATTGTTGTGAGGGCTTATTAAATTCCATTCTTGATCATTCTCAACAGCCTGCATAAATTTATCTGTTACTATTACAGCATGATGTATATTTAACGCTTTGCGATTTGGGTCACCGCCTGTTGGCTTGCGCAAATCCAGAAACTCTTCTATCTCCGGATGAGATACAGGAAGATAGACTGCTGAACTTCCTCGCCTTAAGGATCCCTGACTAATTGCGAGCGTTAGAGCATTTTGCACCACAATAAATGGTACAATTCCTGATGTTTTACCACTACCTTTTACACTTTCACCAATTGAACGTAAATTTCCCCAATAACTACCTATGCCTCCTCCACGTGCAGCAAGCCAAACATTTTCATTCCATAAGTCAACTATTCCCTGCAAGCTGTCTTCGGTTTCATTAAGAAAGCAAGAGATAGGCAACCCTCTCTTGGTGCCACCATTGCTGAGTATTGGTGTTGAAGGCATGAACCACAAGTTGCTCATGTAGTCATAAAGACGCTGTGCATGTTCTTTGTTATCAGAATAGTAATTAGCAATACGTGCAAAGAGGTCTTGGTAACTTTCATTTTCTATTAAATACCTGTCTGATAGAACTGCTTTTCCAAAATCGGTTAATTTGCTATCCTTTGCGTAATTAATAGTAATGTTATTCATAAAATTCCTTTTATTCTTTTATTATATATAGATACTTAAAAGCCACTTTGAGCGATTTTTAAGTTAGGTTTTTCGGATTTTCTTGTTGATGCTGTAATGCAAACAAGATACCGTCAACCTGACTGCCATATATTTTACAGTAACTCATATAACTTATCTGCATATTTATTTTTTTTGCAACATGTTGAACATAACTTTCTGAGTGACGAAAATAGTCTCCTTTGTTTACAAAGTCAATACCTTCACCTTCCTTTCTTCTTATTAAACATATAATAACCCCTTTTTTGCTCGTAGATCTTTTTGCTAATTCCAATTCTTCTTGAAAGTCATGTAGATAATGTAGCACTTCAGCAAAGATAATTACATCATACTGCTGGTTTTTCTTTTGTTTAAGAAACTCTTTCATTTCCATATGTATTAATTCATTGTAAACAGGCTTACCTTTTATAAAGCATCCTCTTGCGATATTTAGCATTCTACTTGAAATGTCAATTCCTGTTATGTGGCTTCCAGTACTATTTATTTTCAAGAAATGACCACATATTCCAGTCCCACAACCAAGGTCAAGTATATTGAGCTCAGAAGTGGAGTTGTTGAAGATTTTTGTAATTATCATGTGTACAAGTTCATGCCCTCTATACTGTTTAGCAATCAACCAATGCTCAACAAAATATTCACCTGTGTAATCAAAATATTGTCTTATGAGGTTTTTTGGCAATTCTGTAATAGGCGCTGAGTTTGTCATTTTTTTTATATAGTAAGATGCCTCCTCGTGATCACTATCTAATTTTAGTGTCTGTGTTAAATAATTATAAGCTTTATTAGTATTCCCTACCGCAAAATGACACCTTCCGATGTTATACCAGACTATGGGTAAATGGGGGTAAAATATGCTAATTAACCAAAATCGTAACTTTGCATCTGATATGCTACCTTTATAAAAGTGATATAAACCGATTTCAATGTTGGTATTTAACAGGTTCTTAGATTTTTTAAGAAGCACTGTCATTTCTTTATGAAGAGTATTATATTTATTCACAATGAAGTGTTTTACTTTCTTAATATTTAATACACCAATGAGCTTAGACATACAATTTAAAGCAACGTTTTTTATAAAAGAGAGATTACTTTTCATACATGAGAAATACTCCGAATGTTCATTATCATTTTTAGGCAATTGATTTTAACACATTTTATCTTACAAAATATCTTTTTTATTAATTTTTACTGTATATATAAGTTTACCGCATATTTCTCAGATTGTACTGTTTAGGATTGCTAGTATATTGTTGTTGATAATATAAGTAAATGTTTTGTGCAAAAAGGCGTTGACATATTATTTATTAGGTTATAATATAAAGATTAATTTAGTTTTTAGATGTTTGACAAGTTTTATGGTAGAGATTAATTTAATCTCAATTGAATTTTAATAATATTTAACTCTGCATATTCTGCATATAGTCGGATAAATAAATTATTAAGAGCACTTGATGGATGCCTTGGCGTTAAGAGGCGATGAAGGACGTGGCAGGCTGCGATAAGCTGTGGGGAATTGTCAACAAATTTTGATCCGCAGATTTCCGAATGGGGAAACCCAACTAGCTTGGCTAGTTATTACATACTAAGTATGTAAAGCAAACTTGGTGAACTGAAATATCTAAGTAGCCAAAGGAAAAGAAATCAACCGAGATTCTGTTAGTAGTGACGAGCGAAAGCGGAAAAGGCTAGTGATTTAAGAATAAGAATTAGAATACTCTGGAAATAGTAACCATAGAAGGTGATAGTCCTGTATAAGTAGAAAGTTTTTAAATCCTTGAGTAGAGCGGGGCACGTGAAATCCTGTTTGAATATGGGGGGACCATCCTCCAAGCCTAAATACTCCTTAACGACCGATAGTGAACAAGTACCGTGAGGGAAAGGTGAAAAGAACCCCGGGAGGGGAGTGAAATAGAATCTGAAATCAAGTGCTTACAAACAGTTGGAGCTCTATATCAATTTATTGATATTTAGAGTGACAGCGTACCTTTTGCATAATGGGTCAGCGAGTTAATCTATGAAGCAAGCTTAAGCCGTTAGGTGTAGGCGTAGCGAAAGCAAGTCTGAATAGGGCGTTTTAGTTTTATGGGTTAGACCCGAAACCAAGTGATCTAGTCATGACCAGATTGAAGGTGTGGTAAAACACACTGGAGGATCGAACCAGTTAATGTTGCAACATTATTGGATGAGTTGTGATTAGGGGTGAAAGGCCAATCAAACTTGGAAATAGCTGGTTCTCCGCGAAATCTATTTAGGTAGAGCGTTGTATGTATGTTGTTGGGGGTAGAGCACTGGATAGACTAGGGGGATTCACCGTCTTACCAAATTTAACTAAACTCCGAATACCAACAATTAATTATACAGCAGGCACACTACGGGTGCTAAGTCCGTGGTGGAAAGGGAAACAACCCAGATCACTATCTAAGGTCCCAAAATTACAGCTAAGTGGGGAAGGAAGTAGAAAAACCATTACAGCTAGGAGGTTGGCTTGGAAGCAGCCATCCTTTAAAGAAAGCGTAACAGCTCACTTGTCTAAATAAGTTTTTCTGCGCCGAAAATGTACCGGGGCTAAAGCTGTATACCGAAGATGTGAGTGCTTATTGATTTCGATCAATAGGCGCGGTAGCGGAGCGTTCCGTAAGTCTGTGAAGGTGGTTTGTGAAAACTGCTGGAGATATCGGAAGTGAGAATGCTGACATAAGTAGCGTAAAAGAGTGTGAAAAACACTCTCACCAAAAATCTAAGGGTTCCTACGTTAAGTTAATCTGCGTAGGGTTAGTCGGTTCCTAAGGCGAGTCCGTAAAGGAGTAGTCGATGGCAATTAGGTTAATATTCCTAAACCTCTTAAGTGTGACGGGTTTCGTATTTGTATAGATCTTATTGGATTGATCTATGCTTAAAAGAAGCTCCAGGAAATAGCACTTATATTTATGAGGCCGTACCGCAAACCGACACTGGTGGATGAGTAGAGTATACTAAGGTGTTGAAAGAATGATGTTGAAGGAACTCGGCAAATTATACCTGTAACTTCGGAAGAAGGGTAACCTGCTTTTAGGCAACTATGAGTAGGTGGCACAAAATAGGGAGTAGCGACTGTTTACTAAAAACACAGGACTCTGCAAACACGTAAGTGGAAGTATAGGGTCTGACGCCTGCCCGGTGCTGGAAGGTTAATAGGAGGGGTGCAAGCTCTAAATTGAAGCCCCAGTAAACGGCGGCCGTAACACTGACGGTCCTAAGGTAGCGAAATTCCTTGTCGGGTAAGTTCCGACCCGCACGAATGGCGTAACGATTTCTCCACTGTCTCCAACATCACTTCAGCGAAATTGAATTCCCCGTGCAGATGCGGGGTACCCGCGGTTAGACGAAGAGACCCCGTGCACCTTTACTATAGCTTTACATTGCTATTAAAAGTGTGATGTGCAGGATAGGTGGGAGACTTTGAAGTTATGGCGCTAGCTATAATGGAGTCAACCTTGAGATACCACCCTTTACACTTTTGATATCTAACTATGTTTCATTATCTGGAACTAGGACATTGTATGGTGGGTAGTTTGACTGGGGCGGTCGCCTCCTAAAAAGTAACGGAGGCGTGCGAAGGTAAGCTAGAGCTGGTCGGAAATCAGCTTGATAGTATAATGGCATAAGCTTGCCTGACTGCGAGGCTGACAAGCCAAGCAGAGACGAAAGTCGGTCATAGTGATCCGGTGATTCTGTATGGAAGGGTCATCGCTCAACGGATAAAAGGTACGCCGGGGATAACAGGCTGATGGTGTTCGAGCGTTCATAGCGACGACACCGTTTGGCACCTCGATGTCGACTCATCACATCCTGGGGCTGAAGAAGGTCCCAAGGGTTCGGCTGTTCGCCGATTAAAGTGATACGTGAGTTGGGTTTAGAACGTCGTGAGACAGTTCGGTTTCTATCTGCCGTGGGTGAAGGAAATTTGAGAAGGTCTGACTCTAGTACGAGAGGACTGAGATGGATATACCTCTGGTGTACCAGCTGTTATGCCAATAGCATCGCTGGGTGGCTATGTATAGATGGGATAATTGCTGAAAGCATATAAGCAAGAAACCCTCTTCAAAAAGATTTCCCAATTAAGGCCGTGGAAGACTACCACGTTGATAGGCTAGGTGTGGAAGCATGGTAACATGTGAAGCTAACTAGTACTAATAGCCTGATTGATTTATTTGCTTTCTATATGTGTGTATGCAGTGTTAAATATTAAGTTAAAATTGTTAAGTTAGAAATTTTTATTGACTTGGTGGCTATAGCAAAAATGAACCACCCGATCTCATCTCGAACTCGGAAGTGAAACTTTTTAGCGCTGATGGTACTTGAAAAGGGAGAGTAGGTCGCCGCCAAGTTTATAAAAATTTCTTTTTATCGCCTTTTAATAATTCTTTTATTACGAGAAGTTGCTTCTATATTCAAATCTAATAATTGTGGTCTAGGCTTATTCTTATTCTGCTCTAAGTATCGACTTTGCTCAAATGCTAATTCCCATTGTGTACGATAATTAGATTCTTTATATTCATAAAAATCTTCTTTAACATTATTTGTATTTATATTGAGATTTTTATCTTGTTCTTTTCTACTCTCTACCATTAAACACCCACACCCGTTAATTTATTTTAAAAATTTTACTTATGTTATCATAAAAAATATAGTTGTAAATACCTTAATTGAGATTTTTTTTATTTTATCTTTTTTAAGCAAATAGTTAGATCTTTTTGTAAGTTTTTATAATTTGCTTGCATAATGTTTCTATGAGTTAGTATTATGTAGTAGTGCCCTATATTGCTTATATTTAAAATGCTAATTTTAGCAAGCATTCGTAATTGCCTTTTTATTTTATTTCTTTTTGCTGCTTTTCCGGCTTTTTTACTGATAGCCAGACCTACTCTAATAGTATGAGTGTACTTTTCAGGTTCTCTTTCTTTTATGGCGTACAGTGATATATAAAGCCCACGATAAAAAAGACTGCTGAGTGCTAACTTATTTTTGAAAGCAAAGGAAAAATCTTTTTTTTTATACTTACTATGCGCATAATTTGTTACACCCTAATGAACGGCGCCTATTAAGGATTTTTCTTCCAGCTCTTGTTGCCATACGTGAACGAAATCCATGTCTGCGCTTTCTTATCAAATTTTTTGGTTGAAATGTTCTCTTCATTGTTTTTATATTAATATAATTATTTATTTTAAATTGTTTTACTTTATTGTCAAATGATGGTGAACTTGTATGACATTTTCGTAGAATAAAATTTGATGCATGGGAAAATGAATTCGGTGATAGTCATACCTGTCCTACTAATCCTTTTATTTTGTTTTAGTAGGTTTCAAGAAGTAAATAAGGTTAAATCTTATCTATATCTTAGTTGTGTATGGATGCTAACTTGGTTGTTAGTACTCTATAATAATTGTTTTGTAACTTTTATTTCTATAGCGTTACTTTTTTTCATGCTTGCTTTTATCTTTAAAAATAAAAGAAATAAGATAATAAAACTTTCGTTATTTGTGGCTTTGGCCATATCATTTTTTATCACTTTATTTATAATGCTATCTATTTTTATTCAATCCATTAATTTTTTTAATAAAGTAGCTATTTCAGAATTCTTGTTTTGCTTGAAATGGGGCCACAATGTAGTCACTGTCAATGAAGAGAAGATAGGATATTTTGGTATAGCGCCGCTTTTAGTAGGTACATTACTTATAACTATTATAGCAATGTTAGTTGTCGTTCCGCTTGGTTTATTTTCTGCAATATATATTAGTGAATATGCGAGTGAGAAAGTGCGTTATATTGTTAATACAACTTTGCAAGTTTTATCTGCTATTCCTACGGTTGTATATGGATATTTTGCGGTTGTGTTCTTGTCTTTCTTTATAAAGCAGGTAGCAAATTTTTTTGGTTTAAGTATACACTCAGAAAGTGCCTTAGTTGCCGGTTTATCGATTGGGATAATGATTCTTCCTTTTATTATTTCTTTACTCGAAGATGCCATAAGATCTGTTCCAAAAAGCTTGCGTTATGGCTTCATGGCACTTGGCGCAACTCCAGCGGAAACTATATGGCATATAACAATACCTTATGCAATGCCTACAATTTTAAGTGCAATTTTATTGTCAATTTCAAGAGTGATAGGTGAAACAATGATTGTGCTAATGGCTGTGGGAATCAACGCAAATTTGACTTTTAACCCTCTTAATTCAGTTACTACCATTACCGTGCAGATCGCTACATTACTTACCGGAGATCAGGATTTCAATAGTGTACAAACTCTTGCTGCTTATGCGCTTAGTTTAGTATTGTTTATTATTACTTGGCTATTAAATGCATTTGCATTGTTTGTAATGAAGCGTAACTAGTAAGCGTTTTAATGTTGCAAAATTTCTATTAATAATATAAGATTTATTTTCTTTAGAAGTTCTTTTATGGAATTATAGTGTTGGGTGATAAAAATAAAGAGATGAATATAGGTAGAGCGATTAAGGTAACTCAAGCAGTTGTTGATATAAAATTTGAAGGTGAATTGCCTAAAATATTTAATGCTTTAAAAAGCAAACTAAAATATAAGGATAAGGAGCTGGTTTTAGAAGTTTCGCAGCATATAGGTGACAATATAGTTCGTTGTATTGCTATGGATAGCACAGATGGCATGTCAAGGGGGGATGAATTTGTTGATACAGGCGCACCAATATCAGTTCCGGTTGGGCGTTCAACTTTAGGAAGGATTTTTAATGTTGTTGGAGAGCTTATAGATGAGTGTGGTCCACTGAAGGGAAAATATAACTTAGAGCCTATACATAGAGCACCTCCAAGTTTTACTGAACAGAGAATACAGGAAGAAGTTTTAGTTACGGGAATAAAAGTTATAGATCTTCTTGCACCTTATCTTAAAGGAGGAAAAATTGGCTTATTTGGTGGAGCCGGTGTTGGTAAAACAGTCCTGATAATGGAATTAATTAATAATATAGCAAAAGCTCATAAAGGATTTTCTGTGTTTGCCGGGGTAGGGGAGAGAACGCGTGAAGGTAACGATCTTTACCACGAGATGATCACTTCAAATGTAATAAATATAAATGAGCATGAAAAATCTCAAGCTGTTTTGGTTTATGGTCAGATGAATGAGCCTCCTGGAGCAAGGGCTAGAGTTGCTTTAACAGCACTTACTATGGCAGAGTATTTTCGTGACCGTGAAAACCAAGATGTTCTATTTTTTGTGGATAATATCTTCCGTTTTACACAAGCTGGTTCTGAAATTTCTGCTTTACTTGGAAGAATACCGTCAGCTGTTGGTTATCAGCCAACCCTTGCAACTGATATGGGTGCAATGCAAGAAAGAATAGCTTCAACAACTTCTGGCTCTATTACTTCTGTGCAAGCTATATATGTTCCTGCGGACGATTTAACTGATCCAGCCCCAGCAACTACATTCTCTCATCTTGATGCCACCACAGTGTTGTCAAGGCAAATAGCTGAAATGGGAATATACCCTGCTGTTGATCCACTTGATTCAACTTCTCAGTCTTTATCTGCTGAAATCATTGGTGAAGAACATTATAAGGTAGCTTCTGAGGTGAAACGTATATTGCAAACTTATAAATCACTGCAGGATATTATCGCAATACTTGGTATGGATGAGCTATCTGATGAAGATAAAATTATTGTTGATAGGGCTCGTAAGATTCAGAAATTTCTTTCTCAACCTTTTCACGTTGCAGAAATATTTACTGGTATGCCTGGTAAATTTGTTTCACTTTCTGATACTGTTTCCAGTTTTAAAGAGATTGTTGAAGGTAAATATGATCACTTACCAGAGGCTGCTTTTTATATGGTGGGGAATATAGATGAAGCAATAAAAAAGGCTGAATTAATACAAGCTGAAGCTAAATAAAAGTTAAAGATTATGAATACTTTTAAAGTGCAATTTTTCTCTCCTGATGATCAAATTTCATTCAGTGGAGTGGTTTCTCTTTCAGTAACTGGGCTCGAAGGGGAGCTTATGATTTTAGCTCACCATGCTCCTTACTTAATTTATTTATTGCCTGGTATGATTACTGTTAAAATGAGTAACCAAACAGAAAAGAAGGTTGTAATTGATAGTGGCGTATTAGAAGTTGCAAATAATAATTGTAGCATTATAACAAGTCAAATTCAGGTTTTTGATCGTGCAATTCATGATGAGAAATCGTTTAAAAATAAGAGAATTAGTATATATTTAAGTTATCTTGATGAGAAATTTCTTTCTTAGTTATTTTAGGCAAAAAGTCGGTCTTGTCATCCAAGTAGCCCAACTTTTGTCATCCAAGTGCTTTTTTTTCTGTCATTCAGTATTCTCTTCCCTGTCATCCCAGTATTCATCTTTGTCATCCCAGTGCGTGACACTGGGATCTAGGTGTAAAAATATTTGTAAATTATGCAATGGGTAATAGATTCTAGGAGCATATAATGTTCATAATAAAAAAAAGATGGATCCCAGTGTCAGCTACTTGGATGACAAAGGAGGGCGTTTGGATGACAAGATTTTGCAAGGGTATTTTTTTTATGGGAGATTAATATGGAAATTTTTCTTGATAGCGTTGATTTAAATGAAATTAAAGAACTAAAGGAGTTCATTGACGGCATAACAACTAATCCTTCTTTAATAGCAAAGTCCGGGCGTAAAGATAAATACGAGGATTTAGTGCGTGAAATATGCTCTATTATCAAGGGGCCTGTTAGTGTTGAAGTTGTTGCAAATAACCATGCAGATATGGTTAAAGAAGGCCTTAAGTTAGCGAAAATCGCTGATAATGTTGTGGTAAAATTGCCCCTTACATATGAAGGATTAATTTCTTGTAAAAAGTTGTGGACAGAGCATAAAATACCTGTTAACATCACATTATGTTTTTCTCCTGGACAAGCACTGCTTGCCGCTAAGGCCGGTGCTTGTTTTATTTCTCCCTTTGTTGGTCGCCTTGATGATATAAGCTATGATGGCTTATCGCTAATAGAAGATATATGTACTATATATTCTAATTACGGTTTTGATACTAAAGTTCTTGTTGCATCAGTGAGAAGCCCAGCACATGTAATAGAAGCTGCAAGGCTTGGTGCTGATTCAATTACTGTGCCAGCAAAAGTACTTAGACAATTAATTAATCACCCACTTACTGACCAAGGGCTAGCAATATTTGAAAAAGACTGGGGTGCAAAATAATAAACGGTCACTACTCTGAATCGGTTGACAAATTGGACGCTTGATAAGCGTAATTTGGAGCTTCTTGTGTAATTACTACATCATGAGCATGACTCTCTCTTAATCCTGATGCAGTAATAGTAACAAATTTACAATTTTTTTTCATCTCTTCTATATTCCTATTACCAGTATACCCCATTGCAGCTTGCAATCCGCCAATCAACTGATGGATTACTCCTGAAGCTGGACCTTTGAATGGAACTCTTCCTTCCACTCCTTGTGGAACTAATTTTAGTTTTGAATCTTTATCTTGAAAATAACGGCTAGCTGAACCTCGTTTCATTGCACTAATAGATCCCATTCCTCGATAGCCTTTATATGCTCTGCCCTTATACATGATAATCTCACCTGGGCTTTCGTCAGTGCCAGCAAAAATCGAACCAATCATCACAGAGTCAGCACCAGCTGCAATAGCTTTTGCAACATCTCCTGAGTATTTTACCCCACCATCAGCAATTAGTCTGACGTTTCTTGCTCTACACGTCTCTGCAACATTCTTGATTGCAGAGAATTGTGGCACACCAACACCTGTAACTATTCTGGTTGTACAGATTGATCCTGGTCCTATTCCGACCTTCACTGCATCAACACCCGCATCAATCAACGCTTCAGCAGCCTCCTTTGTTGCAATGTTTCCGCCAATTAATTGCGTATTAGGATACATCTTTTTTATTTCCCTAATGGTATTGATAACGTTTTCGGAATGACCGTGAGCAGTATCCACAACAACTACATCAACTTCTTCTCCGATCAAAGCTTCACATCTTTCTATACCATCTTTTTTACCAGTGCCAATTGCAGCGGCAACTCTGAGCCGCCCTTTACTGTCTTTACATGAATTTGGGTATCTATTGTATTTTTCAATGTCTTTAACCGTAATTAAACCTATACAACAAGAATTTTCATCTACGACCAAAAGCTTTTCTATTCTATTTTCATGCAACAATTTCATTGCTGAGGCACTATTCACTCCCTGCTCCCGCACTGTCACTAACTTATCTTTTGTCATCACTTCGGAAACTTTTACATTCATGTTCTGGTCTTCAATAAACCTCACATCTCGGTTAGTTAAAATTCCAACTAACTTGAGTTGATCGACTACAGGAATGCCAGAATAATTGTGCTCTCTCATTAATGAAATTGCTTCCGCAACTGTTTTATCTGGTGAAATCGTAATTGGGTTATACACGATCCAACTTTCATATTTTTTCACCCTTCTTACTTCTAAAACTTGTTCATCTATTGATAAATTCTTATGTATGCAACCTATCCCTCCATGTTGGGCAATAGCTATTGCAAAGCCCGATTCAGTAACAGTATCCATTGCAGAGGATATGAGAGGGATATTTAGTTCTATATTATTTGTTAAATAAGTTTTTGTATCTGCATCGCAAGGCAATATATTAGAATAGGCTGGCAAAAGAAGTATATCGTCAAACGAATAACAAGCTTCCATTTTTTTCATAGGCTTTATTTAAAGCTTATACGCCAATTAATTAAATTGCAATAGGACTTTTGCAAAATAAGCATTCTACATTATTTGCCAGCAAACAAAACTGCTCAATAGTTAAGTTTTCTGGACGTTCGTTTCCACTCAATTTAGCGTTTTCAAGGACAGTTTCAGCGTGGTTCGTTATATTTTGCAAGCTATTTCTCAGCATCTTTCTTCTTTGAGCAAAAACGGCACGTGTTAATCTTGTTAAGGTTTCCAAATTTACTGCAAACTTTGGGGTAGGCAAAGGATTTACTGTAATTACTGAAGAATGTACTTTTGGACTTGGAAAAAACTCTTTAGGTTCAATATCAAATTCCTTTTTTATATCACATAGTAACTGGCTTAGCACTGATAAGGAACCATAATCTTTAGAATTGGGTCTTGCCGTGATGCGATCTGCTACCTCTTTTTGAAACATTAATGTCAAGTTCGTAAAAAATTTTATATTATTTAACCAATTTAAAAATAACGCTACCGAGATATTGTAAGGCAAGTTAGCAATAACTTTGACTGGGCGCTCTATCAGCTCTTCTTCTATAAAATGCAGTGCATCCGCTTCTATAATTCTATACTTTCCTTGATGCTCATTTAGCAGTTGGTCATGGTGTTTTACTAAATCTCTATCTTTTTCTATAGAAAGTAGAGACTTTGGATTATGCACCAATATTTCTCTTGTTAATGCACCATATCCAGGACCAATCTCAATGACGTTAAAATTCTCTAGATTGCCAGCTAAAACGACTATTCTTTTTATTATCTCACTCGATAAAATAAAATTTTGCCCTAGACTCTTTTTTGGCTTCAGTAAAAATTTTCTCATATTATTTTCATTATACAGTATTTTAAAAATCAGTTGACTAAAATCCATTGATAATTGTATATTATTAATGTGTTTAACGCCGGCTTAGCTCAATTGGTAGAGCAACTGACTTGTAATCAGTAGGTTGTCAGTTCAAGTCCGACAGCCGGCACTCTCGCCCATATAAGTAAAGTTGATGTCCTTTTTAATAGTAGCAAATTGGAAGATGAATGGAACACGGTCTTCATTTGTTGACTTTATAGGCAAACTTAATAACAAGAACAATGAGATTACTTCTAGACTAGTGATTTGTCCACCATTTACCGCATTTTCAGACAGTATAGAGTTGAGCGATAATATTAATATAGGAGCACAGAATTGCCATTATAAAAAATCTGGTTCTTACACAGGTGAAATTAGCGCAGAAATGTTAAAGGAATTAGGGTGTACTTACGTAATACTTGGGCATTCTGAAAGGGCTAACGAAACAGATAGTGAAATAAAACTTAAGTCGGAAATAGCAATAGAATCAGGCTTACACCCAATTATCTGTGTAGGTGAAAATTCAGAAGATTATAAGAATGAAAAAACAAAAGAAGTAATAGAATATCAATGCAAAAACCGTTTGCCAACACACGGTGAATATACCGTAGCATATGAGCCAATATGGGCAATAGGCACAGGTCATGTGCCAAATAATGATGCAATTGCTGAGGTGATAGAGGTAATAAAATTGTGTACTGGTAAAAAACACATTACATATGGTGGTTCAGTCAGTTCAGAAAATATAGAAAATTTGTTAAATATTTCAAATTTATCAGGAGTTTTAATTGGCAGTGCAAGCTTAGATTTCGATCACTTTTATAAAATCATACAACAAGTTGAAAAAAAGTTTTCTCTTATCAATTCTAAAATCAGCAACTAAGAATCCTATAGCAAATGGCATCATTCCAGTGTCAAGCATATATCTGTACGAACATCTAGTAAAACGACATACTGACCTATAGCTAAAGTGACTTAGGTTTACCGATAATTTGAAAAACAAAAATTCGTCATTCCGCTACTTGTTAGCGGAATCTATGCCAAGATACCGCGGCGGTATGACGTAGGAAAACCTTTCTTGGGTTAGCTATAGCTAAAGTAATCTAGAAAATTAACGATATTTTATTCCCCGGTGAACGCTCTATTTTGTTTTCCAACTCTAGTTCTAAAAGAGCCATTAGAGCTATGTTGGCAGAAAGTCCGCTTGCTAATATAAGTTCATCTATATCAACAGGTACAGAGTTAATATGATCAACTATAACAGATTTTGCCTGTTGTAATTTTTCTTGTTTTTGGTTAACAGCATAGTGCTCAACATTAAATAGGTTTTTTTGCTGCGGAGGTAAACTAAACCTAACACTTTCTATTATGTCATCAGCGGACTCGATAAGCTTAGCACCGTTTTTAATTAAATAATTACTACCACTACAGCGTGAATCTAAAGGGAAACCAGAAACTGCAAATACCTCTCTCCCTTGATTTAAAGCAAAATCTGCTGTTATTAGAGAGCCAGAACGTTTCGATGCTTCAATCACTACAACACCCAGCGATAGACCAGATATAATTCGATTCCTTTGAGGAAAATACTGAGGCTTTGGTTTAGTAGCAAATGGAAGCTCAGTAATTACTAAACCACCGTTCCCAGTGATTTTTTTGTATAGATCAAAATTCTCTTTTGGATACACCACATCAATTCCGCTTGCTGTAACAGCAATAGTGGGATGATTTTTGTATATTACACTGTTTGCTGCGGTATCGATTCCTTTTGCAAGTCCAGAAACGATAACAAAACCAGCTTCGCTTAAATCAAGTGCTAGTTTACTGGCAAAATTTCTTCCATTCATCGAAGAGTTGCGCCCACCGATTATTGCAATTATCTCACGGCTTAATAATGATATATTACCAAACGCAGTTATTATAGGAGGACAACTAGAGATATTTCTTAAAAGATCAGGGTAATCTGGGTCACATGCGGGTATAATTTTAGCTCCAATTCTTTCTGCATTATTGATTTCTTCTCGTGCATCTTGAATGCCATACACCTTATTATTAGCCACCCTATTGAGATATTTTAGCACCTCATCTAGCGATCCATGTGTTCTTAGTATACTAAAAAACTTTATTGGTCCTATAGTTCTAGTCAAGCTTAACCATACTTCTAATTCTTTGTTGTTCAATTTATTTATCTTCATAAAAGGCTTGAATTTCTTATCAATTTAGTGTACCCAAGATAATACAAATATACAGTGTTTTATGACGCATTTTGTTACAGATAAATGCATAAAATGTAAATATACGGACTGTGTGGAAGTATGTCCCGTTGACTGCTTCTATGAAGGTAAAAACATGCTCGTGATTAACCCAGATGAATGTATTGATTGCGGAGTGTGCATACCTGAGTGTCCAGTAGATGCAATTGTAACTGATGATTCCATAAAAGATATTTTAGAATTAGATGAAGAATTACTGAGCAGCGAACAAAAAACTTTCAAGTTATTTTACGATATAAATGTAGAATACTCACAAAAATGGCCAAACATTACAGCTAAAAAGCAACCTCTCTATACTGCAGAAGAGTATAAGGAAAAAAAGGATAAAACAGCTTATTTTGATGAAAATTTAGAGTAATACTGCTGAAGAGGAAGAAACTTCTTTTATATCTTATCCTGTTTGTCTTTGGTTATTGAAAATGGTCGCATTATTTAGGTTTTTAGTAATATTTAATATTAGATTAATAATAATCTACTTGGAAACAACGAAAGATTATGTTAAATATAGAATTAACGAATTATTATATAACTTTTAGTAGGATGACAGTATTATAAAATTTAGAGGCATCAAAATGGAAAATCACGCTAAAGAGAGTATAAACCCAACAAAGCATAAAGTAGTATTACCAAACTCAAAAACAATCAATATTGAAGGAACAAAATTTAAGTATGAAATACATTACGATCAATTAGATGAGAAAGATCTCCTTACGATTGAAAAATACGCTAATTATATTTTTCATGCCTACCAAGAGAGATATGATTTAGATATGAACACAGATCATACTGTTAAAGGCTTTACATATAACAACTTAGCAAATTTGTCTGACGATGATTATGATTCTATTACCGCGGATTATCACGAATACCATTATCACAGTGAGTCTATAGCTAATGATTTGACAACAATGATTTATGTTACTCTAAATTTGTATAATGAGAAAAATTACGGCACTTCTTTCCCAAGAGGAGAATTTATAAGAGATGTAGCAGAAGAATTAAAAAACATTGGATTAGACGATAATCAAGGAGAGTTAAATACAGAAGAGAGACCTAAAACAACAATTAATCAGGAGAAACAGGAAAAAGAATTAAAGGAATCTGATCAACAAGATGTTATAACAACTACTGATCACCCGCTAGATGATTATAATCATGATTATCACTTAATAGGCTAGCAAGTAGCGCTAGCAAAAATTAATCAGGAAAAAGGGTTAGAGGGAGCAAGATGTTATCTGATCACTCACCAGATGAATTATAGTCGTGAGAACCTGTTCATAATCTTTTGAGGATAGGTATACAGATTCCAAAATGAACGGTTCTCACAACCTTTAGTTTTTATTGCTGAAAATAATCATAATGTTAAGTTTTTAACATTATTTAATACTAAGTTAATATTAATTCATTGATAAATTTTTAGCTATAGAAGCAGGTTTTTATTGAAGATAAAAGTATCTTCTATATGCTATATAGCAAAACATAGAATGCCCATGATTCCAACTATAGCAATTTTAAGTGGTGGATTTTCTTGCGAGAGAGAAGTGTCGCTTATGAGCGGAAAAGCCGTAAAGAAGGCACTTGATAGCCTTTCATATAATGCAATAGAAATAGATGTTGACAGCAACATTGTTGAAAAGCTTAAAAAGATTAATCCGGGCCTTACTTTTATTGCTCTGCATGGACCTTATGGTGAAGATGGTTGCATTCAAGGTTTATTGGAAATCTTAGGTATAAAATATACACACTCAGGAGTTATGGCTTCTGCTGTTGCTATGAATAAAGTGATGTCAAAGCATATATTTCGATCCCTTAGTATCGACACTCCAAAAGGTTATGTAATTAGCCAAGAAGATCTACTAAAAAATAATATTAAAATCGATTATCCGTACGTCTTAAAACCAATTAACGAAGGTTCTAGCATCGGAGTGCATATTGTTTCCTCATATGAAGACCATTTAAAATTTAAAAATGACGCTATCATACTTGATGTCATTCAAGTAGCTGACACTGGAATCCAGAAAAAAGAACCAGTGTCAGCTACCTCTATGACAAGAGACTTGATGATCATAGAAGAATATGTCCCAGGAATAGAGTTACATACTGCTGTATTGCTAGATGAAGCAATTGGCACTATGGAAATACGACCAAAAAATAAATTCTATGATTATGAAGCAAAGTATACAGATGGATTTGCAGAACATATATTTCCTGCTGAAATTCCTGACAATATATATAAAATGACCTTGGAACACGCACTGAAAATTCATCAATTTTTAGGCTGTAAAACTATTTCCCGCTCAGATTTCCGTTATAATCCCAAAAATAACACTTTAAAAATGCTTGAGATTAATACACATCCTGGCTTTACTGAGTTATCGTTAGTGCCAGAAATTGCAAAATTGGCAAAAGGAATCAATTTTAATGAATTAGTTAAAATTATTATTGAAGATAGTTTGCAGCACAAAAATATTAGGGATTTAAGTCATGTTGAGCAGTATTACTAGAAGCCAAAGGAGTTTTTTGCGCAAGTGCGCTTTCGTTATTATAACTGCGCTTTTTTTTACATTAGTACTTTATAGTTCACTTGATAAAATAATAAATCGATTTAATTACTACTTTACTTGGTGTAATGAGTGCCTATCCAGTTTATTACTCAGCAATGGATTTTCAATCGATGAAGTAGTCGTGAGCGGCAACAAATTTACAAACAAAAAGGACATTCTAAGTTTGACAGATAGAACGCAACCTATCCTGTATATATCACTTTCAAAACTTGCCGGTAACATACAATCCGTAAGCAGATGGATAAAATACGTAGGAGTTCACAGAATTTTGCCCAATACCCTACATATTAATATAGATGAGCATAAACCGTTTGCTCTCTGGAAAGATAATAACAAAACCTCGGTAATTGATTTCGAAGGCAAAGTGATCGTAGATGACTATCCAGTAGATGATCTTGTTGTAATTACAGGACAAAACTCGTTATCAAACCTAGAATTTGTTAGAGATGTGTTAGAGAGTAAAACTCAATTAAGTAACCACATTTCTTCTTTTGCTTATATAGGGAATAGAAGATGGAATATCATACTTGATAACGATTCCACAGTGAAACTGCCTGAAGATAACCCTTCTAGTGCATGGGACTATTTAAACCACTTGCACAATACAACTGATTTTACTTTCAGCGATTGGAGTATTATTGATATGCGTATTACTGATAAAATTTTTGTGAAGAGGTGATCTGCTGTCATCCAAGTAGCGGGATGACGAGCTTATCGTCATGCTGCCGCGAACCGTCATACCGCCGCGGTATCTCTTAGCCGCTAACACGTAGCGGGATGACGAGTTACTATACCGCCGCGAACCGTCATACCGCCGCGGTATCTCTTAGCCGCTAACACGTAGCGGGATGACGAGTTACTATACCGCCGCGAACCATCATACCGCCGCGGTATCTCTTAGCCGCTAACACGTAGCGGGATGACGGTTGTCGTTTAGCTACAAACATTAAGAAACTTACCAAATGGAAAAAAAGGCAAAAGAAACCCCGTGGTAATTAGTGTTCACTTCCTAATCCTGCAAATTGGCGTACTATACTGTCTTAAACGACTTATAAGCGCGTTTCAGCTTATATAGGTAAAAACCTAGAAATGTTGTGAAGACATAAGGTGCACATAGTGCAAAAAATTAAAAATAAGACGCCAACTACGTTGTTTTCTTGCTGTTTAATCTGCACAGATGAAGATAACTGAATACCTTCATTGTCATAATAAGGGGGCCGGCGAAACTTGTCAAGCAAGTTTTTTCGTTTCTATAAATCTGGATTTCAGCGTTATGCGCTGGAATAACAACGTAAGGTAAATTTTTCAACATCCCAAAATTACAGAATTTAGTCTGTTTAATTAAGTGTGAAAGGTTACGATCATGCTGAGTCATTAGGAAAGATTAGAATATACAGCAGCTATAAAAACTGTTTAATAGCCACCCAAAACCCTTATTTCCCACTCAAGTTCAACATTAAATTTATCCTTCACTGCATCTTTTACTCTGTTGCCAAGGTTTTCCAAGTCAGATGCAGTTGCATTATCGTAATTGAGCAAGAAGTTACAATGTTTCTTAGAGATTCTAGCTCCACCAATATTTAACCCTAGGCAGCCAGATTTATCAATTAACTCCCATGCTCGGTAGTTTTTTGGATTTTTGAATATGCACCCAGCAGTTTTTCCTCTTATTGGCTGGCTTTTATTTTTTTTCTCAACAATTTCTTTTAACCTTTGCAATATAAGCTCATGCTCTGAGTTTACTCCTTTAAACTCAGCTTCAACAAAAATCCAATTTCCTTTTAAGCTATGTCCACGATAAAAATATCCCATTTCTTTGCTGGAGAACTCATATAGGTTTCCATCCTCTAGGTTCACTGCTTTTATGGATTGTACAACGCTTGCGATGTCACTACCATACGCACCTGCATTCATTTCTATTCCGCCACCAACTGTTCCTGGAATTCCAACTAGAAACTCGAGTCCACTAATTTGTTGCTCTCCTGCAAAGTAAGCAAGGTTCCTGAGCAGCGCAGCACCACCTGCAACAATGGAGTTGTTACCCTTACTTTTAATATATGCAAACTCCTTACCTAATTTTATTGTTATTCCTCGAATGCCACTATCTCGTACTATTATGTTGGATGTTGCACCAATAACGCTAACTGGCAGTTCAGTATTTTTAATCAAGTATGTTAAATCTTTAATATCACATGGTTTAAATAACACATCAGCTCGTCCACCGACGTTTAACCACGTCGCTTTAGACATTAAGATGTCATAACGATAGATTCCACGTACTTTAGGTAAGCTTATAAGCATTTTGATTTCAACTCTAGTCCTGCATCCATACCCATTTTCTCCGCATCTTCTATAAATGAAGTGCGCTCAGTGAAGTATATATTTTTTCCACTTGCTAACATACAACAAAGGTGTAGCATATTTTCGTTCACATATTCAGCCAAAGCTGCAAGTGGTGTAAAACATGAACCATTCACTGTCTTCATAAAACTGCGCTCTGATTTCACTCTTATAAAAGACATATTATTATTAATTTTCTCTACAAGATCGATAATTTTTACATCATTCCTTCTACATTGAATACAAATCGCTCCCTGTCCCACTGCACTTAACATAACTTTTGGTGGCAATACCTCTGTAATTAATTGATTCTTTTCTAATCTTATGAGTCCTGCTTCAGCTAGAATTATTCCATCAAAACTTTGATTTTGCAATCTAGTTGTTACATTTCCACGTAGCGATATTATATTTAGATCTGGTCTAACATTTAACAACTGAACTTTTCTTCTTATTGAAGAAGTGGCAATAGTAGCCTGCTGTGGCAAAGACTCAAGGCTATTGTGTTTATGAGAAATAAACGCATCGCATGGACTTAGCCTTTCTAAAACACAAGGAATTGTTAAACCCCCTGAGAAAAACGCAGGCACATCCTTTAGCGAATGAACTGCCATATCTATATTATTTTCGAGCAATTCAGCCTCAATTTCTTTAATGAATAATCCTTTACCTCCTATTTCAGCAAGATTTGCGTTTGCATACTTATCTCCAGAAGTTTTTATCTTAACAATTTCAATAGATAAGTTAGGAAAAGAGTCCAGCAACTTTTGTTTTGCTTCCAAAGCCTGGGCAACTGCAAGCTTGCTTCCTCTGGTACCTATTTTGACTAGCATATGTATGACTGTTTGAATACCAAACCTTAACCTAATTAATTATTTAAACACTTTGGTAGCGTGTATCGCATGAACTTCGGTTACCATCTCTCTGATGTCATCCGAGTAGCTGACTACTTGGATCGAGTTTAATTCATCATATGAGCCTTTGCATTTATTGTACTTTAACTTAAAACCAAAAGCAACTTTGCCTTTACAAAATAATAACCTTTTATATGCATAAATAAGCTTACTGGATTCTAGTACTTGCATGACAGCAGTCCTACGTCATACCGCCGCGGTATCTCACATAGATCCCGCTAACAAGCAGCGGGATGACGATTGTCAGGGTGTCATCCAAGTAGCCTCTTTCTTGTCATCCCAGTGCCCAGACACTGGGATCCAGAAAACTTAATTTTAACCAAGTGGCTGCATAATAAAGACTGGATCCCAGACTGGAATGACACCCTACTTAACCGTCATACCGCGATTCATTCGCGGTATCTCAGCCGCTAACAAGAGATCCCGCTAACACGTAGCGGGATGACGAATTACTATCTACACCGTCATACCGCTGCGGTATCTCTTAGCCGCTAACACGTAGCGGGATGACGAGGCTTATCGTCATGCCACCGCGAACCGTCATACCGCGATTCATTCGCGGTATCTCGGCCGCTAACAAGAGATCCCGCTAACACGTAGCGGGATGACGAATTACTATCTACACCGTCATACCGCTGCGGTATCTCTTAGCCGCTAACACGTAGCGGGATGACGAGGCTTATCGTCATGCCACCGCGAACCGTCATACCGCGATTCATTCGCGGTATCTCAGCCGCTAACAAGAGATCCCGCTAACACGTAGCGGGATGACGAATTACTATCTACACCGTCATACCGCCGCGGTATCTCTTAGCCGCTAACACGTAGCGGGATGACGAGCTTATCATCATGCCGCCGCGAACCGTCATACCGCGATTCATTCGCGGTATCTCTAGATCCCGCTAACAAGCAGCGGGATGACGGTTGTCGTTTAGCCATAAATATTTAAGAAATTTACCAAACGAAAAAAAAGGCAAAAGAAGCCCTAGTCATTGTCTACTTTCAGTATTGGCGTTTTTTAAGTCTTAAACACTGCAATTTAGCTGCTTTTAAGTGCAACTAACCTTAACTAAAATGTTTAAGAAATTTACTAAGCAGAAAAAAAGGCAAAAGAAACCCCGTGGTAATTAGTGTTCACTCTCTAATCCTGCAAATTGGCGTACTATACTGTCTTAAACGACTTATAAGCGCGTTTCAGCTTGTGTGGGTAAAAACCTAGAAATGTTGTGAAGACATAAGGTGCACATAGTGCAAAAAATTAAAAATAAGACGCCAACTACGTTGTTTTCTTGCTGTTTAATCTGCACAGATGAAGATAACTAAATACCTTCAGTACCATGATAAGGGGGCTGGCGGAGTTTGTCAAGGAAGTTTTTTTGTTTCTATAGCTACTTGGATAGGTTATTTGGGCAATAGAGAATTTTACAAAAATCTATTTTTAACTTACACTGCAATTTTAAACCTACAACTTATGTACAACAGGCTTATAGTCAAATCTTTTTCAGTATTATGCATCTGTTTATTTGCTTTATACATAACACTGCCAAATTTCTTTGATAATAAGCTTTTTATTTCGAAAAAAAGAATAAACTTAGGCCTTGACCTGAAAGGAGGGGCATCTTTGCTTCTAAACATAGACTTAGACTTCTATTTTAAGGAAAAGCTAGGCATGCTAGCAGGTGAGATAAAAGAGACATTGCTAACAAAAAATATTGAATCTAACGTACAAAATAGCGAACAAGTAATTGTAACTTTAAATAATATTGATGATTATAAAAAAGCATCTGTGTTGATTAATGCGATAAATCCAAATTTAGAGCTAAATAGAAAAGATTCTTCAATTCTCATTTCGTATAAACCCCATTATAAAAATTCTTTGATCAGTGAAGTAGCTGCAGAATCAATAAACAATGTCCAGCGCCGTTTGGACAAACTTGGCACAAAGGAAGTCAGCGTTCAAAAACAAGGGCAGAATAAAATATTAGTGCAGGTGCCTGGAGTAGAAGACACCGAGCAGATAAAATCTCTGCTTGGCAAAACTGCTAAGCTAGCTTTTCATTTGGCAAACACTAACATAGCCAAGGTGCAGGATATAGATCACGAAACTACTGTCATGCTCAAGGATTCTTTAGGTAATTCTTATCCAATATTCCGCAAAACTGAAATAGGTGGCGATTCGCTGGTTAACGCATCAGTTAGATTTGGTCACTTAGGTAAACCAACAGTGCATTTTAAATTTGACAGCATAGCGAGTAAAAGATTCGCGAAAATCACTAAAGAAAATGTGGGAAAACCTTTTGCAATTGTTCTGGATAACACAGTCTTAACAGTACCTACAATACGTGAGCCAATTTTAAATGGAGAGGGAGAAATTAGCGGTAATTTCACTGAAAAACAAGCAAGCGAACTTGCAATACTTTTAAAATCTGGAGCACTGCCAGCACCACTTAAAATAATTGAAGAAAAAAACATTGGCCCAAGCCTTGGAGAAGAATCAATAAAGGCAGGGGAAATGGCAGCAACAATCTCTATTATAGCCGTGGCTT
Organism: Wolbachia endosymbiont (group A) of Hedychridium roseum; assembly: GCF_964028325.1. NCBI lineage: Bacteria > Pseudomonadati > Pseudomonadota > Alphaproteobacteria > Rickettsiales > Anaplasmataceae > Wolbachia > Wolbachia endosymbiont (group A) of Hedychridium roseum. Next base: position 959,020 of record NZ_OZ034755.1, on the reverse strand, counting down.
TATTTATAATTATCACTTACGGCAAATTAGGTATATTAGCTTCTGTTGCGCTTTTTTCTAATGTAATTCTTATATTATCAATTCTCACTCTGCTTGAAGCAACTCTAACTTTACCTGGAATTGCAGGTATTGCACTCACTGTCGGTATGGCGGTGGATGCAAATGTTTTAATATTTGAGCGAATTCGCGAGGAAATCAAATCTGGCAAGAGAGTGGAACGTGCTATTGAAGAAGGGTTTAAAAACGCTATAAAGACAATACTGGATTCAAATATCACAACACTCATTGCTGCAGGAATAATGTTCATTATTGGCAGCGGAGCAATTAGAGGCTTTTCTGTCACTTTATCAATAGGAATTTTATGTTCGATGTTTTCTGCAATCACAGTCACAAAACTCCTGATAGAGTTGTGTATGAACCCGAAGGAACTAGTGCTTTGTTAGTCAACCACCTTCATTCCCACAACGTTATATCCTGAATCGACGTGCAAAATTTCTCCAGTAGTGCCACTACTTAAGTCGCTTAATAAGTATAACGCTGCCTTGCCAACATCCTCTATTGTAACATTGCGTCTAAGCGGAGAATTATTTCTATTCCATTCTGATATGAAGTGAAAATCGCTTATTCCAGAAGATGCTAAAGTTCTGATTGGACCAGCGGAAATTGCATTTACTCTGATATTTTGTGGCCCGAGATCACATGCTATATATTTTACACTTGCTTCAAGTGCTGCTTTACATAAACCCATAACGTTATAATTTGGCATAACTTTTTCAGCGCCATAATAAGATAAAGTAAGTAAACTACCACCACCTGACATCATTTTTTCAGCTCTTTGCGCTAAAGCAGTGAAAGAATAGCACGATATATGCATTGCATTGAGGAAGTTATTCAGTGAAGTATTGACATATTTACCATCTAACTCATTTTTATCGGAGAATGCTATTGCATGCACCAAAAAGTCAAGAGTACCCCATTTTTTCTCTATTATTTCAAAAGCGTTATCTATGATTTTTTCATTTGAAACGTCACAGTGTAATATTAGCTCCACATTTAATTCATCTGCTATTGGTGATAGTTTTTCTTTTATTATTTCATTCTGGTAGGTGATTGCAAGTTCTGCCCCGTGCTCTGAGAGAGCTTTTGCTATACCGCATGCTATCGATCTCTTATTTGTTATTCCAGTTATTAACCCCTTTTTGCCTTGTAATAGACTTGTCATCATAGAACTATCTGTTTTTTATAATTTGGAGTATTAACTAGATAAAGTCAATTATGTTTTAAAACATTTTTTGCAGTAACTTGAAGTCTAATACCACTGTTAACAAAAAGGCAGCGATGAGAGTTTCTATAGGGAGAGTAGACCAGCGGACCTTCCCCGCCAGCCTCTCACAGAACTGTGCATGAAGTAGAGTGGGCAGCCAGCGAGTTACTTGTTAAGTACTTTTCCAACAACCCCTCTCCGAACCACGCATGATCGTTTCCGTATCACGTGGCTCTCCAATAATCTAACGTTTTAAGGAGTCACCATCATATTTTCCATATTGGATTTTCTTATGGCATTCATGACAAACAACAAGAGTCTTCCTCTGTCGTTCAATCATTCTCTTTTTCCATTTCGGTAGCTCAGTATTACGTTTACCTAGCAAATCAGCAAGTTTACGTACGTGATGTACTTCAATCTGCTCTTGTGATTTACATAATTCACAAGTTTGTGCCAATAGTCTTTGCTCTATTTCACTACGCTTATTCCATATTGGTATAAGGTTATCACTTATACTTACCCATTTATTCCATTTTAGTGACACAGCACCAAAGTGTGTAATTAATGGTATCTTTGATGGTAAACGATCTACTCTGACTTGGATGACTTTTCGTTTTTCACCTTCGTCGTTTTCAATCATTGCACCAAATTTTCTATAAATTTTCCTGCAAGTTGTTTTGTATTTAGATGCTAAAGTCTTTACTAATGATACTTCCATCACATACTTCAAATAACTTAGTGTGTGAAGGTTGTAGGCCATTTTGTAATATTATACAATTCCTCGATATTCAGTTTGATACTGAGCAACAATACTGTAAGCTGTATCAAGTGTACGTTGAGGTAAATGTATAGGCTTTCCACAACGCATATATTCAGAACACTTTTTCTGCTTTATATGATGTGGTACACGTAACCCAATACTACCGTTAATACATCGTTGTGTCCGATGATCATGTTTATCATCTGCATGCAAGACGTGTATTTTATAACCTAAAAAATTGGCTTTGCTATCACACGCGTGTGTAATAAGCGTTTTATCTTCATTAAGCATAAGTTTGAGCTCCTCATTGAGGAATTTAGCAATCTCATTTTTAATTTGTTCAGCTTCATTTTTTGGTCCTGCAAACCCTACCAGAATATCATCAGCATACCTAACATACCAAAGACGTCGATAATTTAGATCACAAGAATCCTTAGATGGCATACCCTGCACTAATTGACGCAGTTGTTTTGCTTGATCCCAGTTCCCTTGTTTTCTCATCATCGATACTTGCATGGTTAACCTTAAATATTTTGGATTTGTCTTTCTTCGCTTACCTCGGTTATTTGCTGGTATTAGTATATGTTCCACATGTTTATCTAACCGATCGAGTAATATGTTACTCAAAATTGGACCAATAATAGAACCTTGTGGTACCCCACTATGACTCTTATTGTACTTCCAATTTTCCATATATCCTGCTTTTAGCAGTCGATTGATTAGCTGAATAAAACGGTTATCTTGGAAGCTTTCACTCAGTATTTTCAACAACATAGTATGATCAATTGAGTCATAACATGCACTGAGATCTCCCTCTATAAACCATTTTGTACCTCTGCCTTTTTGCATTACTGCTCTTAATGCAGTGTGGCATCCACGTTTTGGTCGAAATCCATGTGAACATTCACTAAATTTAGGCTCATAGTAGGCTTCCAATATTAATCGGATTACTTCTTGAAGTAACTTATTTGACCATGTTGGCAATCCTAACGGCCTGCGTTTACCACTCTTCTTTAAAATATAGATACGTTTTACTGGTGTCCACCGATATCGCTCATAGCGTAAATCCTCTATGATTTTATCGATTTTCTCCAAAGACATACCATCAACTGTTTCAGTTGTCACACCTTCTGTCATAGCACCTTTATTACGACAAAGTTTGCCATACGCTCGAAGGTAAAGATCACGCTGATAAAGTAGGCGATATACGTTTTTAACCGGCAAATTTCTTTGTCCACGTTCACGTATAATGTTAAGTATTGTTTCAGCTTTCCGCATCTTGCGTACCTCCCAATTTCAACATTCAATTATCTGTCACCCTTTGCCCTGTATGTGGCTTTCCCACGCTCCCCGGTGATTCGTTACTTTCACGACTACTACGATGACTCCGTAACCATAGAACTCGCGTTCCTTAGGTCATCCCATGTTCCGTCACTAAGAACTGTTCTAGATCAACTTAGGTTTTCCATTCATCCTCTTAAATAAGTTCACTACTTATCGTTCTACAGCCAGAATGTCACACAAACGAAAGTTTAATCTGTGCTTACCGTAGACATGGGGTTTTAAATGCGATACCCATGGATGTGAAGTCCCACCCCTGAAGATTAGAATTCAAGCAGTTTAGCTTTAACCATATTGATCAGGTGTTGCAAGCCGTTATCTTACACATCTTCAGATAACTCTCGCTTTACATACATGCTCTTGTCCTCCTTCCCTTTCGGGTTAAAGTTAGTTGTTCACCTCGAGGCCATTTATTCTGAACCCCGCTTAGCTCTGCTAAGTATTTCTTAATGCGTACCACGGCGCACACTCGCGTCTCACACAGCTCCCATTATTCGGCCCTTGCTACTAATTATAGCATAATCAAGGACTCTGTTTTAATCAATTGCTCATCCCATTTCTGGTTGACAAAACAATTAAAACTAAATCCCTTCGCTCCATTTCCATTACAGAGACTTCTTCACTACTACGCGCCCCTGTTTTTCGCATCGGTACTCTCACCCTTGGAGTTTAGCTCCTTGGATTTCTCCCTTATCATCGAAACGACAGGTTCCCGCAGTTCCACGCAATAGCCCAAAATAGATTCACGCCACCTCTATGCCGGACGCCACCTATCCGGTAAACAAGCTCCCGATAGATTTATCCCAGGTTAAGTTAGACCCCTGGTTTTGACGTCATTTAAAAGGTTTCGACACTTCATCAGTGGTTCACTTTCGTTCATCTCTCCATTCCTTACATGACATATAATTGTGCCTTTTCCATAACGCTCACTACCTTGCCAAAGCAGCTTATAGTTGTTTGAAGCCTGCTCTTGTAAACCGGCTCCGAGGGGCCCACCCTCATCTATTGCGTAGCTTTTGCACTTAGTTTGCTCTTACTTGAACATTCTTTGTGTCTCTACGGCACACCTAACCCAAGAAAGGTTTTCCTACGTCATACCGCCAAGGATAGATTCCGCTAACGAGTAGCGGAATGACGAATTTGTTGTTTTTCAAATCGTTGGTAAACCTAAGTCACTTTAGGTATAGATTTACTTTTTGAGTTATTTTGTTAACATTAATTATTACACCAAATCAATTGCACAAAATGAAAAAGGTGAAACTTGGGATACTAATTTCAGGCAGGGGATCAAATATGCAGGCCTTGATAGAGGCATGTCAAAATCGTAATTTTCCTGCAGAAGTTGTGTGCGCTATCACAAATAATAGCGAAGCTGCTGGCCTAAAAATAGCAGAACAAGCAGGAGTGCCAGCGTTTATTGTTAGAGATAAACCACTTGATGCTGATAAAATTCACGAAATATTTGTTCAACATAAGGTTGATTTAATTTGCCTTGCAGGGTTTATGAGAATCCTGCAAGCTAATTTTCTCAGTAAATGGAATAACAAGGTGATAAATATTCATCCCTCTCTACTTCCGTCCTTTAAGGGCCTAAATGCTCAAGAGCAAGCTCTAAAAGCAGGAGTAAAAATCGCAGGCTGTACTGTACATTACGTCACTCCTGAAATTGATGCTGGAGCCATAATTGCTCAAGTTGCTGTGCCAGTGTTACCAGCTGATGATATTCAAAGCCTCTCAGAACGCATTCTAGCTGAGGAGCATAAGTGTTATGTAGAAGCAGTAAGATCAATAGCAGAAAATATTAATTATTGACCTTAAGTGTTTCTCCCAACTTCAACAAAAAATAAATTTTCGGGTTCCAGTAAAGAGCTTGCCAGTTCGTTTACTTTCTCTAATTTAACGTCATTAATATAGCTCACAAAATCATTTATATGGTTAATATCGCGGTTGTTTGTCTGAATATTATTTAGTTTTGCAACTATGTTGTTATTATTAAACATAGAGAAAACATAGGAATTTACCATACTAATTTTTGTATCCCGAAACAACTGCTCATCAATTCCTTCCTTTTTTATCCTGCTAAATGTATCTTTTACCGCTGATATTGATTGACTGGCAGTAGAACTATCAGTACTAAGAATTCCAATCATAATGTTCCCATGTTTATTGAGAATAATACTCGCATAAACACCATAAGTAATGCCTAAGTTTTGCCTCAGTTCTTTCATTAATATTGAATTCAGCCCCATGCTGCCAAGCGCATTAATCAAGACTTGAGCATTATAGTAGTCTGGATCTTCATAAGCTATGCCTTTTTGAGCAAAAAATATTACACTCTGTGGTATATCCATAAAAATGTTTTTATTCTCTGCAGGACCAAAATCATTTTTCACAGGTATTTTTCTAACTTTTGATCTTTTTGACGGCAATTTAGATAAATATTTATCTAATAATGTAATAATTTCTTCTTTTTTTGCACAACCAGCAACACTGATAACTATGTTATCTTTAGCAAAATTACGCTTTATGTATGTTAAAACATCATCTCTAGTAATGCTCATTACAGTGTCAAGAGTTCCATATTCACTTTTTGAGTAAGGATGTTTTTTAAACAATAACGTATTCAATTCTTTTCCAGCAACAAAAAAAGGATTTTTTTCAAGATTATTAAAATCAACTTTGGCTTTCTCGAAAACTCTATTCAACCCTTCAGGGTCAACTTTAGGACGCATTATAGCGTCGCTCAATAATGAAATACCTTCTTCAAGATTTTCTGATAAAGCATCTAATGAAACTCTAAATGCTTCTAAACCAGCAATAAAATTTAAACTAATCCCTTTATCTTCTAGCCTTTTTGCAAAATCTTTGGCATCATTTTTTCCTGCCCCTTCTTGAATTATAAGAGAAGTAAACCAGGTAAGTCCTTGTTTTTCTACATTTTCATATGCATAACCTGCATCTTTGAATGATATATTAAGTGAAATTTTTGGTAAATCGTGGTTTTCAACAAATAGAAACTTAAATCCTTTACGGGTAGTGACCTCCTCTATATTTAGGTTACCACTTGCTTGTAAATTAAAGCCTAGACAGAAAAAAAATAGGAGTACAAATTTACTTATTCTCATTATCATCTCCTTTTGGCAACAAACGACCAATTAACTTATTAGCAGAAAAAATAGCACAGATTTTATTATTTACATCCTCTAGATTGACATCATTAATCTTGCTATATGAAATATCTATTTCATCAAGTGGAATACCAAGCGCTAAGTGTGAGCCATAAAAAAATGCTATACTATTTAAACTGGATAAATTGTCAAACTGTGCTGCCTTGTAACTATACTTCGAGTTTTGCAATTCCTCGCTTGTTATTCCTGTGGACATAAAATTATTAATAGAATTTTCTAATTCTCTTTCAACAGTGCCTAAATTAACCCCACTTTTTGGAATGACCTGAATATCAATATAGCCATCACTAAAAGTTAAACTATTGTAATAAGCAGATACTGATACTGCCACATCTTTATCTAGAACCAAATCTTTATACAGTTTGCTGGATTTGCCGCCACCTAAAATGTCAACCGCTAAATGAGCAGCAGAGGCTTCATTTATGTGATCAAATAAGGGAACACGATAACGAAAATATAAAACTGGTTCTTTTACTTCAGTGCTCTCTAAAATCACCGATAAGCCTGCATTATGCACTGGATCCTGATTTGGATAATGCCTAATTACTGCCTTAGACTTAATGTCACCATATTTTTCTTCTGCTAGCTTCACAACTTCATCAAATTCCACATCACCAACAATCAATAATATTGCATTGCCGGGGTGATAATAGTTATTATGAAACCTCACTATGTCATCCTGATTGTAAGTTTTAATATCGCTCTCCCAGCCAATAACAGATCTACCATAGCCATTACGGTAAAATGCACTATTCATTTCTTCCCGTAATAAGTTGTTAGGATGATTATCAAATCTCATCTTCCTCTCTTCCAGTACAATGTTTTTTTCTCTTTCTATTTTATCTTGAGTAACATTAAAATTGCCCATTCTGTCTGCTTCAACTTCCATTGCCAGTGGTAAGTCATTTTTAAGGGCTAATTCGTAGTAACAGGTATATTCCTTAGTAGTAAACGCATTAAACTGGGCCCCAATGCTACTCATAGTGGCTTCTATATCTGTGAACTTCCCTGTAGTTTCAAACATTAAATGTTCAAAGTAGTGAGCCAATCCTGCTTTGCCAATTGGATCATCCATTCCCCCAACTTTGTATATTACTGCATGTAAAACGGCTGGAATCCGATGATTAGGAACAACATAGACATCTAGTCCGTTACTGAGTTTAGCATGTTTTATGTCGTGCTCTATGCTTAAAGCCTTCAAAGAAATTGGGTAAGTAAAAAAGAGTGCAGGTAGTATAAGAAAACTAAAAAACTTATGAAGCATTATTTCGACCTAATATAAAAACAATTATTTTATTCCTCATTTTGTTTGGAAATAAACATATCGTATATATACCACTTATATAACAATGTAAACATTCCACAAACTATAGATAAATCCGCTAAATTAAAAGCTGGCCAATACCAATCATCAATATGAAAATATATGAAATCATATACAGCTCCCCAATAAATCCTATCAACTACGTTTCCGATTGCTCCACCAATCATCAGAGAAAACCCAAGGTAAGTTGACTGATCATCAGACTTGTATATCAAGTATGCAAGTATACCAATTATTAGTATTGAAAATGCTGAAAAAAAGAAACCGCCATGCGGTAAAGCGCTACACATTCCAAAACTAATGCCTGAATTCCAAACTTCAACTAGCTTTATAAAGCTAGCGATCTCAATTGATTCTCCCTCATCAATCAATGAGTTTATGTACAATTTGCTCGTTTGGTCAATCAATACTATAATTAATATAACAATTAAGCATAACTTTTTCATAAATTTGCCTTTAACCTATAAATTTTAAGTATATCATAATTTATCTGTTTTGTTAACTCCTCAATACTATGGAATTTTTTTTCTGACCTTATGAATTTTAAAAGTTGTATATTAACTTTATGATTATATAAGTCTTCATCAAAATCGAATATGTGCATTTCTATTATAGGCTTTTTCAGATCCTTAAATGTAGGTCTCATACCAATATTGACTACTCCATATAACCAGTTTGGGTTATTATAAGAAAACATCACTTTAGCGTAATATGTACCAAATTTTGGTTTTATCATGCAATCTTCTATAGGAATATTTATGGTTGGGAATCCTATTTCTCTACCTCTACACGCACCCTTTGTCACAACACCAGAAACTTGATAAGGTCTACCAAGTAATCTATTAGCAATGTCTATTTCACCTTTCTGTACATACTCTCTGATTGAAGAAGAAGAGCAAATTTTGCCGTCAATTATTAATGGCTCTAATTTAGTCAAAGAGTATCCATATGTTTCAGAATATTTCTCTAGAGTTAATATATCACCCAATCGTTTATGACCAAAAGTACAATTTTCTCCGACAATTATGTGTTTAGCGCCATATTTATCTATTAAAATCTCACTGATAAAGTCATCGCAGCTAACCTCAGAAAAACCTCTACTAAAATTAATAATATACAAGTAATCTATACCATAGCTGCTGATTAGTTCCTTTTTTTGTTCTTGGTCTATTAACCTAAAATTGTTTCTACCAAATAAAACAGTTGATGGGTGAGGCTCAAAAGTTAAAACTGCAGAGGGTAATCCTCTTTCTTGTGCTACCTTCTTTAGAGTGGAAATTGCAAATTCATGTCCTAAATGAATGCCATCGAAATTTCCGAAGGTTAGTGCTATATTATTTTCTATCCCTTGCTCACAATTATAAATAATTTTCATACAATTTGATGTTTTTACATGTTTCTTATATATAATAACTATATTTTAGCAAGCTACGGAGATAAATTGTGAAAAATACTAAAGGAAAAGTTATAATATATGTAAAGCATCACTGCCCATTCTGCAAAAAAGCAAAAGAGTTACTGGATAAAAAAGGGGTGAAATATGAAGAAATCGATGTGCTCAAAAACTCAGATCTATTTAACGACATAAAATCAAAGTATAACGTTAGAACAGTTCCACAGATCTTTATTAACGATAAGCACATTGGGGGGTGTGACAAATTGATGGATCTTGAAAAAGAAGGAAAGTTGGATGATATGCTAAATAATAATGACAATCACACTGATGTCACAACCTACACAAACAGCAATGATGAATGTGGAGAGTGTGTTATACCACATGATGATTTTATGTAACTTTTTATCTTGTTTTGTCGTGTAATACGTAAATGAAAACTAGTATGCTCACTTTAAACAATTCTTAATGAATTAAAAATACAATTCATTTAGTGAGTTTTTTTAGTGGGAAAAAATGACAAAAAATATTTCAATTATTAGCAGAAACTTAATTAGTATCGAATTAGTTAACAAACAAGATTTAGAGAATTTCATCAAGATTTTCACAGTGCTTGATAAACATATAGCAGCTAAAACACTTTTTACAGAAGAAGTGAGAATAGAGTATAAACAGCACAACGGCGGAGAAGTTGTTGAATTGCTAAAAGATACAGACTTTACATATCATGAGGTTGAAAATGTATTGAACCACCTGAGTAAACATGAAATGAAGGTGCCCAGCAGTGTTATAGCACATACCCTTTTTGCTGCATACAATCACGCACTTGAATCTAAGAATGTAGCATTTTCTTTTTCTGAAGGCTCTCCACAATTTAACATCAGAGTAAATAAGAATACCTTTATAATAACTCCTATGAGTGAAGAGAATTTGGAATTGAATTCACAAAATAGCAGAACGCTTATAGAGTCATTAAAGAGCGAAAAAAGTATTTATGATTGTATAGTAGAGGAAAATACTATTAAAGTTATAGTGCATTCTGAAATACATCAAGCTATAAATTTGATTATAAAATCACTGATAAAGTCCCGCCTTTTAGCAAAAGAGGAAGAAGGAAAATTCAAAGAGAAATTGAGACAACTTGCTTTTAAGGATCAAGCTTTTGTTGAGTATTCTAGCATCAGAACCATCAATAGGTATCCACATAATCATCCTCTGAGGAAGCATGAAAGTGTTACTAAGGATATAGAAAATATTTTATGTGATTTCATAGCAAATGAGAACAGCGAGTTTGCTATAGAACGGTTAAATAGGCTGAGCTCAGCAGTTTCTCCGGATACTCCAAGAATCATCACTAAAACTATAGATAAACTTGTTAAGTTTCACTAAGGTATACGAGAGCCAATAGATTTCTTGTATTACCTTTTGTCATCCAAGTAGCCAAGCTACTTGGTTCTTTTTTTGGTTCCAGCACTATGTACATAGCTGTACAAACATTGTAGCCGTTATTCAGTAGCCCTCAGAAACGAAAAAACTTACTTGACACCCTTCGCCAGCTCCCTTATCATGGTACTGAAGGTATTCAGTTATCTTCATCTGTGCAGATTAAACAGCAAAAAAACAACGTACTTGGCGTCTTATTTTTAATTTTTCGCACTATGTGCACCTTATGTCTTCACAACATTTCTAGCTATATAAGCCGAAACGCGCTTACAAAGCGTTTAAGACAGTAGAGAACGCCAATTTGCAGGATTAGAAAGTGACAACTAGCTAACACGGGGTTTCTTTTGCCTTTTTTTCTGCTTAGTAAATTTCTTAAACATTTAAACAAAGGTGAGTTGCATTTAAAAGCAGCTAAATTGCAGTGTTTAAGACTTAAAAAACGCCAATACTGAAAATAGACAATGACTAAGGCTTCTTTTGCCTTTTTTTTCGTTTGGTAAATTTCTTAAACATTTATGGCTAAACGACAACCGTCATCCCGCTACTTGTTAGCGGCTAAGAGATACCGCGGTGGTATGACGGTTCGCGGTGGCATGACGATAACCTCGTCATCCCGCTACTTGTTAGCGCCGCGGCGGTATGATGTCTTCCTTGGATCAGCTATAGATTACCTGGTCTCACCATCTTTCCAATCACTTTATACATAATTCTCGGATTTTGAAAACTTACTTTGAGTGAATTGCTCATATTCTTTATCCTCTAGTTCTTCAAAAATCTCAGGATAATGTTCACTGGAACGAGTAATTATTGAAATTAGCTCTTGCTTTGTTTTTTTAAGTAAAAACCTTTCAAAGAGAGTCTGTTCATCTGGGCGCGCAGACGACCGATACTCCTCTCTGTCAAGATCAATCAAAGCAAAACCTGTTGCAGCCATATGCTTACATGGACCAAAGTAACAGAATGCAGGGCAGGAACATGTTCCACTGAAAAGAGGACCATCGTGCTTTAGTGTTACTCGATATACATTTGATCCAACTACCTTTGATTTAGCTTGAGATTCATTAACAGATATAATCTGTACCTTTCCTTTGTTAAAATAATCTCTTCCGCTAGAGAGGTAGGGTTCTTTGATAAGACCTGTGATATCTTTATAATACAGTCTCATTTTTGCCTCCTTATTTCATATATGAAGCCCTCAATTTTCTAATATATCTTTTCTTCCATAAAAATTTATTAACCCACCACAACTTTTATATGGCCCTGCGGACAACTTTATAGTGCTATAGCTAACTCAAGAAAGGTTTCCCTACGTCATACCGCGATTCATTCCACAACTGTACGAACGTTGTAGTTTGGGCCACCAGTGGGGTGTCATCCCAGTGCCCAGACACTGGGATCCAGCTTCTATGCAACTTAATTAAAAACGTTTGTTTTAGCGTAAGACAACTACCTTTAGCTCATCAGCTCAGTTATAAGCAAAATTCCTGGATTCCAGTGTCAAGCACTGGAATGACACCATTTGCTGTGCAATTTACCTTCAAAAATGAATGTTCGTACAGCTATGGATTCATTCGCGGTATCTCAGCATAGATTCCGCTAACGAGTAGCGGAATGACGAATTTGTTGTTTTTCAAATTGTAGGTAAACCTAAGCCACTTTAGCTATATATAATAGAATTTCGCTTTCTACTATCTTTCCAATCGCTTTATACATAATTCTCGAATTTTGAAAATTTGCTCCATGTTATACGGTATGGTTGGGTTACTGATCAGCCAGCTCTCAATAAATTGTTTATGCTTTTCTATTTTATAGCTTCCAAGGTGTTCTGGCTCAATTTTTTCTTCCTCTGTCAGTTTTAATAACATGTTATTTCCTGGAAAAGTTATGTCAATAATTCGGCTTTCGTAACGAAGATAGCAATGCATTTCTGGAATGTGTAGTAAGTTATACTCATTTAGAATTGCAGAAGCTTTCGGAGTGTTCACTTTATTCATCATAAAGACAGCTATGTGTAGCGTTATGTCGATTTCACATTCGCAACCTAACTTATAAATCAGAGCATGTTTTGTACTACACGTTCCTCGTCTTTCATTGAATACTGATATACAATCTGTGCGGTCAAAATTGCGTCCATAAGGCAGCTCATGTACATATTCTAATGCTTCACGTAACGTAATAATATCCAAATTTAAAAAGAGATTCGATATAGGCTTATGATTAGATAAATATATTTGATTTAAGTCATTCATATCATCATTATCTAATTTCTCACTTGTATAAAATTTGTTTTCTTACTTCGAGACCTAATCTACCACAACTTTAATATGGCGCTTCTTTCCTGCAGATAATTTTATAAATGGCTGACCTTTAAAGCTCTCGAAATTTATTATATAGTTAACGTCATTTATAATATTATCATTAACTTTGCACCCGTTGCCCTGTATTAAACGCTTTGCTGCGCCTTTTGAAGGTTCAAAACCGGTGTCACGCAGTAGGTTTACTAAGGATATGCCGCTTGCAACTTGTGCTTTTTTTATGATGTAATCAGGAAGTAGTGAGCTATCTTCATTCTCAAAAGCAGAGACTGCAGCAGATAGTGCAAGTTCCGCTTCTTTGTCACCATGACATATTTTTGTCACCTCTGTTGCTAAAACTTTTTTTGCTTCATTTATTTCCTGATCTTTTAAGGATTCTAACTTTTTGATCTCATCAATTGACACATCAGTGAGCAATCTCAAAAAACGTCCAACATCTTGATCATCAACGTTGCGAAAATATTGCCAGTAGTCGTAAGGCTTTAGCATATTATCATCAAGCCACACTGCTCCACTTTCAGTTTTGCCCATTTTTACCCCTTGAGCATTCAATAAAAGAGGAGCAGTAAGGCCAAACAGCTCAGGTAAATTCAACTTTTTTCCAAGCTCAATTCCGTTTACTATATTTCCCCACTGGTCTGACCCTCCAATCTGCAGACGACAGCCATGCTTTTTATTCAACTCAACAAAATCATAAGCCTGCAATAGCATGTAATTAAATTCCAGAAAGCTTAAGGTTTGCTCTCTATCCAGCCTGGTTTTCACACTATCAAAACTTAGCATACGATTTACAGAAAAATAAGCTCCTATATCACGCAAAAAATCTATGTATTTTATGTTATCCAACCAATCTGCGTTATTTACTATCATTGCACCAGTCTTGCTGTCATTAAAAGACACCATTTTCTCTAATATTCTCCTTATGCTGGATGTATTTTGATTGATGTTCTCTACGGGCAAGATGCTTCTTGCTTTATCTTTGAAGGATGGGTCACCAATTTTTGTTGTGCCACCTCCAAGTAAGACTATCGGCTTATAACCAAATTTCTGCAGGTGACGGAGCATCATAATCTGAATTAGGTGACCAGCATGAAGACTTGGTGCTGTGCAATCAAACCCAATGTATGCGACTATATAATTATTTTCGGATAATAGCTGATCTAACTCTTCAATATTTGTACATTGGTATAGGTACCCTCTTTCTTGGATAAAATTTAAAAACTCGGACTTGTGTTTCATTTTATAAACCCCAGTCTATCCTGTCATTAATGCCGAAGGTAACCCTAATAGGGAAAGATGTCATCCAAGTAGCCAACACTGGGATCCAGAAAACTTAATTATAAACAAGCACACTATACAACGTTTTCGATGAAATTGCATGAAAAACTGGATTCCAGTGTCAGCTACTTTCATGACACCACTACCTGTGCAGGAGTTGCCTTCAAAATTACAACGTTTGTGCAGTTGTGCACCAGCTATCCAGGCAATCAGTTCCATAACTCTTCTATTTTATAATACTCCCTTACTTCTGACCTGAATATGTGAACCATTATGCCTTGAAAATTCAAAATCACCCAATTGCCTTCATCCATACCTTCTACATCTATTTTATCATGTCGCTCGAGACTTTTTATTACGTGTTCAGCTAACGCTTTCACATGGCGACTTGAATCACCAGATGCAATAATCATATATTTTGCAATAATGGTTCTATTCTGCACATCGAGAGTAACTATATCGTGACCTTTATTTTGATCTATTATACTTACAATCATGCTTTTTATTGATTCTGTATCACTGGATACATTAGTCATCATCTTAAATTATTTAATTTACTTATAATTATACACTCAAAATCTCTAAATATGAACTATTTTCAACGCGACTGTTCGTTAAAAAGGTATTACCTGCATCTATTTTATCATCATGTTTTTAGCATGTACAATGATATACTTTTATATATAATTGAAAATAGCTTTCTACTAGTATTCATTATGGACAAGACTCTCATCTACTTAATCGGCTTTCCAGGCAGTGGTAAGTTTACTACTGCAAAGGAACTGTGTAAAATCATTGATGCAGTAATAGTAAGCAATAATCTATTCAATAATATTATATTTGATATTGTTAAATTGCAGGATGCTGAAGTTCCAGATGAACTATGGGAAAAAATTTTTGCAGTTAGGGAAAATATATTAGCAATACTAGAAAAACACTACATAAAATCAAAACATTATATATTTACAAATGAATTGATAGAGGGTGACCCCTATGATCAGAGAATATACAACTCTGTGGTAAATTTAAGTAAAAAAATGGATATGGAAATTCTTCCTGTAGTGTTACATTGTAATGACGAAGAACTAGCAAGGCGTATTCACTCAAAGGAGAGATGCCGGAAAAATAAAATTATTGATTCGGATTTTGTTATGAAAAGAATTGAAGGGAAAAGGCTATTTATACCGGAAGGTACACTTGAAATTGATAACTCAAACTTAAGTGCAAAGGAAGTTGCAAAGAAAATTGTTGAAGAGATGAAGGAAGAAAAAAATGGAAAATTAATTAAAACTTCTGTAACAAATCATTTAAAAACAGAGCGTACTCGTGGTTGAGCAGAAAGATAAGTATCGTCCTTGTGTTGGCATAATGCTATTTAACAGACAAGGACATGCCTTTATTGGAAAACGCTTTGATAGCGACTCTTACTGGCAGATGCCACAAGGAGGTGTTGATGATGGTGAGGAACTGGAACAAGCAGCGTTACGTGAGTTGCTAGAGGAAGTTGGTACTAATAAAGTAAAGGTTATAACTAAAAGCAAGGATTGGATATACTACAACTTGCCTGAAGAAGTTATACCAAAGTGCTGGAATGGGAAATATTCTGGTCAAAAGCAAAGGTGGTTCTTAATGAAATTTTATGGAGAGGATAAGGATATTGATATTAATTATACTGATCATCCAGAGTTCAAAGAGTGGCGTTGGCAAAGTATAGATGATTTAGTAGCCAATGCTATATCATTTAAAAAAGAAGTTTATAAGACAGTGATAGAAGAGTTTTCTTCTATAATAAAAACCTCTATTATTGAGTAAAATTTACAATAAGCTCATGATAGTAGATTCTCATTGCCACTTGATTTATTTTTCCGATGATGAAATACCAAAAGTAATTTCAAGGGCAGAGCAAAATGGTGTAAAAATTTTGCATAACATATGCGTAAGCATTGATGATATCCCTAAATTATTAAAAATTTCTTCATCCTACGATCAAGTCTACTTCTCTGTTGGTATACATCCACTTGATGCTGCTATAGAAAACGGTGAGTGTATACATGCTGATGAATTAGTTGAATTTACTAAGAATCAAAAGGTAATTAGTATCGGTGAAACCGGGTTAGATTTTTATAAATCTGACAACAAAGACAATCAGAAAAAAAGTTTTGCATCACACATAGAAGCAGCAAGAATAACAGGGTTACCTTTAGTTATTCACACTAGGAGTGCTGATAGTGAGATGATCGATATGTTAAAGTCAGAAATGAAAACCTGTGCTTTTAGTGGAGTAATGCACTGCTTTGCTTCCTCTAAAGAGCTTGCTTATCAATCTATAGATTTAGGGTTATATATTTCATTTTCTGGAATCATTACTTTTAAAAATGCGAGCTTACTCAGAGGAATTGCACAAGGTGTACCACGCGAACGTGTTTTGGTTGAAACTGATGCACCGTATCTATCACCTGAGCCTTACAGAGGAAAAAAGAACGAACCAGCAATGGTAAAATATGTTGTGGATTGTTTGGCAGAGTTATGGAATAAGTCACCCGACAAAGTAGCAGAAATAACCACAAGCAACTTTTTTAGGCTGTTTACGAAACTTGAGCTACAAGGAAGTTCTATAAAACCATTGATTTGCTTATGAGCCTAAATAGTTCTTTCACTGCATTCACAGATTTATCGAACATTTCTCGTTCACTATTATCCATCTTAACTTCTAGGACCTTTTCAACTCCATTTTTTCCAATAATTACAGGAACACCAATAAACAAATCTTTTACACCATATTCACCATTAAGGTAAGCAGCACATGGTAATATACGCCTTTTATCTTTTAAATATGACTCTAACATGCATATAGCTGAAGATGCAGGAGCGTAGTATGCAGATCCAGACTTAAGCAGATCAACTATTTCTTTACCGCCATTGCGAGTGCGTTCAACTATTTCATCAACTTTTTTCTGCGTAATGAGACCCATATCGATAACTTGGGTAAGTGGAATGCCAGCGATAGAAGTGCAATTAATGAGTGGTACCATAGTGTCAC
Source organism: Wolbachia endosymbiont (group A) of Hedychridium roseum (assembly GCF_964028325.1). Lineage (NCBI taxonomy): Bacteria > Pseudomonadati > Pseudomonadota > Alphaproteobacteria > Rickettsiales > Anaplasmataceae > Wolbachia > Wolbachia endosymbiont (group A) of Hedychridium roseum. Next base: position 941,674 of record NZ_OZ034755.1, on the reverse strand, counting down.
CATGTCCTCCAAGCACAAAAGCAGATATATCTTCAACTGAAATATTTAATTCACTTGCAAGAAAATAACGGAAACGGGAAGAATCAAGCACTCCTGCCATTCCAACAACCATATTAGCTGGAAGGTTTGAAAATTTATGCACCACTGAAACCATGGCATCCAAAGGGTTGGTAACCACTATTACAAACGCATTTGGAGAATACTTCTTAATATTTTCACCAACCTCCTTCATTACTTTAGCATTGGTTTGCAGGAGGTCATCCCTGCTCATTCCAGGTTTTCTAGCAATGCCTGCTGTTATGATGATTGCATCAGAATTTTCTATATCTTTGTATTGATTAGTTCCAGTTAAACCAGAATTAAATCCATCAATAGGGGATGATTCTGCTATGTCGAGTGCTTTACCTTGCGGTATTCCATCACTAATATCAAGTAAAACAACATTGCCGAGTTCCCTTAGTGCAATCATATGGGCAAGAGTTCCACCGATATTTCCTGCACCGATTAAAGATATTTTTTTTCTTTGTACTGTCATTTTCTACTCCTTTGTATTTACTTTTATGGTTTTACCTTCCCAAGGCGATAGGCTATCAAGCATACGAAAATCTTGCGATAAATCTATAGGATTATATACAACCTTTTTTGCCTCTATATCGTATCTTACTTCCTCATAACCAGTGAGAGGGAAATCTTTTAACATTGGATGACCTTTGAATCCATAGTCTGTTAGAATCCTACGCAAATCAGGGTGATCAGAGAATTCTATTCCATACATATCAAACACTTCACGCTCAAACCACGAAGCTGTGCTAAATACCTTTGCTATGCTTGGAGGCATATCGCCCTCACATAATTGAAGTTTTATGTGTACTCTAATATTATGCACAATGCTGAGTAAATTGTACACTAACTCAAAGCGCTTTTCTCGATCTGGATAGTCAACCCCAAAAATATCAACTAATAGTTCAAACCTACACTTTTCATCATCACGTAGAAAGGATAGGTGCTTTTCAATTTCATCTAAAGTTGAATATATTACAATAATGCCATCATCTTTTTGAATGCACTCACACTTGGTCTTTTTTTGTATATGCCTTGCAGTTTTATCCATGCTTTATATTCTGAGTTCGTTTTATTTTGTTTTGTAGGCATAGCATTCCATATAGCAACGCCTCAGCGGTTGGTGGGCATCCAGGGACATACACGTCAACTGGCACAATTCTATCACAGCCTCGGACTACTGAATAAGAATAATGGTAATAACCACCACCATTTGCACAACTTCCCATAGAAATAACATACTTCGGGTCTGCCATTTGATCATAAACCTTGCGCAATGCTGCTGCCATTTTATTAGTTAGTGTGCCAGCAACAATCATCACATCTGATTGACGTGGGCTTGCACGAAACATTATGCCATATCTATCAAGATCATAACGGCTGGATGCAGTATGCATCATCTCAACTGCGCAACATGCAAGACCAAATGTCATTGGCCACAATGAACCAGACCTTGCCCAATTCATTACATAATCTATTAAATCACCAAATTTAGTAACAAGAAACCCTTCTTTTTTATAACGACCCCAGTCATCATTAGATAGAATTTGATTTGTCATAAACTACTCCCACTCTAATGCACCTTTACACCATTCATAGATAAAACCTATAGTGAGTATTGCAAGAAATACCATCATAGACCAAAATCCACCATAGCTTATCTTAGATAAAGAAACAGCCCAAGGAAAAAGAAAAGCGATTTCTAAGTCAAATATTATAAATAATATTGAAACTAGGTAAAATTTAATGTCAAAATTTTTTCTTGCACTGGATAGTGGATTGAAGCCACACTCATATGTGGAAAGTTTTTCACCATCTGGCTTACTCACTGCAAGAAACATAGGCAATATACCTAAAGCAAAAGATACTACAATTGATACGCAGATAAAGATTACTATGGTTAGATATTCGCTCATTTAACAAAACATATAACACTATGAGTTTACATGCTTTCCTAACTTTTTACCACCTAAAATATGCACGTGAAAGTGTGGTACAACCTGCTCTCCATTTTCACCGTAGTTAGTGACTAATCTATATCCTGTTTTTTCTAAATTATATTTATGTGCTATTTCTCTGACAATTTTGAAAAAACTTACTATCTCCTCTTCAGAAGCTTTTAGAATAAAATCATCGTATGAAATATATTGATTTTTTGGTATAACTAAAATGTGAACTGGTGCGTCAGGGTACTTATCACGAAAAGCTAGTACATTTTCATTTTCATGTACCTTCTCACAAGGTAACTCACCTCTTAATATTTGAGCAAAGATGTTATTGCTATCATAAACTTCATTGCTCATATTTTAAGAGCGACCTTTCCCTCTTCCTTTATTTCTTTCTACATCAGGCGTAGATAGTAGTTTTATTACTTCACAAGAGGCATCTTCAAAATTCAAAAAAGTACTTCCCAATCCTTCTGCTTGCTTTTTGATATCTCGTTCTGATAACTGCATATTTTTTATAGGAGAAATAGCTTCTTTACTTTTACCAAAAGGAAACTCGTTAGGATTAGTAATGTTAAAAGATTTTACTAATTCATCTGTACTTGTAACAGTTTCTGAAGACTGCCCTGGTGACTTTCCAGTTTGTGCTGGCCCTGGAGTTTTTGATGGTTTGTTCTGGTTATCATATTCTCGATACAATTTTTCTGCAATACCATTCAGCAATTTTAAGTCTGTATGAATTTTAAATTCTCCACCAGTAATTCCTGCAAGCTTCTTAAGGTCTTCGTCAACTTTATTAGCAATTCCTTTAAGAACAAGCTCTTCTATTTCTTTCTTGCTCTTGCCTTTATTATCAGGATTAGTTTTAATAGTGTTAGCTATTTCCTCAACGTTAATTTCAATTACAATTTTGTTTTCTTCTCTAAAAATAGTTACATTTGGCAGGTTTTTCTTTATTTGACCTAATTGTTCATCGTTCAAATAAGGTATATCTCCCGTCAGAGTCCTTGACGCTAAAAAAGCTACCTTTCCTTTCCCTTTCTTTTGCTCTGTTATTTCTACACCAAGATTCTCACTAGCTTGTGTGGTTTCTATAGGTGGGTCATACTCTTCAAGTGGGCTGCCAATAATATAACGCCCGCCATTTTTTATGTCGTGCCACATTTCGCCCCGAGACTTAAACCAGTTTTTTGGCTGTATAGGATATATTATACCCCCAAATAGAGCTCCTATACCTCTACCCAGAAAATTTCCTACTCCCGAAGCTGCATTACCAACTTTAGATTCTTCATTTTGGTCGTTTTTTGGCATACACACCTCCAAGTTACTTTCTACAACTAAATACATTTTAATTATAGACGAAAAAATTTAAACTTCTATATCCATTATAAGATAGAATTATAGGGATTGCAACCATTATTTATACATTGTCTAAAACATGTGGTATTTGCTACTTTATTCAATTTACTTTAAAGAGTACTCTCTAAATTATGTTTAAATGGAATACAAATAATATCATTGATGCAACTGGCGGAAGAGGCGTAAATGGTTGTAATTGGACACATAGCTCAAATATTTCAACGGACACAAGAAGCATAAAAAAAGGTGATTTATTTATTGCACTCAAGGGAAAGAATTTTGATGGCCATAATTTTTTGCATGAAGCGTTTTTAAAAGGGGCTGCCGCTGCAATAGTAAGTGAGGGTAAATATAAAAATTTCCCTCTCATTATTGTACAAGATACCCTGAAAGCTTTGCACGATATGGCATCATACTATATTAGAAATATTCTTGTTGATGCTAAAATTATTGCAATTACAGGCAGTGTCGGGAAAACCACTACAAAGGATATGCTGCACACTGTTTTATCGCAATATGGAGTGTCCCATGCAAACAAAGGTAACTTAAATAATAATATAGGATTGCCTTTGACAATTCTAAAAGCTCCAAAAAACTGCCAGTACTTAATCCTTGAAATGGGAATGAATAAAGCTGGTGAAATAAAAGAATTATCAAAGATTAGTAATCCAAATATTGCAGTTATTACCAACATCGAACCTGCACATACTGAAAATTTTTCATCACTATTTGACGTTGCACAAGCGAAGTTAGAAATTCTATATGGTATGAAAAGTAATGGTACTTTGGTCTTGAACAGAGATAATAAATATTATGATTATCTCTCATCACGCGCCAATAGAAATGTAATAAGCCTCGGTAAAGATAAAAATGCTGAAGTTTGTTTACTAAACTTAATAAGAAACGATGAATCTTCTGTCATTTCAGCACTATCTTCTGTCATCCCAGTGCCCAGACACTGGGATCCAGGAAGTTCAATTGCAAATGAGCATATCAGACGGTTGTATAATAAAGACTGGATTCCAGTGTCACGCGCTGGAATGACATCAAACCGAGTTGCTAATAGATTAAGTTTAAAAATCAGGCTGAGTGATAATCAAATTATAAACTGTAATTTACGTGTACAAGGTGAGCATTTTGCTTATTCGCTACTTGTTGTTGCAGCAGTTGTGCAGAGCCTAGGACTTGATTTATCAAAATTACCACTTGCACTTAAGAATTTTAGTGTAACGAAAGGTAGAGGCAATATTCATAAGGTCAAATACAATAAAAAATATATACATTTAATTGATGACTCCTATAACGCCAGCCCTGCTTCGATGAAAACTGCAATAAAAACTTTGAGTACATATTCTAATCAGAGAAAAGTAGCTTTGCTTGGTGATATGTTGGAACTTGGTGATAAAAGCATAGAATTTCATACAGATTTGGTTAAGATTGTCACAGAAAATAATATAGATAAAATTTATACAGTTGGTAAATTTATGTTAGAATTGCATGAGCTTTTGCCAGATAATATAAGAGGCGCGCATTTTAATGATTCTAATCAATTGAAAAGTGATTTAGCTAACATTATTCAGAATAATGACGCAATTCTAGTTAAAGGCTCACGAAGAATGAAAATGGATCTTATTGTACGGGAATTCATAATAGAATATTAAGCAAAATCATTGTATTAATTTACAGTAACAAATTATTAGGAACTTTAATCGTGACAAAACGTGTAGTTATTTTTGGTGGAACGGGGTTTATAGGGAAACACATCGTAAGACGCTTGGCAGCAGAAGGATATTTAATAAAGATATTCACTCGTAATCAGGAAAAAGCTGCTTGTTTAAAATTGTGTGGCAATTTGGGACAAATATCAATATTTAAAGGCGATTTTTTTGATGAAAAATCAGTTCTAGAGGGTATGGAAGAATGTGATGTAGCCATAAACTTAGTGGGAATATTATGTGAAGCAAAAAAGCACGATTTTTACGCTGTTCACGTTAAAATAGCTGAAAGGATAGCAAAAGCTGCAAAAATGAAAAATGTACCTATGATGATACATTTTTCCGCTATGGGAATAGAAAATAGCAAGTTGTCAAAATATGCCAAAAGTAAATTGGAAGGTGAAAAAGCTGTAACTTCAGCATTTCAAGAAGCAATAATAATTAGGCCAAGCCTTGTATTTGGTAAAGAAGATAACTTCTTTAATAAATTTGCAAGATTAGCAACTGTTCTTCCTTTTTTGCCGCTAATTGGCAATGGAACGACTAAATTTCAGCCAATATGTGTAACAGACTTAGCTGAAGTGGTATATCGTATTATCAGTTTTAATAAGCAAGACAAGAAAATTTATAACATGGGTGGACCAAAGGTTTACTCTTTCAAAAGCTTATTGAAGTTTATTCTGAATGTTACTAACAGAAAGTGTTTGTTGATCAATGTATCTTTTCCAATGGCAAAGTTAATAGCTTTCTTTTTAGAAAATAAAATTATTTCTATGCTGCTAAAACCAATAACTGGAGATACGAACCCTGTGCTTACTCAAGATCAGGTGAAAGTTATGATGAATAGCTCAATCGAAAAGTCAGATGACCTTGAAACAATGAAGGTTCGACCATTAGCAATTGAAAATGTGGTGCCAGAATACTTGAAGATTTATAGAAAGTATTGATAGAAGAGTGTGCCCGGTAGGATTCGAACCTACGACCCACAGCTTAGAAGGCTGTTGCTCTATCCAGCTGAGCTACGGGCACACAATATATATAAAATGCTTCTTAGTACAAGTGAAGTCAAGTATTTCGTGTGAATATGATGTTTGTGGTAATATCTTACAACACCTTGTCATTGCAGTTGTGTGTCATGCGCTGCCGAAATTGGATGCGAGAAGTCCATTTATTTTAGAAAATATTATATAGAAAGTTGCTTGACAAACTCCGCCAGCCCCCTTATTATGACAATAAGGGTATTTATGACTCAAAACTTGTTTTTGACCTGCAGGCTCAATGACAAAATTCAGTAAAAAACTCAGGGTATTTTTTGGCGGATTACATAAAATTATAGCGGCTGCATGTCTTTTAAATTTTTTCTACATTCAGCCAAATCGCGCTTATTTTAAGCGTTAGCACATTATTACAGCGCCACTTACAGTAATATAGAGTCAAAACTCGCACCACGGGGCTTCTTTTGCCTTTTTTTTATTTGGTAAATTTCTTAATGTTTCTAGCTAAAGCAATTTAAGAGACCGAAAATGGTGTCATTCCAGCGCGTGACGCTGGAATCTAGTCTTTATTATGCAGCCACTTATTTAAAGTTAAGTTTTCTGGATCCAAGTAGTCAAGCTACTCGGATGACACCTTGACGATTTGAAGAATCGTCGTCCCGCTGCTTGTTAGCGGCTAAGAGATACCGTGAATGAATCACGGTATGACGGTTCGTGGTGGTATGACGGTTCGCGGTGGTATAGTAATTCGTCATCCCGCAGCGGGATCTATGTCAAGAGATACCGTGACGGTATGACGGTTAATTCACGGCGGTATGACGGTTCGCGATGGTATGACGTAGGACTGCTGTCATTCCAGTCTGGAATCTAGTTCTTATTGTACATTTACTTGGTGTAGAGTTAAGTTTCCTGGATCCCAGTGTTGGCTACTTGGATGACATCATAGGGGCGCTGGAATGACACCCTGACAATTGTCATCCCGCTACTTGTTAGCGGGATCTAGAAATACCGCGGCGGTATGACGGTTCGCGGTGGTATGACGTAGGACTGCTGTCATTCCAGTGCTTGACACTGGAATCCAGCTTCTATGCAACCTCATCAAAAACATTCATTTAGTATAAGATCAGCTACTTTCCATGCTAGTTTGCTTATAAACAAGCAAACTTTTCTGGGTCCCAGTGACCTTTGTTGTATTGCCAAAGAGATGGGTCGTTGAGCGCTCTTTTGCTTGGTTGGAAAAGTGTAGGCAGTTGTGGAAAAATTGCGAACGTAAACTCAATACCAGCTTGCAAATGATTGTCCTTTCCTTCATTTCTCTCCTATTACGAAGATTTTAAACAGGTTCTTAAGAAAGTTTTAAATTTTTGCAGACCATACCTAACAATAAACAACTTTAGGTTTAAATTTATGAAATCAGTTGTTATATATATCAGCAAATACGAATTTAACTGGTGTTATGGACTTAAATAAATTTACCGAAAAAGCAAAAAGTCTAATTCAAAGTGCTCAGATGAAAGCGTTGGGAGCTGGGCATCAGATTTTTATGCCTGAGCATTTACTCAAAGTGATGCTTGAGGATGAATTAGGTTTAGTTCAGGATTTGATAAACGCTTGTGGTGGAAATGTGCAAAGTATTTCTGATGCTGTGGATAGCGCAATAAAAAAGTTGCCAGTAATTGAAGGTCCAGGAAGTGGGGGCCTTCAACTTTCAAGAGAAATAGCAAAAGTTTTTGAAGATTCAATTGGTATTGCAAAGAGAAATAAAGATTCATTTGTTGCTGTTGAGCGTTTACTGCAGGGCCTCACTGCACAAAAAGATGATACTGTAGGCAAAATTCTGGCAGAGAATGGTGTTACACCGCAAAAATTAAATTCAGTTGTTACAGACATGAGGAAAGGTAGCAGTGCAGACTCGCCAAACAGTGAGGAAAAATTGAACGCGGCTAAGAGATATACAAAGGATATTACAGAGCTTGCTATGCAAGGCAAGCTTGATCCTGTAATTGGTCGTGATGAAGAGATCAGAAGAACTATGCAGGTATCACTGAGGCGGACAAAAAATAATCCAGTGCTGATCGGTGAACCTGGTGTTGGAAAAACTGCAATAGTTGAGGGGCTTGCAAATAGAATCGTTGCAAATGACGTGCCACTTGGTTTGCGTGATGCAAAAGTTTTAGCCCTCGATCTTGGCGCATTAATTGCTGGAACAAAATTTAGAGGAGAATTTGAAGAAAGGTTAAAAGCAGTTATTAATGAGCTTTCGAAAGCGGAGGGAAAAGTTATCTTGTTTATAGATGAGCTTCATACTTTAGTTGGAGCAGGAGCAATAAGTGGTGCAATGGATGCTTCAAATTTGCTAAAGCCTGCTCTTGCGCGTGGAGAAATTCGCTGTATAGGAGCCACAACTTTAGATGAATATCGTCAGCATATAGAAAAAGATCCTGCACTTGCAAGGCGTTTTCAGCCTGTGTTTATCTCTCAACCAACTGAAACTGATACCATTTCAATACTCAGGGGTTTGAAGGAAAGATATGAAGTGCATCATGGTATAAGAATTACAGACGGTGCAATAATTGCTGCTGCAACGTTGTCCAATAGATATATAACAGATAGGTTTTTACCTGATAAAGCAATTGATTTGATTGATGAAGCAGCAAGTAGGGTGAGAATTGAAATGGATAGCAAGCCTGAAGTTATTGATGAACTTGAGAGAAAGGTTATACAGCTAAAGATTGAAGCAGAAGCTCTAAAAAAAGAAAGTGATGAAAATTCTAAACAGCGTTTAAAAAAGATAAATGAAGAGATCGAAAATCTAAACAGTAAATTTGCTGACTTGAACAGCAAATGGCAGATGGAAAAGAATAAAATAGCTAGAATACAAGAAACAGTTGAAAAATTAGATAACGCCAGAAAAGAGCTGGAATTGGCTCAGCGGAGTGGAAATTTAGGAAAAGCAGGAGAGCTGATGTATGGTGTGATCCCTCAGCTTGAGAATGAATTAAAAAATCAGGAAAAGGTTACTGATAGTTTCTTAAAGAAAGAAGTGACTGGAGATGATATTGCAAACATTGTTTCAAAGTGGACAGGAATTCCAGTTGATAACATGATGCACAGCGAAAAGGAAAAACTTCTTAACATGGAGAATGAAATAGGAAGAAGAGTAATAGGGCAAAAAGGCGCGATAGAAGCAATAAGTAATGCAGTTAGGCGCTCTCGCTCTGGTGTGCAAGATACTAATCGACCTTTCGGTTCATTTTTATTCTTAGGCCCAACCGGGGTTGGAAAAACAGAACTGGCAAAAGCCCTTGCTGAATTTCTGTTTGACGATCAATCAGCGCTTTTGCGTTTTGATATGTCAGAATATATGGAAAAACATTCTGTTTCAAAGCTAATTGGCGCGCCTCCAGGGTATGTTGGCTATGAGCAAGGTGGCAGATTAACCGAAGCAGTAAGAAGAAGGCCATATCAGGTTATTCTGTTTGATGAAATAGAGAAGGCAAATCCAGATATATTTAATCTATTGCTGCAAATCTTGGATGAGGGTAGACTCACTGATAGTCATGGCAAATTAGTTGATTTTCGCAACACCATACTGATCTTAACTTCTAACCTTGGTGCAGAGATAATGCTTAAGGGAGTTACAGAAAATGAGACTCTACCTCCTGTCATCCAAGTAGCTGACACTGGGATCCAGATGCAGATTCCAGCTTCACGCGCTGGAATGACATCGGAAGGAGGAGTTGCTAACTCTGTAAAAAGCGAAGTGATGCAAATAGTTAAATCAGCATTTCGTCCAGAATTTTTAAACAGGCTGGATGAAATTATTATATTCCACAGTTTAACCAGAGATGACATCTATAAAATTATAGATGTTCAATTTTCTTATTTACAAAAAACACTTGCTAAGCGTAAACTGAGTATAAGTTTGTCGCAGGAAGCTAAAGAACTAATAGCACAAACTGGCTATGACCCTGAATATGGAGCAAGGCCCCTAAAAAGGGTTATACAAGAGTGTATTCAAAATAATTTAGCTAAATTAGTTTTATCAGGGGAAGTAGTAGAAAATGATGAGCTAATAGTGTACGCTCTTGATAATGAAATCTTAGTTAAAAAGGTTTAAGTTCACTGTGTATTTTTGTTAAAAAAATGTGTATAGATCATAATGTTGACACTGAGTTTTTATTTGAGTTAGTTGATCAAGAAAATCAGCAAGATAAAGAAAAAATTAAAAAATTTATTAAGTATTTTTATAGTTTTGTTTATAAAAGTGACCTAAAAGCCAACGATAAGTTTTTGCTATATATTGTAAACGATGCTTACAATTTTGTTTCTCAAAAAGAGAAAGATGAAAGTAAGTTAGTAGTAAGCAATATAGATGATATACCAGGAATAGAAGGCGATTTTACCACGATTAAGATAACAAACGATGATATGCCATTTTTGGTTGATTCTGTTATTGCAACTATTAAATCGCACAATTTAACCATATGCTATTACAGCAACAGCATAATTAACATTAAAAGAAAAGATGGCCTAATAGATGAGATTTACTCCTTGGAAGAAAGCAATGGAGTCAAAGAATCAGTTATATATGTAATTATCAAAGGTATAAGTGACAGTTTTGTTGATACATTAAAAGAATCTCTACAAAAAACGCTGAAAGCAGTTAATTGCGTTGTGAAAGATTGGCACTTAATGCTCAAGAAACTTGATGAAGCAAAAAGTCTTCTTTTTGCCATCGAGCAGCCAGCGTCGAACGCTGGAGTGACACCAGGAAAAGATTTCTTAGATTGGCTAAAAAACAATAATTTTGTATTTCTAGGTTATCAAGAATATATTGCTGGTAAAGATGAAAAACTCGTCTGTGATAGCAAAAAGGACCTTGGCCTGATAAGAGTAGGTCAAAGTACGTTGATTCCTTCTGCAAACCTTGATTCCCTATACATATTGAGATCAGATCTAATCTCAATAGTCCATCGGCGTACATACATGAATTGTATAGGAGTAAAAGAATTTGATGACCAGGGTAATGTAGTAAAGGAACGGCGTTTTTTCGGGCTATTTACTTCTGTAGCGGAGGTCCAAGATATTCGAACTATTCCAATAATAAGAGATAAAGTTAAAGTTATAGAAAAAAATGCAGGGTTTGTAACCGGGGGCCACAATAACAAAGCTTTAATTTCTATTTTACAAGCATTCTCTTGTGATGAATTATTCCAATCAAATGAAGACGAATTATTTAAAATTTGCATTTCGATCATGTCTCTTGCGATTAGGCCAAGGGTCAGATTATTTTTAAGAAGAGTAAGGGATTTTATTAGTTGCATAGTGCTGATACCAATGCGTTATGCTAGCGCTAGGCTAATGTTCAAGATACGTGACATATTGAAGGATGAGACAAGTGCAGAAAGTTCAGATATTTATAACAATCACATTATCAATGAATATGATTTGATGAAATTGCATGTAGTGCTAAAGACCAAAAATGCTAGTGTTCCTGATGACGAAGTTTTACGTATCGAAAACAAATTGAGGAACATTACGGAAAAGTGGGAAGATCGTTTTATAGACAATTTATATAATACTTTTAGTACTGTTGAGGATATATTCATCCGTTATTGCAAGGTATTTCCAATAAGCTATCAAGAGAGTTTCGAACCTCATGACGCATATTACGATATGAAAAAATTGGAGATAGTGAGGAAAAAAGGAGTTAGCGAGGTCGATTTAAGACTTACTTGTGATAATCTTAATTATCAATTAAAGGTTTATACTCCAAGCAATAGAGGCCTTGAATTATCGAAGATATTAAGGATCACTAAGAATTTGGGAGCTAAGATTCTATCTCATAATGGCTATTACATAGAAATTAACGGCGGAATATGGATACACCATTTTGTGTTGTCAAGAGTCGATGAATTAATAGACAACATTACTCTAAAAGAGCAATTTGAAATAACACTTGCGAAAGTGTTTAGAAAGGAAATTAAAAATGATTATTTCAATAGTTTGGTCATTATTGCTGGACTGGAGTGGAAAGAAGTGCTTCTGGTTAGAGCGCTCAGTGCTTACCTAAAGCAGACGTCATTTAACTACAATCCAGAATATATCCAAAAGGTAGTCTCAGAGTATCCAAAAATAGTAAAGTATTTGATACAACTATTTCATGCAAGATTTGATCCTAGCATAGACATTGATAGAGCAGAAACCACGGACATTTTCATAGAAAAAATTGAGGAACTTCTAAAAGAGATCAGCAATGTTTCACATGATTACGTTTTGCGCTCGATATTTAACTTGATAATGGCTATTTTAAGGACCAGTTATTATCAAGACGATAAACCATATTTATCTACAAAATTTGACTCAAATAAAATAAATGGTTTGCCTGATCCTCGTCCATATCGTGAATTGTATATTTATTCAAATCTTTTTGAGGGAATACATCTAAGAGGAGGGAAATTGGCCCGTGGTGGCTTAAGGTGGTCGGATAGGACGGAAGATTTTCGCACTGAAGTTTTGGGGCTCATGAAAGCTCAGATGACAAAAAATGCGGTTATTGTACCTGTTGGCGCAAAGGGTGGGTTTGTAATTAAGCAAGTTTATAAAGACAAAGATATTTTAAGAGAGAAAGGTGTTGAATGCTATAAGAGTTTTATCAGGGGAATGCTTGACATTACTGATAATGTAGTTAATGGCAAAATAATTCCACCAGAGAATGTGATTAGGTATGATGAGGATGATCCATACTTGGTAGTTGCAGCAGATAAAGGCACTGCTTCTTTTTCTGACTATGCAAACCAAATAGCCTCTGAATACAATTTTTGGCTTGGCGATGCATTTGCATCTGGTGGATCAGCAGGTTATGATCACAAAAAAATGGGTATTACAGCCAGAGGTGCATGGATTGCAGCGCAGAGGCATTTTTGGAAAATGAATAAGGATATTTACCAAGATGCAACTGTTATTGGAATTGGAGATATGGCTGGCGATCTATTTGGAAACGGTATGCTGCTTTCAAAAAATATACATTTAATCGGCGCATTTAACCATATGCATATTTTTATTGATCCAAATCCTAGTGCAGAAAAGAGTTTCACAGAGCGTAAACGTCTCTTTGAGTTACCATTTTTAACTTGGATGGATTATAACAAAGATTTGATTTCTAAGGGTGGAGGAGTATTTGAGCGTAGCAGCAAGCAAGTAAACATTTCTCAAGAAATAAAAAAATGCTTTGATATAACAGAAGATATGCTACCTCCAAGTGATTTGATTAGATATCTACTCAAAGCAGAAGTGGACTTCATATGGAATGGAGGAATTGGCACGTTTGTTAAGGCAAAGAGTGAAAATCATAGCATGGTCGGTGACAAAGCAAACGATGAGTTAAGAGTAAATGGTAAAGATATTAGAGCTTCTATGTTTATAGAAGGCGGAAATTTGGGATGCACACAGCTTGGAAGAATAGAATATGCTGAAAGAGGTGGATATATAAATGCAGATTTTGTTGATAATTCAGCCGGAGTGATATGTTCGGACCTTGAAGTTAACATCAAGATTGCATTTGTTTCAGCTATGAAAGCAGGGGGTGTTTCTTTAGAAAAAAGGAATGAAATACTGGCAAGTATGGTGGACGAAGTTGCATCCAAAGTGCTTGAGAACCACAACAGAATTGAAACAAAAGCATTACTTCTTGAGTGTTTGCAAGCTAAAGAGAGATTGGAGCAGCACCACAGGTTACTGCTCAGTTTAGAAAAATCTGGGCTGTTAAACCGAAGCGTAGAATTTCTTCCAACTGAAGAAGAGATAGCAAGGATGTTAACTGGTGCAGAAGGTTTCAGTTCTCCTCAGCTTTCTATTCTAATGTCTTATGCTAGAACGGCAATAAAAAATGACATTATACATTCCGATCTGCCTGAAAAAGATCTTATATCTAATGACTACTTGCTAGGTTATTTTCCTAAAAAGATGATAACAAAGTTTAAGGATTTCATATTAAAACACCAACTTCGTAGAGAAATTATCTCTACTTGCATTGCAAATGATGTAGTGAATAGAATGGGCTGTATATTCATCAATAATTTGGCTGAGAACACTGGAATTAAGGTACAAGAAGCGGTTAACATATATATTGTTGTTAACCACCTGTATGATTTAAACAGCCTGTGGCAGAAAATTGATGAATTGGATGGAAAAATTGATGTTAACTCATACTTACAAATAGTGAGGAACGTGCAGAAATTTATTGGCAGAGTATCGTTTTGGTTAGTGAAAAATCTTGGCAAGCTTAGCTTTGTAGAGTTGGATGATGTTACAAAATTTAAAGATGCAATTGAAACTTTAGGCCAGAACTTAACTGATGTTTTAGATGAACACCTATTAAAGGTCTGTAGCCATGGATCAACTTCTTTAGTAGAACTTAATATAAATAAAGATCTAGCAAAAAAAGTTGCTGATCTATACGTTCTTGCTTATGCACTGGACATTATATCTGTTGCTGAACAGACATCTTTGTCCATTCTTGATGCTGGTAAAATATACTTTGAGTTAAAGTCGCTGTTAAGATTCGATCTGATTAGAACAATTGCCATCAAGATGAAAAGCCGCTCTTCTTATTGGGATCGCAGCTTAGTTAATGATTTATTGGACGATTTAAGCAATTACCATCACAAGCTAGCTGTTAAAGTCATAAAAGCTACTGATAACCCCGAAGATAAGGTTCAAACCTGGGCTTGTAATGATAAGGACTACATAGAACGTTATAATAGTTTTTTAGATGAGATAGTTGCTTCTAAACTTGATTTAAGCAAATTAATATTTATAATCAGGAGGATTAAAGTACTTGCTTCATAGGAAAAATGTTTAATATAGGTCTTTCAGAAATTTTGGTCGTTGCTTTAGTGAGCATAATTGTTCTTGATAGAAATAAGGTGCCTGTATTTATTGATCTTATTAGGAATACATATAGGTATCTTATGATTATAAAATCAAAAGCTAGGAGGTTATTGAAAGACGCAGGAATTGAAGACTTATATAAAGAGTGTAATACTGAGAAAGTAAATTACATAGTTGGTAAAAATGGTAAGCTTTATCCTACTTACGATATAGATAATACATCTAAAGATAATGACAGCGAAGATTCTAGTAGTAGATGATGTACTATCTAATGTCAAGCTTTTAGAAGCTCGACTAAAAGCAGAGTACTATACGGTTATCGTAGCTCATGATGGTGAAGAAGCTATAGATTTAGTAGCAAAGCAGCAGCCTGATATTATATTACTTGATATCATGATGCCAAAGATGAATGGCTTTCAAGTTTGTAAGGAGCTAAAGAGTGATCCCTTGACAACCCATATTCCAATAATTATGGTAACTGCACTGCATGATACTCACAATAGAGTACAAGGCATTAATGCTGGTGCAGATGACTTTCTGACTAAACCAATAAACGAAACTGCTTTATCTGCGAGAATTAAGTCTCTCACACGCTTAAAGATGATTATCGACGAATTGCGTTTGAGAGGAGAAACCAACGCTGAGATTGGCGGAGTAGCAGGAAACAGTATTATGGATTATTCTAATCAGATTTTTGATGCTAACATACTTGTTGTAGATGAAGATGTCTTTCAAGCAGAGCAGATATATAATGTACTAAAGCACCGCTTTAGGTCAATTAAAATACTGAGTGATCCAGTGGAGGCATTAAAGGTTGGTATTAAGAATAATTACGACCTGATCATTTCTGATATGCAGTTTTCAAAAACTGACGGCCTGCGTTTGTGTTCTGAGTTTCGTAGTAAAGTAGAAACACGCTATACACCAATTCTGATTCTTTCTGAGGATTATGATAAAAACAATTTAGTAAAAGCACTTGATGTAGGTGCTAATGATTATTTAACAGTACCTTTGGATGAGGGTGAGTTAATAGCAAGGGTTAATTCGCAAGTAAAACGCAAAAGATATCAAGATGCCTTGAGAATGAATTTATTTAATAATGCGGAAATGTCTATAAAGGACCCATTAACTAACTGTTATAATAGAAGATATTTTGATGCACACTTAAGAAACATTGTTAAGGACTCTGTGGAAAAGGATAGAAGGTTGTCTCTTATGATACTTGATATAGACTATTTTAAGATGGTGAATGACAGTTTTGGGCATAGTGCTGGAGATGAACTTTTAAAGCAAGTACAGAAAAGAATTTCTGAAAATATCAGAGTGACAGATTTACTAGCTAGGTTTGGTGGTGAGGAGTTTGTTGTTGTAATGCCAGATACCAATGTATCAGATGCGTACACTATTGCGGAGAGAATACGAAAAATTATTGCTAAAGAACCTTTTATACTTGCGGACAAAAATACAACCCATAACATAACTGTTAGCATTGGAATTGCAGAAATGCAAGGATCTGACCTTGACGATATTAAAAAATTTATAGTACGTGCTGACAAATATTTATATAAGGCAAAAAACAGTGGTAGAAATAGAGTGGTTACTGGCTATAGCTAAAGTGGCTTAAGTTTACCGACAACCGTCATTCCGCTACTCGTTAGCGGAATCTATGCTGAGATACCGCGAATGAATCGCGGTATGACGTGTTGCTTGGGTTAGCTATAGATTTCTGAAATGATTTCAAAAAAATGATAACTAAGGTTAAAGCGACAACATGAGGTTTCTCAGCTCTGGAAATTTCATGTTTAACTGTAAAAATAGATACTTATTTAAAAAATATCCTGTGATTTTCAGTCCTAACTGAAATTCTTGGAATGAGTAGCTGTTTTGTAGGTTATTATTGTATACATCATGCAACATTTGTGGAAAAGGTAGGAGTTTATCTGCATAATAATCTCCTGCTTTTTTTGACACTGCTCTACCAGTTTTTGGAGAAATAAATTGTAAGTTTTCCTTAACACCTGTTACAGCACATTTGGATAAGTCTAACTTGAATCCCAATTGCGTAAGAAGAAGAAGCTCTAAGTTAAGATAATGGCTTTGCCAAGACTGATTGTTGTGTTTAATTACATCGATGAAATATCGAAAATTGTCATACAGCATGGCACAGGGTTCACTTTCTGGAAGCACTTTTTCTAAAATAGAGGAGAAAGAGACAATAGTAATGCTTTTTAACCTATCTTGAAAGAAATGATGGAATGGAGATTCGATTAATTCGCACTTTAAAAAACCCAGATTTTCAGGTAACTTAGCACTCCATTCTGCATGTAATAGATTACTTATCTGAAACTTATAATTGCTATTGTTTGTTAGCTTAGTTAATCCCCTGCGCTTTCCATGATTTTTTGTAAACAGAGAAAGAATTAAGTTTTTATCGCCGTATTTTTTAGCAGCTATAATGATGCCTTCATCTTTCCATCTCATTTAGAGTATATTGACCGTATGATATTATAGAAATAGTAAAATTAGTACAGCAAAAACTACGTCTTTGAGCTTAAATCAATTAAAATATATTGACTTTATGTGCAATATTAGCTTTAAACCAGTAAAACAAACTGCTTAACATATGCGTTTTTTCTATTCTAATTACATTCTTTTTTTATCTTTATGTTGTTTTCTGCTTTTTTCGTTACCTTCAACAAAAGCCCAAACGAATGATACGTCAGTTGTTCCTATACCACAAAGGAAAAAAGAAACAGTTGAGCACACTGTTGTAGCACAACCGAGGCAAATTATCGAAATGCAAGAAGAAGTCATTATTAACGAGGGTAAAGAATTCATTCCAGTTCCAAAAAGAAAAAAAAGTGTAGGGAAGAAACTAAGAAGGGATGTTAGAGAGGCAAAAAATGAAATAGGAAACGAAAAAAGCGTTGAGAATAAAAAGGATGAATTAGTTGTAACAGAAATTATTAACTCTATAAGAGACAAACTTACAAAATGCTGGAGCATTCCTGAAAGCATAGCTTACAAAGAAAATTTTAATATAAAAATTAACTTATTATTATCCAGTCAAGGCGAGATAATTATGGCCGATGTAGCAGACAGTGATTCCTATCGAAATAATCCACTTTTCAGGTCGATAGCAGATAATGCAATGCGTGCAGTATATAAATGTAGCCCATTGACTGGCTTGCCTACTCAGCACCACCACATTTGGCGTGAAGTAACACTAGACTTTATTCTAAATGGGTAAAATCTTACAATAGACCTCTTATATTACCTTCTGTCATCCAAGTAGTCAGGCTACTTGGATGACAGAAGTAGACACTTCACATTATCATTCCAGCGCTCCTTTCTTGTCATGCCAGTGCGTGACACTGGCATCCAGAAAAAAAATAGATCCCAGTGTCTGGGCACTGGGATGACGTAATACGGTTCTTGGATGACAAAGAAGGGCGGGAAAAACTCTGTAGTCAGCAGATTTTCAATCAGGAACAGCCAAAGATCTCTCTAAGATGTCAGTTTCTTTTGTATCTGCAACTTTACCGTCCTGATCGAATGAAATTTGCAGGGACTTACTGCTATACTTCCTTTTTCCTAAGAAGTTAGCTTGTTTAATTTTATATGAGACATAGTACCAAACATTGTCATCGAACTTTGATACTAATATTGGTGATCCTAAAGTGTGAACCACTTTTTCTTTATCGTCACCTGCTTTTATCTTGCTCCACAATTCAACACTAATGCCAGGAGCTCCGTGGTTGTGAATAGTGTGTGTGCAGCTCACTGTAAATAATAAAATAAAAGATATTAATACTCGCATTTCTGTTGATAAATTACTTGAAGCTATAATACACTAATAAATTACCTGCCGTCAAATTTCAAAAAGTTAAATTGACTGATTCTCAATATCACTTAATATAATATTTACTTTAGAAAATAATAGGTGTCTTATGTCATTGTTAGAAGCAGATCCAATATACAAACCTTTTAATTACCCTTGGGCGTATGATGCGTGGCTGCAGCAACAAAGAATCCATTGGATACCTGAGGAAGTTCCGCTTGCTGATGACGTGAAGGATTGGAAAACTAAACTTTCAAACGTAGAGAAAAATCTACTAACTCAGATTTTTAGATTCTTTACTCAAGCGGACATTGAAGTAAATAACTGCTATATGAGGCATTATTCAAATATATTTAAGCCAACAGAGATATGCATGATGCTTGCAAGTTTTTCCAATATGGAAACCATACACATTGCAGCTTATTCTTATCTTTTAGACACAATTGGCATGCCAGAAAGCGAGTATCAAGCATTTTTAAAGTATGATGCTATGAGAAAGAAATATGAATACATGCTGGAATTTGAGGAAAGCAAAAAACACGATAAAAAACATGTAGCTAAAACTCTAGCAGTGTTTGGTGCATTTACCGAGGGGTTGCAGTTATTCGCATCGTTTGCAATTTTGCTCAATTTCCAACGCTTTGGAAAAATGAAAGGCATGGGGCAGATAATCGCCTGGTCAGCCCGTGATGAAACTTTGCACACCAATTCAATTATTATGTTATTTAATACATTTATTAAAGAGAATAATGAAATTTGGGACAACGAGTTTAAAGAGGAATTATATTCTGCATGCCGCACTATTGTTGAGCTTGAGGACGAATTCATAAAGCTTGCCTTTGATTTAGGAGATGTTGAAGGACTATCCGCAGAAGAAGTGCGCAATTACATACGCTACGTAGCAAACAGACGGTTAATGCAATTAGGTCTTGAGTCCATATATGATGTCAATGATAATCCTATTCCATGGCTCGATGAAATACTAAATGGCGTTGAACATACGAATTTCTTTGAAAATAGAGTAACAGAGTATAGTCGTGCAGCAACTCAAGGCACATGGGAGGAGGCTTTTACTGAAAACGACACGAATAATAGGTGAGTGCTAATTTCACTCTTCTTTGTCATGCAAGTAGCTGACACTGGAATCAGTTTTTTGATCGAGAATGTTGTATAGTGCATAATCAATTTTCCTGGATCGAAGTAGTCAAGGCACTGGGATCTAATAGATAATATTCGTGCAGTACGCGCGGGAGTAACAAAAGCTGCTTGTCTTTCATAATGTTTCGTAGCAATAGGCAGTTTTGCTTTACTTAACAACCAACTTACCATATATATGTCCATAGGACATTGGTATATAAGAACGTGCTACAACTATTAATCTTACTCACGGTCATCACTTCAGTTGCATTCTTTGGTCATTTAGTTCCAATGGAAGCAAAAACCTTCTTGTACTCAACGAGCCTGAGTATAAAAGAGGTTTTGCTATTTATAATGCCTTTTATTATTTTTGCGTTAATCTTTAGCAGTGTTAACAATCTTAAGCAGTCAGCTATAAAGTTTATATTGTTACTTATTATAATGATCTTCTTATCGAATCTGGCTTCAAGTTTAATAGCTTATTCTGTTGGGCATTTTATCATACAAAACACTTATTCAATACAAGATATAACGTATGAAGAAACAATTGTTCCTTTATGGTCGTTTAGGCTGCCTGCATTGCTTTCTAATTTTTATGCCCTTGCCTGTGGATTTGTGTCCAGCATAGTAGTGTCCACACTGCTACCCAAGAAAAGCAAAGAGCTTTCGAACAAAATGTTAGATTTAACTCTCTTTATTTTGAAGACGTTTTTGACGCCGATTATTCCAATATTTGTACTTGGGCTTGCTTTAAAAATGCAGCATGATCAAGTTTTATCTATAATATTTAAGGATTACTCAATAATTTTCATTATTATAGCATCTGCAACCTACCTTTATGTTTTCCTCTTATATGGAGCAGCAAATTCATTCAAGATCACAAGCTGGATAGCTAGTATAGGCAATATGATACCGGCATTTATTACTGCGATGAGCACAATGTCTAGTAATGCAACTATGCCGCTTACTCTTGAAGGAAGCAAAAAAAATGTAAAGCAACCTGATATAGCATCGTCTGTTATACCAATAACTGCTAGCTTCCATTTAGTAGGTGATTGCTTTTTTGTTATAATATTATCAATGGTAATTACTTCTGGTTATTTATTGTCCACAACGGACTATGTAACTTTTCTTCTCTATTTTTTGTTATTTAAGTTTGCTATCGTTGCAGTGCCGGCAGGAGGAATTATGGTAATGCTACCTATTCTTGAGAAATACCTCAAATTTTCTCCAGAAATGCTTTCGTTAATCACAGCCTTGTATATAGTGTTTGATCCAATAATCACTTCAGCAAATGTTATGGGTAATGGTGCCTTTACTATGATGTTTACAAAACTCTATGATAAGCTTAAGTAATGTCTATTTTAGCGATTGATACTGTAGGTACTGGTAGTTCAATAGCAATAGTTGATTATGATGGTAATTGTTTTGTAGAGCGCAATTCCGCCAGCAACAATCATGTAGAATCATTTTTTCAAATTCTGAATACTTTGTTTGATAAGCACAATTATAATTATGATAAAATAGATCATTTAGCGGTAGTAGTTGGACCAGGAAGTTTCACTGGAATTAGAGTTGGTATATCAGCAGCACAAGGTATAAATCTTGCTACAAATAAGCCATTATACGGAGTTAATGCGCTGGAAGTTCAAGCTTACACAATATCTTTGCTTTGTACGAATAGCAAAAAAAATATCAGAGCTATAATCAAAAATGCTCAAGGGTTTTATACGCAGTTATTTGATTTCAATTTATTGCCGCTATCTGGTCCAACTGCAGCACGTGAACCTGGATCCAAGTGTCACGCTACAAGCAGTGACTGCATTACACATATGGATTGCAATTTAAATGCTAGCCATGCAGGACTATTGGTTCATTATAGACTGAAGAACAAGCAAAAATTAAATGAAGTTGAGGCTCTATATTTAAATGAGCCTCAGTATATGAAATCATTATAGACTATTCTTTCGCGTACATACAATGTGGCTAAGCCTGTGCATCTGGTTTACTATCTCTTGAGCTACTTCTTTTATACTCATATCTGAATTTTCTATCTCTATGGCACTCGGTGGTATAAATAAATTGTTAATCCTAAATTGCTCTATCATGCTATTTACATTAGTCACCTTCCTATTTTTTCTTTGCCTTTTTAATGCAATACGCTTTTGTAATGTCGGTAGATCACACCTAAGTACCACAGGAAGGATTTCTGTGTTCATTTTTTTACTAAGCCTTACTATTGAATCATACATCCTCATGTTCTGGTCATTATTTTCCATCAACTCATCAATAAATATGTAATTTTTTGAGTGAATCGGATAATTTTCTATTACCTGAAGCATAATTTGCATAATGTCATATATTCTATCTTGAACTTCTTTAGGTATTTGATCACGTTCAAAGACACCATTGTATATAGAGCAAACTTGAACATTGTTATAGAACTTACTATTTACAATTAATGCGTCTATCATATTGGACAATTCTATTGCTGTGGAAAGTTTACCACTTCCTGAAAGACCAGAGAGATATATGAAAAATCCTGCTGGCTGTTTTTTTGTGTTAATACTTACCATATTATTTTCAATCTTGAAACTTACATTTATAATAACATAAAAACAAAGCTTTAAAACATATGAAATATTACATAGAAAATTATTTTTATAGTTAAGATATTATGTAATTTAGAAACATAAATTCTGTATATAAACTCTATAATAACGATAACTATTTTTAAGCAAGCTACAACACAAAAGTGTTTGGTATTCAGAAAGCAAGACAGAGTGGCATAGACTTATTAGTTTACTACAAGCCTTTTTTCGTGTATAAATCTTCAGAAGATTCTAACAGAGGATTGTGTTGTTAACAAAGAGCAGAGTAAAAAGGGATCTAGTCTATGCCTATCAGATTTTGTCTTACCTTAAACTGGATGATCATACATATACTCACCTCTCGGTATGTTCTGAAGATCAAAAGTCGTTTTATATTTACCCATTTGGTATACGCTTTGACGAAGTGAATGAAAATTCATTGATAAGAGTATCACTAGATGGAAATGTGATTGAGGGTACAGAATATCAATATAATAAAACTGGCTATATAATTCATGGTTTTGTTTATCAAGCAAGGAAAGACATTCAAGCAATTTTTCACCTGCATACACCTTCTATTGTAGCAGTTTCTTCTCTAAAAGATGGACTACTTCCAATAAGTCAATGGGCACTGCACTTTTACAATAAAATCTCTTACCATAATTATAATTCCCTAGCACTTAGCAATACAGAAGGAAAGAGGTTAATAGCTGATCTGAAAGAAAATTTTGTCATGTTAATGCGCAATCATGGATCTATAACGTGTGGTCGGACTATACAAGAAGCAATGTTTTACACGTATCATTTAGAACGAGCGTGCAAAACTCAATGTTTAACGTTAGCAATGAATAGGGAGTTATCAATTCCAAGTGAAGAAATTTGCTCAAAAGCTGTAAAGGATCTCCTATCTTTTGAAAGCAATCTTGGTGAGAGGGATTGGCACGCATGGGTTAGACTAATTAAAAGTAAGTTGTAAGAGGCTTTCGCACTACTATCTGTCATCCAAGTAGGGAGTCATACGCGTCAAGTTAAGAGGTTATGAGCAAATTTAGAGAGGTTAAAGTGGATACTCTGACCTTACCCAGAAAAAGTAGAGAGAAAGTTAAGACGTTTTTGGAGTAAAATAAAACGTTTTTTCAAAATATGGCAAATAGAAGCAGCAGGATTCAAATTAGAAGCTGTTAAGCTGGTTAAAGAAACAGAAGTAAAAAAATAGCAAAAGATCTAGGCATAGATGGCAGTATGTTAAGTAAATGGGTAAGAAAATATGATGGAAAAATGTCAGAAGCATACGCATTTCCAGACAAAGGCTCCTTATGACAAAGAAAGATTTGATCTAAAAAAAGAACTAGCAAGAGTAACAAGAGAAAGAGACATTTAAAAAAAAGCCCTGACCAAACAAAAAGAGTAAAGTATTCTTTTATATAGAAATTGCTATAAAATACAGGAACTATGTAGGGTTTTAGACATATCTGCTGGTGGTTATTATAAATGGGTTGCTAAGGGAAAAAGCAGTAAGGAATTAGCAAGAGATGGGCTTCTAGCAGATATTCAAAAAAAGCATCCAAATGCAGATCCCTAAAATTCACACTGAATTAAAAGCTTTAGGCAAAAATTAAAACAGTACAAAGTGTTATGCAGAAAAATGGTATTCGGGCTATATTGAGAAGAAAATTTAAAACTAAGAAGCAACAAACGGACAATAGAGTCGTAGCTCTCAATATATTAGACCAAAACTTTATTGTCGATCAACCAAATAAAATATGGGATTACTTATATAAAAACCAAAGAAGGATGACTATATTTGGCAGGATCTATATTCACGCATGGTAGTTAATGAGCAGTTCAATAAATAAACAATTGGTTGTTGACTCTTTATTGATGGCCGTTAATAAGCGCAAACCCGATAAAAATCTGCTGTTACATAGCGATCAAGGGTCACAGTATACCTCTCAAAATTACCAATTTCTATTGAATACAAAAAACATCATTTCCAGCATGAGCCATAAGGGATGTTGTTACGATAACTCTGTTGCAGAAAAGTTCACTCAAAAGGGAGCTGCTTATTGATACTTCTCGCTCAACAAACCAGAACTGCCATATTTGAATACATAGAAATCTTTTATAACAAACAACGTAGGCATTCTACTATTAATTATTGCATTCCTGCACAATTTGATGCATCATTCTCATGACAAAAACGTCTTAACTTTCTCTCTACTTTTTCTGGGTAAGGTCAGATAAAGTAGAACCACCAAGTGAAAAATATATGCTAATTAGTACAACATCAGAGCTGGAAGATACGTGTGAAGAATTAATAGCAAGAAAGCCGAAATTTATAGCAGTTGACACGGAGTTCATTAGAAATAATTTAACCTACTACCCAAAATTATCGTTAATTCAAATTTCTTACGGAGAGAAGAGTTTTATTGTAGACGCATTAGTGCCAGAAATTGATTTATCATTCATTAAGAAAATAATGCTAAATCAGGGGATAACCAAAGTGTTTCATAGCTGCCGGCAGGATATAGAATCCTTACTCACTGTGTTTAAATGTATTCCCACTCCCATTTTTGATACCCAAGTTGCCGCTATGTTTTGTCATTATTATCATGACTTTATTGGTTACTCAAAAGTAGTAGAGCAATATCAAGGAGTAGTGCTGGATAAAATTAAAGCTAAAAATTCAGATTGGTTAAGGCGTCCGTTGTCCGAGGATCAGTTAGACTATGCAATAAACGACGTGGTACACCTATATGACTTATACCAAATATTGTGCAATAAACTTGAAGAAAATAATAGGATGTGTTGGTTTCAAGAAGAGATGGAATCAATAGTTAATATAAATAAGTATTTACATAGTCCAAAAGATGCATGGAAGAGAATTAAATTTAATTATGAAGCAAATCCAAGATTGGTATTAACTGTTAAAGCAGTTAGTGAATGGCAAGAGACCTTAGCACAGCGCTATAATATGAATCGTAATAAAGTAATTAATAATGCTGTAATAGCTGGTTTTATTGAAAAAAATGTAGAGCATGTTGATGAGATTTTAGATGATCTCAAGAGGAATGCAAAAAATATAAAAGATGCAGATTTACTAGAGTTTGTGAATATTTTTAATGAAAATGAAAAAAATTGGATGCAGCAAAACAACATCTTACCGAATAATTATGACAAATCTGTATTCGATATACTCTCAATTATTTTAGATAGTAAATGTAAAGAAAGTAACATATCAAGGAAATTAGTTTCTTCAAAAGATGAGTTAACCGGGTCAATATCTGGGCAGATAGATAAACTATTCAAGGGGTGGAGATACGATTTTTTTGGCAGGTCAGTTGAATCATTTTTGAACACAAGCTCAAAATTTGAGATTTCAGCAGTGAAATCCGCAAATAATATAACCAAAATTCAGAGTAATTTAGTAGAGAATAACTGTTGCTAAAGTAACTTAGATTTATCGACAATCGTCATTCCGCTGCTTGTTAGCGCCGCGGCGGTATGACGGTTCGCGGCAGTATGAAGATAACCTCGTCATCCCGCTGCTTGTTAGCGGGATCTAGAGATACCGCGAATGAATCGCGGTATGACGGTTCGCGGCAGTATGAAGATAACTTCGTCATCCCGCTGCTTGTTAGCGGGATCTATGCTAATACCAATTCTCAATAATAATGAGACAAATGAAAAAGAGTGCTTTCCGCCTATAACTGGAGGTTTAAGTGAATTTATCGTATATTCTATTTGTCTTCCCAATAACGAAGTTTGGTATAAGAGATACCGTGACGGTATGACGTAGAGCTACGTGTTGAGGTTTAATGAATCCACTATTTTTTTTATTTGAGAAAAAACATACTCTTTGCTTACACTGGTGTCGATAATAAAGTCACTCATCTTCCTTTTCTCCTCAATAGATAACTGAACATTGAAGATTAAATTTAGCTTTTCTTTATCTATGTTGCGTTCGTTAAGTCTTTGAGCTTGCACAACGCTATCTGCATAGATAAAAATAATAAGGTCACAGTATGAATGAAATTTTGTTTCTAATAGAAGTGGCACATCTAAAACTAAAAGCTTTCTATCGATCTTTTTTTCCTTGGCAATAAAAAATTCTAATTCACGCAGCACAGCAGAGTGAACCAAAGATTGAAATTGTTTCCAATTTTCATCGTAGGCTAAGAAATATTTAGACAGTACTGTTCTACCTATTTCACCATTTACTACCACTCCAGGAAAATTTTTTTCTGCATAACTTATTATGCTTTTATCCACTTTATAAAGTTGGTGTACAACAGAATCAGCATCAAACACAGCAGCACCAAACTCTTGAAAGCAATTAGCTACAAAGCTCTTTCCTACCCCAATTCCGCCTGTTAGACCTATGATCATATAGCAAAATACATTAGACTTCTTTCGAAACTATATTACAGTAGCTGCTGTGTCTACTCAAAACCCAAATTTGGCTATGCAGAGGCTCTGATGATAAAAGAAAAAATAAACAGCTATTATTTTTTTAGTAATTAAGTAAAATAGAGTGAAAGATTGCGAGGAAGTTTTGAAAAATAAGATAAAAAAGATAGTAATTTCAGGAAAGGAAGTGTGGCCAATCATTGAGGGCGGCAAAGGCATCGCAATCAGTGATGGAAGGTCAAGTGGAGCATTTGCTGCAGCAGATGCTGTGGGTACGTTTTCTGGTGCAAATGCTAAGCTTATTGATGATAATGGTGAGTTAGTGCCGCTGATTTACAAAGGCAAAACAAGAAATGAAAAACACAGTGAATTGATTGAGTATAGTATTAAAGCTGGAATCAGTCAGGCAAAAATAGCGAATGAAATATCAAAAGGTCATGGAAGAATACATATGAATGTGCTTTGGGAGATGGGAGCAGCAGAACGCGTGCTTCATGGCATATTAGAAAAAGCAAAAGGCTTAGTTCGTGGTATTACCTGCGGTGCTGGTATGCCTTATAGGCTTGGAGAAATTGCAGCTAAATATCAGGTTTATTATTACCCTATTGTCTCATCGGTGCGTGCTTTTAAAGCATTATGGAAGCGTACTTACCAAAGAATATCTTCCTGTTTGCTTGGTGGAGTAGTGTATGAAGATCCATGGCTTGCTGGAGGGCACAATGGACTCAGTAACAGTGAAGACCCAGAGCTACCACAGGCTCCATTTGAAAGAGTTGCAGAGCTTAGATCTTTCATGAACGAGATCGGTCTTTCAGAAACACCAATTGTTATGGCAGGAGGAGTGTGGCATTTGAAAGATTGGGAACATTGGTTTGACAATCTGCAAATTGGACCAATAGCTTTTCAGTTTGGCACTCGTCCACTTTTGACGAAAGAAAGCCCAATTTCTGCAGAGTGGAAAAAGAAGCTACTCACTTTAGAAGAAGGTGATGTATTTTTAAATAAATTCAGTCCAACAGGGTTTTACTCATCTGCAGTAAAAAATAACTTCATACGTGAGTTGCAGAAACGGAATTCACGTCAAATAAAGTTTTCAGAAAATGCCAGCGAAGAATTTAGTAGTGAATTTGCAATGGGTAGCAGAGGTAGGAAGATCTACCTTACTTCAAAAGACAAAGAGCTGGCAAATACATGGACTAAAGCAGGGTATACAGAAGCAATGAAAACTCCAGATACAACTGTTATTTTTGTGACGCCAGGCAAATTTGCAGAGATAAGACAAGATCAAATCAATTGTATGGGATGCTTAAGTCATTGTTTGTTTAGCAATTGGAAGGATCACGGCGACCATTCAACAGGACGAAAGCCAGATCCACGGAGTTTTTGTATACAAAAAACACTGCAAAACATTATACATGACGGCGATATTGAAAATGAACTCATGTTTTCCGGGCACAATGTGTACAAATTTAAGCAAGATCCGTTTTATGAGAATGGCTACGTACCGACAGTAAAAGAGCTGGTGGAAAGGATATTAACTGGGTATTAAGTTATGGTTGATTTGACAAGAAGACGTTACTTTGTTATAATAAGTATTTATTAATTTAGTCTTAACTTAAGAGGGTATTTATGGTAGCAAGTGATAGTGTTTTAAAAAGGTATGCGTTAGCCTATATAAAAAAATCTGGTAGTAACAGTAATGTTAAAGAGTTTTTACAATTTTGTAATACGCAAAACACCACAAATTGGAGTGAGGAGAATTTTAAAAATGCGTATGAAAAATTTACACATCCAAATTCAAGCAATAGGCACGATACAGGAAGCAGAAATAATCAATATAACGCAGGGAATAACAGGCAACCTACAGGCCCTCAGGTTACACACGTACATGTACACAATGATAGAGGTTTAGATTTTTGGGATTATTTACTACTTCGCAGCCTGTTTGGTGGTCATACTACAGTTATAAATAACCCTGGTTTCAGTAGTGGTAGCCATCAAAGCAGAGAAGATAAGAAAAAAGACTCGGAAGACAGTAGAAAGCTATTAGCTTTAGGTATGGTAGCTGCAGTTGTGTGTGTTGCTTTCCATGCTGGTATGTGTTTTTGGTATAACAGCAGCAGAAAAGCGGCTAGAAAAGAAGAAAAAATAGATTATCTTGATAATAAGCTTAAGATGCTTAGGAATATAGAATTTGCGGTTGGCGCTGTTTCTTTAGCGGCTTTGGTAGCTTGTGCTGTTTATCCAGTGTTACCAGTGTGGGGTTTAGTTATCCTTGGCGTTAATTCTCTCGTATGTTTTGCTGGTGGTTTAGCTTTTCATATGAAGCATGAGAAAGAATCAGATAATATTGAGAAGGCTAAAGAAGCAGTTAGGAATTATGGACCACCTCCTCCTTACTCTCCTCCAAGCGCTCCTCCTTATAGTGAATTTAATAATTCTAATTCGGAACAGCAGTTTGAGAATTATAAGGCGTACTAAACCCACAACTGTACGAACATTGTGATTTGCGCCCATCAGGAGGGTATCATTCCAGTGCTCCTTTCTCGTCATCCCAGTGCCCAGACATTGGGATCCAGCTAAGTTAGTGAGTGTAAAAGTAGCCAACCTTACGTTAAAACACAACGTTCTTGATGAGATTGCATAAAAACTGGATTCCTTACATCATAGAGGCACTGCCATTATAGAGTAAAATGAGATCCCAGTGTCTGGGCACTGGGATGACAGCTAGCCTGACAACCGTCATCCCGCTACTTGTTAGCGGGATCTAGAGATACCGCGGCGGTATGACGGTTTGCGGTAGTATGAAGTAGTACTGCTGTCGTCCCGCTGCTTGTTAGCTGATGAGATACCGCGGCGGTATGACGGTCTGCGGTGGCATGACGATAACCTCGTCATCCCGCTACTTGTTAGCGGGATCTAGAGATACCGCGGCGGTATGACGAGGGAGAACAGTCAATGGCGTCAACTTAAGAGCATACATTAGCAAACTCTCCTAAAGACATGATGGCGTTTAGGCTTATCTACTTTATCGCGGCTATACAATCTTCCCGGTCGGATCTTAACTTTAGTGCGTATACTTAAAAAGGGCTTGAAAGTTTTTTGGTGCAACAAGCACTTGATTGCCTCATCACACCAAATAAAACTGAAAAATTTCTCAGCAATTTGATCTGGGAAGGCCCTTGTGCATCACACATATGAAGCGATAATATATTGCACATGACCAAGTTTGCCCAAAATTCTTGTAATACAGCCTCTCCAGAAAAATTCTCTAACTCTGCTCCTACTTTGAGTCGTTTATAGCACTCCTCTATGTGCCACCTTAATACATAAGCTTGACTCCAAAGTCTCGATCAAAAACTCTGTTTCTCCGTTGGCTAATGTTAGCTCTTACTTTCTGTCCTTTCATTTTATTTTTTAGCTTTTCATTTTCCAATATAAAATCAAAATCTAATTCGCCAGCGTTCCCATAGCTTGCTATAATTTCTTTTTTGCAAGCGAAAAATAAAATCTACTTCCAAATCATCATGCTGCTGAATGAATTTTACTGAAGACGATCATAGATAAATAATAATTTCTCTTGATTTAATGAACGCATTTGAGTGATAACTTCGGGTAATTGCTCTTCCGCCAACGTTTGTTCACCTATATTCCAAGCCGTAAAACGAGCACTACAAATCAGCGAAGTACACAAATCAACAAATAAATTGCCAATGGTGCCTGTTGTTCCATTTGGTTCAAACTCGGATACAATTTCCTCAGAGCTGAATACCAGAACCATCTGCTGCAATAAGTCTATAGCCTCTCCAACTCAGGTTCATCCTGATAGGCTGTTTGGATGCTTAAATTCTTGAAAGCCTGTATGGCAAATCTTATACCTTGCTTTAGAAAAAGCTTGCTTTGAGGGTACATGTCAATGGCTCCATAAGTTCACATTCTATTCCCAAACTTTTTTTAACTAACTATAGAAAATACTGTCGAAAAAAGAAGTTTTCTTGTTCGTGTAAAACTCAACACAATGGATTTTCTGAAAAGTTTTCGAGTATATTGCATTTTTAATTTGTAAGATAAGATCTTTTCCTTTTTGCATGCCTCACCTAAAAATGACACATTTTAAACTTTTTTGTTGCAATAAAATAGAAACAAAAGTGCTGTCTCTTGTAGTATTTTACTCCTTAACATCCCTTAAGTTGATGCCATTGCCTGAACGGATACAATTATTCAACCATATTTTTGAAGATAGCTAGTTTCTGTATTTATTTTAAATTGAAGAAAGCTCAAATGAAAGATCGTGTTTTGCTAAAATCACAGAATGCAGTCTGGTTACATTACTCTAGCTATACGCAACAACTTTACTTTCAACAATTTTATTAGCAATAATACGACTTTCACAATCAATATTTATTATATCAGATAGTGAATTAATATCAGTGTAACTATCAAAACTTTCCATTGTTGATTCCACTACCTCTACTATTTTTAAAAAGCCAATTCGTGACTTCAAAAATTCATTAACAGCTATTTCATTTGCAGTATTGAGCACAATACTGTTTGTTTGTGGAGCAGAAGAGTTTAACACTGCCATGCTAAGCTTTAGCGCAGGAAAACGCTTATGGTCTGGTTCTTGAAAGGTCAATTTTCCTTGCTTTGTTAAATCTAATTTACGATTTAAAGCTGATCTTTCCGGCCAAGACAAAGCATATGAAATAGGAATTGCCATGTCAGTTTCTGCAAGCACAGCAAAGTTGAACCCATCCTTATAAGTTACAATTCCATGTACTATTGACTCAGGATGCACTATTGCTTCAATTTTATCCGGGCTGATGTTAAACAAGTTATGTGCTTCTATTATCTCTAGTGCCTTATTCATCATTGTTGCACTATCAACTGAGATTTTCCTTCCCATATTCCAAGTGGGGTGACTAAGCGCCTGATCTACCGTGACATTTCTTAATTGCTCAGAACTATAGTTTAAGAATGGTCCACCAGAAACAGTAAGTATGATCTTTTCTACGCATTTGTCGTCATTTTGCAAAACTTGAAAAATTGCGTTGTGTTCAGAGTCAATAGGGATTATTTGTACGTTTTTTTCTTTAGCTTTTTTAAGTAATAACTTTCCACCGCAAACAATGCTTTCTTTGTTCGCTAGTGCAATGACTTTAGTGCCACTTTCTATGACTTCTATAACTGGCCCAAGGCCTGCGATACCAACTATTGCAATAACTGAGAGATCAACGGGTAGGGAAGCAACATTTACTAGACCTTCAGCGCCAATTGCTATTTTTACATCTGTACCAAGTAGGTTTTCTCTTAAATCTTTGTAAAACCTTTCATCGGAGATAGCAACGTATTTTGCATTCAGCAGTTTTGCTTGGTGTGCCAGTAGAGCAAAGTCTGAGTGGGCACTTAGTGCTTCCACTTGGTATTCTTCTTTTCTCCTTGAGAGCAAATCTACAGTCTTTTTTCCAACACTTCCTGTTGATCCTAAAACTGAAACCTTTTTCACTAAGACAAACTCACAACAATAGCAACTTTTCTTATTAGGTCTTCTCGCATACTATTCAGCAGTTTTTAAGCGTTTAACCAAGTTCATGTCCGTGGTCATCGCCAACAGATGGTGAAGGACCAGGTGAAAAAGATTGACCATGGTGATCACCTGCATCATGCATGTCTTGCAAACCATCAGCATTATGAGCTATTTCATTATTGGCATGAGGGTAATCATCTGAGTGAGGTCCCTCATCACCATGAGCCATATCCATTCCTTCTGATGGCATATCTTCCCCACCTCCACCTGAAAAATGTTCTCCAAGGCTTTCAAGAAATTTTATGCCAAACATATTACCTGATTTTCCAAACAGTGTTACTAAACTACTGCCACTTACCAAACTTTCAAACACGTTACTATAAGCAGCAATTGCTCCTTCATGAAAGTTGAACAACCATTTCATTCCATCCACGACTGTTGAAACAGAGTCGCTATGACCAAGACCAAAACCACTTTTCTCACCAGCAGCCTCTTGGTGTTGCTGCTGCGCTTGCCATTCTGCAATATTTGGACCTTGAGCTTCACTCATAAATTTTTACTCTCAACCTTAAGCTATTATTTTATCACAAATATTGCAGAATATCAATAGAGCTTTTGAATATAGCTAATACAAACAATTTCTGTCATCCTATATATAGCTAAACTGACTTACGACAATTTGAAAAACGACAAATTCGTCATTCCGCTACTAGTTAGCGGAATCTATGCCGAGATACCGCGAATGAATCGCGGTATGACGTGTTGCTTGGGTCAGCTATAGGATCCAGTTTGAAAAAATCCGAATTCCAATGTCTGCTACCTTATATAACGAATGAATTTCTTTATATATTCGTTATTAGTATTTTGTATTTCCTGAACAGTTCCATGGGAAATGATCTCCCCTTCATGTAATACTGCTATTTTATCAGCTATTTTAAATGCGCTATGAATATCATGTGTAATCGTGATAATTGTAGTGTTAAGATCTTTAGATAATTTTATTATTATCTCGTTTACTATATCTGACATAATTGAGTCCAATCCTGAAGTTGGCTCATCTAATACGATGATTTCTGGATTGTGTGCAATCGCCCTTGCAAGTGCTACTCTTTTTTTCATTCCACCTGATAGCTCTATTGGAAACATATCTGCTATGCTTTCCTCCAGTCCAACATCATTTAACTTCTCGATTGCTAGCTGTTTTGCCTCCTTTTTGCTGATATTAAAGCGCTTTTTATAATTAAAAGATATATTTTCCCACACTGTAACGTAGTCAAATAAAGCGGAATTTTGAAATAAAACCCCAAATTTATTTTTGCTTTTACTATTTATTTTAACAGACCCTGAGTCTGGAGCAAGCAAGCCGATAATTGTTTTTGTTAGTACAGATTTGCCGCTTCCTGAGCCGCCAAGTATGACTAATGATTCCCCTTTTAATATATCGAAACTTAGATCTTTTAGTACTGTCCTATCATCAAAAGATAAGCTTAAGTTCAATATTGATATTATGGGGTTACGCATGTATCAAAGTAATCATGTAGTTTGCTAAAATGATCAGTATGGACGATAAAACAACAGTTGATGTTGTAGCAACACCTACTCCTCGTGCACCTTCTTTGCAATGATAACCGTAATAGCAACTTGAGACAGAAATTATGGCGCCAAAAGCAATTGCTTTTATTAGCCCAACAATAAAATCGTACATATTAAAGAACTGAGCTGTGTATTTAATGTATATATTTAAATTGTGGTTAAATTCGAAGACTGCAGTGATACATCCTCCAAATATTCCTATTAGATCTGCACATACTGTAAGTATGGGAAATACTATGATTGACGCTAAAATCCTTGGTGCAATTAAATACTTGAAAGGGTTGATGTTCAAAGTTGTAAGGGCATCTATTTGCTCGGTGATGCGCATTGTACCAATTTCTGCTGCAATTGATGATCCAACCTTCCCTACCATTATTAAGCTGATCAAAACTGGTCCTAACTCTTTAATGATAGTGATCGTAACAAGTTTGGGTATTATCTGCTCTTGGTTAATTAATGAGTCACTCAAGCTGCTTTGTAAAACTATCGCCGCTCCTATAAAAACTCCAGTGAGCCCAACAATTGGCAGAGAGAAAAAGCCTATCTCTATAATTTGTTTTGCTACGTTGCTAAAATAATATGGTGGCACAAAGCAGTGGTATAGAGATTGAATAAAAAATATGAATGCACTACCAAGCCTTAACAAAAAATTGATAAAGTACCTACCAATTATTCTAACACTATTTATATCAAAAAAGCTCACTTTGTATTCATTTTAGCTAGAGGTTAGTCTTACTGATTTTATTAAAATTTTTATTAACTTTATCGCAAAGTATAGCTGAGATATGTTTTAAGTTCAACATACTTGATGTTTTAATTTAAAGCTTAACCCAAGAAAGGTTTCCCTACGTCATACCGCCGCGGCGCTAACTAGTAGCGGAATGACGGTTTTTCAAATTGTAGGTAAACCTAAGCCACTTTAGCTATAGGACTCAATTACATAAGCAAACCTTACTTATTTTATTATCCCTGTTTACTTCTTGTAAAAAACATGTTATTAATGAATTGAATTTTGTAGTAGAATGGAGGAAGTTTTGGCAGTTCCAAAAAGAAAAAAGTCGAAGTCAAGGCGTAATATGCATCGTTCTCATCATGCTATTGAGCCTAAGAATGTTGTGGTATGTTCAACAACTGGAGAATTCATGTTGCCTCACAATGTAGCAGTAGATGGCAGTTACAAAGGAAAACGAGTTTTCATTAAGCAACAGGCAGAATGACTATTATGGTATGTTACCTACGGTCAATAATCACATAGTTATTGCACTTGACGCTATGGGGGGCGATTTTGCGCCTCTTTCCGTAATTCAGGGTGCTGGTTTTTTTTTGGATAATCTTGTTGACCCAGGCATTAAAGTTCTTTTTCATATTTATGGAGATAAGGAAAAAGTATCTCCTTTGCTTTTGAAATATAAAAAAGTAAGTAACAATTCTGAGTTTACTCATTGTTCTGACAATGTCCTTGCAAATGATAAGCCATCTTTTGCGCTGAGACATCGTAAAGACTCAAGTATGAAAGCTGCAATTGTTGCAGTGAAAGAAGGTAAAGCTTTCGGAGTGGTATCTTCAGGCAACACCGGGGCGTTGATGGCAATTTCCAGATTTATTTTAGGAACATTACCAAATATTTATCGTCCTGCTATTGTCTCTATCTGTCCAACTAAGACAAAAAGCTTCGCTTTGCTTGACCTTGGTGCAAATGTCGATTGTAATGCCGATTCGTTATTCCAATTTGCATTAATGGGAAGTATATTTGCAAAAGTAGCGCTAAAAATTGACAATCCTGAGGTTGCTTTGCTAAATATCGGTACAGAAGAAGTTAAAGGTAATGACTCAGTGCGCGGCGCTTTTGAGTTGCTTAAAAACGCTCCAGGCATTAATTTCAAAGGGTATATAGAGGCAAGTGAATTTTTAGAGGGTAATATAGATGTGATTGTTGCTGATGGTTTTGTTGGCAATGTAATGCTCAAAACAGCTGAGGCAACCGCTAGTACTTTTATCAATCTAATAAAGCAGGAAGTATTCAACTCGTGGATAGCGAAAATGCTTATTGGTATATTGTTAAAATCTAAACTAAATAAAGCATTAACGCGTTTTAATCCCAAAATTAGAAGTGGAGCTATGTTTTTAGGGCTGAATGGTATCATCATTAAAAGTCATGGAAATTCTGATGCTATTTCTTTTGCCCATGCTATAAAATTTGCAGTAAATGCAATTAGTGAAAATTTAAATCAAAAGATAATTAACGGGGTAAGTCATATTGAATAAAAGTTTCATATTAAGCACTGGATCTTATCTACCAAGAAAAACGTTGAGTAACAACGAAATTGCATCGATAGTTGAGACAAGCGATAAATGGATAAGGCAGAGAACAGGAATAGTTCAAAGGCATATAGCAGATGAAGGAGAATTAACGTCAGATCTAGCTGTAAATGCAGCAAAAAGTGCTATAGAAAAAGCTAAAATTTCAGTAGATGAAATTGACTTGATTATAGTTGCAACAACAACGCCTGATAAAACTTTGCCTAGCTGTGCAACGATTGTACAAAGTAAGTTAAAATGTAAAAACGCATTTTCTTTTGATGTACAAGCAGCATGCTCTGGTTTTATATATGCAGTTACAGTTGCTGATTCGCTCATAAAATCTAACAATAGAATTAAATATGCGCTCGTTATTGGTGCTGAAATAATGTCTAGGATTGTTGACTGGAAAGATAGGTCAACTTGTGTACTCTTTGGTGATGGTGCTGGTGCAGTGATAATAAAATCGGAAATGGGTAGCAGCGTCATCATATCAACAAACTTACACTCTGATGGCAATGTGGACATATTATGTACGAACGGAGGGGTATCCTCTACTGATGATTCTGGAAAAATATGCATGAATGGAAGAGAAGTGTTTAAACATGCAGTGGATAAGTTAACAGCCTCAGTAGAGGAAACACTAAGATGCAATAATTTGAAAATCACTGATATTGACTGGTTAATTCCCCATCAAGCAAACATTCGTATTATTGAAGCAGTAGTAAAGAAATTAGATTTTCCTATAGAGAAAGTGATTAATACCGTTGATAAGCATGCAAACACCTCAGCAGCGTCAATTCCACTGGCCTTAGACTATGCAATACAAGAATCAAAAATAAAATCAGGAAATCTGGTACTGCTGATTGCAATAGGTGCAGGTCTCACATGGGGTTCCGTGTTGCTGCGCTATTAGACTTCTTGCATTACCTCCTGTTACCCAACTCGTAGAACATCACACCATAGGGCACAGCATAACTGTATGAACATTGTGATTTGAGTCCACCAGATCTAAGTAGCTTGACTACTTGATTGGATGCTGAGTTGGTGAGTATAAAAGTATAGCTAACGCTGTCATACCGCCCACAACTGTACGAACATTGTGATTTGGTCCCATCAGGAGGGTGTCATCCGAGTAGCTTGACTACTTGGATCCAGGAATTTTAATTGTAAGTAAGCATACTGAGTTGATAAGTATAAAAGTAGCTAGAAAATAAACATTTTTGATGAGATTATATGGAAAACTGGATCCCAGTGTCTGGGCACTGGGATGACAGCAGTCCTACGTCATAACGCGATTCATTCCTACGTCATACCGCGATTCATTCGCGGTATCTCTTAACATAGATCCCGCTAACAAGCAGCGGGATGACACCTCTCTTGGGCTCTTTTAGCTACAAACATTAAGAAATTTACCAAATAAAAAAAAGGCAAAGAACTCCCGTGGTGCGAGTTTTGACTCTATATTACTGTAAGTGGCGCTGTAATAATGTGCTGACGCTTAGTTTAAGCGCGTTTTGGCTGAATGTAGAAAAAATTTAAAAGACATGCAGCCGCTATAATTTTATGTAATCCGCCAAAAAATACCCTAAGTTTTTTACTGAATTTTGTCATTGAGCCTGCAGGTCAAAAACAAGTTTTGAGTCATAAATACCCTTATTGTCATAATAAGGGGGCTGGCGGAGTTTGTCAAGGAAGTTTTTTCGTTTCTGCGGGCTACTTGAATAACGGCTACAATGTTTGTACAATTGTGCGTAACGCGCTGCCGAACACTGGTTTTTATATGGCTATATAAGAAAAATTAAGGCTTAAAAGGAAACTTAAGCAGCTAATAGGGCCTAAGCCTTTTTAATAAAACATAAAAAGCCCCTTTACCACCATGTTTTTTCGTAGCTTGCTGGTAGTATAGAACCATATGCTGGATTTTAGTATCATTTAACCACTTATTTAAGTTATTCTTTATAGTGTCTGTTTTATTTGTTGCACTGCCGTATCCCGTAATTACCAATAAACATCTATTTCCTGCTCGATAATTTTTGATAATAAAATCTATCAATTTACAGTAAGCATCCTCTATACTATAGCCGTGCAAATCGAGCTTATCGCTTATAAAATATTTACCCCTATCAACTTTTGATTTTGTGTTTTGGTCAAGACAAAATGATGAGTTACCATTATTGGTATTAAGAAAATTCCTTTGTAAGTCGGAGGTACCTTTATCAACCATAGACTTTATATTTACTTTATGATTAACTTTTAAAGTAACTTTTCCACATTCTATTGGCTTAACATTTTTTTGCCAATCCAACTCATCGTCCGACATAAACGCATTAATCGAATTGTATAATTTTACAACAATATCCAAACATAGTAAAATGTTGCTTATTCTATAAAAATCAGATTTTCGATAATACGATGAAATCGTCAAAAACTAATGAGAATTTTTGGCTGTATGGAAAGCACACCTGCATGTCAGCACTGAAGAATAAAAATAGGCGGTGTATAGAACTATTAGCAACAGAAAATTTCTATAGAGAACACGAAAAAGAAATTAGGCAATGTGCAAATAGTAAGGGCATTAAAGTTCGATTAGTAGAAAACAAAATACTTAATGACGTTTTATCTAAAGGTGCTAACCATCAAGGAATTGCTTTAAATGTTGCCCCTATTCTTTGTAACTTAAGCATCGAAGAAGTAGCTGAAAGCTCAAACGACAGCTCTACTATAGTCATTTTAGATCAAGTCACTGACACGCACAATATTGGGTCAATTTTAAGAACTTCAGCTTGTTTTAATGTCAACGCATTGGTTTTACCACATAACCACTCACCGAGTGAAAATGCATCTATTGCAAAAGCAGCAAGTGGAGCTTTAGATATTGTTCCGCTAATATACGTTACAAATATAGTAAAAACTATGCAGTATTTAAAAAAGGTCGGCTACTGGTGTTACGGGTTTGATTGCAATGCTAAAGAAAATATAGATGAAATAAAGAGCTTTGAGAAAAAAAGAGTAATCATTTTTGGTTCTGAAGAGAAAGGAATGCGGAGGTTAGTTAAAGAAAATTGTGATTATCTTTTAAAAATCCCAATGTCAAACGTAATTGACAGCTTAAATGTTTCAAATGCAGCAGCAATAGGCCTATATTCTATTTATATTAAAACAAATGCCAGCGCATAACTGTTTATAATAAAAATACTTGATAAAAATGTGGTTTTATATTATAATGTGTTAAATAATGGACAAAAGGAGTTGTATTTATGTCTTACATGAGAAATGAACAGGATATCCGCTCTCAGGGCGTTTATTATAGCGCTGGGCTCAGAAGTTACCTAACTAAAGTATATAATTACATGGCTTTAGCTTTAGGCGTTACAGGGCTTGTTGCGTTTCTAACGGTATTTTCTGGTCTTTTTCAGGTAATTCATTCTAATCCTGTTCTGTCGCTTGTGATAATATTCTCTCCAGCTGCATTGGTGATCTATATGCGGTATAGAATTCAACACCTAAGTGCTCAGTCTGCCGTTACTATATTTTTCTCGTTCTCAGTGTTAATGGGGCTTTCCTTATCTTATATTTTTATAGTTTATACTGCAGAAAATATAGCAAGAGCGTTTTTCATTACATCAATTATGTTTGGCTCTATGGCTTTATATGGTAATACCACAAAAAGAGATCTTACAAGTATGGGCTCTTTCTTGATTATGGGAGTCTTGGGGATAATTATAGCATCCATAGTAAATTTATTCCTTGGAAGTAGTCCTCTCTACTTTGCAATATCGTTCATATCAGTAATAGTCTTTACCTTAATGACTGCGTATGATGCTCAAAGAATCAAGGACGTTTATTATAAATATAACGACGGATCAGAAGTCGCTACTACTAAATTGGCAATACTGGGTGCAACTGATCTTTATTTTAACTTTATTAACATATTTCTCAATCTACTCAGGTTACTTAACTTGTTCAATAATAGGGACTAGATGTTTTCCTTTTTAAGGAAAGGTAGTAAGAATTCTATAGTTTTCTTTTTAATATCTTTAGTCGTGTTGATGCTATGTCTTGCATATGCATCGGTGCCACTATATAGCATTTTCTGTAAAGCTACCGGGTATGGTGGCACAACAAGAAAAGTAACTAATGCAACAATAAGTGCAACTGACCAAAAAATCAGGGTCCACTTCAATGCTGATATAATGTCCGATCTACCTTGGGAATTTAAATCAGAAACTAACTACGTTGACGTAAACATAGGAGAACAAAGTTTAGCATTTTATTACGCAAAAAATCTATCTGATCATCTTTCATTTGGTATGGCAGTATATAACGTTACGCCTTTCAAAGCAGGTAAGTATTTTAATAAAGTTGCATGCTTTTGTTTTGAAGAACAAATGTTGCTACCAAAACAAAAAGCTGCTATGCCCGTATCTTTCTATATAGATCCTGAGATAATGCTTGATAGTAATACAAAAGATTTGAGCGAAATAACACTATCATACACGTTTTTTAAGCTTA
Source organism: Wolbachia endosymbiont (group A) of Hedychridium roseum (assembly GCF_964028325.1). Lineage (NCBI taxonomy): Bacteria > Pseudomonadati > Pseudomonadota > Alphaproteobacteria > Rickettsiales > Anaplasmataceae > Wolbachia > Wolbachia endosymbiont (group A) of Hedychridium roseum. The sequence continues at coordinate 900,792 of NZ_OZ034755.1, read as the reverse complement.
AGTAACAAACTTTTTCCTATTGTCATCCAAAGCTGAAAGAAGGTATCCGTTCAGGATAGCGGCAAGGTAGTATAACCATAGAGTAAAAGTGAGTTTACAACAAATGGTGTCATCCCAGTGCTTGACACTGGGATCCAGGTTACTATATATGAAAAGTTATTATGTTTATATACTTGCAAGTGAACGAAATGGAACCCTGTATATAGGTATAACATCAAATTTAATTAAACGAATTTGGGAGCATAAAAGCAAAGCCATTTCCGGTTTCACGTCAAAGTACAATGTTAGTAAATTAGTCTACTTTGAGGAGTTTCAAGACATAAATTTAGCAATTAGTAAAGAAAAGCTTCTAAAAAGCTGGCAGAGAAAATGGAAAATAAACTTAATTGAAAAAACAAATCAAGAATGGAAAGATTTATATGATGAAATCGTATCTGGATTCCAGCGTCACGCGCTGGAATGACAGGAGGTAACGCAAGAAGTCTATTGATTGTGAAAACAATAACTTTGCAAAATATTAATTATTAGATAACATAATCAAAGTTTTTATCTTACATTCATCATGGTTAGAGCTATACAAATTAAAAAAACTGGGGGGCCAGAAGTATTAGAATTTGTAGATAAGAATATAAGTGAGCCAAAAGGCGAGGAAGTTTTAGTACGTCACACAACTATCGGCTTAAATCGTTATGATTTAGAGCACAGAAAAGGTACACGCAAAATTAAAAATTTACCATCAGTGCTTGGAGTGGAAGCAGTTGGGGTTATTGAAAAACTTGGTAAAAAAATCAGTGATGGATTCAAAGTTGGAGACAGAGTTGGATATTGCACAGCTCCTCCAGGGGCATATTGTGAAAAGCGCATTATACACCAGAAATATCTGATAAAAATTCCAGATGACATATCTGATGAAGTTGCTGCTGCAGTGCTGTTTAAAGGTATGACAGCTCACTATTTAGTTAATCAATCTTATAAAGTTAGGCCTGGTGCTTTCATGCTAGTTCATGGGGCTAATGGTGGTTTAGGACAAATAATATGCCAATGGGCAAAGGATAAAAAAGGTGTAGTGATAGGCTCTGTAAGCTCTGATGAAAAAATGAAGACAGCTTTACAAAGTGGCTGTACATACGCAATAAACTACAATGATAAAGACTTCGTTTCTAAAATTATGGAGATTACGCAAAACAGAGGAGTAGGTGCAGTGTATGACCCCATAGGTTACGCTACAAGCAAGCTCTCTTTTGAATCTTTAGGCATGTTCGGCATATACGTTTCCTATGGGCAGATATCAGGTAACGCTCCTATTAGTTTTTCTTTACTTAGTTCACGTTCGTTATTTGCAACTGGAACCTCAATATACCATTATAAGCATGATAGATTCACATTAGTGCTTACCACAATGGAAATCTTCGAGATGATAAGAAAAAAACTTTTAACTGTACGGATCAATAAAAAATATAAATTTGATGAAATAATTCAAGCCCATCGTGATATGGAAAATAGAAAAGTAAGTGGGTTAAATATTATTAAAATCTCTTAAATAAATTAGTAATTTAAACTAACCATTCATTAAATCATATCAACTAGAATTTCACATATTTAATTCTCCTTTTGGGGAAATTAAAAGCATATAGCTAAACTGACTTAGGCTTACCGACGATTTAAAAAACCATCATTCCGCTACTCGTTAGCGGAATCTATGCTGAGATACCGCGAATAGACTTCTTGCATAACCCAAATTAAGTAGAAAAAGGTATCATCCGAGTAGCTGACACTGGTTCCTTTATGACGGCAGTAGCCCCTTCTCCTGTCATCCCAGTGCCCAGATACTGGGATCCAGTTTCACCTTATGATGGTGTCATGAAAGTAGCTGACACTGGTTTCCATCCAAGACGGTGTCATTCCAGTCTGGAATCCAGAAAAAAGAATGGTGTCATCCCAGTGCCCAGACACTGGGATCCAGGAATTTTATTAAGTTGGTAAGCATAAAAATAGATGTTTTACGTTAAAATACAACGTTTTCGATGAGATTATATGGAAAACTGGATCCCAGTGTCAAGCACTGGGATGACAAAAAAAGGAGTACTGGAATGACAGCAGTCCTACGTCATACCGCGATTCATTCGCGGTATCTCAGCCGCTAACTGTTCTCCCTCGTCATACCGTCACGGTATCTCTAGATCCCGCTAACAAGCAGCGGGATGACGATTGTCGTTTAGCTATAAATATTTAAGAAATTTACCAAACGGAAAAAAAGGCAAAAGAAGCCCCAGTTAATATCTATTTTCAGTATTGGCGTTTTTTAAGTCTTAAACACTGCAATTTGGCTGCTTTTAAATGCAACTCACCTTATCTCAAATGTTTAAGAAACTTACTAAGCAGAAAAAAAGGCAAAAGAAATCCCGTGGTAATTAGTGTTCACTCTCTAATCCTTCAAATTGGCGTACTATACTGTCTTAAACGACTTATAAGCGCGTTTCAACTTATATAGGTAAAAACCCAGAATATTGTGAAGACATAAGGTGCACATAGTGCAAAAAATTAAAAATAAGACGCCAACTACGTTGTTTTTTTGCTGTTTAATCTGCATAGATGAAGATAACTGAATACCTTCAGTTTCATGATAAGGGGGCTGGCGGAGTTTGTCAAGTAAGTTTTTCGTTTCTATTCCCAATAAAAGTTTGTTATAAGGTTATGCAAGAAGTCTAATGAATCGCGGTATGACGTCTTAGCTATAGATGCTGATTTGTGTGATTTCAAGAGAAGCTTAGTAGATAAGTTGTGTTTTAAACCAAATTCGGTATTTTAAACTGAACATTTTCAATAATACCACATGGCATCACTGAAATTTTTACACTCAGGTTTACTTTTAGGTAGTCCATTAATTCATCAACCAATATGTCAGGAGCAGAAGCACCTGCAGTGATTCCTATCTTTTCTACGCCATGAAACCAGCTTTTATTCACACAGCTGTAATTATCAATTAAGTAGGCTCTTTTTCCTCTGGCAGTGCACAGATCTAATAAGCGGTTTGAATTTGAGCTATTTTTACTTCCTACAACTAACACCATGTCTACAATTTCAGCTAGCTTTTTAACAGCATTTTGTCTGTTTTGCGTTGCATAGCATATGTCCTTTAAATCTGGACCTGTTATGCTTGGAAACCTGAGCTTCAGGGCAACAATAATTTCACGGGTATCGTCGATGCTTAACGTGGTTTGTGTAACATAAGATAAATTATCTGGATCTTTAACTTTTAAATTGCGTACGTCCTGCACAGTTTGCACTAAAATGATAGGATTATTTACTCTTCCTCTAATTCCCTTAACTTCTGGATGGTTTTCATGCCCAATGAGAATTAGTTCTTTACCACCGTTTTCATACCTTTTTGCCTCTTTATGCACTTTGCTGACTAAAGGACATGTTGCATCAATCACTTGAATACCCTTTCTTTTTGCCTCATCTTCTATATTTTTTGACACTCCGTGCGCGCTGAAGATCAGTATTCCTCCATTATCTTCAATTTCCTCGATACTGTTCACAAAAACCACTCCTTGTCTCTTAAAGTCCTCTACTATATATTTATTGTGAACAATTTCGTGTAGCACATAAACTTGGCACTTGTTTTTGTATTTTTCTAAAGTAATAGCTAATATGTCCACAGCTCTTTTTACCCCGGCACAAAAACCTCGCGGCTCAGCTAAGATAATTTCCATTTTTGTCAAATCAAGTAAATATGCAAGCATTACTTAAAAATAAGCTCCGCTCACTGTGTTTTATAGTACCATTATTTACGTTTTATATAATAATTATTTTTCGCATATTCTCTTTAACATTTGATCAACCTACTACTTCAGAAAATTTTAGAAAAGATAATACAGTATATAAACAACCTGATATTTTAGATAGAAATGGAGTGGTAATAGCAACAAATGTGCCCACAACATCACTATATACAGATGCAACCAAAGTAAAGAATCCGGAAAGTATAGCAGCACAACTGTGTTCTATTTTGAATGATCTTGAATACGAGAATTCATATAGAGTACTTACTTCAAAAAAGAAATTTGCTTGGGTAAAGCGGCACTTGACTCCAAAAGAACTGTTAGCAATAAAAAATGCCGGCGTGCCAGGAATAAACTTCTATAACGATGTAAAACGTATATATCCTCACAGTAATTTATTTTCACACGTGCTTGGTTACACTGACATAGATGGCAACGGTATTGCAGGAGTTGAGGCATATATAAGTAAAAACAAACAACATTCTGTTATCCAAGTAGCTGACACTGGGGTCCAGAAAAAAAATACGTGGATTCCAGCATTACGCGCTGGAATAACACCTTACCAGGGTATTCAACTATCCTTAGATACACGAGTGCAAAGCATAGTGCATGAAGAGCTAACTAAAGCTGTAAGCAGATATCAGGCACTCGGCGGAGTAGGAATTGTTTTAAATGTGAGAAATAGTGAAGTCATCTCAATGGTCAGTCTGCCTGATTTTAACCCCAACCTACAGAATAAGGCAGAAGACGTACAAAAGTTTAATCGCGCCAGTCTTGGGGTGTATGAGATGGGGTCGGTATTAAAATTCTTTACAATAGCCGCAGCGCTTGATGCAAACGTTGTAAAAATTGATGATTTATATGACGTGTCAAAGCCAATCACTATTGGGAAATATAAAATTTATGATCTTCATGAATTTAAGATTCCGGAAATCACTGTGCGAGATATATTTGTGAAATCATCCAACATTGGTGCAGCAAAAATTGCAGTTAAATTAGGTATTGAAAAACAAGTAGAATACTTTAAAGCTATGAAGCTATTTTCTCCTTTGAAAATAGAAATACCAGAAAAATCTACACCGATAATCCCGGATAAATGGAGTGAAAACACTTTAATAACAGCATCTTATGGTTATGGCATAGCTGTAACTCCTATACATCTTGCACAAACTGCAGCAGCATTAATCAACAATGGGGTATTTCATAACGCAACCTTGATGTTGAATAAGAGAAGTATAGGAGAGCAAATTATCTCAAGAAGAACTTCCAGGGAAATGAGAAAATTATTACGCGCAGCAGTAACGGATGGCACTGGCAGCAGAGCAAAAATAAAGGCATATTCAATAGGGGGAAAGACTGGATCGGCGGAAAAAGTTGTAGATGGTAAATATAGCAAAGATGCAAACATAGCGTCATTTATAGGAGTGCTAACCATGCTTGACCCAAGGTATATAGTGCTAATTGCTATTGATGAACCTCAAGGGATACACCATACCGGGGGAATAATTGCTGCGCCTATAGTAAAGAACATTATAAATAGAATAGCACCTATACTAAATGTTACACCTGAGATGTAAAATTATGATTGCTTTACTATAACTTCAAATCTATCATTACCAAAATTCTTATTAATATACCAAGAACCATCATCTTTAGTTACAAATTCAAGACCTTTAAGGTCTCTTTCTATTGTCTTTCCATTTTGACCATCAATAGCGATATTAATATCGAATGTAATAACGTCTAGATTTATCATAGCTTCTTTCCCGCTGCACGAATTTAGACTGAACTTGCCTAACATAACATCATTAAAACTCACTTCCCCTGTATAGACATCACACTGACCGTCCATACAACACGTAGTTTCAATATAGAAAAGGTCTGACATATAAAATACCTTACGTTTATAAAAAAAGAGCTAAATATATATAGCTAGTGCAGCCCTACGCCATACCACTAACAAGTAATAGTCAGTAAACCTAGGTCTCTTAGCTATATAACCATAATACAGCTAGGAATGTAAAGTTCAACAGTTAATTGTGTAAGGAAGTCTAAATTACTACATCTTAGAGGAATGGTTGTTTAGTTTTTTTGTTAATCTTTTTTACCATACTGTCAATCATATGCTTTATCCCTTGATATACAGAGTATGTACTTTCGTCGCTACGCATATAAGCAGAACAGGAAAATACATTATACTCTTCGTCTTCTATTGATAACCCTGTATCGCACTTTATGTGTTTGCCGCCAAGCTTCTCTATCAACTGTTCTTTGTCATCTCCTATAGTTACCTTAATCTCACTTTCTTCTTTACCTATCTTGCTACTTAAAATTGAAACAATTACGGCTGGAGATATGCATATTGCTCCTATTGGCTTTTTTGTGACAAAAAATTCTGAAACTAATCTTTCAAATTCAGGCATTACTGTCACCATGTCTTTATTTTCAGCTAAGTCAGATAAATTTTTCGCAACCCCGTATCCACCAGGTACGACTAGCATGTCAAAATTTTCAGCTTTGGCTTCTTTTAAGTCATATATTTCGCCTCTTGCGATTCTTGCTGCTTCTACAAGTACATTCCTTTTTTCTTTCACTGCCTCCTTTGTTTTATGATTCATAACTTGTGTGATATTGATGTCAGGTGCAAAGCATTTAACATCCACTTCCTGCTGATCAAGCACAAGCAGACTTAAAACCGCTTCTCTTACCTCTGCACCGTCAAGGTGACCACACCCTGATAAAATCACAGCAGCTTTTAATTTTTTTTCACCCATAAAGTACCTTGATTTCATATAATCTAGATATTTTAATACAAATTCTATATTTGGAAAGGGGTATGTTATATCAATTATGATATAATTAATAATTAGTATGTATAATTAGGCATATTTACAGTCAATGGAGTAAAATGTGGCTGAGTTCTTTGATAATGAAACTGACTACCAAGAACTAAGAAAAGCTATTTCAGATATAATAGAAAGCATCGCACAATTCCCACAGGAAGAAAAAGGGAAGTTGTTTGAAGCCCTATCAGAACAAGTTAAAGGGATGAATCTCAAAGATTTAGGTTTAGCGATTAATGACCAAGGCTTGCAAAAGGAGGTAAACAAAGAATTATTTATAAAATTCATTGAAGAAGCACTTAAAGGGTTAACTTCTGAAAACGTTGACTCAAAAATAATAGAAGAGGCGTTAAAATCTGTTAATCAGCAAGCAATAAGTAATGTTATAAATAATAATAAAGGTCCGCTGGACAATCTAGTCAATTATTTTAAATCAGCATCTGCAAATAAAAAAATTGGAATAGCTTCTACAGCAATAGTATTGGGAGTAGCATTTTCTCCGCTTATTGTGCTTGCTACATTAATAGCGCTTGTAGCTATTGGAGCGCGTTATGTAGGAATAGGTATAGGAAAGGCAGGGGAAAAAATAAAAGAAGGAGCGATTGAAGCAGGAAAAGCAGTGAAAAGTTCATATAAGGATTTAATAGATAAATTACCTACAGTTCAAGCAAGAGAGAATAACTTTAGTAGATTAAGAACAAACGTGCTTGAAACTATTGCAAACATTAGTCTTAAAGATAACGAAGGCGTTGACGCTAAAAAAGGTCTTGATGATGGGAAAAAAATATTAGAAATGCTTCAAAATGAAAGGCAGCGATCTGCTATACAAGAGTTAGTAAAGAATGGAACCATTCAAAATTTTTCAGAAGATGATATGAGCAGACTTCTGGAAAAGGGCCTCAGTACTCATGTAGCAGATATGAAAGCACTTAATGATCTTATAAATAAATTTCAACCTGCAATTATGGCTATTGGTAACGGTAAAATAGAAGATGTAGAACAAAAAGTTAATGAGAAAGCTCAGGAAATGAAGCCAGATTCTCAATTAGGTAGTTCAAGTGCTGAACGAGTGAGTGAAGAAGGAATCACAGGACCGGGTTGATGCATTTGAGGAGCATTTTGACGCAAAAATTACTATCAGAAAGTGGGGTTACGCTACTCCTTTCTATCCACTTTTTTGAGCAATCCACCTCCACATCTAACACACATCTCAGTGATTATAATATCCAATTTTTGATCATGTTTTTCTACAGGTAAATCTTTACAATATTGTTTCTCATAGGCTGCACCTATAAATATTTTTCCAAGCGGCCGTAATTTTTTTATCATTGTATCATACCAACCACCGCCAAAACCTAATCTATTAAAATGATCATCAAAAGCAACAACAGGAGTAATGATTGTGTCGGGAATTACATCTTCATTTGTTTCGTTCCATCCCTCAAATCTTATCAACTGATTTTTATCAGGAATTGCTACTTTATAACCTAAATAGAGCAAACGACACATCAAAGGGACAACATTTATTTCCCCATCCATTGGAACGTAAGCCGCAATTGTTTTGCCTTTAACGTAACTTAAGTTCTGATTAAAGAGATTAATAAGGGAACTTGCCGCATAACTGGAATAACTTTCATCAATATCTTTTCTTATAGCTCTATATTGCTCTCTTATTTCCTTTTTGTGCTGTTTAATATCTTTGAACATGATCTATCCATTTCGCAGTGAGTTTTTCTTGTAAACTATTTTGCTTTAAGCGCTCACTTAAAAAATCAAAGTCAATAAATTCCATATCCTGGTCTTGATTACTGCAACTATAAACAAAACTCCTTTCTCCTGTTTCCGTATTTATATGTTGCTGAACACACTGAGCGCAGATTTCTTTCATCATACACTGCATAGGAGAATTAACTGACGATATTGCTATGTGACTTGACTTCAGATATGGCTTTAAAATTGTTTTTCTAGCTTCATTCACAGCTTTCATCATTTTATCAGAACCAATAGTGATAATTTTATCTATAGTGTTTAAATTAATACCTAATCTTCCTTGTTGATAAGAGACTATTGCATCAACTATATTACCATGAAAGGATTTATCTTGATCTCTGCTTGTTTCTATCAATCCTTCTTCACATGCCCAAACTACTGCATTTGATGCACGCTCTATCAGTGCTCGTTTAAATACATCACTTAATTTCTTATAGCCAGCAAAGTACAAAACCTTATTATTATTTTCAAGACACGCCTTCCCTATCGAAAATAATACTGCATTTCCAACTCCACCACCAATTAGCATTATATTCTTCATGTGCTATTTTAACTATATTTGTTCAAATTTTTTGAAATTTTATAGAACAAAGTAATTTTCGTACACAAAGACAGAGACAAGGACACTCTCTGACTTCAACTATACCGATAACTGACAGCTGAATTTTTACGCATATCATCTAATAACAAGTTGCTTTGTATCATAATCTTTTGTTGGTACATCTGCTGTTTAATTGCTTCTATATCCGCTGCATTACTCTTGATATCACACAACATCATTAACTTTGCAGTGCCATTTTCTCTTAATTCTACTATTTCATTCACACTTGTTTTACTAAATAAAATCTGTAAATCAGGATTTAAATCTCGCATTTTTATTTCAAACTCTTTTGCGTTTGGCAACTTAAAATCATCTGCTAATTTGTCAAAATTTAAACAATTGACCTTTTGCTCTTGAAAATTATCCAATAAACTTTCTGAACCCTCAACCACAATCTGTTTTAATTTTAAAGTGCTTTCCAGCAGTGCATAATTAAGTTGTACCTTGTCTATGACTTTTATAATAGAGTAACCTTCACTGAAACTGAATGGACCTGCTATATCGCCGGTTTCTAGTCTTTCTAAAACGCTCTTAAGTTTATCTTTGAGCTGACTTAAATTAACTGTTGCTTTACGCATCTTTATTGGAGATTCCGGGTTATTACTATTACGTAATTTTTTTACTAAATCTTCAGCTATGCCATAAACATCCTTGTCTTTTTGATCAGGAATTATAAACTCTTGGAACGTGATAAGATAATCCGGCTTTTCTGTTTGCCTTTTTACATCATCTACTTCTTTATCGCTTATATTAATAAATGGCACAATTCTTACTTCAATAATTTTGCTCCATAGTAACTGACATTTTATTTGTTTTCTTAAAATACTAAGATCTATATTATGCTTTTTTATGTATTGATCAACTTCATTAGCCTTAAGTTTAAAACTTTGGGTTAAAAATAATATGATAGCATTATCTAACTCCTCGTTGCTCAATTTTATATTCAGCCTCTGTGCTTCATTGATAATGATAATTTCGTCTATTAGCTCCCTAAGAATTTGAGGTTTTGCTTCTTTTTGATTAACACTTTGAGTGCCAAACAATGAATTTATAAAGTTGATGCGTTTTTCGATATCTAAATTTGAAATTGGCTCACCATTTACATCTGCAACAATTTCAATCTCGGTTGCAAGCAACCTAAGTGGCAACACTATCAACAGTAAAATTAGTATTTTATGCATATAAGTAAGGTTAACAACCAATTCTATAATAAATACTGAGTCAACGCTAGCCAACTTTTTAATAGCTATCTAAGCAAAGACGGAAATAAAAACCATTGCAACAAGATCAGGTAAACAGGCTAAAAACATGCCAATATAGCGAATTCAGACCGTGCTAAAACAGTATACGGAAGGAGAGGGATTCGAACCCTCGATACGACTTTTCAATCGTATAACGGTTTAGCAAACCGCCGCCTTCAGCCGCTCGGCCACCCTTCCAAATTTAGAACCTAAAGATTATATAATACCAAGACCTCTACCGCCTGTCTAATGCTTTTAACAGCAACATTTTTCCGAACAACTGTAATTTTTAGATCTGTGGTACAAAAATCTATAGCTAACCCAAGAAAGGTTTCCCTACGTCATACCGCAATTCATTCCACAACTGTACGAACATTACAATTTGAGCCTACCAGAAGAATGTCATCCCAGTGCCCAGACACTGGGATCCAGAAATTTTGATTGGGCACTAAGTTGGTAAGCATAAAAGTGGCTGGTCTTATGTTAAAACACAACGTTCTTGATGAGATTACGGCAAGGTTGGATTCCAGTGTCAAGCACTGGAATGACACCATTTGCTGTGCAGTTTACCTTCAAGAATGAATGTTCGTACAGTTGTGCGCGGTATCTCAGCATAGATTCCGCTAACAAGTAGCGGAATGACGAATTTGTTGTTTTTCAAATTGTAGGCAAACCTAAGCCACTTTAGCTATAAATCAACAAAAACTAATTTCTGCTTTTTTCAATGATTTTCTTTGCTTCTTCTACACCAACCCATTCTCCAACTGCTAACGTTTTTCCCTTTTCTAGATCTTTATAATGAGAAAAGAAATGAGCAATTTTATCTAGTAGGTTTTTAGATAAGTCAGAATAGTCCTTTATATTGTCATAATAGCTATCAACACTGGAAACAGGCACAGCTAATATCTTTTCATCTTCTCCTTTTTCATCTTTAGTGAGTAATGCGCCTATTGGACGCACCGATATTAAAACACTAGATGCTAAGGGAAATTGAGTTAGCACCAAAACATCCACAGGATCACCATCACCTGCGCAGGTATTTGGTATAAACCCATAATTGCAAGGATAAGTCATTGAGGTAGACAAAAATCTGTCAACTTGTAACAACCCAAGCTCTTTATTAAATTCATACTTTACAGGCTCAGCATTTGCACTTATTTCAATTACCACATTCACCGCATTTGGTACCGCTGTTATTTTACTTAAATCCATAAATTACCTTCTTAACTTAAGAATAAGCATTATACAATATGTACTTTTAAGTTGCTACATTTATGTAGTTCTAAGCTTGTTTTGCATGGAGCGATTCTAAATTTTCATTCGTCATTCCATTGACTGTTGAAAGTGGTGGTTTCTGTGATAATTGAAATAAAGCATATACTATTACAATAGTAAGCACCGCACCAACTATCAAGTTAGTAAGGTTGTCTTGTGGCAAAACATTTTTTATTGAGTTGAACAATTTTTGCTCCATAAGGAAATAATCAGCAACATATAACCCAACAGATAATACAAACATACCCAAAATAAGTTTACAGACTGTGTTTTTATGGTCTTTTTCTTTTTTCTTGCTGACAATGAAATTTGGCCTACATTTATTCTCTTCTTGTGGCACTGAGTAGTATATATTTTTAGGGCTCGTTACTAATTGTTCAAATTCATCACTATTTTGGTTTTTTAACAGTTGCTCTAGGGTGTTTTTTGTATTTATAGGATATATTAATCCATCCATTTTTAATTCTTTCTCTTGTCGATCCACATTCTCATGGTCGATTGTATATTTATCTCTACTTGATAACTTGATCATATGTAGTGCTTTAGCTAAGAACATTGTATAATGCGCTATTAACTGATTCTCACATATCTCTAATACTTCTCTTTTTACTGTTTTGTTAGATGACGAAAGTTCTTTATAGTGACCACCCAAAGAAAAGAACAATGCTATATCTTTATCTGCTTTTATGTCATGAATGGAATAATAGCTGCTGATAATGCACTTATTTAATGCAAATTCTCTGTCATATTTGTTTAATGTAGTTTTTTCATTTAGTAACTTTCTAACACCAATAAGTACTTTATTTTCAAAATCTTTTTCTGTTTTAAATATTGCTTCTCTCTTTGGATTTGCTAAGATGTTAAGTAAATCTAATTTACTTCCATCTACTTCTACTACTTCATTTATATCTCTATTTAACTCAGACCCTTTAATAACTTCATATATTTTATCTATGACATCTTTAGTATTCAGGTTGTTGTTTTCACTAAGTATCTTATAAGCTTGAGCATAAATTAAAAACAGCCCTTGTAGACTAAACTTTAAGTTAAAATATTCATCTAATGGCTCCCCCTCTTTTTTAATGAATGCAGACAAACCAAAATGATTTCTGCAGTCCATACTACGATCTAAGTCGGCATGTTGAAAGCCACCTAAAAAAATAAACAAAGTCTCTAATAAATTACCCTTACCAACAATTTTTATTAGTTCTTCAACTTCCTTAACCATTGCTAAAACCTATAATATTCTACTTTATAGTATAAGCGATATAGGGTAAAATAGCAATAAATATTATTGTACGTTTACATTCTGCATAAAAAAATTAAGCCACCCAGTTAAGAGCATATCCATCCTCCACCGATAACTTGTTCACCTTTATATGCCACACAGGCTTGACCTGGACTGATGCCAAAGTAATCGTCGTTTAAAATGACACAGGCTTTATTTTTTTCGTCAGTTGAATGTATTGTTGCTAAACTTCCCGCATGTGATGATCTCAGCTTCACAGTTACTTCCATACCTTCCTTTGGTTGTTCTAACCAATTTAACTCCTTGATCAATATTTTTTTTTGCATTAATGCGTTGATCGGACCTACTATAACCTCATTATTTTCTGTATTAATTTTTATCACATAAAGAGGTTCATTGTGTGCGATACCCAAGCCCTTTCTTTGCCCCACTGTAAAATTTACTATGCCACTGTGCTCGCCTAGCACTTTTCCATTAACATCCACTATTTTACCTTTCTGTACAGATTGTGGAGCTAATTTAGCTATTGTTTTACTATAGCTTTCGGAAACAAAGCATATATCTTGACTGTCCGGCTTTTCAGAAATTTGTAAGCTGAAATACTTTGCTAATTTTCTTATATCACTTTTATAGAACCCACCTAGTGGAAATCGCAAAAGCTTCAACTGCTCCTTTGTTGTAGCAAATAGAAAATAGCTTTGATCTTTACTTTTATCAATGCTTCTGCACAACTTTACCTCACCATTTTTTTCTAATCTTCTCACGTAATGTCCTGTTACAAGCACATCCGCACCAAGATTTTTTGTAACTTGCAATAGATCACGAAATTTTACCGTTTGGTTACATCTTACGCATGGTATGGGAGTTTCCCCACGCATATAGGTACTTGCAAAATCCTCTATTACTTCCTTTTTGAATATTTCCTCGTAGTTTAAAATATAGTGAGGAAAGCCAACACTTTCAGCCACGCGCTTAGCGTCGTAAATATCCTGTCCAGCACAACATGCACCTTTTCTTGCGTTAGCATTACCGTCGGTGCCATAGAGTTGAAGAGTCACACCTATCACCTGGTACCCAAAGTTATATAGCAGTGCTGCAGCAACGGAGCTATCAACTCCCCCGGACATTGCAACAATAGCCTTGGTCTGGTGCGGAGCTCTATCTTTTAGCAGAGGTTCAATTTTAAATTCTTTTAGCATAATCGCCTTAATTTATAAACGCAAATCTTGTGTCATTCCAACATACAACTGTGCAAACGTTTTGATTTGGGGGCAATTTACATAGTAGATGATGTCATGAAAGTAGCTGACACTGGAATCTAGTGTCTATTTATGCAAATTCATTAAAACAGCATATTTATTTGTAATTAAGTTTCCTGGATCCCAGTGTCAGCTACTCGGATGACACCCTTTCCTGCTGGAAGTTGCCTTCAAATTACTTGGTGCGTGACACTGGGATCTCATTTATATTACATAATTCCATCAAAACAATTCGATAAACTACCTTCAAAAACAATTTAATCTTGCTTGAATAAAACATGGCCAAAATAATCCATGTTTTCAAGCACTTTTCCACTACCCAAGGCAACACAACAAAGTGGGTCATCTGCAACACGAACTGGTAATTTTGTTGTTTCACTGATAACTTTGCCCAAGTTACGCAATAATCCACCACCACCGGATAAAATTATTCCTCTATCGACTATATCAGAAGAAAGTTCAGGTGGAGTGCTCTCCAGTGCAGTCCTAATAGCAGAAATTATCTGATGTACAGGCTCTATTAAACTCTCTGCAACTTGATATTCTGATAAAAGCATTTCTTTTGGCATGCCACTCACTAAATCCCTGCCTTTAATTATCATTCCCTCTTTGTTATTTTCACCTGGCAGACTGGCTGAACCTACGTTTTTCTTAATTTTTTCAGCAGTTGTTTCACCGATTAATAACTTATGATTTTCACGAATATACGATTTTATTGCTTCATCCATAATATCGCCACCTACTCTGGCAGAACGTGAATAAACAATTCCGCCTAAAGAAATAATTGCAACTTCAGTTGTACCGCCTCCTATATCAACGATCATAGAACCCTCAGGTTCAGTAACTGGGAGCCCAGCTCCGATTGCTGCAGCCATTGGTTCTTCAATCAAAAATACTTCATTTGCACCAGCACTTTCTGCTGCATCTTGTATAGCACGCCTTTCAACTGGTGTGGATCCAGATGGAACGCATATGATAATATTAGGTTTATTAACAGTGAATTTTGTGTTTGCACTGCGTATAAAATATTTTAGCATTTCTTCCGCACTTTTAAAATCAGCAATAACTCCATCCTTTAAGGGCCTTATCGCCTCTATTTCTCCAGGCGTTTTTCCAAGCATCATTTTAGCTTTTTTACCAAAAGCATAAGGAACGTAGCTTCCTTTTTCTTTTACTCTTGCTACAACTGAAGGCTCATCAAGCACTATTCCCTGATTTTTCTGATAAACTAAAGTGTTTGCAGTACCAAGGTCTATGGCAATATCGCTAGCAAACAAACCTTTGAAAGTAAAAAGGCTATAAAACTTTCCGGTCAATTTTCGAACAAAATTCATACATAACTCAAGAAAACCATTTATTGAGACAAATTATACTTTTCAGATAGGTAGTAAGTAACACACTCAACGTCTAAACCCTTGCCTGTTACTTTTTTTAGCAGTTCCAGGCCACACTTTGCACTGTATATATTTTGAGATAACCAACTGATAAGTAAAATAAAATCTCCTTTTATTATAGCACTTAATGATTCGTAATGATTCTTTTTAACGAAAGAGAAAATCTGCACAGCAGCAATTAAAGCAATAATTTTTATAGGAAAGTAGCCCATAACACCGCTTGCCCAATATTCATCTTGAAAATAAGTGTCCAGCTCATTTTTAGCTTTTACTGGAATTTTATAGTGCTTCATACCTTCCAGCCACGCATCGTGCAGATCCTTAACTTCCAGTGTACCATTTATTATATCCTGTTCTAACCTAGTTCTCAACATAATATGAGCTAACAGACTAAATTCATCTGCGTTCTTTAAAGAAGAGGAAAGGTTTATTTCATTGAAAACCAAGTGCAAATTTTCAACACTGCTATTAGTTTTGCCTTTTATAGCAAATTTCTCTTTTATGTGTGGTTGAATGAACTCAATAAATTCTCTGGATGTTCCAATCATCCTTTCCATGAATAACCCTTGAGTTTCATACATAACATGTCTCGTAATTGGGCTACTTATAGAATTTTGCGCTAAACATTTTTGATAAATCGCATAACCACTATGCCGTAAAAGTGAAAATAAACCATAACAAAAATCAGATTCATCATAATCTATAGGGTAGTAATAAGAAGTACGAATCTCATTTAGTGCAATACCCATTTGCTGTAAACATAACGAGCCAAGTTCAATCTGCTTCTGAGTAGCAACTCTTTGTATATTAGTAACCTTATCCTTTTTCTGCTTTTCAATTATTTCATCCACATTTTCGCTAAAAAATTTGCCTACCTTGGGGAATACTTCCCTTATATTCTTTTCTG
Organism: Wolbachia endosymbiont (group A) of Hedychridium roseum; assembly: GCF_964028325.1. Taxonomy (NCBI): domain Bacteria; kingdom Pseudomonadati; phylum Pseudomonadota; class Alphaproteobacteria; order Rickettsiales; family Anaplasmataceae; genus Wolbachia; species Wolbachia endosymbiont (group A) of Hedychridium roseum. The sequence goes on along the minus strand of NZ_OZ034755.1, from coordinate 884,468 downwards.
TGATATCAGAGTCATAGTCAGCAAGCAGTGAGTCGTATTTTGAGCATTTTAATTGCTGCGATTTTATAGAAGCTACTTCGCGAATGAGTGTGATTAAATCAGTAAAACGTTCTTTTAGTTTTTCTAAGTTACTGGTTTCAGAATGAGATAGTTTCCATAAATTTTGGCATTCAACCTTAGCTTTGGATAAAGACTTTACTAAATCAATAGGAACAGCACTGTTGCTTTTATGTATTCTCTCTATTAACTTTAGCTGCTGAGTATTTGCACTTTTTTTGTTACCAAGAGCATCTGCTAATGATTCCTTTATTGTATCATGAGAGATAATTTCATGTCTGATTTCTTCTAGAAGACTCATTTGTTCAACTTTGTCCTCTATATTCAATTGGCTTTGGTTTAGTACTTTTAGCGTATTTTCGATATTCTTTACCCTATATAATACTTCCTCTAAAAACTTATAAGATTTCATAATTTGTTCATTGTTTTAGAAAACATCTCTTTAATATCGTAATAGATTAATAATAAAGTATATTTGCTTAAAGTACATAAAAAATTGTACTTTTTATTCCTTTATTGGATTTTTCTACTCAGAGTCCAGCATATTATAAGAAAATTAATTGTAAGGGTGTAGAAAAAGTATTTAGTATTTTATTTCTCTTGACTATATTACAATATGGAGAGATTATTAGCTACTGAAATTAAAGTTACGCACTATTTTAAAATTTATGGAGGTTTAGTAATGTGGAGTAGACTGGTTATAATGTGCTGTTTTTGTTTGCTACTTACTGGTGTAAGTTCTTGCCCAAAAAAAGGAGCAAATACAACAAATAAAATGAATTCTGTTGTTAAGCAGATAGGTGATAAAAGAGTTTTCTTTGGTTATGATGAATCTAGTATTACTGAAGTAAGCGCAGATGCATTACTTAACGTAATGGAGGTGTTACAAGATAACCCTGACGCGAAGGTTACTTTAACTGGTCATACTGACAACCGTGGTTCTCATGAATATAATCTTGCGCTAGGCGCTAGAAGGGCAGATGCAGCTAAAAAATTTATGGTTAGTTGTGCACCCTACATAGAAAACAGAATAAAAACTGCTTCTAAGGGTGAAACTGAGCCTTTGGTTAATGTAAAAGATGATTCTAGAAATTCTAAATATGAAAAAGAGCATGCTAAAAATCGTAGAGTGGAATTTTCATTTTCTGGAATAAAGAAATAGTTTCTTGCATTAAAACCTGGATCCCAGTGTCAAGCACTGGGATGACAAAAGAGAGCAATTCCGCTGCTTGTTAGCGGGATCTATATATACCACAAATAAGTCGCTGTATGACGTAGAGACTATCTTGCCATCAAGAAACATAATGAAATTAGAGTTATTATTTCAAAATATAGCTAATAGCTTTGCTTTCTATAACCAAATCGCAGTTGCAGTATCAGGTGGTGTAGATAGTATAGTCTTACTGCACTTAATGACTAACTGGGCAAAAAAAAACAAGCTTTCACTTCCTATAGCATTAACAGTAAATCATGGGTTACGTTCAGAGTCTCAAAAAGAAGCTGATTTTGTTACAAGTTATGCAAAAGAACTTGGAGCAAAGGAATCGTTCATATTAAATTGGGAGAAGCAAAATATTAAAGGTAATATTCAATTACAGGCACGAAAAGCACGATATAAGTTACTAGCAGAGTGTTGTAAAAACAATAATGTTAAATGTTTGCTCGTTGCTCATCACAAAGATGATCAAGCAGAAACGTTCTTATTAAGATTGGAGCGAGGTAGTGGCGTAGATGGATTATCATCAATGGATTACAAATCTTTCTTAAATGGTATTTATATATTTAGGCCATTGTTAAATTTTAGTCGTAGTGAAATAGAAAAGTACGCTAAGCTTCACCGGTTAAAATGGATCGAAGATAGAAGCAACTATAACTTAAAATACAGGCGAACTTTATACCGTAGCTTACTTAAAGCAAGTGACAATCAAGAGATTTTAACAGAGCGAATATGCCTCACAGCCCTTCATATGAAAAGAGCTGCAAAAGCGTTGATGCACTACACACGCCTTGCATTTAATGACTGTGTTAATGTTCATGATCTTGGTTATATTGAAATTAAACTAAGTGAATTTTATCAATTGCCAGAGGAAATAGCCTTGAGGCTTCTTCTTTACTCTATAATGGCAATTGCCAGTAAACATTATAAACCAAGGTACAATAGCCTTATTGCGATATTTAATAAAATATTGCAAAAGGATAGTAATGTTAACTGTACACTTTCTGGGTGCAAAATAAGAAAATATGGAGAAAATATCTTAATAATTAGAGAATCGTCAAAGATACAAGAAATTACCGTAAACCTACCTTTAAATGAACCTACTCAATGGGATAACAGATTTAGCTGCACAATACTCGGAAATCAAGAGTGTTCAGTTATCATCGCTCCATTAAAAAAAACACAAAAAGTTCCTGAATTTCTGAAGGATTACAACTGCTGCCCTGAAGTCTTTTATTCTTTGCCTACAGTACAAAAAGATGGAAAGGTACTTGCTTATCCTGATGTAATTCATGATACAAAAGACATCAATAGTAATAAGGTTCAATTCATTATTAGTTGCATAATACAAAAAAATCTTATATTATCGATATAGTATGATCGATGATGAAAATTTATCTTAGTGAGGGATTATAATGAAAATAACTTGGCGAGAGTTCTTTAAATTCATTTTCCCTTTGTTATGTTTAGCAATTGCTGCTTTTATTTATCTTATGTATATTCTGTTTCTTAGAATTAAGACTGCTACGGACACTATACTTTTTATGCCTATCATTAAAAATCCGCTGTAGTAACTTGTGTAGTGGCAGGTACTGCAGCTGTACTTTTTGTGTTTGGGGCAATATGTGTTGTTGTTTATGAACTAATGACATCACCTAAAGTAACGAATGAACAAAAAGTAACACTTTATGATGTTGCAGTTTCAGACGATGTAAGACGAGAGTTAAGAAAGATTTGTAAACTTCAGTCAAAAAGGGAAATAGAAATAGACGAAAAGCTAAATTATGCGCAAGACACAGGATACATTTTTTATGGTCCACCGGGGACTGGCAAAACTTTGCTTGCTAAAGCAATTGCAAATGAAACTAAATCTTCATTTATAAGTGTTTCTGCATCTGAGTTTATTCAGCGGTATGTTGGCACTGGTCCAGGAAATATACGTAAGCTTTTTGAGAAAGCAAGAAAAAATGCTCCTTGTATAGTTTTTATAGATGAAATTGATTCTGTTGGTGAAAAGCGCTGTGATGGTAGCAGTTATGGTCATCAAGCGTATACAGAAACTTTAAATCAGTTATTGACTGAATTGGATGGCTTCAAATCTAGAGAGGGTGTGATAGTAATTGCTGCAACTAATCGTATGGGTGTTTTAGATTCTGCACTCACTAGGAGTGGTCGTTTGTCCAAGCACATTAATATTCCTTTACCAGACGAAAACCTACGTGAGAAAATATTAAATCTTTATATGAAGGACACACCAAGAACAGAAGATCTAGATCTTACAGAACTTGCAGGTAGAACTAAAGGTTTTTCAGGAGCTGATTTATTTAATTTAGTAAATTCTGTAAAAGATTTTGCCAGAAATCGTATTGTAAAAGAGGACACAGAAGAAATCGTTATTACCATGAATGATGTTAGTAATGCACTTGAAAAGCTTAAGGATGAATTTCAAAAGCCTGAGAATGAAGAAGCAAATGTAGGAAATGTGTTCAGACTCTTTTTAGTATAGCTCCAAGGAATTCTAATGGACTTACTAGTACGTGAATTTATAGCAGATGAAGTTAATTATTGTTCATGAAAAAAAACACACTGAGTGGTGGTCACAATTAAATACACCTTTTAAATTTACAACTGCTGCCCTGAAGTCTTTTATTCTTTGCCTACAGTACAAAAAGATGGAAAGGTGCTTGCTTATCCTGATGTAAATTATAACGAAAAAAATACCAATGACGATAAGGTTCAATGCATTATTAATAGCACGATAAAACAAAATTTGGTAAGCTTGATTAGTACTTAGTTAGAAATAGAAATGAAAAAATTTTTAGAAGGCTTATTGATCTGGTTAGTAATTATTGTTCTTATTTCAGTTGTTTATATTCAGTTCAGCGGAAATGTAGGTAGAAGTAAAACAACCATACCTTTTTCGGAATTTTTAACTAGACTAGAAGACAATGATGTAGAAAATATTGTCATAAAAAACCAGAGCATTGAGGGCAAGTTTAGGGATGGTTCAAGTTTCAACTCAAGCGGTGTTATATATAGCGACCTAATAAAAAATTTACATGATAGAAAAGTGAGATTCTCCTTTTCAACTGGAGATTCTGCCATGAGCGTAATTGGTGGATTACTTATCTCATGGGTCCCAACATTTATCTTTATTGGCTTTTTGCTATTCTTTCTTAAACAAACACAAGCGGGGGGCAACAGAACTATAAGCTTTGGCAAGTCAAGGGCTAGACTCATGACTAGTGGGAAAAAAGTAACATTTGATGATGTTGCCGGAATTGATGAAGCAAAAGAAGAGCTAGTAGAAATCGTTGATTTCCTTAAACAAAGGCAAAAATTTCAAATATTAGGTGGAAAAATACCAAAAGGGTGCCTTTTAATTGGCTCTCCTGGAACTGGTAAAACTTTACTTGCTCGTGCAATTGCAGGAGAAGCTAATGTGCCATTCTTTAGCATTTCTGGATCTGATTTTGTTGAGATGTTTGTTGGTGTTGGTGCGAGCCGTGTTCGTGATATGTTTGATCAAGGCAAGAAAAATGCTCCTTGTATAATTTTTATAGATGAGATAGATGCGGTGGGTAGACATCGTGGCATTGGTCTTGGTGGTGGTAATGACGAAAGAGAACAAACATTAAATCAGTTATTAGTTGAGATGGATGGCTTTGAGTCTAATGAGGGCGTAATAATAATTGCTGCGACTAACCGTCCGGATGTCTTAGATCCAGCACTGCTTAGGCCTGGTCGTTTTGACCGGCAGATTACTATTTCTTTACCCGATATAAATGGGCGCGAGAAAATATTAAATACGCATATAAAGAAAATATCAATGGCCCCTGATGTAAATGTGAAAACAGTTGCAAGAGGAACACCTGGTTTTTCAGGGGCTGATTTAGCAAATTTAGTGAACGAATCTGCGCTTATTGCTGCAAGAAGAAACAAGAAGATTGTTACCATGGATGATTTCGAATATGCACGTGATAAAGTGATGATGGGTGTGGAAAGGCGATCTCTCATTATGACAGAAGAGGAAAAGAGACTGACTGCATACCATGAAGCTGGCCATGCGATGATTGCTGTTAATATGCCTGCTTCTGATCCTATACACAAAGCAACAATTATTCCACGCGGTAAGGCACTCGGTTTAGTTATGAGACTACCAGAAACAGATAGAGTGTCCCTCACAAGAGAAAAGATACTAGCAGATATAACTGTTGCAATGGGTGGACGTGTGGCAGAAGAGCTAATTTTTGGCTATGATAAAGTCACAAGCGGCGCATCTTCAGATATAAAACTAGCATCAGATTTATCACGTTCTATGGTAACAAAATGGGGAATGAGCGACAAAATAGGTCCGATCTATCACAATCGCGAACAAACTATGCATGGTTCTGAGATAATTTCTGAAGATACGTTAAAACTTATAGATGAAGAAGTGAAGAAAGTTGTGTCTTCTTGCTATGAAAAAGCGAAAGACATTTTGACCAAGCATAAGAAAGGCTTAGATCTCATTGCCGAAAATCTACTGGAGTTTGAAACTTTAACAGGAGATGAAATAAAGGACATATTAAGCGGAAAAAAAATTGTTAGAGAGGAAAATGAGAAGAATGAGAAAATAAAAAAATCCTCTCTCTATTAGATCTGACCCTAGCTTAAAATGCTAATCAGCTAACGCTGCAATAAAACATTCAGAATTGTAACTGTCAATATAAATTGTATTAGAATATTCATAATGTTGCATTTTCATCACGATAATGCTATCATTCAGTTAGTATTACTGTTTAATGAGGTATGAGTAATGGTTGACGTAGCTTCTATTGGTGTAAATGCAGTCATTGATCATAAGTATAAAAAAAGAGCGCAATTAACTTTATTAGGGCTATTTCTTGTTGTATCAGCAGCAACTGCTGTCTGGTTTCTCTTTCCTGTATCACAAAATGTACTAGTGCCATTTTTGCTCCCAGCCGTATTCTTGTTCTTTACTCTATCTATGGGTTATTACATGTTCATATTTAGTTGTGAAAAAAAATCTTTGGTAAAGAATGTTCTTGGTATGGTTGAACCAGCTGAATCAGTAAAGAGAGTGTATTGCCAAGAAAATATTAAATCCTTATTAGCAGAAGTGAGAAGTACTACGAGAGATAGGTTTTGCAACGCGCTTGTTAATCTTTGTTTTGAAGATCGTAGTAAAGCACACGAACTTGCATTATCTGTGAAAGAAATTGACGATATTGTGTCTTCAATAAAAAATAAAGACCTCTTAGACCATTTTGATCAATTTTTTACTATTACTGAAGTAAGTAATAAAAAAAATAGAAGTGAATTAATGAACCTCACAAGGGCATATAAGATAATAAGTGAAGAAGATCCAGACAAAATACAGGATTTTTTAGCTACTCAAACAAAAAGTTATTCATGTGAAATAATGTTACCTAAAATTAATAATTTTCTATCACAAGTTAAAGGTTCGGTTTAAATTAGTAGAGGTTAAATAAATATAGTTAAGTCTTTGCAATAGTGATTTTATCAATAATCTTAGTGTGTACTTGATTATCATTTTTTGTTTCAATTTCAGTGATGACATGGCACCTAACGGGCTCTTTTATGGCGATTTCTTTAAACCCTTTTCCAACTTTATTATAAAAATTAACATCCATTTCTTCATATTTATTCTTGTCTTTCGCTCTACTTAACCCAACTTTAACATCAATATCTAGAATAAATGTAATATCTGGATATCTAACTCCAGCCAACCTGTGCAAATCTTCTATTAGTTTTAAATCAACTCCAAACCCATATCCTTGGTATGCAATGGTTGAATCAATAAACCGATCACAAATCACTATTTTCCCTTCTGCAAGAGCTGGTAATATTAATTTTTTCATATGTTCGTGCCTCATCGAGATAAGTAGCAAGAGTTCAGAAATAGGATCAATATTATTTGTTAACAACACTCCTCTTATCTTTTCTGCAAAATCAGTGCCACCTGGTTCTCGAGTCGACACTACATTATTTTCGCCGTGAATTTGCTTAAAATGATTTGCAAGTAGCTTAGATTGTGTTGTTTTACCAGAGCCGTCTATTCCTTCGAAAGTTATGAACATAAGTTTTATAATTATAATACTAAAAAAGAATATGCAAACAGTATACATAGAAACCGTTTGACATTTAAATAATAAGACCGTAAATTACATATGGTATAATAATAGTCTATGGTTGCTCTGAATACTCCTAAAGTCGATTTTAGTTTTACTGCAAAAGATTTTAATCTTTTGGGAGTAGACAATAAATACTATACATTAAGTGACTGTTGTGGAAAAAATGGTCTTATTGTAATGTTTATATGCAATCACTGTCCTTACGTTCAGTCAATTATTAGCAATCTGGTAAGCGATGTTGATCAATTGAAAAAAGATTATCAGGTAAACACCGTTGCAATAATGTCAAATGATGTAAATGAATATCCAGAAGATTCCTTTGAAAATATGATTAATTTTGCCAAGGAAAATAAGTTTACATTTCCATATTTAATTGATAGTACACAGAAAATAGCTAAAGAATACGGGGCTGTTTGCACTCCTGACTTTTTTGGCTTTAATTCCAATTTAAACCTTTGCTATCGTGGACGTTTTAATGACACAAAAAAAGAAAAGGTTCAAAGCTATGAAATAGGAAGTAGTGACTTATTTCAAGCTATGAAATTTATTGCAGAAACTGGTAATTCTCCAATTGACCAAAAATCAAGTATTGGCTGCTCAATTAAATGGTCTAATTCTACAGGTTAAATATCATGCACAGTGGCTCTCAGCATTTGTTTGATATTATAATTTTACTTTCTGCTGCTGTGTTTATAGTCATAGCGTTCTGGAAAATGAATATTAGTCCAGTGCTCGGTTACTTCGTTGCAGGTGCAGTTATTGGTTCTCATGGATTTAATCTGATACACTCAGCTGAAGCAATGGATAATCTTGCAGAATTTGGTGTAGTTTTCCTATTATTCATTATAGGCCTTGAATTGACATTTGAACGCCTGATCGCTATGCGTATTCATGTATTTGGGTTCGGTTCTCTTCAAGTTATAGTTACCATGGTAGCAATATGGTGCATCGCTCTTGCTTTCGGAGTGAATACGAATATAGCAACAGTTATTGGTGGTGGGCTTGCGCTATCCTCAACAGCAATAGTGTTGCAGGTTCTGCAAGAAAAAGGTTCTCAAGCAAGTCAGGTTGGTAGGTTGTCAATAGCAGTACTATTAATGCAAGATTTTGCAGTGGTACCATTAATAGTATTGGTACCTTTACTTGCTGGCAATTCTGAGCACAGCCTGATAAGCTCATTGGCAGGTTCATTGGTGCAAGCAGCTATTGCATTAGTGCTGATATTTATAACTGGTAGATTATTGCTTAGACCTTTATTTTCGGTTATTGCTAAAATGGAAAGTAATGAGGTCTTTATATCAACAACGCTTTTAATAGTATTAGGAGCAGCATTTATTACTGAGCAATTCCATTTATCGTTGGCATTAGGTGCATTTGTCGCTGGATTGTTAGTTGCAGAAACAGAATACAGACACTCAGTAGAACACGCAGTATTGCCATTTAAAGATTTGTTTCTTGGCTTATTTTTCATGACTGTTGGTATGTCTATCAATACCGAACTTTTACTCAACAAGTTACCACTAATTACTTTATTATCGATTATCCTTATCGTTTTAAAAACATCTATCATATATATATTGTGTAGATTTTTTGGGTTTAAGAGTGCACCTGCTATACAAGCTGGGTTACTACTTTCACAAGGCGGTGAATTTGCGTTTATTTTATTTCGCTTAGCAAATGAACTAAATGTGCTACCAAGTGAAATCGCTCAAGTACTTATGATGGTAACTACAGTAACCATGGCTTTCACTCCTCTTTTATCGGGGCTTGGAGATTGGATAGCAAACTCATTTAGCACTGAGAAAATAATATTAGATGATGAAGCTGTTGAAACAGATACACAAGATCTTTATAACCATGTAATAGTTGCTGGATTTGGTAGAGTGGGATATATGGTAACAAAAATGCTTACTGCAGAGCATTTAAGTTACGTTGTTGTAGATATTCAATCAAAAATAGTCAAAGAAGGAAAAAGTGATAGTTTTCCTATATATCTTGGAGATGTTACAAGATGTGAAATTTTAAAATCAGTAGGAATAGAAAGAGCTCAAGCTCTCGTTATTTCAATAAAGAATGAAGTTACTATAAAAAAAGTTGTTTCCTTAGTTGCTGCAAATTTTCCGCATGTAAATATTGTAATACGCTTACCAGATCTGAGTAATGTGGAGGTTTATAGAGATCTAGGAGCTAGTAAAATTATTCCTGAAACATCTGAGATAGGATTGCAGCTAGGTGGAGCTGCACTGAGCCTCAGTGGTATTAGCGAAAGTGGAGTTACGTCTTTAAAAAGTAGATTTAGAAAAGGCAATTACAGTATGTTAAAAGACCTTGGTAGTGATAAAGATGAATAACTACTTTTCTAATTTTATGTACAGAAAGCTTCAAGCTTTATTGAGGCTTTGCCTATAGTAAATTACGCACATAATCAACCAAGTTAAGGAAAGTGCAAACCAAGTGATTGCATATTCCAAATGCTTCATTGGCTGTATAGCTACTTTGCTGCCAAAATTGTTCGGCCACAATACACACTTCTCTAGCTTAATACCTAACTCATTGGAAATTTCCTCTGTACTCAGGGTAAACCATGTATTCGAAGCAGTATCGTTTTTGATGAACCAATTTTTGCTTTTATTGCTATCGCAATATAAAGTTCCATCTGCAACTACTTTTTCAATTTTTACTTTTTTCTCCTTTTTTTCTCTGACTATTCCTTTATTCACCAACATGTAACGTCCAGTGGTGAGCAACATAGGAGACAGCACGTGATAGCCGTGTTGCCCTGCAAAAACATATAGTTCTATGTCACTTAGAATCCCATCGATCTTGACATGCCTATAGTTAAATTTTTCAAGGTCGTTATTGGGCAATAGATGAACAACTGGAAGACTCATACTTTTAATAATATTATTCTTCCAGTTCAATCTGAATACTTGCCATAATCCTAATAAAAAAAGAAGCAAGCAAGGTATAATTAAAATAAATACTGTTTTTTTTAACACTCTATATTTGTGTTCTTAAATAGTTTTCAACACCCATTAGTTCAATAAGGTCTATCTGTTTCTCAATCCAATGGAAGTGCTCTTCTTCATTTTTTAACATTTCTTCTAATAACATTACACTAACAAAATCTTTTTCTTTCTCAGCGATAGAAATCGTTTCTTTGATATCCTTAATACCTTTTCCCTCTAATTTTAAATTAGCCTCTAAGATTTTCTGTATTGTGTCTTTTGCAAACTTTCCATCATACTTTGATATTTCATTTGTATCTTGAAAATTTGGTACGCCTTTAAGCAATAAAATTCTTTCTGCCAACTTGTTTGCATGTTCAAGTTCTTCGTTAAGCTCATTTTTTACCTTTTCTGCAAGTCTATTAATTCCATTGTTTTTGAGAACCGCAAAATGCAAAAGATACTGACGTACAGAAGTCAGCTCATTGGTCAATAATTTGTTCAAATGTTTTACTATCTCTTCATTCATAATCTTCCCTTAGTTCAATTTATCAGCATAATTTATATGATAACGATGATTATAGCAACTCATTTAATAGTTCCTTTGATAACAATCGTATTAAATAGCATGTCGTGGTATGTCTGTTTCTTTTTAGAAAAACAAGCAACTAGATACCAGCAGAGAGTGAGCAGCATTATAATTACTTTCAATGCACTCAAGACATTCACTAATACCTCCTGATCTTGCAAAAATTCAGTAAGGACAACTACTACACTGTTTAACAAAGGAAGAAAAAACTGGGAAGTGCTTCTGTCAAACGCTAAATTCAAGTCTATTTTAGAATTATCTAAATTGATAGTACATATATTCATTAACTGTTGACCTGGAGTTGCTTGGGCCTTTGAAGATATAAAATATGTGAAGTAACTACAATTTACACACATGTATGATAGATGTAAGATCAACGGAGAATCCTCTAATAGCAGTATAATTAATAAAGTTGGAATTAATAAAATTGCTACATCTATTAAATATGCGCAAAAGCGCCTTTGTATACTGGCAATCTCTGTAACAGCGGTCATTACCTATCTTCTAAATACTTTATTATAAAATCTGTAAGTTTATCAAAATGTTGAAAACATGACAAATCTTCATAACCGCTTATTGATTGACCGTATATAATAGGTAAACAATTGGCATTTTGTGCACACAGAACATCTGTGATGCTATCACCAACGAAAAACACATTTTCTCTATTTATAGGCAACGTACTCTCTTCTAGTGCAAATAGCAGTGGGGTTGCAGATGGTTTATCTTCCGCGGTATCGCATGACCCAACTACTCTTTCAAAGTAAGAATCTAGTTTAAAATAGGCAACTTCTTTACGTAAATTAGTATTTTTCTTATTACTTACTATTGCTAGATAAATATTGTGGCTTTTCAGTGTCTGCAACATTTTCTCTACTCCTTGATTCAGAGCAATGTTTTGCAATAGTGCATCGTCTAAATATTGTTGATATATCTGGTTCGCTTTTTTCCACTGATCGCCAAATAAATTGACCATATAGCTCTTTCTCGACTCATGGGAATTTCTATCAGCAGCTTTATTACTATACCCCATTGAGTTTATGGTATGCTTAATAGCATTAAAAATGTTATCTTGAGTGTCAACTAAGGTATTATCCCAATCGAATACTACTGCTAATTGACTATCCTTCATCTCTTATATGGTTATACATTTCAACTTAATAAGTAAATAGCATTTTAATAAAAAAAATATAAATAGGACGCTCTTACTCTTTACCACAAGTTATGTTAACTGTTTTTTATATAATTAGCTAATATACTGGTTATATGATATGTTTTAATAGGTAACAGGTATGGCCCAGACATCTAAAGAAAGTGTTGAAAAAAAGTTTAAAGGTGTCTTTGAACGTTCTCCAGGTGCTTTTCCAGAAGGTACTCCGTTAGAAGAGAAGGTTAATTATATTGCAAAAGGAACAAAGGCTCTAAAGGCTATGAAAAGTAAAGAGCTCGAAAACAAAATGAAAAGCGTTGCAGAATTGAATCAGAAATTTGAAAGTCAAAAAAGGCGTACAGATGAAAAAATACGTCAAGATTTTGAAAGAATTGCTAAGCTTGACCAACAATATAAAGGGAAGGGCATCTTCACAAGTGAAAAAGTTGCAGAATCAAAAAATGACAAAAAATTTCAAGAAGCAGCCAACACTCTTAGAGAAACTACAGCAGAAGGTAAAAGCGTTGAACAGAGTGGACAAAAAAAGACTTCTGAGGCTTCTGTACAAACAGATACACAGCCATCAGAGCACATCGTTAGTCCCTCAGTGAGCAAGAGTTCTGTAAAAGAGAAGCCCAACACTGAGCCAGGCAAAAAAGATACCACACCTCAACCACAAGAAAATCAAAAAGAAGAAGGGTTTTTGAGTCTTCTGAAGCGCTTTGTTAAGAAAATATTAGAAAAACTTTTAGGTGAGGATGAAAAGAGTGTGGAAAATGCTCGTGGCATAAAAGAAGATGCTCAAAGAGATACGTCAAATAACGAAGAGCAACAAAAGAGTAAGCACTTTGATAAAATTTTAAATCAGGACCAAAGTATAAGCGAGGGTTTGAAGCAGGCAACAAAGCTTGAAAACCCAACGATAACACCTGTTAATACTCCTGAAGTAAATACAGGTCGTGAAAGGTGATCCGCTTTCAAGCTTCATTATACCGCCACGAACCATCATACCGCCGCGGTATCTCTAGATCCCGCTAACAAGCAGCGGGATGACGATTGTCGTTTAGCTATAAATATTTAAGAAATTTACCAAACGGAAAAAAAGGCAAAAGAAGCCCTGGTCATTGTCTATTTTCTGTATTGGCGTTTTTTTAAGTCTTAAACGCTGCAATTTAGCTGCTTTTAAGTGCAACTAACCTTAGCTTAAATGTTTAAGAAATTTACTAAGCAGAAAAAAAGGCAAAAGAAACCCCGTGTTAGCTAGTTGTCACTCTCTAATCCTGCAAATTGGCGTACTATACTGTCTTAAACGACTTATAAGCGCGTTTCAGCTTATATAGGTAAAAACCCAGAAATGTTGTGAAGACATAAGGTGCACATAGTGCAAAAAATTAAAAATAAGACGCCAACTACGTTGTTTTCTTGCTGTTTAATCTGCACAGATGAAGATAAATGAATACCTTCAGTTTCATGATAAGGGGGTTGGCGAAGGGTGTCAAGGAATTTTTATGCAAGAGATCCCATAAATTGGGTGTCATAATATGGCGGCTACATTAATTTTGGCGTGCGTGACCTTGAAAGATTGCAGTGCAATACTTAGATTATTAGGGTAGTAGGCAAATAATGGAGCTCAAAATGCATAACGTACAAGAAACTGAAAATTTAAAATTTGACGCTGAAGTAGGGAAAGTACTGAATATAGTGATTCATTCACTTTATACTAATAAGGACATTTTTCTGCGTGAGTTAATATCAAATGCATCGGATGCATGTGATAAATTGCGCTATGAATCTCAATCTAATTCAAATTTGCTAGATTCAAGTGATGAGTTAAAAATCACTATTAGCTCCAATAAAGATAAGAACGAGCTATATATCACTGATAATGGCATCGGAATGAACAGACAAGATTTAATAGATAACCTTGGTACAATTGCAAGCTCTGGTACGCAAAAGTTCTTAGATGCGATTAAAAATAGCAAGGATTCAAGCCAAGCTGTGGAGCTGATTGGGAAGTTTGGTGTTGGTTTTTACTCAAGCTTTATGGTTGCATCAGAAGTAATAGTAGAGTCAAGAAAAGCTGGAGAGGAGGAGTCTTGGGTCTGGAAATCCAAGGGAGATGGAGAGTATTCGATAAGTAAACTAGATAATCAAATTTCTCGTGGAACTAAAATTACACTCATTATGCGTCCTGAAGAGAATGAGTTTTTAGATAAATTTCGTGTTGAAAACATTGTCACTACTTACTCTGATCACATAAATTTTCCTGTTGAATTCATAAATGAAGAAGGAAAAAGTGAAAAGTTAAACAGTAAGGCTGCAATTTGGACTAAGCCAAAAAATGATGTTACTCAAGAGGAACACAATGATTTTTTCCGCAGTGTTGCTCACGTTGGCGGGGAGCCTTGGATGATATTGCATAATAAAAATGAAGGTGCAATAGAATATACAAATTTGCTTTATGTTCCCTCTATTAAACCTTTTGATTTATTTCATCCAGATAGACGTTGCTCTGTTAAGTTATATGTAAATAAAGTATTTATCACTGAAGATAACGTACAGATCATACCGCAGTATTTACGTTTTCTGAAAGGTATTGTTGATTCACCGGACTTGCCTCTTAATATCAGCAGAGAAACGCTGCAGAATAATCGTGTTGTTGAGCAAATCAGAAAATCCTTAACTAAACGCGCGATATCAGAGCTCGGTAAAAAGGCAAAAGAGAATTTAGAGGAATATACAAAATTCTGGACCAATTTTGGTGCAGTATTAAAAGAGGGTCTTTGTGAAGCTATGCCAACTGATGAGAGAGAAGCGCTACTCTCGATTTGCAGATTTCATAGCACTGGTGATGAGAAATTAGTCAGCATTGATGACTACATAAGCAGAATGAAGCCTGAGCAGGAACATATCTATTATCTCACCGGGAATAGCCTCGATTCAGTGAAAAACAGTCCGCAACTTGAGGGATTCGTCAGTAAAGGACTAGAAGTGCTCCTATTTGTTGATCCAGTTGATGATTTCTGGACTAGCGTGATTCATGAATATAAAGATCAAAAATTTAAGTCTGTGACCCGCGCTGATGTTGATTTGGAAAAATTCTCTTCAGAAGAAGATAAAAAAGATGAGGAAAATAAGCAAGATGAAGAAAAGACTGAAGAAAATACGGACTCTATACTGCAATATTTCACCAAGGTTCTTGGCAATTCAGTGAAAAGCGTGAAAATCTCAAAAAAACTGACTGACAGCCCTGTATGTCTAGCAGTTGATGAAGGTGCTATGGATCTTCGCATGGAGCGTTTTTTGCGTGAACAAAAGCAGCTAAATTACCGCACGCCAAAGGTACTGGAAATTAACACTAAGCATCCTGTAATAAAAAGCATAATGAAATCTCACGCTGAAAATGGTGAAAACCCAACATTGGAAGACATGATTCATTTATTATTTTACCAAGCTTGCATCGTGGAAGGTGAAGAGATGGATGATGTAAGTCTGTTTGCTAAGAGAGTTAATAATTTGCTTGGCAAGATTGTTGTCTAATACTATACTAGATTAGTTATTTATGTGAGGTAATATATAATTAATCTACTTAGAAAACCTATTCCACAAACAGCAGGTGTTACAGGAAAAGGTAAAAGCAGGAATAATTCTAGGAATCTAACTAAAATTGCAGGATTTAACCAAAAGAAGTTATTAGAGATGATCAACTTCGCTATGGTAGGCTATTATGTTAGTGATTGTGGTTGTAAAAACAATGAGTTTGTTAAGCTAAAGAAAGGAGGATATAAAACTCCTGCTCAACTTGAGAAAGAGGGTTACAAAGTTGTTCAATTTCATGGCATTATTTCTGACCAAGAAGTTCGACATACTGGTTATGTTTTCATAAGGGGTAAGGAAGTAACTATAGCATACCGCGGTACTTGTAATTCTTATGACTTCAAGAGAGATGTTGAAATACCTTTAATTCGTCAATATGAACTTCTGCCCAAAGGTGGTAAAATTCACCTAGGCTTCTACTCCGTATTTGAAAATTCCTGGGAGAGCCTTTACGGGATATTAAAAGGATATGCTAACGATCAAGGATTAGAAATCAGAGATTTAAAAATTAATCTTACAGGTCACAGCATGGGAGGTGCTGTCGCTAACATAGCTGCTCTATGTTTAAGTGTAACAGAGGATGCAAAAGATTTGCATATTGCAACTTTTGGTGCACCAAGGGTTTTTAACCGTAATGCTGCTAAAGTCTGTAATGAGCTCTTCGGAAGAAAGACTATTAGAGTAGTTGATCGATCAGATTCCATACCTTCATTACCACCTAATTTTATGGGCTATAAACATGTAGGCAAACAATTAAAAATAGGAAGACATTCCGTGCCGGCGCTACATGACCACAAATTGGAAGTTTATCATGATCTTATTTTAAAAATAAAGCCAAAAAATTTTAAGTCGGATAATAATACATCTGCAACATGCTACATCCTTTCCCGGACTGCTAGGGAAGTGTATGATGTACTAACTGTACCCAGTTGTCTTATTCCAAGCACCCATTCAAGTAGCGATAAACAATATTTTGAACGAGTGAAAGATCAACATAAGAATGCTTCATTCTCTGAAATAATTAATATATATTCTGAGCTCAGCAATAGAAATGATAAATTTCTTGACAAAGATAGAAGAAATGGTATTATGGGTGACATAAGGGCTTCAATAAAGAAGCCCAGAGGCAATTATAATAAGGAGGGTGTAATGACCAAATTTAAAGAACAAAGTGAAAAGTCAGTCAGTTTGGGAGGAGGACTTCCTAATATTGACAATTTGACTAATTCTAAAGGAGGATCGACGATCAATTTGAGGGAACAAAACAAAAGGGATGAGACTAGTTTGGTAGAATCGTTTGAAAAATGGGCCAATTCGGGGGAAATTTTTGATATTGGCAGTCCGAATAATCTTGAAGAAGGTGAAAAGACTGTGGTTGAACGTGTAGAATATTTTAACAAGTATTTGAACAATCCTAAACCTAGTAAGCACACCCGTCTAGGAGTACCTACTATGGGTGTCAATCAGGTCCATTTAAAACAAAGTAAAAAGAAGTCAGTCAGTTTGGGAGGAGGACTTTCCGATGTTAATATTTTGACCAATTCGGGAATAGAAACTCCTGATGCTGACAAGTCGACCAACTCTAAAGAGGAGAGACAAAGTAAAAAGGGGTCGGTTCAGAAAAGACTTTCTAATTTTTTCCGTCCTAAAAAAAAGACACAAAGTAATGAAAGGTCGACCAGTTTGAGAGAACTTTTTACTCTTCGAGAAACGATAAATGAGGCCGAGGCAGAAATTAATGGTTTGCAGGGCGAGGAAAAGAATCAACAAGAAAGCAAACTTAAAGAAATTAAGGAATTGTTTCCGTTTTCTAGGATTCAAACTAACCAAGGAAAGGCCATAGAAGAAATTCTTTGTAATGTTCTTGAGAGTGTTGATCTTGAGACAGTAAAACTTATAGTGGGACAGAAAAAAATTTATATAACTGCATCTGCTGAATTTGCTTGACGGGAAGCATTAAGCAAAGCCAAGACAAAAGTTGCTAGTTTAGAGGGCGAGGAGAAAAGTAAACAAGGAGGCAAACTCAGAGAGATTGTGAAACTTCTTAGTGAATGGCTTGTAATTCAAAATGATCATGCACCATCAGTAAGTGATGAGCTAGATTCTTCAAGTAAAGATGTTAGTGATACTACAGGTACTCTTGCTAATCAGTCTACTGAATACATAACACTACAAACAAGTGATACGCCAGATTCCTCAAGTGATGAGGAGGATAATCACCAGCGTGAAAGTGAAGATAATCCACAACCAGAAACTTTAGTTAACGATACAAACACCTTGGATGATAATGCTAGTCTCTCAAGCAGTGATGAGCATAGCAGCACCTCTTCAAATGCTGGCGATGTGTCTACAACTGAAGATATTACTGACAATGAAGAGCCTGTGGTAACTACAACAGATAGTAAAGAGGGTAATGATCAACCTACAGGTAAAGGTGATTCACAAGGTCCGCAGATTATTGTCATCTGTAATTCTAATAACGTAGTTGTTGAAGATAACGATGTTGAAACGCACCCACAAAGTACAAAAAGTAGTAAGCTGCCTGTTATAGCTGCTTCTGCACTAGCACTAGCTGGAGTTGCTTCGGGAGCGGCTATTGTAGTTTGCCTAGAGATGTTAGCAGTGGGAATAGCAGTTGGAGCTTGTTGTTTAGTTGCTGCTGTAATCATATATTGCTGTAACAGACCTTCAAGTTCACTTGAGGGTGGTAATGTTGAACCTGTAGCTAACAGAAAGTTTGTTGAAACAGTAAGTTGAAGAATAAATATTGTAGTTTACCATTTAATAATTTATTATAATTATATTAATTATTAGCGAATGAAAACTTGGTAAACTACGAAGAAATATTCTTAAACAAAATCAAAGATATAAAAGATGAGGGGCGCTACCGTGAATTTATGCACTTTGCGTCATTGCCAGGTAGGCTTCCCCACATTATGGACTATGAAAGAAATAGGGAAGTAATAGTCTGGTGCAGTAATAACTATTTAGGAATGTCACAAAATGAGAAAGTTATTGCCGCTATTCAAAATTCATCAATTGGTGCGGGGGGAACAAGAAATATATCTGGTACAACAAAAGAGGTTGTAGAACTGGAAAAATCCTTAGCTTGTTTGCATAAAAAAGAGGCTGCTTTAACTTTTGCTTGTGGCTACCTTGCTAACCAGACAACACTTAGCACTTTATCGTCTATTATCCCAAATGTAGTAATTTTTTCAGACGAGAAGAACCATTCTTCAATGATAGAAGGCATAAAATCAGGAAAAAGACCAAAACATATATTTAAACACAATGATGTTGATCACTTAGAGCAGTTGTTAAAGTCCGTAGACACAAAAACACCAAAGATAATAGCACTTGAATCCGTATATTCAATGGATGGCGATATAGCGCCGCTTGAAGCGATATGCGATCTTGCAGATCAACATAATGCAATCACCTATTTGGACGAGGTGCACGCAGTTGGCATGTATGGTTCACATGGTGGCGGAATTGCAGAAAGAGAAGGCCTGATGGATAGAATAACCGTCATTCAAGGTACACTATCGAAGGCTTTTGGAGTGATGGGTGGGTATATAGCGTCTTCAAAGAGCTTGGTAGATGTAATAAGAAGTTCCGCTCCAGGATTTATTTTCACCACTGCTATGTCGCCTGTTTTAGCAGCGGCAGCAAAGGCAAGCGTTGAACACCTAAAATCGAGCAACATTGAAAGGGAAAAGCAAAAGCAAGTCGTTGAAAAAGTAAAAAACTCACTGAGAAATACAGGAATTAACTTCATTCCAACAGAAACTCATATAATTCCAATAATAATTGGCGACCCAGAGTTATCCAAAGGAGCATCAAAATTATTATTTGATGAGCATGGAATATACGTTCAACATATAAATTATCCAACAGTGCCAAGAGGAACTGAGCGTTTCCGTATTACCCCTACACCTTATCATACTGATGAAATGATAGAACATTTAACAGAATCTCTTGTAAAAGTTTTTGAGAAGTTGTCTATCTCTGTAGCCTGTTTATGCTATAGCTAGTACAGCCCTACGTCATACCGCGATTTATTCGCGGTATCTCAGCATGGATTCCGCTAACAAGTAGCGGAATGACGAGTTTTACGCTTATCAAATTGTAGGTAAACATAAATTACTTTAGCTATAGTTTTATATCTCCAGCAATGATTAGCCCGTTGTCTTCCGTTAGCCTTCCACCGCTTTCTTGCAGAAAAAGTCTACCGAGCAAGGCTTTATATTTGTTAATTCCAGAGTAAATTATTCCACTGTGCCTTCCTGCTGCAAGGTACGCAAAGCCTAAAATTGTTGAACCGATGGAGCGTACATTACTATTGCCAGGCAGCAATTTATTTAATAAATTACCACTTACATCTATTAGACCCCCTTCACGGCTTTTCACCCGCATTTTTATATGACGAGATCTAAAATCCTCAAGAAAAGCACCTTTCTTTTCTTCTGCCCAAAAAGTTTCTCTAAGAGCCGGAGCATCAATTACAGCTGCCACAACTTTATTTTTATGAATGAGACAGACTGATACTGCAAAATAAACCATGCAACTAGAAAAGTTCTCCCTGCCCTCTATAGGCATAATAAACCAAGTGTAACCGTTATCTTTTATTTCTTGGTCAGTATCATCTTCGGAAATAAACCCATAGTCTCGTTTGTAGTCGTGCAAGCAATCGTATATGGTTTGCTTGGATTTTGAATAAGTTTTATTAATGAAGTCTGCTGATTTAACATTAGAAATTTGCAATTCATTAAAATCGCGCATAAGCTGCCTGGAAGCACTACGCACAGAATCAAGCATCACATTAATTCGTGGTGATGAGATGGACATTCTTCCTTTCACTCTTTCACTCTTTCATAATAGCTGTCATCTGGAGTATATACTACAATTTTATCCTCTTCTTTTATAAACTGAGGCACGTTAACGCGCATTCCGTTTTCTAAAATTGCAGGCTTATAAGAAGCAGTAGCAGTTTGTCCTTTAATAACAGACTCTGTTTCTTTCACAGCAAGTGTAACATAATCAGGTACATGCGCAGAAATTATTTTGTCTTGATAAGTTACTACTTTAATTTTCATATTATCTTGCAAATAAATCTTTTTTTCTCCCAATAAGTCCAAATTTATAGTGATTTGCTCGTAATTACTTGGATGCATAAGATTTACAATGTTTCCTTCAGTGAAAAGGTAAACATACTCCTCTTCATCTAAAATTGCTCTTCTGATTGTTGCATCAGAGCGAAATCTTTCATAGTGTTTTGCTCCGGTTTTAATGTTTTTCATTTCAGCTTGTATGTATGCACCACCTTTACCAGGTTGAGTATGCATAATACCTACAACCAAAAATAATCCGCCGTTATGTTCCAACACCTGACCTGGTCTGATATCGTTAGCTCTTTCTGCCATAATTACATTTTCAGTTCGATCTTACAATTATAAATAGCTTTATATAAATATCAAAGTCTTTATTAGTCAATAAATTCTGGCATATTGAGCACCATATACCTCTCCTTCATGTTTATGTGCGGAAACATTTCTTTGGTAAAAGACAGCATAATGCGTTTTTTTGTGCTGATAACTAAAATTTCTAATATATCCCCTGAGCCGAAATTATATATAGATTTTACATTGCCATATAATTCATTACTTTCCAGCCTTACTTCCATATCTACAAGGTCACTTTGATAAAATTCATTCTCATCATTTAGCTTCGGTAGCTTGCTTCTTTCTATATACAGCTTCTTATTCCTTAAAAGCTCTGCTTCATTACGGGAATTTACTCCGCTGATTGTAGCTATTACTAGATTATCACCTATGACGGATACTAAGTCTATTTTATAATTCTCATCACCACTTATTAGCTCACCATATAAGGAGATATTTTCAGGTTTTTCGGTAAAAGTTTTTAATTTAACAGCTCCTTTAATTCCGTGAGGAGAAGTAATCATTCCGAGGCATACCAGATTGTCGTTCATATTAAGATGATAACTAATGTTGGATTTTTTGTCTATAAGGCATAAAATACCTAAAAATGTTTGTTGTAATTCTATCAATACAATGTATTATGGAATACATTGTATTGATAGTGGGAAGATATGAGTCAATGTATTACTAATCAAATAAAAGAGCTTATCCCTCATTTAAAGGAAGTTAATAGTAAGCTACAAGGTGAATCTATAAAGCTCTTCAGTGACAAAGAATCTATAATAGTAGAAAGTCGTCAACCTGTTGTTGAAGAGATGCTAAAGCATCTAGAAAGTTCTTCCATCACTAACTGTAATACTATGATTGATGCAGAAACTGGGTTTGGCAAGACTTATGATATTGGATTGTGGAGTCATGCGCTAGCTCAAGCAGGATATCACCATTTAGTTGCAGTGCCAAATGGTAATTTAGTTGAGCAAGCTAAGAAAATGATAGATGGTGCATTTACTGTAGATGTTAAAACACCTAAAACTGTGCAAGAAATTAAAGATGCGCTGAAAGTCACTGAACCTACAACAATTATAGTAACACATGATCTGCTTTTACAGCAAGAGAATGATCGAAAATTTGAAGAGCAAAACGGTGAAAAGCCTAAATTGTGGGTTAGTGTTGATGAAGCAGATAGCATTAACAAGCAGCAGGCCTTTGAAAATATGTGCAAACTTGATGCGGAATATCCTACGACTTACCTAACCGCAACACCAAAGAAAAGGATCTTAAACAGATGTGGAAAAATTATCAGTCCTACAAGATCAAGTAGACGCTGCATTGCAGACACTATCAAAACAGTAAATGTTATTGCAAAAACTAATGAAAGAGAAAAATTCAATCGAGCATTCGTGGTGAATGTTGCTGCTACCATAATACCTTTAATTACATTATTCCCTATTATAAATAGTAATGTTGCTGCAATAATTGGTCTAACTTCAGATTATTGGCTGTATTCCGCTTTAATTAATAATCTATACTTTACAATTTCTTTCGTTATACTTTCTATAGTAATGTTGCCAATTTGGTGGGTGTTGACCAAAATAACTGGAGTAGAATCAAAAGAACTGCTCCTTAGGTTTGCTGCTAACGTGCGCAGCTTATTTACTAGGGAAAAGTCTAGTCCAGCTCATGAATATGTTGAAGAATGTGAAGAAGTTTTTAATTACAATAAACTTGTTGACTCTGATAATCTGCTGGAATCTGTAAGGTGGAACGTACAAAGCCCAATTGGGGAAAATGCTCTTATTCTAGTTGATGATGTGAATAGCATAATTAACCTTAGCTTTGCATTGCAAGGTAAGAATAATTTGGTATATGAAGATGGTACGCGTTATGAAGTTTATAATAAATTTCAGCCTGAAGGGATGTCGTACCAAGATTACAGACTCAAATTACGTCAATCAAACTTTATAAACTGCGTTAAAAAGCAACACCCTGGTCTAACGGAAGAACAGATATCTAAATTGAAAGACAAGGTAGATTTTAGCAATACTGCTAAGTATCTAGAATACAGAGTAATGCACTCAATGATTGATCTTACACTTTCGTATTTAGTGGAATGCGATAACACCGCTTTGGATAAACAAAGAGGAAAAGATTTAGGTGGATTAATAGAAGAGGTTAAAAATAAGGTTAGTACTGCTAATGATAGCAGCATTACAGATTTTCTAAAGAAAAAAGGTTTTAGTGAGAAATTCGCTAAGGATGAGCTTTTACCACAGATAAAGACAGTAATTAAAGCATTGAGTAAAAGCAATGATAAACAACGCAGTCTAATAGTTGATAACTGGCACTTAAGCAAGGAGTTACATAGTTTCATAGAACAACAGGGGGATGTACTACATAACCTAAACGACTTCTGCGAAAAAAATAAATGTATTTTTGCAGGATTTGGAAAAAATGATCTTGATATTAGACAAGATAAACCTTTCTTTAAAATCATGCATGATAGCAAAAGTCAATACGAAGCTGACTATTGTAATTGTGACCAAGGCGATTTAAATACATTAGCTAAATATGCGTTGACAACAATTATAGACGAATCAAAAAGTCGTGGTTTCGATAGTGAGTATAATCACGTTGTATCAATATTTACAGATTCAACTAGTCAGTTCAACAATCCAGCAGAAGCTTTGCAGAATTTGGGAAGAAATAGAGAACGCAATCCTAACAGGCAACCTTGGTTTTTTGCTGCTGGAGGTGAAAAAATTGAGTTATTTGTAGATAAAGTTTTAGCAAAATTAAAAAGCGCACCGCAGGATTTTTGTCAAAAGGTTTTATTTCCAGCCACTGATAGGTACAATAAACTAATAAAAAATAGAATGGGAATAGAGCTTGGAGAAAAAATAGAGATCTATATTAGCGAAAACATGGATGCACTAGGAAATATCGATGACGCAGCTCTGAAAAAATTTTCAAAGGATTTGATAAAAGAGGTGTATGAAAAAGTACATGATATAAATGATTTTGACGTAGGAAAGACAGAAGAAGATTTACGTAAGATTTTAAAAAGCACAGAAAAATATCTTTGTTCATATGAAGACAGAATTAAAAACAACGGTAAATTATCTTGCACACGCTCAGTTCTATTTTCTGTGGGAAGTGCTATTGTAAAGTCCATGTATTATCTATGGGCAGGATTTGACTATTTAGTCTTTTTAGCTAAAGCGTATAATGTAGGTAAGTCTGAAAATGCTGATGCAAAGGCATATGTACATATAATCAGAAACTGCTACTTTGAAAGTAGTGTGAAGGCTCAAAATATGTTAAGTCATGTATTAAAAATTGCCGGAGAAAATGATGATAGTTTTACACAAAATAGTTTGTACGAAGGCAATGGAGATAGGTGTAAAGAAAAAATCATCTCATATTTTCAATCCAAACAATATATATATGCATTAGATAAAACGATTTCTCGCATTGAAAATGAGCATTTAGCAGCAGTTTTGAAAGCCGTAGGTTGCAGAGATGATGCTAATAAAACAGCACAAGAAATTAAAGACTTTTTGTACGATTTAAAGAATTTAAGCTGCGCAGACTTTAGAAAAAAGCATTATTGTGGATGTTCATATAAAATGAGCAATTTATACAAGATCAATAATCAAATTAGTATGGTAATTGATGAAGTTATAGATTGCCATAAATGGCGTCATGGAGTAATTTCAAAGCGGGACAATCTTTTGAGAGGTTTTTTTCCAGAGTTGGAAGAAAATTTTGGTTTAGAACTTAAATTAAAAACTAACCATAATATTTTTAAAGTAAAAGTTAACAATAACTTTTCTGAATTGTATCGCAAGAACTGGAAAGAACATTCTAGACAAAGGATGGTCTTGGGTACAGCTATGCTATTTATCGGACTTATAGTTTCAGCGAAGCTTATATATGAAATATCATTAGGCCATACTATGCTATTGCCATCACTTTGCGGTTTCATAGCATTTGGACCGCTAGCATTTTTGTGTGGTGCATTATTATGTGGAATAACGACCTATTTAGTGAAAGGGACATTTTTTCTTTTTGGAATACCAATCCTGTTAGAGGGATTATCGAAATGCGTTTTTAGAAACGATTTAGTACAGGATTTATCAGAAACGACATTATCATTTGGTAATAGCGTTTTCTTCCAGGTTCCAAAAAGCATCTTACAATCATTTATATTTGAGGATGCAACAAAGTTTGACTCACTAAGTGATATAAATGGACTTACATTGATAAAAGAGCAAGATAAGGTAAAATGCATGAATGAAGTAGCTACTACTATAATTTCGGTACAAACAACAGTTGGTAAACAGCCAGATCTTACGTGTGTATTTGCTTGATTTCACTAGAAGATTTCTCAGATAAATATTGAGTCAAAATCTTGATGCCTTCATCAATTTCTTTCTCGGTGATAATTAGTGGAGGTAAAATTCTCACAACGTTATCTGATGTTACCCCAACAGTAAGCAAGCCGCGATAACTTAGCTCTTCTGCAAACTTTTTATTGTTTGCTTTCACCTTTATTCCAAGCATTAACCCTTTCCCTCTCACTTCTTCTATTATTGGAAATTTACTTGCTAAGTCTTCTAATTTATTTTTTAAATACTTACCTCTAATTTCAACATTTTTCAAAAAGCCAGGACTGAGCAATTCTTCGAGCACAGCATTACCTACTGAGGTTGCAAGCGGATTGCCACCAAAAGTGGAACCGTGCATACCGACCGCCATATACTTAGCAGCCTTTTCAGTTGCAAGACAAGCCCCTAGCGGAAAGCCTCCTCCTATTCCCTTTGCAAGAGCACATATATCAGGTTCCACTCCTATATGTTCGTATGCGAATAATTTTCCTGTCCTACCAGCACCGCATTGTACGCAATCAAAAAATAACAATATGTCATTTTCATCACACAGCTTTCTTAGTTCTTTCATAAAGACTTCATTCATTACTTTGATACCACCTTGCCCTTGTATTGGTTCTATTAATATAACGCCTATACCACTTGAAATTGCTTTCTTTACACTCTCAATATTGGGCTCGATATTATCACACCAATCAATACAGGGACTCAGTAATTCAGAAAATTTCTGTTTATCGTTTGCAGCACAAGTTAGGAAGGTTCTTCCATGAAATGCACCATGGAATGTTAAAATTCTGTGACGGTTTTTATTGCCTTTTCCGTTTTGATAGACCCTAGCAATCTTAAGCCCACATTCTACTGCCTCTGATCCAGAATTTGAGAAAAATACAGTGTCAGCGAAACTGTTGTTTATTAATTTTTCTGCAAAATTATTGGCAGCAGGTATATTATAGGTATTTGATATATGCCATAATTCTTCTCCTTGCAATTTTAGAGCACTAATTAATCGCGAATTGGTGTGACCTAAGCTACTAACGGCTATTCCAGAGTGAAAATCTACGTAGCGCTTACCGTCAATATCATACAAGTAAATACCTTTACCATAAGAAAAATTTATGTTAACAGGAGAATAAACTGGCAAAATAGGAGAAATTGTCATAAAATATTATATGCTAAATTTTATTATTAATAACATAAAAACCGTTGTTTCACAATAAGAAGAATATGTATAAGCTAGGTAAATCAATGTTTTCTGCGCTGGAGAAAAACAAATACACAAAAGTTATTGCATTACTCTCATCGATCTTTATGATTTTATTCAGTGTGATATATTGTAATTATTTACTAAGGAGTAATTTCCTTTCTTCTTACCGTGATTCAAGTGTAAACTTAAAAAGTATACTGGAAAATGGCATAATAAAAAAATACCATTATTTACTAATAGAAAAGCATCACATTAAATACAAAAATTTTGACTACATAAACCAACTGGTAAAACTGCGTGCTGAATTATTACAATCAGTGAGCAAAGTAAAGGATTTCAGCTTAATACTGTATGATCAAAACAGCAGAATAATATTCAGTAATTTTAACACTCAAGATTATGATTATGAACAGTTACTTACAAACGATGAAATTGATGAACTATTAAGTAACCAAGAAATATTTTATACTACAGGAAATACATTAACTTCTATTTTTCCTATATTCCATGAAAATAGCGTTAAACCTTCGTTTTTTTTGAAGATTCTTCGAAACTACAATAATTCTTATGTTATAGCATATGGCCTATTTTTAACATTTTTGGGCTTATTGTTAATAATTTTAATATTAATAATGTTCTATTTGCAATTTTCTAATACCCAAATGCTAGCCAAGCAACATAAAACTAATATTGAATTACAGCAGATAAAAGAGGCATTAGAGCAAGAAAATGCAAATAAGCTAAAATTTTTTGCAAGCGTTACACATGAATTACGCACACCTCTTAATGCTATTATTGGATTTGCGGAGTTGATCAAAAATGAAACTTTAGGTTCAATGGATAACTCTCAATACAAGGAGTATGCAGACGATATATATAATGCAGGAACACACTTACTTACCTTAATTAATGATGTGTTAGATTTTTCAAAAGCTGAATCAAGTAGTTTAACAGTAGAAAAAGTGAAGTTTAACCTGAACAAAATAATAGATTCATGCGTAAATATGCTATTACCTAAATTAAAAGAAGCCGGGATTAATTTAAAAAAAGAGACGACTAATAAACAATTATTAGTCATTGCAGATCCTAAGAGAATGAAACAAGTTATAATAAATTTATTATCAAACTCAATCAAGTTTACTCCCAAAGATGGTTTAATAAGAATGGTGATAAAAGAAAATATAGAAAAAAACTTATTAACTATTGAGTTTCATGACAATGGAATAGGAATAATGCAGCAGGATATATATAAAGTTATGTCTGTTTTTGGCCAAGCAGATTCGGGATATAGAAATGAAGGTACGGGCATCGGATTACCGCTAAGCAAGAAATTAGTAGAGTTAATGGGTGGAACTTTCGACATTAAAAGTGAAGCAAAACTTGGTACTACGATAACATTGAACTTCTTTTATGAAGAACAAACATGTGAAGATTCGATTGATTTTTAATAGGATCTATTTGATATTGTCTTGAAAACCACACTTTATCAAAAGCAGCAAGCCGAGAAGGTAGGTACCGTCTGGCTAGTCAACAAGAAAATTATAAAAATTGAATCTCAAGCTGTATTGTAAAATCAAAAAATACTTCTAACTGTGTAGCGGTATACAGATTATAGTTAGTGGATATGTTGATAAGTAAATTAGTTATACCAATTCCCGCTATACAAGTAACGGATAGACAATAATGGAAAAAAGCCATACTGGAGTAAGTAAAATAGCGAGGTTTAAATGGCATTAAGATCAAAATTATTGGATGAAAAAGTGAGCAAAAGAAATGCTGAAGAAAGTAAGAAATAATGCATATGTTGCAAAAAAACTAAATGCTGTAATTGCAGCAAAAAAGCATAGTATAACAGCCGTAGCAAAAATATGTTGCATTTCAAGAAAGGCACTTACTGCATGACCTAAAATTTGGCAGAGAAGAAAAATTATTTGCTCCACCTCAACGCCGTAGAAAAACTATATTGAACCAAAGTCAACGTGAACAAGTTGAGGTGTGGATAGAGGAAAACCCCAATATTACTATAAAAGAAATGAAAATAAGAATTCAGGAAAGGTTTGGTTTAGCAAGTCTACAGTACACCGTAATATGCAAAGAATGAAATTCTCATATATCACACCAAGACCAGTGCATAACGGACAAGATAAAAGTAAACAAGAGGAGTTTAAAAAAAAATCTTAATGAAACTATT
Organism: Wolbachia endosymbiont (group A) of Hedychridium roseum; assembly: GCF_964028325.1. Classification (NCBI taxonomy): domain Bacteria; kingdom Pseudomonadati; phylum Pseudomonadota; class Alphaproteobacteria; order Rickettsiales; family Anaplasmataceae; genus Wolbachia; species Wolbachia endosymbiont (group A) of Hedychridium roseum. The sequence continues at coordinate 855,529 of NZ_OZ034755.1, read as the reverse complement.
GTCATGTATCCTGAAAAAGAGCTGTTTTTCTTCGATGAACCGCGGTTTGGCACACATTCAAAGATTGGACACGGGTGGTTTAAAAAAGGCATTAGGACACAGGTTAAGGTAAAACTAGGTAGGAAAATTTTTATCTCTATAGTGCACCAGAAATGGAGAGAGTTCTGGCTCAAACGTCAATACTGATTGTATGAATATATTCCTTGAGCAGATGTCACAATATTTAGGAACAAGGGAAGCATTTCTTATCATGGATTGTGCTAGTTGGCATAAGTCAAAAAATTTAAAGGTGCCTAAAAATATTGACATTATATACCTACCTCCATATTCACCTGACTGTTGAGAGGTTTTGGTTATACATAAAACAGAACATTTTGCGCAATAAAATCTATGATACAATTGCTCTGCTTGAGAGCGCTTTGTGCAAATTTATTGCCTCTCTTTCTCACTCCACAATTAAACAACTCTGCAATGCCTCTTATTTGATTCACTAATAATGAGAATTGGTATTAGAACAATTGGGGAGAAATCTTGATAGGTTAAAAGAACAAAACCCTAAGCCACGGAGTTTTATAAGTGAATCAGCTATATCTCAAGTTATTGATACTTTACATAAAGCAACTAAAAACCAGGCTGTTGGTTAGTACCGTTACAGATAGAAACATCGTAGAGCTTACTTGACACCATGTAAGCACCAACCCCGGCTATTAATGCAGACACAACTATTGCCAAAATGGGTAGTTGAACTGAATAACAGACCAAAGCTGTTGCTAGTGCAGCAACAATACCAACAGCAATTGCAATTTTTTGTTTTCTAGAAAATATTGGTGGCTCTTTTTGAGAATAAACACCAGAATTAAAAGTAGAACGTCCAGTTACCATAGGTTTTTTATCTGTGTACTAGTATCACTTATCTCATTCCTGTTTTCTTTAGCAGCATTACCTTTTGATTTTTCCTTACCATGCTGTTTTACAGTATCCTGATCATCTTTATTAGGCTTTTGTGCAACATACTCTTCTGTTATGCTGTCTTCCTTTTTCTTTACTTCAGTCGGTGCACTACTAACTCTGGATTCACCCCAAAGCTCTTGTTTTATAGCCTCTGTGTTTTCCCTGATATAGCGAAATATTCTGTATGACAAGATTTGCGATTTTTGAGATGATAGGTCTTTGACTACAGGATTATCTTCAAAACAAGAAATAATCTTATCGAATAAGTCATAATATCTAAGAGAACCATCTTCAATCTCAATAACAGGCCATCCTGTTCCCTGAGAGAACTCTTGCTCAACCTCACCTTCAGCAATAGTACCTTTAATGACAAGCTTTATATCTGGTATTCCAAGTATTTGAGGTATCACTTTGCTGCAAACTTGAATGCCCATTACACCAATTAGACCATTTCCTGCTATAATATCAGCAAGTGATCTAAGATCTTTATTCTGTTCTACTACCTCAAATAACTTTCTGTGGTACTCTATTGAGTCCTTTTGCTTCTCTAAAAACTTTTGTATAGAGGTGACAAATTTCTTATCATTTATGTGATGACCATGAAACTGCACGTCAATAAGACCTTCAGGAGTCTTACTAAAATTGTTACTAGCATAAATATTAGCCCCATATTTTATAAAAAGTCCTATTAAGTCAGTAAGTTGTTTTTTGAAAGCTTGTTCTCTTATGTCAAATGATTGACGAATAAGCTGATGTAAAACAGTATTTTCTTTATTATCTACCACTTCATTAATGTTTGCTCCATTTTCTAATAGAAGTTTTGCTGCCTCTACATTAAGACTCTCATCAGAATAACGGCACGCTATAGATAACAGGGTTCTTGAATCTGTAGCACCATCGTCTATTGCATTTGGATCTGCTCCAGCGTCTAACAATAACTTTACTACTTCTTTATTATTGTCTCCTTCGGTGTAAACAGCTTCACTTAGTGGAGTACTATTGTAGCTATCTCTTACATTAAGATCAGCCCCTTTCTCTAATAGACGTTGAACCAATGGCATACATGCAGTTTCTTTTTCTCTGCAATTAATTGCGCTATGTAATAGCGTCGTCTCCGTAGTGCCATACAAACCACCAGATAACTTGAACTTAAAACTTGGATCAAATTGACTACTTCCCCACTCTTCATATATAGTACTAAGATTTTCTCTTAACTGATTTTTTATTTCCTCATAAATTTCAGCATGACCAACCCTACCGGAATTAATGTTATCACTTATTTTTGCAATGATATTATTAAACTCTTTGAATTGAGACTCACGTGGTGCCATATTAATCTAACCCTAGGATAAAATTATTTAATTGTACAATAAAGCTAAAGGAAGTCAAGTCCAGCACTTATTCAGGAAACAATAGCTTAAAAAGAGACTTAGTGTTAAATTTCTAATAGATTACTTATAAAAATAAATCTTATGGAAAGCAGAGCTAAGGCTTGGTTCATTTGGCTGATCAGTAACTTGGTTGTTATATTCAGCAATATTCAGATAGTTTATACTTTTATAAGTGTGAATCTTGAAAAAGAACTTGGACTTACAATCGCGCAAGTTGCGCTAGCTAACTCAGTATATACTTGGACTTTTGCTATCTTACAATTTTTTAGTGGGGCAACGTTTAATGTTTTTTCCAGTAAAAAAATTTATTTTTTCTCGTTATCAACTATGATCTTGGGGTTTTTTGTCCTTATTAATAGTGATAATTTTTCCCATTTGATTTTATCTCAAGTATTGATTGCAACTGGAGCATCATTTGGTTTTATTGGTGCTGCTCATACAAGTAGCATATGTTTTTCCGTTGCCCAATTTGGATTAATGTTTTCACTAGTGCAGACAATTTCAAGTCTTTCCGCTTTGGTGATTCAAATGTTGTTCTCTAGCTTGCTTGCCGAAGGTGCAGATTGGAAGAATCTGATTGTATGCATAATACTATTTGGTGTGTTGATATTTGTACTTACGCTTTTTTGTCCAAACACACTTCCAGAAAGCAGTTCAGAAGAATGCACAATAAAAAGCTCTATAAGAACAGTAATGTGCTCTGTACTCACAGTGCTAAAATTAAGAGATATCTGGATAACTTCAGTGGTGGGTGCTATTACTTTTGGAACATTTTTAGCACTGAATACCTTGTGGACTCCAAGGTTACTGAGCAACTCAGAACTTGATGCAGTGGAGTCAGGTGTAGCAACCGCAATATTATGGCTTGGTCTTGCAGTTGGTGCTCCAATTGCAGATCGAATCTCAAATCTATTTAAAAATAGAAGGCATGTAATCTCTGCTTTTGCTCTGTTACAAGGTATTTCAATGATTATTTTGTTGTGCAGCCACTTAACAGTCCACGTTGTGTACTTTTGTATGTTAATGTTCGGGTTTTTTGCGGGAAGACATATGCTTAATTTTACTGTCGGCAGCGAGATTGTGAAACGAAAATACATTAGCACATCATCATCCATTATCAATGGGTTTATGTTTATTGTCAGCGGAATTATAGTGTCAATGCTAGCACTTTTTACAGATCATCAAATGGCGCTTTTTGCAATATTTGTAATGTTGGCAGTTGCTAGTATTTTAAATTATGCTACAGAAGAGACATACCCTAAAAAATAAAGTAGCTGAATCTCGAGTCGATTGCTATATTATATTTACGTATTGTAATATTTATCAATAATGGATCACGTTACAACAAAAGACACAACAGTAACTAAGGCAACGATAGCTGAAAATATAAACCAAGAAATAGGATTATCAAAGGAAGACTCTGCTTCGATAATAGATGATATATTGAACGAAATAAAGACAAGCTTGGTAAAGGATGGAATAGTAAAAATATCGTCATTTGGAACATTCTTGGTTAAGAAAAAGAAGGAAAGACCAGGAAATATACCAAATACATCAGAGAAAGTGATGATTCAGGCAAGAAATTCAATTTCTTTTAGGCCTTCAAAAATTATAAAAAAATTAATCAATAATTAATGAATAAGGAAAAATTATTTTATACGATTGGGGAAGTAGCTGAAGAGCTACATTTGGAACAGCATGTTTTAAGATTTTGGGAAGGTCAATTTCATCAAATTAAGCCTACAAAGCGTAAAGGAAGAAGGCTATATGATCTTAAGTGTATAGAGGCCATAAAGAAAGTAAAATACATGCTATATGATAAAGGATATACAATAAAAGGAGTGCAAAAAGAATTTGGTAATGATATAAAAGTCAATCTTGATCCAAAGAATTTGTTGCAAGAACTTACCGATTTGAGGGATTATTTAACTAGTAAAATAAATAACGAGGAAAGTAACGAACAGGCGTGAAACACTACGTCTCGCTAAAATTTTGGAGTTTTGTGAGAGTTGATATATCTAAAATGTGGCATATAGCTTCATTTCTTATATTATTAGCAATATTAATAGGCTGTGGCCTGCAAAAACCTGCACCTGTGCTGCTTAAAGGCGAAGAATTTTACGGAAAAAGAGAGCTGGAATATACAAGAGAGTACCATTTAATTAGGGAGCCTTTAATAAAAAAAGAAAATAGAAAAGCCATCATAAACAGGATATACAAAGATAACAATAATGCACAAAACGTGGGGGTAAATTGCAAATTTGTAATGCCAGTTAAAGGTACAGTTATTTCAGCTACCTCTTCTGATGAAATGTGTAAGAATGGCATAAAAATTGCTGCTCAAAATGGAACGAATGTAGTTGCCTCTGCACCCGGCAAAGTGGTATATGTAGGCAAAGGGCTGAGATGGTATGGAAATTTAATTATAGTAGAACACAAAGATAATTACATGACTGTGTACTCCTATTTAAAAAACATACATGTTGAAATTGGTGATAAAGTAAAGCAAGGTCAAGTGATTGGATCTGCAGGTAAATCAAGCACACAAGATAAAGATCCACAGATGTGTTTCACAATACGGCATAATGGCCAAGCGGTTGATCCTTTGATGCATGTGAACTGTAATTGAATTTGGATTTATATGAAATATGATTTTAAAAGTGTTGAAAAATTTTATCAAGATAAATGGGATTTTTCTGTAAGCAAGAATAGTGAACAAGAGAAATGTTACGTATTGGAGATGTTTCCATATCCATCCGGTAAAATTCATATGGGGCACTTACGTAACTATGCAATAGGGGATGTGATAGCGCGTTACAAGAGAGCTCGTGGATTTGAGGTTTTGCATCCAATTGGCTGGGATGCGTTTGGATTACCAGCTGAAAATGCAGCAAGGGACAATAATATTAGCCCTGAAACATGGACAAAAGAGAATATAGATAATATGCGTACACAGTTGAAATCTATAGGTCTTTCTTATAATTGGGAGCGTGAACTCTCCACATGTGAGCCTGATTACTACAAACACGAACAAAAATTTTTCCTGGATTTTTTAAAGCATGGGCTTGCCTATCGAAAAGAGTCATGGGTTAACTGGGATCCAGTGGACCAAACAGTGCTTGCAAATGAACAGGTGGTTGATGGAAAAGGGTGGCGATCAGGTGCAGTTGTTGAAAAACGTAAGTTGTCCCAATGGTTTTTAAAGATTACTGATTTCGCTGAAGACTTACTCAAGTGCCTGCAAAGTTTGAAAAATTGGCCAGAAAAAGTCAAAACAATGCAGGAGCGTTGGATAGGAAAATCTGAAGGAGCAACTATAGAGTTTGAAGTAGTTGGCTTAAATAAGAAATTGAAGGTTTTTACAACTTATCCTCATACTTTATTTGGGGCTTCTTTTTGTGCAGTGGCAGCAGAGCACCCTATTGTGCAGGATTTAAAAAATAAAGAAATACAGGACTTTATCGATAACATAAAAACAAATGGGGAGAATGATGAAAAAATAGGAGTTTACACCGGATTAAACGTTAAGCATCCATTTCTTGATAAGGAATTGCCGCTTTACATAGCGAATTTTGTGTTGATGGAATATGGGGAAGGTGCGATTTTTGGTTGCCCTGCACATGATCAGCGTGATTTTGAATTTGCACAGAAATATAATTTGCCGATTATTCCCGTTATTTCTTCAGCCCACTTAGGTGTCATTCCAGCGCGTGACGCTGGAATCCAGAATTCTTACAATGGATCCCAGTGTCGAAGCACTGGGATGACAAAGGAGGCGTATACTGGCGATGGGGTAATGTTCAATTCTGAATTCTTAAACGGATTAACGGTAAGTAGAGCAAAGGAAGTAATCATTAAAAAGCTCAAAGAAAAAGGGATAGGTGAGAAAACAACAAACTATCGTTTACATGATTGGGGAATTTCGAGACAACGTTATTGGGGATGCCCTATACCTATAATATATTGTAAAGATTGTGGAACTGTGCAAGTGCCAGAAAAAGACCTTCCTGTAGTTCTACCTGCAGATGTAGAATTTACAAGTGGTGGCAATCCGCTGGATAAGCACCCAACTTGGAAGTTCGTTGATTGCCCAAAATGTGGAAAGCAAGCAGAGCGTGAAACTGATACATTCGACACCTTTTTTGAGTCTTCCTGGTATTTTGCTGCATTCTGTAGTGAAGATAAATCAATAGACAAAGATGCATGTAATCGTTTTATGCCTGTTGATTATTATATAGGTGGGATAGAACATGCAATTCTGCATTTGCTTTACTCACGATTTTTCTGCCGTGCTTTAACCAAATGTGGCTATTTTGCTATTAAAGAGCCTTTCTCTACTTTAATCACTCAAGGAATGGTCTGCCATGCAACTTATAAAGACGAAAATGGTAAGTGGCTATTTCCCGCAGAAGCAAAAGAGTTGATTGCACAAGGAGCTAAGGTTCAAGTGGGCAAAGTTGAAAAAATGAGCAAGTCGAAAAAGAACACAGTTGATCCAAATTTTATCATAGAAAAGTATGGTGCTGATACTGCTCGCTTGTTTGTGTTGTCCGACACTCCTCCAGAAAAAGATATGGAATGGTCCGATGATGGCGTGGAAGGTTGTTCTCGTTATGTAAATAAATTGTGGCGTATGGTCATGCAGCTGAGACCTGTAAATATACACTATGATAATGAAAGTATTACGGGTGGACTTCTAGAGTACAGAAAAAAAATTCATAAACTCTTACACGGACTTACAGATGACTTGGAAAACTGCAGATTAAACTGTGTAGTGGCAAAATTTCGTGAGATGACGAACTTAATAGCTGAAATAGATGTAAAAACTGGAAAATCTCTTATTGATGAAGGTATATGTATACTAATCAGAGTAATTGAACCGTTCATGCCACATCTAGCTGAAAGCCTATGGCAAGAAATAGGAGGTCAACCTTGGCCAAAAGCTGATGAATCATTATTAGTTGACGATACGGTAACTATAGCAGTGCAAATCAATGGAAAATTACGCACAATAATAAAGGTAGCAATTAACTTACCTCAAGAAGAATTGAAGAAAATAGCGATAGACTCTGTGTCCAGTAAGATCGGTCAAAGCAAAGTTCGCACTGTATATGCTGTACCAAATAAGATAGTAAATATAGTTATATAAAAAATCCGAGTGTATCTGTTCAGGCAATGGCGTCAACTTAAGGGAAAATATCAGTGATAGTGTATAAAATTTCTCTCTAAAATTTTTACTATTAAATTACCCAAAAGCTGCAATAAACAGCACTTTTGTTTCTGTTTTATAGTATTTTCAAAAGCGAATGATAAAGGTATAATATATTCTATACTGAGAATATGCACGAGCTCCAAGAGGAGAAAAAATATATGCTGATGTTCCAGGAAAAAAGCGGGAAAGAGTGAGTATAATAGGTGGATGGATTAAAAAGAAGTTTATTGCACCAATGACCTTCACAGGAGGGTGTAATAAAGATGTATTTAATGTATGGTTAGAGCGAACCACAATTGCAGCGTAATACAACCATAGTTATGGATAATGCTACATTCCATAAAACTCCCAAAACAAAGTCATTAATAGAGTCTTTTGGCTGTCATTTGCTTTATCTTCCAACATATTCACCTGATCTAAATCCGATAGAGCATTGTTGGCACATCATCAAAAGTCGCCTCAGACCTCTAATGCATCAATGTACAGACTTACACCTTTTAGTTGGTAATACCATTTTAGACGTTTATCATTCGTTTTAGAAAATACTATAACTGCTAACATTGTTTGCTTTTATGCCTTGCCTCAGGCAACATATCTTTGCTTAGAAAGAAAGCAATAGCTCTTGCATCATGCTTGTCTGTTTTGTGTATAGAGCGGCGCACAACTTCAAACTGTCCGGTAGCGACTATTACCACACGCTTAACGTAAGGTGAAGCTGCATCATAAAAGAAACAGCTATTGCCTGTTGCTTCTATAGCCACTTTATCTGTTTCTTGAAGATTTTCGATAAAATTATCCAAGTCTTTTAAGCAAAACGTTTGAATATACTCTGGCTTCCCTTCTTGCAGATAACAAGCAGTAAAGCTATTAGTATAACTCCAATGTGACGCATTTTTTCCTCCAATTGCATATTTCAATATATCAGAGTACCGGTTGTTCCAAACTCCTATACGAGGTCATCACATTTTGTGAGCCTCGCCGGTGGCAGAATCTGGGTCACGAGGTCTTCTTCCTACACTCCATGTAAGAGAAGAAAGTGCCTCAAAAGAAGTACCAACCTGCCACCTATCCACTCTGAAAAGTTATTATCTTCTCTTGCTTTCAACCAAGCAATACTTATTCATATCATCTGGGTAAGGTCACAGTCATATAATAAAAGACCAAGGACGTAAGTATTTCTTTCCTTTTGCAGAAGAATATTGTCACTTATTTACTTAACAATTCAAAAAACTTGAAAGAATAAAGATAGCTATTGAAATTATCTTGATTTACATCAGTTATCCAAGTTTGACATTGAATACTTAACACTTCCTCTATTAACGCCTTTCTGTAATGTTTATCCAGATGAGACATTATATCATCAAGTAGAAGAAGTGGTGCCTTATTGTAATGAATACACCTTGCTTTTACACTGGATAAAATAATAGAAAGCAGTAATAACTTTTGTTCTCCAGTGGAGCACAGATTTATTGGTACGTTTCTTTTTTGACAAAAAACCCGAAAATTATCGTTATGCACACCAAGGGTTACTCTACCAGTCAATGAATCTTTTTCTCTGTTTTCCTTTAGACGATTCTGAAAATATTCTGCAGTATCGTCCAAAGTTAGCTGGCTGCTGAATTTCAAACTTGCCTTCGGAAAAAGCTTACTGGAATGGTTATCAATTGTATCTTGTAATATTTTTAAAACAGACGATCGCATATGTAAAATACTAACTGCATTAACGGCCATTATGTTTTCAAGACTAGAGAACCAGTTTTTGTTCAAAATGTTCTCCCTCAATAGTTTACTTCGCTCATGTTTAGCTTTTCTATATTTCATGTAGCAGCAAGTGTAATTTTCTTCAAACAGTGAAACTATACGGTCTAAAAATTTTAATCTGTCACTTGGAGAATTAAGAAGAACATAGTCCATTTGTGGAATCAGCCATATTACATTGGATATCTTATACAGAGATGAATAACTTGATTGCGTTTTTCCATCAATTTGTATTAGTTTCTTATCAAAACTCTTTGCGATACCAATTGAATTAAAATCCGTTCCATTAAAAAAATCATAGTGCACTACCCAATCTTCATTACTGAATCTATTTTGTATCTCACTGGCTTTTGCTTTTTTCATTCCATTGCTTTTAGCAAGCAACGAGATTGCTTCAAGTATATTAGTTTTACCAATACCATTTTCGCCAGTTATTACAACTGAGCTATCATCTGAATCCAGTTCAAAGTTTGAGTGGCTACGAAAATTATGTAATTTCAGCTTTTTTATGTAGCAATGGGTAGCCATTAACCTATTCTTTAGTTTACATTCTCCTTACTTCTTCCAGAACCTCATCAACATGCCCACTAACTTTTACATTTTTCCAGATCTTCACTACTTTACCTTTTTTATCTATTAAAAAAGTAGTGCGCTCTATTCCCATATACTTTTTGCCAAACATACTTTTCTCTACCCAAACACCATATTTTTCCAACATTTCAGCATTCTCATCAGAAACTAAGGAAAATGGCAGAGAATATTTTGCTTTGAAGTTAGCGTGGCGCTTAACACTATCTTTTGATACACCAATTATCACTGTGTCAAGGGAAGAAAAATCATCTATTTTATCTCTAAAGCCTTTTGCCTCCATCCTACAACCCGGAGTATCGTCTTTAGGATAAAAATAAAGAACTACATTTTTTTTATCAAAAAATTCACTCAATGATAAATTTTCACCAGAATCTGTTGGTAAGCTAAAATCAGGTGCATTATTTCCTACTGCTAATTCCATACCTTGCTCCATTAATAACACTTTTATGGTATTATAGTAATATGGTGCATTATTTCCTACTGCTAATTCCATACCTCGCTCCATTAATACCACTTCTGTGGTATTATAGTAGTATGGTACATTATTTCCTACTGTTAATTCCATACTTTGCTCCATTGATAACACTTTTATCTATAGTAGTATATTGTAGTCAGAGTATCAAATTTTATATATAGCTAACAGATAAGATTCTTGATGGGGGCTTATTGATAAGTTTCTGCCTTGTATCTTGTAAAAAGCATCTAATGCTTTAAGCTTAAGCATTGTAAGTCATGCTCATTAGTTTCCTCATCTCTTATAGTATTGCTAGATATATAATTGGATTTCTTAGGAAACAAAATACAATTTGAAATCGCAATAAAGAAGACCTTCTTTAAATTAGTGTATCTGCCAGACTGTCTTGAGTAAACTTTACCAGCATATGCTTGTGCGCGTTTTTCAAAGCCCTTGTCGCGAGCGAGCTGCATTTCGACCACAAATGCAGCCTTGTAGAGAGGAGTATCATCACCATTGGTCTTAGCATTAATATCAGCCCCTTTTTCTACAAAATATTTCACTGCATTTAAATTACCTTGCTTGGCAGCTAAGTGTAAAGATGTGTTGCTATATTCCTCTATAACTTGCTCTTTTCCTGTTTCAGTAGACAAAATTTGTTTGAGATCATCTATAAAATCTTTTAAATCTTCTATATCACCTAAAAGTTCCCTGGCTGTTTCTAGAGTTTTCTCCTGTCCACGTTTTGTAACTAAGTACCGATTGACTACCTGTAAACCACGCTTCCAACCCAGTTTATCTACCAGCCGATATGCACGATACATAAGGACTACTGAGTAATATATACCTCTTCCCATATCTCGCTTTGAACGACTAAGTTTAACTGTATCATCTATTAGCCCACTTACCCCTACATCACTAATTTTATCACTAAGACTTTTTTGCTTTAAAGTGCTAGACCGTAACAACTGAATGGTATTATATCTTGTAGCTATTTTACCAGTTAACTGTTGCTGACCTATAACCATTTCACCCCCCTTAAGTGTAATTAGAAATTACCCTCACTGTAAAACTAAATGGTCGTAAACAATTTATGTAAATACTAAGTATAGCCTTGCTTATAACACGGATATTTTTAGTGTCAACAACTTTTTAAGTAAATTTTATACAGATCAGAAATTGAATAGAAAAAACAAAACACGTAAATTAGCCTGTAGGTTTATTTATCACTATTACTTCTGCTTTCTTTTTTACAGCTACTGTTTTTGCAATTTTATCATGAAAAAACTGCTTTCGTTTGTCAAATATTGCAGATACAAAATTAGTATTATAGCTGTAAAAATTAAGTCTGATAAAGGTTCAGGCCACCATTTAGAAGTATACTTATCAAAAAATAATATATCCATAATGAATAAAGAACTCAATATGAAGCTAATAACTTCAAGAGAAACATACCTAATTGTTGCTTGCATTAGAGTAATATTGTTAAGTGTATTTGCATCTTTTATACGGATACAGCATAACAATTGCCCTAGAGTACCACTAAATCTTCTTGTTATGAATATTCCGAATACTATTGATAGCAAAAAAAATAAGCAAATGTATATGATTAATAGTTGAGATTTAGCAGGGTGAAAAATTATTTTTACAAAAGGAAAATAGACTAAAGAAATTCCCATAATAATAAGACGGTCAATAATATATGCTATAGCACGCCTAGTTATTCCCACATATACATAGTTTAATCTTGGATAGCATTCTTCAGACTTATGATCCATTACTACTGTTTTTGCAATTTTGTCGTAGAAAAGCTGCTTACGTTGATCAAATATTGCAGGTATTAGGATCAATATTGGTAAAATTAAAAACCACTCAGAAATATAGAGAGGTACAAACAAAAATGCCTTGAGAGTGCTTCTCATCACTACTTGCATTAAAGCAGCGTTTTTAAGTGTGCTTGCATCTTTTATGTATATACCAAGTAGCAATTTTCCTGGAGTCCAACCAAGTCTTGTTATCATTAATACTTCTAATGCTATATATACTAAACTTTCTAGTAATGTACCTAAGTCTTCTAATATTTCATATCGTTCTGATATAAGGCCTGTATCAATGTCAGGATCAAGAAAGAAATAATTAAAAAAGTTGGCAAGGAATTCTTCTGGTAATATAAATAAAATTAATGAAAGAAACGATGAACAGCAGACTAGGAATATCGTTTGGTCAACTATATATGCTGCAACGCGTTTATTAATTCCCGCATAGTTATCCATTTTTGTATCCAACACGATTGCCTAACATACCATACTAGCAGTTAAATAATAGTAAAATTGTACTCCTTGTCTTCTTCTTGCTTTCAACCAAGCAACTGGGTAAGTTGATCTATTTCATTTATTGGCACAATTTGCGTGTCTGCTTAAGAAAGTTCACAGAAATACTGTACATTTTTAATAAAATCACTCTGAAGCGTGCTTGATTTCAATACCCCATTCTGCTAGTACTCATGTCCTACTTGCCTTGAGTGCGTGCTTTTAACCCGAATTCTAGATTAGAAACAGTTTTTAGTTTGAAATCAAATCCTCATATTGCTTGCTAAGCTTGTATTTTCTTCCTCTGTTGGAAAAGTCTACAACCTCAATAAATCCCATTTCTACCCACTTTTTACAAAGCTGAGCACTGGTGCGAGGCTTAAAATTAAATAATTTGCCTACTTGACTAGCTGTAATCATGGAAAATTCCCCAAAGAGCTCAAGAGCCCTACGCTGTTTAGGATCAAGTTTACGTATAAGATCAGTCTGGTCAGTTCTGTGCCCTTCCTCGTTTATACGCTGTAAAACATTCTCAAATGCAATTGCCACACCTTCCACAAAATAATCTATCCACTTGGTAATATCTGCTTCAGCTCTTCCCATGTAATAGTTGTGCGATGGACCTATACTGATTGCTTCATAATACGCTCCTAGATTCTTGGCATAATATTCTTCCAATGAATAAAGTCCTTTTAGGTCATATCCACCAAGGTGTAAAATTAATGTAGTCAACAATCTTGCAGTACGACCATTACCGTCATAGTAAGGGTGAATTGTTACAAATTGATAATGCGCAATACCTGCAATAATTGGGCAAGGCACTTGCTCACTGTCACGAATCCAATCAATCATACTGCTCATGAGCTTTGGTACATCCTTTGCTTCAGGTGGCATATAAATTATTGCACGTGTACGGCTATCACGAATAACGTTTTGACCATCACGATAAGGTGTTGGTTTTATTTTAGATTTTCCACTTGCTATTACTAGAGCATGCAGTGTTTGAACAGCTTTCTCAGTAATGGGTATTCTCCTTGCTGCCCATTGTTCAATTCGAGTTAAGGCTGCATAATATCCTTTAACCTCATTTTCATCTCTCTTATACCTCGGAAAGTGACCTTTATGCTTTAAAATCTCTTCAATCTGTTTAGGCTCAAGTCGATTTCCTTCAATCATAGTAGAATAGTGTGTCGTATAGAGCCTTGCAGTTTCACGAAGAGATGAAAGCATTGATACAGTGAGTGGTAAATGTAACACTTTTTCCTTTGCTGCCTCAATTCTTATAAGGCAGCTAGCGATTTTGGAGGTAATTGTATAATTTGGTGTAAATTTTATCGGCATAATATCTGCATTACATTACTTCTATATTATGCTGATAAAATGCAGATAATGCAACATTTGCAAATCTAAATACTGTAGATTACTTTCTGGATAGTTGATCTATTTCATTTATTGGCACAAGTTTAACTTTTGCGTGTCTGCTGACCTGTATAACCCCTTAGCTGTTTGAGAGAGTTCACAGAAATACTGTACATTTTAAAAAAAATCACTCTGAAGCGTGCTTAATTTCAATAGCATCCACCCCATTCTGTTAATAAATCTATTTCGTGTCCCGTTCGGTCACGCCAAAAGTATAGATTGGCAGGTAATCCCTGATTGAGGCGCTTCTTGAAAATCTCCAAAACAATCAAATTTTCAAACAGAGCTCCTTTAAGGTAGTACTCCTTTTCAAGGCCAACAAGCAAGTCATAGAAGTATAACTTTGGCATCTTGATTAAACGCTTGTTGAAACTTTGGTGAAATGGTTGAAGAAAAAATATTAGGTAACTAGCTTCCAAAATATTCAGCCACTGCTGCATAGTTGTATGAGAAGTGCCACAATCTTGAGTAAGAGATAAGCTACTCGACCTAAGGTTTGCAATGTTTTTAAGTTGTCGAACGTCTCGCTCAATGTAGATAACTAGCCAGTGGATGCATGTTAAGGCCAGGACTTAAAAATAAATGTTTGTAGGCATCAGATAAACTGAAATGCCTATGCGCCCTGAAAGAGATATAGGGAAAATTTTGAGACCCTGTTAGTACACTTTGCAGGTTCTTAAAGATATCTCAGGATCAAAAATTGCGCCCTTTAGCTAGAAATGCCCTATGAAAACGAGATTCTTCTAAAGATACGTACATGTTTTGTAATAGTTGTTTTACCAGACTCTGTAATGTCCAAAGCAGTTAGAAAATCTTTCTAAAACTGGGGTTATAGAACGTAAATACATAAATTGAATTTTATAGTTTCAATATGCAAGAATACTATAAAAGGTTAAAGATGGCAACACTTACACGAACATTTGCTCGCTGAACTTTCTACAAAAACATAGTTGATTGGAATTAAGTCGATAAACAACTCAACGTCCATCGACCCTGAGCCCTCCTTCCTGATCCATTCTCTACCTTAAACCGGAGGCTCCTCAAACTCTAAATCTTGTTTTCGTCGCCTCTCCCCTAATTATATACTATATTATATATAAAATATAATATAGTATATAATTTATAGGGGGGGTAGCCAAAAAAATGAGTTATTTTTGAGCTGAGCAAAGCCACCTAAGGTAGAGAATGGATCAGGAAGGAGGGCTGTATAATATATATAATCTTTATGATTTTCTGTATAATTTACTTATGTAACTTGATAAAAAAGGAGGGTAAAATTTATTGAAAAATATATTTATTGATTATCTTCAAAGCCTTCTCGTAAATGGTGTCTCTATGTCCTATTGCAACGATAGTTACTTCATATTTCACAGTGTTTACATGATATATAATACGGAACTCTTAGTCTTCTAAACCCTTTAAAGCTATAGTGTAAAGGCTCACCAAGATTCACTGGATCGACCGTAAGCCGTTCCTGTATTGCTTTATTTACTCTTGATTCTATTGTTACCGGTAAAGCTGGAAGATCTTTTTTAGTAACATTCTTTAAAAATTTAATTTTGTAATGCTTTATTTCCACTTGGCGTCTTTATGATCAACATCTCCACTTAACGTCTTCGTAATCAACTGTTTCTGCACTTTCAATATCATATTGATCAGCAACCACAGATAATAAAAAGTCATCCATTTCAAGTTCAATTGCTTCTCCGAGTAGTTTCTCTGCTAATTCTTGAGCAGGCTGCTTAGTAAGTTCAGATAACTTAGTAAGATTCTGCAAAATTTCTTTACTGAGAGCTATGTTAGCGTTTGCCATATGTTTTACCAAAATCTACTACTGTAATAATTATACAACATTTTTCTAAATTTTTCAATAAAGAAAGGAAGTAGGGCTGTATAGAAATACATTTTGTTTTTATAGAATATCTTCTATAATTTCTGTATGTAATAGTTTTTAGGTATGACTATGAATGAAGACAAAGAGCATTTAATATTTGTGATTGGAGCATCATTAGTAGGCCCTGCAATAGGGGCACTTACAGGTTTGGGATTAAGTGTCACAGCTTTTTCACCTTTAGCCATAGGTGGAATTGTTGGTTCTATAATTCCAGCAGCGGCTATATTTTTTTTTGCAGGATGTTTGCTGTGCAAATCTGATGGAATAGATTCTAAAAGAGGTTGTACAGTTTTCAGTATTGCAGCACCCATAAGCGCTGCAATTGGAGTTGGTCTTGCTGCAGCTGCAACTGCTATTTCTCCTGGTATAATGCTTGGAGCCGGATCTGCAGTTTTAGCAGGTGCAACAATAGGAGCAATAGCAGTAATAGCGCCAATTGCAGGGTTCCTTATAGCTGACAAAGTGAACGATTATATTATCTCTCCTATAGTTGAGCACTTTTCTTCAAAAGGGAAGGAAGAAAGTTTAAGCTAATCAAGTAAGGTTTCTGTTATTCCAGTGTGTAACATTGGAATAACAAGATTTGACATTAACCGTTGATAATCGGAATATTAGTAGAGTAGAATTACTCAAAAAAGCATGCATAAATATGACGTAGTAGTAGTAGGTGGTGGTCATGCAGGGTGCGAAGCTGCTGCTGCGGCAGCTCGCCTTGGTGCAAACACGCTGCTTATAACTCATAAAATTTCAACTATAGGAGAAATGTCCTGCAATCCAGCAATTGGAGGAGTTGCAAAGGGTGTTGTAGTCAGGGAAGTTGACGCTCTTGATGGAATAATGGGAAGAGCAATCGATCAAGCAAGCATACACTCAGTCATTTTAAATAGCAGCAGAGGTGCAGCAGTATGGGGACCACGTGCACAGGCAGACCGAAAATTATATAAGCAGGCAATACAGGAAATTATTCTAAATTATAACAATTTGACGGTAAAAGAAGAGTCAGTTGACAATTTTCTTATAGAAAGTAATGGCAATGGAGAACCGTGCATTAAAGCTGTAATGATAAGCTCAGGTGAACGTATATCAACAAGTAAAGTCGTTCTAACTACAGGGACTTTTCTGCGGGGTGTGATTCATATAGGAGAGCAAACAACTCCTTCAGGAAGAATGGGAGATAAGTCTGCAGTAGAACTTGCAAATACGTTGAAGAAGTATGATTTTAGATTAGGTAGACTGCGTACCGGAACTCCACCAAGGCTTGATCGTAATACTATAAACTGGTCAATATTGCAAGAACAAGTGGGTGATAACCCACCTGTGCCGTTTTCTTATCTCACAGAAAAAATTAACCAACCTCAGGTATCATGCTTTATTACCCATACTAATGAAAATACGCATAAAATAATTAGAGAAAATCTTCATAGGTCAGCTTCTTCGTATTTGGATGACATTGTTGCACCAAGATACTGCCCATCCATTGAAGTTAAAGTTAATAAATTTGCAGAAAAAAGTAGTCACCAAATATTTTTAGAACCAGAAGGGCTGGATGATGATACTGTATACCCAAACGGAATTTCAAATTCATTGCCTGTTGAAGTGCAAAATGAAATGATAAAGAGTATCAAAGGACTTGAAAACGCAGAAATATTGAGGTCTGGATATGCAGTTGAGTATGACTATATTGATCCACGAGAACTAAGCCATACTCTTGAAACTAAGAAAATTAAAGGTCTATATTTTGCTGGCCAAATTAATGGCACCACTGGATATGAAGAAGCAGCAGGGCAAGGAATTATCGCCGGAATTAATGCAGCACTCTCTGCATCTGAAAAAAAAGAAAGCTTTGTTCTTCACCGCACAGATTCATATATCGGTGTAATGATAGATGATTTGGTCACCAAAGGGGTGATCGAGCCTTACAGATTATTTACCTCACGTGCAGAATATAGGCTAGCTATCAGGTCAGACAATGCGGATAGAAGATTAACACAAAAAGGTTATGATATTTCCCTTGTGTCGCATGAGAGATACTCTGTTTTACAGAATAAACTTGAATCCATTAAGCAGCTTGAAGAGAAGTTAGGGAGTCTGACGATTACTCCTGAGCAGCTTAGATCTTATGGTATTAAAATATCTTATGATGGGATAAGAAAAACGGCATTAGATTTACTTAGCTATCCAAACATCGACTGGAATAAATTACAAGAAATATGGCCGGAGTTAAGCAGCGTCACGCGCTGGAATGACAAAATGGGACACACCAAAGCGGATAATAGAGCTAAGAATGAAATATGCGAAGCAATTGAAATTGAAGCAAAATACAAACCTTATCTAATAAGACAAGAAGCAGATATGAAGTTTTTACGAGAGGAAATTAACACTCAAATTCCAATTGATTTTAACTATTCACAAGTTAAAGGCCTGTCAAGTGAAGTAATAGAAAAGTTGGAGACGATAAAACCAGCGACGATTGGCATTGCAAAGCAAATACAAGGCATCACTCCCGCAGCGATAGTGAGCATATTAGTGTACCTTAGGAATAAGAAAACGAAAGTAGCTGCTAGTTTTGCGTGAGGTATATGTCAAAAATCGAAGAATTTCGTTCTTTTATGTGTGAAACAAATGTTGACGCATTTATGTTGCATACTAAAGATGAATATTTAAATGAGTATTCAGAGGAGCTAACAAAGCTGTGTGGCTTTACAGGAACAAATGGGCTACTTATCGTTACAAAAGACAACAAGTGCCCATTTTTTACGGATGGACGCTATATCACACAAGCTCGCAATCAGCTCGATCGGGGCAATTTTCAAGTATATAATATACAAGAAGAGGATCCACGCGAATGGGTAAAAGCAAACTTAACATTGACCACCTCACTAGGTTACTATTTGCAATATTTTACCATAGAAGATATAAGAAAGTATGAGAATATCTGTAAATTAATACCCTGTTTAGCTGGAAAAAAAAGTGACTATCGAAAACAAGCAGTGGTTTTACATTCTATTAAATATGCTGGTGAAAGTAGCAAGAATAAATGTGAAAAAGTCGCTAAAAGCATAGATAAAGAAGCTGAAGCAGTGCTTTTAACTGATCCAAATTCAATTTCATGGCTATTAAATTTAAGAAATGAAAATGCCAAATATACTCCATGTATATTGGGCCGTGCTATATTGTATAAAAGCGGTAATGTTGATTTGTTTATTCAAGATAAAGAACATTCAACTATAGAAGCAAATTTAGGCAATCATATAAATATTTTTGATATTAGTGAGCTAGAAAATTCGCTGCACAGGCTAAATTCAATAGTTATAGATCCAAACACAACTCCAATGAGTATCATGGCTGTAATAAAAGATAAACAGGTAGCTGAAAGAGAAGATCCTTGTCTAATTTATAAAGCAGTAAAAAACCAAACTGAAATAGCTGGGGCTATAAATGCGCATATCAGAGATGGAGTGGCAGTTACAAACTTTCTACATTGGCTTGAAAGTAATGTTGGTACAGAACTTGAAGCTGAAGAAAAGATTTTAGAATACAGAAAAGAACAGAATTTGTTTAAGCAACCAAGTTTTCCAACAATTTCCGCATTTAATGAAAATGGTGCAATAATTCACTATCGTGCAAGCAGTAAGACGAATAAGGTAATTCAGAAAAGTGGACTATATTTGATTGACTCTGGTGGCCAATACCTTAATGGCACAACTGATGTGACAAGAACTGTAGTGGTTGGTAATCCGACTAGTGAGCAAATAACCCACTATACAATAGTATTGAAAGCTCACATTGCTGTAGCAAGTGTCATCTTTCCTTCTGGCACTACTGGTGGAGAATTGGATATATTGGCACGTACGCATTTATGGAAATTTGGAATGGAGTATATGCATGGTACAGGGCATGGAGTAGGAAGTTACCTATCAGTACATGAAGGACCACAAGCAATATCAAAGGGCAATAAAGTGAAACTCACGCCAGGAATGATACTTTCCAACGAACCTGGTTATTACATTCCGGGAGAGTATGGAATAAGAATTGAAAATCTGATGTATGTCGACAGACAAGAAAATAGCTTTTTACATTTCAAACAACTGACCTTCATTCCATATGATAGAAGGCTAATAGATGTGCAAATGCTTACTAAAGATGAAATTGAATGGATAAATAGCTATCATCAATTTGTCTATGAAAACTTAGAAAATAGCGTAAAAGATAAGGAATGGTTAAAGAAGGTATGTGACCATTTGTAAGCAAAGGAGCATTTTTTATTGTTTAAAAAGTATTAATGCAATTGTGATAGGTATTTTGTATTGTTTTTAATTTAAAAACGATATATAATAAAGAATACGTATTTTAAGGTAGACATATTATGATAGACAAAGGACAAGAAGATGAATTTATGAAGCAGTATATGGATACTTGCAAAGAGCAAATAGAAAAATTAGCCAAGGATCCTGAATTGCTTAATCAGACTTTAAAACCATTTATGCAAATGTCCCAGCAGCTTATGGCTGGCGGTATGTTAGAAGGGGCTATGCCTGGCATGGTACCTGATTTGGGTAGTATGGATGTTAACAAGATGATTGCTCAGATGAAGGAAATGATTGACTACATAAGAGGTAACTATAAGGAACTAATGAAAGAACATAGCTCGCAGATTCAAGAGCTTGATGAATCCAGTAAAAAGCTAAGAGGCTTAGTTAAAAAATTGATAGAAAAGATCGAAAGTAAATAAACAATATCTAACGCAAGTCTCTTCTGTCATTCTATGCACAGCTGCATAAGTGTCTAGTGACCTTACCCAGAAAAAGTAGAGAGAAAGTTAAGACGTTTTTGGAGTAAAATAAAACGTTTTTTCAAAATATGGCAAATAGAAGCAGCAGGATTCAAATTAGAAGCTGTTAAGCTGGTTAAAGAAACAGAAGTAAAAAAATAGCAAAAGATCTAGGCATAGATGGCAGTATGTTAAGTAAATGGGTAAGAAAATATGATGGAAAAATGTCAGAAGCATACGCATTTCCAGACAAAGGCTCCTTATGACAAAGAAAGATTTGATCTAAAAAAAGAACTAGCAAGAGTAACAAGAGAAAGAGACATTTAAAAAAAAGCCCTGACCAAACAAAAAGAGTAAAGTATTCTTTTATATAGAAATTGCTATAAAATACAGGAACTATGTAGGGTTTTAGACATATCTGCTGGTGGTTATTATAAATGGGTTGCTAAGGGAAAAAGCAGTAAGGAATTAGCAAGAGATGGGCTTCTAGCAGATATTCAAAAAAAGCATCCAAATGCAGATCCCTAAAATTCACACTGAATTAAAAGCTTTAGGCAAAAATTAAAACAGTACAAAGTGTTATGCAGAAAAATGGTATTCGGGCTATATTGAGAAGAAAATTTAAAACTAAGAAGCAACAAACGGACAATAGAGTCGTAGCTCTCAATATATTAGACCAAAACTTTATTGTCGATCAACCAAATAAAATATGGGATTACTTATATAAAAACCAAAGAAGGATGACTATATTTGGCAGGATCTATATTCACGCATGGTAGTTAATGAGCAGTTCAATAAATAAACAATTGGTTGTTGACTCTTTATTGATGGCCGTTAATAAGCGCAAACCCGATAAAAATCTGCTGTTACATAGCGATCAAGGGTCACAGTATACCTCTCAAAATTACCAATTTCTATTGAATACAAAAAACATCATTTCCAGCATGAGCCATAAGGGATGTTGTTACGATAACTCTGTTGCAGAAAAGTTCACTCAAAAGGGAGCTGCTTATTGATACTTCTCGCTCAAGTAGGGTCGAGAACTGGCGCGCCTCTTTAGGGTTTGGTGGCTGATCCATTATTTTCATGTTGGGCCTCAATCCAAAATTCCCATGTTTACGTTTCCAATTCCCGCCTCATCAAACGCAGCATGCGGATTTCCCGCACTACGCTTTCCTAGTAGATTCTTACCAAAGTTTATAACATATTGTGCTGGTTAGGCTTTCGGAACGTAATATCTTATTCTATAGTCCGAATATAGACCAAGGGTCTCATATATACATTCGCTACTCCACCTTTTCCAACCAAATCCTTTTGCTTTTCTGGCTTGCATCATATTGCGTCTTGTTTTCTTCTCTACCCACTGTTTAACGTAGCTGAAGCTTCGACTTGAGTTTCCTATTCTAAAGTAGTTTACCCACCCTCTCAATATCGGATTGATGATCTGAATCACTCTCCGTATTGGTTGCGATTTATAGTTACTGAATACCTTCTTCAACTTTTGAAGTAGGCTTGTTCGTGTTTTCATCTGTGGTGTTATCTGTACTCTCCACTTTCCTTGTTTTGTAATTTTCTTTCGAAAGTCAAATCCTAGAAAGCTGAATGTTTCTCCTCTCTTTAGATTGGCAATTTTTGTCTTTTCTTCATTTACACTTACTTCTAGTTTTGCTAATTCTTCTTGTAACCTTTTGTACACTAATTTCTCGAGCCATTCCCATCTCTGGTACCCATCTATCAGTATCACTAAATCGTCTGCCCATCTGGCGTATTCTATACGTTGATATTTTTCTTCCCTGGTCACCTCTTTTGCTCTCTCTAGCATTTTGTCTACCTCATTGAGGTATATATTGCTCAACAACGGTGAGATCGGCGACCCTTGCGCTATTCCTCGTTTTCCTCCTACCTTAAGGATTAGCTTGATCAAGTGCATGATTTCTTTATCATTTATTCTCTTGGCAATTTTCTCCATGAGAATATGATGTCGTACGTTATCAAAATAGGATTTCAGGTCTACATCAATACATTTTGTATTGCCTTTGATTGCTGCTTTCGCTACTCTGCTTACTGCTTCATGCGCTTTTCTCTTGGGTCTATATCCATATGATCCGTCCTGAAAGTCAGATTCATATATCGGTTCAATTATTAGCTTTAGTGCACTTTGCACTATTCTATCCCGGATGCAGGGTATGTTCAACGTTCTGAGTTTTCCCCCAACTTTTGGTATTTCCTTTCTCCGGTTCCTATTTGGGCTATAGGTTTTGGTTATTAGTTCATGTCTTATTTGCTGAAGATACTTTTCTAAGCCTTCTGCCTCTATCGATTTGAATGTTACCCCATCAATTCCTGGTGCCCCATTGCTTTTCTTTGTTAGCTTATATGCTTCTTCTAGTGTCTCCATCTTGCAGACGTGTACATATATTCCCCAGAATCGCCATTCCGGTTCTGCTTTCGCTTTGATATATATCTTTCTTCTCAGGTCTTGTAATTTTATTGGCATTTTTGTCATTTTTACCTTTACCTTCCTTTTGTTAAAAGATCTCTACTAGTAGGGTGCCTTTGCTCCATGGGCGTTACCCCATTTCTTCGCTACTACACACCCATCCGCCACCCTTTCATCTTCGGTTCATTTCCTGTTTTCCAGTTATAGAACCTACCACTCCAAGGTTTTTCTCCTTGGGATGAGGAGGGTTTCTCCAGTTGCTTTATATGTCCTTATTACCATGCTGCCACTATCACCCCGCTAAAGTAGGTATGCTGTATCATTCGTGTTTCAGCCTCCTATATTGCTTTCGCCCTGGTTTGGTGGGCTCGGCCTTTAGTACTTAGAGTTTTTCGGGGCCACCCATGTGTTCGTTTTCACTGCGGCCTGGTAATTCGCCATTATCCTACGATAACGTTGTCGGTAGGCTTCAACATTTTGGTTTCCCTCCACATTGCTACCCTAGCTACAGGACTCCGACTTTTATCCTGGTGGGTCTGACTCCCACTGAACATCTTCACCTTCTCTGGACACACCAAACCAGAACTGCCATATTTGAATACATAGAAATCTTTTATAACAAACAACGTAGGCATTCTACTATTAATTATTGCATTCCTGCACAATTTGATGCATCATTCTCATGACAAAAACGTCTTAATTTTCTCTCCACTTTTTCTGGGTAAGGTCAGTCTGAAAGAACGAGAAAATTAATAGAAAGTGTTGGATGTAAAGTTTTATTTTTGCCGCCATACTCGCCTGATTTAAATCCAATTGAGAAGTTCTGGTTTGCCATCAAGCATGCCATAAAAAAAAGCGCTGCCAAGCTTTTGGCCCGATATCAATTCGGCTATTGATTTTGTTTTTCAGCACTCGGGGAAACCTTACTTAGGTTAGCTATATACAGCATATTTATAAGTATAATAAGATTATATTAAAATTTACTTACTTATTAATATGCTTGATTAGATATAAGTAAAATGTCATATGGGATGGCTTTTTTAGCTGCTTTAGGTGGTGATAAATGGATAGTCAAGCAAAATTACATTTGTAACTTTACTTGACTTGTCCGTTTTTTTATATCTTTATTACAATCATAACCTCTAGCCCTAAATTACACCTCTTGCTGTATTAGATGGACGTAGAACAGGACCCAATTTTGTGTTTAGTTGTTCTGGAAGACTTTCTAAAAGATCCATAACTAGTTTTGGCTGCTCAGGCTCAGCAGAATCAAGATTACTGCTTGGTTGTGAATCTTTCGGTTGCACGGTAGAGCAAGCTTCTTCGTATGATGGTGGTTGTTGTACTTCTGAAAGATTTGGGTACAATCTTGGCTGCTTAGGTCCATCGTATGGTGGTGCCGAAGGTTTTTTACCATAATCGCCTACTTCTGTTTCTTCTTGTTCTAATTTCTTCACATCTTCAGTATTAGTTGCTTTATCTACATATTTTGGTCCTTCTATAAAGTCTTGCATTTCTTTTGCAAAACTATGCTCTAGATAACAACTTGCTAAGTAAGCTACACCTGCTATTATAAGCGTTAATGCCATAACAATAAAAGGTGAAACTGCTATATACCTAAAAACCGTTACTTCATGCATACTCATATGAGTGGGTGGGTTAATGGCTATTATTATTGGGAGAAAGAAGAATACAGAAGTAAGCATTAATATTATAGCAGTGATACCTAAACATCCTAATGCTACTTCTTTTAATAATCCTCCGTTTTTCTTTTTATTATTAAGGCTTTGATATATTTCATGAATGTTAGTGTTGTTAGTATAGTCTTCTGGTTCTTTTGAAATCTCAGCCTTTAATTCTTTAACCTCATTTTCTAGTATAGAATAGTATTTTTGCTTCAATTGATCACTCAATACTGATTTACCGTCACTAAGAACATTTAAAATGTCTTGTTTGCATACCTCAATTTTTTTAGAAATTTTAGAATTGTTTTGTAGCTCCGCTTCTTGTATATCTTGATCCATTTTGGCCTGTAATTTTTTACTGATCTCATCAAAATCTTTAGATAAATTCCTGTGAACAAGGTATTTTAATATAATAGGTAAAGCTAGTGCATTTCCTCTATAAAGTGAAGATAAAAGCTGCAAAGCGAAAGAATTAGGTATTGCTTCTCTTGGTAGAGTTAAAGTTTCATTGTATCCATGTTCGATAACTAACTTTACTGAAGGTTCTTTGAACCTTTTTCTATCATCTATATGAAATACCCCTTTAGCAAAGAAGTTTTCTAATTTCTCAAAAGGACAACAGTTTTTCTCTAATTTTACTTTTATAATACTGCTTAACATTGCAACCTCACTAATTATTTTATGCACGCAGTTTAACACTATTTTAATTATTTGTCAAAAGAGTGTAATTATTAACTATAATATTTAATTAATAAGGCTTTGTTTTTTTTAATAAGAAGCAATCTAAGATAGACGGCTGCTATAGCTAAAGTGGCTTAGGTTTACCGATAATTTGAAAAACAACAAATTCGTCATCCCGCTACTTGTTAGCGGAATCTATCCTTGGCGGTATGACGTAGGAAAACCTTTCTTGGGTTAGGTGTGCCGTAGAGACACAAAGAATGTTCAAGTAAGAGCAAACTAAGTGCAAAAGCTACGCAATAGATGAGGGTGGGCCCCTCGGAGCCGGTTTACAAGAGCAGGCTTCAAACAACTATAAGCTGCTTTGGCAAGGTAGTGAGCGTTATGGAAAAGGCACAATTATATGTCATGTAAGGAATGGAGAGATGAACGAAAGTGAACCACTGATGAAGTGTCGAAACCTTTTAAATGACGTCAAAACCAGGGGTCTAACTTAACCTGGGATAAATCTATCGGGAGCTTGTTTACCGGATAGGTGGCGTCCGGCATAGAGGTGGCGTGAATCTATTTTGGGCTATTGCGTGGAACTGCGGGAACCTGTCGTTTCGATGATAAGGGAGAAATCCAAGGAGCTAAACTCCAAGGGTGAGAGTACCGATGCGAAAAACAGGGGCGCGTAGTAGTGAAGAAGTCTCTGTAATGGAAATGGAGCGAAGGGATTTAGTTTTAATTGTTTTGTCAACCAGAAATGGGATGAGCAATTGATTAAAACAGAGTCCTTGATTATGCTATAATTAGTAGCAAGGGCCGAATAATGGGAGCTGTGTGAGACGCGAGTGTGCGCCGTGGTACGCATTAAGAAATACTTAGCAGAGCTAAGCGGGGTTCAGAATAAATGGCCTCGAGGTGAACAACTAACTTTAACCCGAAAGGGAAGGAGGACAAGAGCATGTATGTAAAGCGAGAGTTATCTGAAGATGTGTAAGATAACGGCTTGCAACACCTGATCAATATGGTTAAAGCTAAACTGCTTGAATTCTAATCTTCAGGGGTGGGACTTCACATCCATGGGTATCGCATTTAAAACCCCATGTCTACGGTAAGCACAGATTAAACTTTCGTTTGTGTGACATTCTGGCTGTAGAACGATAAGTAGTGAACTTATTTAAGAGGATGAATGGAAAACCTAAGTTGATCTAGAACAGTTCTTAGTGACGGAACATGGGATGACCTAAGGAACGCGAGTTCTATGGTTACGGAGTCATCGTAGTAGTCGTGAAAGTAACGAATCACCGGGGAGCGTGGGAAAGCCACATACAGGGCAAAGGGTGACAGATAATTGAATGTTGAAATTGGGAGGTACGCAAGATGCGGAAAGCTGAAACAATACTTAACATTATACGTGAACGTGGACAAAGAAATTTGCCGGTTAAAAACGTATATCGCCTACTTTATCAGCGTGATCTTTACCTTCGAGCGTATGGCAAACTTTGTCGTAATAAAGGTGCTATGACAGAAGGTGTGACAACTGAAACAGTTGATGGTATGTCTTTGGAGAAAATCGATAAAATCATAGAGGATTTACGCTATGAGCGATATCGGTGGACACCAGTAAAACGTATCTATATTTTAAAGAAGAGTGGTAAACGCAGGCCGTTAGGATTGCCAACATGGTCAAATAAGTTACTTCAAGAAGTAATCCGATTAATATTGGAAGCCTACTATGAGCCTAAATTTAGTGAATGTTCACATGGATTTCGACCAAAACGTGGATGCCACACTGCATTAAGAGCAGTAATGCAAAAAGGCAGAGGTACAAAATGGTTTATAGAGGGAGATCTCAGTGCATGTTATGACTCAATTGATCATACTATGTTGTTGAAAATACTGAGTGAAAGCTTCCAAGATAACCGTTTTATTCAGCTAATCAATCGACTGCTAAAAGCAGGATATATGGAAAATTGGAAGTACAATAAGAGTCATAGTGGGGTACCACAAGGTTCTATTATTGGTCCAATTTTGAGTAACATATTACTCGATCGGTTAGATAAACATGTGGAACATATACTAATACCAGCAAATAACCGAGGTAAGCGAAGAAAGACAAATCCAAAATATTTAAGGTTAACCATGCAAGTATCGATGATGAGAAAACAAGGGAACTGGGATCAAGCAAAACAACTGCGTCAATTAGTGCAGGGTATGCCATCTAAGGATTCTTGTGATCTAAATTATCGACGTCTTTGGTATGTTAGGTATGCTGATGATATTCTGGTAGGGTTTGCAGGACCAAAAAATGAAGCTGAACAAATTAAAAATGAGATTGCTAAATTCCTCAATGAGGAGCTCAAACTTATGCTTAATGAAGATAAAACGCTTATTACACACGCGTGTGATAGCAAAGCCAATTTTTTAGGTTATAAAATACACGTCTTGCATGCAGATGATAAACATGATCATCGGACACAACGATGTATTAACGGTAGTATTGGGTTACGTGTACCACATCATATAAAGCAGAAAAAGTGTTCTGAATATATGCGTTGTGGAAAGCCTATACATTTACCTCAACGTACACTTGATACAGCTTACAGTATTGTTGCTCAGTATCAAACTGAATATCGAGGAATTGTATAATATTACAAAATGGCCTACAACCTTCACACACTAAGTTATTTGAAGTATGTGATGGAAGTATCATTAGTAAAGACTTTAGCATCTAAATACAAAACAACTTGCAGGAAAATTTATAGAAAATTTGGTGCAATGATTGAAAACGACGAAGGTGAAAAACGAAAAGTCATCCAAGTCAGAGTAGATCGTTTACCATCAAAGATACCATTAATTACACACTTTGGTGCTGTGTCACTAAAATGGAATAAATGGGTAAGTATAAGTGATAACCTTATACCAATATGGAATAAGCGTAGTGAAATAGAGCAAAGACTATTGGCACAAACTTGTGAATTATGTAAATCACAAGAGCAGATTGAAGTACATCACGTACGTAAACTTGCTGATTTGCTAGGTAAACGTAATACTGAGCTACCGAAATGGAAAAAGAGAATGATTGAACGACAGAGGAAGACTCTTGTTGTTTGTCATGAATGCCATAAGAAAATCCAATATGGAAAATATGATGGTGACTCCTTAAAACGTTAGATTATTGGAGAGCCACGTGATACGGAAACGATCATGCGTGGTTCGGAGAGGGGTTGTTGGAAAAGTACTTAACAAGTAACTCGCTGGCTGCCCACTCTACTTCATGCACAGTTCTGTGAGAGGCTGGCGGGGAAGGTCCGCTGGTCTACTCTCCCTATATTTCAGAGTGCTCCTGTTATGAGCTGATGTCCAACTGTCATTTTACAGCTTAGCTTGCTTAGGTAATGCAGAAATAAGAGGTGCCCAATATAAACCAGCCTAAATCAACTTTAATGTCTGGATATCGTACTATTTTACATAACATGCCATTATGAATATATATTTTTATGATTGCGTTATCATTTATTTAACAAAGTATTAGTATAATCTATCTACTGGATTAAATGGAGAAAGTTGAATGAGTAAATTACCGAACAATGCAAAAATAGGTAAATCCCAGGTTACTCAGTGGGAGGTAATAAAAAATTGTGAATATGCTGATAATTGCTTATCAAAAATAGTAACTTTATACGTTATTAGAATAACTCAGCTATCAGATTTTTATACAAATGACGAACCTGAAATTAACACTGTTTTAGCAAGAATAAGCGTGACAAGTGAAAATGTATTTTTAAACAAGGCTACTACTATTGAAGTTATGGAAGGTATTTTTCCGTATAAATTCAACAGCAAGAAGAGAAATAACATACTAAGGTTAGAAGATTTACATAATTATTTATGTTCTATTGTTAACAATAGCCTTCCAAAAGAGATGCTTGAAAGTCTTGTAAGGGAATATAAGGATGCTGTTAACTTATTTAAAGCAATTACTTAACTGAACGTAGTATTTTTAAGATTTTATTTTCTATTTCAGAAATGCCGCTTTCAAGATCTTTATCTATCAGATACATGGTAGAGAAATATGTTTTCTGCTTACTTTCAACATTGATAGTTAAAGTTCCAGGAGTGATTGTAACCGAATTGGCAAATAACGCAATGCTTTCATCATTATGCCCTTTGCATTTTCTTAGGATAATGATTGGCTCAAGCTTAGATTTGAGTCGTAGCACCTTTTTTGTTACATAAACACTTGATAAAATGATTTGGTACATTAACCATGGTATATAACTTACTAACTTATAAAACGACAGTCTACTCGTACCATTTAAAATCTGGCTAAGAGCTCTTTCAGCGTTTATCAACCTTCTAAAGATAAATAATGTGAATATAGAGGAAAACACTCCACAAAAAATAAAAAATGGCTCAAAATAACCAGACAATACAGTCCATAGAGAAAATAAAATTACAAATGATAGAGAAAAAAACTTGATTTTTTGCCTAAGGTTCATGGTTTGCAGTATAACTTAAATGATTTTTTAAGGAAAGATATATTATGAATTAAGTCAAAAACTCTGTAATATATTGAAGCTTAAAGATATCTTTAGATATGGAAGTTATTGCAGAAAATAGGAAAGCAAGGTTTGAATATTTCATCTTAGAAGAATTTGAAGCGGGTATGGTCTTATTAAGCAGTGAAGTTAAATCGCTAAGAGAAAGAAAAGTAAATATTTCCGACGCCTACGTTATCGAAAAGAATAGCGAAATATGGCTGCACAATATGCATATTGCAGAATATAAAGCTGCAAACCGAAAAAATCATAAACCAAAAAGGGAACGTAAATTGCTTTTACATAAAAAAGAGATAAACAAACTAATTGGTCAAATCAAAACCGCTGGGATAACTGTTGTGCCGCTTTCGATCTATTTTAATGATAAAGGATTTGCAAAAACTAAAATTGCCATTGTAAAAGGAAAAAAACTCTACGATAAGAGAGCAACCATAAAACAGAGAGAGTGGGATCGTGAAAAAAGTAGATTGTCTAAGAATAATTTATAGCAAAATATGTCTTTAAATCCAGTAATTTTCAGCATCGGTCCTGTTTCTATATATTGGTATTCCTTAGCTTACGTTTTGGGTATAGTGTCTGCATATTGGTATTTACACAAGCTAGACGACCAAAAAATATTTACTAAGAATTTTTACGATTCGTTATTAACAGCCACTATTGTAGGCATTATCCTTGGAGGTAGACTTGGCTACGTATTGATATATGATCCAGTTCTTTATATAAGCAACCCTATCGAGATATTGAAGACCTGGGAAGGAGGAATGTCATTTCATGGTGGTGCTATAGGAGTTTTGCTTGCAGTAATAATTTCGTGTAAAAGACATAACATTCCTATATTTTATGCACTGGACCTAGTTTCTTGCGGAGTTCCCATAGGTTTATTTTTAGGTCGCATAGGCAATTTTATAAACGGAGAGTTATTTGGCAGAGTTACAACTATGCCATGGGGTATGGTATTTCCAGAAAGTGGTGATAATTTGCTGCGTCATCCAAGCCAGCTTTATGAGGCACTTTTTGAAGGACTGCTACTTTTTGCAGTTGCAAATTCACTGTTTTTCTTGACTAGAATAAGACTGTATCACGGTGCGTTAACTGGTATTGCAGTTATGTGGTATGGAGTAGCACGTTTTTTCGTTGAGTTTTTTCGCGAACCAGACTATCAAATTGGCTATTTGTGGCTTGATTTAACTATGGGGCAGTTGCTTTCTATACCTATGGTTTTGCTAGGAATGCTTGTATATCTAGGCGCATTAAATTTAAAATTTAATACGAAATCTGTTACATAGAGGAAAGGTGAGTTTAATAGAAAAATGTAGCCAGAAACCCTACATCATGCACAATTGTACGAATTTTCTGCGTTGCAGTAGAATGAATGTGAGATCCGGTGTCATTCCAGCGTGTGACGCTAGGCCATAAAACTTGCTTGACAAACTCCGCCAGCCCCCTTATTATGACAATAAGGGTATTTATGATTCAAAACTTGTTTTTGACCTGCAGGCTCAATGACAAAATTCAGTAAAAAACTCAGGGTATTTTTTGGCGGATTACATAAAATTATAGCGGCTGCATGTCTTTTAAATTTTTTCTACATTCAGCCAAATCGCGCTTATTTTAAGCGTTAGCACATTATTACAGCGCCACTTACAGTAATATAGAGTCAAAACTCGCACCACGGGGCTTCTTTTGCCTTTTTTTTATTTGGTAAATTTCTTAATGTTTCTAGCTAAAGCAATTTAAGAGACCGAAAATGGTGTCATTCCAGCGCGTGACGCTGGAATCTAGTCTTTATTATGCAGCCACTTATTTAAAGTTAAGTTTTCTGGATCCAAGTAGTCAAGCTACTCGGATGACACCTTGACGATTTGAAGAATCGTCATCCCGCTACGTGTTAGCGGGATCTCTTGTTAGCGGATGAGATACCGCGGCGGTATGACGGTCTGCGGCGATATGACGGTTCGCGGTGGCATGACGATAACTTCGTCATCCCGCTACGTGTTAGCGGGATCTCTTGTTAGCGGATGAGATACCGCGGCGGTATGACGGTCTGCGGCGGTATGACAATTAAGCAATTCGTCATCCCGCTACTTATTAGCGGGATCTATGCCAAGAGATACCGTGAATAAATCACGGTATGACGTCTCGCTTGCAACCTATAGCCTTGTCATTCCAGTGCTCCTTTTTTTGTCATCCCAGCGTCACGCGCTGGTTTCAACATTATATCATGGACAAAATAAACTTTCTAAAATTCATTGAACTGTGCTTTCAAACGGTGGTACCGGGGTGTGAGTATAATGATTATCAGTATATAAAAGTCATAGCAGACAGACTTGAAGCGGCAAATGTTGGCAAAATGTGTCAAGGAAGTTTTTCGTTTCTATGATCTACTTGGCTCTCTGTTATAATGTTCGTTTGCTTGACCTAAGATCCAGGAGTATTTAAACTGAACCCTATACAGTGCTAAAAATGATAGGAAATCTAAGCGGAATAGTTGATGAAGTGCGCAGTGATCACATAATCCTGAATGTGAATGATGTTGGCTATATGGTGTATCTCTCAGCCAAAACTTTAAATGCATGTTCCATCGGAAGTAGAGTTAAATTACTTATCGAAACCTATGCAAATAACAGAGAAAATGTCGCTCAGCTATATGGTTTTATAAGCAAAGAAGAACAGCAGTGCTTGAGGTTGCTTGTTAAAGTAAGTGGTGTTAGCTATAAAACTGCAATGTCAATTTTGAGTAAATTAACTCCAGAACAGCTGTTTTTGGCAATTATGAATGAAGATAAAGTAGCACTCAAGATGAGTGGACTTGGCATGAAACTCATAAATCGAATCATCACTGAATTAAGTGGCAAAGTGAGTAAATTAGAAATAAATAACAATAATTTTCATCCAATCAATGAAGATGCCCTTTCAGCATTGATCAATCTTGGGTATGAAAAAATGAAAGCTTATGATACGATAAAAAAAATACAAGACGAATCGTCAAATCTGGACACCAAGGATATTATTCGCATGGCGCTTAAAACATTATGAAATCAATATCGTGCGATAAAGAATATACTGAAGATGTGCGCAATATCAACATCAGACCTGAACAACTTGACGATTTTGTCGGGCAAAAAGACTTAATACAAAATTTAAAAGTGTTTATAAATGCTGCACAGACAAGAACTGAAGCCTTAGATCACGTTTTATTGTATGGTCCCCCAGGACTTGGCAAAACAACTTTAGCACAAATTGTTTCTAAAGAATTAAGGGTCAGCTTCCGCGCAACTTCTGGTCCTTTACTTAGTAAAGCTGGGGACTTGGCTGCAGTGCTTACCACTTTAAATGCAAAAGATGTTCTATTTATCGACGAAATCCATAGATTAAATCGCAGCATCGAAGAAGTTTTATATACTGCTATGGAAGATTTTTGCTTGGACATATTAGTAGGTGAAGGTCCATCTACTCGCACTTTAAGGATAGATCTACCACCATTTACGTTAATCGGAGCAACTACACGGCTTGGATTACTTTCTGCGCCACTCAGAGATCGTTTTGGCATTCCCTTGCATCTTGAGTTTTATTCTTTTGAAGAACTGGTTAATATTATAAAAAGAGGCGCAAGAGTTCTTTCTACTGAAATTGAAGAAAATGCAGCACGGGAAATTGCCTGCCGTGCACGTGGCACTCCAAGAATTGCTTTGAGGTTACTCAGAAGAATAAGGGATTTTGTTGAAGTGAAAGATGATAAAAAAATCACTTATGAAGTCGCTGATTCTGTATTGCTAAAATTGGGTGTAGACAAAATGGGACTCAATAAACTTGATATGCATTATCTAAGATTTTTATTCAACACCTCAGGACCTGTTGGAATTGACACCATATCTATTGCGCTATCCGAGGATGTTGGCAATATTGAAGAAACAGTAGAACCTTATTTAATCAAAATTAGTTTTGTAAAGCGCACACCAAGGGGGCGCGTTCTAACTGATCAAGCAAAGGAGTATTTGAGCCTTTAATATTAGAGAGCTTTTTTACCATAATTCAATTATATATTGATTGGCATAATATCATATACTGGCATTTTTGTGTATAAAGGCATATATGTTAAATAGCACTGAAACTGTAGTTCAAATTAAAACTTCTCCATTTCGTATTCGCTAGTTATGCTATTCTAACTAATTAAGCTATGGTTTGTGGTAATAGGAAAAAACTGGATTCCAGCGTCACGCGCTACCCTATGAGTGCTGCTTGCGTATATTCTCTCTTTCACCATCTCAGTGTTTCTTTCTTATTATGCCAGTACCATTTTCTTGTCATTCAAGTAGCTCCCCTTCTTGTCATCCCAGTGCTTGACACTGGGATCCAGAAATTCTTAAACTGAATTCTATATAGAACCTCAGAACAAAAATAAAAAATGGGTAGCACAATACTACCAAGAAATTTCTACGAGCGGCCGACCTTAACTGTAGCTGGAGAGTTATTGGGAAAAGTCCTCAAATTTTCTAACTTTAGTGGAATAATAACCGAAGTTGAAGCCTATATAGGAATGAATGACCCAGCTTGTCACGCGGCAAGAGGCTATACTAACCGAACCTCAGTAATGTTTGGTATGCCGGGGTTTTCATACGTGTATTTTATATATGGAATGTATTACTGTTTAAATATTGTAACAGAAGCAGAAGGGTTCCCAGCAGCAGTGTTAATACGGGGATTAAAGCTCATTGAACCGCTTGAAGCAAACTTAGGCGGACCAGGAATATTGTGCAAAAGATTAAACATTACAAAAGAACACAATAAACTGGACCTTACTATAAGCCACAAATTTTGTGTTTATGAATCTCATCTCAACCCGGATTATGTGTGCACTCCAAGAATCGGAATTAGTAAAGGCCAAGAGAAATTTTGGCGGTTTAAGATTTTCTAAACTTAAGATCTTGCGTAGACTATTTGCCAATCGGATAATCACCAGTGAAACAAGCATCGCAATATTGTGGTGTAGCATTGTTACGCACCTCTCCTTTAACAGCCTGATATAGTCCATCAATACTCAAGAAGGCTAGGCTATCTACTCCTATAACTTCCTTAATTTCCTCTACAGATTTATTTGCAGCAATTAAATCTTTGCACTCTGGCGTATCTATTCCATAAAAACAAGAATGCTTAATTGGTGGGCTTGAAATTTTGAGGTGAATCTCTTTTACTCCTGCATCCTTTAGCATAACTATTATATTTCTGAGCGTACTACCACGCACTATACTATCATCTATTAAAATTATGTTTTTACCTTTCAAAGTGTGCTTATTAGCATTGAATTTTAATTTTATTCTAACTTTACGTACTTCAGCGGTTGGTTGTATAAAAGTTCTTCCTATGTAATGATTACGAATTATCCCCAGTTCCATAGGTAATCCTGAATGCTTTGCATATCCAATAGCTGCAGGTATTCCAGAATCAGGTATTGGTACAACCATATTTACATTGTTTTTTGGTGGGCTCTCTTCTGCAAGTATTCTTCCTATTTCTTTTCTTATATCATATATGGACCTATTCTCCATTATGCTGTCTGGTCTCGAAAAGTAAACGTATTCAAAAATACAAAAACTTGATTTTTGCTGTGGGAAAGGAAACATTGAGGCTAGCTTACTATCCGAACTGATGGTAACTAATTCGCCTGGTTCTATTTCTCTAACAAACTCTGCATTTATTATATCAAGAGCACAAGTTTCAGATGCAAGAACGTAAGAACCGTTTAACTTTCCTAAAACAAGAGGCCTGATTCCAGATGGATCACGTACTCCAATAACTACTTCTTGATTGATTGCCACAAAAGAATAAGCACCTTGTATTTGCTTTAATGCATATATAAAACTCTCTAAAAAGCTATCTTTTTCACCGCTTGCTGTCAGATGCACTACTACTTCTGTATCAATATCTGACTGAAAAACGCACTCTTGTTTAATTAATTGTTCGCGTATCGGAGAAATATTAATTAAATTACCATTATGTGCTATGGCAAAATCCCCAAATTTGCCACTTTTGCCAAGCATGGGCTGCACTCCAAATTTACTACCACTTGTTGAGTATCGAACGTGACCTATTGCACAATCTCCAGGTAAGGATTTCTTTATTTCATCTATATCATCAAATACGCTGCTCACTTGACCTTGAAAGTGATAAGAGTGCAGCTTATCGTTGTTACTGGTTACTACGCCAAAAGACTCTTGACCTCTATGCTGCAAAGCGTGGAGAGCAAGTATAGAGTTAAATGCAGCATCGTTATTGCAGCTTATACCAAATACTCCACATTCCTCACGCATTTCATCTAGCATAAAAACTATTAAGTAAAGTTTAATTTTACTTTAGCATAGGTGAAATACAAGCATTTTGTTGTTCATCTGCTTTTATTGCCAGCAATAATCCTATGCATATCAAGCTTGCAGCAGTTGTACTTCCTCCATAGGAAAGAAATGGCAGTGGATCGCCTATCACAGGCAAGAGGCCTATTGACATTCCAATGTTTATAAAAAAATGAGCGCCAAAAAAAGCAAAAATCCCGATAGATACTAACTTAGAAAAATAATTTTTCGACCTATAAGCGATAGAGAAAATTATGCCAAGTAATGAGGTATAAAGCAAAATTAAAGCCATGCTACCTAAAAAGCCCCACTCCTCACTCAGCACTGCAAAAGCAAAATCCGTACGTTTCTCCGGCAAAAATCCAAGTTGAGTTTGACTTCCGTTAACAAAGCCCTTACCAAGCAAACCTCCTGAACCAATAGCTATCTGAGATTGCTGCGCATTATAACCTATTCCAAGTGGATCCACTGATGAATCCAAAAACGACAATATCCTTTGCTTGTGATAAGGACGTAAAAAAGGCCAAATAGCCGGTACTGCAAAAATGCCAAGCGTCCCACAAATTACTAAATGAGCTCTTTTTATTACTGCTGTGAATATAATTGATGCTCCTATAAACAACATTATCACAGCTGTGCCTAAATTAGGTTGCTTTAACACCAAGAATACAGGCAAGAAAATAATTATTACCGCCTTAAGCAATCTTTTAAATTCCATCATTTTATACACACTTTGCTTATCAAAATAACGAGCAAGCGCAAGTATTAAGCCTACTTTTGCAAATTCTGATGGTTGCAAACTA
The DNA here is from genome assembly GCF_964028325.1 of Wolbachia endosymbiont (group A) of Hedychridium roseum. Taxonomy (NCBI): domain Bacteria; kingdom Pseudomonadati; phylum Pseudomonadota; class Alphaproteobacteria; order Rickettsiales; family Anaplasmataceae; genus Wolbachia; species Wolbachia endosymbiont (group A) of Hedychridium roseum. Next base: position 818,273 of record NZ_OZ034755.1, on the reverse strand, counting down.
ATTGACCCAATTCTTATCCACCTCGTCGCACCCATTATGTGCGAGCCAAAAAAATTTACTGCTAATAGCGAAATCGCTGCTGCTATATAAAAAAAGTAGGCGTGCTTCAAATAAAAATCTAGCTCTATGAATGACATAGCTATAGCGAGTAGGAAAAAGAAGGAAAATATGACTATTTGGTGAATTGCAAATGGTACCCACTTTCCTCCAGCAGAAGAGTATTGAACAGCAATGCCAACGCAAAACAGCACTATCACGTTAATGACTAATAACCAATGAATCTTCTTCAGCCTATCCACACTTATAACCTTAAAGTATAGTAAAATATGAAACAAAGATAAAAATCAAAAAACCAACTTCTCAACTACTAACCGAATTGGAGTGCTATATATTCCAGTTACTATTGTTAAAGCTGCCATAAACAATAGACAGAAAAGCATAGGAAATGGCACATCATTAATTTTGCCTAGTGTCATTCCAGCGCTTGATGCTGCACTATTTTCAAAATACATTTTCTCTACCATCTTCCACATGTATATTAGTGCAAGAAAAGAACCGGCAGCAAAAGCTATCAGGGAAATCCACGCGCGAGATTCTATAACTGCTTTCATTATATACCATTTGCTTACAAAGCCATTTGTTAGCGGCACACCGACTAATGCTAAACTAAGTAGAGTAAACGCAAGTGCTGTATAAGGCATTGATTTCTTGAGTCCCGATAAATTCTCTATTTTTGTTGTATCAAATTTGTAAGAAATACATCCTGCAGCCATGAATAAAGATGTTTTTATTATGCTGTGGTTTACTATGTGAAGAATTGCTGCAAATACACCTGTTTTTGAGTTAAAACTCAGTGCTAAAATTATATAACCAATTTGGCTGACACTAGAATTAGCAAGCAGTCTTCTTATATCTTTTGCAGTTATTGCAGATATTGACCCAAATATAACAGCGCAAAGTGCGAGGATAATTATCACGTTGCTTAGTGATGGTTTAAATAAGAAGAAATTCTGATGGAAAACAGTATAGAAGATCCTAATGAAAACATATATCATCACTTTTGTCACTGTGCCTGAAAAGAATATGCTAATGAAACTTGGCGCCTCACTATATGCATTAATCAGCCACCTGCTTAATGGAAACAGTGCCATTTTAATTGAGAGACCAACAAAAATGAACAATGTGCCAAGTTTTATGATGTTGTTATCGTATAATGGAACTATTCTTTCAGCCATGTCAGACATATTGAGCGTTCCTGTCATGGAGTATAAAAGCCCAACACCAAACAAGTAAAACGTTGCCCCTATAGTGCCACTAATTAGATATTCAAATGCTGCAACCAAGGCTTTTTTATCCCTTCCCATTGAAACTAATACATAAGAAGAAAGAGATGAAATTTCCAAAAAAACATAAAGATTGAATATGTCGTTTGTTACTAGAATTCCGAGCAGTCCGCTTAAGCACAGTAGAAATAGAGAGTAAAAACCAGTGATTTTGTTTTTGCTAATTTCTTTTTCGTTAATATAAAAGCTATAAAGCACACTTATCAGCGCTATAAAATTCACCAAAGTTAGAATCAAGGAGTTTAACACGTCGATTCTTAACTCTATGCCGTACGGAGGAGCCCAGTCTCCAAGGTGATAAGTTATAATCTCGCCTTTATATGTTTTAACGAGTAGTATCGATGAAATGATAAGAGTGATTGTTGTTGCAATAAAAGAAATAAACCAAGATACCTTGTGTTTCTTGGTAAGAAAGCAAAACATTGATGCAATTATTGGTATAATAACTTGTAAAATTGGTAATTGCATTAAATTGTTGTTAATATATCGTTAAAGTATTAGTATATATAATACTTTTTGTTTTAATACTCTTATGTTATCTAAAATTTGTAACGCAATAAAACGCCTATTACGAAGAGAAGATAAATTTGTAGGAAGAGATGAAAATGGAAATTCTTATTATGAATCAAGTAAAGGAAAAAGGTGGGTTATGTATAGCAGTGTTTCTGAGCCTACAACAGTGTCTCCGGAATGGCATATATGGCTTCACTATACTGATAATGTAGTACCAGTTAATAATAAAAAAAGAAAAGTAAAACATACTCCTAATTTAACGGGTACAAAAGATGCATACTATCCAAACCAAAAAGTGAAAAATTACTATAAAAGCTGGAGTCCTGATAACTAAAGATGCGAAGGTCAAATATACTTGAAATAACCGCTGGATTATTTGTATTAATTTTCACTATTTTTCTGGTTTTCTTTGCTATTGATAAGCTATCTTACATAAAGAAAAACTACAAGGATTGCTATAAAATATATGGTCTTTTTGCTAACGCTAACGGTATAGGAGTTGGTGATAGTGTCAAGATCTCTGGTGTGGACGTTGGAAGCATAACTGGTGTATCACTTGACAAAGCTACCTACGTAGCACGAATCGACATGTGTATAAGCAGAGACATAAAATTGCCAATTGATAGTTCAGCTCTGATCACTAGCAGTGGAGTTGTTGGCAGTAAATTTGTTAATATATCACCTGGATCAGATATTAAACTAATCTTGCACGGTGGTAAAATAGAGTATACTCAAGCTGAAGCAAATATGGGTGGAATAATGGACAGAATTCTTGGTATGTTTACGAAGTGAAAATGGCAGGATTCCAAGTATATCCGTTCAGGTGAAGCCTCCTGTAGTTCTAAAGTATTTAAGGAGTTTGCCTTATTTCTTGCCTTTTCTACCCCTTGCTAACCTATAATTGGGGTTTATAGTACAGCTTAACAGTTGCAGTGCATGTCTATCAATGATAAAATGAAGATTAATTTATTTTGATATTATGATTGGTTTACTGTTTGCCATACTGTTGTTTTTTTGTGGTAGTGATGCACTTGCAAAACAGGAGCCACGTTCAATAGCTGGAGATAATCACATAAAGGTAATAAATTATAACCCACAAGCTATACATAAGTATACGGGTTTTTATGGTTATCAATCCAGCATATTGTTTGAACCAGGGGAGGTAATACAAAACCTTTCAATGGGTGATTCAACTGGTTGGCAACTCCTTCCTCAAGGTAACAGATTGTTTATTAAGCCTATAGATGATATTGCCGATACTAACGCAACTATAATTACCAATAAAAGAGTTTATTACTTTGAACTTCATGCTGAAGAAGCAACTGGACTAGATGATCCAAAATTAGCATATGAAGTAAGGTTTCTTTATCCATTATTTAGCAGTGATGAGATTTACACAACAAATAACGGCGATATCTTCGAACAAGCTAGTCATACCATTATTCCTGATATAAACGACATTGAAGTTGTAAAGAAGGGCTTAAATTTTAATTATTCCATCTCGCACGTTAAAGGCAGTCAGTCAATAATACCAATTAAGGTTTTTGATGACGGAAAATTTACATATCTACAATTCAATAAAATAAACTCTGATTTCCCGGCAGTTTTTATGGTTGATTCTGCAGGGTATGAGTCTTTAGTAAACTTCCGTACAGCTGACAACTACCTGATAATCGAAAGGGTGAGTTCAGTGTTTACCTTAAGGAATGGATCAAGTACAGTTTGCCTATTTAATGAAAACATGCCTTTCAAAAAAGGTAAGTGATTACTATCTAAAGGCTATAATGCCCGAGATATGGGTGCAAAGTTTTTTCTATGATGTTCTGTAATTCCATAAAGGCCAATAGCGTTAAGGTGCTCTTTTGTCCCATATCCTTTATTTTTATACCAATTATATTCAGGATGCTTATTGTGCAATTCTTGCATAAGCCGATCTCTCGTAACTTTTGCAACGATTGAAGCTGCTGCAATTGATGTACTCAAATTATCACCATTTACTATGGATTTCACTTGCCATTTCACTTCAGGTGGTTGATTACCATCAACTAGCACATAATCTAATTCTAGGTCCAGGTCTATCAACGCACGTTTCATTGAAAGTTTTGTTGCTTGCAAGATATTGTATGAATTTATTTCTTCTACGCTTGCCATTCCTATACCAAATTTTGCAACGGATGTTATTTTTTCATATAGGACTTGCCTACATTGAGGAGTCAACTTTTTCGAGTCGTTGATTCCATCAATAATTGTATTTCTATCAATAAACACTACGGCTGCGGATATTACTGGACCAGCTAGCGGACCTCTTCCAACTTCATCCACTCCTGCTATCACTCCTGATAATTTATTTTCTAATGTAAAGTCTGGGTATTTCATAGGTTTTTATAATAAGAAAGTTATAGTAAAAACTGAACAGATAATAGAAATTATCCAAAATTTCATAACGATTACATTTTCTGACCATCCCTTCTTCTCAAAGTGATGATGTATTGGTGCCATAAGAAAAACTCTTTTTCCTTCTCCATATTTAAACTTTGTATATTTAAAATATGATATCTGAATAATCACAGATAGAGTCTCTATTACAAAGATTATTCCAATAACGGCAAAAAGCATTTCTCTCTTCATTAAAACGCTAGTTAACCCTAAAGCTGCACCAATTGACAGGCTTCCAACATCACCCATAAATATTTTTGCTGGATGTGTGTTAAACCACAAGAAACTTAAAATAGCTCCTATAAATGCAATGCAGAATAAAGTAATATTCATATCTGCTTGAGTTATATATGCAATTAGCCCCAAAAAAGCAAAGGAAGTGATGACTTGAGTTGCAGCAAGGCCATCCAAACCATCTGTGAGATTCACAGCATTAGCAGAGCCGACAATTACAAACGCAGCAAACGGAACATATAGATAGCCAAAGTCGATTATTACTCCTTTAAATAGAGACGTTTTTGTAAAACCTTCAGCAGAGTATAGCTTAAGTATAGACATACTAACCAGAGTTACAATAAACTGAATAAGTATTTTGGTTTTTGCACTTAAACCTCGATAGTGATTTGTCTTCAATTTTAAATAATCATCAATAAATCCAAGTAGAGCAAAAAATAGAGTTATCAATATCAGCAGCAAAATTTCTAGTGTTAACTGAGCCCAGAGTAAAATTGGTAATAAAGAAGAAATCAGTATTATTATTCCGCCCATAGGTGGTACATTCTTTTTTGTTATTAAATGACTTTCTGGTCCACATGATCTAATTGGTTGCCCATCTTTACTTATTTTTTTTAGAAGCTTTATAAAATAGGGAAAAAGAATAAACCCAAAAACAAATGAGGTAAAAAATACTTTTGTAGCTAAGATCATCTGCTTACTTAAATTGACTAAGTATCATACCACCTATAGCTAATAAAGCCAACTTCTGTCATCCTATAACCTATCCCTCTTTCGCTTCATTCTTCCTTAATTTGGTGCGCATAATTACAATAACTCTGGAATAGTATGAAGAATTATATTGTTATCTTCTGCAAAACAAAATTCGCTATTTTTATCTGTCCATTTATACATTTCTTTTAGATTAATCTCAGAAGAATCATAAGTATCATATTCCGTTTTTTTATGATAATCATAATAGTGAAACTTATTATTTTTATCAAAATAACCAAATTCATCAGTCAATGTAGCCTTTTTTTCACCCTTTCCACTATTTATTACTTCGAACACTACAGCTTGATGGTTACCTAGAGAATCTGGTTCAGCAATTCCTTCTGTAATAAAAAACGATGGCCGATGGCTAAGTAACTCACCAAGATTTAGGTTACGTTTTTCTTTCATACAACTCAAACTTATGAATTTATATTCATCTGAAACGTTCGAATACTGTGGATCGTATTTTTTATATTCAAAGAATTCATTACCTAAAAAATTACAAAACGTTAATTTATAATCATCATTATTAAATTTAACAACTTTTAAATAGTGAAAATCCCTTGGGACAATTACCTCCTCTTTCGTAACATGATTACGCATGACCAATTGATCATCGAGCATGTAGTAACCTATTTTTGGTAAAGTAGCTATGGGCTTATCATTCAAGGCAACATTTGCTTCATAGATGTTATCCGATAACTCTTCCCCTTTTTGCAAAGTGAATTTCTGCTTTTCGTTGTTAGTCTCGGTTAAATTGCCTATTATTGTTGATACATCACTTATTGTTAATACACCACATTTATCTTTTGTGTATTGATACTTATAGCAGCTGTCATCTTTACACACTGGAAGACACTTTCCATTTTTGTCTGATATATAGATATTGTCATCTTTTATTGTAAAATAAAGTCCACCATTTTCTCCTTTGATCTTCTGTAGTACTGGATCATTTTCATCATTAAAATTGATGAAGTTTAGTACTTCAGTTGTTGTACTGTGTCTAGAAATGGGTAATTTGGCACCAAAATATGGAATGTCTTCTATGTGGTAAAGCGAAATCTCTATTGGTTTTGATCTAAGCTTTTCTATAATATTGTCCCTGTTTGCACTTATGATATCTTCTTGCTCTATAATAAGATTCTCTTCTTCACCATCTTTATTTTTCACTTTCAGAGGTGATTTTCCCTTATATAAAACTATTTTATCACCCAGCTTCTGTAACTTTAAATCACTAATAGTATCACCCAACTCAGCCGTACCAATGTGTGAACGAATAGTATACTTGTTGTTATTAATCTCTAACCTGTAATATGCAGTAGGAAGTTTAATCAGCTTCTTATAGAGCGGATCTTTATTATCTATTCAAATGTATTTCCCATACTATTACCTTAAACAATTAACAGCCTTCAGATCAATCGCCTTGAAACTACTTGGAGGAGTGACATCGCTCATAAAACTCCTTGGCTGCTCGTTATCTGTTGCTGTTTTCTCAATATTAACAAACCCCCTTTGTTGCTCATTGTTTTCTAATGTTCTTTCCATACGATCTTTGAAAGTAGTCAAAAATCTATCAGTTTGTTTGTAATTTGGACATGATTTTTTTGCAGATAAATATAAGAGTTTTAACAGCTCGTTACGACTTTCATCATTAAATAATGACCTATCTAGAATGGTTGACTGTAGTTTTACTGGATCAAAATTTAGGCTTTTCTTTGGAATGCCGCATTTTGAAGCTGTTTCTTCTAATACTTTTTCAAATTTTATAGCAATATCTGCTGCATCCATTACTTTTGCCACTTGATTAAGCTCTTGTATTTTATTCTCTATTTTATATTCATCTTGTTTTACAAAAGGATAAAAGAAATTTATTACTTGAGATATAAATGAAGTTGGTCTACCTGCTCCACTTGTCACTGGCAGATTGTCTGAATTTTTAATTTCCCTCTTCTTTATACGTGCAGTACAAACTTGATCTGTAGGTTTTGTTTTACAAAATATATCCTTTACCTTACTATAAAGTGCTTGAGTATTTTGTTCTGATCGAAATGCTTTATCAACAAAATTGTCAGCCTCTTCTTTAAAATCTTTAGCTTCTTTGGCAGATTTTTCAGAAGCGCTTTTAGCTACCTCTGCTGCTTTCTGAGCGTTCTGAATTTCAATTTTTGTTTGATTCATCTTGCGCAGAAACTGATCAGCAACTGCAGCACCTATTCCATCTTCTCCCTTTGAGCCTTTAGGACCAGGCGCTCCTGTGTTGCCTTTAGGACCTACTAGACCTTGAGCACCTTTATTTCCTTGAGGGCCTCTTGGACCTGCATTTCCTTGGTCACCTTTTTCTCCAGGCATTCCTGGCAACCCAGTATCCCCTTTATCACCCATATCGCCTTTTGGACCAGCATCCCCTTTATTACCAGACACACCTGGCGCTCCATCTACTCCTTTGTCACCTTTTAATCCAGCCGTACCCGGCGCTCCGGTATCTCCTTTATCACCCATATCGCCTTTAGGACCTATGTCTCCCTGATCACCTTTTATTCCAGGCATCCCTGGTAATCCATCTACTCCTTTGTCACCTTTTAATCCAGCCGTACCCGGCGCTCCGGTATCTCCTTTATCACCCATATCGCCTTTTGGACCAGCATCCCCTTTATTACCAGACACACCTGGCGCTCCATCTACTCCTTGAGGACCTACTGGACCTGAATCTCCTTTATCACCTTTAGGACCTACTAGACCTTGAGCACCTTTTTCTCCTTGCGTGCCATTAAAGCCTTGTAGACCTGGCAATCCATCTACTCCTTTTGCACCCATATCCCCTTGATCACCTCTAGGACCTACTAGACCTTGAGGACCTGTATCTCCCTTTGCTCCCGGCAATCCATCTGTTCCTGGTGCTCCAAATTCACCTTTATCCCCTTGCGTACCATTAAAGCCTTGAGAACCTTGTATACCTTCGTCACCTTTTTCTCCAGGTATTCCTGGCGCTCCATCTGCTCCTTTATCTCCCTTACCACCTTTTGGTCCTTGAACTTTTCCTGGATTTTTCCTTAATTCTTCTGAAATGCTTTTTGTTAGCTCAGTACTGTTTGCAAGTTTCTCTACCAATGTATCATTGTCAGCACTACTTAGTAACGCGTCTGCTAAATCTTGAGCTCTGTCATCAATTAGTTTAGTAGCTATTCCTTCGTGAATATTTTCATCATAAAGTCTTCCTATAATCTGTTGCTCTAGCAGTAAATTTCCACCTTTATCACGATATTCAAGTACTTTATTCGCAATGGTTTCATTGTCAATTAATTTTTGTGCAACCCCAGTATGCAGACTTGAACTGCCTGCAAGTTCTTCCATTAACATTTTTCCACTGGAATCAGTGAAGTTAAGCATCATCTCCTTAAACCCAGTGGCTCTAGTAGTGACTAGCTTATCTGCAACTTCTTCAGGATTTGCATCCATGCCACTATGCCCTTCACCCTTTGCGCCTCTTGAACCAGAGAGGCCCTTGAAACCTCTAGGACCTTGTATACCCTGTTCTCCTTTATCTCCCTTGAAACCTTGTGGACCTACTAAACCTTGATCACCTTTATTTCCTTGAGGGCCTCTTGGACCTGCATTTCCTTGGTCACCTTTTTCTCCAGGCATTCCTGGCAACCCAGTATCCCCTTTATTACCAGACACACCTGGCGCTCCATCTACTCCTTGAGGACCTACTGGACCTGAATCTCCTTTATCACCTTTAGGACCTACTAGACCTTGAGCACCTTTTTCTCTTTGCGTGCCATTAAAGCCTTGTAGACCTGGCAATCCATCCATTCCTGGTGCTCCAATTTCACCTCTATCTCCCTTGAGACCAAGATCACCTTTTTCTCCTTGTACACCTTGCGTACCATTAAAGCCTCTTGGACCTACTGGACCTCTAAGACCAGGAGCTCCATCTGCTCCTTTAGAACCCGGGGTTCCATCTTTACCAGCTTTACCTTGCGCTCCCTTTGCTCCACTTGGACCTTGAGCACCTTTTTCTCCTTGCGTGCCATTAAAGCCTCTTGGACCTACTGGACCTCTAAGACCTTGAGCTCCATCTGCTCCTTTAGAACCCGGGGTTCCATCTTTACCAGCTTTACCTTGCGCTCCTTCTTTACCTTGCAAACCAGATTCACCTTTCCAACCTCTCAGCCCTTTAGGACCACTACTACCTTCATTACCTTTCTCTCCCTTCGCTCCACTTGGGCCTTGTGGCCCTATAAGCCCTAAATCACCTTGTTTGCCTTTAGGGCCTTGTGGCCCTATATCCCCCTTTGAGCCTTTCAATCCCGTTTCTCCACGATCTCCTTTTGGACTCGTTATACTCAACCCTGGCATTCCCTTTTCTCCCTTTGGACCTTGTGGGCCACCAGCTTCTCCTTTTTCACCTTTTGGTCCTCCAGGCATTCCATCTAGTCCTGGTGATCCAGGTGCACCTGGATCACCCTTTTGGCTTGGATAGCCGTAACCCGAATAACCTTGATCACCCTTGTCACCTTTCTCTCCAGGCAACCCGTTTAGACCTGGATGACCTTGATCCCCTTTAGGACCTGGCTTTCCTGTTAGTCCTGAGACTGCATAAAACTCGCCTTTTTGGCCCTTTTCTCCAGGTATGCCTGGCAGCCCATCGAGACCACGTGGTCTTGGTTCGCCTCCTTGACCTGGCAAACCTCTTGGCCCAGGAGGTCCATCTAGTCCTTTAGGACCAGGGGTTCCGTCTCTACCATCTTGACCTGGATAACCTTTCTCACCTCTTAGACCTTGAGGACCTGGATAACCTGGCTCACCTTTAGGACCTACTGGACCTGGAGAACCAACTTCTCCTCTTAATCCTTGATCGCCCTTTTCACCCTTTATACTTTTTTTTAAGTTTTTATTATTTGCAATTTCCTTCGGCAGGTCTTGAGTAACATAGTTATTAAGTGTTTTACCTTTTAATTCAGTTATAGGTGTATTAAACAGCGCTTTTTCGAATCTTTCTAGTTCACTTGATAATAAAATAGCTGCCACATTCTCGGGCTTTGCATCTCTTCCTGGCTCACCTTTAGGACCTGGATAACCTTTTCCACCTGGAAGACCTGAATGATCTCTAAAGCCTGGCGACCCAGGCTCGCCCTGTCTACCTTTTTCACCTGGAATACCTGGAATACCTCTAGGACCTGGAAAACCTTCATAACCTCTTAGACCTTTATCACCTGGAGGACCTCGATAACCTGGAAGTCTAGGCATTCCTTCTACTTGTTCTGTATGTCTTAATTGCTTAATTTGCTCTTTTAAATGTTGAACTTCTGCTTTTAAGTCTTCAAATTCTCTAGTATTCACCACATCAACCTCCAAAAAGTTACCAAAATTTTCTAAGTTATAATAATAAGGATATAAATCTAAGTTATGGCTGTAGTTATATCCTACAAAATCAGGTTTTAAACCATAAAAATTCTTACATTCGCTATTTTCATCTGATATGCAGCCAACATAATTATTACCTAATTTTTCTGTTGCGAAATAGCTATTTTTCACATTCAATCTCTTTATTCCATGAAAAGGAAATAATTTGAAATCATCACTTCTCCGATCGAATATTGGAACAACATTATTCAACATACCAACCTTACTACCAGTGGAATTATATACCTCAACACTCCTGTAAGATTGGTATAATTGATTTTCCGATCCCTTAAAAAATTGTCTCCAATTCGTATATCAAGTCTATTGCCAATAAGACTCATATTTTTACTACTTATTACATCTTTTGGATCTATTAAAACCTTACTACTTTCAAGTGGTTTAAATTTTATAGAACGTGTATCATAATCATATACATGAACATATTCACCATTCTTGCGGGATTGAGGTATAAAATCAATAGTAGCTATATTAATAATATTGCCATCATGGTAATAATAGTAATATTCACCTGAGTCAGTAACCAAAGCTAACTTGTTGTCATCTCCTACTTTTTCTAGCTTTAGTTGTAGTCCTTGAGATAAACCATTCAGCACCTTTTGTGTTCCACAGCTATAGTCAATCACAATAAGGCGCTGACCTCTAGGCTCATCAATAATAACGTAAGATGTAGTAGGTAGACTAACTGTTGTTTCGTTATTTACTCTTACTTTAGTAGTTATCACATAACGAGTTGCGTTACTACAGTCTTTACCTGGGGCATCTTCCTTTTCTAGTTTAAAACGCATTTTCCCTTCCTTTGTGGTCTATGTTTTAGACACAGTTAATTTACAAACACTAATTATTGATTAATAATGGTGATATGTAAATATAGTTATAAAATAATTGTTACACTTGAATTCCTTCCTGGTTTCTGTTGTCATCATAACATTAAAAACACTTTAAGAAAGCTGCTTAGTTAAATTAACTTGGACAAGTAAATAGCAGTTTTGCAGCCTGTTTTTATGAATGAAGATAAAATGTTGTAGCCAAATGCGCTTTCAGCATTGTGCTGAATTGCAATATCTTTGTGCTCTAACTCCTCGTCGCGAAATTTACTTATAGTTTCTCTTAATTCCCCATCTTCTAAATGTGAAACTTGCTCTTTGTAGTGCTCCCCTATAACTTCTTCAACTGCAGTAGTGCAAGCCATAGCAGCTTTTTTGCCCATAATGGCAGTTGCAACGCCAAGTGACACTCCTAAAACACGCCAAACTGGCAACAAAACAGTAGGACGAACTTTTTGCTCTTTGATTTTCTCATTAAAATAGTGAAAATGCTTTTTTTCCTGCTCTTCCATTTCAATTATTTCATTGATTATAGAAGATTTTTTAAGAATAAATTTTTGACCAGAATAAATGCAAATAGCTCCATATTCCCCAGCATGATTTACTCTAATTGCCTGTTGCAAGAACTGATTGTTGCTGTACCTTAAATTATTTAGATTTCTTTCTTTCTCCACAATACACCTTACCTGATACGAACAGAGCTGCTATGAGATAAATTAAATTCCATGTTGCTAAGGAAACACCTAGAACGTAATGAGGTCTGTCACAAGATGGAGAGTAATTAGGATTTAGTAGATTATTTCTGAGCTCTTCTATACTAACGTTACCACTTGCTTGCTCTGTACAACCTAAAACATCATGAAATAAGTGGAGTTCAAGACCTACATGATAAAAAGATATTACTGCACCTATGAGGTAGCTGCAAAACGTTGCATAGATTAGAATTTTGTTGTCTTTAAGCATGCATACTACTGCAAGTAACCCTGCAACATAGTAAACTACCCGCTCGTATGTACATAACTTGCATGGCAGCATGTTGAAAAAATATTCTAGCACATATGCAAAAATTAGAGCAAAAGAACTTGATAGCAGAAAGATTGTAGGAATTCTGGAGTTATTACACACGACTTTAAGTAAATTATTATAAAGACCCCTGAAAGTATAAAGCAGAGTATTCATTTTGCATAGGGATTTTTATTTTTTTTCAAAAGTAATCTGACTGGCACACCATCTACGAAGAAATTTTTTCTAAGATCATTAATTAAATAGCGTTTATAACTTTCATCAACACTTTCAGGTATGTTACATATCAAAGAAAAAGCTGGAGGTTTAGTACCAATTTGAGCGATATACTTCATTTTAACTGCTTTACCTTTTGCAAGCGGGTGAGAGTGCCTATCTAAAGCATCAATTAGCCACTTATTCAGTTTTGCAGTGCTGACTTTCTTGTTCAAAGATTCACTCACTTCAAGACACTTATCTATCACATCGCCGCAGCGCATGCCTTTCAATGCAGAAATTGTTACAGTTGGCACTTCCAAGAATAACCGAGTCACTTCCTGTTGTTTGACAAATTTTATTAACTTACTTCTGTCATCCTTACCTATTAAATCCCACTTATTTAAAACAACAATAATCCCTTTCCCTCCCTTAATTGCAGCTTCACCAATTGATAAATCCTGCTGCTCAATACCAACTAGGGAGTCTAGCATTAAAACTACCACATGAGAGCGCTTGATTGATTCTAAGCTTTTTTCAACAAATCTTGATTCTAAGTCATCTATAACATTCGCCTTTCTGCGGATTCCTGCAGTATCAATGAGAGTAATTAGCTCCCCATTATGATCATATACAATATCTACAGAATCACGTGTGGTGCCTGGCTCTGAATTCACTATTACTCTGTTTTCTGTAAGTAGGCTGTTTAAAAAAGTTGATTTTCCGACATTTGGGCGACCGATGATTGCAATTCTAAGTTTACTGGACTCATTGCCCAATAGATCAGTGTTTTCGTTCAAATTTTCAATAACATCAGCTAATGCATCATAAAGATCAACCATGCCAAGATTATGTTCGGCAGAGATATACACCGGGCCAAGAAAATCAAAAAACTGCAAATAATCAACATTTTCAGACTTATGACTCTCGCATTTATTTGCTATCAGTATCACAGGTTTATTTATTTTTCTCTTCAGCCACTTTGCAAATTCTTTGTTTTGCTCATTTTGCACTTTTGCATCAACAAGAAAGAAAATGATGTTTGAATTGGATAGAGAAAATTTTATTTGTTCAATAACTTGTAGTGAAAAATTAGTTTGGTCGTTCCATCCTCCTGTATCTATAACTTTAAACTCTAAATCGCTAATTCTGCCTATTCCTTCTCTTCTATCTCGTGTAACCCCTGGAATATTGCTGACCACCGCTGCTTTTCTTCCCACCAATCTATTAAAAAGAGTTGATTTACCAGCATTTGGTAGGCCTACTATAGCGATTTTTAGCATAATTTAAGAGCACCTTCTATACACAGTAAATTATAACCGAAATCTTGCAATTTAACTATTGACTTTATAGATCACGCGAGCATAATACAACTAGAATTTCTTGTTTTATTATGTCAAGTAGGGGGATATATGGTAGGGCAAGATATAAATGAGCAGCTTAGTTCTCTAGATGATGGCAGGCATTTTGAAGATGAGGCTATGGATGAGTCTGAGGATGAAGATACGCCTGAATTTAGGGCATCGTGTGAAAAACTCGAAGAAGAAATGAACCGTCCAGAAGTGATGTCGGAATTTCAATTAGATGGAGCAATATATGAACAAGTTGATGAACGTATGAAAGAAAATATCTCGAATGTATTGGAAGCTATACGTCAAGCTTTTAGGTTATGTGGTGAGAAGCGACTGACTGTGGGACAAATGATAAAGAAATGGATAAAATCTGTAGAACTTGGAGAAAGTCAAAAGATCAGGTTTGGCATGCCGTACTATGTGTTCTTCGAAGAATTATCAATAATAGATTATCTGATATCTAATGTGCACTTGCTAAAGAAGTTCGAGTTGTCCATTCATGAAAAACATCAACTAGATCTTCTTTCGTTAAAAATATCCGACCTAGTTTCAACAGGCACTTATGTGAGTGAGAAAGTTTTGGAGTTATTGCCAACAAGTCTACTGGAAAAACATAACAGCTATTTATCAAATCTAAAACAAATTGTATGTGAGGGCATTGAAAAAGATGGAGAAGAAAATGTGATAAAAGATGTTATAGTAGAAAGAGATAATAAATTTTATTGTATACAGTGTCCAGAAGCAAGCATTGTGATTCCTGCAAAATTCCTGAGTAATCCAGAATTTCAAAATTTAGATGGAGCATTAAAGATTGGGGAAGGAGATAATGTAATACGAATACAAGATGGAAAATATCATGATATAAAGGGCAGATTACAGATGACTTTTCCAATAAGCAACAGTGAAAAGATTGTAATGACTCTATCTTCTGAAAAGGCTGACAAACCAGAAAATGCCTCAAGCTTTGGCAAAATAATAGTACATATTGATGATAAAAGTTGTGAAATCTTCTCAAAGTACCTAAAAGAGCTAGAAAAAGAACCTCGTATAAGCAAGGTTGTTGAAGCTGCTAAAAGTTTTGCACAAACGAAAAGCAGTAAAGTTAGTTTACCTTCTTCTGTTCTAGAAAACGTTAGTCAACCACAACATTCTCAAAGTAGTGGCCAGGAATTACCAGCGCATTAACAATTATCATACATACACTGTTGCATATAGCAATAGTGTATGTGTATAGTTAATAGGGTTTGTAAACTTAATAAAGTCTACAACTAATTTGAAAACTACTTTATTGTATGCAAGACTTTGAAATACTAGAAAATCTAAAAACCAAAGCACTAGAAGCTGAAAAAGGAGGCGGTTCTAACAGAATCAATAAACAACACGAAAAAGGGAAATTAACTGCTAGAGAAAGGCTCAGTGTATTACTCGATGAAAATTCGTTCGAAGAATACGATAAATTCGTGAAGCATCACGCAACTGATTTTGGCATGCAAAATGCTAATTTTTTAGGTGATGGAGTAGTGATTGGTCATGGTACTATTTATGGCAGAAAAGTTTTCGTTTACTCGCAAGATTTTACTGTCTTTGGTGGGTCACTTGGTGCGTCACATGCAAAAAAAATATGCAAAATTATGGATATGGCAATTAATGCCAGGGTTCCAATTATCGGACTAAATGATTCTGGTGGAGCCAGAATTCAAGAAGGAGTAAATTCCCTTGCTGGTTATGGAGAAATTTTCCAAAGAAACGTAAATGCATCGGGCGTTATACCACAAATCTCTTTAATTATGGGTCCATGTGCAGGAGGGGCTGTTTATTCTCCAGCATTAACTGACTTTACTTTCATGGTAAAGAATAGTTCATACATGTTTATAACCGGACCAGATGTAGTAAAAAAGGTTACCTATGAAGATGTAAGCTTCGAAGACCTCGGTGGAGCAAAAATTCATACAAGCAAAACAGGAGTGGCAGATTTTGCATTCAATAATGATGTTGAGATGCTACTCAAAATGCGTGAATTCCTTACCTTTTTACCAGCAAATAATCAAGAATCACCGAAATCTGTACCAACCTGTAATGATGTTAATGAGATTGATGAATCCTTAAACACTCTAGTTCCTACCAATCCTAACACTCCTTATGATATGTATGAACTCATTGAAAAAGTTTGTGATGAGAAGAAATTCTTTGAACTAAAACCTGATTTTGCTCGTAATATTATAATTGGCT
Organism: Wolbachia endosymbiont (group A) of Hedychridium roseum; assembly: GCF_964028325.1. Lineage (NCBI taxonomy): Bacteria > Pseudomonadati > Pseudomonadota > Alphaproteobacteria > Rickettsiales > Anaplasmataceae > Wolbachia > Wolbachia endosymbiont (group A) of Hedychridium roseum. The sequence continues at coordinate 801,944 of NZ_OZ034755.1, read as the reverse complement.
TTAGTAGAATTGGAGGAAATACTGTTGGTATTGTTGCAAATCAACCCATGCACCTTGCAGGATGTTTGGATATTGATTCTTCAAGAAAAGCTGCAAGATTTGTAAGGTTTTGTGACGCATTTAACATTCCGATCATCACACTTATTGATGTTCCGGGGTTTTTACCTGGTACAAACCAAGAATACAATAATATAATACAACACGGAGCGAAACTGCTTTACGCTTACGCTGAAGCAACTGTGCCGAAAATTAGCCTTATCACTAGAAAAGCGTATGGTGGTGCATATATCGTTATGAACTCGAAACATTTAAAAGGTGACATAAATTATGCTTGGCCAACTGCTGAAATAGCTGTAATGGGCCCTGAAAGTGCAGTTGAAATTATATTTAGGCATGAAAAAGATCAGCAAACGTTAATCAAAGAATATAAAGAGAAATTTGCTAATCCATTTTTTGCTGCATCACATGGATACATTGATGACATTATAGTGCCAAGTAAAACAAGGCATCACTTTCACAAAGCATTAGAGCTACTCAAAAACAAGAAAGTAGAAAGGATATGGAAAAAGCATGACAACTTACCTCTGTAACTTTCTTTTAGGCCTTGCTTGCAAGTTATGCAATATTATAAGTGTAATCAGTGTGCCGTTACCAAGACTCGAACTTGGGACCTCGTCATTACCAATGACGTACTCTACCACCTGAGCTACAACGGCAAGTTTATACATTATGATAATGAATAATACAAAAAAGAATAAGGAAAAAGAAGAGGAGAAAAAAAGATTAGCGAAAGCTTTAAAGCAAAATATTTTGAAAAGAAAAAAGCAGCAACAGAGTAGACAAAGCAGACCCCTTTCAAAATTTGTTTGTGGTGAGGAATTTTTAGGAAGAAGCGCCGCAGAATACCCAAACGTATTTGAGGAAGCTTTAACGACAAAATTACCATCAGAAACTTAAGTTTTGAAGGAGGTATCATGCCAGAACTACCAGAAGTAGAAGTAATCTCTAACTTTTTGCTTGATAAAATTAAAAACAAGCAAATTAGCAATGTTATAGTTAATAATTGGAATTTACGTGCCCCAATAACAAAAAATATTGATGATATGCTAAAGGGCAAAGTCATACGCAACATCAAGCGTAGAGGTAAGTATACGATCTGGAATACAGATGGTAGTATGGCTGTAATCATACATCTTGGCATGAGCGGAAAGCTTATATATGCTGACCATGATCAAGTGCGGAATAAGCACGATCACGTGGTATTTTTATTTTCCGATAATACTTCAATAATCTTTAATGATCCAAGAAGATTTGGATTAGTTATTATTTTAAGCAAAGAACAAGAAATAAATTTTTTTGATGGTTTTGGAATAGAGCCCCTCACGGATGAATTCAGTGGAGACTATTTACAGGAGTTGCTGAAAAACAAAAAAGTGAATATCAAATCAGCATTAATGGACAATAAATTAATAGTTGGCGTAGGCAATATATATGCTTCTGAAAGTTTGTTTAGAGCCCGCATATCACCACTCAGGTCAGCAAAAGACTTGACCTATAGAGAGTGCGAAAAACTTGCTGCTGAAATAAAAAATACTCTGAGTGATGCAATTGCTGCAGGCGGTTCAACACTGAAAGATTATGCACAGCCATCTGGATCTGCTGGATACTTTCAAAATAACTTTTACGTATATGGTAAAGTTCAAAAACCTTGCAAAATCTGCAACAATATCATAACACTTATACGACAAAATGGCCGTAGCACTTATTTCTGCAACGTATGTCAGAATTAAGATTTTATTTTTGAATATGACATTTTTACCTGAAAAAGATCCGATTAACTTGTTTTCAAAGTGGTATGAAGAAGTACTTAATTCTCCGTGTAAACAACCAACTGCAATGACGCTAGCAACTTGTAGCAAAGACTGCATTCCATCTGCAAGAGTAGTATTACTAAAGGAATATAGTAAAGAAGGTTTTGTGTTCTTCACTAACATAAATAGTAGAAAAGGAAAAGAACTGACCGAGAACCCTAAAGCTGCATTAGTGTTTCACTGGATAGAATTTGCTAGGCAAGTGCGAATTGAAGGAGATGTTAAACTTCTAAACGATGAAAGAACTGACAAATACTTCTCTTCTCGAGCGCGCGATAGTCAAATTAGCGCATGGTGCTCAAAACAATCGAGCATTCTGAAAGATTGGCAAGATTTTGAGCAAGCTATAAAATTGAAGGAGAAAGAATTTTACAATACACAAGTTTCTCGTCCTGACTTTTGGGTGGGATTTTGCGTAATCCCAAAAGTAATTGAATTTTGGCAAGAAGGTGAATATAGGAGACACACTAGGTTTAGATATACTCTTGTTGAGGGAAGCAATTGGAAAATAGAGCAATTATATCCCTAGCTACATTCGTTGTTGCAGACCCTTCTTAATTTACCATTGAGAATTGGATGACGCCCTACTAATCCGAATTCTGGATTAAGGATAAAAAAGAGCAAATAACTTATAATTTTATAGCTAAAGTGACTTAGGTTTACCGATAATTTGAAAAACAACAAATTCGTCATTCCGCTACTTGTTAGCGGAATCTATCCTTGGCGGTATGACGTAGGGAAACCTTTCTTGGGTTAGTTATAGAAGGTTAAGAATTTTTCATTGGACAGGCTTCTTATACTTTTGGTGAGGTTAAATTTTGAAGTGAAAATTTTAATAAACAGCAAATAAACAAGTTTATCAAAAAAAGAGTTAAATGTTAGGGTTTTCAGCATTCCGGACAATTTAAAATCAACCTGGGATGGAGGAAGTTAGTGGCGGTCACATACTCTTTCATCACAATGATAAAGAAGCTTACCTTTATCTCTGACGTATTTTAAAGGAATTTTGGGATTATTGATGTCTTTACCACCAGTATCATGCCATTTCTTTTCCCATGTAATATAATATGGTTCAAGGTCTTGCGGCGTTAATTTATATATTTCTTTTAGCTCTATTCCTTCATAAATAGCAAATACCCAATCCACCTTTCGGTATTTTGCAATTATTGTAGGATTCATATGATGATGAGTAGAAAAGCTTTTTGTAAGAAGAGCATTTACTGATTTAAGCTCATATTCATTACCATACTCATCAATGACATCATTTCCCTCGCGTGCTGGAAGAATAGTGAGTCCAGTTAGTAATAAGACTTGTAGGATTTTTCCGCCGTTATCCTGAAAGATATCATTTATACCATGCTTAACAGCAAACTCCTGATACTTCCGTATATGAGGAAATATATCTTTCAGACATTTTCTGTCTTGATCCTGATTTAGAAGTGCAGTAGGTTCAACACCAAGGGCATCTGCTATGCGCTCAACATTATCTATAGAGATATTTCTCTCACCACGTTCAACGGAGCCTATATATGTTCTGTGTAATTCACATAAATCAGCAAGAGTTTCTTGGGAAAGCCCTTTTATATTTCTTATCTTTCGTATATTCTGGGAAAGAAGTAACCGCAAAGATTGTTTTTTTATTTTTGTCATCTTTGTAAGATAATAGTTGACAATTATAAGTCTACAGACTATAAGTATCTTTCATATGGTGCACATATTGGAAAAATTTAAATTTAATAGTAAACCCACATATATTACAGATAGGGGAGCTGCATATTGTGGAGACTCTCTTAACCTATTGCCACAATTACCAGACAATAGCTTAGACCTCGTAATAACCAGTCCACCGTTTGCTTTGCAAAGAAAAAAAGAATACGGAAATGAATCCCAAGCCGAATATGTTGCCTGGCTTAGTCGATTTGCAAAATTAGTACATAGCAAACTCAAAGATACAGGCAGTTTTGTACTTGATTTAGGTGGGGCTTATGAAAAAGGCGTGCCATCCAGAAGTTTATATAATTTTAGAGTGCTTATACATTTCTGTGATGACATAGGCTTCTTCCTTGCAGAAGATTTCTATTGGTATAATCCTTCTAAATTGCCAAGTCCAATTGAATGGGTAAATAAGAGAAAAATCAGAGCAAAAGATTCTGTTAATACAGTATGGTGGTTCAGCAAAACTGAGTGGCCTAAAGCAGATGTCACAAAGGTGCTAGTGGAATACAGTGGCCGCATGAAAAAACTTATCGAGAACCCAAAGGCTTATTATACTCCAAAAGAACGACCATCAGGACATAATATTGGTAGTAGCTTTGGTAAAGATAATGGAGGAGCTATTCCATCAAATCTTTTGCAGATTCCCAATTCAGAATCTAACAGCCAGTATCTTGCTGCATGTAAGGAACTAGGTGTAAAAGAGCATCCAGCTCGATTCCCTGCTAAATTACCTCAATTTTTTATTCAGTTTCTAACACAACCAGGAGATGTTGTTTTAGATATTTTTGCTGGTTCTAACACAACAGGTTTTGTATGTGAGCAAGAAGACCGTTACTGGTTAGCATTTGAAGAAAATAGAGAATATCTTGCTGCATCTGCTTTTAGGTTCTTAAAAAAAGAATGCTCAAAAGAAACTATTTATCAACGCATTGTTCATGGTGAAGAGCAAGTGTTAAAGGCTAAGCAGTCTGTATTGGATCCTAAGTTCACTCAGCAGTCATTAGTAGTTTAGTTATGCTCTTTGTTCGTATCCGTTCAGCGGAGCGGCAAAATAAGGTAGACAAGGTAGTATAAAAAGATAACCATAGAGTAAAAGTGAGTTTACAACAAATGCCAGTGCGTGACACTGGGATGACAAAAAAGGGGCTACTCGGATGACAAAAAAAGGAGCACTGGAATGACAGCAGCCCTACGTCATACCGCCGCGGTATCTCTTAACATAGATCCCGCTAACAAGTAGCGGGATGACGAATATACCGCCACGAACCGTCATACCGCCGCGGTATCTCTTAGCCGCTAACAAGCAGCAGACCGTCATACCGCGATTCATTCGCGGTATCTCATCCGCTAACAAGTAGCGGGATACTTGACCTTTACAGGGATGACGGTTGTCGGTAGGCCTAAATTACTTTAGCTACAAACATTAAGAAATTTACCAAATGAAAAAAAAGGCAAAAGAAGCCCTAGTCACTGTCTATTTTCTGTATTGGCGTTTTTTAAGTCTTAAACACTGCAATTTAGCTGCTTTTAAGTGCAACTCACCTTATCTTAAATGTTTAAGAAATTTACTAAGCAGAAAAAAAAGGCAAAGAAACCCCGTGTTAGCTAGTTGTCACTCTCTAATCCTGCAAATCGGCGTTCTATACTGTCTTAAACGACTTATAAGCGCGTTTCAGCTTGTGTAGGTAAAAACCCAGAAATGTTGTGAAGACATAAGGTGCACATAGTGCAAAAAATTAAAAATAAGACGCCAACTACGTTGTTTTTTGCTGTTTAATCTGCACAGATGAAGATAACTGAATACCTTCAGTATTATGATAAGGGGACTGGGGGAATTTGTCAAGTAGTTTCTACCTGAAACCACAATATTCGCACAGTTGGAAAATGGTTGCGGGAGTAGGATTTGAACCTACGGCCTTCAGGTTATGAGCCTGACGAGCTACCGAGCTGCTCCATCCCGCGTCGTTGTTTATTTAGCTATTATACTTGCAATTATAGGATATACAAGGATAAAATCCGCTATGGGTCGTATATTAGTATATTTATTAACTTTTTTGACATAATAGTTAGCTATATACGTCATAACCTACGTAATGAAAAATATAACTTGATACTGTGGTTTCCTGTGTGTCAGTGTGTAGGGATTTTAACCTATTTTTCCCTAAGTTTTGAACCAAGCTGCATTTTCACTATATCTATTTTTCTTTTGCTTCCACCTACACTAACTCTGATTGCGATACTGCACAAAAGGTACACAATACTATGCATTGCTTTAATTGCAGTGCTCATAGGATTTACAGCTAGTAAATTAAGAACAGCTTTAGTTGATACTCAAATTCTTGATAAAGAGAGATACGTAAAAGATATAATTGCCACAGTGAAGGACATTAATGACAGGGGCTCATACAAACAATTTCTGCTTTCTGTCTCTACTATCTCAAAATCCTCTCCTGTCATCCCAGCACCCCTTTTTGTCATCCCAGTACTTGATACTGGGATCCAGAAAAAAAAGATATGGATTCCAGCGTTACGCGCTGGAATGACACCGGATAGAGCTCTAGATAACATCAGAATATCAGTTAGAACCAAAGTGGAAAAAGGCATTAAAATAGGCGATCAAGTAAAATTATCAGCAAAACTCTTCCCTCTAAAGATTGCGCCCTCGGAGCATGCATATGATTTTGCAAGAATAGCATATTATCAGAAAATAAGTGCAACAGGTTTTGCAACAAGCAAAATAGCTTTGCACAAAAAGGCTGAAGCAAGGAAATTTCAAGAATATATAGAATCTTTCCGTCAATACATTTATGAAAACCTGCAGCAAAATATTAAAAAACCACATGCAGACATAATTTCTGCATTACTAATCGGCAAAAAGGACGGAATAGACCAAAAAACTATGGATGCGATAAGAGATTCAGGTATAGCACATTTGTTTGCCATATCTGGTTTGCATTTATCATTTGTTGCTGGCCTGTTTTTTATAGTGTTTCGTAATTTATTCGCAATATCTGAAACTTTGACTCTTAAGTATAACACCAAGAAAATATCTGCATTCCTTACTATCTTGCCAACCACGTTTTATTTGTTGATTACCGGTATGCAAATTTCTGCTCAGCGTGCCTACATCATGGTGATTTTAGTACTCGTTGCAATAATGATAGAGAGAAAATATCGAGGGTTAATAGCAATTGCGTTTGCTGCTGCAGTGATACTCTCAGTAGAACCAGAAGCAATTTTAAAGCCAGGCTTTCAGATGTCATTTTCTGCGATTTTGGCACTGGTTGCCAGTTATCAAATTAATGCTAATAAATTGTTCAAAATAAAAATAATGAAATATTTTGTGTCGATAATGATCAGCTCAGTAATAGCAAGTTTAGCAACTGTTCCGTACACGATATACAATTTTAATTATTTTTCAATTAGTGGTATTATCACAAATTTAGTTGCTATACCAATAGTTACATTAATTATTATTCCACTTGGAATAATTTATGTCTTATTGATTCCTTTAGGTATTGAATGGATTATAGCGCCATTTATAGAGCGCCCAATTGACATATCTTGTATATAACAAATGCAATCGCTAGTCTTCAGTATTTGGTTATTCCCATTCGTACTTTTCCTGCCTCATCAATTATTATCATAACACTTGGTTTATTGTGGCTGTGCTTGTGGGAAAGAAATTGGCGTTTCTTCGGAATTTTCTTTATTGTACTAGGTATTTGCTTTAGCACCGCATATAAAACCCCCGACATCCTAATAAATGCTGATAATGTTGCTGCAAAGGAGAGTGATAACTTACTATATTCTCTCACCAGAAAAAATAGGAACTTTGTTGTCAAAACATGGGCGAAACAAAATGGGCAGAACCAAATTTTGAATCATACAAAATATAGCAATCCAGATAAAAGACTAAAGTGCAACGATTATGGCTGTATATATAATAAAGGAAATAATAAATCAGTACTGCTTGCTTATAAAAAAGAAGATATTTCAGAAAATTGTGATAAAGTTGATTTAATAATTCAATTAAGTGAATTCGACTATTCAGTTTGTAATACTAGAACTATTAAATACACCAATCTAAAAACATATGGCACACATTCAATTTGGTTAACAAATCGTTACGTAAAGATTAATAAAGTGCGCTCTAACCGGCCTTGGCATAAGTTAAAAAGCTTGATTTTAAAGTGTTGTTAACAATAATTAATTAAATTTAAATGTAAGGAAATTTATGTATTTAGATACTCAAGAAGGAAATTCTTTAAACCTCAACCTAACTCATGATCATAATGTAGCCAGAATAAATGATGCCATTGGTTTTCTCCCTAAAGCATGGCATGCAGCAAAAAAATATTCTGTAAATAATACCCTACCTATAGCAGTTGTGAACACTTGGCTTCAATTTTCTCTAGCCTACATAACTGCAATGGTAATAACCCTTAACGATTTAAGCTTTATTGCTACTTTTAACCCAACATTAATGCCAACTTACTTTCTGGTTTCTGTTATTTTTGGAGTAGTTTTATTAACCTCTCTTGCTCTAAGATATATATACAAGCAAGAAATAAAAGATGAGAAATCAAAAGATGGTGATAGCCCAATAGATATAAAGATTAGAGGTGGAAAAAGTGATGAAATAAATGAGATTGCTCAAAATGCATTAACAATAGAAATTGTTCCTGATTTGGTCGATAAAAAGCAAGGTTTTTCAATAATTTTACCAATCTCTGAAAAACAGGGAGAAATATTAGAAAACAAAAGACAAGAGAATAGAAATAAAGTTATTTTGCTTACTGTGCCATATGTGCTGAGCGGTCTAATTGTAGCTGGTGCATTGATACAAAATAAATTTAGCTTTGCCAATGTTCATGGTTGGGAAGAATGGGGTTTCATTGCATTCGTGAGTGCTGTCTTCATTGTTGGAATATGTATAGCATTGAGTAAATTAAAAAGTAATGAAGTAAATAACGCATGCAATATTGTTAAAAAATTCGATAATGTGGATATTTTACTCCCATGGAGAAAAGGTAGTGTTGTATCAGTAATGGAGAATAAATTTAAGAGTGAAGAGGAGAATGATCCGATATCTCGATTGGGAAGATTAGTTAATAGACACCTAACTGACTTTATTGATAAAATTTGCTGTTTATTTAAGAACGATCTTTTAAAGCCTGCAAATATTAACATTAAAGAAACGCTTGGCAGTATAGGGAAGGATCTCAAAGCTTTACTTGATAAATTAGAAAAAGATATAAAGAAAAATGTGGATGAGGTGAAAACAACTGCTAGTAAAGAAATAACTGACTGCCTGAAAAATATTAGTAAAAGTGTGGATGTTCTGTGTAAAGAAGTTAGCGGAGACGTAAAAGGTAAACTGAGTGAAGTGGACGTAGAAAAGGTAATGAGTTTAGTAAACAACTTGAGTAATCTAGCAGAGACTTTAGAAGATAGAATATCTAGACTTAAACCTGGAGCCCGTATGGGATTATCCGGAGCGACTTTTGCAGATGAAAGATTACCTAACGCACCTAATAACCCCAACCCTCAACAAAATGGGCAAGGAAGCAGTAGTCAATCTAATACTGATCGATCTGCAAATAAAGATATGCAAACTAGTACTAATGAATCTGCAGATCAAGAGATACAGACACAGTTATTAGAAGAACACAACCGACCAAGTGAGCCTGATAATGAAGATAATACTGATCAATTAGTAGATGAAGAGAAGAAGCTACAAGAAAAAATGGCAGTCTTAGAAAAACAAGACAGAGTAAGGCAGCTGAAAAAAGATTTATTTGAACGAGAAAAAACAGATGAATGGAAAGAAAAAATCAACGGCAAACCAAGTGACTTTCTATATTATTTATTAGAATCTATTAAGCTGGAAGAAAAAGATAATAAAGAAGAAAAGGTTGAGGCAACACTACGGGATTTTGATAACAAGATAATAATTCACTGGAAAGATGGCTCTCAAACAACTTGCCATATTAAAAAACAAGGTGATCTTCCTAGTACAAAAGTTGATTTCGTAAATCAAAATATTCAAGCAGCATGGGAAATGGCGCGGGGTAAATCACTATAGATCACTCAGTAATAACCTTAAGTGTTAATAATGATAAGGAGAAATTAAGGCTAGATATCTACGTAGCTGAAAAGTGCAACATATCACGCAGTAAAGCTCAAAGATTGATACAAAATGAGCAGGTGAAATTACTTGGCATACCGATAATTAATAATGATCACATAGTAAAACCAGATGAAGAGTATGTGGTGCATCTCGTTCAACCTGACATATCCACATCAATTGAGCCTAATTATGACATAAAACTTGATATCGTCTATGAAGATGAGGACATTATAGTTCTGAGTAAACAAAGTGGATTAACAGTGCACCCTGGTGCTGGGACAAACAATGATACGCTCTTGAACGCAGTTATCGCTCACCTTGATGTAAGACCAAGAATTGTTCATAGACTCGATAAAGATACCAGTGGGCTGATGGTAATTGCAAAAAATGAGGAAGCCCATAGTTTTTTGTCTGAGTTGTTATCAAATCGTAAAGTAAAGCGGGAATACTTAGCAGTAGTTTGGGGAACATTGTCTACTCAACAAGGAACGATAAAGACTAACATTGCTCCAAAGCGTGGTAATAAAGAAATGATGTGTGTAACAAAAATCACAGGCAAATTAGCAATCACTCACTATTTAGTGCAGAAAGTTATAGGACAAGTAAGCCTGGTTAAATGCACTTTAGAGACAGGTAGAACACACCAAATTCGAGTCCACATGAGCCACATAGGACATTCCATAGTTGGTGATCAAGTTTACGGAAAAAATAGTAGTAAAAGCACAAAATATGCTAAAAACTCTAGTTTCATTCATAATTTCAATAGGCAAGCACTACATGCTTATACACTGGGCTTATACCACCCAAAAAGTAAGGAATACATGGAATTTGTCTCTGATTTACCGCAAGATATAAAAACTTTAATTGGTGAGTTTGAAAATATACCTAAGAAAGGTTTACCTAATTTTTGAAGTAACGGCATCATTGCTGGTATAGCTAACCCAAGAAAGGTTTCCCTACGTCATACCGCGATTCATTCGCGGTATCTCTAGATCCCGCTAACGAGCAGCGGGATGACGAATTTTTGTTTTTCAAATTGTAGGTAAACCTAAGCCACTTTAGCTATATATATCTTTGGCTGAAATAAATTAAGATTTACTGCAGCTACAATAAGTACTCTTATCATCACATTTTGGTGTTAAGTCGGGATAGAACGTGAGTATAGCATCATTCTTTCTTACAAACACTGATTGATAATTGTCATCTTCCATTTCATATAGGCACATTCCATCTTTTCCTAATTCCTTGAACGCCTTAGTTGCAGAAATTAAAATATCATCGGCATGAAGGTTATATGCGTATCCATTTGGGCATTTAACTTTCACTTCCCCATCCTTACCCAAATATTTCATTCCAAATGTATAAACTGGTGGCTTAATATCTGATTTATTGCATAGGGACTTATCATTCCAAATTGCACCTGCCCATTTATCTTCTTGAGCTTCAACATATCTACCTACAAAATGCATACCACCTAATTTATCGTTTGGCTCACCACAAAAAATATGTCCAAACCCTATAGTTTCTTTTTCACTTTCACTATTTGTAAACCAAATGTTAGCCAGTTCATCTTTAAATAACTCCAAATCCGCATCTGGCGTAATCACTTGATGATCAAGCTTATCATATATTCCTTTCACTACTTCTTGATGCTGCGGACAACTAAGTAAAATTTTGAAATCTTCTTTATCTGGATGTGCTCCCCAATCTCCACAAACTTTCAACACTCCTCTATCGAAGTCAGTTAATTCTGGAAACGGTGGTATATAACCTGGTTGTGAACTGAAAAATGGTTCAAAATTGACCTTAACATTTTCTTCTACATAACTGGTGTGAAAATAATGATCCTTAATATAAAAAATAAATCCTATTATTGGTATTATTAAACACAAAATTAGTTTAACTGTCTTCGACATAATCACGTTCACAAAAAAGCTAGCTTATAAGAAACAATTTAAAAAAGTTTTAATCTAATCATTTTTGCAGAGCAGCAACTCCCGGCATTTCATCACCACCCAGCCAACTTAAAAACGCTCCTCCACCAGTGGAAACATATGTAAAATCCTTATCGGTAAGGCCTGCAGCGCTTATTGCAGATAGACTATCACCTCCCCCTATTATGCTGGTTAACTTTCCTTTGTGCGTTAAGTCACTTACGACTTTCATTACCCCTATTGTACCACTTGCAAAAGCTGAATGTTCAAAAACACCAATAGGTCCATTCCACAGCAGAGTCTTACTGCTTGCTATTATACTGCTTATTGTACTCAAAGTTTGTGGTCCGATATCCAAAATTATATCACCGTCCAAAATGGACTCAGTTCTTCTTGAAATACTAGTGCTGTAATCAGAGTTTACTGCAACCAGAACGTCTTCTGGCACAACTATTTTGCAATTGTTTTTATTTGCTGTTTCAACAATATTATGTAGAAGGTCGTCAACACCATTTTGAAAGAAAGATTTTCCTATATTTACTTTGCTAAATAACAAAAAATTATTAGCAATTGCACCTCCAAGAACTAGGTAATCAACCTTTTCTGTTAGCTTTATAAGCATTTTTATCTTAGTTGACATTTTGGCTCCCCCAACTATCCCAGTAATAGGTTTAGCTTTAAACGATACAGCTTTTTCAAGATACTTTAGCTCATCTTGTAAGCAAAATCCCGCGTAGGAAGGTAAAAACTCTGTAATGCGTGAAATAGAAGCGTGAGCTCTGTGAGAGCAAGAAAATGCATCATTTACATATATATCCGCTAGAGATGCTAGTTGTTTGGCAAAATTTGAGTCACTCTGCTCTTCCTCTTTATAAAATCTTAGATTCTCTAGTAATATTATATCTCTTGCATCCATAGCACTCACTGCTTTTTGCACTTTTTCACCAACGCAATCATCAATGAATTTCACTTTTTTATTTAGTAACTGCGATAAAGTGTCAATTACATTTTTTAGCGACAGATTATTGTCTCTGGCCTTTGGGCGTCCGAAATGCGATATAATAATAATCTTTGCACTTGCATTCACTAAATACTCAATAGTAGGCAATGCTCTCAAAATACGAGTGACGTCACGAATTTCTCCATCTTTTATAGGAACATTGAAGTCAACTCTGAGTAAGACGGTTTTATTGTGAAGATCACAATTTTCTATACTAGGTATATTCATTGTAAAACTAAAGCTATAAAGCCACTATACAGCAGTTTGACCTAAAGTAAAGTTTTAAGTTTACGAACGTTTAAGGAAATTTGCATCCAGATGGTGTCATGAAAGTAGCTGACACTGGTTCACTCTATAATGGTGTCATCCAAGTAGCCGACACTGGGATCCAGGTTGCTTACAAGCAAATTAGCATAGAAAGTGGTTACAACGTTTTCGATGAGATTGCAGGAACCAGTGTCAGCTACTTGGATGACACCATTCTTTTTTCTGGATCTCAGTGTCAGCTACTTTCATCTGCCACCTGCAAATTGCAATGTTCGTACAGTTATGTGTCACGCTACTTGGATGACACCGTTGAAAGAAATGAACCGCCTTTTCAAAATTGTTTTGAATAGAGGAATAACATTCACAAGTAAAATTTCATATTACCATTTTTTAATTTATGTATTATAATAAGCTTAATCTATAAGAAAAACAAAGTTGGAAGAACTAAGCAAAAACTGGGTGATAAGAACGGGAGGATTTTTATCTTCATTGTTTTTTTTACTGTTGATTGCGCTATCAATACGTAGTTTTTTATTCGAGCCATTTCATATACCTTCTGGTTCAATGAAAAGCACCCTACTTGAAGGGGATTACATTTTTACTAGTAAATATTCATACGGTTACAGTAAACACTCATTTCCATTTTCTCCAAACATTTTTAGCGGCAGGATTTTTTATACCCCTCCAAAGCGTGGCGACATAGTAGTTTTCAAACCCACAAGAAACGACAGTATCCGATTTGTTAAGCGAGTAATAGGAACACCAGGCGACAAAGTGCAAATGATAGAGGGAGAATTATACCTAAATGATCAGAAAGTAGAGCGAAGGCAAATTGAAAGTTTTTTTGATTATGAGTCAAATCGTAACATACCAAGATATATAGAAACGCTTTTAAGTGGCAAGGAGCATGAGATTTTGGTAGATAACATTTCTAATAAGCTATCATATAACACTACGGTTTATTATGTACCTAACGATCAATTTTTTGTTATGGGAGACAATAGAAATAATTCTTTGGATAGCAGGTTTCCTGAGGTTGGTTTTGTACCAATGGAAAATATCATTGGGCGTGTAAGTATAGTTGGTTTATCGTTTAAATTGGGGAAGGTCGATTGGTTACCATTTAATTTCAGGTTACCTGTTGCTTTGAGATTAAATAGGGTATTGCACAAGGTTGTGTAAGCTTTTTCTACCTATTTGTTAATTCACATAACTCTAAAGAAGAATTTTCTAACTCGGCGATAGTGTTGTTAATTTCATTCAAGTCATTGCCTTGTAAAGCGTTTTTTGCATTTTGTAATAGGTTTTTCAACTTTTGATCAGTGGAAAGGTTATTATTGTTTTCAACCAAGTGTATGAGTTTATTTCCATTAATTTTAGCACCTGCAAGGGAACGAGCCTTCATATCTTCATCAAAGCTGTTTATTGACTGGTTAACCATATTTTGAACATCAGCTTCACTCAAGCCAAAACTTGAATTTACTTTAACTGTCTGCTCAATTCCAGTAGTTTTTTCTCTTGCAGTAACAGTCAAGATCCCGTCAACGTTAACTGTAAATTCTATTTCAACTCTTGCAGAACCTGCAGGCAGTGGCGGTATACCTTTTAGTTCAAACTGCGCTAGAGATTTGTTATCCTCGATCATTTCACGTTCTCCCTGACAAACGTGAATTTTCATTGCTGGTTGCCCATCAACATAAGTTGTAAACTCTTTTATCTCTGAAACTGGTAGTGGTGTATTTCTTGGTATGATTTTTTCAACTATGCCTCCCATAGTTTCTATGCCAAGTGATAAAGGTAAAACATCCAGGAGAATATTCCTATCTTTTGAGCTCGAAGTTAAATCATGAGCCTGCAGAGCTGCTCCCATGACAACTGCTTTATCTGGATCCACGTCATTCAGTACTTTATTTCCAAAGAGCTTGACTAGTGAATTTTGAACCAATGGTGTTCTAGTTGCACCACCAACTAAAATTACTCCTTTTATATCATCAATTTTAAGATCTATGTCGCTTATAGTACGAGTGACTATATTGATAGTCTTATTAACTAAAGGACTTATTGCCTGTTCGAACTTCTCTCTAGTTATTTCACATTCAAATGGCTTGCCGTTAATGTTAAAGCCAAAATTGCCTGATGCATTTTCACTTAAGTATTCTTTCGCGGTACGGATATTGCAGGTTCCAGCGTTATGTGTTGGAATGACATTAAGGTGTGTTGTCGACTCCTTGTTTAAACCTACTTTTTCTCTATACTTATCAAGTACAATTGAACTCAGAAGATGATCAAAATCATCACCGCCGAGTTTGGTATCACCACCAACCGCAAGGACTTGAAACACTCCTTGATGTAATTTCAATATTGAAATATCAAATGTTCCTCCACCAAGGTCGTAAACTGCATATATTCCGCTGCTGTTGTTCTTTTCAATGGAGTAAGAAAGTGCAGCAGCAGTTGGTTCATTAACGAGACGAAGAACTTCTATGCCAGCTAATTTTGCTGCATATTTAGTTGCGTTACGTGCTGAATCGTCAAAGTAAGCTGGCACAGTGATCACTGCTTTTTTTACTTCCATTTCTGTAGACTTTTTCACCCTCTCGCATAAAGCTTTTAATATCTCAGCAGAAATCTCAACAGGAGTAAGATACTTTTCCTCTGAGCATTTTACTCTAATAACTTTTTCACTTTCGTTATCTATTTCAAAATTGAGGCCTTCTTTATTTAATTCTTCAACATTTTCACCCATTAAACGCTTTATTGAGTAGATTGCATTTTGACCGACGTCACAGCCAGTTTTCAATGTATTATTTTCATACGAAATAACAGAAGGCAGTAGCTCTCTTCCCTGCTCATCTTTAAATATCTCCACGTTGCCAGCTTTATTTACCATAGCAATTAAAGAGTTAGTAGTGCCAAGATCTATACCAAAAACTACTTTACTTGAATTTGGTTCAGAAATTTGAATTGGTTGCATTCTTTTTCACCTCCTCAAATGACTTATATAAATATTTCAATCTTAAGACTTGTGTAGCAGCTCCATCAAAATTCTTTACAGCAAAAGTGTTAATTAGGTTTTTAACGCAATCTTTTATTTTTTCATCAACCATCCTACTTGCAAATTGTAGATCATCGCAGTCCAGCAAATATTCTCTTATTTCCATTGATTCATTTAATATTTCAGAATTTGGATGATCCTTTGGGCTTTCCACACCAAAAAGATTCAACAAATGCTCGGCACGTTTTAGAGGTGACTTTAGCACCTGATAAGCTTTGTTAATATTAATTATATTTTTAGATTGTCCTTCGTTTATATCAGTCCTGCTTAGCTCAATATATTTTTTCTCTAACTCATCAAAGCTGATATTGAAAGTTGGTTCAATTTCAAACAATGTAAAATAGCTGCTAGACATGAAAACTCTCTCCACAACCACATTTTCCTTTCTCATTAGGATTTTTGAAAACAAAACCCGATGAAAATTTTTCTTCTACATAATCCATTTCAGAGCCAAGAATAAACATGACAGATTTTGGATCGATCAACACTTTAACTTTTTGGTCATCACTGCAGTTTTCCTCAATTATCGACTCTAAAGGACGAGTATCATATGCATATTCAATATCATATTTTAAACCAGAACATCCTTTTTGTTTAATTAGCACTCTTATTCCTATTGCTTCTTCCGGTTTCTCAAGGTTAGTATGCTTCTTTTGGTCCAATAAATACCTTATCCTTTCTACTGCTTTCGCAGTTATAGTAATAAGTTTTTTATCTTTCTTTATAGCGTTTACTCCTTGATATTCACTCATGCTTTAGTTCTCAATGTCCACCTTTACTTTGTTTGCTTTGATAATCATGAATAGCAGCCTTTATAGCATCTTCAGCAAGCACCGAGCAGTGTATCTTCACTGGAGGTAAAGACAACTCTTCCACTATTTGAGTATTCTTTATCTGTGTAACGTCACTGATGGTTCTTCCCTTTATCATCTCTGTTAACAAGGAACTTGAAGCAATGGCAGAACCACAACCAAAAGTTTTAAATTTTGCATCTTCAATAACACCTTTGTCATTGACCTTTATCTGCAATTTCATTACATCACCGCACGATGGTGCACCAACTAAACCAGTACCAACATTTGGATCATTTTTATCCAGAGAGCCAACATTCCTTGGATTTTCGTAATGATCTAAAATTTTCTCATTATAACTCATAAAATTACCTGTGAACCGCTATTCTACATTATAACATATTTAGGTTAAAAACTAAAGTGAAATACACTAGTTTTGTGTATATTTTACTTACAAAATATTACGAAAATGAGTATATTTACTTTACAAATTCACGTAGTGCATGTCATTCTCTATATTGTAATTAAGTTTGTAATTTAAAAGGAGTATTCTCTTGAGTTTATTTGGTAACCTTTATAAAGGCTTGTTAAAAACTTCTTCTCGCTTTAGCGACGGGGTGAAAAGTATTTTTTCTGGCAAAAAAAAATTAGATCAGTCGCTTTTAGATGAGCTAGAAGAATTGCTAATTAGCATGGATATTGGTCATAAAACTTCCAAGTTGATTATTGACAGGCTCACAAGCATCAAATTTGACAAGGAAGTTGAGTATAATATTATCTCGCAGCAGTTAATGAACGAAATAGAAGCTATATTGAGCCCAGTTGTGCAACCGTTAATTTTGAACAAAAAACCACATATAATAATGGTATGTGGAGTAAATGGTAATGGTAAAACCACAACTATAGGTAAGCTCGCATATAAATATAAGGAGATGGGAAAGTCCGTTATGCTTATTGCATGTGATACATTTAGAGCTGCTGCTAGTGAACAATTAAACATTTGGGCAGAACGTTCTGATTGCTTGATTGTTACTGGAGAGCATGGTAGCGACTCTGCAAGTGTGGCATATAGAGCTGTGAGTCAAGCTATAAAAGATAACGTTGATGTTGTTCTAATTGACACAGCAGGCAGGCTACAAAATAATGTGAACCTTATGGAGGAGTTATCAAAAATATATAGAACGATAAAGAAATTGGATGACACTGCCCCTCATGACGTTATTTTAGTTCTTGATGCAACTACCGGCCAAAATGCTTATAGCCAATTAGAGGCATTTAGTAAGATGGTTAGTGTTACCGGGCTAATCATAACAAAGCTAGATGGCACCGCTAAGGGCGGAGTAGTAATTGGACTTGCAGAAGCTTATAAGGTAAAGTTACATGCTATAGGAATTGGTGAAAGTATAGAGGACTTAAAGGAGTTTACTAGTAAAGAGTTTGCTGAAGCGTTATTTAATTGTAATTAAAGACTTCTCTTAATTCCCTTACGTGACCAAGCTTAATTATCTCAATATCATGAGAAGAGTAATTACCATTTTTAGGCATAATTGCTTTTTTGAATCCTAACTTTTGTGCTTCTTTTAGTCTAAGATCAGCATGCGAGACATTCCTAATTTCTCCTGAAAGTGCAACTTCACCGCAGATTATTGAAGAAGTTGGCAGCGGTAAATTTACTACACTTGAAATAAGGGAAGCAGCAACAGCAAGATCAGCCGATGGTTCCTGTATTTTGAGTCCCCCTGCAATGTTTAGGTATACCTCTTTATCATGCAAAAACATTTTACAGCGAGCATTTAGCACCGCGATGATCATAGCCAATCGATTAATATCCCACCCAACTACTGCCCTTCTTGGGGTTGCCATATTAGTCCCTGCTATCAACGCTTGAACTTCCATTAAAATTGGTCTTGAACCTTCAATTCCTGCAAATACGGCGCTGCCAACTACTTCTCTGTCATGGGCCATCAGAAACAATGATGATGGATTATCAACAGGCACAAGTCCTGCTTCAGACATCTCAAAAACACCAATTTCATTTGCAGGGCCAAATCTATTTTTAATAGTACGCAAAATACGGTATTGATTGCTATTTTCACCTTCAAAATATAATACCGTATCTACCATATGCTCCAAAGTTTTAGGTCCAGCTATTTGCCCATCCTTAGTTATATGACCAACTATTAAAAGAGAAACACCATATTGTTTTGCAAGAATGGTTAATTCATGGGCACAAGTACGAACCTGAGTTACAGTTCCTGGTGCCGATGTAATTCTGCTATCATACATTGTTTGTATAGAGTCAATTACTAAAAATTTAATGCTTTTATTTTCCTTTATTGTTGCTACTACATCAGTTAAAGACACTGTAGATAAAAGCTTAATTTTAGGTTCATTTATCTTAAGACGCTTTGCTCTGAGGCTCACCTGCTCTAAAGATTCCTCGCCAGATACATAAAGACATTCAAAAGAGGAAAGTTGCACAACATTAGCTGCAATTCTAAGCAAAAGGGTAGATTTTCCAATACCAGGTTCGCCTCCAATTAGAATGCTAGCACCTTGAACGATACCCCCACCAAAAACTCTATCTAATTCTTCTACTCCTGTTAGAAAACGACTTGGAGTGATAATTTCGCTACCCGATAACGCCTTTATTAAAATTGGCGCAGATATACTTCTTTTGCCCGTTTTTACTGCTATTTCTTCAACAACTGTATCCCAATTGTCACATGCAATGCACTTTCCTACCCACCTACCAGTGCTATGACCACAGGATTGACATACATATACAGTTTTCATCAAAGCCAAAATTATTTTGTTATAATTGTAATAAAAATTAGCTGAATAGGCGAAGTAAATCTAACCACTGAGTCTCACAAACGTTTTGGTGCGAAGATAATTGTCATAAGTTGTGCCATTTAAATTCATGCACAATAATTGCACGAACGCTTCCCTCTAGGATCCAAGTAGCCCATTCTCCTGTCATTCCAGTAGCATCCTTTTTTTGTCATCCCAGTGCCCAGACTACTTGGATCCAGGAAAAAGAATGATGTCATCCCAGTGCCCCGACACTGGGATCCAGAAAAGTTTGCTTGTAAGCAAGCAAACTAGCATAGAAAGTGGTTACAACATTTTCGATGAGATTATATGGAAAACTGGATCCCAGTGTCAAGCACTGGGATGACAGCAGTCCTACGTCATACCGCGATTCATTCGCGGTATCTCTTAACATAGATCCCGCTAACAAGCAGCGGGATGACACCTCTCTTGGGCTCTTTTAGCTACAAACGTTAAGAAATTTACCAAACGAAAAAAAAGGCAAAAGAAGCCCTAGTCATTGTCTATTTTCAGTATTGGCGTTTTTTAAGTCTTAAACACTGCAATTTAGCTGCTTTTAAATGCAACTCACCTTTGTTTAAATGTTTAAGAAATTTACTAAACAGAAAAAAAGGCAAAAGAAACCCCGTGTTAGCTAGTTGTCACTCTCTAATCCTGCAAATTGGCGTACTATACTGTCTTAAACGACTTATAAGCGCGTTTCAGCTTATATAGGTAAAAACCCAGAAATGTTGTGAAGACATAAGGTGCACATAGTGCAAAAAATTAAAAATAAGACGCCAACTACGTTGTTTTCTTGCTGTTTAATCTGCACAGATGAAGATAACTGAATACCTTCACTATCATGATAAGGGGGCTGGCGGAGTTTGTCAAGGAAGTTTTTTCGTTTCTAACGGTTGTTGCCAAAAACTATACAAAAAGTCTAATGAGTTAACTTCCATATATCCTGAGTAGTTCTTGTGCATTAGCTTTGATTAGGATAGGGCATTTTCTGTCATTTAATAGGGAACGCAATATTTCAGTTGCACCTTTAATGTCGTTATTATGTATCTTTACTACAGCGATAGCTTCTTGGCTTGAATAAGGATACACTGCACTTGATTCTAAATTATCAATTTTATCTTTATTTATTTTTTCACCGTTGGAGTGAAGTAAGCTCATTACCTCTAAGTATTGTGCTAACTCACGCAAAACATTAGGAGCATCTTTATCATCTGCCAAATCATTATAAATAGATGCTGTGTTTGTTGGCATTGAATCTGAGATATGATTGAATGCGTGTTCAAAATTTGCTAAATACCCCCAATTTGAATCTATTTCTTCTAGCAGCGGCTTATTATCTTTTTTAAAGAATAATACTTCGTAAAACTTGTCACCCGCAGTTATAGATTGTTTTGTGTTATCAATGTTGCGCAATAAGTATAATGTGATGCCAACTAACATTGGTGCGAGTGCAAGCAGAAAGATGTATTTTTTCATGGTAATATTCCAAATAGTTATATATTTATACATTAATGCTTTTGATTTGCAAAAACATATTGACATAGTGATTATATCACATAATAATGTTCTCAAAGTTGTTTGAATAGTTGGAGATTAAAATATTTCTAAAGTAGAAATAAAGACAGCAGTATTAAGCTAAATTATTTTTTGTCGGATTTATCCGATGTACCCTCAACCTTTTATAGGTTGAAGTCTAAATTTGAGAGTTTGATCCTGGCTCAGAATGAACGCTGGCGGCAGGCCTAACACATGCAAGTCGAACGGAGTTATATTGTAGCTTGCTATGGTATAACTTAGTGGCAGACGGGTGAGTAATATATAGGAATCTACCTAGTAGTACGGAATAATTGTTGGAAACAGCAACTAATACCGTATACGCCCTACGGGGGAAAAATTTATTGCTATTAGATGAGCCTATATTAGATTAGCTAGTTGGTGGAGTAATAGCCTACCAAGGCAATGATCTATAGCTGATCTGAGAGGATGATCAGCCACACTGGAACTGAGATACGGTCCAGACTCCTACGGGAGGCAGCAGTGGGGAATATTGGACAATGGGCGAAAGCCTGATCCAGCCATGCCGCATGAGTGAAGAAGGCCTTTGGGTTGTAAAGCTCTTTTAGTGAGGAAGATAATGACGGTACTCACAGAAGAAGTCCTGGCTAACTCCGTGCCAGCAGCCGCGGTAATACGGAGAGGGCTAGCGTTATTCGGAATTATTGGGCGTAAAGGGCGCGTAGGCTGGTTAGTAAGTTAAAAGTGAAATCCCGAGGCTTAACCTTGGAACTGCTTTTAAAACTGCTAACCTAGAGATTGAAAGAGGATAGAGGAATTCCTAGTGTAGAGGTGAAATTCGTAAATATTAGGAGGAACACCAGTGGCGAAGGCGTCTATCTGGTTCAAATCTGACGCTGAGGCGCGAAGGCGTGGGGAGCAAACAGGATTAGATACCCTGGTAGTCCACGCTGTAAACGATGAATGTTAAATATGGGAAGTTTACTTTCTGTATTACAGCTAACGCGTTAAACATTCCGCCTGGGGACTACGGTCGCAAGATTAAAACTCAAAGGAATTGACGGGGACCCGCACAAGCGGTGGAGCATGTGGTTTAATTCGATGCAACGCGAAAAACCTTACCACTCCTTGACATGGAAATTATACCTATTCGAAGGGATAGGGTCGGTTCGGCCGGATTTCACACAGGTGTTGCATGGCTGTCGTCAGCTCGTGTCGTGAGATGTTGGGTTAAGTCCCGAAACGAGCGCAACCCTCATCCTTAGTTACCATCAGGTAATGCTGGGGACTTTAAGGAAACTGCCAGTGATAAACTGGAGGAAGGTGGGGATGATGTCAAGTCATCATGGCCCTTATGGAGTGGGCTACACACGTGCTACAATGGTGGCTACAATGGGCTGCAAAGTCGCGAGGCTAAGCTAATCCCTTAAAAGCCATCTCAGTTCGGATTGTACTCTGCAACTCGAGTACATGAAGTTGGAATCGCTAGTAATCGTGGATCAGCATGCCACGGTGAATACGTTCTCGGGTCTTGTACACACTGCCCGTCACACCATGGGAATTGGTTTCACTCGAAGCTAACGACCTAACCGCAAGGAGGGAGTTATTTAAAGTGGGATCGGTGACTGGGGTGAAGTCGTAACAAGGTAGCAGTAGGGGAATCTGCAGCTGGATTACCTCCTTGGGCTTTGCGCATAACTTACCATTTTTAATGATGGTGTTGTTATGTGCTATACTGCTGTCTTTACTTCTACTTTATTTTAATTTCCCAATAACGAAATTTTATGAGTGATAGGCCTCTTTCTCCACATTTACAAATATATAAAGTACAAGTTACTAGTTTTTTCTCTATTATGCACAGATTGACTGGTATCTTGCTATTCCTTTTATTAATGATACTTTCTTGGTATTTCATATTACATGTTTACTTTCCTGAGTTACTTATAGTAAGGTACTTAAATGCATTATTATTCACTCCTGTTGCTAAATTAGCTTATGTCTTATGTTTTGTAAGTTTTGTATATCATTTTCTTAATGGTATTCGTCATTTATTGTGGGATGTTGGGCTTAATTTAGAAATTACTGGCGTTTCAAGGAGTGCTATACTGCTGACAGTAACGCTACTTCTTTCTACTATTGCTTTTTTATTTATGTTTATATGAGTCAATCTGGAAATTCAGTACATCATTGGTGGGTCCAGCGTGTTTCTGCAGTAATTTTACTGCTCCTGTTTCCTTGGTTTATCTATTCATTTTCTTGCCCATTTTATACTGATAGCTCTTTGTCTTTTAGTGAAAAATTTATTAATCACCCTCTAGAGCTTTTATTTTTTGTTGTATTGTTGTTTTGCATTTTTTGGCACGCAGTTCTTGGAATGCAGGTAGTGTGTGAAGATTATATACACAGCGTATCTCTAAGGATTTTCACAATTACATGCATAAAGTACTTATCAAGCATTACTTATATAACCCTCGCTTTTACAATCTTTGTCTTCTACAGGCATATTTTCTTGTAAAATTGCCAATTCTGTGTTAATATATTATTAGTGTACTAGTTTTATCATTGAACTATAGCGATTTTGTTTTAGCAATATGTTAGAGACATTGAAAAAGTGGGGAATAGACCTTACGCTAAAGGTGAAGGATCTATTTAGTTCATCTGAGTCTCAAGTTTATGTCAAAGACCTTAGAAAGGTAATGATATATGAGGATGGACGAAAGTGTCAATATCCAAAAAATTATGATCAGATTGTAGATTCTGGGAGAGTTGTAAAAAAAAATGACAAGCTTGTAAAAAATAAAGACGGAAATCCAGAGTACCAGCTTATATATAATGAATACGAATTTGATCTAGCCTTGGTTAAGGAAATTGATAAAAAATCTTACTTTACTATTGACTTTTTAGTTAGTAAAGGTAGGCGTGAGGTTAATGATTATAGTAAATTTTATAAGCCATTTAAGTTTTCAAAAATAGATCTTGAAAAACACTTGCCGGTCTTTGAGGTTGATACTAAGTTACTTAGATTAACTAATTCTTCTTTTCTTGCTAAAAAAGGTTGCTTCATCAATGATGACACGGGAGAAGTTGATGAGAAAGATAGAGATGAAAAAGGAAGAAATGGAAAATTACTATACACTAGTGATTACAAGAAGCTAAGCACCCATTTTTCAGAAATTAGAGATCAGAATAATAACTTGGAGCTAGATAAAAGTCTTATATCTGTTCCTATTATTTTCGTTGCAAGCTTGGCTAAAGTTTGTACTAAATTGTTGACTTCTCTTCCTATAAAGTTAGGGGAGTATTTAATAAGCGAACAAAACCCAATTGCAAAGTCTTTTGGCTATCTTTTGTTCACCCCTGCAATGGCAGTAAAAAATTTAGTGAATATGGGAGCTACCATACTTAAGGCTCCAATTTTATTATTTGTAGCAGATAAGAAGAAGTATGGTGATGCTTACTTCACTATGTGGAAACACCAATTGAAAGGATGTTGGGAAGAAGCAAAAAGTGACTTTAATGTTATTAAAGGTGGAGAAAGGCTAAAGCCAGGGCAAAAGGATCATAAGCCACTTAGTATAGTGGGCACATGGGATGAGCTTAATGCTAGAAGGCCAGGTATTGAAAAAGACTTAGAGAAGCCGTCAAATAAAAGTAGTGAAAGTATAGATAAATCTAGAGAACCAGATATTGGAAAAAGCTTAA
This sequence comes from Wolbachia endosymbiont (group A) of Hedychridium roseum, assembly GCF_964028325.1. Classification (NCBI taxonomy): domain Bacteria; kingdom Pseudomonadati; phylum Pseudomonadota; class Alphaproteobacteria; order Rickettsiales; family Anaplasmataceae; genus Wolbachia; species Wolbachia endosymbiont (group A) of Hedychridium roseum. Next base: position 777,122 of record NZ_OZ034755.1, on the reverse strand, counting down.
AGAAGGAGAAGTTGCAAAACAAAAGTAATGAGAAAATAGCTGCGTCTAAAAAAGCAGATGTTGAAAAAGTGAGTGATACTCCTCATGTTAATGAAGTACTAAGCAGACGGAGTTCATTGCAAGACGAAAAATTTCAATTACCTCCTCGCTAACCGGCCACTACTTTAAATTAACATTTACTTTCTTTATTAACTATTCCACAACAAAAACTTGCATGTATTTTACTATTAGCATAAGATGTTAATTATTTAATTAATTTTCTTAACTATATGCGCCCTGTAATACTATGTGGTGGTAGTGGCAGCAGACTTTGGCCTTTATCGAAGCCAAAGCAATTTCAAAAAATATTTAGCCATAACACTATGTTTCAGAACACTTTATTGAGGCTAAAAAGTGGTTATATGCCACCCATAATTGCCACAAATATACAGTACGAGTTGTTAGTGAAGAAGGAGTTGCATGCGCTGCGAGAATATAAAGTGATTTTCGAACCAGTGAAAATTGGAACAGCAGCAGCGATATTAATTGCTGCGCTTCTCTGCAATGAAAACGAGATAATGTTAATTCTGCCTTCAGACCATTTTATAGGTGATTTGAATAATTTTTATGCTTCTGCTCACAAAGCATCTCAGCTAGCTTCTGAAACTAACTCTATAGTTACGTTTGGAGTTAAGCCTCATGAATTCAATTCTGAATACGGCTATATAAATGCAGTTTATGATTATAAGGAAAAGTATCATATAGTAAAGGATTTCATAGAGAAACCTGAGCATGTATTAAGTAATGATTATTATTGGAATTCTGGAATATTTGTGTTCAAAGCAAAACGCTATATAGATGAGATCAAAAAATCTGCCCCGACTCTTTATAATTTATGTTTTGCAAGTGTGAAACATTTCACACCGCAAGAGAGATTTCTGTATTTAAAACAACGAGATTTTGCAGGAATTGAAGGCGTCTCTATTGATTACTTGGTAATGGAAAAAGCAAAAAACGTTGCAATGATAGAAGCTAATTTCGATTGGCTGGATGTTGGAACTTGGAATTCAGTTTTAGAATTGAGTGAGAAGTTTACGTCGTCATTCCGACATGTAACAAAAAAAAGAGAGCCAGTTTCAACGACAGAAAGTAATAAAAATTTATTGGGTGGAGCTTATAAGCAACCAAACAAAAGCCTAATATCGTTTATTAATAAGGTTAAGAAAGCAAAAGCGATAAGAAGAGAAATCAAGCCATGGGGATTTTGTAGTATAATTTTAATAGGCGAAAATTTTCTTATAAAATATCTTTTTATAAATCCATTAAGCTGCACTTCTAAGCAATTCCATCACTATAGAGATGAATACCATATAGTACTATCGGGAGTTGGGTATGTTAGTTTAGGCGACAAAGAATATGCTATAGTAAAAGACCATATGATAGAAATCCCAAGGGAAGTTTCCCATAGGATTGAAAATAGAAGCACAAGCTCTCCACTTGAAATAGTTGAATTTCAGATAGGAGAGCATTTATCTGATAATGATATAGTGAGGTTGGATGATGTATATGGAAGATTTTGAAATTCTAATGTTAAAGATACTCTATAAGTCTGCTAAATTTAAAGGAGTAAAAATATCTAGTTTTCAAATAAAGAAAAGTCTACAATTATACGAAGTTTCAAGAATATAATGTTTAACCTCAAAATATTTTGTAATGTCCATTGCCTTTGAAATTACTATGGCTGCTTGCTATTTGCGAGCGAAAAATGCCAGATTTTGCTCTATAACGACTTTGTTCTCTATTATCGGCATTGCCCTTGGAGTTGCAACACTAATAGTGGTGATGTCTGTGATGAACGGATTCAGAGCAAAGTTGCTTGACTCAATACTTGGCATTGATGGCCATATTAATGTTTATTTTGATAGGAACATAAATTCAGATTACTGCACAGTTTCGAAATCGATTGAGAAAATTCCTGGTATATTAAAAGCTACTCCTATGACCAATGATCAAGTTATTATTGTAGCAAATGGTAAAATTGCAGGTAGCGTAGTGCGAGGTGTGTCAACTAAAGATTTGCTTGATAGTACTACCATTACAAATAATGTAATTATAGGTGATGTAAAAAAATTTGATGAAGGGATAATAATAGGAGCACGATTGGCAGAAGCTTTGAACGTTGACTATGGCGACAAAATTACGTTTATATCATCTGAAGAATTTGATGCATTACTTGGTGAAATGCCGCGAATGAAAAAATATAAAGTTATAGCAATATTTGATATGGGTATGTTTGAGTATGATAATACCTTGATATATATGCCTCTAAAATCAGCACAAGCCTTTTTTAATTATGAAAATAGCATAAAAAATATAGAAGTACTTGTAGACGACGTTACTAGAGCTGGTAAGCTTGCAGATGCTATAGAAAAAGAAATAGGAATGAAAGCTGAAAGTTGGCAATCACAGCAAAGCCATTATTTTAGTGCTTTAAAAACTGAAAGAAATGTGATGTTTTTAATTCTTACTTTGATTATAGTTGTAGCAGCGTTTAATATTATCTCAAATTTAATGATGATAGTGCAAGAAAAGAAATCCGCGATTGCAATTATGCGTACATTTGGTGCAACAAGTGGAAGCATTATGCGCATATTTTGCGCTTGTGGTCTATTAATCGGTTTTACGGGAACTTGTCTTGGCTGTATTATAGGTGTCGTTTTTTCTCTCAATATCGAAAGTATTAGAGTGTTTTTAGAAAACATTACTAACGTCAAGCTGTTTGATCCTATGATATACTTTTTTTCAAGTTTACCGGTGATATTAGTCCCTCAAGATGTAGTAAGTATTTCTGCACTTGCGTTACTCTTATCATTTTTAGCGACAATTGCTCCTGCATTGCAGGCAGCTGCACAAGATCCTGCGGAGATACTACGTTATGAATGATACTCAGCAAAAGTACATAGGTTGGTTCTTAATTGTATTGTTATTTACCGGTTACATCACAATAAATAACATAATCTTTTTTAAAATAAGTCAGCAAGAAAGCGAAGACAATATAAATGTTTTAACGGAAAAAATAGATGAATTCAGAATGTCACTTGAAGTTAATCAATCCAGGGTAGAAAAAAAGATATTTGACTTAAAGAGAGGTCTGCACACTCAATGTGAGCAAGGTGATGGTAGCTCAAGGTATAAGAACCTCGCAAGATTGCTGCTACTTGTAGTTAAAATGAAGAATTCGTTATTGCGAGAAGCAAAATTTGATAATCATATAAATTCAATAAAGCCTTTGATATCAGAGCTTGATGATCCAGAGATAGAAAATGCAGTAAATGAATTGGAAAGTTTGAAAGAGGTAGATACTTTACGTGAGTTGAAGTTATCTTTTGAGAAGACCATTGCTGTTATTAACTACAATAAAAGTACATTGTCTAAAAAAATCATTTCAAACTGGATTAGAATACAAGATAAAAATGACCCATTAAGGGCAAAATTCGCAGAAATTGAGGAGTCAATAAACGATAATGATTGGCAAAATATAACTGTTACAGTAAGCAATTTAACGCATTCAGAATTCAAGCCATGGCTGAATAAATTGAATGGTTTTATTGTAGCTTCTAAGAATATTTCAACAATATATCATCACTTATTACAATATATCTCATGATTTATTTTATAATTTTCGCTCTTTCGTTTTTATTTGGCATATGGGTCAAGGTAAGTGGTGAAGTAATAAAATTGGAATTAGGCAATTACACTATAAGTATTGATCTATATTTCATTATTTTTACTTGTGTAGTTTTATTATTTTTATTAATTACACTTGTACGCTTTTTTTCCTCCATTTTATCAACATTTGCCAACATAAGAAATAGAAGAAGGGATAGGGAAGAATTGCTTCTCTTTGAAGCTTTTTTTAGCATAGACTTAGACAATATAGAGAATGCTGAAAAGCTAGTTAAAAGTCTAAATGAGAAGAGTGATAAGTTATCTTTAATAAAGCTCTTTAACTCAGGTAAGACGGGAAATTACAGCTTTTTCAGTAACGGTTTAACAAACGTTGCAAATAAAAATCGTAACTTAGCTCTACTTCTGGCCAATAAGCTGATTGTTCACCTCAAACAAGAAAAAGTAGTCTTTCAAAAATTTATAGAATATTGCTCTAGTTCAATTAATGATAAAATGCTATCTATTCCCTTTCAAATAGAGCATTGCATATTGAAAGAAGATTGGATTAATGCAATTTTGAAGTTGAGGGAAGCAGTTAAGTTCAATATTTTTCTTCCCTTTGACCATAAAGAAATGTTTGCAGTTTTTTATTGTGCTTTGGCAAAACAATATGAAAGTAAAGGGGATTTTAAAGGGGCTATAAAGTCTTTACTCAGAGCACAAAGTTATTATGCAACTTTTCGGCCCATTAATTATTTAAAGGCAGAATTATATATTAAACTTGGAAAAATCAGAAAAGCTTCTGCAGTGCTAGAGGCAGAATATGCAGTAAATCCTACTCCTCAGTCAGCTAAAATGTACATCAATTTAAATAGTAAAGGTGCTGAAAGACTATACAACTTACGCCCTGATTATTATTTTAGTTACTGTTTACTTGCTTTGTCCTCAATGAGTTCAGGTAAATATGATCTTGCAAGTCAATATTTAGACACTGCTATGAAAAAGGCTAATTACATGTCAATCTACTTTATTGTAATACAACTTAAGGTTACATTGCAAGAACACGACAAGGTAATTTATTGGCTAAACAAGATGGGCTCAGAAGCTTTGCCTGATCCGGGCTGGAAGTGTAAAAATTGTAACAGAGAACTAAAGCAATGGGATCATAAATGTTCAAATTGTAATAGTTTTAATTGCGTTTATTATATATTATAAGGTTCCACAAAGTGTGATGATAATAATATATGGGAAATTACCATCAAAGACCTCTATTGAACAATTTTTGGAGTAGATCTCTTAATATAACCCTTATTTCAAAATAATAAACCTGCAAGTTTTTTAGTTAGACTTGGTTCTAATGTCAAAAAAACTTGCTTTTAGACACTAACAATTATATATTTTAATAAATCAGGGTTGTATACAAAATGAAGAGCTTAAAGGAATTATCCTTAAGAATTAAGAATATTAGGTCTGTACAGAAAACCACGAAAATAATGCAAATGGTTTCTGCAGCAAAGTTATTACAAAGCCAAAAGAAATTATCAAATTCAAAATTATATATATCTAAGCTGCATAGCATTATTTCTTCATTAATGCTATCAGTTGATCAAAAATTACTGGCAAAAATTCTAAATATCAGTAATGACGGTTCTTACCTAGTATTCATTGTTGCGTCTGATCGTGGCTTGTGCGGCAACTTTAACTCTTCTATTGTCAAATTTAGTCAAGAGCGTGTAAATAAGTCAATCGCAAATGGCAAAAAAGTAGATATTGTATTTCTTGGTAAAAAAGCTTTTGATGTAGGTAAAAATAGGTTTGACTCTAAAAGTATCTTAAAAATTGAAAATAGTAAGGGGATCACGTTAAAGCACGTAGAAGCTTTGGTTGGTGGTATAGATCTAAGTAAATACGATAAAGTTAAAGTTTTTTATAGTAAATTCTATAATACCTTCACGCAAAAACCAATGTTGGAAACAATAAAACCATGGAGTAAAGACTCATCCTTGATTGATAACTCTCTGGCTGGTCCAACAACAGATTACGGCTATGAGTATGAACCACAAAATATTGAATTTATTTTAAAATCTTTGATTCAGGATTACGTTGTAATTGCTCTTTACTCTGCTTTACTTGAAAGTGCAACAAGTGAGAATAGTGCTAGAATGGTTGCTATGGAATCAGCAAACAGAAACACTAAAGAGATGCTGAACAAACTAGCATTGCTTTATAATCGTTCTCGTCAAGCAGCAATTACAACTGATTTAATTGAAGTTATAGGTGGTGCAGAGTCTTTATAAAAATCTAAGGAATAGAAAATGAATATATTAAATATTGCAGCAGATATCACTAAATTAATAAAAAAGCAGAATCAAGATGCGGAAGTTACAATATATGAAACTAATAAGACTTCAGTTTCTCAGCGTCTATCAAAAATTGAGCAAATATCACAATCTAAAAATTGCACTGTAGGAATCAGAGCTATAGCAGGTAAAAACAAAGCTGCGTATATTTCTACAAACGATTTGAATAATCTTAGTGATACGGTAAGCCAAGTGGTAGAAATGGCAAAGAATGCGCCAGAAGATCCTTGCATTAATTTTGCTGTAAATGGTAGTAATTATATCTCTTCTGCAGATTTAAGTATCTCAGATAATAATGTTGTAACCGTTGATAACCTAAAAGAAATTGCTGAAGCTGCAGAAAATTCAGCCCTTGCACATAAGAGTATCACTAATTCTGAAGGAGCCTCTTCTTCATACGCTTTAGTGAATACAGTATTATCGACTGTTTCTGGTTTTATTGGCTCGTTTAGTAAATCAACCTTTGCTAATCAGGTCTCTGTTGTTGCTGGAAGAGAAAGTGAAATGAAGGTTGGTTACGATTATGATATAGCATGTAATTTTAGTGATTTAAAGTTGCCAGAGTTAATGGGAAAAGAAGCAGCAAAAAGAGCAGTTGATCAATTGAATTCACGTACAATTAAAACTGGTAAATTTCCAGTTATTTTTGAAAAAAGAGCAGCAAAAGGGCTAGTAAAAAGTTTTGCTTCTGCTATAAATGGGAGCAGTATTATAAGCAACAGTTCTTTCTTGAGGGGTAGTTTAAACGCTCAGATTTTCAACGATAGAATTAATATTGTCGATGATCCATTGTTGCCAGGAGGCATAGCATCGAGACCATTTGATGGAGAAGGGATAACTAGCAAGAAAAATATATTTGTAAAAAACGGAATATTACAAAATTGGATTTTAGACTTATACTCGGCTAGAAAATTAGACTCAGAAACAACCGGAAGTGCAACTCGTGCAAGTAATGCTGCAGTTATTCCTGCAGCTAGTAACCTCTACATTGAGAATGGTAATGTATCGTTTGAAGAATTAATTCAGGAAGTGAAAGAGGGAATATATGTAACTGATTTATTTGGTTTTGGTGTTAATTTAATCAATGGCGATTACAGCCAAGGCGCTTCCGGATTTTTTATAGAAAATGGAAAAATAACGTATCCAATACATGAGATTACCATTGCTAGCAATTTAAAGGATATGTTTAGCAATTTAGTCGTTGCAGATGATCTAACTTTTTGTGGGCAATTTAATTCACCAACGATTAAAGTTAGCGAAATGACGGTTGCAGGTTCGCTTAACGATTAAAAAATTTATTTGCATTAAGTACAACAATTGTGTATTATTGTCATGTAATGTTAAGAATAGACTATGGAGTATAAAGGTTTAGTTTCAATAGCTAAGCTTAAAGCATTCTCAATCGTAATTTCAAAGTTTTTCATCACATTAGTAATGTTAATTAATAATTTAGGAGTTGTTTAAATGGAATTTGGTAATGTAAAATGGTTTAATGCCGAAAAAGGCTATGGTTTCATCAAGCCGGAAGGTAAAGGGGGTGACGTTTTTGTACATATTAGCACGTTGGAACGTTCAGGAATAAGGCCTGAGACACTTAAAGGAGAGAATAAAGAGAAGGGGATAAAAGGAGAAAGGGTGAGTTATGAGGTTAAAGAGGAGCGTGGTAGAAACGGAGAAGATAAAAAATCTGCAATAAATTTAAGATTGGAAGATTAATCTATTATGAAGTCTTTTAATAGGGTTAACGTATTGTGAATAATTTTTATGAGATGGGTCTCCCAGCTTCGCTTACACAAGCTCTAGATAAAAATAATCTTTTCGTCCCAACTCCGATTCAAATACAAGCGATTCCCTTAGCGCTACAAGGTAAAGATATTCTTGGGTCTGCTCAAACGGGAACTGGAAAAACTTTGGCATTTGCTATTCCGTTGGTTGCTAAGTTGCTGAATGAGCCTAACACTGGTTCAGCTTTAGTCATCGTGCCAACCAGGGAGCTTGCGCATCAGGTAACAAATGAGATAAGAAAACTCTTATTTCAAAATTCTGCACTAAGGGTCGCTTTATTGATTGGTGGTGAGCCTATTTTTAGGCAGCTAAATCAGCTTCAGAAAAAACCACAAATTGTAATAGGTACTCCTGGTCGTATTATAGACCATATTGAGCGTAAAACTTTGATTACTCGCAATGTTAGCGTTCTTGTGCTTGATGAAACGGATCGTATGTTTGATATGGGCTTTGGAATTCAAATTGAAGGGATCATGAAATATCTGCCAAAAATACGGCAGACTCTTATGTTTTCTGCAACTCTTCCTAGTGATATAGTTAAACTTACTGAGAAGTACCTTAATCGACCAGAACGTATTTCTGTTGATTGTGAGACTACAACTTCTGTAAAAATTAAGCAAGAGATTGTTTATGCATCAGAATCAGAAAAATATGAAAAGCTTGTTACACAACTATGTCAGCGCGAAGGATCAATCATTATCTTTGTCAAAACAAAGCAAGGAGCGGATCAGCTAGCTAGCAGATTGCACAAAGATGACTATAGCGCTTTAGCAATTCATGGTGATTTAAGGCAGCACAAGCGCGAAAGGGTCATTAATTCTTTTCGTCGTGGCCGCAATCAAATCATGGTTGCAACAGATGTTGCTTCTCGCGGCCTTGATATTCCCCACATTCAACATGTTATCAATTATGATGCACCACAATCGCAAGCTGACTATATTCATCGTATAGGCAGAACTGCACGTGCTGGAGCTGAAGGGCATGCGCTATCTTTTGTTACACCTCAAGATAAGAGAAGACTGCCTGCATTGGCAGACAAAGAAGGAGAGCCAAATTTTGATTGTAGTGTGCAATTTAAAAAACGTAATAGCAAAAAGGTCTTTAAAAGGCCAAGTACGTTAAAGACTAAATACGGTAGAAAAAAGATCAATGCATTTAAGAAGAAAAGCAGAGTACTAGAAAAAGCATATTAAATAGGATTTACCTACAACTTGATAAGCGTAAAACTCGTCATTCCGCTACTCATTAGCGGAATCTATGTTGAGATATCGCGGTGCTATGACGTAGATCCAGAGTGGGGATTCAAATTGGCTACAGCGAACTGCTGGATTTCAATTTTTTTAATAATTGTGTGCTATTCATTATATATGAGTTCCCACTTTTAAAGAGAATAGGAGATGATTTCCAAAAACTTAGAGGCAAGTTTGAATAGAGCGCTACTCATTGCTTCTAATTTTAATCTAAAATATGCGAAAGTAGAACATTTATTGCTGGCGTTAACTAAAGACGTGGATGTAAATTACGTTTTATCAAGATGTAATATCAGAGCCGATGAAATCATCAATATGGATAACATTCTATCAAGATGCAATATTAAGGCTAATGATTATAATAATAATATAAAAGGGTTTTTACAAAGCAGTTCTGAATTGATTATCAGTGGAGTTAAACCTAGCTCAATGTTTCAATGCATAATACACAGAGCAATAATACGGGCTCATAGCTTGGGAAAAAAAGAAATAAATGGAGCAAGTGTTCTAGTAGAAATTTTGTCTGGGCAAGATTTATACGTTGAAGATCTATTGCAGAAACAAAGTGTGAAAGATTCCAATTTGATTTACCATATATCTAATATGAAATACTTGAGCGATATAGATGAATACACCACCAATCATAAAGTAAAACTTGATAAAAATAATGACGCTCCTACTACAGTAAATAAAGGTGAGCTACTAAAAGATGAGGAAGTTCTACAAAGTTATTGTAAAAATTTAAATGACTATGCAAGAAGCAAAAAAATAGATTATGTTATTGGTCGTGATTATGAATTAAATCGCACTATAGAAATATTATTGAGGCGTAGAAAAAACAACCCTTTATATGTTGGAGACCCAGGTGTTGGCAAAACAACAATAGTTGAGGGTTTGGTACTCAAGATCATTGAAGGCAGTGTTCCGAGTGCGCTCAGGTCCAGTATAATTTATGCTTTGGATTTAGGATCACTCCTTGCAGGGACACGCTACAGAGGTGATTTTGAAGAGAGAATAAAATCTATAATAAAAGCGATTGAGGCAAAACCAGGTGCTATCCTTTTTATTGACGAAATACACACTATCATTGGAGCAGGTTCTACAAGTGGTAGCTTTCTTGATGCAGGTAACCTACTCAAACCTGCGCTTGCAAGAGGTACACTGCGTTGTATAGGTGCAACTACATATAGAGAATACAGCACTAGTTTTGAAAAAGATAAAGCACTAGCGAGAAGGTTTCAAAAAATTAATGTTAAAGAATCTTCTGTTAATGAAACGATAAAGATACTAGATGGTATAAAGCACTACTATGAAGGGTATCATGGAGTATATTATACAAAGAATGCCATTAGGTCTGCGGCTGAACTTTCGCATAAGTATATTACTAGGCGAATATTACCTGATAAAGCGGTTGATGTTATTGATGAGGCAGGGGCATATTGTAAATTGCTAAGAAACAGGGGTAAAATTGTAAATAGTAGAGATATTAAGAATACCATTACTAGAATTACAAATGTGCCTTGCGGATCTGAATCTGATGATTTGCAGAAAGTAAAGTCTTTAAAAGCTAATCTAGAAAAGGTGATTTTTGGCCAAGAGCAGGCAATAGAATCTCTTGTTAATTCTATTAAAATTGCTAAATCTGGGTTGAGAAATTACAATAAGCCTTTAGCAAATTATCTTTTTGCAGGGCCAACCGGTGTTGGTAAAACCGAGCTAGCAAAACAATTAGCAGAAAGCATGGGCATGAATCTTATACGCTTTGATATGTCCGAATATATTGAATCTCATACGATATCAAGGATGATTGGTTCTCCTCCTGGATATGTAGGTTATGATCAGGGTGGATTACTCACAGAGTCTGTATCTAACAATCAATATAGTGTTGTGCTGCTTGATGAAATTGAAAAGGCCCATAGCGATATCTATAATATATTGCTACAAATTATGGATTATGGTTGTGTTACAGACACTTACGGACGTAAAGTTAACTTTTCCAATATAATTTTAATTATGACAACTAATGCAGGAGCAGTTGAACGCAGCAAAAGTTTTGTTGGCTTTGGGCATAAAAATTTTAACATTGGTGATAGCGAAAAAGCAATAGAACAGGTTTTTAGCCCTGAATTTCGTAATCGTCTTGATGCGATTATTTCTTTTTCTGACTTAAGTACGGATGTGATTTTGCATATTGTGGATAAATTTGTCCTAGAACTGAAAAAGCAACTGACGCAAAAAGGCATAAACTGCTTGGTAGAGGATGAAGTGAAATCTTATCTTGTACAAATGGGTTATAGTAAGGAAATGGGAGCACGTCCGATAGAGAGACTTATTGAAAAAGAGATAAAAAGTTACTTAGCGGAAGAAATACTGAATCGTAAATTAATAAAAGGAAAGAAATTAAGAATCTATATGAATAAAGTAGAAAATAAAATTGCTTTTAATATAGTTTAAAATCCTTGTATTGAACTTCATCTTTGTTACAATTTATAACTTAAATTTAATTTGAATTATAGTGATAAGTGATAAAGTAAAACAAGTCCTAAGCTACTACGAAAGTGAAAACCCCGGGGTAAAAGCAAATCTTACTCGTATTCTCATGCATGGAAAGCTTGGCGGTACTGACAAGTTAGTGATTCTGCCAGTAGATCAAGGATTTGAGCACGGGCCAATAAAAAGCTTTGAAGTTAACCCTGATGCTTATGACCCACATTATCATTTTCAGCTTGCAGTTAATTCGGGAGTAAGTGCATATGCTGCTCCACTTGGTATGATTGAAGCTGGTGCTTCAACTTATGCTGGAATGCTCCCACTTATTTTGAAACTTAATAGTTCCAACTCCTTACATTCAAAAAATCTGACTTCTGATCAAGCAATAACCTCTTCTGTGAAAGATGCACTGCGTTTGGGCTGCTTGGCTGTTGGATTTACTATATATCCTGGTTCTGCTAAGTGTTTTGATATGATGGAAGAAGCCCGTGAAATCGTAGCTGAAGCCAAATCTTATGGGCTTGCAGTAGTGCTATGGTCTTATCCACGTGGTGAAGGAATTTCCAAAGAAGGTGAAACAGCAGTTGATGTTATTGCCTATGCTGCGCACATAGCAGCTTTACTTGGCGCTAATATAATCAAAGTAAAGCTTCCAACTAGATATTTGGAAAAAGAAAAGATAGAAACAGAAAATATTGAATCATTATCTAAAAGAATTGAATATATTAAAAAATCTTGCTTTGCAGGGAAAAGAATAGTAGTTTTTTCTGGTGGCGAATCGAAGGAAGTAGATGACATATGCAATGAAGCGAAAGAAATTAAGCAGGGAGGTGGTAATGGTTCAATCATTGGACGTAACACTTTTCAACGCAAAAGGGAGGAAGCTTTATCTATGCTAAAAGATATAATGGATATCTACACATAAAAAACGGCTGGGTGGCAGAATGGCTTATGCGGAGGACTGCAAATCCTTTTATACCGGTTCAATTCCGGTCCCGGCCTCTTTCATTTTCTATATCTTGTAAAAGTTGCTCAATTCAACAGTAGCTTTAAGTGTGTAACCTATAGAGAAAGCTTGTCCATTATTCATAAGTAAAATCAATTTCTTTTCAAGTTATGGTTATACTCTTATAGCGTTTCATGGTAAAAAATAAACTAAAAATAAGCAAAGTGTTTTACAAAATGATATTACGTAATTTATTGTTTTTACTGCCGCCTGAAGTTGCTCACTCTTTGGCAATCATGGCATTAAAGAAAATACCTTATAAGAATCCTATAGAGCTACCAGAATCTTTGAGTGTGAATTTTTTTGGTAATAAGCTCAGAAGCCCCGTGGGCCTGGCTGCAGGTTTTGACAAGAATGCAGAAGTTATAAGGCCTATGCTTTCATTTGGTTTTGGGTTTATTGAAACTGGTACTGTAACTCGTAATCCACAATATGGAAACAAAAAACCAAGAATTTTTCGGTTAATTAAAGATCAAGGGGTAATTAACAGATTGGGATTTAACAATAAAGGAATAGACTATTTTCTTAAACAAATAGATGAAACCAAGCTTGATGACTGCATTTTTGGCATAAATATAGGAAAAAATAGTGCATCGAAAGACCAAATTAGTGATTATGTTGATTTAATAAAGATGGTATATGGAAAAAGCAATTATATAGTGCTGAACATCTCGTCTCCAAACACGCCTAATTTACGCAATCTGCACAATAAGCAAGAATTATCGAAATTGTTGAAATCCATCCGGAAATCAATTGATAATTCTAAATCCATACCAATAATATTAAAAATCTCACCAGATATAGATCAGCAAACGAAAGAAAATATCGCTGAGCTTGCGTTGGAATATAAGATTGACGGATTAACAGTAAGCAACACTACGGTAAGTAGAGATAATCTGCATTCCCACCACAACGAAAGTGGCGGATTGAGTGGCAAACCACTGTTCAAACTTTCAACCGAGTTATTGGGCGATATGTACAAATTTACTAAGGGCAAAATATTATTGATAGGGTGCGGAGGAATCTCAAGTGGTGCTGATGCATATAAAAAAATAAAGGCAGGAGCCTCTTTGGTGCAGTTGTACACTGCTCTCATATACCACGGACCTCAAGTTGTAAACAAAATTAATCTAGAACTTGCAGAACTAATAAGGAGAGATGGATTTAGTAACATTAGTGAGGTGGTGGGTTGTATACATTAATTTTGGAAGTTGGTGGTATTATTTTAATAAAATAAGACTAATTCTCTGGTATAAAGGTGGTAGAAAGTGCTTTTCTTTTAAATAATGGGTATGAAGAGTTTGAATGATGCAATATCTAAGATCATTGATTATAAATTTACAAATTATGCAATATTAGAAGAGGCACTAACTCACCCAAGCGTAAATAAAAGGAATAGCAAAAACCAGATTGTAAGCTACGAAAGACTAGAGTTTTTGGGCGATAGTGTTTTGAATATGGTCGTATCTGCCATACTGTTTAAACTATTTCCTGAAGAAAAAGAAGGAGCATTGGCAAAAAGAAAGACGGATTTAGTTTGTGGCAACACCATTGCTAATGTTGCTAAAGAAATAAAATTAGGCAGCTTTATCATCATGAATAATAGTGAACGCTGCAATGGAGGAAGATGTAACCTAAAAAATTTAGAAAACTCGCTTGAAGCACTAATAGGTGCAATTTATATTGATGGCGGACTTGAAAATGTTGAAAAATTTATTACCCAATATTGGGAAAAGCTAGCTAAAAGCATGCTTGACCCCCCTCAAGATCCTAAAACCTCACTGCAAGAGTGGACTCAGAAAAACAAATTGCCTTTACCAGAGTATGAGCTTGTAAAACAAACTGGACCAGCACACAATCCTGAATTTACTATATCAGTTTGCATAGAAGATTATGGTAAAGTTTCTGCATGTGCTTCTAGTAAAAAGATTGCTGAACAAAAAGCTGCTGAGTTGATGCTAGAAAAAATTGGAAAAGACGCTTCAGTTTAGGCAAAATAGGCATTAATGTAAGTTTTAAGGAAGCTAATAGCGTTTAGGGGAAATGGTCAATTTAAGGAGAAGCATAGTATTATTCATAAAAAAGTTGATCTACCAAAAATTAAGCCTTATGTAGTGGAATATCAATGGCCGTTGTTGGAGATGCGGAAAAAAAAGAAGTAGCAAGTTACCAAAAGGTGTTATGCCAGATACATTTGGTCCAAGAGTTGTTTTGTGAAGTTGACAGAGTCAAGGAGAATGAAAGTTTTAAAAAATAGCATATTTTTTAATTATAAAAATTTAATATTAACTGATATAGCTAACCCAAGAAAGGTTTTCCTACGTCATACCGCCGCGGTATCTCAGCATAGATTCCGCTAACAAGTAGCGGAATGACGAATTTTTGTTTTTCAAATTATCGGTAAATCTAAGTCAGTTTAGCTATATTATCTCTCACACCGCTTAGCTGAACAGATACCATAAAAGATAGCTAGAAAGCAATTGCACTTGCAGCAAATTTCAAGATACAAGCTTCTGTATTTATTTTAAATTAAAAAAAGCTCAAGAAAAATAAAGTCAATTTTTGACGTCCCAAATATTACAGAATGTAATTGATTGATTGAGTAAAAACCAGTGAACGGTCAGGTTAAAACATGTTTTTAAATTTTTGCCAAAATCCTGGTTTATTATCATTAACCTTTGTAAATGTTATATTTAAACTGTATTTCGGATCATTTGGCACGTCGTATTTTATGCTAAATGTTGAAACTTTATCGTTATTGTAAATATGTACATCATCATATGATAGCTTTGTTGTGTAACACTTTACATGCTTTTGCTTATCATACACTAAATCACCTGACTCCCTTTCTAGTTCCACAAATTTCGTTTTTTTCTGACATTCCTTCATTTTTATTAAATCCTTATCTAGTGATATTGAAACTGGCAACGTATTTCCAGCATATTCTTTAGCTAAAAGTTCACTTTGAGGATACATTTTTATTTCCCTGCCAAAATGTGAGTCTATGAAATTATTACTCCAAAATTTATCGCCAGAATGCACGTACTCATCAGTAGCATACGGCACCCCACCATAACTGCATTGAACTTTGTAATCTCCAACACCGTTGTTTTGAAAAAAATCATGAATGGCAGTGTAGCTACCGTCAGCATCATTTATATAATCCATTACTTTATTCCTTAAACTTTTAGTTCATTATATCATAATCATTATGTCAATCAATCAAAAAAGCTCTCTCTTGCTGTTTTTAGAACTGATTTTAAGCAAGCGCTCTCGATTAGTTGGGAGCATATTTATAAGATTGTGACATTCGTGCCTCCCAGTTTTTCACATACTGCTGAATCAATTCAGGATAATCTGTAATAATTAATAAATTTTCAGCATTTCCTTTTTTAGCTGTCTTACTAAGGTTAAATGACCCTGTGATGACTTTTTGATTGTCAACAATCATTATCTTATTATGAGCAATCTTTGGCTTATCATCGATCCAAATTGGTACTCCACCTGAAAATAATTCATTTATAACACTATATTTTGAGTAGAGTTGCGATTTATCTAAGATGACTTTAACATCAACACCGCGTTCTTTAGCATTAATCAAAGATTTTGCAACTGTTCCAAGAGTAAATGTATATTCTTGAACTAAGATAGATTTTTTAGACTGATCTATTACGCTGATTATCGGTACAGCACAATCTTCTCCAGGTGAAAAGCAAACCGTAGCTTTTGGGCAGGGCGAAAATATAAAACCCGCATAGTAATACAGAGAAAAACACATTAACAAGAATAAAAAGTGAAAAAGCCTCACAACAACCCACCCCCGGATATACGGCGATAGGCTACATCATAATTTAATCACCTGTCAATCCATATTCTTCCCACTTCTCCGTGACTTTTCTTACTATTTCCTCACTCATTTTAATTTTCTCTCCCCATTCTCGTTTGGTTTCAGGCGGGATTTTATTTGTTGCATCAAATCCCATTTTACCTCCAAGTCCACTTTCAGGGGAAGCAAAATCTAAATAATCAATAGGTGCGTTCTCTATTGTGATTGTGTCACGCACAGGGTCCATTCTCGTTGATATTGCCCACATCACTTCCTTCCAATCACGTACATTTATATCATCATCAACAACGATAATAAACTTCGTGTATAAAAATTGCTTTAGAAAGGAAAGTATGCCCATAACAATTCTTTTTGCCTGCCCTGGATAAGACTTTTTTATCGATATCACCGCTATTCTATATGAACAACCTTCTGGTGGTAGATAAAAATCCACTATCTCTGGAAATTGATTGATAAGAATGGGCACAAAGATTTCGTTGAGCGCTTCACCAAGAATTGATGGTTCATCAGGTGGCTTGCCAGTGAAAGTGCTGAGATAAATTGGATTTTTGCGCATAGTAATTGCAGTAATATTAAATTCTGGAAATTGCTCAACAGAATTATAGTAGCCGGTGTGATCTCCGTATGGCCCTTCATCTTGATATCTATCCAAACTTACATAGCCTTCCAGAACAATCTCTGCATGAGCTGGCACTTGAAGCGGAATAGTCTTACAATTTACAAGCTCAAGCGGTTTTTTGCGCAGCAACCCAGCAAATTGGTATTCTGACAATGTTTCTGGCACTGGAGTTACCGCAGCAATAATTGTTGCAGGATCACTACCGATCACAGCAGCAGCAGGAAATTTCATATTTTGTTCCTTCTCTTTCCATCGTTTGTGGTGACCTGCACCACCACGATGTGCAAGCCAGCGCATTAGAGTCGTTTTTTTATCTATAACCTGCATACGATATATTCCAAGATTGAAATTATCTTGCTTGTCTTCCGTTGGGCCTTTTGTCACCACAATTGGCCAGGTGATAAGTGGTGCAGGTTCATTTGGCCAGCATGTTTGAATAGGTAGCAAACTAAGATCCACCTCATCCCCAGTTAGCACCACTTCTTGACATGGAGCCTTGCTCACAACTTTACTTCGCATCGACAATACAACTTTTAGTAAAGGAAACATTTTCACGGCATCTTTGAAGTTTTTTGGTGGCTCAGGTGATCGCAAAAATGCTAAAAGTTTACCAAGATCTCTTAGTTCACCAGGGTTTATGTTCAACCCCAATGCAATCCTCTTAATAGTACCAAATAAATTCACCAAAACTGGAATCGAATTTTTACCGTTTTCCGTGACAACATTTTCAAAGATGATAGCTGGTCCTTTATTTGACAAAACCCTACGGTGAATTTCTGTCATTTCAAGAACTGTTGAAACTTCCTCCTTAATCCTAATCAGATCTTTTTTTTCTTCTAAGGCTTTAATGAAGTCGCGTAAGTTGGTGTACATATTAAAATTTAAAATAACTTAAAACAAGTCTTCTAGTGTAATCACATGATGTATCGTATCTTTTAGATATTGGTTCTCAGAAACTCCATTTGCAGCAATTAACACCCAGAATATTTGCTTCTTTGATTTCGTTTTTTCTCTATAAATTGCTTCTTTTCTTTTTAATTGTTCGACAAATTCCTTTGTTACTGTATAAGGTTTATCACTATATTTTATCTCACAGAGCATTACACATCCATCTTCTCGATCGAAAACTAGATCTATTTGAGCACCAGACTCTTTACTGTATTTTTCTGGTTGATATTGCCAATCTCCACATATAACTGCTATATGCTCTATATCTAATTTTTTTCTAATTACATTGGCATGTTTAAAACACACTGCTTCAAATGTTTGCCCTGTCCATGTTTGCCAAGCTGGTTTCTTTATTGCTAACTCCCAATAGTGAGCATCACTTATTATTGCCCTTTTTGTTACTTCCTTAAACGGCTCAATCCACGTTAGATAAAATAATACATATTCGTCCATTACCCTGTAATATACTCCTCTCTTTCCCTTGTTCAATGGTAAAAAACCACCAATAAATCCTGCTTCTTCTAAACTCCTTAATTTAGCAGTTAAGCGACCACCCTCAGTGATTTTAGTCGCTTTTATAAGTTCTTTTCTGCTTATCCCTTTTGGCTTTTTTGCAATCGCACGAATGATATTTAGATATGTCTCTGGCTCTTCATACAAGGAGTGAAACAACATATCAAATTCATCAAATAACAAACCACCCTTCTGAAAACAGATCATATTAATGTTTTGTGCTGCTGATAATCCTTTACTTACTTCCTTAAGGTAATGTGGTATTCCTCCAATAGCCATATAGATCTGTAATATCTGCTGGTGATTAAGGTTGATTCCTAAATATCTTAGATACTCTTTAGTTTCACGTAAGTTAAAAGGCTGCAAAGGTATCCTTGCGGTAATGCGGTTATGCAACCCCCCTTTTGGTATAAATTATATTTTCCAACATCCAAGAAGCTGCTGAACCACATACAACCAAGATAAGCTTCTTTCGGTTTGTCCAATGTATATTCCAAAAATATTCTAACGTTTCTAGAAAACGAGACTTTCTTGTAGCTAACCATGGAAGTTCATCAAAAAATAAGACAATGTGTTCATTCTCATGTGTGTTATCAATAGCAAGTGTTAATTGTTGTAATGCATCCAGCCACACTTCAGGCAAAGCCATTTTTGCACCTTTATAAAAAGTATTTGATAACGACTGTGTAAAAATTGCAAGTTGTTCCTGTATAGTACCATTATTAAGACCTGTTTGTTCAAATAAAACATCGGCATGTTTACTGAAAAATTGTTTTATTAGGTACGTCTTACCCACACGACGCCGACCATACACTGCAATAAACTCAGCAAATGGGGAAAAGAGAAGCTTACTTTCTAGAATGGCTATTTCCTTTTCTCTACCAATTATTGGTTCGCTCATATAATTTACCGCCGCATTTGTTAGCATTATACACGGCGGTTATAAGATGATCAACTTTTTTTACCGCCATGTTTACAGTTGTTATACGCGGCGGTAAAAGATAGAGCATCTCATAATTGGCTATTCTGGCGATGGTTTGGTCATTTGCATCACCAAGTCTTCTGATGAGCTTTTCAGTAATGTGCTTGAGTTCCATTGTACGTAAAGTTTGCATTTGAGGCAAAACTGGTTATAAAATACACTTGATATAAATGTTTTCATATATTAATATTAGATGCTTCTTTTAATATACAGATAAATGTGTACTAAAGTTTTATGTTGTAGGTTTTTAAATAAATTGTATGTCTAGAATATCGTTTTTATTGATCCTTATACTGGCAGTAGCAAGTTTACCAGTAATAAACAATTGGCTTTCAAATCGCAGCCAAATGCTAAGCGATGATTATATAGGTGAGAAATTAGATAATTATATAAGTAGAAATTTTGATAAGATCGTAAAAACTCTCAAAGAGGAGTCGATTAAAAGTAGTTACGCTGCTCGAGATAATGTGACCAAAAGTAAAATTTCACAATACAAGGATCAAATATTTGACCTTACTTATCCTTACTCCGGAAATGAAAATAGTAGTGTTATAGCTGTAGGTTTCTTTGACTATTCTTGTGGATATTGCAAGACTATAAAAGACGATATAAAACAGTTAATTAACGACGGTAAAATTAAGTATATCTTTAGGGATGCTCCAATACTTGGTAATGACTCTTTAAGGGCAGCAAAAAGCGCTTTAGCTGTTTACTTTATTGATAAAGAAAAATATTTCGACTTTCACTATTCTGCTTTAAGTCACAAAGGAGGATTTTCAGACGAAAGCATATTGGATATAGTGAAAAGCATAGGGATTGATGAGGACGATTTTAATAATTCCATGAAAAATAACGCGGACAAAATTGAGCAAATGATAAATGGCAGTAAGCTCCTAGTAAGAGATTTGGGAGTAGGGGGCACACCTTTTTTAATAATTGGGGATAGTCTGTTTGTAGGAGCAACTGATTTGAATGTATTACACAAAAAAGTAGATGAATTAAGTCGCAAGCAAAAACTAGCTTCAGCGATTAATTTGCTATAAAATTTTATTTTTTTACTTGACAACGTAAACGAATCTAATTATGAATGTGATAAATAGCAGTACGTATAAGATACGCAGTAGCTCAAGAAAAGCAGGTGATGCCTACAGTCGAGCATAACCTTAGCCTGCAAAGGTTGACTAATCCATTAAAAAGTGTTAAACTTAACATATAGCTACCATTCTGAGGTTACAATATGAAAGAGCCTAATTATACAAGAGAACCAATTGCTCTTTTTCGACAAATCAAAGAAAAGAAAAAATCAAGTGATTTACTGCATAATTTAAAAAATGCTTGTCCCAAAAATCTAAACATAGGAATTGCTATAAAGACAGGAGATTGCTTTTTTGACTCCGTGGCTCAAGGGTTGAATGAGTTAAATATAAAACCTGGTTATCGTTTTACCGCAAAATCATTAAGAAAAGATTGTGCAGATTATGCTGAAAACAAAAAGGACTCACGATGGGTTTTTAATGAAATAACAAAAAATATTGCTGAAGGATATGCTGTACCTATGATAGGTTCAAACGGAAATGTAATGAAAGATAACCAGAACAATATTATACCAGACAATATTGCATCTTTTGATAGATATTTAAAAGATATTAGAAGTATGGCTACAGAAGCTAGCCCACCTATATGGGGTCGCCCAGGGGTTGAAGGGAGAATGATATGTGATAAGTATGAAGTGGAGCTTTATATTTATTCAATAGAGGAAGATAGTCAAAAAGTTACAGTAACTAAAATTACAGCACATGATGATGATCTAGAAGTTTTTATACAAGATGTGAATCTTGATCAATTAAAGATAGATAATAGTAAAAAAACTGTAGGAGTAGTGAATTACATGCAACATTTTGTACCACTCCTTAGTGGAATTTCTGAAGATATAAAAGAAGATCAACAAGTTTCTAGTGAAGAAATTTTTAGTACAGATAAAAGAGTTCCTCCTTCTAATCAACCAGAGCAAGAAGTACAACAAGAAAGAATTAATACCAGCACTAATGCGACTGTTTATACGGATAAAGAAATCCCTTTTTCTCATCAACTAGAGCAAAAAACACGACAAGAAGGAATTAATGCCAGCGCTAGTGCGACTGTTTATACGGATAGAGAAATTCCTACTTCTAATCAATCAGAGCAAAAAGTACAACAAGAAATAATTAATACCAGTACTAGTGCGCCGGTTTTACAAATTCACATAGATAAAGAAATCCCTTCCTCTCATCAGCAAGAACAAAAAACACAACAAAAAGAAATACAAAAAAAATTAATTAATAATTACAAGAAAGAGGGAGTGTTAAATAAACTGTGTCAAACCGCATTTTTAGTTCAACTCAATTTTCAATCTGCCAGGAAAGAAAACATCAAGTTGAGAGATAGTTAATGCCCAATCATGTACAGGCATCGTCCACTTTTCCTCTGCCTTCTTTATAGCACAATATACCTGCTTATACAAGGCATTTATGCTGGTAAATGAGCCTTTGGTCTTAGTGAATTTCCTAATTTGCCTATGTAGCCCCTCTATGGGATTGGTGGTGTAGATTATCCTCCTAACTGGACCAGAATACTTAAAATAACCAGACAAGTTTTCCCAATTATTCTGCCAAGATTTTATAACCATAGGGTACTTTGTGCCCCATTTTTCATCTAATTCCAACAGATAATTCTCGGCAATTTCCTTGCTTGAAGCTTGATATACCTTCTTTAAATCGCTCAAAAAACTCTTCGCATCTTTACTGGCCACATACTTCAGTGAGTTGCGTATCTGATGCACTATACACATCTGCACTTCCGCATTAGGAAAGACACTGTTTATAGCTGCAGGAAAGCTTTTCAGCCCATCAACGCAGGCAATAAGGATATCTTCTACTCCTCTTTCTTTGAGGTCATTTAGCACTCCCAACCAGAAGTTAGCTCCTTCACTTTCAGCCAAATAAAAACCTAATACTTCTTTTTTGCCATTTTGATCTATGCCTAATATGTTATACATGCATTTACTTACGCAATGCCCGTCCTCTTTGACTTTAAAAAACCATGAAAACTATCGGATATACAGACTGCAGCGGGCGACTACGCCATTCGTTGATTACTGGTAGCAATTTGTCAGTAATACTTGATATCTCTGCCACCGATATTTTGTGATCATAAATTTCCTCAACATGTGACACTATATCTCTATAGCCCATACCACTGGCAAATGTGCTCAAAATCTTCGTTTCAAGCTCTGGATGTAAGTTTGTTTGCCTTTTTTTGACTATTTGTGGTTCGAAACTTCCTTCCCTATCTCTTGGCGTCAAAAGCTCAAATGACCCTGCGCTTGTACGTAAAGTCTTTGCATTCCTCCCATTTCTTCGATTATTCTCTTCGCTTTCAGCCGACAAGTGGTTTTCTATTTCACCTTCCAGGCTTATCTCCAGCAACTTTTTTATAAACGGTGTTAATGCTCCATCTCTTCCTGTCAACGGTCTTCCTTCTCGTATAGACGACAGGATATTTGTTTCTAATTCTTTATAATCTACCAAACCGGTAGTTCTGTTTACTACTTTCTGACTCATTGTCAAACCTCCATTTTTTTATATCAATTTATTACTTTTTTTTCGGTTTGACACAGTTTATTTAACACTCCCATCGTTTGATCGGTAATGCTAACTACGTCAACTTACTTATTGCCGATTTTATTTCCAGTTTAGGTGATTGGATGATAATACCCATTATTGCCTCATTATTCATCTATGATATTGGCTTACCATCACAAATGCTCGCTATTGTTGAGATTGCTATGGCAGCTCCAAGCGTCTTTTTTGGTTCAATTATAGGAGTATCAGTAGATAATAAAAATCCAATACCTATTTTGATTTATTCTGATGTTTTTCGAGCAGCTTTATCTATTATTTTGTATTTTTCAGCTTATCATTATAAGATAATTTTGTTACTACTATTCTTAGAGGGAATATGCCGTTGTTTTTTCTTACCTTCTAGACAAATAGCATTAAAAGTAATGGTTCTTAATGATTTATTGCCAAGAGCATCAGGTTTTTTGCATACCTCGAACCAATTTGCAAAAATTATTGGTCCTGCATTCGGCGGTTTGTTGATCTTATATTGTGATATAGATTTTCTGTTTATTGTTAATGCCTTCACTTTTTTAGTATCTGCATGCTTTATTAAAGCTATTAGCTTACCTGTGGAATTTACAGAAACAAAATTAACTAATAATAAGGTTAGTAAATTGTCTTTTATATATAAGAAGCTGATAAATGTGGGCAATACAATTAAAAATAATAAACTTTTAAATGTTGTTATTATTAACAGTGCATTAAGATTTGCCATAATATTTGTATTCGATTTTTATATAATAGTTTTAAACAAATTCATGAATTTTAATGCATCAATATATGCAATAGCAATAAGTGCTATTGGAGTAGGTAGTGTTGTCGGTTCAGTAATAGTTACTACTTATATTGCCCGTTTTAGATATATTGCATTAATTTCTGAAGGGCAAATCTTTGGTGGGTTATTATTATTGCTTTTAGGGTTATTGGCTTTTTATCAGATAAATTTGTCTGTATATTTTTATGTATTAATATGGATTTTATTTGGGATAACAGGAGCACTTATTAATATACCATACGCTATTCTATTACAGACGGAAGTTGAACAAAATATAATAGGCTCAGTTTCTGCATTCAGTGAATCTATTCAAAACTTTTTCATGATTATATCTCCTTTAATTGGTGCATTGTTAACCAATTTTATTACGATTGATATAATGTTTTTACTAGTTGGTTTGTTGTTAGTATTGCTAGGGCTATCATTAATAATGAATAATCAAAGGTTATCACTTAAGTGACCTTACCCAGAAAAAGTGGAGAGAAAGTTGAGACGTTTTATAGTATAGCTCTTTTCACAATAATCCGATCACTATACGCTGCTTGCCTACTGACTTCCACCATAGCCATGAATCCGTATCTTACCTAATTTGGATTATTATGAGAAGGGCTATAAGTTAATGATTTATAGATTCTTCCAAAGAAATTATCTCATTTTACTTTTTTAAAAAATTTACTTGATGATTATGACCATTTTTTTTGATTTATATTGGGTTTAAAGAAGATTCAATAATTGGCTGTTCTACATCTCTCACTTTCTCGAGCTTGGTATTTGGCTTGAACGAATTGTACAGTGCAAAACCTATACACGCTAATCCAACTATTCCCCCAATCACCGCTATGGCATACATTTTCAATATACAAGCTACAATACCACAGACTAGTAATGCCGCACCAACATTATCAAGCTTTTCTATTGAAGCAGCGATGTGCTCTATAGCTATTGTATTACTTTCATTACTATTTTCGCATGGCTCAAGATATTTATGTTCTATAGATTCTTCAAGACTACTTTCATTATTATTTTCATATGCGTTAGCCGGTGCCTCGATATTACCGATAGTATCTTTGAAGCACTTTTTCACTTCTAGCTGTAGTAGTTTTGGCTGTTACAACAGTGGGCTGCTGGGTTGCTCTCTTATTAAGAATATTTCCCAGTTCTCTTACAGCTTCACTATTTTCACACGCTTCAGCATAGGTGAATGGGGT
This sequence comes from Wolbachia endosymbiont (group A) of Hedychridium roseum, assembly GCF_964028325.1. NCBI lineage: Bacteria > Pseudomonadati > Pseudomonadota > Alphaproteobacteria > Rickettsiales > Anaplasmataceae > Wolbachia > Wolbachia endosymbiont (group A) of Hedychridium roseum. The sequence continues at coordinate 752,032 of NZ_OZ034755.1, read as the reverse complement.
GTAAGTCATTTCCTTGCTATTTGAATGTTTTATAATTATTCTCTTTTTTAGAATATCTTTCAAAATACCATTTTCCTCAGAGATCTTTAACACTGCTCTAATCATGTCATTGTCTCTACGTGATATAGCATCTGTAAGTATTGTATGAATTTCTTCCCGACCATCTGAATGTTTTGTGGTCATCTCTTCATTCAGAACTTCCTTTAATAGTTTTTGTTTTTTGGCTTCTTCTAAAAGATCTTTTACAGCTTGATTATTTTTATGACTTATAGCATAATGTAGTAGTGACAACGTCTCCTCTCTACCATGATACTCGTAAGTTATTTTTGCTAAAAGAATCGTGCTTGCGTTATAGCTGGACTTTTTGAATATTCCATTTTTGAACTTTTCGGCAACACCTTCCCCTTCTTCTATTTTTCTTGCTAGTTTTTGTATATTCTTTCTATCTTTATCTGTTAACTCATATATATCACATACTAATGTCAGTTTTGACGTTTTCATAATGTTTTCCCCTATTAAGATTTATTGATTTAGTGGTAGTAGTTGCAGTTGCTCACCCCATAAAGTTGGTGCTTTCTTTCAATCAAAGGTATTCTACTGTTTTAAGTTCCCTGTAAAGATTTAGCTTATCTTTTACATCTAAACAGCATTAACACGATTTGGCTTTTTGTAGATGAGTAATTCTCTAGGGATTATCCTATTGAATTCTATGATATTATTTTTTGTAACATTGTCTAAAGTGCCCAGACACTGGGATCCAGCTTCTATGCAACTTAATTAAAAACGTTTGTTTTAGCGTAAGACAACTACCTTTAGCTCATCAGCTCAGTTATAAGCAAAATTTCTGGATCCCAGTGTCTGGGCACTGGGATGACACCATTTGCTGTGCAATTTACCTTCAAAAATGAATGTTCGTACAGCTATGTGTCAGCTACTTGCATGACACCCTGCTGGTGGGACAATGTTTGTATAGTTGTGCGTCACGCGCTGGAATGACGAATTACTTAACCGTCATACCGTCACGGTATCTCCTAGCATAGATCCCGCTAACACGTAGCGGGATGACGAATTTGTATCGGAAAACAAGTAGCATGACGGTTTGTCAAATGTCTCTCAGTTTCTCAAAAAAATCCTTTAACAAAAAAGAGCATTCTGTTTCTAATATCCCACCATAAACTTCAGGTATATGGCTGCAAAATTGAAATATCTTAGCACCATTTTCAATTCCTCCACCTTTTGGATTATAAGCTCCAAAGTACAATCGTTTAATCCTGGCAAAGGAAATAGCTTGAGCACACATCGGACATGGTTCTAATGTTACGTATATGTCAGAATCATAAAGCGTTGAAGTTGAGAGCAACTCACATGCCTGCTTGATCGCTAACATCTCTGCATGTGCAGTTGGATCGTTGGATATGTTGTGTGCAGAAGAAACGACATTGCTTCCACTAACTATTACGGCACCTATGGGAACCTCATCATTTTTTTGAGCAAGTTTGGCTTGCTCTATGGCAAGCTCCATATATTGATACTTGAACACTTTCCTTTGCTAATCTTCTTTTTTTAAATTTTATTAACTGCTGCCTTAATAAACGATATAAAAAGAGGATGAGGAGAAAACGGCTTTGATTGAAACTCTGGATGAAACTGCACACCAATAAACCACGGATGACTCTCTAACTCCACTGCCTCTATACATGTTCCATCTTCTGATATGCCACTGCATAGCAGCCCATTTTTTTCCAAATCATCTTTATAATCTGAATTGATTATGTATCTATGTCTGTGTCTTTCTGAAATAGTAGTGTTACTATATGCATCCATCATTTTAGAGCTTGCATTTATATTACATTTGTATGCCCCAAGTCTCATGGTTCCACCAAGATCGTCATCTTGATCGCCAGCTAACTTAACGATTGGATGTTTACAGTTATGAAATTCTTCAGAGTGTGCATCTTCAAGCTTAACAACATTACGAGCAAACTCAATAATTGCAAGCTGCATACCAAGGCAAATTCCGAAAAATGGGATATTATTTGTACGGGCATAATTTATTGCTAATATTTTACTCTCTACTCCGTCATCACCAAACCCCCCTGGGACAAGAATTGCATGAGAATTCTGTAACTTCTCCCCTATAAGCTTTTCATTTATAGGTTTTTCTTCCTTCTCTCTTGAGTTAACCCAATTTATCTTTACTTTGACTTTATTACTAATCGCACCATGATTTAATGCTTCAACTAGTGATTTATACGCATCAGGGAATTCGGTGTATTTTCCCACTATAGACACAGTAACTTCCTGTGTTGGGTGCCTTATGGAATGCACTATTTGATCCCATTCAATCAAGCTTGGTTTTGGCTCACTTAAATGAAAGTGCTCCAAAATTTGCGTATCAAGCCCACATTGGCTATACAACACCGGTAACTCATATATATGACTCACATCAGGAGCAGGTATCACATTGGACAAAGAAACATTGCAAAGCTTAGCTATTTTCTCTCTCTGATTATCGAAAATTTCTTTCTCACTGCGGCATAATATAATATCTGGTTGTAACCCCGCGGAATTTAACTCTCGAACTGAATGCTGCGTTGGTTTTGTCTTTAATTCTTGCGCTGCGGTAAGATATGGTATTAAAGTTAAGTGAATAAGGATAACTCTTTGTTTTCCTAATGTGTAGTTAACTTGGCGTATAGCCTCCAAAAATGGTTGGCTTTCAATGTCACCTACAGTTCCGCCTATTTCACATATTACAAAATCTAAACCTTCCGTACCATTAAAAATGAACGATTTGATTAAATCTGTCACATGAGGAATGACTTGCACAGTTTTGCCCAGATAATCACCACGCCTCTCTTTCTTCAACAACTCATGATATATCTTACCAGTTGTTATATTGTCATCTTTTGTTGCTTTAATTCCAGTAAAACGCTCATAATGCCCAAGATCCAAATCAGTTTCAGCACCATCCTCGGTAACAAACACCTCTCCGTGCTGAGTTGGGTTCATTGTCCCAGGATCAATGTTGAGATACGGGTCAAGTTTTCTGATACGGATCTTAAAACCGTAAGCTTGAAGAAGCGCACCAACGCTTGAAGCAACTAAGCCTTTACCAAGCGATGACACAACTCCACCTGTGACAAAGATAAATTTAGCTTCCTTCATTAATTTTCAAATGGAACAGAAGTAGGTTCACTTTCTTGCTTTTTTTCTAATATAATTTTCTCTGCAATCGATTTTTTATGTACGTCTTTTGAATATAATCCTGACAATAGCAATGTGTTTATAATAAACAATCCAGCAACAATAGCCGTTATTCTGCTGAGCGGGTTTTCAGAAGATTTTACCGGAATCATCGAATTGACTCCCTGTTGTGTATTACTAAAACCACTTAACGAACTACTCCCAGGCGGCTGCAAGAGCACTAAAATTACTAACACAACAACCAATATTACTTGAAATATACTTAATACCGTTACTGACATTATAGATAGAGCTGAAAATAAAAATTTTAGGAGCATAAAGTGCATAAGTCAAGAACATCTGTCACCCAAGTAGCTTGGAATCTAAGTATGTATTTACTGCCTACCTTATTTTGGTTAGCATATGCATAAAACTGTGGGCTTAATATGTATCACATTTTAAAATACAAAGATTATGAACCAAAAATAGACGAAAGTGCTTTCATCGCAGGTGGTTCGCATATCATAGGCAAGGTTGAAATAGGAAAAGATGCGAGCATCTGGTTTAATTGTGTGGTCAGAGGGGACGTTGGATCAATAAAAATAGGTGATGGAACAAATATTCAAGATGGAACGGTAATTCATGTGGATAGAAACCCAGGTGGTGATACAACTATTGGCAATATGGTAACAGTGGGACATTTTTGTATGTTGCATGCATGTATGGTGCATGATAAAGCGTTTATTGGTATGGGCTCTACCGTGATGGACCATGCAGTTGTGGAGCCTGAAGCTATGGTAGCTGCTGGCTCGCTAGTGACACATGGAAAAGTAATAAAAAGTGGGGAAATATGGGCTGGCAGGCCAGCAAAGTTCTTCAAAAAAATGTCGAATGAAGAAATTAAACATATTACACAATCAGCACAAAATTATATTATGCTAATGAAGGAATATAAAAATTAAAGTTCGCGTGAGGCTAATTTATACTACCAACCCTATTGAGGGACTGCATAGACAGATTAGAAAATTCACTAAAACTAAGGGCTCATTTACTAGCTTGTACAAACAGGTATATTGCGCTATAAAAAAGGCAGAGCAAAATTGGACTATCCTAATTGGGCTTTAACTATATCTCAACTTGATATTTTCTTTCCTGGTAGATTGAAAATTGAGTTGAGTTAAAAATGCGGTTTGACACACTTTTTTGAACATTTCCTTATTGCCTGTTTTTACAATTTTGAATTGATTCCTTAGGTTATGCAAGAGGTCTATTGAGCAAATCCAATAATATCCTTGATTTCTTTTATATTATGGGTTGCAATTTCTGCTGCTTTCTTTGTACCTTTTTTTAATATTTCACGTAAATGGAATTGGTCTTTTAAAAGATCATTCATTCTCTCACGTATGGGTGATATAACACTGATAATTAAATCAGCTAACTCTTTTTTGAAGTGCTTCATGTCATGTTTGTTCACTTCTTCACATACTTTTTCCGCATTTACATTACTAAGCACTGAATAAATGTTTATCAAATTGCTTATTTCTGGTCGGCACTCTAAAGTAGCAAAATCAAAGCCTAGAATTGAATCTGTTTTTGCTTTTTCTATTTTTTTGACAATTAAATCATCCGTATCATCAAGGTTAATGCACGAATATTCTGAAGGGTCAGATTTACTCATCTTGCTTGTGCCATCTCTTAAGCTCATTATTCTTGATGTGCAATCCAAAGTTAAGATTTCAGGTACGATGAAATAATCCAGTTTATAATGATTGTTAAAAGCTGATGCAATATCACGTGCAAGCTCCAAATGCTGTTTTTGATCATCACCAACAGGAACGTATTTAGTTTGATACAACAATATATCTGCAGCCATAAGTACTGGATAACTATATAATCCAAGAGAGGCTTTTTGTTTATCGCCGCCAGCTTTATCTTTAAATTGAGTCATGCGATTAAGCCAACCAATTGGTGTATAGCACCCAAGCAGCCAGCCCAGTTCTGCATGACCACTAACCGTGGACTGATTAAAAATAATGGACTTTTCTGGATCTATTCCACATGCAATATAAGCTGCTGCTGTTTTGAAAATATTACTTTTTAATTCACTTGCGGGAAGCTTATTTGCTGTGATTGCATGTAGGTCGACAATACAAAAAAGAGATTTGTATTTATGCTGTAAGTCTATCCACTGTTTGATTGCACCAAGATAATTACCTAAATGTAGTACGCCACTTGGCTGGATACCTGAAAAGACAATACTTGTCATTATACATTTACCTCATGCTAATCGCTTCCACAATCAGCAGATTTCTTAGAAAGAATAACCATTGCAGGACGGAGCAACCTATTTTTGATAGTATAACCAGTCTGTAGTACTTCTATAATAGTGCCAGGCTCTTTTTCATTGTCTTCTCTTTCCACAACAGCTTGGTGTAAATTACTATCAAAAAGCTCACCAAGTGGATCTACTTCCTCTATTCCATGTTTTTTTAGATCATTTATAATTTTTTGATAAGCTACTTTAATCCCCTCATGAACAGGATCACCGTCTTTCAAAATTTCCATTACTTTTTTTAAATTGTCGCACGAGTCGATCATATCACGTGCAAATTTTGTGACTGCATAGTCACTTGCATCGCTAATTTGCTTTTGCATTATACGTTTGACGTTTTCATTATCTGCAACAGCACGGCGTAAATGATCTTCAAGCTGAGCTGCACGTCCTTTTAATGTATTGAGATCTTCATTTAAATCATCAGTTTGCTTATGGTTATCACTTTGTTGGTCGTCACCTTTCTGCCTATTTACCATATCGGCAAATTTCCTCTTTTTTTCTTTACTGCTGTCTGACATATCACTATCCTTAAGAATCTAATAAATATATAGCAATTAATTCGAAAATATCAAGCACCAGCTACATTTGTCTTTCTATGCTCGCATTTAAAAAGTCAATTAAAGTAATTTTATAAAAAGAATCAGAAAAAGTACTAATATCATTTTGTGCCATATTAATGTAGTATCTAGCTTTTTCCATAGAAAGCTGAATGGCATTATGGTGATTAATATAGTGTAATGCTTGATCAAAATTGTGTCTAGCTGAAGAAAAGCATTTTTCCCAGAATTTTTGCTCTGCTGGACTGCCCTTTTCGTATGCTATAATAGCAGGTAAGGTGACTTTACCTTCGAAAAAGTCTTTTCCGACTTGTTTTCCAGAAGTGCCTTGATTAGCAGTATAATCGAGCATATCATCAACTATTTGAAATGCCATACCAAAATTAAAACCAAAATTCTTTAGCCTCTCTGTTTCGTCATTTGTTGCACCAGATACTGTAGATGCAGCTTCACAGCATGCAGAAAATAAAGATGCTGTCTTTTCTCCAATGATATCAAAATAATTTTCCCTGACTGTGTGGGGGTCAAAACGTGTTGTCATCTGCTTTATTTCACCCTTCACAAGTAAATGCGATGCTTTAGATAAAATAGAGAGAATATTTAAATTTCCACACTCTATAAGCCATCTAAATGCTAGAGTCAACAATAGATCACCAACTAAAATGCTTGATTTATTCCCCCAAATCTTATTCGCTGTTTTAACTCCATGGCGTGCCTCACTTTCATCGAGCACATCATCATGAAGTAAAGTAGCATTGTGTATAAACTCTACCGATGCAGCAACATTGATCCTATCCTCCCCAGAATAGTTTAGCATTTTACATATAATAAAAACTAGTTTAGGCCTTATTTTTTTTCCACCTGAACTAACAAGATGAGATATAATATCAGTAGCAAGCTTAGCACCTTCATCATTGACATTTTTGAAGATAAAGTCCTTCATAGCTGATAGATCAGAAGATACGACATCGTCTAATTTACCATTATTTGTTAAATCAGTATTTAGCATTTTAAAGAGACTTATGCTTCTTGTCCCTGTGCTTTCTCGTTCTCTACTTTCTTCTTTTCTGTTTTCTTTGGTTCTGTTTCTAAAGTTACTATGCCTTTTTTAATGAACCATAGTACTCTTTCAGTTGCTTGCGCGCCTACGCTTAGCCAATGTTTTAATCTATCAGCCTTCACCACAACACGATTTTTATTGTCTTTTGGTAACATTGGATCATATTGTCCTATTTTCTCAATAAAACGCCCATCTCTTGGTGCTCGTGAATCAGCTACAACTATCCTATAAAAAGGGCGTTTCTTTGCGCCAAACCTTGCCAACCTTATTTTAACTACCATGTTAACCTTTATTCATATATTAGTCACAATTTTATACAATGAGCCGTTTTAAGTCAAATGAATTATACAACTTTTGCACCTTATAATATAATTACCAATAATGTAGGGCAGCGCCGGGCGCACAGCTATACGAACATTCATTTTTGAAGGTAAATTGCACAGCAAATGGTGTCATTCCAGTCTGGAATCCAGCCTTTTCATAATCATTAAAACGTTGTATTTTAACATAAAACGGCTACTTTTATACTTAATAAAATTCCTGGATCCCAGACTGGGATGACATCCTTCCTAGTGAAGATTGCTCTCAAATCGCAATGTTCGTACAGTTGTGTGTCTCGGCACTGGATGCGTTTGAAGCAACTTATAAGATTTTTGACTATATATCATCAAGTATAGCGTGATTAACTTCGACTTTATACTTTGATTCCAGATAGCTAATTAATTGCTCTTTTAGCGATATCATCACACGTTTTCCGGTGTCAAGCGTGTTTAATTTACCATTTGATGAATGCATTTCTTTTAGAACACCTATTATAATTTCATTATTGTATTGAATAGGGTCTGTCACTGAACCAGTTGTTTTCATATTGAAAATCTCTTCTACAAAAGAAAAGGGGTAGTTTTGTTGATCCACTTCATTGCGTTGCATCTGCTGACCTTTAACTAATTCCACACCTTGAATTTCTTCCAAATCTGTTTTTTCTCTTAGTTGAACTGCAACCTCTTGCCCAATTTTAAACATTCTTTCTTTTATAAACTCACTACACCAAAGCTCTACCGCTAATGCCCTGCCTTCTTCAAAACTTTGCAATTTGGGTGGAACGATATCAATGATTTTTACACTAACAACAGCGTCCCCAACGCCCTTGAAATAACCTTTCTGATCCTTTTCTCGCGAAAAAATGAAAGAAATCAAATCACCAGAATCTCCTACGTTATTACCGCTTTGATCTTTTCCACTCGCATCTACTGGACCAATAGTTTGTATAGGTAAATTATATTCACTCAATATTTCTTCAATTTCTGAACCATTGTATATCTTATAGTTCACTTGGTTTATGAAATCATTGACTCTTTCAAAAGACTTTTGGTTAGTTAGAACTGACTTTATGTCTTTTTTTAAATCAACTAAGTCTTCATCAGAGATTTGATGCGCACTTTCCACTTTTATTATATGCCAACCAAAACTGCTTGCTAAAACTTCACTTACTTCACCTACTTTGAGAGCAAATACCTTTTCCCTCACGTCTTCTGGTAAAAAATCCTTAGTTATATTATTTACTCTAGTTTCCTCAAGTTTTGCTTTGCCAAACTCTCCTACTATCTGTTCAAAGCTTGTTTTACCCTCCTCAAATGCTCTTCTTGCTGTCTCAGCTTCTTCTTTGGTAGAAAATATTACATTGAATACATCTCTTTGATCTTTTAGTTCCTGTTGTTCTATTATACCATCAACTTCTTCATCTGAGATCTTGATTTGATCTTCAAAATACTTTTGGCCTAGGGAAATATATTGCGCAGTTCGATACTCAGGATAATAAAAATGGGATTTATTTCTTTCGTACAAATCAAGTAATGCTTGATCATCTGGTTCAGGAATGTTTGTAACTGCATCTTCAGTTATTTTAACAATATCAACCACTCTAGTTTGGTAGCGACTTTTGTATATCTGCTCATCAACTCTCTCGCCAAAAGTTACCGGATAATTATCTTTAAATAACGAAGTCATGAACATCATTGCAGGCAGAACTTTCTCTAGCTTTGCTATATACTCTTTCTCTGTCATATGCAGGTCATTTAGCGTTTCATGGAATTTATTTTTGTCAAATTCGCCTTTATCATTTTGAAAGTATTTGGTATTTTTAATATGGTTTTTTATAGACTCTTCTCCAACTGTCAACCCCAGCTCACTAATTAGGTTAAACAATAGTTTTTGCTCTATAAGTGCGTTAAGCAAATCATATTTCAGCTTTTTTACTTGTTCTCTACTCGCATCAGATCCAGAAATTTGCTTTTCATAATTTTGATATAGTGATTTATACTCATCTGACGTTATAACTTCTTTTCCAACCCTAGCTACCTCTTCTTTTTCATCATCACCTGATAAAAGGTTGCCAATTCCCATGAAGACTAATAAGCAAGCTAAAAGGACAACGGTTACTTTAGTGAAAAAATTTTTAACATTCATTTTAAACTCAGTTAATTAATGGTTAATTATAGAATAGTGATAATTTAATTCTTGTAAACCTGTTGCTTTATTAGCCAATATATATAATATTACAATATATTAACTTAAAATTTAACTCTTTTCTTAAATAGAAACATATGTTTGACTAAGTTATACTATACCTTAAGAAGGGAAAATATTTTTTTGAATCGTTTGAAATATGCTTAAACGTAAGCGCATTTAATTAACTTAAGAGGTGGGAAGTGACAAACAAAAAGTCATTGAATGACAAAATTAATGCTTTTTTAGTTTTAATAGCTTATATTTTAGCTCTGTATAACAGTAAGGGATACTTTAAATGGGAGATGCTTTTTTGATGTCAATGGAATCTTCTAAGGGCAATAACGATAGAAATAAACAGTTTCTAATGCAAATAGCTGCTTGGTTAGTAGACAACACTGGTTTAACTTTTAATCAAATAGCACAATGCTGTAGGTTGGCCCTTGAAGAAGTACAAGACATAGCTGATGAGGAAATAGAAGTTGAAAAATATAACCCTATTATTTCTGGGGTAATTACTGAAAAAGAAATCGATGATTGCAAAAAAAATTCAAACCGTGTACCAAATTTGATTATAAAAAATATAAAAAAAAGGAGTAAAGCGATTGGTAGCATTCTTGGCTTTGCCTCTACGGCAAGGCGTAGAGATAAACCTGATGCGATTTATTATTTAGTAAAAAAATTTCCTATCTTGGATAATAACGTTATAGCTAAATTAATTAGTACAACAAATTACACAGTTGAGCAAGTAAGAGATGGATCTCATCATAACATGCAAAATATAAAACCCCAAGATCCTGTACTACTTGGCTTATGTAGTCAAGAAAATTTAGAAGCAGAAGTGGAAAAAGCAAAAGTAGAAGAAGAGAAGCAAGAAAGGTTAAAAAATATAAAGAATAGCTATTGAAAATCCTCAAATTTTTGTGCTTTGTTAACATTAAATTAACTTGACTTGCTAGTGTTTATTAGTATAATGTAAGTAAAATACGGGGTTTAATAATAATTAAGCTTAATACGCACTAAAACTAGCTCAGCCTAATTTATTATCTTATAGTCACATTTTAGGTTAGTAAGCATCAATTAAAATTTTTGGAGGATTATGACAACAATCAATGAAGATGTTTTGGCAAAAGGAAAGGTTACAGCTCAACCTGAAAAAAGTGAGCAAATTCACAATAACGATACAGTAAAACAGATGGTCAATGAAGGTACTGAGAAAAACAGAAAAACATTAGATCTGAGCGAATTAAAAGAGAAAACAGCAGAAGAATTGTTAGAGTTAGCTGAAGAAAGAAAAATTTCAACTAACGGTAAAAGCAATGGTAGAATGCTAAAGCAGGAAATGATATTCAGCTTAATGAAGAAAATGAGCGAAGAAGGAGGCATAACCACAGGGAGTGGAATAGTGGAAATATTGCCTGATGGTTTCGGTTTCTTACGTTCAGCAAGTGCAAATTATGCTCCAAGTACCGATGATGTTTATATTTCTAACGGGCAAATAAAGAAGTTTAATTTACGTACAGGAGATATGGCATGTGGAGAAATAAGGCCACCTGGTGATAAAGAAAGATATTTTACTTTAACTAAGGTTCAAAGTATAAACTCTACTGAAGTCAGTGAATTAAGAAAGTACGTCCATTTTGATAATTTGCTTCCTCTTTATCCTGAGGAAAGCATAGTACTTGAGTGTAATAGTGGTGATGATAAAAAAGGCTTAAGCATGCGTGCTATAGATATAGTAGCTCCTCTTGGAAAAGGGCAAAGAGCGTTAGTAGTTGCTCCACCTCGCACAGGAAAAACTGTATTGCTTCAGCAAATGGCTAACTCTATAGCTATAAATCACCCTGAAATAGAATTAATAGTGTTACTTATAGATGAAAGACCTGAAGAAGTAACAGATATGATACGTTCTGTAAAAGGTGAGGTAGTGAGTTCTACGTTTGATGAGCCTGCTTACCGTCACGTACAGCTTGCTGAAATAGTAATAGAAAAAGCTAAAAGAATGGTTGAGCATAAAAAAGATGTGGTAATCCTACTTGACAATATTACTAGACTTGCACGTGCTTATAACGCTGTTATTCCTTCGTCTGGGAAAGTTCTAACTGGTGGTGTGGATTCAAATGCACTGCAGAGACCCAAGCGTTTTTTTGGAGCGGCTCGTAATATTGAAAATGGTGGTTCTTTGACAATCATTGCTACAGCTCTTATAGACACTGGTTCAAAAATGGATGAGGTTATTTTTGAAGAGTTTAAAGGTACAGGAAACGCTGAGATTATACTTGATAGAAAACTTTCTGATAAACGTATATTTCCAGCTATTGACATTACAAAATCCGGAACAAGGAAGGAAGAGCTATTAGTTGATAAGGCTATACTAAATAAAATATGGGTGTTGCGTAGAATACTCAATCCTATGGGATCTGTTGAAGCAATGGAATTTTTACGTGACAAACTACTTTTAACAAAGAGCAATGCTGACTTTTTTAACTCCATGAATCACTAAAAGTAAGCCAGTTATGATGGATATGCTGAGCAAAAAGTAAAACGCTTTTATAGTTAAAATAATTGTATCCGTTCAGGCAATGGCGAACTTAGGGAGCGTTAAATAAACTATACGCGTCAAGTTAAGAAGCAAAGGTAAGAAAATTCAATGAACTTAAGGTGGATACTCTAGTCTTTCTATATCTGTCTTTCACAGAAAATTGTGACCAGTTTGTGGTAAGTTTTTTCAGGAAAATTCTCAAATTATTAATTTTGCTGCTTAACGCTAAAAACAAGTAACCGTTCACGGATTGTGAGAATGAATAAAGAACTAAGCAGTCGTAACTTTTGGAAGGGATTTTGGCCATTGAGACGTGATGTCAAAAATATCGACAACATTCTTCCACGAACCTTTCCCCACGGTTCCAACCAGGTGAAAAAGCTGTTTTTACGATAGCCGTCTAATTTGCCGTTCTGCAAGGTTGTTGATTGACTTCAGGCTTTCGTAAAAACTTCCACACTATATCCTCGGCCTTAACATCTTAATGGCCATTCTCAAACCATTCTCGTCATTTCATGAAAAAACCCTTCTTTCGCATTAGTTGTGTAGCATCTTTTAATATTAACAAGGCCTATAATAGTGCAGCACTGCCTTACGTATTGCCAATCCAAATTCTACTTGCTGTAAAATAACACAATCTGCTACATCGCTGCTAATCTCAATCCCTCTATTTATTGGCCCTGGGTGCATAACAATCGCATCTGGTTTTGCGTATGATAGCTTTTGTGAATCAAGTCCATACAAATGAAAATATTCTTTCTCTGAAGGAACAAAACAACTATTATTCATGCGCTCTTTCTGCAGTCTTAAAAGCATGATTACATCAGCATCCTTTATACCTTCAATTAATGAATAATGGACTGAATCTACTTCAGGAAAATGCTTACAAATCAAAGTTGGTGGTGCGACCAAGCTTATCTCTGCTCCAAACATTTTTAGCAACCTTATATTTGACCTTGCAACTCTGCTGTGCAGAATATCTCCACATATCACAACTTTGAGATCCTTTATTTGCTTTTTATGACTGCTGATTACAAGATAATCTGCAAGAGCTTGAGTTGGGTGTTCACTGCTTCCATCGCCTGCGTTGATTAGCGAGCAGCTAACATTCTTAGCCAGCATATTAACAATACCGCTATTTTTTTGCCTGATTATTATATAGTCAGGATTCATTGCATTTAATGTTTTGATCATGTCTTTTAGATCTTCTCCCTTGTTAATAGAAGAAGATCTTATTGGCAAAGTTACAACATTTGCTCCAAGGCTTTTTGCTGCTATTTCAAAAGACGCAAGTGTACGCGTTGAATCTTCAAAGAATAAATTTATTACTGTCTTATTTTCCAAGATATGACTATTTGCAGCTTCTTTTTTAAGGTACTGGTTAGCCAACTTAGTTATATTTTCTACATCATCGACTGTAAGGTCTGAGATGTTTAACAAATTCCTTCTCTTGTGCATAGTTTCCTTTTCAACTACTTGAAACTATTCTACTTTCTTATTATTGTTTTTCAATAGACCTCTTGTGCAGCAATTGTTTTGGTGAAAGAACAGAAAAAGATAGTAAAGTCAAAATTAAGTTAGAAGGAAGAAAAAGTTCAGCGAGTCAAGAGTAAGGTACATTAGCATAAATCTTTCATCCCAGTGTTCAGTGGCACTGGGGATTACTTCCACTTACACTCATCCGCTATCATAACAGCCTCAAGAAGATGCTTCTCAAGTTCACTTAGAGGTAAATCACTTTGTGGATAATTTCCCCAAGACTTTAGTATATCGGAAGTTTCAACGCCTTCAATAACAGGGTATTCTTGGTTTTTTTTAGCGTATAGCTCTTGAGCCTGCTTGCTTACTAAAAATTCCAATAAGACTATAGCATTTTCCCTGTTTTTTGCGTTTTTTGTTACTGCTGCACCACTGATGTTTACCATTACGCCGTGATCATTGCGATTAGGAAAAAAAGCCCCTAGCTTGTCTATAACATTCTTTTTATTTTCTGATGAAAGAATTCTTGCAAAGTAATAACTATTTACTATTGCAACATCTCCTTCACCAGCAGCTACAGCATAAATTTGGTCAGTATCACCACCACTTGGTTTTCTTGCCATATTACTCACAATTCCACTTACCCATTCTTTCGTCTTTTCAAAACCATTATTTGCAATCATAAAAGCAATCAATGACCGGTTATATGGACTTGTAGAAGAACGCACTAATATTTTTCCTTTCCATTTTTCATTTGCTAAATCTTCATAAGTACTTAAGTTTTTAGGATTTACTGACTCTTTATTATAAACTAATATTCTGGTTCTTTTTGTAAGGCCAAACCAATAATCTTCACTATCTCTAAATTTTGCAGGTATAACACTTTTTAAAATCTCTGAATCCACTTGAGATAAAAGCCCTCTTTTTTTTGCCAAAATCAGGTTCACTGCATCTGCAGTTAAAAGCAAGTCAGCTTCACCGCCATTTTCCATGCGTGAAAGTAGCTGAGAATAATCATCAATGATGTAACGTACTTTAATGCCTGTATTTTTTGTAAATTCATCAAATAAAGTACGTACTAATTCTTCTTTGCGCGATGAATAGACATTCACTACTTGTGAATTGTCAGTTCCGCTGTTTTTATACAAAAAAGTAATGACTATTAATACAACTGCTATTAAGGATGTGAATATAAAGGCTTTTTTCATATTGGATAAAAAATAACTTCTTTCAGTTAAAGATACTCAAATAGCGCAATCTTAGCAAGTGTAAAATTCGTTAGATGTAGCTAATATAATTTGGATTTACCGAAGTCAATGTATGAAATAATCGAAATTGTCATTCCAGCGCGTGACGCTAGGCCATAAAACCTACTTGACAAACTCCGTCAGCCCCCTTATCATGAAACTGAAGGTATTCAGTTATCTTCATCTGTGCAGATTAAACAGCAAAAAAAACAACGTAGTTGGCGTCTTATTTTTAATTTTTTGCACTATGTGCACCTTATGTCTTCACAACATTTCTAGGTTTTTACCTACACAAGCTGAAACGCGCTTATAAAGCGTTTAAGACAGTATAGTACGCCAATTTGCAGGATTAGAGAGTGATAACTAGCTAACACGGGGTTTCTTTTGCCTTTTTTTCTGCTTAGTAAATTTCTTAAACATTTGAACTAAGGTGAGCTGCACTTAAAAGCAGCTAAATTGCAGTGTTTAA
This sequence comes from Wolbachia endosymbiont (group A) of Hedychridium roseum, assembly GCF_964028325.1. Classification (NCBI taxonomy): domain Bacteria; kingdom Pseudomonadati; phylum Pseudomonadota; class Alphaproteobacteria; order Rickettsiales; family Anaplasmataceae; genus Wolbachia; species Wolbachia endosymbiont (group A) of Hedychridium roseum. Next base: position 736,652 of record NZ_OZ034755.1, on the reverse strand, counting down.
GACTTAAAAAAACGCCAATACAGAAAATAGACAATGACCAGGGCCTCTTTTGCCTTTTTTTCGTTTGGTAAATTTCTTAAATATTTATGGCTAAACGACAACCGTCATCCCGCTACGTGTTAGCGGGATCTGGAGATACCGCGGCGGTATGACGTTCTGCGGCGGTATGGCGGTTCGCGGTGGCATGACAATAACTTCGTCATCCCGCTACTTGTTAGCGGGATCTATGCTAAGGAGATACCGCGGCGGTATGACGGTTCGTGGCGGTATATTCGTCATCCCGCTACGTGTTAGCGGCTAAGAGATACCGCGGCGGTATGACGTATTACTTATTATAGCTATAGTTCTACATGAATTACAAAAGTAATATTTACTAGATCTTAATATTTTAGATCTATATTTTAATAAATAATGAGCTGTAATTAGTATGAATGATCCATTTAAAAGTGAGAACTATAAAAAAAATCTCGACTCCTTGATAGAAGCTATAAAGCTGAAAAATATTGGTGAACAATATAATAAAACAGTGAGAGATTTATCCCAGACATTAGAGAGTTTTACAGATAAGGCAGAAGATGTAGCTAAGTTTGTTATATGTAGTGACTTGAATAATTATATAGAACCGGTGAACAAAAAGCCATCAGGTTTTTTTGGAATATTCAAGGAAACATTTAATAAAATCTTGGGAAAAGATGCTTCAATTCAGGATAACGATATAAGAAATTTTGCTAATGATAAATTGCCCAGTCTTGCTGAAAAAATAACATTCGAATACCTAAATGTTTTAAAGAAAATTTCAGATTTAGAGCAAAGTAAAAAAAATCAGGAGGAACATAGATTGTATGGAGTGAACTTAGAGGATAGAACAGCGTCAAAGCAAGAAGAAAATCCTTTATATGATCTACAAGCAGGAGATTCAGGCTATGGAAGTTCATTAAATGAAGAGCATGAATATGAAGACATATCACATTATCAAGAGAAAAAGCAAAAGGAAAATCCTTTATATGAGCAGAGAGAAGATTTAGGCTATGGAAGTTTCTTAAATGAAGAGCATGAATATGAAGACATATCAAATTATCAAGAGAAGAAGAGTAAAATTTTAATAGAAAATTCGCAGAGTTCAAAATCGCCCAAAGAAGAGCCAATTTATGCAACAGTTTCTAAAGAACATATAGAGGCAAAAAGAAAACGTAAGCAGAAACAACAACCTCAATCCCTCGTACTACCAAAACCACCAAGAGCATCGCAAGTGCCAAAAAAAATGTTTACTACTGGTCAAGAAGTTAGACAAGAATCGAAAGTGGTAGTCAAAGATAAACCTGCAGTACCGCCAAAGCCTAAAAATCTAAGCCGTGCTGATCAAAAAGTAAGCACAGAGCCAAAAGTAGTAGAAGTAATTCTTAAAAAATCAGCTGAAAGTAAACCTACAGTACCACTAAAATCTGAAAATCAAGACAATAGGAAATCAGCACAAAAAGCTGCTGGTAAGGCGATACCAAAAGTAGCAGCAGCTACTATGAAAGGAGGAGCTAATCGCGAGATGGGCAGTAAAGTAAAGGCATTAAAAGAAAAATTTGAGCAAAATCAAGCAAAAGGAAATGCTAATGTACGGCTTGCTGAAAGCAAAACTACCCCAGCAGCACAAGCGGATATCGGTGTGAAGAAAAAACAATCTCATTCATTTCTAACAGAGAATAAAAGATCTGCAACGAAACACATAACAGCAAAATCTGATCCAAAATCTCATGTCAGCAAAAATCCTCCTTCCACACAAGTAAGTGTTAAGGAAATGGTTGCACAAATTGAGAAAGGAAAAGGAGGAAGATAGTAACATTTGGGAAAAAAACATATGGTCAAGTCAAGAGATTGTGAGCAAACTTAGGAAGTTATAGCTAAACTGACTGTATCTGTTCAGAGGAGTGGCTAATGTGCAAATATTGAAGCAAAGTGCGTGACTCACAGCTGTACGAACATTGCAATATGGCACATAGTAAACGATGTCATCCCAGTGCCCAGACACTGGGATCCAGTTTTCCATATAATCTCATCGAAAATGTTGTAATCACTTTCTGTGCTAGTTTGCTTGTTCACAAGCAAACTTTTCTGGTTCCCAGTGTCAAGCACTGGGATGACATCATAGGGACACTGGGATCTAGGGAATGTTCAAAAAACTGTGTCAAATCAACTCATACACTTCATTACCAACTTCATGATGAAGTTCTGCAGTTGGATGGAAATAATCAAAAAAGAAATAATCCTTTAGTGTTTCTTCGCTACACCCAGGGTTATAGTGAACGTCAAGTTCCCCTTTAAATATCAACTTTAAGAGTATTTTTATATTTTCTTTAAATCTCCCAATTTGGTCTGCAATGTTCGATGTGCATGCATCTTGACAATTTAAACCTTTGCTCTTGTATTCGCTAAGCATACTTTTCATTTTAGAGTTAAGATCAAATGCTTTTATTTCAAGATTTGTACTTTTCTTCATATAATCTAAGCCATTAGCCAATTTTGCATTGAAACTCTCTGTGAGCTTCGTAGCTAGTTCCCTTGCTTCTTCATCTCTATTAAAAGCTGGTATTGAGCCAACTTCAGGTGCGTTTGCAACAACTACATGCTTAACACCATGTTCATTTAGAACCTTAAGTGCATTACATATTTCACTCACTGCTTGTTCCAACACTTCTTCCGCTTTAGTATCGTCATAAGCAGTGGCAACTATAACATCATTTCCGCCGATTATGATGCAAAATAAATCTTCTTTACCTATATCTGGATGATGTTTAATTACCGCATCTAGCTGGTTAGCTAAACGAAATTTATTGAAGAAATAATAAAAAATAGGGTCAAAAATTTCAGATGCTGTTGCACATGAAACTGCATAGTTTTGACCTTGCTGTTCGTGGCATTTCCCAAAAATGAATAACTCCACCCAGGTTTAAATTCGTCTAAATCTAAATATTTTGCTACATATTCAACAGCAGTGGGGCCATTGCTAAAAGATCCTCCTTGATAAAAAGGGTCATCAAACTTTACGCTTTTTGCAAAGGATAAGTTATTTAAAATTCCAATGATTGCGCCATTATCGGATAAACTATCACCCAGAACATAAAAATTTCTATACTTTGAATTAGAATTGTCATTTTTGTTCGTCATAATATTTACCGTAGATTAGCATGTTGCTTCATTAGATTCATAAAAAAAATAGCGGTGCAACTTTTTTACAACCCCCATTTTAAACTTTATTGTGCATTTCCTTCATATCATACCTTTTTGAAAAAACGTTTTATTTTAAAAACGCTCTGACTTTTTCTCCACTTTTTCCGGGCAAAATCAGCTTCTTCTTAACTTGACACGTATACTTAAAAGAACCCTCTAAGTTTTCTAGCGCGGCTTGGATGTTTCAACTTGCGCAGTGCTTTTGCCTCTATTTGCCTAATTCTCTCACGTGTTACATTAAAAATTTTTCCTACTTCTTCTAAGGTATGCTCCTTCCCATCTTTACCAAGGCCAAAACGCATTCTTAGAATTCTTTCTTCCTTTGGTGTTAAAGTTGCAAGAACATTGGTTGTAATGCCACGCAAGTCAGCAAGTATTGCAGCATCCTCTGGTCTGGAGACTCGCTTATCTTCTATACAATCACCGAAGGTACTACTATCATCCTTTCCTGTTGGAGCTTCAAGACTTACTGGGTCCCTTGCTATTTTCATAACTTTGCGTATTCTTTCCAGTGGCATTGTCAGTTCTACACTTAATTCCTCTAACGTCGGCTCTCTTCCCATCTCATGAGTCATTTTTCTTAATGCTCTGTTGATTTTACTGATAACTTCTACCATATGAACTGGTATTCTAACTACTTTAGACTGCTCAGGTATTGCCCTAGTGATTGATTGTCTTACCCACCAAGTGCCATAAGTTGAAAATTTATATCCACGTTTGTAATCAAACTTATCCACGGCCTTCATAAGACCAATATTGCCTTCTTGTATCAAATCAAGCAGATCAAGGCCTCTTTTTGAATACTTCTTAGCAATGGAAACTACTAGCCTTAAGTTAGCCTTAATCATCTCTTGCTTTGCTTCAGAGACTTCTCGTTCGTGTTTTTGTATTCTCCTGATTAGCTCCTTAAATTCTTGCACGTTATCTTCCTGTATATGCTGCTTAATACCGTTCAAAGTACTAGCTATATGTTCAGAGTTATCGTCTATAAACCTTAAAAATTTGTTTTTTAATTCACCTGTAAAAGAGGACTGATTTTCATTGATCTTTAAAAGAATTATCTTTTTCAATTCGTGCTTTAAAAGCACGTCATCATAAACTTTATAGAAACTTTCTCTATCGATATCGTATTTTCTAGCCTCAGCAATAAGATTAGCCTCTTCAAGCGTGATGGATCTATTTATCTTATAAAGTTCTTGTGTAATTCTGGCAACAGCAGCATCACTTAACTTAATTTGTAATGCTATAGACCATATTTGACTATATAAATTCTCTAGTTCATCAGAGGAATCTTTAGAATTTTTTCTTAATACCAATGCTTCATTTGTTAAAGTAATTATCTCATCCAATGCAACTATGACCTTTGGCAATAAGTCACTTTCCATTTCAAGAATAGAAACATTTAAATTCGCTGAATTTATATCTTCATTATCACCGTCTTTCTCATCATCACTTTTTTTACTATCTTTCTCATCATCACTACAGTACTCAGCATCTTCAGAAACATCCTCAGAATCCTCAACATCTTCAGCACTTTCTTCACTCTCTTCTTTGGGTACCACATTAAAGTCAGAGTTATAAATTGCATCCAGATCTATAATTTCTCTCAGTAAGAGAGCTCCACTACTTAAATCATCACGCCATACTTTTATCACCTTTAATGTTACTGATGTTTCAATTATTGCACGTAACATGTTATGCTTTTCAGATTCAATTTTTTTTGCTATCTCGATTTCATCTGCCCTTGACAAAAGCTTTACAGAGCTCATGTCTTGTAAATAAATCCTCACTGGATCATCATTTTGTACTAAAGTTGCAGTAATATTTGGCGATGTGTCATCATCATCAAGTTTACTATCATCACTGTTGGAAGGAATATCTTCTTCATCTTCGCTACTTTCAAGCACATTAATTCCGGAATCCTGCAATAAAGATATAGCATCATCTATAAAATCAGACGAAAAATTTTCATCTGATAATTTATCATTTATATCATCAAAGGTGACAAAACCACCTTTTTTTATACTTTTAGTTACAAGATCTCTGATAACTTTTTTCTTATCTTCTGCATCATTAATAGTTGACATCATTACCTTTATAGTTTATAATTTTATTTCTTATTAACAAATAAACTTACAACGAGCAAGTCTATAATTTTACTTTTAACTTGTGGCTATTCGTTACTTCATATAGTTTAAGATACTGTTAATTTATGTACACTTGTCTTGATCAATTGTTCCATACTTTTCTTCCATTTTTACTGCTATGGACAATCCAACTGAAAATGTTGCAATTCCAACCACTATAGCAGTAAGCATTAAAACATGAGGTATAGGATTGCTATATGAATAAAAATTTGAAACCAATATAGGAGGCAAAGAACTTTTTATATATCCTAGAGATATGTAAAACAACAAAACAGATGCTTGGAAGACGCTTACCCCTATCATTTTCTTGATTAAATTTTTATCGTTTATAATAATATATAAACCTAGCACCATTAATACAATAATAATCGTATAATTATATAAAGTCATTGTTTTTTCCTACGAGCAAAATTCATATATATAATTAACATAGAGGAGCAGACAGTAAATGCTACACCTAATTCCACCAAAAAAATACCCAATTTTTGACCGGTTCTATTATTGGCTGACAAGATATCATAAGATAAAAAATTTTGGCCAAGTAAAGTTGTTGCAACGCCCGTTCCTCCATAAATTAAAATACCTAACACGTTAGTCAATCTAATCACAGAATAAGGTATTGCTTTTAGAGTTGTAGATACACCAAATAGCATTGAATATAATATTATCCCGGAGGCAATAATTATTCCTGCTTGAAAACCTCCACCCGGAGTGTAATCACCGTGAAATTGTATGTATAAACCAAATAAAATGATAAAAGGTATCATCAAAAATGTTACTGCATTTAATATCGGATCTTTAATCATTGTCTTTTTCTTCTTTTAATATCAACGTTATACAAAGCGCAGCAGTAAAAACTACTATAGTTTCTCCAAACGTGTCATAACCACGAAAGCTTGCCAAAACAGCTGTCACTATATTAGGAATACCGGTAGCTTTTTCGGTATTTTCCACATAATAAGGAGCAACATGCAAGTGGATCGGAGCATTGTGGCTGCCAAAATCTGGCAATTGAATCATAAAATATGACAAACATACAGCCAGAAATAACATAAAAAAAAGCGTTATAGGGTTATGAGATAGATTTACTTTATGATTCTTTATCAAGGAGAGTGCTGCAAACGTAAAAATCGTACTGAGCCCCGCACCAACAGAAGCTTCAGTAATTGCAACATCAGGTGCATTCATAATTAAGTATATAAGCGCAATAAGTGAACTAAATACACACATTAGAACAGCACTTACGACTAAATGTCGCGAGAAGACTATAAAAACCGTAACTGTTAGTAACAACAAAAGTAGCACTACATTTAATATTTCTAACACCTTAACCTTCTTTAACAGTTTTTTTCTTAACTTTATAATAAGTGCGCGCTAAAATATAGCCATTAGTTGAGCTAGCTACCCATATTATAAGAATTAATAATATTATTTTAACAGTATTGATTGAAAATCCATTCTGCAAAGCAAAACCAATTAACAATAGCGTTGCACCGCTAGAATCTGTAATACCTGCTGCATGTAACCTAGTATAGAAATCAGGAAATCTAATTACTCCCACACTTGAAATGATTACTGAACAAATGCCTAAAAATATAAGAACGGATCCTATCATAAATTATTAAAACAACATTAATCTCATTAGTGCTATAGTTGATATAAAGCTAACGCTAGCATACAACAATGCTATATCAATTAAAAAAAAATTATTCAGAATGATTGATATTGCTGTTATGAGTACAACTACTTGCGTTGAGAAATTATTGAACGCTAAAACCTTATTGTACACATCACTTGACTTAGACACTATGCGGCACAACATTATACTCATACAGAACAACAGTGTATAGATAGCAATGTGAAGCATTTAAAGACTATGTAACTTCAGTAGATTTCTAAACGGATACTTCTTCATCGCCATCTTGATCATTTATTTCATCATCTATTTCACCATCCACTTCATAATCTTGGCTTTCTTAACTTGCATCAAGATCTGTGTTAAATTGACCATCAGAAAAATTTAATAAATTCGCTAGCTTACTTGTATTACTGCTGTAAACATTATTCATATTTCCTTTCATGTACTCCTTGCATCTACCTACCAAAAGGTTAAATAGCTCATGAGTATCCACCTGTTTTTCTGCTATTTCATATAAGGAAACTATGGTGTTTTTATGGTCTTTAAACTGAACTGTTTGAACTGGATTACTTGCTCCTGTATTTAAATCATGTGTTCTTTGACTTGCCAATAGAACCAATTTGAAACGGTTACTTACCTGTTCTGTACACTTTTCTACAATAGACTCAGCCATAAGATACTACCTTAATAAGTTTTATACTATATCACAAAAAACAAGTTGTCAACTTTGTATCTATTGCGATTCAACTTCATGTTTTACTTTTTCTGCCTCAGATTTTATTTCTTGGCTTTCTGTCATCGTGATTGTTATTTCATGATCAAGTTTTTTTAGAAATCCTAACAATCGCTCTAAAGAAAAACCATCTATTTTACCATTTTTAATTTGTGATACCTTTGGCTGATCAATACCAAGTTTCTCAGCTGCAAAAGCCTGAGTCCAAGCATTTTTTTCTATAATTTTATTTATTATATAAAGCAACTTTGTTTTTATTGCTGCACTGTCTAAGTTATTTAACGATATTATTTCCATAATTCTTACACTCACATATCAATTAACTTTATTAAATATTATAGCATAATATTTAATATACCAAGATATTAATATCATATAACTTGTCAATAATTATATGATATCAAATTTAAAACTTTAAGTTGATTGTATATTAATATTTCAATCAAATTTCTAGTAATTTTAAATTACCATTTTACCATCAGCCTCTCTGAAAAAATCATTTACAGAAAGAACAAGCTAAAATTACAAAGCTTGAAATACAAAAATAATTATTTTATAAATTTATCTTACATAAGAAGTTTATATCTCTATATCTTAACATAGATATTTATTTAAATTTTTAAAATTTCTATTTTAACGAGAATTCTATATACTATATTTATAATATAACTTAAATATTTGTTGCTTTTTAGCTGGAACACTATTTAGTTAGTAAGTAAAATTGTGTTGAATATGACAAAAATAAAAAAAGATGTTGCTGTTATTATGGGAAGTGAGTCAGATTACACCACTATGGTCCATACCGTCGATATGCTAAAAGCATTAGAAGTTTCACATGACATATTCATAATATCTGCACATAGAACACCAGAAAGGCTCTTCAATTTTGCTAAATCTGCACAAGAAGAAGGTTTCAAGGTTATTATAGCTGGTGCAGGAGGTGCAGCTCATTTACCTGGTATGGTTGCGTCATTAACTTGTTTACCAGTTATCGGCGTTCCTGTGCATAGTAAACAATTAAATGGGCTGGACAGTCTACTCTCTATAGTTCAAATGCCAAAGGGTGTTCCAGTTGCAACCATGTCTATAGGAGAAAATGGAGCATATAATGCTGCCATTACCGCCGTATCTATATTGTCAATTTCCAACAGTGAAATTGCAGGTAGGTTAAAAAAGTGGAGAGAGAGACAGACCAAAGAAGTAAAAGAAAAACCAGTTTCATAATAAATCTATGGCAATAATCCTTCTAGACACAAAAACCATAAACCGTATAGCAGCGGGGGAGGTGATAGAAAGGCCAGCAAGTGTAGTAAAGGAATTAGTTGAAAATGCAATAGATGCTGGAAGTTTAGAAATAGAGATCAAAATAGAAAGTGGTGGGCGTAACCTTATTATTGTTACAGATGATGGTAACGGAGTAGAAAAAAACGATTTAGAACTTGCGTTTATGCGCCATGCTACTTCAAAATTGAGCGATAGTGAGTTGATAGAAATCAAGCATCTTGGCTTTAGAGGAGAAGCTCTGCCTTCAATAGCAGCAGTAAGTAGGATAAAATTATCGTCTAAAGCAAGCGGAGCAAGTGAAGCATGGTCTATAAGTTATGAGGGTGGAGAAAAGATGGGGGAGCTAACTCCTTACTCTTTATCACAAGGGACACATATTGAAGTACGAGATTTGTTTTTCGCTACCCCAAATAGACTAAAATTTCTAAAAACCGAAAGAGCAGAAACTCAAAGCATTGTTGATATTGTAAACAACCTAGCAATGGTTAACTATCATATAGGGTTTACTCTCACTTCAGGTAATAAAAAGCTCTTAAAATACGCTAAGCAGACTTCGTTATTTCATAGATTGTGTGAAGTAGAAGAAGAATTTCAGGGCAATTCTTTGGAGGTCAATGAAGAAGAAGACGGCATCAAACTTACGGGACACATCTGTAAGCCAACCGTCAATCGTGGTAAGTCAACTCAGATCTATACATTTGTTAATGGAAGGCCAATTAAAGATAATTTACTTATTGGTGCGGTTAGGTATGCATATCATGATTTTATTCCAAGCGATAGGTATCCTTTTGCAGCGTTACATTTAGAGATACCTTATGATCAAGTAGATGTAAATGTGCATCCAAATAAGTCAGAAGTAAGGTTTCAGAATAAGAAGCTCATATATGAGATAGTGACAAGAGGATTAATCAAAGCATTGTCAAGAAGGATAGGCACCTTTGATGTCATTCCAGCTAGTGACCAGAAAACTACTAATACAATAGAGGGTTTTTTGAAAGGTTCATTATCAGATCCTTTTGATAAATCTGATGTTCAAAATGAATTTTATGAAAGAAGGCCAAGTCCTTTTGAAAATCAACTAATAAAAGAATTTGCTTCTCCAAATGAAAAAGCAAAAGGCTTATCAGAACAGTCAAAATCGTTTGATTATACCGGCATACAGAAATCCCCATCACAAGCGGAAATTATGGTTCTAGAAAAAAAGGTGTTAGAGCAAGTTGATTTGATAGAGAGCCACCCGCTCGGGTTTGCACGCTGTCAGGTCTATAATACTTACATTATTGCCGAGGTAAGAGACAAATTGATTATAGTTGATCAGCATGCAGCCCACGAGAGATTAGTATATGAATGCCTAAAACAAAAATCAAGTATAAAAAGACAAAAACTACTTCTTCCTGAAACGGTTGAAATCAAAAATCAAGCTGGAATGGAGATGATTGAAATCTATAAAGATAAGTTATTTGAAATGGGTTTTGATATTGAAATCAAATCAGAGAATAAAGTGATAGTAAAAGAAATCCCTGCAATTTTGGGAGCAATAGATGTGAAAGAGATGCTAATTAATATAGTGGGTAGATTAACGGAAATAGAAGATACATTGCCAGTAGAAGACAAAGTGAACAAGATATTGGCTACTATCGCTTGTCATGGATCAATTAGAGCAGGCAGGAAAATGAGGTTAGAGGAGATGAATGAGCTGCTGAGACAAATGGAAAAAACTCCATATTCCGGGCAATGCAACCACGGAAGACCAACTTATATAGAAATGAAACTCAGTGATATTGAAAAACTGTTTGAGCGCAGGTAATGAGGTTGCCATAAATATGTAAGTGCTCTTTCCTCGTCATCCAAGTAGCTCATAGAAACGGATTAAACGAAAAACGACTTGACAAACTCCGCCAGCTCCCTTATCATGACAATAAGGGTATTTATGACTCAAAACTTGTTTTTGACCTGCAGGCTCAATGACAAAATTCAGTAAAAAACTTAGGGTATTTATTGGCGGATTACATAAAATTATAGCGGCTGCATGTCTTTTTTATTTTTTCTACATTCAGCCAAATCGCGCTTATTTTAAGCGTTAGCACATTATTACAGCGCCACTTACAGTAATATAGAGTCAAAACTCGCTACTCGGGGCTTCTTTTGCCTTTTTTTTCATTTGGTAAATTTCTTAATGTTTATAGCTCAAAGAGAGGTGTCATTCCAGCACTTGATGCTGGAATCCAGGAATTTTATCAAGTATAAAAGTTATGTTAAAATGCACCATTTATGGAAAACTAGATCCCAGTGTCTGGGCACTGGGATGACATCATAGGGGCACTGGGATGACACCCTTTCCTAGATGGAGATAAATTACAATGTTTGTACAGTTATGGGATTGCGCAGTGGATGCAGTTTAACATAAAAAGCTTTGCTTTTTGAAATTTTGGGTTATACTCAACTTCAACACTATTAGCAGGGGTAATGATCATGAATAAAGAAGAAGCTTTAAAAATTTTGGAACTAACAGATAGCCATGACGTTATCTCTAAAGCCAGAAAGAAATTATTTGATAGTGAAAAAAACTCAGATGTATTAAAAACGCAGATCGAGGCATATAAATCGCTTACCGATAGTCAAGCAGAAGCTTTTTCGGATCTTGTAATATCAGCTATTAACAGTAATGAGCTAGATTTTCTGAAGTTGTTGCTGAAGACAGTAAAAAATGATGATAAATTTAACTATTTGAATACAGAAGGTACTGGTGGCAGTATACCATTGAACTTTGCATTAAGATATACAGGTTATAAGAATGAGTCAAGAGTTAAGATCATAGCTTTGCTTTTAGAGCATGGTGCTAATCCTAATACGAGAGATCGAGAAGGTAAATCATCATTACACTATGTTATTAATAATAGTGATGGCGTTTCTTGCCACAAAGTTACTGAATCACTTTTAAATAAAGGTGCTGACCCTAATGCAAAAGATAGTCAAGGTAAAACACTGTTGCATTACTTATTTGAAGATAAAAGTCACGATCGTGTTGAAATTGCAAAATTGCTGTTGAGGAAAGGCGCTAACCCAGACTTAAAAGATCATTACAATAAAAGACCAGTAGATTATGCTGAACACAACAGTAAAGTTGGGCAGCTATTTGGTGCCGTTGATCGTGATACGGTGTTACTATACTCTGGTGGTATAGTGATTTTTCGCTTTTTAGTATCTGCTGCGCACTTGAGGCTGCAGTTGGAGATTTCAGAAAAGCAGATAAAATCGGGTTTGCCATTTTTACAGTAAGTACTGCTGCTGTTGCATTATATTGCGCATACTGTGCAATAAAAACTGCGTTTTTTTCAAAACCCTCACCAGATTTTACCGAAGCTAGAGCAGAATTTCTTAATAGTCAATCACCAAATCCAGCAGGTGCAGCTTAATAATTATAGCTAAAGTAATCTAGGTTTACCGTCATTCCGCTACTTGTTAGCGGATGAGATACCGTGAATAAATCACGGTATGACGGTTCGCGGTGGTATAGTAATTCGTCATCCCGCTACTTGTTAGCGGGATCTATGCTAAGAGATACCACGGCGGTATGACGGTTCGCGGTGGTATAGTAATTCGTCATCCCGCTACTTGTTAGCGGGATCTATGCTAAGAGATACCACGGCGGTATGACGGTTCGCGGTGGTATAGTAATTCGTCATTCCGCTACTTGTTAGCGGGATCTATGCTAAGAGATACCGCGAATGAATCACGGTATGACTTAGATTGCTGATAAATCGTCATTCCGCTACTTGTTAGCGGATGAGATACCGTGAATAAATCACGGTATGACGTATAGAAACTAAAAAAGTTCTTTTTTAAAAAACTTAAGTTATACTTATAAGTATTTGATACTTTTTATAGTGATTATGTCGAATTTAAGCTGCCTTTATGGTGATAATGCAGAATTTGTGGAAGAAATGTATAGCCGTTATCTGCAGGGCGATAAATCAATCGGGGAAGATTGGTATAGAATTTTTTCAAGCAATTTAGAAGTTAATAAAGCAGAGCCCTGCAATGCAACTAAGGTAGATGATTCAGTTTCTAGTTTAGCAAATTTCTTCAGGTCCTATGGTCACTTTTTTGCAGACTTAAACCCATTGTCACCAAGTGAGAATCAATTAATAGATTACCAAAAATATTCAAATCTATCTCCGGCAAGTGACGCTGAAATCTATAGAGATATTTACTGCAAGAATATCGGTTTTGAATTTATGCATATCTCCTCTTATGAGGAGAGAATATGGCTGCAGGAAAAGATCGAAAATCAAACCTATACGCTGAGTTCACAAGATAAAAAGGAAATCCTGAGGCACTTGATCGAATCTGAGATGCTCGAGCAATTTCTCCATATGAAATTTCCTGGATATAAACGTTTTTCTATCGAAGGTGGGGAATCAGCTATCGTTGCTATTGAAAAAACTATTAGTGATTCTGCAGCTTTTAGTATTGAAGAAATAGTCCTTGGCATGGCTCACCGCGGACGGCTCAATGTTCTAACCAAAGTTATGGGCAAAGAATATGCGGCAATGCTATCTGAATTTCAAGGCAACCTTGCATACCCAAGTGGTCTTGAGGTGTCTGGTGATGTTAAATATCACCTTGGCTATTCTTCTGATCGAGCACTTACAGGTGGCAAAAAAATACATTTAAGTTTATGCCCTAACCCATCTCACCTTGAAGCGGTGAATCCGGTTTTGGCTGGAAGAATAAGAGCAAAACAGAATATAAGGTCTGTGCTTGGCATATCAATTCATGGTGATGCGGCTTTCATCGGTCAAGGTGTCGTTGCCGAGACCTTGAGCCTAAGCAACATTGAAGGTTATAAAGTGGGTGGTATTGTGCACATTGTTATAAACAATCAAGTTGGTTTTACTGCTAACCCATGCTGCGCACGATCCTCTTTTTATTGCACTGACATAGCAAAATCAATAGAAGCTCCGGTTTTCCATGTGAATGGAGATAACCCGGAAGCTGTGAGTTTTGCTGCAAGTCTGGCGATGGAATATAGGCAGAAATTTAAAAAGGACGTAGTGATTGATATAATATGCTACCGCAAATACGGCCATAATGAAGGCGATGAACCGAATTTCACTCAGCCACTTATGTATAAGCTGATATCAAAACATAAAACTCCTGGAACATTGTATGAAGAAAAATTGACTGCAGAGAAAGTATTAGATGGCGATGAAGTAAATAAATTGCGCAGTGAGTTCAGGGCAAAATTAGATAAAAGTCTTGCTGAATCAGTGACTTACACTCCAAAAAAAGCTGACTGGTTCGGTGGAGTGTGGTCAAAATTAAGAAGAGCAAAGCTGAACGATTTGAGCGAATACTACACAGATTCTGGTGTTCCGCCAGATGAGTTGAAAAAATTGGGTGTGCATATAAATAGCAATATTCCAAGTAGCTTTAACATTAACAATAAGGTTAGAAAAATACTCGATGGAAGAATAGAAAGCATAAATTCTGGTAGCAATATAGACTGGGCAACTGCCGAAAGTCTTGCATTTGCGTCACTGCTTACAGAAGGAATAGGAGTGCGTTTATCAGGACAAGATTCTGGTCGTGGGACTTTCTCGCACCGTCATTCAAGGCTTGTTGATCAGGCAACAGAAGAAGCGTTTATTCCGCTAAACAATATAAATGAAAAGCAAGCTCACTTTGAGGTCATAGATAGCGCTTTATCAGAGTATGCTGTAATGGGCTTTGAATATGGATATAGTCTTGATTCTCCGTATTCACTGGTGCTCTGGGAAGGACAATTTGGTGATTTTGCAAATGGTGCACAAATTATGATCGACCAGTTTATCGCATCTGCAGAAACAAAGTGGTTGCGATCAAGCGGTCTAGTTCTATTGTTGCCCCACGGTTATGAAGGGCAAGGACCTGAGCATAGCTCCGCACGTATAGAGAGATTTTTGCAACTCTGCGCAGAGGATAATATGCAGGTAGTTAATTGTTCCACTCCGGCGAATTACTTCCATGTCTTACGCAGACAAATGCATAGAGACTTTCGTAAGCCTTTAGTAGTGTTTACACCTAAATCACTATTGCGTCATAAAAGAGCAGTTTCTAACCTATCTGACTTTGAAGGAAAATTCCTCACGGTAATTCCAGAATGTAGAACAGGTTTAGTTTCAAATAATGAAATACGTAAAGTTGTAATATGCAGTGGTAAAGTTTATTACGATATAATTGAAATGCTTGAAACACAAAAAATAAACGATATAGCAGTGATACGTTTAGAACAATTCTATCCGTTTCCAGCCGATAAATTAAGCAGCGAACTTGAAAAGTACAAGAACGCTGAAATTATATGGTGTCAAGAAGAACCAAAAAATATGGGGGGATGGTTTTTTGTCAACCCATTGATAGACGAGGTGTTATCTGACCTCAATATTCAAGCAAAAAGACCTAAGTGTATCGCAAGACCTGCTGCTGCATCTCCTGCATGTGGTTATGCTAGTGTTCACACTCAGCAACAGGAGGAAATTTTAAAGCAGCTTAATTAAACTTCACCTCTACTAGTGGAATGTTATTCCAGCTATTGCTTCCATAGTCATCAATAGAAGCGTTTAAGTAATCTGTATCAAAGCGCACGGGCACATCAAATTCGAAGCTCGCAGTGATTATCGCATCTTTTACTGGTGGCTTCATAAATGTTATTTCTCCCGTTGAATAATTTACTGAATATTCACTCTCTTCTTTACCATTTAAATAAATCTTTACTGTCCCATGTACTGGCTTTTTGATCATACGTATATGCTTATCTTCCCCACTTACATAAGTTTTGATTAGCTGAAAAGTCGTTTTTTTGTTATCTCCTATACCAATCTTTTGATTAATGGCTATAAAATCTGACCAATCCTTAAAACGAAACCCTATTGCTTTACCTTTTCGTGCATGAAAAAATGTTATGAGTTCTGTTAGCTGCTCGTTTGATCTGACCCCGTAAGCTATGTTGTATCTAGTGCGTGCATGAGACCAATTGATGTTGCGCTGTTCACAACCGTTATGAGTTGTTACAACGTCAGTGGAAAATTCCGGTCCTCCAGTGGAACCATAAGATATATTTTCTGGAAATCTAATTTCTGTGAATGACATATGTCCTCCTATGAAAGTAAAATTGAGGTGGTGTAGTAAAACAGGAAAGATCTTAAATTTTTAAAGTTGCTTTATTAATAAGACCGTGCATTTTTAATCCTATTTCTTCTAGAAAAGTAAGGGTACTATTTTCTTCTAACTCACTTTTCAGTTCGTTAATGTTCTTATGACTCTGCGTTAATTGATATACACAAACACATCCAACGACTAAAGCAATTCCAGTAAGACATGCAAAAGGAATTGCTTGAGTAATGATAGCAGCTATAGCAGATGCTGTGAATACTATAGCAGCTATCACAGCAACTGTGCCATAAACAGCTTCTTTCTTGGGAGTGTTAAATAAACTGTGTCAAACCGCATTTTTAGTTCAACTCAATTTTCAATCTGCCAGGAAAGAAAACATCAAGTTGAGAGATAGTTAATGCCCAATCATGTACAGGCATCGTCCACTTTTCCTCTGCCTTCTTTATAGCACAATATACCTGCTTATACAAGGCATTTATGCTGGTAAATGAGCCTTTGGTCTTAGTGAATTTCCTAATTTGCCTATGTAGCCCCTCTATGGGATTGGTGGTGTAGATTATCCTCCTAACTGGACCAGAATACTTAAAATAACCAGACAAGTTTTCCCAATTATTCTGCCAAGATTTTATAACCATAGGGTACTTTGTGCCCCATTTTTCATCTAATTCCAACAGATAATTCTCGGCAATTTCCTTGCTTGAAGCTTGATATACCTTCTTTAAATCGCTCAAAAAACTCTTCGCATCTTTACTGGCCACATACTTCAGTGAGTTGCGTATCTGATGCACTATACACATCTGCACTTCCGCATTAGGAAAGACACTGTTTATAGCTGCAGGAAAGCTTTTCAGCCCATCAACGCAGGCAATAAGGATATCTTCTACTCCTCTTTCTTTGAGGTCATTTAGCACTCCCAACCAGAAGTTAGCTCCTTCACTTTCAGCCAAATAAAAACCTAATACTTCTTTTTTGCCATTTTGATCTATGCCTAATATGTTATACATGCATTTACTTACGCAATGCCCGTCCTCTTTGACTTTAAAAAACCATGAAAACTATCGGATATACAGACTGCAGCGGGCGACTACGCCATTCGTTGATTACTGGTAGCAATTTGTCAGTAATACTTGATATCTCTGCCACCGATATTTTGTGATCATAAATTTCCTCAACATGTGACACTATATCTCTATAGCCCATACCACTGGCAAATGTGCTCAAAATCTTCGTTTCAAGCTCTGGATGTAAGTTTGTTTGCCTTTTTTTGACTATTTGTGGTTCGAAACTTCCTTCCCTATCTCTTGGCGTCAAAAGCTCAAATGACCCTGCGCTTGTACGTAAAGTCTTTGCATTCCTCCCATTTCTTCGATTATTCTCTTCGCTTTCAGCCGACAAGTGGTTTTCTATTTCACCTTCCAGGCTTACCTCCAGCAACTTTTTTATAAACGGTGTTAATGCTCCATCTCTTCCTGTCAACGGTCTTCCTTCTCGTATAGACGACAGGATATTTGTTTCTAATTCTTTATAATCTACCAAACCGGTAGTTCTGTTTACTACTTTCTGACTCATTGTCAAACCTCCATTTTTTTATATCAATTTATTACTTTTTTTTCGGTTTGACACAGTTTATTTAACACTCCCTTTGTTGTGCAACTTACTTTAGTATGAAATTGCTTGCGTAAGATTTTGGCAGCCTCTTAACATTTTTTGGCATTTCAATTACGTATTTAACGTTGCGTTTTTTTGCGTAGAATACTGCTTTTTCAAGAGAATCAAACTTTAATACAATCTGTTTTTTTGGATCTTTTGAGCCAACCCACCCCATTAAAGGTTCAATGTAGTAAGAACCAGATTCAATTTTTAGGTGCCAGAGATTTGTATTACCTAAACCAGATTGTGTTGCAGTTTTTGTTGGTTTATAAATCCTAAAAACTACTTTATCATCAATGCCCATAGTTCTTGTTAAATAAGCTTAAATATACATCTAAATAAATCCTTTCACAAACAATTAGTATGAAAGAATGAAGTTTGAAATAAATATTTTTATGTTATATTATTATTAAATTATATTAAAAGGATTAGCTGAATAGGAGTAATCGATGACGCAACAAGAAATAGTAACAATTAATGCAGAGTTACGTGATATAACAAAAACAAAAGCGATGCATTCTCTAAGGAAGAAAGGAAACATCCCTGGAATCATATATGGAAAGGGTCATGATAATGTAAATTTAACATTGTCTGCAAAGGAATTCACGAAGCAATATAAATCAGGCTCTCTTTCTGCACATTTGATAGAGCTGAATATTTCGGGCAAAAAGGAATATGCTCTTGTTCGCGATATCCAATTGCATGTAGTAAAGGATACTGTGCAACATGTTGATTTTCAATTTGTTGATAAAGGCAGCGAAATTAAAATAGAAATACCTCTATCATTTGTGAATGAAAGTAAAGCTCCAGGGATCAAGTTAGGTGGAGTGCTTAATGTTTTGTGTCGTTCTATTGCTGTTAAATGCTCTCCTGATAAAATACCTCAGGTTATTGAAGTTGATTTATCCGGTAAAATGATTGGCCAGTCTATACATATTAATGATGTAAAATTACCAGAAGGTGTTAAGTTTGTAGCTCATGAAGAAGAAAATTTTACTATTGTTACAATTTCTGCTGCCGATAGTGACGTTGAAGAACCTCAAGCAGAAACAGAGTAATAGTGCATCTGATAGTTGGACTTGGTAACCCTGGTGGTCAATATGAGTTAACTCATCATAATATCGGCTTCATCGTAGTTGATAAAATTTACAAATATTGGAATTTCCAGTCGTTTTCTAAAAAAGCCGATTATCTAATAACCTCTGGCATAATTAATGATAATAAAATCATGTTAATAAAGCCTTATTCATTTATGAATAATTCAGGCATCCCTGTTGCAAAAATACGAAACTTTTACAAATTATCGCTAGATAATATTGTTGTCATACACGATGACGCTGATTTGGAAATTGGAAGAATAAAAATAAAGAAAGGTGGTAGCTCTGCTGGACATAATGGACTTAAATCCATAGATAGTTTTATTGGTAATGATTATTGGCGCTTGAGATTTGGAGTGGGTAGACCTGAAGATGAAAAAAGCTTAGCAGATTATGTATTATCAAAATTTTCAAATTTTGATAACGTTACTCCCTTAGTGGAAAAAATAGCAAAAAATATACACTTAATGCTGCAAGGAGATAATACAGCTTTTATCAATTTGATTGTATAATATTATGAAACACAAAACTAAATTTCACACAATTAAAATAACAGATTTCTTGTACTACCTCCCAAGCCACAACTGTCATTCAGTGGAAACAAAAAACTTCCTTGACAAACTCCGCCAGCCCCCTTATTATGACAATAAGGGTATTTATGACTCAAAACTTGTTTTTGACCTGCAGGCTCAATGACAAAATTCAGTAAAAAACTTAGGGTATTTTTTGGCGGATTACATAAAATTATAGCGGCTGCATGTCTTTTAAATTTTTTCTACATTCAGCCAAATCGCGCTTATTTTAAGCGTTAGCACATTATTACAGCGCCAGTTTAAATTATTATAGGGTCAAAACTCGCACCACGGGAGTTCTTTGCCTTTTTTTTTCGTTTGGTAAATTTCTTAATATTTATGGCTTGGGTTAGTTACAAATTAAGAGCAATATTCACTAGGGAGGATGTCATCCGAGTAGCTTGACTACTTGGATCCAGGAAAGTTTGCTTGTGAGCAAGCAAACTATAGCTAACCCAAGTAAGGTTTCCCCGAGTGCTAAAATCAATAGCCGAATTGATATCGGGCCAAAAGTTCTGCAGAGCTTTTCTTATGGCATGCTTGATGGCAAACCATAACTTTTCAATTGGATTTAAATCCGGCGAGTATCTTTGTCTTTGCACATATTGCCAAATTTTTCAATTATCTTTTCTCTTGATTATCTTCTCCATAGTCATTTTTTTCTCGTCTACTACTTTCAAAACACGTTCCCTCAGATCCTCACTTTGGCATCATTCTACCTTATCTAAAGCCATTTTATACCTTTTTATCCCTTCTGGGGTAACCTTTTTTCAGTTAGCTATATAACCCTAATTATGAATTAACAGACAGTAGAATCGAAAGATTATTACAAGGAAAAGTCTACACAGATCGACCTTTTTGTGAATCTGCGTTTCTGCTTTCTTCAACTTGTTTTGCAAAAGATGTTTCCTGTTTGCTGATATGCTGAAGTGGCTTAGCAATTTCGCGCACAACGGTAGTAACTGCTGTTAAAAATGTTTTTAACAATGCACCTAAAGCTCCACCAACTGCTTCCCTGCCATATATATGAGCTTGCTTTTCGTTATCGTCAGCAGTTTCTCCTGCTCTCCTTCTTGGATCCATCCTATGAGCAATCACCGAAAACAACACTCCCCTGATTGAAGACTTCACTCGTTTTTTTGCTTCATCATCATGTGCTGTTTCATGTCCATGACTTAAGTGTTTAGCGTTCATTAGCTCCTTTTGTTGCTGGGCAAACATGCTACTTAATACTTCTTCTATTGCTTGCTTCCTTCTTTTCTCTCTAACCCTTTTCATAGATTCTGATTTATCGCGAGTATGCTTTGTGGTTTCAAATTCTGCATCAATATCTTCAGACGCAGCCTGACTATATAAAGTCTCTATGAGCCTGTCTATGCTTCGCTTTATTTGCATAGTCCTTTCGTAACTATCCAAATTATCAATTCCTTCGTCGATCTGATTTAGAATATCCTCAAAAACTTTTAAATAGTCTTGAATATACTGTATTATGTATTGCTTATCTTCCTCTTTGTATTGTTCTTCTTGATTTTCATTTTCTAAACTTCTCTCTCTTCTGTCATTGTTATTTTCTTCAATATTACCACCGTCTTCCTCGAAAAGGTTTTCGTCGTTCATGATTTTTTTTAATTTAGTTAAAATTCTCACCAGTTACTATTGTATATGAAAAAATTAAATTAACATTAATGAAAAGCGTTTACAACTTCAGCACTCGCTAAAATTACAGTAAAACTGTCAAAAGCAGCGGGGTCATAATATCTCTCATACAGTTCAACTGAACACCGTAATCTGATCTTTTCCTTAGTGTTAAAATTAATTTCATAATCATTATTAGAGTTTAATATAGCAGAATTACGTAATAATTCATCAGCTAATACAGAGTCTAAAATTCCATTAATTTTTATCGTAATGTGTCTGCTTCCAGCACAATCGAGCACTTTTCTCCAGCCAAAAGAAGAAATATCTTTCACCTCTTCTCTGTTATTACGCAAAGTAAACCTTAGGTTTCGTATATTATTTAACACAATAAAATTATTGTCATGATCTTTAATTTTTAGCTGTAATTTGCTCATTATCGCCTCCTTTCATTAAAATATCAAAATTAATTGTTGAATGTAAAATTTCATCGTGCTGACTAATAGCACAATTACTTTCCAAAATAGTTTCATTATCAGAATATTTAATACTCTTAAGTATCAAGTTAATATGCCTTATAATGGCAAACATACTGCCTATATGATGGGTATATATGTCGCATGAAAATCTTGCCTTTGTAGCAAAATTGGACAGCATGTGCAGATTATTATAATTCACTACATGCAATCTCAGATAAGGAATGGTGACCTGTTTAGGTAAGTAGTCATAAATGTTAGTAACATATTTCCTTAAATCAGAGTTTGCTTTTAGTGCTGCATAAATACTATTGTACAACTCGTTTATAGCTTGAATTTTTTCCATGATTAATCCTCGAAAGATATATAGCTAAAACATAAGCAGCGTTTCCCGATACAAACTCGTCATCCCGCTGCTTGTTAGCGGGATCTATGTGAGATACCGTGACGGTATGACGTAGGACTGCTGTCATCCCGCTACTTGTTAGCGGGATCTATGTGAGATACCGTGACGGTATGACGTAGGTAGCCCAGTTTGGATGACAAGAAAGAGCTACAAAACAACCTTTGGTTCGCGAAATGGAGAATACACCTTCTTCACTTCAGACAAATGGCTACTTACCCCCGATTCACGATCTTTGTAAATAGCAGAAACATGCCGCATAATACCTAGTTTTATCTGCTCAGGAACATTGTCATAGCCAGCCTCGTATACAACATCAACTCTTATTGCATTCAAATAATTGAAAAACTCAACGTAGCCCCCTACATCACTAAAATAATACTTAAGTGTTCTCTTCTCTTGACCTTTAGACATCATTGCAGTAGCCAATACTATCTTACTCACAGGGCCATAGCTTAAATAGATCCTACGAGGTACATAATCTTCATATGAAACTTGCCATGTTTGTTTCACCAGTGACTTTTCCATATGCCACTCAGCATAATCAGTTGCCATAAAAATTAGATCTGAAATCAACTTATCATCTTGATCGTTCTCAATGCGTAAAAAAGATTTAACCTCTTCTAAAGTAACTGGAAAAGATTCAGGCTTAGATTTACGTTGCACATGTATTCTTGGTGAAGTAGATCTTGTTGACATGATAACCCTCCTTATAAATATATTTTTGTCATTCTAACGCTCCTTATTTTGTCATCCCAGCACCTTCTTCTGTCATCCCAGTGTCACGCACTGGGATGACAAAAAAAGGAGCACTGGTTCCTTTATGACGGTGTCATCCAAGTGGCTGACACTGGTTTCTTTATGATGGCAGTGCTTGACACTGGAATCCAGCCTTTCACTGTCAAAGATGTTATTTTTAATATAAGGTTAGTCACTTTCGTGCTCACCAACTTAATCTCTAATCAAAATTTCTGGATCCAAGTAGTCATGGCACTGGGATGACATCTTTGTGTTTGAGGCAAAACCGGCTATAATATTTCTTCGCAAACAAATGTTCGTACAGAGCTACTTTCATGACACCACGATTATGCTATAAATTCTTTATCGTATGAATATATTAAGAAGAGAACGTATTAAAGCTGTTTCTCCTTTTTTATTGATAAAATTTGAACTTATAGTATATTCAACTAGGCTGGATTTTAGTAGATTAACATTTTGAGAATGAATATTATTGAAGATGGAGTTTAACTCTTTAGCAAGCAGACTGCGAAATTTTTGCACACTGTCATATGCGATATTTTCAAGTTCATGTGCAAATTTATCTTGAGCTATAGTTGTTATATCTTCAATTTCCTTATTAAACTCCTCTAGCTTTTTTTCGTTATTTTTAAAATTTTTCGTAAAAGTTTTCATATCAATTAAACTCAACTACTATTATGATTATAATGATAATGAAAAACTACCGAAGTAAAAAATTCACACTACTGTGTAACTTGCAAATACTTTTTACTAGATTCCAGCGTCATGCGCTGGAATGACATGGTATCCTGCTGCTCCTTTCTTGTCATCCCGCGCGGAACAATTAACCGTCATACCGTCACGGTATCTCTAGATCCCGCTAACAAGTAGCGGGATGACGATTGCCAGGGTGTCATGCAAGTAGCTGACACATAACTGTACGAACATTACCTCCTGGGACAATGTTCGTACAGATGTAGGTGCTAAGTTTTACAAACACTGTCGTGCTGAACCTTGAATATCCACTTCTTTCAATTCAGTGTCAGGAGCGATGGGTTTTGATATTGTGTATGTAATGCCACCGGCTATCAGTGCAGATACCACAGAAGCTGCAACTATTAATAGAGCAGACAATCCAGAAGCAATACTAAGAGCAGCACCTACTACTAACATAGCTGCAAGGCTCGCATAGACAACTTTTGGGGAAAATTGTCTTTTTCCTACTTTTTCTAGCGACACTTCATTTGTTTTAGTTTTGCCTAATTCACCCTTAAGTGGTGTGTTTTCATTTTTCAGATTTTTTATTTCTTGTTTTAGTAATTCATTCTCTTTATTGAGTTGTTTCAACTTAGTCTCATGTCCAGCTATGCAACTTTTTGATTCTTCTAGTTCCTTTTGCGTTTTTTCTAACAACGCTTCTGCTTTAGAATACTGACTTTCTGTTTTGTCTAATTTATCCTTAAGCGTTGCGTTTTCATTTCCTAGCTCTTGTATTTTTTGTTTTAGTGATTGATTCTCTTCGTCGAGTTTATTAAGTGTTTTCAGCCTAGCCTCATGTCCAGCTACGTCATCCTTTAGTTCTGCTAGTACTTTGTGCGCTTTTTCTAGTGACACTTCATTTGTTTTAGTTTTTGTTTTTTCTAATTCACTATTAAGCGTTGCGTTTTCATTTCCTAGCTCTTGTATTTTTTGTTTTAGTGATTGATTCTCTTCGTCGAGTTTATTAAGTGCTTTCAGCCTAGTTCCATGTCCAGTGACACAATTTCTCAATACTTCTATTTCCTTTTGCGCTTTTTCTAATGGTACTTCATTTGTTTTAGTTTTTGTTTTTTCTAATTCACTATTAAGCGTTGCGTTTTCATTTCCTAGCTCTTGTATTTTTTGTTTTAGTGATTGATTCTCTTCCTTTAGCTGAGCACATAATTTTTTTAATTTAACTTTACGTTTTTTAACCTTTTCTGTTTCTTCTGGAGTTTCCGTTGCATTGTGTGTTTTGGAATGGGAAGAAGTACCAGATACAACCTCAGATAGCTGACCACACATACTGTTTAGTCTATCTATTATTAGGCCTTCATCCTTTATCAATGAGCGATCTGCTCCATGTTTTATCAAAAGTTTTGCTAATTCTTTATTGTCATTTGCAAGAGCGTAATATAATGGAGTATACTCAGCTTTATCTTGTGCATCAACATCTGCTCCTTTATCTATTAGATATTCTGCAATCTCCACATAACCAAGTGCAGCAGCATAGTGTAAAGGGGTATGGCCATCTTTACTCTGTACATCAACTTTTGCTCCATATTCTAACAAAAGTTTCACTGATTCTTTATTATTGTTTCCAGCAGCACGATGTAAAAGAGTCAATCCATTTTCATCCTGTGTATTGTGTTTTTCTAACTCTTTACCGATGTCTTCTGTGGAAGTATTTATTCCACTGTCACTACTATTACTTTCATCAATAGTCGAATCTAAAGAGATCTGTTCCCCATTATGTATAGTATACTGCTGTTCTGTGTGTTGATTGTGCAAATAAGTTTGTTCTATGCGCTTCTGATTATTGGCAAGTCGTTGTTCTGCCTCTTGCAACTTTTGCGCCACAGCATCTCTTTTAGCCTGTTCTCTTTCTAATGTATCACCTACTTTGTCTGTATTGTTTTCATTAATGATTGAGTTTGAAGAAGTCTGTTCATTCTCATTTTGTACATAGATTTTTCTGTTGTTTGGTGTAGTTCCATTGTTCTCTCCCTGACCTTTTGCATTCCATGCTTGCACTGCAGCAGTTATTTTATTTCCGCCCACAGCTAAATTTCCTGGAGTTTTATTATTAGGCTGCGGTAAAGTGCCTTGTCCATAAGTTAGTCTTTTCTTTCTTGCCTCAGCATAACGTTGTTCTCCTTCCTTTAACATTTCTACTATGATATCCTTATTTGGTATATTGCTAACCATATCTCTTGGAGTTCGGCCTTGACTATCTTTTAGTAAAGGATTTGCGTTAGCATCTAATAAAAGCTGAACCATCTCTTGATGACCATGCAAAGCAGCAATGTGCAAAGCAGTGAATTTAGAATTAAAATCACCCGATATTTGTTCATC
Organism: Wolbachia endosymbiont (group A) of Hedychridium roseum; assembly: GCF_964028325.1. Classification (NCBI taxonomy): domain Bacteria; kingdom Pseudomonadati; phylum Pseudomonadota; class Alphaproteobacteria; order Rickettsiales; family Anaplasmataceae; genus Wolbachia; species Wolbachia endosymbiont (group A) of Hedychridium roseum. Next base: position 710,811 of record NZ_OZ034755.1, on the reverse strand, counting down.
AACTTTTACTTTCTTTTCTAGTAGGAGTTTTACTATTGGTACACTGTTACATTCCACAGCAAGATGTAACAATGTGTAACTTGCAATTTTATCTAAATCTTGTATCATGAATAGCTTATCTATCTTCAAATTGTTATAAGTGCTATATGCTTCTGGGTTTACACCTTTTAGCTTACTCCCTATCCTTTCAAGCAAATTATCCTTATTCAAACCTTTACTCTCACTCACATTGCGTATTATTTCAAAAAACTTTTCCTTTTCTATTGCCACAACCTTTCCTCTCAATTTATTTATTATTGCTGAATAGTCTCACAAAAAAGTTAAGTTTGTCGAAATTCGATGTTTGATCTAAAAATTAGTCATAAACATTTTCTTCCAATTCGTTGTCATTCAACTCCCCTGTCATCCCAGCACCTTCTTCTGTCATCCCAGTGCGTGACACTGGGATCTCATTTTACTTTATGATGATGTCATGAAAGTAGCTGACACTGGAATCCAGAAGACAACCAAATAATAAAGGCTAGATCCCAGTGTCACGCACTGGGATGACAAAAAAAGGAGCACTGGAATGACACCCTACTTAACCCGTCATACCGCCGCGGTATCTCCTTAGAATAGATCCCGCTAACAAGCAGCGGGATGACGATTGTCGTTTAGCTACAAACATTAAGAAATTTACCAAGTAGAAAAAAAGGCAAAAGAAGCCCCATGGTTGGCTAATTACTTACATTATACTTTCAAGTATGGCGTTTTTTTATTCTAAACGTTTAATAACCGCGATTCAGTTGCTTTTAAGCCGCAACTAATCTAAATTATAAACATTAAGAAATTTACTAAACAGAAAAAAAGGCAAAAGAAACCCTAGGGTAGCTAATTATTCACTATCCATTTTTTAAGTTGGCGTTTTTTGATGTTTTAAATAGCGTATTTCAGCTTGTATAGGTAAAAACCTAGAAATTTGATAAAGACATAGAGTGCACATAGTGCAAAAAATTAAACATGAGACGCCAGATACGTGAGTTTTTTTGTCATTTAATCTGTACAGAGAAGATAAATAAATAGCTTCAGTTTCATGATAAGGGGGCTGGCGGAGTTTGTCAAGGAAGTTTTTTCACTTCTGCGGGCTACCTGGGTTAATATTATATAGGAGGTCTGCTGCCAATAAAGCCTAAACTTACCAAATACATTTCTGTAGATTCAGATCTACTTGACTTTGGTTTAAAATATTTTACTGTTTTAAACATTTTTTTTAGCTTGTTACAAAAATCTTTATCAGATTCTCCTTGGAAAATTTTTACTACAAACGTGCCACCATGGCTCAAGAAATGCTTTGCAAAATTGAGCGCTGCCTCACATAAAAGCATAATTCTGATATGATCCAACGATTTTAAACCACAAGATTCGGGCGCCATGTCAGATAAAATTACATCAAATTTTTGATCCTTGAATTTTTCTCTTAAAATTTCAAGCCCATTGATAATATCACATTGTATAAACTCTACTCCATTAATTGCGTTCATTGGTTTCATGTCAAGAGCAACTACATTTGCACCTTTCTGAGACGCGACTTGTGACCATCCACCAGGAGAAGCACCAAGATCAATAATTTTTTGCCCTTCTTGGAATAATTTAAATTTATTATCCATTTCTACCAGCTTATATGCTGAGCGTGACCTATAACCATCCTTGCTAGTTTTTCGCACATACTGATCATTCAAATGACGATGTAGCCACCTTGTTGAAGATAGTTTTCTGCCTCTAGCCGTCTTTACTCTAGTTTTTATTGCTAATACCCTACTTATTATTGATTATATCTTTGAGCTCTTTTTCAACTACTTCTTTTACCAGTGCATGTAGATATTTATTCAGCCATTCTGAGAGCTGAGGTTTTAAAAGAGATGTAACTAATTCTTCAACAGTAAGATTCGCTCTTTTTTGTTGTTTATGCTGCAATTCGTTTTGCATTTTTCCAAGCAGCGCTTTGATCTCTTCCATATTCTCTTTTAAAATTAGATGATCATTATTTTGCGCTTGTAAGCCGCTATTACTCGCTTTGTTATTACTCATTTGGATATTATCGTACAAATCAATGTCTTTTTTTTCTTCTGAATTGTAGCTATGGCCATTAAATTGGTTGTTGTTGCAAGCCATTTCCTCACTTTGGTCATCATTATCAATGTTCTCTTCTTTACCATTTTCTTTTTTGCCATCTTCTTCCATGTCTTCTGGATACTCTTCTTCAAGGCATAGCACATCATCATTTTCATCCTTTATTTCTGCTTTATCGTTACTTGCGTTTTTACCCGATATAGCTTTTTTTATATCTTCTAGAATATCTTTTACAGATTGATTGCCTTGTTCATCATGCATAGTGCTAATACCATTAAATTTAGAGATTTATACTATTTATTATAAAAAGCAAATTATAAACACTAGTTACATAATTGCTTTTTGCTTCAACTAAGTCTGAACGTGCTTTAAATAATGCATCTTCAGTGTCCAAAAGGTCAGATGTACTCTTTAAACTTAAGTTTACCTCTTGCTCAACTCCTTCCAATGCTAAAGCTGCTGCTTTTTCCGCTTCTTGACTTGCTTTAATAATGGCTTTTGCTGTTAGCACATTATTCCAAGCATTTACAACTTCTTGTTCTATATTTTTTACCGTTTCATAATAATCATAGGTAGATTTTTTTGCATCCATTTTAGCTTTACTGACACCAAAAGCATTCGCTCCTTTTTTAAAGATTGGAACATCAAGAGTAAAAACTATATGAACATTTTCTAATAGCTTGTCTAATTTTACACCATCCTTCCCAAAATTTTTGCTTGCGCTTAGATTTAAAGAAGGAAGCCACTTGGAGCTTTCAGCGATCACTTCCATTCCGGCTGCTCTTTTTTGATAAACTGCTGCTTTTAGAGATAAATTATTGGTTTTTGCTAATTGTAAACATTCATTTAGCTCTGGGACAGAAGGTAGTTTATCATTAGCTTCAGAAAGGTCATCAGCATCTTCGCCAATCAAATGATAATAAGCAATATTTGCCAATTTTAATTTACCTTCAGCATTAACTCTTTCGGATATAGAAGACGAAAATTTTGCTTTTGCTAGCAAAACTTCAGCGTTAGTAACTTCTCCAAGGGAAAAGCGTTTTTTCATAGCTGACAAATGTTCCAAAGAAACGCGTTCTTTATGTTCTCTGAGCTTTAATATTTCTGTCTTTTGTAAAACACCAACATATGCTTTCACAGCATTAAGTGCAACCTCTTGTTTTAATTGCTGAAATCGCATTTTTTCTGCTTTGAGAAGATGACTTGATCGACTGAATGTGGCAAAGGTGCCACCTCCATCTATTATCCTTTGGCTTAATATCAGACGTTTTCCAGGTAAATTAGGTTGATTATAAAGATTAAAATTACTATCAAAATTGTACTGCAAACTAATGTCAGGTAAAAATCCAGCTAACCCAGAAGACTTAAGCTGTTTTTCTGCGCTTTTATATTGGTAAAATTGAGACTTTATTTTTGAGCTATTTTTGATCGCTTTGCTTATAACTTCTCCCACATCGGTTGCATAGCAACTTATAGTACCAAAAATTATCGCAAGTGTAATAATCAATCGAAACATTCTACTTCCTGTGCATATTGGTTGCGCGGCTCAATTACTAACATAAATTACTTTAATAATCAATAACTAATATTGTTGACACTATTGAGAAATTAAGTATATAGTAGCTTACTATTGTTTAGTTAAATTACAATGAAAACTTTTTTCTTAAAAGAGAAACAAATCGACAAAAAATGGTTTGTCATAGATGCAGAAGGATTAGTGGTAGGAAGGCTTGCAGCATTTGTAGCGACACTATTGCGTGGAAAGCATAAACCTGAGTATACACCTCATATGGATTGTGGCGATAATGTAATTATTATCAACGCAGAAAAGGTGCATTTTACCGGGAAGAAGCTTAAAGATAAAATTTACTATAAGCATACAGGTTATTCTGGTGGTTTGAAGAAAACTACTCCAGATAATATTTTAAATGGCAAATTTCCTGAGCGTGTAATAAAAATGGCAGTGAAAAGGATGCTTGATGATGGCCCTATGGCGCGTAGACGCTTTGAAAATTTGTATGTTTATTCTGGTTCAGAGCATAAGCATCAAGGGCAGCAACCTGAAAAGATAGATTTTGCCTCTTTGAATCGTAAAAATAAAAAGTAATGGAGTAAAAATGAAGAGTTTTACAATAAATAATAATGATTGGTCAGAAAAGACAATTAAATCAGCAGTTGATTCGCTTGGTCGTTTATATGCTACAGGCCGAAGAAAAGAATCTGCAGCAAGAGTATGGATAAAGCCGGGAAGTGGAAAATTTAGTGTTAACAAAAAAGGCGATCTAATTTCTTATTTTAAAAGAGAGTCAGTGTGCCAAATAGTGAAAATGCCATTTGTAGCAACTTCTACGTTAGACAAATATGATGTATTCGCAACTGTAAAAGGTGGAGGGCTATCTGGTCAAGCAGGTGCTCTAGCTCATGGAATAAGCAGAGCTTTAAGTAGTGTAAGCCAAGATTTGCATTCTATATTACGTAATGGTGAGTTCTTAACTAGAGATTCGCGTGTTGTTGAACGTAAGAAATATGGTCAACATAAAGCTCGGAAAAAGTGTCAATTTTCTAAGAGATAGTTATTTCATAGTGGTGTTTTTTTGTAAGTATTATACAAATATTTGCAAAAGTGTATAATATCCTCTATTTTTGTGATGAATTTAGTTGACTATCGGTGTCAACATAATATGCTATTTGTGTGATTTTTCAATATTAAGGTAATTTATGAGTAAAGAAGATATAATAAAACAATTAAAGGAAGATTGTTCTGGTCAGAATATAGATATAACAAAATCTGATTTGAGCAAGATTCATGATGCGTTTATTAAAATAATAAAGGATGAGCTGCATGGGAAAGGTGAAATACGTTTGCATGGAATAGGAACATTTTCTACTGCTATAAGTCAGGAGAAACAATGTCGTAACCCCCAAAATGGTGAGATCATGACTGTTCCTGAAAAGATAAGGGTAAAATTTAAAGCAAGCCAAACTCTTTTAAGTATTTTAAATGAGAAGGAAAAAGCAGCAGTTAGTTAGACATTATCATTTTCATTGTTTTTACTACGCTGTGTAAGCCATAAAATACAGCTTCGCTAATTAAATAGTGGCCTATGTTAAGAGCTGAGATGTGAGGTATTCTTGTCATCTTCTTAGCGTGTTTATAAGTTATGCCATGTCCTGCGTGGCATTCTATTCCTAATTTATTGACGTACTCTGCAGCATTAGTAATTAACTGTAACTTTTTCTCTGATGGATTATCACAGTAATCCCCTGTATGAATTTCTATTATGTCAGGTTTTATCTCTAGCTTCTCAAGATATTTTAGTTGATTAATATTTGGATCGATAAACAGTGAGACTTTTATGCTAGAGCTATGCATTTCCTCTATTATACTAGAAAGTTTGCTGTGCATATTAATGATATCCAGGCCACCTTCGGTTGTTAATTCTTCTCTTTTTTCTGGTACTATACTAATCGAATAGGGTTTTACCTTTTTTGCTATTTTAAGCATTTCTTCCGTGGCTGCAATTTCAAGATTTAGCTCAGTGCTAATGCTTTTTTTTAGGTTAAATACGTCTTCATCTCTAATATGCCTTCTATCTTCTCGTAAGTGTACAGTAATAAAGTCTGCTCCAGCGTCAATGGCTATTTCTGCTGCTTTCAATAGATCTGGGTAGGAAGTTCCGCGTGCGTTGCGGAGGGTTGCAACGTGATCAATATTAACACCTAGTTTCACAATCTACCTCAAAAATTATTTATGGATTATACATGTTATTAGGTCTTTTGCATAGTCATTGTTTGATTAGCAATACCATAGCCGAGAGACGGGGTTGGCGAAATGTGTCAAGATGGCCTAGCATCACGCGCTGGAATGACATTTGGGAGTATATTATCCGTTTGTCACTTCTAAATGATAAAAGCCTCAATGAATTTATTAGTTTATTACATGTCTCTTTTCATGTATAAATCTATAGAAAGTTTTATACGGAAGTTGTTTTATGAGCAAAATTATAGAAATCAGAGCGCCAAAAACTCTTGGTGGTGAGTCAGTTACGGAAGGTATAGTAAAAATAAAGAAAAATATTGGAGAAGCAGTAAAAGTAGATGACTTGATCTTTGAAATTGAGACTGACAAAACAGCACTCGAATTAACTGCAGAAGCTTCAGGGCAAATAACTGAATTTCTCGTAAAGGAAGATGATGTAATAAGTCCTGATCAATTGTTAGCGAAGTTTTCCGTGGGGGAAGTAAAAGAGGAAGCGAGAAAAGAAGATAAAAGCGAAAGTTCTGCCAAAAAAGATGCTCCGTCAGCTCGTAAAATTATGGAGGAAAATGCAATCAGCGCAGAAAGTGTCAAAGGAACTGGCATGGGAGATAGGATAACAAAAGCAGATGTAATAGGCCATATAAACAAAACAGAACAGCCTGCAATAAAACAATATGAATTGCCAAAAAGTGTAGTAAGTGGAGAGCAAAGAGAGGAACGAGTAAAAATGAGTAAAATAAGGCAAGTAATTGCCGCTCGTTTGAAAGCATCGCAAAATACTGCTGCAATACTGACCACGTTCAATGAAATTGACATGAAAAATGTCATGGATCTAAGAGCAAAATATAAGGATGCCTTTGAAAAAAAATATGGAATAAAACTTGGTTTCATGTCGTTTTTTATAAAGGCAGCAGTGCAAGCACTGAAAGAGATCCCTGAAATTAACGCTGAAATCTCAGGCGATGAAATCATATATAAACATTACTATGACATAGGTGTTGCTGTTGGCACTGACAAAGGCCTTGTTGTACCTGTTATTCGGAGTGCTGATCAGATGTCATTTGCAGAAATTGAGTTGACTTTAGTTGCTCTTGGCAAAAAAGCACGAGAAGGCAAATTACAAGTATCAGAAATGGAAGGTGCAACATTTACTATTTCAAACGGTGGAGTATACGGTTCACTTCTTTCCACTCCGATAATAAACCCTCCGCAATCTGGAATACTTGGAATGCATTCGATACAAAACAGGCCAGTTGCTGTTGGTAATGCAGTAGAAATCAGACCGATGATGTACATTGCTCTCTCTTACGACCACAGAATAGTTGATGGCAAAGGAGCAGTTACTTTCCTTGTCAAAATAAAAAATTATATAGAAGATCCAAATAGATTAGTTTTGGAAGTGTAAATTGGTATTAACTTAAACAATGTCAGCAATTAAAAATGACAAGCAAGTTTTTCTAGAATCAGAAGGTTTCTAAGGCGGATGGTAAAATAGGAAAAATCGGCAAATGGCATCAAAAATTGATAGTCGCTCTTGGTTATTACTTGTTACCGAACTTGTTGCACAGCAATTTCCAAAGTGGGCTCACTTAGAGATCAAACCTGTTGAACTCAGTGGTATAGACAATAGAACTTTTCGCTTGGGTGAAGAGATGTTGATCAGGCTACCAAGCGCAGAAGATTATGCGCTACAAGTTCTAAAGGAGCAAAAATGGCTTGAGATACTTGCATCACATTTGTCATTTTCTATTCCTAAGCCACTTGCAATGGGACAACCATCAAAGCATTATCCCTGGAATTGGTCAATATATAAGTGGATCGAAGGGGAAAGCATAAATGCATTGTCTATAGATGATCTGGATTTACAGATTATTGCTTCTCAGCTTGCACAATTTTTGAATGAGTTACATAAAATTGATGTTAAAGGAGGCCCTAATCCTGGACTCCATAACTTCTGGCGCGGCGATCACGTATCAGTCTATGACACAGAGGTAAGATCGGCCATTAAGGAATTGCAAGGTTTTATTGATGCTAGAACTATAATGTCCTTTTGGGAAAAAGCTATAAGCTCAAGATGGAACAAGAATCCAGTATGGATTCATGGTGACTTTGCAAGCGGGAATATCCTAGCGAAAGATGGATGTGTAGCTGCTGTAATCGATTTTGGATGTGTGGGTGTCGGCGATCCAGCCTGTGACTTGGTAATTGCCTGGACACTTTTGAACAACGAAAATCGGAGAATCTTCAAGTCACATCTATGTTTAGATCCAGACACGTGGGCCAGAGCAAGCGGCTGGGCTTTATGGAAGGCACTAATTACAATGCGCGACTGGAAGACAACAGAAGTTATGAAACAACAGAAAATTATTAATGAAATTCTAAATGAAGAAGCTTAGTTTAACCAAAGATTTTCAGTCCTATTTTTGCATACCTACCTTTCTTTGCTGTTCTCAAGTGAATTACTCTTAATCTAGCATAACTAACAACTTAAACGAACAACTATTTTCAGCAAACTAAACAATGCCTGTGATAGGTTCTTAATTTGAAAAGACTCCCCGAATCTAATATGTCATTGCTGTAGGCTGCATTTAGTAATATAATCTCATATTAAATAAGACGTTACTTAAGTTTATGCTAGATTATCCGCTAATTTTGACAGCCATTCTTATATTTTTCATTTTTACGTTGTCATTCTTTTTTATAAGAAAGATATTTGGGTCAACAAACAAGAAGATAATAAAATCCTTTAGGAAAATTGTTCAGCAAATAAATGCATTAGAAACAGAAATGCAGAGCTTATCTGATGAGGAGCTTGCTGGTAAAACTCAAGAATTCAAACAGGAATTGAAAAATGGGAAAACGTTAAATGATCTTCTCGTACCTGCATTTGCAGTTGTGCGTGAAGCCTCTCGCAGGTTTCTTAACATGAGGCACTTTGATGTTCAGTTGATTGGTGGAATGGTGCTCCATAACGGCATGATATCAGAAATGAAAACAGGAGAGGGAAAGACACTCGTTGCAACTTTAGCTGCATACCTTAATTCTTTAGAAGGGAAAGGCGTGCACGTCGTAACTGTTAACGACTACCTTGCGAAACGAGACACAGAGTGGATGAGCAAATTATATAATTCTCTTGGGGTTTCTGTTGCGTTTATCACGAATAACTTGACAGACGAAGAGAGAAAAGAGGCTTACAGTGCAGATATCGTGTATTCCACAAATAACGAGCTTGCCTTTGATTACCTGCGAGACAATATGAAATTTTCTCAAGAAGACATGGTTCAGAGAGGCTTTCACTACGGAATAGTTGATGAAGTAGACTCAATACTCATTGATGAAGCTCGCACTCCGCTTATTATTTCTGGCCAGATTGAGGAAAACAATCAGATATATAAGCATATCAATAAAATAGTAACCAAATTAGTTGACTCTGATTATGAGGTGGATGAAAAGGGTAGGGCAGTGTTCCTTACTGCAGATGGTATTTCACGAGTGGAAGAACTACTCAGGTCATACAATCTCATTCCTGAAAATTCCTCGCTCTATGATACTGACAGCATGATAATGACTCATTATATAGACCAAGCATTACGTGCACATAAGCTGTTTACTGCTGATAAAGATTATATAGTAAAGGATGGCAAGGTAGTGATTATTGATGAATTTACTGGGCGTATGATGGAGGGCAGGAGATATTCCGATGGTCTTCATCAGGCACTTGAAGCAAAGGAGAATCTTGAAATTCAGCATGAAAACCAAACTTTAGCATCGGTCACATTTCAGAATTACTTTCGTATGTACAATAAACTTTCCGGAATGACTGGAACAGCAGCAACAGAGGCAGAAGAGTTTCGTGATATATACAGACTAAATGTAGTAAAAATTCCAACCAATGTACCTGTAAAAAGAGTTGATATTGATGATGAAATTTATGGCACAGGAAAAGAAAAATTTAATGCTGTGTTGAAGTTTATAGAAGAATGCCATAAACGCCTTCAACCGGTCCTTGTTGGCACGGTAAGCATCGAAAACTCTGAGAAGCTTTCTGCGCTTTTGCAAAGCCATTCTCTTAAGCATTCAGTATTGAATGCTCGTTATCATGAACAAGAGGCGTACATAATAGCACAAGCTGGAGTGCCAGGTAGTATCACTATAGCAACTAACATGGCAGGACGTGGAACTGATATTCAACTCGGTGGAAACGCTGAAATGATTGCAAAGGTAGAGCTAAAGAAGATAAAAAATGCTGATGAAAGAGAAAAAAAATACCAAGAAATAGTCGAAAGAGTAAAAAAAGATAAGGAAATTGCTATAAAAGCTGGTGGTTTATGCGTGGTTGGAACCGAAAGACATGAAAGCAGGAGAATAGATGATCAATTACGCGGCCGTTCTGGTCGTCAGGGGGATCCTGGACTTTCTAAGTTCTTTTTATCGCTTGAAGATGACCTAATGAGAATATTTGGTTCTGATAGAATGAGAAGCTTTTTACAAAAAGTAGGGTTAAAGAATAACGAAGCTATTCATCATCCATGGATCAATAAGGCACTTGAGAAGGCGCAGAAGAAAGTTGAAGCTAGAAACTATGATGTGCGGAAGTCTTTGCTTAAGTTTGATGACGTAATCAACAACCAACGTAAAGTTATTTTTAAGCAGAGAAACAATATCTTAGGCAACGAAATTAATGATTTACTTGAAGTATATAGCGAAGTAAATGAGAGCATAGTAGAAGGTATAATCCAAAGTGGCTATTATGAGGATTATATTGAAGATATAGTCAAAGAATTCCATACAAAGTATGGAATAACGCTTGATAAAGAAGATTTAGCAAAGTTTTTAAACAAACAAGAAGCTTTGAATTATATAAATGATAAGATACAAGAATTTTTTACTGAGAAAGAAAAATATTTCAACAGTCAGCACACTACAGATTTGTGGAATACGATCGTGAAGCAAATGATGATAATGACACTTGATCATTTATGGAGGGAACACCTTTCAACTTTAGAAAGCTTAAGACAAAGCATAAGCTTACGTGCCATGGGGCAGAAAGATCCACTGAATGAATTTAAACGTGAAGCTTTCTTGATGTTTGAGTCAATGCTTGAAAAATGGAAGGAACTCACCATTCATCGCTTAGCACACTTTAAGTTGGCAGACAACCAAGAGATAGGCAATAGGGTACATTCTGCTAGAAATAGCAGACTTTCCAAAGTCTCAAGAAACGACAAATGTCCTTGCAACTCCGGAAAGAAATACAAGCACTGCCACGGCGCGGTTACTGTGGTAAATTAGTAACTATGGTTGTACAGTTTGTTTATTTCCATCAACATTACTGCAGCTAACCTCACTTAGCTTACTGTTTAATGAATGCTCTGATGACTTATACGCAACCCCATAGGAAATTCCACCAACGATCAGTGCAGATGCCACAGTAATTCCAACTATTGCTAGTGCAGATAATGCAGTAGCGTAAACGAGTCCTAATGGAACTACAACAGCAGATATAACAACCCCAACGGCTCCTGCTTTTGTAGCTTTAGGCCTATGTATACATGATGGGTCTGCACCATAATTTAGCAGAAGTTTTGCCATTTCTGGATATTTACTATGCCAAGCACAACTCAAAGGGGTATATCTATTTTTATTTTGTAGATTGATATTAGCTCCATTTTTTAGTAGAAGTTTCACTGTCTTTATATGCCCGTGCTCAGCAGCATAATGCAAAGGAGTTCTTCCACCTTCATCTTGTAGATTGATATTAGCTCCATTTTTTAGTAGAAGTTTCACTGTCTTTATATGCCCGTGCTCAGCAGCATAATGCAAAGGAGTCCCTTTATCTTCATCTTGTGCATTAACGCCTGCTCCTTCTTCTAGCAAAACTTCTACTACTTGTGTATGCCCATGCTGAGCAGAATAATGTAAGGAGGTTTTTTCCCATTCATCTTGTACATTAACATTAGCTCCGTTTTTTGTTAAGTATCTTACTACTTTTTCATAGCCATTTTCAGCTGCTATAAGTAATAAATTGCACTTGAGTATTATAAACGTGTAATTTATATCAAATTCGCTTTTTTTCCACTCATCATATATAAGTTGATTTTCCTGCTGCAGCTTATCTTTAATTCTATCAATTAAATTTTCCTTACTCAGATCTGGACTACTGTTGACTTCTTGTAGTATTAACCTTAATGTCATTTCCTTCTCCAAGATATAAAATTTTATTATGGCATATGAAGTGGATTATGTCAATGAAGAACTAAGAAACTGGTTCTTCTTTTTTTCTATAGCTTTAGGTTTACCTACAATTTGAAAAACAACAAATTCGTCATTCCGCCGCAGTATCTCTAGATCCCGCTAACACGTAGCGGGATGACGAGTTACTTAACGTCATACCGTGATTTATTCACGGTATCTCAACCGCTAACAAAGCGGGATGACAGCAATCCTACGTCATACCGCCGCGGTATCTCTAGATCCCGCTGCGGGATGACTAGACTTTTTGATTTACTCCCACTCAATGGTTGCTGGTGGTTTAGAAGTTAAGTCATAGACAACTCTATTTACTCCGGAAACGTTATTAACAATTATACTGCCAACATTCTGTAAAAAGTCCCAAAACACTAGCGAATGCTGATCCTTATCTTCAAATGGAAATGCATCAGCCGTCATACCATCGGACGATGTTACAGCCCTTAAAGCACAAACATATCCGTATGTACGACCATCTCCCATGACGCCTACAGTTTTTATTGGTAATAATACAGCAAAAGCTTGCCATATCTTATCGTATAGATCGTAATTTTTCATCGTATTAATATATATTTCATCTACTTCTTGCAATATTCGCACCTTTTCTTCATCGACTTCACTTATAATCCTCACTGCAAGTCCGGGTCCAGGAAATGGATGTTGAAATATTATCTCGTCTGAAAGCCCAATTTCTTTTCCAAGTAGCCTTACCTCATCTTTAAAGAGGTAGCGTAAAGGCTCTACTAGCTTCAGGTTCATCTTTTCTGGCAACCCACCAACATTATGGTGAGACTTAATTGTACTAGTGTTGTCTGAGGCATGCCCTGACTCAACTACATCAGAGTAGATGGTACCTTGCATCAAAAAATCCACATCACCTATTTTTTTTGCTTCTTCTTCAAACACTTCAATGAAAGCGTTACCGATAATTTTTCGCTTTTTTTCTGGATCAGTTATTCCCTTTAACCTACTCAAAAATAAATTTGATTTATCAACGTAGTTTATCGGAATTTCTTTCAACATAGCAATGGTCTGGTTCTTGCGTAACAACCCAGTATCGATAAAAATACAGTTCAATTGTTTTCCTATAGCTTTATGTGTGAGAGCCGCTGCAACACTTGAATCAACCCCACCACTTACTGCAGCGATTACTTTTTTCTCTCCTACTACATTTTTGATTTTTTCCTTCTGCTTTTCAATAAACGATTTCATTGTCCAGTCTCTCTCGCAATTTGCAATATCCAAGAAGTTAGAGAGCAATTTACTGCCATTTGTTGTGGGCCTCACTTCAGGATGGAACTGAGTACAGTAAATCTTCCGCTGTTCGTTGACAATTATTGCAATTGTTTGATTTATCACACCTGATGCGATAACAGTAAATCCCTGTGGTATAGTATCAACACTGTCCGCATGGTTCATTAATACATCCACTTCAGAATTAACATCCCAGGTATCCTTTATAATGGGGGATTCTTTTAGTATCTTGATTTTAGTTCTGCCAAACTCCTGTTTGAAACTCTCTTTTACTTTTGCTCCAAAATAATGACAAATGAGTTGCTGTCCATAGCATATTCCAAGTATAGGAACGTTTGTTGCCTTATTAAGTTTTATAATTTCATGTACTACTCTACTTGTTTCAGAACAATCATCATTTACAGATTGTGGTCCTCCAGAGAGAATAAACCCATTGAATTTTGATATTGTTTCAAAACTGATGTTGCTTGGAAATATTTCGCAATACACACCCATTTCCCTGACTTGTCTTGCGATAAGCTGTGTAAATTGTGAACCAAAATCAATAATGGCAATTGCTGACAATTTGCTCCTCCATATTACTTAAAAGTGATATCTGATAATAAAGAAAATAAAGAAGTAAGTAAACTAAGACCTCTTAAAAGCTTTGATGTATGACTTAAACGTTAGCTATGATTTATTTTGAGTTGACAGAAACTTTGCACGGCGGTGACTCAGAGTCCTCAGTTTTTCTTTGGGGTCAAGGCATACTTTAAAAAAATCCCAACCGTTGCAACTTTTACCGGTAATTCTTGTGCCAGCCGTAGAAGGAGCACTATATTCTTCCCCATTGTAAATAAACTTTCCCTCATTACTGACTGTAACTTCATACATTTTCTTTTTATATTCTCCAACAAGTGTTCTACCTATAAAAAGAGCTTTAATAACTTTTTGATTTTGCGTTAAGCCATCATCATCAACTTGCACAATTTCTTTAGGTTTATCTATTTTGAGCTCATTTAGTGGCTCATTACCCACCATATTGTTTAATACTTTATTTATTATATATGTTACTGCCTCATCTTTGACTTCTTCTACCCTTTTATCTACATATTTTTCTACTTCACTACGCACATGCCTTTTCAAACTTTCAAGCAAATCCTGTAAGTCGAGTAAAGTTAATTCAGATGTTTCCATAAAAACCCCCAGTTTTATTATCACGTATCAATAATACATCTAGTATACTTAAAATATCTTTAAGAAAGGCGACTCTGACCCTCAGGTAGCTAATGTTAACTACCGATATCGTACGTGAACCAAAATCAATGATGGCAATTGCTGACAACTTACCCCTCCATATTATTTAAAGCAATATCTGATAATAAAGAAAATCATGGGGCAAGTAAACTATAGCTAAAGTGGCTTAGGTTTACCTACAATTTGAAAAACAACAAATTCGTTATTCCGCTACTTGTTAGCGCCGCGGCGGTATGACGTAGGGAAACCTTCTTGGGTTAGCTATATCTGTTTTGCCACTCTGCTGAACGGATACTTTGAAAGTAGATCTATTATAGAATTGATATGAGCCTTATTTTACCCTAATCGTTTATAACCTTTGGCACTACGAAATACCCATGCTCAGGTTTTGTATTGGACAATATCTCTTCTTTAATGTTTTGAGAATTTATAACATCATCGCGTACATGAATGTCCTTGTCTATACTGCCATAACGCATAGGAGAAACACCTTCAGTATTAACTTGTAATAAAGTATCATGTATCCAATCCAGCATTGTCAGTTCTTTGGAGTAGTGATCAATCTCGTCATTTGATAACTTAATCCTTACAAGCTGTGCAATTTTAAGCATTTCTTCCTTGGTAATTGTTATTTTTCTCTTATTTGCAAATTCTATTAGTGAAGTAATAACGTCTTCTGTTGACTTAGCTGGCATCTTTACCTCCTTGGATGAAGTGAGTTAAAATATCTACGACCGAAACAACTTCTATTTTACCAGTTTTTTCAAGTTTGTGAAGTATAGTATCCGTAATCACTAATTTATCTAAAGAAGAGGAAGAAATTTTTTCAACTGCACTTCCTGAAAGCACACCATGTGTGATGCATGAAATTACGGACTTTGCTCCGCAATTTTTTAAAGCAAGGGCTGCATTACACAATGTTCCACCAGAGTCAACTATATCATCAACAATGACACAATTTTTATTCGCAACTTCTCCTATTATGTTCATTACTTGAGATGTGCCTGCTTTCTCCCTATATTTATCTACTACAATAATCTTATCACTTAACCCTATCTTGTACTTTTCCTCTAAAGTCTTTGCAAAAGCACGTGCTCTGCCAATTGCTCCAACATCAGGTGCAACAATTGCCAAATTTTCCGTGTGTATACAGTCAACAAATGCTTCAAAGCAGTTCAAATTAGTTATCGGTACATCAAAGAATCCTTCAATTTGACTTGAGTGCAAATCAATCACTGCAACACTACTTGCACCTGCAGTTTGAATAAGATTTGCAACTAATTTGGCATTTAAAGCAGATTGCATATCATTGTTCTTGATAATTCTATCTTGTCTGCTATATCCATAATAAGGAATAATTACTACTATCCTTTTGGCTCCTAATCTATTTACTGCATCAATTATAAGCAGAAGCTCCATAAGGTTATCATTCACAGGGGGAGAAAGAGATTGTACTATGTATACTTCTTGATTATATAGATCATTTGCTACTTCTACATTTACCTCGCCATCGGTAAACTTTGATATCCAAGCAGAGGATGGTTGAACATCTAGCCGGTTAACTACTGATTCCCCTAATTCTTTACTAGCATTACCTATTATTATCTTCATAATATACCAATTGAGCTTGTAAGATTATACAGAAATTATGAAATAATTGAAATGTAAGTTTCTTTATCTAGCATTCTTGTCGGCAAATTAGGTACCTCTTGTACAATGACCTGTCATTTTCACGCATTGTTTCAATATACAGACCCAAATTGAAACAACTATACAAAATCCTGCTTATGTTTCAAGATAAATGACTTTAATGAAATATAATTTACCTTACCACTTCGTTTTGATTCTCCAGTTCAACATAGGATAAATTACTCATACATTCTCCTAGTATTTCCTCCTTTTTATCATTATCTAGTCCACTGCTAAACCCCTGACACTTTTTCTCAAGAGCTAAGCGTGTAGCTATCTTACTGTTTCAGACGATAATTCCGGCAACTCATTACGAATCTTTTCCTGCTCTTCCTCAGAGAAATTGCCAAGGTTTTCCCTGGCCATTTCAGAAAATTTTTGAGTAATCGTTTCTTTTATCATTCCACCAACTTCCTGTTTATTTAGTGTAATAACTACCGATGGATGCAAGCCAGATAAAGACTCAACCATTTTATTGTATGTTCCACCTGAAGTAAGTAAAATAGCGAGGTTTAAATGGCATTAAGATCAAAATTATTGGATGAAAAAGTGGTTCACTAATAATGAGAATTGGTATTAGCTATAGAAAACTTGTATAGATTTTTTCTACTTCTGTGATATCATAAGCCTGTAATGATAAAATAAGCAAATATGGATAAGTCAGCGTATGAGATCATAGAACATGAGTATGATGTGGTAGTAGTGGGTGCAGGTGGAGCAGGGCTCAGAGCAACGCTTGGGATGGCTGCAACTAATTTTTCAGTTGCCTGCATTTCTAAAATTTTCCCTACACGAAGTCATACAGTTGCAGCACAAGGCGGAATTAGTGCAGCTTTAGGTAATATTGGTGAAGACGATTGGCGCTGGCATGCATATGACACAATAAAAGGTTCAGACTGGCTTGGTGATCAAGATGCAATAGAATATATGTGTAAAAACGCTGCTAAAGCTGTTATTGAACTTGAAAATTTTGGCGTACCTTTTTCTCGTACAGAAGATGGCAAAATATACCAGCGCTCTTTTGGTGGAATGACAACTCACTTTGGTAAAGGAAAATCAGCGCAGCGCACTTGTGCAGCGGCAGATAAAACTGGGCACGCAATCCTTCACACTCTATATCAGCAGTGTCTTAAATTCAACGCTGAATTTTTTGTTGAATACTTTGTGATTGATTTAATTATGGATAGCGAAACCGGAGCATGCTGCGGAGTTCTTGCTTGGTCGCTATGCGACGGCACATTACATAGATTTCGCGCACATTCGGTGGTGCTAGCAACAGGTGGATATGGACGTGTTTATTTCTCTGCAACAAGTGCGCATACCTGCACAGGTGATGGTAATGGCATGGTGGTGAGAGCTGGGTTACCACTTGAAGATATGGAATTTGTACAATTTCATCCAACAGGAATATATGGCTCAGGGTGCTTGATGACAGAAGGGTGCCGTGGAGAAGGGGGGTACCTCGTTAATTCTCAGGGCGAAAAGTTTATGGAACGTTACGCACCAAAAGCAAAAGATTTAGCTTCCCGTGATGTGGTAAGTCGTGCAATAACAATTGAAATTAGAGAGGGAAGGGGAGTTGGACCGAAAAAAGATCACATGTATTTAACTATAGCGCATCTTGATCCGGAAGTAATAAAACTCAGATTGCCGGGCATCAGCGAAACCGCAAGAACTTTTGCTGGAGTTGATGTCACTAAAGATCCAATACCTGTTATTCCAACTGTTCACTACAACATGGGCGGCATTCCAACCAATTATCATGGAGAAGTGATCACGCTGAAGCAAGGTAAGGAAGAAGTGGTAGATGGACTATTTGCAATTGGAGAAGCTGCATGTGTCTCTGTGCACGGTGCAAATCGACTTGGTTCTAACTCACTTCTTGATCTTGTGGTTTTTGGTAGAGCTGCAGCGCTCAGAGCAAAAGAGAAACTAAAATCCGGTACACCACATAAAAAATTGAGCTCAGATTGTACAGATTGGATAATAGATAGGTTTAATAAAATGCGATTTGCTTCTGGGAAGCTCAAAGTAGCAAAAATACGCAGCGAAATGCAGAACACTATGCAAAAGTACGCATCAGTGTTCCGTGTTGCTGAAGTTTTAGAAGAAGGTAAAAAAGCTATAAAAAAGGTAGCAAAAATGATGCCTGATGTTTCACTTGAGGATCGCAGTATGATATGGAACAGTGATTTAGTTGAAGCACTGGAGCTTGCTAACATGATCCCACAAGCGGTTATTACCATGGAATGCGCAGCCAATCGAGAGGAGAGTAGAGGTGCTCATGCTCGTGAAGATTTTCCTGAGCGTGATGATAAAAACTGGATGAAACACACCATAGCGTGGCTTGAAGAAAAGAAAGGTCAAATTAACGTAAAAATTGATTATAAAAAAGTGGCTGAAAAAACTCTGAGCGATGAAATTGACTTCATCGCTCCGGAAAAGAGGGTATACTAGTTATATTGTTAACCCATCTGCGGGAGATTTTGTTGATGTATCTTTCATTTCACTTTTTGGATTTCTTGCACGCTTTGTCTGTCGGTCATTGTCAGTAAAGTTCTTTGTTTTATTAGTTAGTTTTTCAAAACATTTCTTAACACCACTAAACCCTAAAGTGAGAGCAAGACATGTAGCTATAGCAATAGCTGCGAGGAATAAAGCGGCAAGGGCCCCAATGTAACCCTGAGAGACACCATATGCTACAGCTGAAATGAAAATAACCGTTGTTATGGATATTAATGTTTGACGGGTTCTCTTTGCTGGATCTATGTACTTTCCAGCAGCAGATACTGCTTTTCCTGTAGTAGATGCTGTTTTTTCTATAAAAGAACCTGCTTTTTCAATGCCAGACTGACATTTTTTTGAAGCAGTTTTACAGTGGTATTTTTCCTCGAGTTTCTCCTTTAGCTCTCTAACCTTTTTTTGTGCTTCTTGTGTAATTCTTGGATATTCTTTTAAATTAAGTAAAGTTAGATAATACTTTTTAGTATCAAATGTTTGACCTTCCAACTCTAGAGAACAGGGATCAGCGCCCATTTCTAGCAGCATTGCACAAAACTTTGTTGTATTGCTACAACTAACTGTTGAATCAAAAATTGTTCCTTGCTTTAGATATTCAATTTTTTCTTTCCTTGCTTTTGTTTTTAGCACCGCTTGTAGAGGCGTGTCTTCTTTCTGGTTGGTAGCATTCATAGCTTCTCTCAATTTATCTTGAGATATCACTTCTTTTTCTACTAAATTCAAAATCAACTCCAAATATGCAACTTTTTGCTCTCCTTTAAGTAAAGCAATATGATGTAAAGCATTGTTGCCATTTGTGTCTTTCAGGCTAATATCCGCCCCTTTCTGTAGTAACTCCTCAAAAAGTTTTTATCATTATTTTCAATTGCTGAATGTAATGGATTACTATCTGGAGTATTTATGGTATACCCTATAATTTCTTTAATTTTTGTTTCTGTATTGGTTTTTATTTCTGGTTCTAATTCAGACTTCTTTACTGACTCTGCCAATTTTTCTAAGAAGTTAAGATAATATATTTTTTGTTTTTCGCTTAACTCCTGTAATTCTTCTTTAGACAACTGCAAATCATCAATATTTGCTCCTAATTTGAGCAATTGTATAGCAGATACTATTGTATTGTCGTAGTGTGGTATAAGTTTTTTAAAAGGTGTTAAAGTTTTTCTAGGTGTAGTCTCAAAACTATGTTTTTCTTTTGTTACTTTACTAAGTAACAATGCTTGCAGTGGTGTTTGACCGTTGCCATTTTTATCGTTTACAGCTTTTTCAAGTTGTGCTTTAAGTTGCTCTTTTCCTTCCTTCTTACTCACATCTAGTACTGTATTTAAAAAATCAAACTTTTGTTTTTTCTCTAATTGTGTAACTATTAGGTGTAAAATATTATTTTACTTTTCATCTTTTGCACTGCTAATATCCTTACAACCTTTCAGATATTCTTCAAATTTCTTGCGATTTCCATTTTTAATTGCTTTGAATATTGGCTGTTCCTCATCAGTATATTGAACATTGCTGTTCGTTATCCCGTTGGTTTTCTCCACTTCTTGGTTTTCATTTGCTGTGTAGGAAATTGGTATACCCGAAATGTGGTCTTTCTCATCAGCAGGATCATCTTCAGCTTCGCTACTGTTGCCGCTTTCGATTCCACTGTCTCCATTGTCAATCGTCATCCCGTTGTCTTTCTCTACTCCTTGCCCTTCACTTATTGTGTTAGCACTACTGATTGAATGCTTCTTACTAGCGTTATGATCATCTTCAGCATCGCTACTGTTGCCGCTTTCGGTTTCACTCTCCATACTCCCTCTACGACCAATTTCATTTTGATCAACGTTATCAGGATGATCTTTTTTGCTGCTCTTGTTAATAGCTTCTGAAATTACTTGTTCTATTTCCTCTTTTTTTGTTGGGTCTAGTTTTTTTGACTGTTTGATTTCTTTTTTCAATGCTGGAAGGAAGTGTTGAGTATAATACTTATAATATTTTTCTTGTTCTTCAGGTGATTCTCCTAATTTGGTTAACACTTCGGTTAATATCTTAGGACTAGCCCCTTCCTTGAACAATCCCTTGCATTTGTTGAGAGTCTTGTCTTTCCCAACTTCTGGGTGTAGGTGTTTGTGCTTTCCTTTTGTTACTTTTTTCGTTATAATGCTCAATAATTCATTGTTGTGTACTAACTCACTAGATGTAGAATTTTCTTTTGTCATACCAAAGCCTCACTAAAAACTAACTATTTGTGTATCTTTGTAGTTGTAAGTGTCAACAATTTGAGATTGAGAACTAACAACTAAAAAGCTAGATTTAAATTTTAAAATGTTGTATATGTAATTGAAATACAGGCAGAAGAGCGTTTCTGCTAGTATCATAGTTAAACCTCACTTCAACGATTATCTACTATTTTAAATGTTTAGTTTTAAGAAAGGATAAATATTGGTATATAGCTAAAGTGAACAGGTGCAAAATGTGCTATACCGCGGCGCTAACGAGTAGCGGAATGACGGCATATCAAATTGTAGCTAGCTATAGAACGTTCCCTACTAGCTTATTCATGAATTGACGTAGTATTGATACATCGCTCATTTTAGTAGCTGGGTTTTCTGTATATTCTGATTGACTTGATGATTTTTGTACCTCTTGCTCTTCTAAATCGTTGGACTTATTTTCTATATCCTTAACAGAGTTATTGCATTGTGTATCATTTTTTGGTGCGTTATCTTGAAGTGTAAGTTGCTTTTCTTCAGTAAACTTTCCTTTAATTTTTCCAAATCCTTCATAAATATTTTCTAAATTCAAGTAAATAAGATAACAAACTCCAATAACTGCTATAATAGATGAGGCAGTTGCAATTGTAATACTTCCTTGAGAAGCGCTGAATATTACTGCACAGGCTAAAGCAGTAAATACAAGCGTTGTCACTACTTTACAAACAACATTATTGACATACTTCACAATATCGCGTGCTTTTAACTTCTTGCCAAAATTGCACTTCAGTTCAGTTCTCATATCATCTGGAATAAGCGCTCTACCCATTGATTTCTCTATTCCTTTTATAATTTTATAATACTCTTTGCTCCATAATCTTTCGGGTAGTATTAACTGCTTTGGGTCAACACCATTTTGCACTAATTTTACACAAAACTTGATCGTGTTATCACGGCTCTTAGGATTGACCAAATTATGTTTATCTTTTGTCGTCTTAGTAATTAGCGCTACTTGTAGTGGTGTGCGTTCTTTTTCGTTAGTGGCGTTTGCAGCTTTACTAAATTTCTCTTTTTCCACCGAATTTAAAATCAACTCTAAACATGTAACTTTTTGTTCTCCTTTGAATGAAGCAATATAGTGCAGAGCATTTTTTTCATCTTTATCTTGCACGGTAATATCTGCACCGTTTTGTAAAAATAACTCTAAGGCTTTATATCTATTTGTTTTTTCAAATTTCTTAAGTGATCGGTTCTCACTCTTCTCTTGTATGCGCTGGAGTACCAGATGGAGCGGTGTTTGCCCTTCTTTTTTATCATTTACAGCTTTTATAAATTGTTCTTTTTGGCTTGCTTCTAGCAATATATGGAGAAGTTTAAGTTTTTGTTTTGTTTCAGGTTTAACAATCAAGTGTAAAGCATTATTATCATCTGTGTCTTTAAGGCTAATATCTGCCCCTTTTTGCAATAGTTCTTTAAAAAGTTCTTTATCATTATTTTTAATTGCTAAATGTAATTGATAATTATCATTACTATCTGGAGTATTTATGGTACGTGGTATAATTTCTTTAATTTTTGCTTCTGTATTGATTTTTATTTCTGGCTTTAATTTAGATTTCTTTCCTTGCTCTGCTAATTTTTCTAAGAAATTACGATAGTATGTCTTTTGCTCTTCTTTTAAGCCTTGTAATTCTTTTGTAGATAATCCTAAATTATCAGAGCTGGCTCCATGCTCTAACAATTTTGTAAGAAACTTAAGTGTGTTATCATTATTTTGGATCGTATGAGACTCATGTTTTTCTTTTGTTATCTTGTTAATTAGTGCCACCTGAAGAGCGTCCTGATTTTCACTATTAATGAGTTGTGCTAAATCTTCCTTGGTGACCGTTTTTATTAGGATACCCAGAAACTTGCATTTCTGTTTCTTTTCGAGCGATGCAATAAGGTGTAAAATATTATTTCCTTTTTCATCTTTTATGCTGCTAATATCCGTACAATCTTTTAGATATTTTCTAAATTTCCTGTTATTTCCATTTTTGATCGCTTTTAGTAATTGAACATTATTATTCGTTATTCCGTTGCTTATTTCTACTTCATGATCATCTTCAACATCGCTACCGTAGCCACTCTCTGTTTCACTGTCCCTACGATCATTTTGGTTGTGGGTAAAACAATATTTGCTATTATAAGTAATTTCTGAAATTGCTTGCTTTACTCGCTCTTTTGTTTCATTTGGTGTTTTTTTCGATCGTTCTATTACTTCATCTAGCACTGGAAGGAAGCATTGGACATAATACCTATAATATTTTTCTTGTTCTCTAAGTGATTCTTCTAATTTAGTTAATACTTCAGAGCTAGCACCTTCCTCAAATAACCTTTTGCACTTCTTGAGGGTTCCATCTTGACCTCTTGGTTTTTCACGCTTGTGTTTTTCTTTTTTTACCTTTCTCTCTATAGTGCCATACAATTGCTCGTCTTTTCTATCCTGCTCTCGCTTTTTATTTTTATCTATGCATTCGTCTAACTTATCTGCATTAGTAGCTAGTGCGCTTAGATCTATACCCATACTAAAACCCCAATATTAAAAGCTATTTAAGTTGTCAGCACTAAACTAACAACCAAGAAGTTTGACTTTTAAATTGAGCTAAACGTTGTATATGTGATCAAAATATAGGTGGAAAGGCAGAAAACTAGTTTCTATTAGAAAATCTGTTATCATAGTCAAATCCTCACTTGAACAGTTGTCTACTATTTTAACCATTTAATCTTAAAAAATAATAAATATAGCTAAAGTGAGTAACTGCAAAACGTGCTACTGGCTAAAATATAGCTAAACTGACTTACGACAATTTGAAAAACCGTCATTCCGCTACTCGTTAGCGCCGCGGCGGTATGACGGTCCGCTACGTGTTAGCGGAATCTATGCTGAGATACCGCGGCGGTATGACGGTTCGCGGCGGTATAGCTATAGGATAAGAAACTATAGCTGCAGATCGATGCTTTTATAAATCTTCCAGACTTGGTTTTTCTTTTAGTTTTTTAAGTCTTTCTTTATTTAGTATGGAGCTTATCTCTTCTACACTTTTATCAATATCATCATTGATTATTACATAATCATATTTATCACGTTTGCTTATCTCTTTTTGAGCTTCGGCTAATCTGCGCTCTATTTCATCCGCACTGTTGCTATTACGCTTTTGCAGGCGTAACCTCAGCTCTTCCATTGAAGGGGGAAGTATAAAAACACTTACAACTTTTTTTCTCATGAGCTTGAATAAGTGAAATGCCCCTTGCCAGTCTATGCTTAGTAAAACGCTTATTCCACTGCTTAAGTTTTGCTCTATAAAATCTCTTGGTATACCATAAAAATTCTCAAAAACTTTGGCGTATTCAAGCATCTGACCAGCTTCGCATAACTCGTGAAATTTTTCTTCGGTAACGAAAAAATAGTCTTTTCCATTTATTTCGCCAGAGCGAGGCTTGCGCGTAGTCGTAGAAACAGACCTAACTAAATTAGTTGATCGCTCAAGTAATTTTTCTGATATAGTAGTTTTTCCAGCTCCAGAAGGAGAGGATAGAACCAATAATATGCCCTCACTTTTTATGGTCATTTTTCTTTGCATTTTTTAACATGGCGCTTTTTGGATCAGAGTTTAAAAAGCTAGAACCTTCTAAATTAGAATTTGATAAGTTGGTGCCAATGAGAGAAGAGTTATCAAAGACAGTATAGCGCAAATCGGTTTTTTCAAGATTTGCCTTATTCAAATTAACGTTTACAAACTTTGCTCTACTCAATGTTGAATTAGAAAAATCAGCATTTTCTAAATTCATATTCTTAAATTCAAAGTAAGAATAATTTACATTAAATTTTTCACCCTGTGATATTTTCTCTTGCAAATCTCCAATTGAAGTTATAGCATTTTCTAACCCTGCAAGTTTTTTCTGCCCTTGATTGTCAATCAAAATTGAATTATCAAACTTGCAATCTGTTAAATGAGCATCAGCAACTGAACTTTTATATATGCTTGAAGAGTGAAAAGACATATCACTAATTGTTGAATTGCTCAAATTGCTAAGAAAAAAGCTAGTTTTCCTAAAGGCATTAGCGTGAAGCAAAGAAGATCTGAAATCGCTTTCAATAAAATTTGAATTAGTTACTTTTAAATTGGACCAGCTCGAATTATCAGCTAATAAATTAAAGAATGTTGAATTTTCTATTTCACTGGAATCAATATTATGGTGAAAAAGTGTACTGTTATAAACTTGAGAGTCTTGGATTTTTATCTTATACATTGAAGTTGTAGAAAGGTCTGAATCTTCTATCTTCGCAGAGGTGAATAGTGAATGGTCAAAAAATGAGCCATTCATGTTAGAATTCGCAACTTTAGTATTATGAAACTTTCCGTGACGAATGTCAGCATTAGAGACATTAACTTGATGCAGTTCACTAAAACTAAAATCAATATTGGATAAATCAGCATCCTGAAGACTTGCTCCAGAAACATATACATGTTTTATCTTGGAACCATTTAGTATAGATTGAACAAAACTTGAATTATCGTCATTCACATAGGAAATTTGTGTGTTGCTTAAATTAGCTTCGTCGAAGTTACTGTTAATTATGATAGAAGAATTAAGGCAGGCATCGGAAAGATTGCTACCTGTAAAGTCTGATTCTTTTAACTCTGCACCGTATATGTTAGCATTTTTTAATGAAGAAAATTGTATCTTTAATTTATATGCATCCACTCCAAAGAAACTTGCATTATCAAGGTTATTTTTCTGCATAACAGTATCGTTTATTTCACTATCATTAAAATTTACGTAGCTAACATTCGAGTTTGATAAGTTGGAGAGATTCATTTGCACATTCGAGAAATTAGTATGCAAACCAATTACGTTGTGCATACTTACTTTTTTGAGATCGGAACTGATAAAATCAGCATAACTAACATGAGACTGATCAAATACGATATCTGTTAAGTTTGCAGAAACAAATTTTGTAAAACTCAAATTTGTACCTTTTATTTTAATGCCACGTAAATTAGCATTGGAGAAATTAGCACCACGTAAATCAACATCAATGAAAGACACGTCGGATAAATCGGTGTTAGAAAAATCAGCACCAATCAGACTTACTCCATCAAAAACAGATCCACTTAGGTACAATTGGCTAAAATTAGCTCCATTTAAGTTAGAGCCAAAACCTTTCTTAAAATCTTCTGGCACGCCCTCTTTGTGGCACTGCACCAAAAATTCAGCAAAGTCTTTTTTACTGTAAGATACGTATTTTGCATCATGTAGAGCGTTTAAAAAATCACTAATCTGATTTTTTTCATCATTTGTTTCGTTTCCATAACATAAATGACCAACTAAAATTAATATCAAAAATCTAATCATCTTGCTTATCGCACTGCGACTCATTGTTTTCTTTCGTTTTCACAGCCCAATCGTAAATTGCTGAGCTTTCTTTATTGTCTATTTTTCTATCCTCCAAAAGGTGTGGCATCATTTCGGCAATCGCATTTATTATATTGATCTGCTTTTTTTCGATTGCTATATCAATTGGGGATTGAAAATTATTATTAACTACTCTAAGATCAGCGCCTTGTAATAAGAGAAAGCGCACTATGTCTACCTCACCTTGTTTAACTGAATAAATGAGAGGAGTATCACCCAATTTATTTCTAAACCTTAGTATCTCTTGAGTTGTTAATCCAATTTTTTCTAGCTTACTCATTATTCCTCTTAAGCAAGGTAAGTTATTTTTCTTAATACAGTAAAAAAATTGCTTACTGTAATCATCAATAAATACAGTTGTAGGAAGATGCTCATTAAGGCTATCATATTGTCGTTTATATATTGACTTGCTTTGTATATCTTTATGACCCCATTCTTTTATTGGTTCTCTGTTTAGCTTTGTCCATTTTTGTAAATTTTTCTTTTCACTTTGCTCTTCTTCATCTTTTTTAGTTATAGGTTTTACTCTATTGCGGTCCTTAGAATTATTGTTTGTTTCTTTCACTTTTTTTTCTTCAAACTGATTCTCTACTTTTTCTTTTTTTCCCTCTAATAATTGACTCGCATCACTTTTTGAAAGTTCATTATCTTTTATATCAATCTTCTGATCAGCTTGTAGATTTTTTTGCGGGTCAGTTGTATTCTCATTTAAATCAGCACTTAAAGGCAAAGGCTCTGGTTTCAAATCTTTATTCACTTCTTTATTGGCCACATTTGGTAAATTTCGAGCAAATTCGCCTGTACTTTCTTCTAGCTGGTCATTTGGCAAACCTTTATCAATCCTTTCACCTTCACTTATAGTTTTTTCAACCACAGAAGCTTTATTCTCGTTGTGTTGCAGCTTCTCTTTATCGGTTACTCTTTTGCTCTCAGCCTCTTGTGTTTGTTTAGCATCGACGTTGCTTTTCAACTCATCTTTTTGATTTGTCCTATCTTGCTTCCTTACACCTACATTTTCGTTTTTATGAACTGATTCAATTTTCTTTTCTTCAAATTGCTCTACAGCAAATAGGCTCAGTGATCCAAATACAACAACTAATAGTACAAAGTATAAAATACTCTTCATAAATATTCCAAGCATAAGCTTAATTAAGATGATACTATAATCAAATGATTAATCTACAGTAAAAAATGCCTTAGGATTTAATTTATAAAAAAACAATAGATTTTTTGTATCTGTTCAGGGGCATCGCAAATATTGAAGCAAAGTGGTCAGTGCTTACTGTACGAACATTGTGATTTGAGAGCAATCTCCGCTAGGGAGGATGTCATCCCAGTGCCCTGACTACTTGGATCCAGGAATTTTGATTAGAGATTAAGTTGGTGAGTATAAAAGTAGCTAACCTTATGTTAAAACACAATATTTTTGGTGAGGGGTTGTATTAAAAGCTGGATTCCAGTGTCGAGCACTGCCGTCATAAAGGAACCAGTGTCAGCTACTTGCATGACACCCTGACAACCGTCATCCCGCTACTTGTTAGCGGGATCTATGCTAAGAGATACCGCGAATGAATCGCGGTATGACGTAGGACTGCTGTCATTCCAGTCTGGAATCTAGTCTTTACTGGGGAGAAGAAACTCTCCTTCTACAGTGTATCCGTTTAGGGGAGGTATCTGTTCAGATGCATGGCTAATGTACAAATATTGAAACAAAAATTCCAGTGCTCCCTTTCTTGTCATCCCAGTGCCCAGATACTGGGATCCAGAAAACTTAACTTTAAATAAGTGGCTGCATAATAAACTACACATTAAACCTAAAGTGCATTATATCACCATCTTGTACGATATAATCTCTGCCTTCAAAGCGAATTTTTCCTGCGTCTTTGCAAGCTGATTCACTTCCATACTTTATGTAGTCTGCAAAGCTTATAGTTTCTGCTTTTATGAAGCCTTTCTCAAAATCAGTGTGGATTACACCTGCTGCCTTATCAGCTGTTGATCCTATTTTTACTGGCCATGCCCGTGCTTCTTTGGGGCCCACAGTAAAGAAAGTTATCATACTCAGCACTTCATACATAATACGCGCTACCCCATCAAGGCCTGATTCTTGTAAGCCAAATTCTGATAAAAAACTCTGTTTTTCCTCTTCACTATCAAGATTTGCAATATCTGCTTCAAGTTTTGCTGAAATGCAATAAAATTTGCTTTTATTTTCCTCCGCCATTCTCTCTACCTTTCTAGATAATTCATTGCCAGTTATAACATTTGTATCTTCAACATTGCAAACGTACATAACGGGCTTTGTTGTGAGCAATTGAAGCGACTTCATCTCGGCTTCGTCCATGTTTTCCAAACTTCTTGCAGGTTTACCGAGTTTTAAAGTAGCTAATACCTCTTGCATTAATTCAAGTTGTCTCTTTAGCTCTTTATCACCTTGTTTTGCTTTCTTTTCCAATTGAGGAAGCCTTTTTTCTATGCTGTCAATATCAGCTAGGATTAATTCCATTTCCACCACTTCAGCATCTGATATTGGATCTATTTTACTGTGTACATGGCTGATATCGTCATCCGTAAAGCACCTGAGCAGATGCACGATGGCATCAACTTCTCTGATATGGCTTAAAAATTTATTGCCGAGTCCTTCACCTTTGCTTGCGCCCTTTACAAGACCTGCAATATCCACAACTTCTAATTGATTATAAATTATCTTCTCTGAACCGGCAATTGCTGCGATTTGTTTCAAACGCTGATCTTTTATCGAAATCTTGCCTATATTTGGCTCGATTGTGCAAAAAGGATAATTTGCAGCTTCGGCTGCACTTGACTCTGTAAGTGCATTAAATAAGGTTGATTTTCCTATGTTTGGTAACCCAACTATACCACAGTTAAAGCTCATATTTGCTATTTAAAGCCATAATTATTGCACAATTTAAGAATTTCTGCTATACTTAATTAGTTACTTATTGACAGTTTTGTTGGTATAGTAATATATAGCTTAAATTAAGGTAAAAATTATGCTTCAATCTAGGGAACGGAAATTACCAACTAATAGCCAAGTAGTTAAGTATAATACTGCGGGCGATGGCAATTGTTTTTTTCATGCTGTGTTTGGTGATAATAGCTCTGGTCCATATAAAGCTGAAAGAGCGCAAGATATGAGAATGGAATGGCACAAATTTTTAAGTCAGTTTGAGTCATTGGATGATGCAAGTATGCCAGCTCCTTTAAGAGATCATCTAGAAAATGTTTTTAATATGTTTTTAAACAAGC
The DNA here is from genome assembly GCF_964028325.1 of Wolbachia endosymbiont (group A) of Hedychridium roseum. Lineage (NCBI taxonomy): Bacteria > Pseudomonadati > Pseudomonadota > Alphaproteobacteria > Rickettsiales > Anaplasmataceae > Wolbachia > Wolbachia endosymbiont (group A) of Hedychridium roseum. Next base: position 681,075 of record NZ_OZ034755.1, on the reverse strand, counting down.
CAGGGGATTTAACTGGTAAGTCTGATAGAATAAAGGAGTTGGTTGAGCAAACAAATAGGAAAATTAAAAATGCTGAAGGTAATGTGAAGAGGTTAGTAAGTAAAGCTGTTAGCAAATTTAATATATCGCATGATCAAGCTATGCGTGATTTAAGAGAATATGCAGAGGCCCTTGGTGAAAATGAGTATGATGTCCAATATAACAGTGAATTTATTACACGCTCATTTCTTGACAAACCTGAACTCTATCAAGCCTATCTAGAAGCAATAGAAAGTAAAAGTTATTTTCCTTTCATTGGAGAAATTAGTATGTTAGCTTCTTTAGCTAACATTGAAATTAATGTCTACTACAAAGATAATAATAGCGAGGAGCAAAAAAAGTTTGAGCCAGATCCACAAATGATAAATAATGATGATCAGTTAAATCAGGTATTTAATCGTGAGAGTTATAAATTAAATGACGAGTTATGGGGTAGTAAAGAGCGAGAAACAATATATCTTGGAGGGAATCATTACTCTAGAGCTGAAATTGTAACTCAAGAATTAATAAGACAGCAGCAAGAGCAAGAAGACTTTCTATTAGCAAAAAAACTTCAGGTAGATGAGATCTTGGAATATTGTAACGTTTCAAAGGATATCTCTGAGAGAGCAAAGGTTGAGAAGAGATTTGATGAGTTATTGGCAGAAAATGCTGATAGAAAAATTGATGTTGTTGTAGGGCAGTGCGTTAGTGATATAAAGCAATACATAGAGCGCTCTGAAGAGCAAGACTCTTTGAACCCATCGTGTGGTATTGAAGAAACAAGGGTGGAAAAAGCATTTCATCATCAGCAACCAATACTTGTAAAGTAAATTTTCATAGCCCTGTATATTTTTATATAGGGCTTTTGCAAGCATTTCATATAATATGAACTTGCAGTACATACTAACCTAAATGCAAGTTGACCATGAAACTAGTTTAATCATCGATGCCATAGAGAAATTTGGTGGTGAGGCTAGGCTTGTCGGCGGGTGTGTGAGAGACTCAATTTTGCAGCGTGATGTCCATGATATTGATCTCGCTACCAATTTGCTTCCTGATCAGGTGATGAAAGCGCTAAAACTCCGTAATATAAAAACTATTCCAACTGGCTTAAAACATGGAACTATAACTGCGATCTTAAATCAGAGGTCTTTTGAAATTACAACATTAAGGCATGATGTGAAATGTGATGGCAGGCATGCGAAAGTAGAATTTACTAATAATTGGCAAGCTGATGCTTCAAGGCGTGACTTTACATTTAACGCTCTATATGCAGATAAGCATGGCCATATATATGATTACTTTGGTGGTATAGAGGACTTAAAGGCGCGAAGGTTAAACTTTATAGGCAACGCTGAAGATAGAATTGAAGAAGACTATCTACGTATTTTAAGAGCATTTCGTTTTCATGCAAAAATATGTGTCGGAGATTTGAGTGATGAAATACTAAGCGTATGCAAAAAGCATTCGCATATGATCCAAAACCTCTCTGGAGAGAGAATAAGAGATGAAATACTTAAATTGCTGGAGTGCAATGATCCTTTTCCAACACTTAAGAGCATGCAAGAATCTGATGTTTTGCAAAAGATTATCCCAAAAGAAGTAAAATGCGAAATTCTGTCTTCGTCACTTCTTTTCGGCACTGATGCACTAGTAAAATTAGCGTTACTCCTTAGGACCACCAAAAATGACAGGCTAAGTCTTGGAGAATATGTAAGCAAATTTTTACGTCTTTCAAACAAGCAAAAGAAAAAGCTGCTATTTTTACTATCCAACGATATCAAAACAGAACTTTCAGAAAAAGAGCAAAAAAAATACATATCTTTATTTGGTAGAGAATTATATTGTGATTTAGTAAAAATTTGTGGTGTTGAGTCTGGAGAAAATGTTGATAAATACATTTCGTTTGCTAATACATTCAATATTCCAAAATTTCCTTTATCTGGCGATGATTTAATAAGTATAGGTCACCAGCCAGGAAAAAGTTTAGGTAGGAGCTTGGAATTGCTAAAACAACATTGGGAAGACAGCTCCTACACTTTAACAAAAGAGGAGCTGGTGCTTTATGCTAAGAGCCTACTCTAACTGCTTTCCAACTGTTCAATGAATGTATGCTTGCAATATTAGTGTGACTCATCGAGGAATTAGGTGTGTATTCTTTTTTAGCTTTTTCTGTTAATTGGTATTCGTTTACTCCTCCTTGAGTTTGATTACACATTTTCTGATCTGGAGATAAAAATTTATCTCTTATACTTGGTGTCAGTTGTAACTCTTGAATCTTATTTGAAAAACATTTCATTTTAGCCTCTGTTAATTTTCCTGTAACAATTTCTTTAAGTAATTCTCCTGAGTCGTTATTATTATTATTCTTGCTATTAAAGCTGTGCAAGATAGAGTCTACAATCTTATTTACCCCTTCTTGTTTGTTAAATTCTAATTTTTTACACATTTTACAACAGAAGATGACAACTTGGCTTTTAACGTGCCATCTCGTGGTTCTTTACCTACATTTTCTCCAATGTTACAATGTTTGTTGACAACTTCTTTAACCTTGGCTTCTATGATCTCCCTTGCAGATTGTTTTAAATTACTTTCTAATAATTTAAGTAATTCTTTACTTTCAAATTTTCCACTATTTTTATTTGATAGAGATTTTATGGTTTCATCAAGCACGTTATGGCAAAAGTGCTTTTCTTTAAATTCAGGAAAACCTTTTTTTAACTCCTCGTTTTTCCTAGATAAAAAGTCATCAAGATTCTTATCCCTAAAAAGCTTATAGAAAACCTTTGAAACGTTTGACTGAGTTGATTTCATAGAATAATTAGGGAGTGTTAAATAAACTGTGTCAAACCGAAAAAAAAGTAATAAATTGATATAAAAAAATGGAGGTTTGACAATGAGTCAGAAAGTAGTAAACAGAACTACCGGTTTGGTAGATTATAAAGAATTAGAAACAAATATCCTGTCGTCTATACGAGAAGGAAGACCGTTGACAGGAAGAGATGGAGCATTAACACCGTTTATAAAAAAGTTGCTGGAGGTAAGCCTGGAAGGTGAAATAGAAAACCACTTGTCGGCTGAAAGCGAAGAGAATAATCGAAGAAATGGGAGGAATGCAAAGACTTTACGTACAAGCGCAGGGTCATTTGAGCTTTTGACGCCAAGAGATAGGGAAGGAAGTTTCGAACCACAAATAGTCAAAAAAAGGCAAACAAACTTACATCCAGAGCTTGAAACGAAGATTTTGAGCACATTTGCCAGTGGTATGGGCTATAGAGATATAGTGTCACATGTTGAGGAAATTTATGATCACAAAATATCGGTGGCAGAGATATCAAGTATTACTGACAAATTGCTACCAGTAATCAACGAATGGCGTAGTCGCCCGCTGCAGTCTGTATATCCGATAGTTTTCATGGTTTTTTAAAGTCAAAGAGGACGGGCATTGCGTAAGTAAATGCATGTATAACATATTAGGCATAGATCAAAATGGCAAAAAAGAAGTATTAGGTTTTTATTTGGCTGAAAGTGAAGGAGCTAACTTCTGGTTGGGAGTGCTAAATGACCTCAAAGAAAGAGGAGTAGAAGATATCCTTATTGCCTGCGTTGATGGGCTGAAAAGCTTTCCTGCAGCTATAAACAGTGTCTTTCCTAATGCGGAAGTGCAGATGTGTATAGTGCATCAGATACGCAACTCACTGAAGTATGTGGCCAGTAAAGATGCGAAGAGTTTTTTGAGCGATTTAAAGAAGGTATATCAAGCTTCAAGCAAGGAAATTGCCGAGAATTATCTGTTGGAATTAGATGAAAAATGGGGCACAAAGTACCCTATGGTTATAAAATCTTGGCAGAATAATTGGGAAAACTTGTCTGGTTATTTTAAGTATTCTGGTCCAGTTAGGAGGATAATCTACACCACCAATCCCATAGAGGGGCTACATAGGCAAATTAGGAAATTCACTAAGACCAAAGGCTCATTTACCAGCATAAATGCCTTGTATAAGCAGGTATATTGTGCTATAAAGAAGGCAGAGGAAAAGTGGACGATGCCTGTACATGATTGGGCATTAACTATCTCTCAACTTGATGTTTTCTTTCCTGGCAGATTGAAAATTGAGTTGAACTAAAAATGCGGTTTGACACAGTTTATTTAACACTCCCGAAGTAGTTGTAAACCGCATACCTATCGGTAACAACCAAATTCTTATAACTAGAAAATGTACTACTCTCTAGAAACTTAACTCCTCTTGTGTCTGCTAATTTAATAAGGCTTGCTTCATTATTAGCAAACACCCAGCACCAGCCAAGTTTACCTTTAGAATAATGGCTAGTTTCATCAATATGCAAAACTTTGCTTGCTCTCTCTACTTGTTCATATACATCTTAATACATAATTCTCCACAAAAACAATCTTCAGGGAGGAGCTGGATAATTATAAGCTCAGCATTATTGTTTGGCGCTATAGGAGCCACAATGGCTACAATGGGAATTATACCTGAAATTGCTGCTATTGGAGTAATTGCAACTGTTGTGTTGTCAGGAATCGCTGGTACTATAGTAGGTGGTGTAGCGGGATATCTTGTTAATGTGGCAATAAATCAATGCTGTGGAGCATGCAGCTCAGTAGTTCAAGAATAAGACCAATCCGGTAAAGAAGCATTTGTGGGAGTGGAAACCATTTTTTGATTTTTCTTTACTAAGTCTACTAAATATAGTTTAGAGTTGCTTGGTGATTCTGTTCTTGTGAAAATGATTTCTCTACCATTTGGTAGCCATGCCGGAGATTCAATTTTATGCCCTTCTGAAAGTAGACGTTCTTCTTTGCCACCTGGCTTCATAACTCCTATGTAAAATTTTCCTGACTGAATCTTTGTGAAAGCTATCAGATCTCCTTTTGGCGACCAAACAGGCGTAGCATATCTTCCACTTCCAAAACTAATTCTTTTAGGTTTTTTACTTTTGTTAGTAAAATCGATAACATACAGCTGCTGACTCCCACTCATATCGGAACTAAAAACCATATACTTTTGATCTGGAGAAAAAGAGGGAGAAGTGCTTATAGCTGAACCTTTAGTAATTTTTTTTGTCCGTTTACTACTTAAATCCAAAGATAATATATTCGTTTCACCACCCAATGAGTGGGAAATTAAAAGAGATTTACCATCAGGAGAAAATCTTGGTGCAGAAATAACTCCTTCAAATGCGCTGATTATTGATTCAGTGTGGTCTTTTAAATTTTTTAATACTATATAACTTTTACCATTTGCGTATGAGATATAAACAATACCCTTTCCATTTGGTGAGAATCTCGGTGTTGACACAAATCTATCGCCATTTGTTAAGTATTTTATATTACTTCCATCTTGATTCATCACAGCAATTTTACGCACAGATTTGTAGTTGCTATCTTTTTCTTCAGCGATATACGTGATTTTTGTGTTGAAGTGCCCTTTCTCACCAATCAATCTATCATGTATCACATCCGAAACGAGGTGACCAATTTTTCTCCAGTCTTTTGCTGGAAAAACAACTGACTGAGTAAGTAATTCTCTTTTTGTAAAAGTGTCAAATAAACGAAATGATAGCTCTAATGCACTACCAGATACTTCGCTTAAACTTACTGTGACTACAGTATCGCTTTTCCAAGATTTAAATTCAGCTTCCGCGCCACGTTTTACATTAAATAAGCCACAATTAGATAAATTTGTTCCTATTACCTTTGCAATATTTTCGCTTAATTCGCTTTCCAGCGCTGTTTTACATGTACATTTAGATACAACAAGACCAATGTTACCAACACTGCTTTTTTTTATATCAACATATAAAGCAGCTTTTGTAAAATAAGGAATAAATAACGAAACAAGCAATATTAATTGAACGAATAACTTCATTCTTTCATTTCATACCTGTTCTATCTGGACTTCAATTATAGGTCTTTTTAGTAAATATTCCTTTAAGATACTCAATATTGAACTTTCAATCTTATTTTTAATTTTTTTTGTTGGCTGCAAACTAAACAACGACTCAACTTTCTTGACAATTTTCTGTATAATAGCTGCATCTTCTAGCACTTCAAAAACACCAGGTACAAATACTTTCGGTTTAGTAAGCAATTTATTTTTCTTGTTTACAACTGCTATTACCACAATAACTCCGGCATCTCTCATTCTTTTACGCATTTTTATAACACTGCTCTCCGGATGACGTAGCAGCATACCATCAATACCAAAGTAGTCAACATCGATTGAATCAACTTTTTCTCCGTTCTCCAAATTAACAATATCACCTGGTGCAATCATTATTGCTTTTGCCACACCGCACTCTTTAGCAAATTTTACATGTGCATGCGTGTGAATATATTCGCCGTGAACTGGAATAGACATCTTCGGTTTTATTAAAGAATACATTTCCTTTAGCTCTTCTCTTGTTGGATGCCCAGAAGCATGAACATGCTCTGTTTTTTCAGTAACAACTTCTACCCCCATCTCAATAAAGGCATTGAGCATGTTGTGCGCACGAGTTTCATTTCCAGGAATGATTTTTGACGAAAAGATCATGGTATCACCTTGCTGCATTTTAAATGCTTGATGACTCTTATTAGCAAGCCTTGAAGTTGCTGCCAGTGGCTCACCTTGACAACCTGTGCAAAGTAGCACCAGTTTTTCCCTTGGAAAATTTACTGCTTCCTTTGCTTCAAGAAACTGAGGAGAATCAGTTAAATAACCACTATCTTGCGCAACCTTCACTATTCTCCATAAAGATCTACCAAGTAAAACTACTTTTCTATTTAGTGCTTTTGCAGCTTGGCTTATCGTTTCAATTCGTGCCACATTTGAAGCAAATAGCGAAACAGCAACTAATTTTTTAGACCGCTTTATTATGTTATAAATGTTATTATAAATTTCACCTTCTGACTCAGGGTGATGCTTGCTTAATATATTGGTTGAATCGCAAATTGCTGCAAGCAGGTCACCTTTATCGTCAATTTCTTTTAGACGCTCTATATTAGAAGTTAATCCAACAACAGGTTTTGGATCAAATTTCCAGTCTCCGGTATGGAGTGCACTACCCATTTCAGTGCTAATTAATATTGAATTTGCCTCAGGAATTGAATGAGTTATATTTATAAACTCGACGGTAAAAGGACCCAAATTTGTGCTGCCATTTATGTCTACCTCTTTCACAGGTACTGTATCTTCTAATCGAAACTCCTTTAGTTTCTCCCTAAGAAAATTAACCGTAAACTTTGTTGTATATATGGGGCACTGCAACTCTTCCCACAAGTGGGGCACTGCACCGCAGTGGTCCTCATGTGCATGTGTAATTATTATTCCAAGCAAATCTTTTTTTCTTTGAGCAATAAAATCTACATCAGCAATGAGCAGCTCAACACCTGGCATAGTTTCATCTGCAAAACCAACACCAAGGTCGATCATAATCCACTTACCTTGATAATGATATAGGCTAACATTCATCCCGATTCTTCCTACTCCCCCAAGCGGAAGAAATAAAAACTCATTTTTGTTTATATTCATTAAATTTAAATTATTAAAACCTGAGAATAGCAAAACTTCGACCTTAAATAAAGAAATTTATTGCTTTTACATAATTTTAAGGAACTAAGAAGTTTCTGTTGGCTAATAATGTTGATATCAACACTATTGTTAAGTTTTCCATTAATAAGGTCAAAGAATTGCAGGATTAAATGAAAACCCGTAAACAGTTACTCCTTCATGTCATTTAGCAGATTTCTTATTTTTTTTTTACTTTACTAAAAAACCCTTCAGATCGTTGTTGTACATTTGCATTTTCCTCTTCTTCAAACGCTTTTAATAGCTCAATTTGCTTTTTGGTTAAACTTTTTAGATTTAAGGTTTCAACTATTACCTGTACATACAAATCACCGCGAACATGTGAACTCATATGCGGCATACCCTTCTCCTTACAACGTAACTTGGTACCAGTTTGAGTGCTCTCTGGAACTTTTACTTTTGTTTTAGCTCCATCAATTGACTGAACATCAATTTCACCACCAAGCACAGCTAGTGTCATTCTTATAGGTACTTTACAGTGTAAATCTGCCTTATTTCGAGTAAAGATTTTATGGGGAGCTATTTTCACGTATACGTATAAATCTCCACTTTTTCCACCTCTTGCTCCAGCTTCTCCTTTACCACTTATCCTTACCTTAGCTCCTTCTTCTATGCCCTTTGGAATTGAAACGGATATATTTACTTCATCTCTTCTACGTCCACTTCCACCACATTTCTTACATTTATTTTGTATTATTTCTCCTTCCCCATAGCATGTAGTACATGTTCTTTCGATGGTAAAAAAGCCTTGTTGAGTTCTAATCCTACCGCTTCCCTGGCATGTGGGGCACTGAACTGGTTTAATTGCTCCTTCGCTACCTGTGCCTTGGCATGTGTCACATTTTACATTTGTCACATAATGTATAGGCGCTTGTATTCCTTTAAATGCATCTTCTAAGGTAATTTCAAGATCATAACGTAGGTCTGCTCCAGACACTCCTGTTGTGCTCCTCTTTGCTCTTGATCTACTTGCATCACCACCGAATCCTCCACCAAAGAAGTCATTGAATATGTCGCTAAAATCTCCTGCAGAGCTAAAGCCTTGAAACCCACCAGAAGCACCTTCGTGGCCATAACGGTCATAGCTTGCCCTTTTCTCAGAGTCAGATAGAACTTCATATGCAGCTGTTACTTCTTTAAATTTTTCCTCTGCTTCTTGATTGCCAGGATTTCTATCAGGATGATATTTTAACGCTAATTTTTTATACGCTTTTTTTATCTCATCAATACTGGCATTTCTTCCTACTTCCAGCAGATCATAGTAGTCTTTTTTGCTCATATATAATAGTTTAGTGTTTAACCTTTAAAGATAGGTATTGCATATATTAATTTCAAGTGTGACTTCTGTTTCCTATAAAATGTGGTGCACCCTGAGCGACTTGAACGCCCGACCTTTTGATCCGTAGTCAAATGCTCTAATCCAACTGAGCTAAGGGTGCTTTCATAAAGTTAACTTTAGCAGGTTTTGTAGCTTGATTCAATTAATTTGGCTAAAAATAAAACTGTTAATTTTTATCATACGTGAAACCTGCAAAAAATTGCATTTGTTTTCTTAAGAATCATTTTATGGTCAAGCTCACAACTATACGAACATTTGTAGTCAAGGCACTGGGATCTGAAATTGCAATGTTCGTATAGTTGTGGGTTTAGAACCCCTCACAATTCCCAAACTGCTGTTCCGAATTAGAATTATTAAATTCACTATAAGGAGGAGAGTAAGGAGGAGGTGGTCCATAATTCCTAACTGCTTCTTCAGCCTCCTCAATATTGTCTGATTCTTTCTCATGCTTCATATGAAAAGCTAAACCACCAGCAAAACATACGAGAGAATTAACGCCAAGGATAGCTAAACCCCACACTGGTAAGACTGGGTAAACAGCACAAGCTACCTACTTTCAAAACGCGTCCCCTCAGATTCTCACTTTGGCATCATTCTACCTTATCTAAAGCCATTTTATACCTTTTTATCCCTTCTGGGGTAATCTTTTTTCAGTTAGCTATAGTAGATCTTTCAGAACAACTAAACGTGACTTGTTCTACTTCCATCTAATACAATGTAACAAAGGGGTATAACTCAGAGCTAGAGGTTATGATTGTAATAAAGATATAAAAAAAACGGATAAGTCAAGCAAAATTACATTTGTAACTTTGCTTGACTATCCATTTATTACCACCTAAAATAGCTAACAAAGCCATCCCGTATGACATTTTATCTATATCTAATCAAGCATATTAATAAGTAAGTAAATTTTAATATAATCTTATTATACTTATAAATATGCTGTATAGAATGAAAGTATGGATGATTTCATAACTGCAAGAAGGAAAGATGATGCTGTAGCATCTGTTTGTCAGGATAATAAGAAAAAAAACGTATTAATTTTAGGGCTCAATCAAGCCGCAAGGAATTTGTTAAAATACGAGGAAGGGAATTTACTTAATAAGCCGTTAATCAATATTTTAAGTGCAAGAGCAGCTGACGACATGAAGAATTATTTAGAGTATACCGAAAATGGACACGATTTACTTGATGTATTACCTAAAGTGATAGGTTTTTCCTTAACTGATGCTAAAGGAGAAGATATAAAGACAAAAGTAAAAGTTTTCCGCACTGCACAATTTGCTAGTAATAAAATAAATTATGAGCTATTGATACGTGATATCAGCTTGTCTCATAAATTAGGAATCTTTAGAGATGAATATCTAATGGGTAAAAAATATAAAAACCATGACTTATTCGATATACCAAACAATGAGTCTACTATTCTAGAGTTATACGTTATATTAAATTTTGCCTTTCAACATCAAATTAATGCAGCTATAGGAGTGATTGGCTTAAATAGTAGCTGTAGTGAGACAAATGATGCACTGAAAGTTATCATAGAACATTTTTGTAAAAATTGCCGTAGTGATGATTTTCTAGGGTATATTGATGAGAATAAAGTGCTTTTTGTTTTGATTAACTGCGATGTAAAAAGTACGTCTAAAATAATTAATCGTATACATTCTGCCATTAATAAGCAGTTATTAAAGCGAAAATTACCAAGTGTATCAATAATTTATGGGAATATAGCTCAAAAACGGGCAGCAAAATCTACCAGCGGCGCCTTCTGAAAAGTTGTTTTTTATTTATATTGAGTTTAAACTTAAATTTTTATAAAAATTTAAGTTTATTTATGAAGTTAAGGTACTACCTGGTAGCACTGCTTTCATCATTATTTTTGCAGAGTAGTGCTAGCTCTAGAACAATTTTGGATAAGGAAATATTTTATGTAGAACTAGACGGAAAAATAGATTTGAGATTCGGCTACGCCTTCAACAGAGGTTCTTTCAATGCTAAGGCTAAGGATAAAACTTCAAGTTATTCATACTTGCGCTTTCTTTATTTACAGCAAGTTTATCCAAATACTCAAATGGGGTTTAATGTTAAGGCAGGAGTTTCTGGTATTGCAAACCTAAAAGCGTTAGACATAGAAAAGTTAGACATGGAGGAATGGTATTTCATCATTAAAAATCAGGTGCTTGGATCAATTGAATATGGTAAAAGAAGTTTAGTTAGTCAGGGCATGTTAATTAACACTTCAAAAATTTATACAGCTGCTGGAGGAGTAAATGGTCATTGGACAAACTATGCAAATTTGCGTGGTAACGAAAACAGAGATAATGGCCCTGGATATGATAAAGACAAGGTATTTTGGGTAAAACCCAACATTTACAGTAATTATAATGGACTCGAACTAGGGTTAAAACAATCATCAATTAACTACATCTCCCCTGAAATCTATAACTTTCAACTCGGGTTCAGTTATGTCCCAGGAAAAAATAACTTACAGTACAGCAATTTAATTGCTGCTGGCCTTTCCTATAAAAATGGCCTATCAGATGATATAAATTTTACTACTGCCTTAACTGGTGAATTTGCAAGAGAAAATTTAACTGATTGCTCAGATGGAACTTCTAAAAATTATGAATGTCGTAATCAATTACTGCACTGGAATTTTGGTTTGAAGCTAAAATTGTTCGATCTTGATTGCATTTTTTCGTATGGTAATGGCGGTAAATCTGGTGAGAAGCGTAATCCTGAAATAAATAATACGTATTATATGAATGCAGGTATTGCTTACCATTCTGATTCTCGCAAATTGAGCTTAACATATTTCAATAGTGGTAGGGATATTGCAGCAAACGAGTTAACATCATATGCTTTAAGCCTTGAATATCCATTTTTTATGGGCACTTCATACTATTTCGATATTGTAAAATTTAGTACCAAAGAGCCTGAAGTAGAAAATAGCAACTCTGGTTATGTGCTCTTGACTGGACTGAAATTAAGTTTTTAATGAGGTTACATTGCCTCCTGTCATCCCAGCACTCTTTTCTGTCATCCAAGTAGCGGATAACATAGAAACGAAAAACTTACTTGACACGTTTTGCCAGCCCCCTTATCATGACGTGTATAACAATGTTACAAAAAATAATATCATAGGGTTCTCTCTACTTTTTCTGGGTAAGATCAGAATTTCCTCTTAAGCCTTTAGCTCCTCAAATACTTCACTTGCTCTATTTAAAACAGAATCAGGAAAACCAGCAAGTTTTGCTACATGTATTCCATATGACTCATCTGCAATGCCTTCAATTACTTCATGTAGAAAGATAACCTCTCCGTTCCACTCTCTTATTTTTACACAAAAACATTTCACGTTCTTCAAGTATTTGCTTACTTTAGTTAATTCATGATAATGAGTTGCAAAAATGGCGCGGCACTTATTTACATTGTGAATATGTTCAATCACCGCCTGAGCAATAGATAAGCCATCATACACTCCTGTGCCCCTACCAATTTCATCAAGTATCACCAAGGAACGATCTGTTGCCTGATTTACTATCGTTGCTGTTTCGATCATCTCTACCATGAAGGTAGAATAACCAGCTGTTATATTATCTGTTGCACCAACCCTGCTAAATATCTTGTCAATCACTCCAATATGCGCACTCTCTGCTGGCACAAATGACCCCATGTGAGCTAAAACTGCAATGAGAGCGTTTTGCCTCAAGAAAGTGCTTTTTCCAGCCATATTAGGACCAGTAATTAGATGTATACCAGCTAAATTGATGCTATTTGCAATGAATTTATCGTTAACTTCAACCACTGGATGTCTTCCATTGCGAATATTGAACTCTTTACTGTCATCGATAATGGGTTTTACGTAATTATTTTGCACTGCAAGCTCCGCAAAAGTGGCTCTAATATCAAGTTTTGCCAAAGCATTTGCAGCAAGAGCAATTTTTTCAGATTCTTTAGCGACTTCACTACACAGTTCACTAAAAATTTTCACTTCTAAGCTGATTGCAGCATCACGTGCCGTAAGAATTTTATTTTCTAGTTCTTTCAATTCATTAGTAGTGTAGCGCATGCTATTTGCTAAGCTTTGCCTATGAATAAATATGTCCGAAGTTATTTTGTGATTTGCTGACACTTCAACGTAATAACCAAGTATATTGTTGTGTAATATTTTGAGTGCGGCAATGCCAGTTAGGTCGCGATAAGACTCACGGAGCTTAGTTACCAACTTGTTACTGTTGTTCAATATATAAGATAACTCAGATAATTCTGAGTTGTATTTTGGATTGATAAATCCTCCTTCTTTCACGGAACTGAGGTTATTATCAAGTATAGCGCTGTTTAGAAGCTCGAATAGATCTTTATGATTACCAAGACTTTTATGTATTGTGCTTAGTTCACTCTCGTCTGATTTTACTGTCATTCCAGCGCGTGACGCTGGAATCTGCATCTGGATTCCAGTGTCAGCTACTTGGATGACATATTGTTGTGGGAGAGATCCATTTTCACCTGATTCAATTTTACATAAGAACTCAGACAACTCTAAAGTTTTTTCTAGGCCTATTTTTAATAGGTTCATATCCTTTGGTGAACCACGCCCTAGTATTAAGCGCGATAAAGACCTCTCAATATCTGGAATGTTAGATAATATTTCTCGTATTTTTCTGCGTGGCTCATGATTATTTACAAAAAATTGAGCGGTGCTGAGCCTCAAATTGATTGCCTTGGAGCAAGCAAGTGGTGAAGCGAGCATTTGTTTGAGCAGGCGTCCACCAGAGGCTGTAACTGTGTGATCAATAACTGAAATTAGTGAACCTTTCTTTTCACCAAATTGAGTTGAAAACAACTCAAGATTTCTCCTTGCTGAAGCATCAATAAGCATGAAATTTTGTTGCTTATAGGTTTTTGGGAATTCAAGCCTTGGAATGGAGCCCCTTTGTGTTACTCTGACATATTCAAGCAGTGCACCGCACGCCATGATTTCTACTTTGCTGAAATTTCCTATACTCCCAAGTTCCCTGATTTTATAAAACTCGCATAACGTTCTGTGAGATTTACTATACTCAAAAAAACTCTGTGCGTGTTGTGTAATTGATATTTTATAATTTTTTAAAATCGATCTAATTTTTTCGTCCTCAGTGAATTTTTCAGAAATTAATAATTCTCTTGGTGATATACGCAATAAATCACTATCTAGAGCTTTCAAATTCGTTAAAGTGTGAAAAAATTTTCCCGTTGATAATTCAAGCCAACTAATAGCATATTCGTCATTTTGTTCAACTATGGATGCGAGATAATTATTGCTTTTATCCTCCAGTAGCGAATCTTCTATAATTGTACCTGGAGTTACAACTCGTACTACATCACGTTTTACTATGGATTTATAGCCCCTCTTTTTTGCTTCATCAGCAGTTTCTAATTGGTCACAGATTGCTACTTTGAATCCTAAATCTATTAGCTTGTGTAGGTAAGATTCGCTACTGTGTGCTGGCACTCCACACATTGGTATTTCTTGCCCATTTGAATTGCCCCTCTTGGTTAGCACTATATTCAGCAATTTCGCAGCTTTAATAGCATCATCGAAAAACAACTCATAAAAATCTCCTAGCCTATAAAATAGCAGATGATCCTTGTATTGAGCTTTCAGGTTCAAATATTGCTCCATCACAGGGGTGTTTTTTTCTCTTACGAAGCTCATAATATTTTTTAATATATTGTATTGGTAATAAATTCAATGTTATTATAGATTATATTGCACATGTGAATAACATAAATTTTAGATAGGTGTATAGAGGGGAAAATTTAAAACAATTAAATTTCTTGGATCCAAGTAGTCAGGACACTTGGATGACACCCTCCTTGTATGTATTATAGCTAAAGTGACTTACGACAATTTGAAAAACGACAAATTCGTCATTCCGCTACTAGTTAGCGGAATCTATACCGCGCATAGCTGTACGAACATTCATTTTTGAAGGTAAATTGCACAGCAAATGGTGTCATTCCAGTGCTTGACACTGGAATCCAGCTTCTATGCAACCTCATCAAAAACATTCATTTAGTGTAAGATCAGCTACTTTCCATGCTAGTTTGCTTGTGAACAAGCAAACTTTTCTGGATCCCAGTGTCAAGCACTGGGATGACATCATAGGGGCGCTGGGATGACACCCTCCTTGTGTGTATTATAGCTAAAGTGACTTACGACAATTTGAAAAACGACAAATTCGTCATTCCGCTACTAGTTAGCGGAATCTATACCGCGAATGAATCGCGGTATGACGTGTTGCTTGGGTCAGCTATACGTAGGTTGTGGCCCTTCTTTTTGCACCATCAACAGATATTTCAGAGCCAACAGTGCTAATAGTTTTTTCTATCGCTTTAGCCTGTTCATAGTCTTGACTCAAAAAATACATGGCCAGCCCAACAGCTATACTAGCAACAAGAACAGGTGCTATCATTACACCTAGTATCATACCACCAGAAAGACTTACTGCAACACACACACCAGCTCCAAGTACAACACCAAGAAAACCACCAATTATTACGCCAGGCACCAAACTGCCTATCATAGCGCTTTCTTTTTTCGTATTAGCTTGTTCTTTCATACTTTTAATAAGCACTTTTTTTGTTTCTCCTTGAGCTAAATCTAAAGGAATTTTATTATCCGCGTTTTGTATCAAAGGATTTGCACTATATGTAACAAGAAGGGTGATTATTTCTTCAGTTTTCTTACCTATAACTGCATGATGTAGTAATGTATTTCCCTTTTCATCTTTAAAGTTTATATGAGTACGAAGTTCCTCATCTAGATTTCTTATTGGGTTGTTTTTTGCATATATCCTAGGTTTTATTGCTCTATCTAAGCATTGTATCACTTGTTCTAGTGATTGCTCGCCAGGATTTTGTATAAAATGAAGCAGAATTTCGTGTACTATTGCTTCCTTTGTAGTTTTTTGGTATCGTAAAGCACATGCAAATGTGTCTTTATTAATAGTTATTTCTTTGTTTTGTTTAAGGAAATCTTTTAACTTTCCAACTCTATTTATACTGTGATTTTCGCTAGCAATTATCGATTGTAAAGTTTTTCTGTTATCGTCACCAGTCATGCTATCCTCCTTGATTTGATTGCATTACTCATTAATAAATAATATAATAAATCCTGCTAAAAGTCAAGCAATTAATTAATAAGTTAATATAATTCTCCAAAAGGAGCTCCTTACTTTTTGTTCAGCATGTCCATTGGATCAGACTCTTTAAGCTTGCTGTTTGCTGAATTTATTCATCACAATAGCTACAATGTGCTATCGAAGTTCTCTGTAATCTTAGTTGGTTCTTCTAGAATATTCAAAATATCAGTTGCACAATAAACCCGATCTCTCTTTCCTTGAGAAGTTTGTGAAACGATGCCTAAATCTTCAAGCTTTACGATTGCTCTTTGGGCTGTTGTAAATACGACACCTAAGTTTTCAACCACTTTCCTTATAGTAAAGTAAGGGTTTACAGCGAGATACCTTACAATACCACTCGCAACTCCCTCAGTTTTAGAACTAACTTCAGTTTGCCAATTTGCAATCAAAATGTTAATTCGTTCTGCTCTTGACAATGCATCCAATGATTGCAGTACTACACCATTTAAGAAATAAGAGAACCAATCATGCCACGTGCCTCTGTTGCTTATATTGTAAAGTTGGTCATAATACTCACTTTTTGTAGCTTCAAAAAATGCACTTAAGTATAACAGAGGTAATGGTAATAATTTTCTTTCGATCAGAAGTAATGTTATTAATAAACGTCCAATACGTCCATTGCCGTCCAAGAATGGGTGAATCGCTTTAAATTGATAATGACATAGAGCTATATGTATAAGTGGGGGTAATGTTCTATCATGTAAAAATTTTTCAAAAGAGTCCAAGCAACCCATCAATTCACCTGGCATTGGTGGCACATATTTTGCTGTGTCTATTGTACATCCTGGGCTTCCAATCCAATTTTGCACTCGGCGAAATTCTCCTGGAGTTGCGTGAGAACCTCTTACACCTTGCATAAGTTTTCCGTGAATTTCTTTAACCAACTGAAGCGACAATGGAAAAGATTGTAAACGTTTTAGTCCATAATCGAGCGCTGATATATAATTGCGTACTTCTTGTAAATCATCGGGATTGCGATCTACATTAGCACCTGCTTCTTGAGCCAAAATTTCACCAAGAGTTGCTTGAGTTCCCTCGATTCTACTTGAAAGAACTGCTTCACGTGCTATAAAGGGTCGTATGAGAAGATGAGGGTTAGGCAATTTAGCTCCTTCCCTGGATAACATACCCAAAATATGATCTGCTCTGGAAAGACTATTAACTAAATCATTGTCCCATTCAAATTTTGGTGGCAAGGGGTTAGGTATAAATGCCTGATAACCAGCGAATACTTTGCCTGATGGTGATCCTTTAATATATATTCATTCAACCTAGTACACTATTTTTATAGTATATATTATTTTCAAATAAAGTCAAAAATGAAAATAAGGCTTTATCTTATTTGCGTGCATGAAAATAAGAAACTCTCTTATTGTCGATTTTGCTCAAAAACAAAAATAGAAGAAGCTGCTGAACTTTATATTAGCAGTTATCCTGTTTTTCTGGAGAGCTGCTATAAAACTTCTGAGTGAAGTCACTTAATTTTTACACATCTATTGTAGAGTAAGAAGAGCCGAATTTGGGACAAAAATGCTAGCTGATGCTTGGACTTTACTGACACTTACACTACTTGAAACTATACTTAGTGTAGACAATTTAATCTTTATTTCTCTAGCAATAGATAAGGTACCAAATGCGCTGAGAGAAAGAGTGCGCCTTATGGGCCTTGGATTAGCGCTATTAATGCGTTTTGTAATACTATTTTTTACATCATCTATATTGTCAATGCAAAAACCTATATTTCACACTGCATCGCTAAATATTTTAGCAAGGGATTTACTTATGATCGCAGGGGGATTATTCCTTATTGTTAAAAGCTCTATGGAGTTATGGGATGACATCTTTGTATGTAAGAAAAATAAAAAGAAAGCAAACGTTAAATCAAAATTTTTTTTAGTTGTGCTACAAATTATATTAATAGATTTAGTTTTTTCAGTTGATTCGATATTAACTGCTATAGCATTAACTTATAACATGATAATAATTGCTACAGCATTTACATTTTCCATGCTAGCAATGCTGTTTTTATCAAGTTATACCGCCCAGTTAATCAAATCTAACCCAGGTTTAAAAGTAATTGCTATCTTATTTATTTTACTTGTCGGTGTGTACCTCATACTTCATGGATTTCATATAGAATTACCAAAAGGATATTTGTATTCTTCATTTATGTTTGCACTGCTTGTGGAAGTTATAAGCAAAATAAAGAAAACGTAGTGTGTAGATATAGCCTCACTCAAGCGAGATTTTCCTGTGGATTTAAGGTAATAAGAGGAAGTAGTAATGTTTTTTCGGGGTGAAAGTAACCTCTTGCATACATAAGTTTTTGTGCCATAATGGTTCTTTATTGAAAATAGCGTTGATGGATATCACTACTAGCTTATTAGGGGATATTAGTAATTTAATAGATAGAGCAAAGAATCATCTTGCTACACATTTCAATTCTACTCTAGTATTGTTAAATTGGGAAATTGGCTTCAGAATTGGTCAAGATATCTTAAAGCACAAACGTGCAGACTATGGCAAACGAATCATCTCCCAACTTGCAAAAGAACTTCAGATTAAATATGGACGTGGGTTTGATAGAGCTTCATTGTTTCGGATGGTGCAAATATAGGAATGGGGAGAAATTGATGAAACATGCATCCAGTTTGCCTGAGTGGCAAAAAAATGTTGTTGAGTTCTTATCTAGTCGTAGAAAGTATCGGTTATTTGGATGGGAGTTTGGTCCAATTTTATTTGATGAGTTATATAGGATAAGGGATTATCGCACAGACTATATAAGAGTTGGAGCTTTTTTCACTCCTATAGTTGCTTTTTCTGCTGGGCTTGTTTCATTTGTATCAACACGCAGGGTATATCTTGCTGCAGTAGTAACTTCTAGCCTAATAGTACTAGGGATTATAACTACACTTGCCGTTGACTATCAAATGACAAAAAGAAAGGCTGGGGTGGTAAGCCAAGAGGATTGTGTTAAATTGCTGAAAGCACTAGAGAGAATGCCGCAGTATTGGTGGTGGCCATGGAGTAAACAGATAGAGGATATTACGATCACTGAAGAACAAATAAATAGAGCAGTGAACTACAATGATTACTCGATTGCTTCACGCTTAATCTATTCCTTATTTACTAACGTTGCGTTGCATCAACTTTACGTTGCAAGGCTAAGTTATCTTTATAGTTATCATAAACTTGGAGGGAAAATGGTATTAGGGTTTGATATAATAGGTTCATGTAAAAAATTACTACAAAGCAACAATCTTATTTCTAGTGATGAAAAAGTACCTGAAACTGCACAGGAAGCATATAGGGAAGAAAATAGGTTAGAAGAGGCAAGTAGGATTGATAAATTAGTCAGGACCATATGTAGAGTTGATAACAAAGAATTGAGTTTAAGTCAGGCACTTGATTTATTGCAAAAAAAGTGGATGCCATTTTATCTTGATAAAAGCTTGGGTGGAGTGAGAAAAAAAACAAAGAGTGAAGAGGAACATAACAAATATTTTGAAAGTCTTATTAAACAATTTAGGAACTTATCATTAAAGCACCATCCAGACAAGGGAAAAGTTAAAGATGAAGAAATGCAAAAAATAATTAACCAGACTACAAAAGCTCTGAGGAATATACATTCATACATCATGCAGGATGAGACGTTTATTCTCAATAAAGACTGTTACTTATTGTATGGAATGTATAACCGCATACCATTAAGCACATTAAGTAGTGATGAAAAAGATATATCTAGAGTAGTAAAGGTGTCGTCCATAGATGGAATGTCTGCTTTGTTTGAGTTGAGTCGCTTGGCTGATCAGGAAGAAGAATTTTTGATGAGGGCAAGAAATAGGTACTTAAAAGATGCAAAGGCATCTGTTGAATTCCTTTGTGAAAAGTTGTTGGCAATAAAGAACATAACATATAAAGAAATTGAGTCTTTAAGCAACGTTATAGAAGTAAGATGGAAGGAGTTGATAGTGCTTATAATGGGTATGTGGAGGAATATTATAAACGTTGGGTAGATTACTTAGAGTCTTTGAATGCTCGTTGTGAAAAATCTGAGTTGCTTGAGGTAATAAAGGAAGCAGTAGAAAAGTTCTTAAAAGAGAGCAAGGAACAATATGAAATGCTAGTAGGGCAATCTTATGGCGTGAATCCAGATGAGAATTTTGTACTACCTATGTTAGACTATTTTACTTTGATGGAAGCATACTATAAGTTTGCTACTAAACTACTTAAGGACAAAAAGAATTGCTATAGTCTTCAGGGTTATCGTTTCGACTCAGATGCTCTTGATAAGATAAGTTCCATACTGAAAGAAAGTAAAGATAGCAAGGAAGTTTTGAAAGAAAAAAGCAAAGAAGAGGTAGAGGGTGAATCATCGCATGAAGAGAGAATAGAGAAGAAAAATCAATTATCTTATAAAGATAACATAAAGGAGGATAAGTTATCCTACAGAGAATTACTATTTCATACAAGAGCTATGGTAAATTCCTATGTTAAGAATGATGATAATGAATTAAATGAAGAGGTAAAGAGATCCTATAAGGAATCGAAGGTAGGTAAAGTACCGACTAAAGAAGAAATAGGAAATGTAATAGTATTCATGTTAAAACGCTTAGAGGAATTATTGAGTAATAGATTTCAAAGCAAGAAAACAGCTTTCCAAAGGCAAAGAGAAGAATTAAGCAATTGAAAGAAGAACGAGAGAAATCAGAAGAAGAATTAAGACAAGCAAAACACAAAGCAGAACTTACTGAGGAGGTAAGTGATCTTTTTACGAAAAGGTTATCTGACTTCAACATGGATAGTAAATTAGGGAAAGCAATATTGAAAGATCAAAGAAAGATTAAACGGAAGATTGTGAAGTGTATTATGGAGTACAACTTTTCTCTAGAGCAGGTGCTAGGTGCAATAATGGAAGGAATAAAGTTTAATGAAGAACGAGTTGTAAGAGAAGGCGCTGTTAGTGATGAATTGATAGAAGTAGTTATAAGAAACTTTTTGACTATTAATGAAATAGTTGAAGAAATGGTAGAGAAGGTAGTAATAGAAGTTGATAACAGTACTGTTTTGCAAGATATGCAGGCGCCAAGCTCTGTATTTAACAATGTAACTAATGAACCAATTGCAGGACCTTCTTGTAGGAGATAAGAGTTTTAAAGTTTGTGAAAAACTTGGATTTGTGGCTATTATTTTGTATGCTCTTTTTATCATAAAAAGTATTACTTTTATAAAAACACAAGTCCCTTTAGCGTCACAAAAAATTTGTTCATTTACTTTTCCAAAAATCACAAAAAAGTACCTACCTTTGTGAGAACAATTTAAATAAAAGCAGCGTTGTGAAAATAAAAACGCAAAATTGTTGCAACAAAGCCAAACAAATTAGTTCATATCTAAATGTGGCAAAAGTAGGTTAATATAGCTGACTTTATAGTATAGTAGAATTATTATATAGAAAAGTTCGAACGTATTGTTTGGTAAAGGAAAGAAACTACAAAACAATTCAAGTAGCAAACTCTTCGATGGAAGTAGAGAATGGGAACCGTAGCCGTCGTTCTATCAATCAACCTTATTTAAAACCACTTTTGTTCCAGATCCGAGGTTGGTTTGTAAACATAATGAGTCGATTATCTTTTCAAAGCGTTTCCAACAAGCAGACTCTATTATCAGCGCCTTTAGTAAATAAAGAATTTGTAAAAGGAATTGACGATAAAACTAAAGTGGTGCCAGACATTAGAAGCATTTCAGCACAATCTGATATAAATGGAAGAATACTATTAGCTGATATGTTGCTGGCCAAGAGAGGTAAAAGACAAATGTATACTTCTTCAGCAGATAAACAGATTTCTTTGCAAGAGGCACAAGGCTATTCATTAAATATCGTAGATAAGTTTGAAGCAGAACTAAAACAAGCAGCTTTTCGTTGTGGTATATCGGTACAACAATTAAAAATTAATTTTCAAGAAGTACAATTAAGTGTACTTAAGAAAGTCATAGCGGGAAACTATCATGAAATCTCAGGTATGCTGTACTCATATGCAGAAAAAGCTTGTCCAGCATTAGAGCAAAAGGAGAAATTCTCAATGTCTTTTAAAGGTAAAATCGAGCAAATGTTGCAGAAAGAAATGATGCCTTTACTGGACAAAGCAAATGTTGATCCTTCATCAGTAAGTACTAATAAAGCTGTAGCTCTATCTGGTCCTAGAACCAATTTAAATAACGTATCAATTACAACTAATTCTACTGAATTGATCAGATAGAGCCTGAGTGAAGGAAGGAGCAGGTGTTTGCATTTTTTGTGGCTACTTGCTCCTACTGTTTCTCTAACTAATGTTGATTGATCAGAAAGTCTGTTTGATTTCGTCAAGGGAAAGTCCGGTGATTTCAGCTATAACATCTATAGAGACAACGGCCTTAAGTGAATTTTTTGCCACTGCTATTTTAGCTTTCATTTCACCTTTTTCTTCGCCGATTAGGATGCCTTTTTCATGTCCGATTTGGATGGCTTCTCTATTTATGAGCTGTATTAGCTGTGGTATTACGTAGCAGGATTTCCTATTATCCAATCTGGTGCTCCTCTGCCATTTTCCCACTTAGCAAATCTCATCTTTTCCTTGAGATAATATCTCCTATAAGCTTCCACAGAACTGCTGCATTTATACTGATCCGGCAGTGCTTATATAAAAGCTTGCATATCAGTTGATCGAAAAATGAGTAAATCCTTATTACTATCACACCAATTTATTACTTCCTCTGATTTATGCTTTCTTTTGTATCGCCAAGTGTACTCTTTACATAATTCTCTTCCGTACTCTATCAACCAACAAAAATTCCCTTTCGATTGCCTAGCCCACAAAGAACAAGGATGATTGTTGTGAGTCAGTTTATATGGGACTTCTATATTCTGATTTATGATACTGACAAAAGGATTTGGCACTTTCAATGCTGTTGAAAAAACATTACTCAATAATTGAGCAGTTTCTAATGGCATTTTTACTATATGCTTATCACATAACATTTGAGCCGCAATTGCTGGGTTTTCATCTAGTATAAAGATGTTCATCTATACACCCAAAGATAGAATTAGCTTAAGTCTTTGACTTCGTTAACTGTAAGACCAGTAGTTTGAGCTATAATATCAATAGAAACCCCTGCTTTAAGTAGATTCTTTGCAACTGCTATTTTAGCTTTCATTTCACCTTTTTCTTCGCCGATTTGGATGCCCTCTTGTCTACCTTCTTGTTTAGCATCATCAATTTTTTGAGCGAGGACAGCCTGTTCATCAAGAATACGTTTTATTTCCTGTTCGTAGGCAATAAATTCTTTCTCTGACCAATTGAATCTATTTAGCTCTTCATAGGCCTTTTTAATTATTACATCACTACCTATTATTTTTTCCAGCTCTTCTTCACTAGTCTCATCTGCATATTTAAAGAAGTATATCCATTTTTCAACTATATTTTCTAACTGATCTTCTTTTGTTTTCGGAAATTTTGGCAATTCAATAAATATAAAATAAAAATCTTTTAGATCGTGTTCATTAGTGTCTTCATCTCGAATAGTATGCTTTGATTTGTACTCAGATTTATTAGGAAACAGTACACAATCTGCTATAGCAATGAAGATAATTTCCTTAAGGTCATGGTATTGATCGCCCTTGTCAGCCTGTCTTGAATAGGCTTTGGCAGCATAGTATTGGGCGCGTTTTTCAAAGCCTTTAGTTTTAGCGACCTGGTTAGGTAAGGAAGTAGTATTACTACTACTCCCTCCCTTAGAAACGCAGCATGCAGGTTTCCCAGCACTGCGCTTGAGCCCCTTATCTAAGTTCTTCTTTTCTCGAACCGGCTTGTCTTTCATGATTCCTCGGAAAACAGCATCTTTAGTGGTGACACTAACAGTAGAGAACCTTCTCTTGAGAAAGAGCTTGCTAACATTCTTGTTCGTTTCACTCTTTTATCAAAATACTTTTTCCATTTTAAGTCAAGTGGATTTGTATCCGCCCTGATTTTAATATGACGTCTAATAGGAATATCGCTTAGTTTGAGTAAGCTCATAAACCTTATTTCCTTTGGTTTGTTCTTGCATACAGAAGTAGCAAAGACCCATTGACGATGATTCGTTACTTTGAAGTAGCGATTCTTTATCCAACGTAACCCTTTACGGGGATGTCTTTTCTTTGCCCATTTCCATAAACTATGCCAAATTTCATTGTCGATCTTACTAAACGCTTTTTTAGCACACACATGACGGTAATAGTTTCCCCATCCTCTTAGTAAGGATTGAGTGATTTAATTACTACAGCTTGTGAACTACCTATATTTGCTTTTATTAATGCACGCGCTTTTTTAAGAAACCTCTTAACACTTTCCTTCGAAGGCGTAATAATTAATTTCTTGCTGTATCTACGTACATTACAACCGAGAAAATCGAACCCTTTTGTAATAAATGTAATCTTTGTCTTTTCTTCTGACAGAGCTAGACCTCTCTCACAAAGGAAGGATGATACTAATGGCTTGACTTCATCTTCCAGTACTTCACATGTGTTTCCTGAGATGATAAAGTCATCTGCGTATCTGATTAAATTTACTCCACTTCTGATTTTTTCTCTTCTTTTGCTACCTAGTTTACCAAAACGACTTTCTAATAATTTTTCAAGACCATCTAAGGTAAAGTTAGCTAGTACTGGAGAGATTATACCTCCTTGCGGGGTACCAGCAGTTGTGGGGTACAAGGTTTTTGATTCTAGGAAACCAGCCTTTAACCAACTATGGAGAATTTTTCTCTCCATAGGAATGTGCTTCATAAGCCATTCATGGTTAATGTTGTCAAAGCACCCTTTGATATCACCTTCTAGTATCCATTGTGGTCGATTGCGCCTTGCCAGTAATAAGTGACAAGCAACAATAGCATCTGCGCAGGATCTTTTAGATCTAAAGCCATAAGAGTGACGATCACTGATTGTTTCAGCTATCGGTTCCAGAGCAAACAAATATAATGCTTGCATGGCTCTATCTTTTATCGTGGGTATTCCAAGAGGTCTTCTTTTGCCATTAGATTTACTGATATAAATTCGTTTTAGCGGAGAAGGTTTATACCCTCTTTGTTTTAACTGCTTTATTCCTTGAAATTTAGCATTGTAAGTTGACCATAGTTGACGATCTACACCTGCTGTGTTTTTCCTTGGTTTTCAGTTACTCTTTTAATGGCTAAAGCTTTTCCACTAAAAGAGCGTGTTAAGAGATGTTGTAAAGATTTTACCTTACTCCATCTTCCTTCTTGAACAGCCTTAACAATACGCCTTTGTAGCCTCATAACAACCTTTTGGCATTTCTTCCATGGCAACTGGTTCCATGCTTCGGAGCTGTTGGTAGGTGCACTTACAGTTTTACTTGTAATCATCTGCTTTCCTACCTTAAGTGGTTGACAAAGTTTCTTGTCACGAGGGACCAAATGGAAGTCTGCTCGTTTTCACGCGAATTAATGTTACAAATTCTATCCATTTCGTTACAAAATGGCATTCGCTTTCTCCATTTTCCTTTACCTGCATTTTCATCAGCGTTCCTTGCGGTTTGCTTGCCATATAGGCGGAAATACAGGCTTACCCTGTTCCTTCTGTCATACAA
The DNA here is from genome assembly GCF_964028325.1 of Wolbachia endosymbiont (group A) of Hedychridium roseum. Lineage (NCBI taxonomy): Bacteria > Pseudomonadati > Pseudomonadota > Alphaproteobacteria > Rickettsiales > Anaplasmataceae > Wolbachia > Wolbachia endosymbiont (group A) of Hedychridium roseum. The sequence goes on along the minus strand of NZ_OZ034755.1, from coordinate 655,313 downwards.
CAGTGGGTTAGGTGACTTCTCTATACCGGTGGAGTTATTATTTGCGTACATCTAGAGATGAAAAATGTAACTTATCCACATTACCTTTTGGTCAGAGCTTATCAGCATCTTTAGCTCTTCAATTTTTACGATACTTACGAAGCTTCACTTACGTTCACCATACCACTAGCCTAGCCCTCCAACCACATGATGCTTGTAGTTTATGCTCCTCTTACGATTACGCATCTTCTTTTTTCAAGAGGAGGGAGTTTCATTGTCCGCATCGCTCGGCACCAACCGGTTACCCGATTCGCACTGATGCGTAGACTCATATGGCAAAACATCTGGTTTAATAAGTTTTAGAATTCTTTCAGTTTCTTTCTGAAGGAATTCCTCTCCCTTTAAACAATATGACCGAAGACTTTCAGGTCGCACCATCTCGCAAATGTATTGAGCACCTGTAGAATCTCTACAGAGAACATCAACAATACTTTGCTTTTTAGCGGCGATATCAGGGTCTTGAATAGTACTTAAAAACTCTATATCCTGTATTGCATTTTTGCCAGCAAAACCCAGAATATCATTGAGGAAGTGAATGAGGATATCTTTATTCTTTTCAGTACCAAAGATACGGCGAAAGGCGAGGAGAGTAGACCAGGAAAACTTCCTTCCTGGCCCCTCGCAGAACCCTACGTGAGGTAGAGTGGGCAGCCAGCGAGTTACTTGTTAAGTACTTTTCCAACAACCCCTCTCCGAACCACGCATGATCGTTTCCGTATCACGTGGCTCTCCAATAATCTAACGTTTTAAGGAGTCACCATCATATTTTCCATATTGGATTTTCTTATGGCATTCATGACAAACAACAAGAGTCTTCCTCTGTCGTTCAATCATTCTCTTTTTCCATTTCGGTAGCTCAGTATTACGTTTACCTAGCAAATCAGCAAGTTTACGTACGTGATGTACTTCAATCTGCTCTTGTGATTTACATAATTCACAAGTTTGTGCCAATAGTCTTTGCTCTATTTCACTACGCTTATTCCATATTGGTATAAGGTTATCACTTATACTTACCCATTTATTCCATTTTAGTGACACAGCACCAAAGTGTGTAATTAATGGTATCTTTGATGGTAAACGATCTACTCTGACTTGGATGACTTTTCGTTTTTCACCTTCGTCGTTTTCAATCATTGCACCAAATTTTCTATAAATTTTCCTGCAAGTTGTTTTGTATTTAGATGCTAAAGTCTTTACTAATGATACTTCCATCACATACTTCAAATAACTTAGTGTGTGAAGGTTGTAGGCCATTTTGTAATATTATACAATTCCTCGATATTCAGTTTGATACTGAGCAACAATACTGTAAGCTGTATCAAGTGTACGTTGAGGTAAATGTATAGGCTTTCCACAACGCATATATTCAGAACACTTTTTCTGCTTTATATGATGTGGTACACGTAACCCAATACTACCGTTAATACATCGTTGTGTCCGATGATCATGTTTATCATCTGCATGCAAGACGTGTATTTTATAACCTAAAAAATTGGCTTTGCTATCACACGCGTGTGTAATAAGCGTTTTATCTTCATTAAGCATAAGTTTGAGCTCCTCATTGAGGAATTTAGCAATCTCATTTTTAATTTGTTCAGCTTCATTTTTTGGTCCTGCAAACCCTACCAGAATATCATCAGCATACCTAACATACCAAAGACGTCGATAATTTAGATCACAAGAATCCTTAGATGGCATACCCTGCACTAATTGACGCAGTTGTTTTGCTTGATCCCAGTTCCCTTGTTTTCTCATCATCGATACTTGCATGGTTAACCTTAAATATTTTGGATTTGTCTTTCTTCGCTTACCTCGGTTATTTGCTGGTATTAGTATATGTTCCACATGTTTATCTAACCGATCGAGTAATATGTTACTCAAAATTGGACCAATAATAGAACCTTGTGGTACCCCACTATGACTCTTATTGTACTTCCAATTTTCCATATATCCTGCTTTTAGCAGTCGATTGATTAGCTGAATAAAACGGTTATCTTGGAAGCTTTCACTCAGTATTTTCAACAACATAGTATGATCAATTGAGTCATAACATGCACTGAGATCTCCCTCTATAAACCATTTTGTACCTCTGCCTTTTTGCATTACTGCTCTTAATGCAGTGTGGCATCCACGTTTTGGTCGAAATCCATGTGAACATTCACTAAATTTAGGCTCATAGTAGGCTTCCAATATTAATCGGATTACTTCTTGAAGTAACTTATTTGACCATGTTGGCAATCCTAACGGCCTGCGTTTACCACTCTTCTTTAAAATATAGATACGTTTTACTGGTGTCCACCGATATCGCTCATAGCGTAAATCCTCTATGATTTTATCGATTTTCTCCAAAGACATACCATCAACTGTTTCAGTTGTCACACCTTCTGTCATAGCACCTTTATTACGACAAAGTTTGCCATACGCTCGAAGGTAAAGATCACGCTGATAAAGTAGGCGATATACGTTTTTAACCGGCAAATTTCTTTGTCCACGTTCACGTATAATGTTAAGTATTGTTTCAGCTTTCCGCATCTTGCGTACCTCCCAATTTCAACATTCAATTATCTGTCACCCTTTGCCCTGTATGTGGCTTTCCCACGCTCCCCGGTGATTCGTTACTTTCACGACTACTACGATGACTCCGTAACCATAGAACTCGCGTTCCTTAGGTCATCCCATGTTCCGTCACTAAGAACTGTTCTAGATCAACTTAGGTTTTCCATTCATCCTCTTAAATAAGTTCACTACTTATCGTTCTACAGCCAGAATGTCACACAAACGAAAGTTTAATCTGTGCTTACCGTAGACATGGGGTTTTAAATGCGATACCCATGGATGTGAAGTCCCACCCCTGAAGATTAGAATTCAAGCAGTTTAGCTTTAACCATATTGATCAGGTGTTGCAAGCCGTTATCTTACACATCTTCAGATAACTCTCGCTTTACATACATGCTCTTGTCCTCCTTCCCTTTCGGGTTAAAGTTAGTTGTTCACCTCGAGGCCATTTATTCTGAACCCCGCTTAGCTCTGCTAAGTATTTCTTAATGCGTACCACGGCGCACACTCGCGTCTCATAAAGCTCCCACTAGTCATTGCCCTAACCCTATAATTAATTTCCAGTGCACAAAAAGATTTGGTCTACTCTTTGCGATTCTTTCTAGTAACTTAGCTGCTTTGGTTTTATGCCTACTCAGCTTCTTGTACTTTGTCTGAAACCACTTTCTGAGTTTCCTATTAAACATTCTTATTATGTCCTCTAGCGCAGTTATGTGATACTTCCCGTAATAGTTAAACCAACCCCTTAGAATTGGATTACATATTCGTGATATATCTTCTATTTCCAAGTTTGTTCTTCTAGCAAATTTCCAGCCTCTAATTTCTTTCTTCATCTTTCTCAGACTTTCTTTACTTACGGTTGGAGTAAAACTTACAAATAGACTACCATCTTTTCTATTTCTTACAAGCCTTTTGCGAAATTCATATCCTAGGAATGTAAATGACACATTCTCATGACTATCCTTTCGTTTTCCATCTTGACAGTAGATGATTTTGGTCTTTGTATGTTTTATTTCCAGCTTGCAAGTCTTCAGTCTCTGCTCAAGTTGACTTAAAATTAGTTGTGCTTGGATCTTGCTTACACAATGTATAACACCATCATCAGCATATCTTGCCCACTTTACACTTGGATATTTTCTTCTCATCCACACATCAAAGCTGTAGTGCATGAATAGGTTACTTAAGATAGGACTAACTACACCTCCCTGCGGCACTCCGCTGAGACGCTTTATCTTTGTTCCATCTTCAAGTTGTATATCTGCACTTAGCCATCTTTGTATGTATAAGAGAACCCATTTGTTTGTAGTGTGCTTTCTGACTGCTTTCATCAGTAGATTGTGGTCTATGTTATCATACATTCCCTTGATGTCAAACTCTATTAACCAATTTTGGTCGAAGCATCGCTTCCTGGTTTGTCCTATGGCATCTAATGCTGATTTATTTGGCCTATAACCATATGAATCCTCATCAAATACCTTCTCAAGTTCTGGTTCTAAAACACTTCTTACAACTTCCTGTGCTATACGATCCGAGACAGTTGGTATTCCAAGTGTCCTTGTCCCTCCATCTGCCTTGGTTATATCACAAGCCTTAACTGCAGGTGGAAAATAACTACCAGATGATAGCCTATTCCATAGCCTGTAAAGGTTCTTGCTTAAGTCTTGATCAAACTTTTCAATTGTTAGATCATCAATACCTGCTCCTCCTCTGTTTTCTTTAACTCTTTTATAAGCCATAAACACTAGAGATTTCGGTATATCAAAAGGCTTTGTTCGTTCAATCATTTTCATCCTCCTTCAAGTTGAATGATTTACTAAAGTCGACTAGTTCAACCCCTTCGCTCCATGGTCATTACAACCACTTCTTCACTACTACGAGTTGATCCGCCCCAGTGATTTGTATCGCTACTCTAAAGCTTGAGGATTTGCCTCTTGCTTGTCTCGCTTTGCATCAAATCGACTGGTTCCTGCAGTTCCTTATTAAAGCCCAGATCAGACTCACGCCACCTTTATGCCGAACACCGCCTACACAGTAATCAGGTTCCCTGTACGCTTTTAAGAGGAGAACAACTCACTCCTCCTTTCGATGTTCACTTCCCTTTTCGACACGTTCATCAGTGGTTCACTTACGTTCGCCTTTCTGATCCACACCTTCCAGCTCTTACGCTGATTTTTCCTTAACGCTTATGACCCTATCTCTTAAATAGAGCCACTTAAGGTGGTTTGAAACCTGCTCCTGAAAACCGATTTCGAAGGACCTTCCTTCATCTTCAATAAAGCTTCTCACAAACATTACCCTGTTTGTTGCTGCAGCACACCATCATTCTTTGGATCGAGAAACTTCGAAAGAGCCATAACGAACTAACCTAAAAAGCATTAATAATTATACACAATTCTGAAAAAATATTCAACTTCTTTATTTTTAGTTTATTTTTTTAAGTTTTGAATGCGTTGATGAAAAAAATGTCTCCCATAGGTGGCTTTAGAATACTACTACGCACCTTAGAGGTCCTTTGTAGATCTTTTTATACCCCCCTCATAAAGCGCCTAAAAACCCCGGCAAATGAATTCATGAGCTATAAAGAGCTTTAAAAACACTTATTTTTGGTGCAAGGGCCTAACAAAAGTGCGAGCGTAAGCCTACCATTAGCTCTCACACCTTTCATAATAAAGAGCTTGAAGTCAACATTTTCATGGTAAATTTATGCTCACCTGTGTAATAATGTGTAGTTTATTTCTGTTAGCGGCATGGCAAAACGTACTACTATCTCCATAAGATACGAAATAGCGCAGAATGTAAGAAGCTGGATATTAAAGCGAAAATATACCCAAAAAGATTTAGCAAATAAAACAGGTATAGAATACTATACGCTGCTAAGGTATGTAAAAGGAAAATGTGGCATTCCAACTGAAAAGTTAAAACGTATAGCAAAGGCATTGTCAGTTCCTATTAGTAATCTACTTCCTCCACCAAGAGAAGACAGTTGTTTTGATAAAGATAAGGCGCAAGAGACGTACGATTTCATGGGAAAATACATGAAAACAAAGGGGAGAGGACCGCGCAAGGCAATTAATGCATTAACCAAATTTATTCGAGCTCAAGAGGAAAGTGATGTAAAAGCAGCAAGAATAAGAATGGCAAAAAATATGCTCGAGTTAGAATTTGATGCTGATATTATCTACCAAGCAACAGGCTTATCAATAGATGAATATGATAACAAAGAGCTAGTTGTCTGTAAGCGTCACAAGGAAGGACAAGAGATGAAGAAATGGAGGATAATAAGGGAATATACTCAAGAGGAATTGGCAAAAGAGCTCGGTGTAGCGCATTCACAAATACATAACTATGAACAAGGAAAGAGTACCTTTTTAAGCGAGGTGGCATGTAAGGTTGCAGAAATATTATCAGTGGATGATAAAGATCTGATAACGGAAGAAGATTACTATGAAGACGAGGAAGCGGAAAATGAGCTATTAAGTTTGACGAGAGAATTCAAAAGAATTGATAATCAGGAATCAAGAGATGAACTGAACATACTAATAGGATTTTTATCCCAAAGAAAGCAGATTTACAAAGAAAAGATCGACAAAGCAGAAGGGATAAAAGTAGCAAATAATCTACTTATACTAGGTATTTCTGTTGATGCTATTTCTTCAATCACTGGCTTATCTAGAAAACCCATATATACCTCCTAGTCTAAAAAGTACAATATATGAAAACAATATGGTAAAAATACAAACATTATTTCGTATGTCAAGTTTTTTTTACTTCAGAATATCAGAACCAATCATAAGTTATTCCTAATCTTAAAAAGCAACTAGAAATGGGAATTAATTTGGGAAAGTGTTGAAAAAAAAAGTACATAAATCTTCAAAGAAATGTATCTTTAGGTACTACATGCTTGTTTGACTGCTTTAATTCTTTCTAAAAACGCGAAACTATCATTGCTAGTATGTGTCTAAATAGGATGAAAATAGGCCAACATATTGGACTTTAGGTTACTTAAAGCTTGTGCATATGCTGATAATTTGAATCAAGATTTAAGAATACACTGGCGATTTATTGTGCCCAGTAGTCCATACACTAGAAAGGACGCTCTTAACAGCATCACACATACCTATATCGGGATCTTCTTGCTTTTCCTCACTAACTCTCTCGCAAAACTTTCCAACACCATAACCTACTAATGCACCAATTACTGCAGCTACAAGAAACACCGCAACAGCACCAACAGGAGTTAAAGTAGCAGCTCCTGCAAGATATGCTATGCTCAAACCTAAAAACAAACCAATTGCTATACCGCCACAAACATAGTATTTGTTGTTGTTTTTAGATTTTATTTGTAATTTAGGGTGTCTTTTAAAACCTATCCCGCAATGTATAAGATTAGCTAACTCATTTGCACCTTCATCACCAATGTTGTTATCAGATAATTCAAGTTTAGTAAGATTCGTAAGACTAGCTAAAGCTTTTGCACCTTCATCACCAATATTGTTATATGTCAAATCAAGTGTAGTAAGGTTTGTAAGATTACCTTCAGCTAACCCTTTTGCACCTTCATCACCAATATTGTTACTACCTAACCAAAGCCATTTAAGATTTGTAAAATTACCTTCAGCTAACCCTTTTGCACCTTCATCACCAATATTATTATATTTCAAATCAAGTTTAGTAAGATTTGTAAAATTACCTTCAGCTAACCCTTTTGCACCTTCATCACCAATTTTGTTACTACCTAACCCAAGCCATTCAAGATTTGTAAAATTACCTTTAGCTAACCCTTTTGCACCTTCATCACCAATATTGTTATCAGATAATTCAAGTGTAGTAAGATTTGTAAGATTAGCTAAAGCTTTTGCAACTTCATTGCCAATTTCTGCTCTGTGCAAACTAAGTTTTGTAACGTCTGTTCTATTTTGTAAAAAGCTTACTAGTTCACTTACGTTTACGGCGCAATGACAATAAAGGACACCGTACTTAACATGTTCATTAAAATCCATTTCTTCTCCTTACTAAAATTATCATATAAATATTTTAGCCAGTATTTCAGTGATTGTCAATTTTGTTAACAAATTACGTGAAAATTTGTAGAAAATACCAAACTCTGTAGCGTCACAAAAAATTTGTTCATTTACTTTTTCTAAAACCGCAAAAAAGTACGTATCTTTGTGAGAGCTTGTTTGGTAAAAATAAGGTTGTGAAAATAGAAGGTTGAAATTGTTGCAACGAAGTTAAGCAAATTGGTTCGTATATAAATATGGTAAAAGTAGGCCAATATAGCTAGTTTTGTGGTATAGTAAAATTATTATAAGAAAAGTTCGAACGTGTCATTTGGAAAAGAAGATCATTAGAGGGAAAAGAGGAGCTTGATGATTTGGAAGAGAGCTTAATTGATGAAAGATAGCGCTATGTGTTTCCAAAATTGTGCATAAAAGTAAAACAAAACGAAGGTTAACAGTTGCGTCTTTTTCGCAAGAATAGCTGATAAATGGATTTATGGAAAAAAGGAGTGCCTGAACTATGAAAACATTTACAGGAGAAACTATGAGAAAAAGAACATTAACTGTTACCTGTCGATATGAGCCTGATGAGTTAGCAGATAAACGCTTATCGGATGTATACGGGCAACTGATAGAGAGATTGATAAAGAGAAAAAAAGAAAATAGAGAGAAAGAAACAAATGAAAGTAGTGAGTTTATATGCGAGAGTGTCATCGTGCAAAAAATTAAGCATAGTACGACAAATACAAGTTTTCTTGTCGTTTTAATCTGCACAGATTGCGAAGTTAAATGAAACAGCTTCAGTTTCATGATAAGGGGGCTGACGAAACTTGTCAAGTAAGTTTTTTCGTTTCTGCGGGCTACTTCTTGACACCAGTGGTGTTAAGTATTCGTACAGTTATTGGTATTATTAAGATACTCCCTAATCTTCTTTAAATCCTCCCAGGCTAAACGTTTTTGCATTGGCTGACGCAGTAGGTAAGCTGGGTGAAATATAGCAGCTGTAGTGATTGAGTGAGATAAATATTGGTTAGTGTACGTATGAAATCTACCACGCAAATTCGATATAGTTTTTGTGCTGTCAAGAAGGCTATAACACGCAATTCCCCCGACCAAAATTAGAATTTGCGGTGAAACCAGTGCAACATGCTTCTCAACAAATGGTCTGCACATATCAAGCTCTAGGTCGGTTGGCTTTCTATTGACAGGTGGGCGCCAAAATACGGTATTGCTTATGTATACCTTAGTGCGATCAAGATTGATTGCATTTAACATTTTATCGAGCAACATTCCACTTGCACCACAAAATGGTATGCCTTGAAGGTCTTCATTTGCTCCTGGAGCTTCACCAACGAGCATAATTTTTGCGTTTGGATTACCATCGGAAAAAACAGTATTAGTTGCAGTTTTTTTTATCTCACAACCTTCAAATGATTCAACTGCACTTCTTAGTTCATCCACACTACTACATTTACTTGCAAGTTTCCTTGCTTCAATTATCCAATCACTTGGAAACATGTCTTTTCCATCTTTAGTGTCACCCCAGCGCGTATCTGCATCTTTCTTCTGGGTCCCAGTTTGGATAACAGAGGGTTGCACACCCTCTTTGCTCTCCAACTTTTTTTCCTCTTCACCCTCTGTTAGTGTGCAATCAACGCCCACTTCATGGTAAAATTTTAATAATTCTAGGTCTTCATTGCTCATAATGCTTTTTAACCTTTTGTGCTTTTTTCATGGCCATATCATACTTTAATTTAGATAAATGTCTAATATATAATATGCCATTTAAGTGATCTAGCTCATGCTGAATACACCTTGCGAGCCAGCCGCAAGCTTTTAGCGTCTGTTCCTCATTATTTAAATCCTTATATTTCACAGTCAAATATTTTGGACGCTTAATTTCATAGCTTTGCTCTGGAATTGAAAGGCACCCTTCTTTGAGAATTACTTGTTCATCGGATAATTCCGTAATTTCAGGGTTAATCATGTAAAATTTGCCAGTCGATTCATACCCTACTGGCTCGTCTTCAGCTCGAGAGAGCTGAATGTCCATAACAAAAACTCTCCTCAGCACTCCAACTTGCACTGCAGCAAGGCCAAGACCTTCTGCATCGTACACAGTTTCGAACATGTCGTTTACTAATTCTTTAATTTTATCGTTTATATCTGTTACTTCACTGGCACGTGTGATTAGTCTTTCATCAGGGGCAATTACAATTGGTAATATGGACATAAAAATTATAATTCTATGTTTTGCTTTTCCTTTTGTCCAGAATTTAGTGTATATTAAAATGTTGCTATATCTATAATAGAAATATAAATTATTAAAGAAAGCTACAATTTAAATGAAATTACGTAATAAGGTTAACTAATGTACTCTGCAGTAATAGCAAAACCAAAGAGAAACGTTTTTGCTGTTTTAGACATAGGTACAACAAAGATTATTTGTCTAATCGTTAAAATAAATGGCAACTTCAGCTATAAAGTGACAGGAACGGGCTATAAGATTGCAGAAGGTGTAAACGGTGGGTCGATAACTAATGTAAAACACGCAAATTACTCCATCTCATCAACTATAGGTTTAGCTGAGCAAGTGTCAGAGGAAACTATAGACCAGATATATGTGAACATTGCTGGATGTGGCATCTCATCTTTTAATGTACATAATGAAATTATTGCAGCTAATCATGAAATTTCTGACCGGGATATAAAACGTGTAGTTTTTCAGACGTTTGAGAAATATATTGAAGAAAATGTTATCATTCACAATATACCACTGAAATATCACTTAGATGACATGACTGACATAAAAGAAGTTGGTGGATTGTACGGAAAAAGACTATCTGCTGATGTTAATGTTGTCACTGCTTCGCGTCCAGCGCTTACCAATATTGAAAACTGTATTACCAATAATGGTGGATTAAATATGGCAGGTTGTATTGCTTCTGCATATTCTGCAGGTCTTGCCTGTCTGAGTGAAGATGAAAAAGAGCTCGGGACTGCTATTGTTGATATAGGCGGTGGGTGCACTGCAATTGGAATTTTCAAAAGAGGGAAACTTGTGTATGCAAGCAGCGTTCCAATTGGTGGCGTTCATATCACTCGAGATATTGCTTACGGGCTATGCACAAGCATAGAACGTGCAGAGTATATAAAAATACTGTATGGTAGCACTATCGTAACTTCAATAGATGAGAACGAATATATTACAGTCCAAAATAGTGAAAATGATGAACCTACTCAAGTATTCAAATCTGAGCTTATTAACATCATAAGACCAAGAGTTGAAGAAATACTTGAAATGGTAAGAGAGCAATTTCAAGAGCAGAAAGATCCAATTAATAAAGTAGTGATCACAGGTGGAACTAGTCAACTCACAAGCATGAAGGAAATTGCAGGCTATATATTCAATAAGCAAGTTCGAATTGGGTGCCCTGAGTCTTGTAGCGGTCTTGATGGCGAATATGATAAAAATCCTGTATTTTCTGCTGCTATAGGTTCTATAAAGCTAATAGTTGAAACTTTTTATAAGAATAACTCTGGAATGCTCGGTCAAGATGGTAAAATAAGTAAGTTGTACCATTGGGTTAAATCAAAAGTTACAGTTTAATTTTACTGAATGAAATTCTTATATCTGTCAAAGGAAACATTATGAATAAAAAACATTGTTTCAAAATTAATAAACTTGTTCGTGATCATACAACTGAAATTATACGTTCCCATGGAATTATTGTTTATGAGAGGGTGATGGAAAAAGATGAATACATTGAACGTCTCAAAGATAAACTTTTAGAAGAAGTAAAGGAAGTTATTGCCTCTAAAACCTCAGATGAAAACCTTGAAGAGTTAGCTGATTTACTTGAGGTCATACATGCATTAGGCAAAGAAAGTGGACTATCTATAGAACAAATTGAAGAAAAGCGTATCTCTAAAAAACAAGAGAGAGGTGGTTTTGAGAATCGTATCTACAATACTTACATTGAGGTGAATTCTAATAGCATCGATTACTATCACAAAAAACCTTCAGATTATCCTGAGATAGTAGTTGTATAGTTCAGATTATTAAATAGACTTCTTGCTTGACCACCTTTCATACAAATGACTTGACACTAGGATCCATAGGGCTTATTTTCATAATACGTAAAGTTATTACATTTATGTACTTGCAAGTAAGCGTACCAATTACAATAAGACATGGAAAATATGAACATAACTATACACTCACAAGAAGATTTTGAATTTATGCGCAAGGCTGGCAGGCTTGCTGCTGAAACTCTTGATTTCATTGCACCGTACGTAAAGGTAGGGGTGACAACTAATGAGTTAAATGATCTATGTCATGATTTTATAATTAATGCAGGTGCAATTCCAGCACCACTAAACTATAGGGGGTATCCAAAATCGATTTGCACTTCAAAAAATGCAGTTGTGTGCCATGGTGTTCCCGATGATAAAACGCTTAAAGATGGAGATATTTTAAATATTGATGTCACGGTGATTTTAAATGGTTGGCATGGTGATACAAGTCGCATGTTTTGGGTTGGCAAGCCATCAATAAAAGCAAAACGTTTGTGTGACGCTACTTATCATGCATTGATGGAAGCAATTAAACAAGTTAAACCCGGCAATAAGTTAAATGAAATAGGGCTTGCTATAGAGAAATATATTAGAGATTTTGGATATTCTATCGTACGCAGCTACTGCGGACATGGTATAGGAAAAGTCTTTCATGCTCCACCAAATGTAGTGCATTTCTATGATCAAGATGAAAATCTCATCTTGAAGGAAGGTATGTTTTTTACAATAGAGCCAATGATTAATGCTGGAAAACATGAGACTCTGCTCAGTAAAATCGATGACTGGACAGTGACAACACGCGATCTTTCACTTTCTGCTCAATTTGAACATACGCTCGGAGTAACTAAAGATGGTGCTGAAATATTCACATTATCACCTAAAAATTGGCACTTCCCACCATATAATTAGATTTTTTTAAACTCTGCTATACTGCAACTATACTTGGATCTTGAAGAAAGCTAATCCTTAATTTGCGATATAGCAACTAGCCCAATTAATGCACAGAAAATCATGTAAAAACTAGCTGAAGTCTCTTGTCCTGTAACTTTGATAATTGTTGTGCATATAAATGGTGCAAGGCCACCAAAAAATCCAGCAGCTATATTTCTTGACAAGCCAAATCCGCTGTATCGAACCTTTGTTGGAAATAATTCACACATAAATGCACTGACAGGACCAAGCGATGCAGCTATTGGAATTATAAAAAGAATATGTGCCGTAAAAGTGAGTAAGTAATTGCCACTACATAACATTGAGAAAACTGGATAACTCACTATTACAAAAGCTATAAATGAAAATTTCATAACTTTTTCTCTTCCTACCTTATCAGAAAGTATTGCAAACAATATTGTCAATCCTCCGAGCGCAATTTGACTCAGTATTTCTACCATATGGTTAAAATGAGTATTTATTGTTGATGTAAGCACATTGAAAAATACCAGATATATGTAAAGAGATGAGTTTTCAACTATATCAACCCCAACTGATATCAGAAAAGGTTTTTTATAGCTATTCAATAACTCTTTTAATGGCAGTTTAGATGGATTTTTCTGTCTTTTATACTCTGGGCTTTCATCAAGTATATATCTCATATATATGCTGATTAATCCCATTGCTAAACTGAAAATGAAAGGTAATCTCCACCCCCAAGATTCAAAATCAGATACTTTTTTGCATATGAGTACTGCTATCAGGCTTAATACTGAACCAAAAATTGCGCTTAATACTTCAATGCTGCCAAAAAATCCTTTTTTGTTTTTAGGAGCGTGTTCTATTAAAAATGGTGCATTTCCTGCTTCTCCTCCAAGGGATATACCCTGCAATAATCTTAAACAAACTACCAGCATTGACGCTAGTATTCCAATGCTTTGATAACCTGGAACAAAAGCAATTAATACGGTTGATAAAGTCATTAATATAATCGAGAGCAATAAGGCAACTCTTCTGCCATGCTTATCACCAATGTGACCAAATATAGCAGCGCCGACTGGTCTCATTAAGAAACCCACTGCAAACACTCCAAAAGCCTTCAATACGCTGGTTAGTTGATCATCCGATGGAAAAAACACACCACCTATTATGTTTATTAAGTGGCCAAAAAGCATGTGGTCATACCACAATAAAGTGTTACAAATCAAACTTGAAAATATTACTTTTGTTATTTGCTGCATAATTTTCTATAGTTTGTTTAGTATTTAGTAATATACATTACTTTTTTTATATAATAGAAAAATTTGAACATTATATTAATAATAGTATCTTATTAAATCTTAATATTTTTATATCATTGACTATATTCAAGTATTTTTATATTATTGCCTATATATTTCCATATGTTTTAGTGGGAAGCTATTTTTATTTGTATGCACAGAGTCTTTTGATGGAGCACTATGACACACACTCCAGTTTTGTTAAAAGAGATGCTATCACTACTATCACCGCAGGATGGTGGTATATACGTGGACGCCACATTTGGAGCTGGAGGGTATAGCAAAGCAATATTGGAGTCAGCTGATTGCAAGGTATATGCAATTGATAGAGATGAAACGGTAACTAAGTTTTATGATGATTTAAGCGTTAGATATCCCGATAGAATAAAACTATTCATTGAGAAGTTTAGTAATATTAAAAGTATACTAAGCAGCGTTGAGCCATCTCCTGTCATCCCAGTACTTGATACTGGAAAAAATAACTGGTCACGCGCTGGAATGAAATCAAACGGAGTGGATGGGGTGGTTTTTGACATCGGAGTTTCATCTATGCAGCTTGATAACGGAGATAGAGGGTTCTCATTTTTACATGATGGTCCACTCGATATGAGCATGGATAACTCTTCTTATATAAACGCTTCAACGTTTGTTAACGCTTTACGCGAAGAAGAAATTGCAAATACTATATATAACTACGGAGGAGAGCATCATTCTCGCAAAATCGCAAGAGCAATAGTAAGTGCACGGAAGAAGAAAACTATCAAAACTACATTTGAGCTTGCGAACATTGTACGTTCTGTGGTGTTCCGTGAAAAAAGCAAAATTGATCCTGCAACCAGAACATTTCAGGCAATCAGAATATGGGTAAACGATGAGCTGGGAGAACTTGAGAGGGGCATTAAAGCTGCATCTGAAATTTTAAATGAGAATGGCAAATTAATTGTTGTCACCTTTCATTCTTTGGAAGATCGTATAGTCAAAACTTTTTTTAAAGATCTATGTGAGCCAAGATCTACTGATTGTAAGACATTCTCTCTTCTAAATAAAAAAGTGATCAAAGCAAGTATAGAAGAAGTAAGTGCAAATCCGCGTTCACGCTCAGCAAAACTAAGAGCTATACAGAAGTTGTCATGAGAACTTTCTGCATCATCTCAATAGTTATGTTTTTTCTTAGCATTGTAGGACTATTTAAGATAAAACTACATGTTCAGTCATTAAATAGAGAGCTAATAAAAATAAAAAGTGAAATTAGTTTAGTACAAAGTGATATAAAAGTTTTACAAGCAGAGTGGAGCTATTTGAATAATCCAAAAAGACTTGCAAGCCTTGTAAAGAAATACCTAAAAAATAACTCTTTAATACTGGCTAGCCAGGTTAAAAATCTTGACTCTTTAAATGGCCGCAGTGTGTTAGCACAACTTAAAATCCATGATCAACAGTGAGATTAAGTCTTATTTTTTACAGATGAGCACATCACAATAAAACTTACTTTGTATCCGTTCAGGATAGCGGCAAGGTAGTATAACCATAGAGTAAAAGTGAGTTTACAACAAATGGTGTCATCCCAGTGCTTGACACTGGGATCCAGCCTTTCCATAATCATCAAAAACATTGTATTTTAACGTAAAACAGCTATTTTTATGCTTACCAACTTAATAAAATTCCTGGATCCCAGTGTCTGGGCACTGGGATGACAGCAGTCCTACGTCATACCGCGATTCATTCACGGTATCTCTTAACATAGATCCCGCTAACAAGCAGCGGGATGACGGTTGTCAGGGTGTCATCCAAGTAGCCCCTTTTTTCTGGATTCCAGACTGGAATGACAGCAGTCCTACGTCATACCGTTACGGTATCTCTAGATCCCGCTAACAAGCAGCAGGATGACGGTTGTCAGGGTGTCAGCTACTTAGATGAAACCCTTTTCCGGTGGAGATCACTATCAAATCACATAAGAGAAAACTAAGACCAATCACATTTTTTATCTTGCGGTTTTATTTGCAATATTGCTACCACACTGATCAACAAGCAGAAGACTATATAAAGCCCAGCAGCAAGGTTTGTTTGAGGAAATGTTACAGTCAACCAAATACAAACCATAGGAGTAAATCCTCCATGTAACGCATAAGAGATGTTGCGTGATAAGCTCACACCACTAAATCTAACATTGGTGGGAAAGAGTTCAGATGCAACTATTCCTATGGGAACTATACCTCTTTCTATTATAGAAAGAGCCATTACACTAAGCATAATTATAAGGTAATTTTTGTAGTAATATGCAATAGATAACGCAGGACAACATAGTGCCATTGTAATTGCTATAAATAAGATTGCAGTGCGCTCTTTTCCAACTTTATCAGCCAACATTCCAAACGCTATTGAAGATATCGGCATTAATACACTGGTTATAATGAGCACAATTTCGTTGATATATGTCGTTACATACACATCCACTGATGCTATTTCCTTTGCGAGTGTTCGAAGAAATATGGTAAATCCGACAGCAACATTAACAGGTACAGATATTAAAATAGCAAGTATAAGAGCTCTCTTGTGGCGCTTTATAAGCTCTATTATTGGCAAATCAGGTAAATTTCTTTGTTTTCGATTTTTTTCATATGCTGGAGTTTCTCCCAATGTGTATATGCTATACGCGCTAATTAATCCTAAAATAGCTGAGAAAACAAATGGCAATCTCCAACCCCAGGTACAAAAATCAGTAGTTTTTTTGCAGATAATTACTATCACCGCAGAAAGCAAGACACCAATGGAGCGACCACAGCCCATTATTCCAAAATACATTCCTAAGTTCTCTTTCCTACTGGATAAATGTTCTATAAGATAAACAGAACTTCCCTGTTCACCACCAAGTGCAATTCCTTGTGTCACATGGATTGCAAGAAGCAATATAGTAGAAATTATACCTACTTGATTGTGACTTGGAATAAATGCAATGAGACTTGATGGTATCGATATTAGCAAGATAGTAATTATTAATGCTATCCTTCTTCCATACCTGTCACCAACGTGACCAAATATGAATGCACCAAGTGGCCTTACAATTGCACCTAGCCCTACAATTCCAAATAATTGCAGTATGTTACTGTAGACATCTTTTGCAAAACAAAACTCTCTGCTAATTATGTTAATCAAATCAGTGAAGAGCATGTAGTCATACCATATTGCGATTCTGCAGAGTATGGTTGATATCAATACCCTTATTTGGTGATTATCCACTAAATTTAATTCGTAAATGTTTGCTTATTCTATTCTGGCTGCTTTTTGGGATTTTGCAACCTAAGCATGTGAAGTTGACTGTTTTATTATGGTGTGTGATAATTGAGATTGTTAAAATTTAGGTATTCACTGACCGTTCTTGTTATAAACACCAGAATAATAAGCTACTGATATTCTCCATCTTTTTTATCTTTAATCCATCATAGCTAGCGATGCAACAAAGCCATTCCAGTGTCCGCTACTCAAATGACATGGTGAGGCGTCATCCTGCTGCTCCTTTCTTGTCATCCCGCGCAGAATAATTAATCGTCATCCCGCTAACAAGTAGCGGTATGACGATTGTCAGGATGTCATCCTAGTAGTGTGACACTGGTTCACTCTATAATGATTTCATCCCAGCGCCCTCTTCTTGTCATCCAAGTAGCTGACGCTGGTTCCTTTATGACGGTTTCAGCCCAGTGCCTTTGTTACTTCTTTTTCCCATTCTCATTTACTTCTTGTGCTTTCGCTCCATCTACTTGAGTACTAGGTAATGCTACATATGTAATACTACCAGCTACGAGTGCAGATGCTACTGCTATACCAATCATTACTAACATCTCTAACCTAACTGTACGTTCAAGTGCAGTAAATGCTATCAGTCCAGCAGCAAGACCCATACCAACAGTAGCGGTGTACCGTGCTCCATTGCCTTGTTTTGGTTGCTCAGTTGTTTTGTTTTTAGCTTCTAGTGCTTGTTTTTCTTGATCGAATTTAGCTTGTAATTCTGTTTTTTCCTGCTCAGCTTTCAGCTTTTCAGCTTCTAATTCTTCGCCTTTCTTACTTAATTGTTTTCTTAATTCTGTTTTTTGCGTATTAGCTGCACCCAATTGAGTTTGTAAGTCTGTTTTTTCCTTCTCTATCTGCTCAAGTTTATTTACTTTTTCTTGCATTTCATTTGATAGTTCATTTTTAGCTTCAGTTTTTAGCTTTTCGGTTTTTAGTTCAGCTTTTGCAGCCGTTATGATTGCTTGATCAGCTTTGAGTTCAGCTTTTGCAGCCGTTATTGTTGCTTGATCAGCTTTAAGTTCATCTTTAGCTTCTGTTTTTATTGCCTCATCAGCTTTAAGTTCATCTTTAGCTTCTGTTTTTAGTTTCTCTCTGAATGCACTTACTATGTTTTCTGAAGTTTCTTCCTCTTTACCTTCCAACACTCCTTTAAGGAAAACTCTCAGCTCTTCTTTTTTTGTAGCATCCAGATTATGACCATTCTTATCTAAAGCACCCAAAATCCCTGCTAATCTTTCAAATCCTATCATAACGAACCTCAATATATATAATTAACATTACATAATACCTTTAGAACCTAAGATCAAGTAATATTTTTATCATAGCATAGAAAATTTATGTTCGTAAACAAAAAATTTTGGCGTAAAATTGCCGTATTTACTTAATTGTGCTATAGCTAAAGTAATTTAGGTTTATCGACAATCGTCATCCCGCTGCTTGTTAGCGGGATCTAGAGATACCGCGAATGAATCGCGGTATGACGGTTCGTGGCGGTATGACGATAACCTCGTCATACCGCTACTTGTTAGCGGGATCTATGCTAAGAGATACCGCGGCGGTATGACGGTTAAGTATCCTACTACGTGTTAGCGGCTGAGATACCGCGAATGAATCGCGGTATGACGGTTCGTGGTGGTATGACGATAACCTCGTCATACCGCTACTTGTTAGCGGGATCTATGCTAAGAGATACCGCGGCGGTATGACGGTTAAGTATCTTGCTACGTGTTAGCGGCTGAGATACCGCGAATGAATCGCGGTATGACGTTGCTAGCTTAAGGTTTAAAATTGAGAAATATTTATGTTAAAAGAAAAATACGGCTTTAAAGAAGTTGAAGACAAATGCAACATATTATGGAAAGGTAGTAAAGTTTATAAATGGAATGGTGAAAAGGATAACACTTTCACTATAGACACACCTCCACCAACAATATCGGGTAAATTGCATATCGGCCATATATTTAGCTATTGCCACACAGACTTTATTGCAAGGTTTCAGCGCATGCTGGGAAAAGATGTGTTTTATCCAATTGGGTTTGATGATAATGGGCTCCCCACTGAAAGATTGGTTGAACAAACCTATAAAACCCGTGCAAAAGAAGTTGGCAGAGAAAAATTTATAGAGATGTGCCATGAAGTTATTGAAAAATCAAAGCAAGAATTTAAGGAACTATTTAAATCGGTCGGCATTAGTTATGACTGGAGTTTGGAATATCACACGATCAGCAAGGAAACTGTGACACTTTCTCAAATGTCGTTTATCGATCTATATAATAAAGGGTATGCATATAGAAAAATGCAACCTATTCTTTGGGATCCGGTTGATAAAACCGCAATTGCGCAAGCAGAAATAGAAGATAAAGTTTTTGAGTCATCCTTAAACACGATAGTTTTCTCTACTCACGAAAATGAGCAGATCAATATTGCAACTACGCGACCTGAGTTACTTCCCGCATGCGTTGCAGTTTTTTGCCACCCAGAGGATGCACGCTATACCCATCTGATTGGCAAAACAGCCGTAGCGCCAATAACAAAGGAAAAAGTTCCAATAATAGCTGATGATAAGGTTAAAGTAGATAAAGGCACTGGGCTTGTTATGTGTTGTACATTCGGTGATGAGCTCGACATATATTGGCAGCAAAAGCATAATCTGCCGATGAAAATTATCATCGATCAGGATGGGAGGATGAACCTGCATCCACCACATGGTCAGAAGGAAAGAGCATGGATCCCAGTGTCTGGGCACTGGGATGACACCATAGGTGGCACTGGAATCCAGGAAATAGAAGAATGGATCCCAGTGTCTGGGCACTGGGATGACACCATAGGGGCTACTCGGATGACAGGAGAAAGGGCTACTCAGATGACAAAAGAAGACGTCATTCCACCACACCCCGGCGTCATTCCAGCGCGTGACGCTGGAATCTACAATGAAATCAATGGATTGAAAGTTACAGCAGCAAGAAAGAGGATGATCGAAATCCTAACTGAGAAGGAGTTACTAATAGAAAGCACTAGCATTTCTCATTCTGTTAAGTGCGCAGAAAGGTCTGGTGCACCACTTGAGATATTGCCTACTTATCAATGGTTTATCAAGACCTTAGAGCAAAAAGCTCAAGTATTAGATAAAGTAAAAGAATGCAATTGGCATCCAAGCAATATGCGTAAACGCATGGAAGTGTGGATAGAAGGGCTAAATTGGGACTGGTGCATCTCAAGGCAGCGCTATTTTGGTGTGCCATTTCCAGCGTGGTATTCCAAACGTAAGGGAGAAGAAGGTAAAATTATTCTAGCTGAGATAAAGGACCTACCTATAGATCCACTCAAAGATTTGCCAAAAGGGTATAGCAAAGAAGAGGTTATCCCAGATCAAGATGTAATGGATACCTGGGCCACAAGTTCAATTACTCCTCAACTAAGTGCACTGGCAGTAAACAGTGAGTTTAGCTTACCAAATCATCGCTATAATACAATATTTCCTGCAGATCTGCGCAGCCAGAGCCATGAGATAATAAGAACTTGGGCTTTTTATACTATTTTAAAGGCACATTATCATGCAGATTCTTTACCTTGGAAAAACATTATGATCAGCGGTTGGTGTTTAGCCGATGATAAGAAAAAGATGAGTAAATCAAAAGGTAACATCATCACTCCTCATGTAATACTTGAAACTTATGGAGCTGATGTAGTACGCTATTGGGCAGCGAACTCAAGGCTTGGAGTTGATACAGTCTACTCTGAAAATATATTTAAAATTGGCAAGCGCCTAGTTACAAAACTTTGGAACGCTAGCAAGTTTGTTTCCATGTTCATGGAAAAGCATCAAGTAATGAGCATAAATTCTGCTCACGAGACAATAGATAAGTGGATATTGTCTAAGTTATACAAAGTTATAGAAAGAGCAACGAATAACCTATTACAGTTTGAATACTGCGAAGCTTTGGGCGTAATAGAGGAATTTTTTTGGAAGGATTTTTGTGATAACTACTTGGAATTAGTAAAAAAACGCGCGTACGGAAGCAGTGAAGCAACCTTAAGTGCAAAACAAAGCTTGGCGTATGTGTTAAATGTTATTTTGCGGTTATTTGCACCTTTTTTGCCTTACATTACAGAAGAGATATACCACCAGTTGTATAGTTATAATTCTGTACACAATCAAAGTAATTGGCCAAAATTAGAAGAGCTTATCTACGATAAATATTCAGAGGAAATGGGAGACAATTGCGTGCAGATATTAAACATTATCAGAAAGATAAAAGCAGATAATAATGTATCAGTTAAGCATTTGATAAAGAAATTAGTGATAAAAGCAGATCTACGAGAGGACAAATTGAATCAATCCGCGCAGAATGACCTACAAGCAGTTTGCAATGCGGAAATGATAGAGTGGATGCAGTCTGAGCTTGAAACTGAAGACGGGAAATACATAGTGAATATAGACTTATACTGATTTGTATAGCTTTACTTCCCTTGACATTTATGCTATTATAATACTTTAGTTGTGAGGGAATAATAATGGGGGATTTATATAATAAAGCCAATGCACCATATCTTATAGCTGGTGCTTTTGCTACTTTGGTATTGCTTGCATCTGGGACACTTGCTGTTGCCCCTTATGTTGAGTTCTTGTCTTCAGTTGCAGTCTTTAATGTAGCTCTTCCTGTTGCCTTGAGTTTATCTATACTATCTACTTTGATACTCGCACTTTCATGCAAGATGATTAGTAATAATAAGAAAATAGAGGTTGAGAAAAATAAATTTGCTGAAAAAGAGCAAGAGTTAGAAAGCGTAAAACAACAATTTGAGAGTAAGGTACAAGAGTTAGAAAATAAAATAACTCTAGAAAAAGAAGCTAAAGAAGCTGCAAGCAAAGAAGTGGAGGAATTGAATAATCAACTAAATAGATTAACTCGAGAAAAGCAAGGTTTAGATGAGAGAATAAAAAAATTGAATAAGAAAGTAAGTCAGTTAGAATGTGAAAAGAAAAATTCTCTTGATTTTACTAAAGAGTTACGTGATGAAAATACGAAACTAAATGAAAAAAAAGGTAATTTACAAGGTGAATTATGTGAGATGAAGAACAAACTGAGCAACTTAGAACATGAATACAATGACTTACCTTGTAAATTAAAAGAGAAGGTTTCTTCTCTAAATCATCAATTAACTATGTTAGAAAAAGAAAAGATACAATTAGAAACAGAATTAAGAAAAGAAGTAGAAGAATTAGTAGTGCAGTTAAGAATAAAAAGTGATGAAGCTTCCTCTCTGAAGGAGGAATTAAAGAAAAGAGAAAAAGAATTAAGTAACGACATAAAAGAATTAGAGAAGAAGTTATACCAGTTGGAAAGGGAAAAGAAAAGATTAGAAGGTGAAGTTAGTTATGAGCGTCAAGAGCACACTCGTTTTAAAAATGAAGTTGACAAATTAAGTACAAAGGAGAAAAAGCACTTATCTAAAATTGAGGAGCTGGAAAAGGAATTATTATCTTTAAAAGCAGACGAGGAAGAACTTGTTAATCAATCAATAAACGTTAAGGATGATTACAAGAAAATGTAAATAAATTTGAAGAAAAAAAGAGAGAATATGTAACAAAAACAGTATTTACTGTACTCAGTGTAGTGAAAGAAAGAGTAGAGCAAGGACTTTTTAATTTAGAAGAACAAGACATGCAAGATACAGACCGTATACAAGAAGCAGTTGATGAATTTATGCAACCTATATATGAAAAGTTAGGTATAAATAATCAACTAGATATAAGCAGTGAACATTCATCAGAATTTGAAGGAACAGGTGAAAATAAGCTTGCTAATGGACTAACTTTCCCGAAACCACTTTCTCCTCGCACATCCACACCAAGAAGATATTCTAGAAAATCTCTATCTCCTAAAAAGGAAGATGAGGATGAGAATAAAGAAAATTCAGAGCAACTAAATCACGAAAATCCTAATACAAGTACCGGCAGCCCTAATTTATCGCTTTTTAGAGATGCAACAAATAATTCCTATCACACCTTAACGATGTAAGTGCAGTGACTTCCACAGATAAGAGAATCTTAACAAATATATACAAGACTGCTGAAGTTTTGTTCATGAGGGGAGGGGAGTAATGAGCAATTTGTTTAACAAAGCTAACACATTTTATTTTGTAGCTAGTTCCTTAGCTACTCTTACGTTACTTACATCTTTAGCGCTTACTGTAACTTCTAATGTGCCTCTTCCTCTAATTCTTGCTTTAGCTGCATTATCTGTTTTGGTGCTTGCACTTTCGTATAAAATAATTAGTAATAATAAGAAACTGGAAGTTGAGAGAAATAAATTCGCTCAGAAAGAGCAAGAGTTAGAAAATAAAATAACTCTAGGAAAGGAAGCTGAAGAAGCTGCAAACAAAGAAGTGAAGAATCAATTAAATAAATTAACTCGAGAAAAGCAGGGTTTAGAAAGCGAAATTGAAAGGCTAAATGAGGAAATAGAGTGGTTAAAGAAACAGTTAGAATCACAAGAAGAACTATATGATGAATCAGGAGAAGAACTGTATGATGAATCAGAAGGAAAAGGGGGAGATGAAAATAAAAATGAGGAGTTAGAAAAAAAGATAACAAAAGAAATAGAGGATCTAAAGGCATCCCTCAATATGACAAGTAGAAATATTGGTTTACATAAACAAAACAAAAAGCACTCATCTGAAAATTCTAATATTGATAAAACTCTTTTTAATAAAGCTCTAAAAGCGGAAAAGAAGTTCAACGAAAATATTAACAAGTGCGAGGAAACGCTAAGCATGCTGGAACGAATTTCATTACAAGAAAATGCAGTACAAGAAGCAACTAATTCGGGAGTGTTAAATAAACTGTGTCAAACCGCATTTTTAGTTCAACTCAATTTTCAATCTGCCAGGAAAGAAAACATCAAGTTGAGAGATAGTTAATGCCCAATCATGTACAGGCATCGTCCACTTTTCCTCTGCCTTCTTTATAGCACAATATACCTGCTTATACAAGGCATTTATGCTGGTAAATGAGCCTTTGGTCTTAGTGAATTTCCTAATTTGCCTATGTAGCCCCTCTATGGGATTGGTGGTGTAGATTATCCTCCTAACTGGACCAGAATACTTAAAATAACCAGACAAGTTTTCCCAATTATTCTGCCAAGATTTTATAACCATAGGGTACTTTGTGCCCCATTTTTCATCTAATTCCAACAGATAATTCTCGGCAATTTCCTTGCTTGAAGCTTGATATACCTTCTTTAAATCGCTCAAAAAACTCTTCGCATCTTTACTGGCCACATACTTCAGTGAGTTGCGTATCTGATGCACTATACACATCTGCACTTCCGCATTAGGAAAGACACTGTTTATAGCTGCAGGAAAGCTTTTCAGCCCATCAACGCAGGCAATAAGGATATCTTCTACTCCTCTTTCTTTGAGGTCATTTAGCACTCCCAACCAGAAGTTAGCTCCTTCACTTTCAGCCAAATAAAAACCTAATACTTCTTTTTTGCCATTTTGATCTATGCCTAATATGTTATACATGCATTTACTTACGCAATGCCCGTCCTCTTTGACTTTAAAAAACCATGAAAACTATCGGATATACAGACTGCAGCGGGCGACTACGCCATTCGTTGATTACTGGTAGCAATTTGTCAGTAATACTTGATATCTCTGCCACCGATATTTTGTGATCATAAATTTCCTCAACATGTGACACTATATCTCTATAGCCCATACCACTGGCAAATGTGCTCAAAATCTTCGTTTCAAGCTCTGGATGTAAGTTTGTTTGCCTTTTTTTGACTATTTGTGGTTCGAAACTTCCTTCCCTATCTCTTGGCGTCAAAAGCTCAAATGACCCTGCGCTTGTACGTAAAGTCTTTGCATTCCTCCCATTTCTTCGATTATTCTCTTCGCTTTCAGCCGACAAGTGGTTTTCTATTTCACCTTCCAGGCTTACCTCCAGCAACTTTTTTATAAACGGTGTTAATGCTCCATCTCTTCCTGTCAACGGTCTTCCTTCTCGTATAGACGACAGGATATTTGTTTCTAATTCTTTATAATCTACCAAACCGGTAGTTCTGTTTACTACTTTCTGACTCATTGTCAAACCTCCATTTTTTTATATCAATTTATTACTTTTTTTTCGGTTTGACACAGTTTATTTAACACTCCCACTAATTCACTGGAAATGATAAAGGATCTGAGTAGTAAACATTCATCAGAATTTGAAGGAACAGGTGAAAATAAGCTTGCTAATGGACTAACTTTCCCGAAACCACTTTCTCCTCGCACATCCACACCAAGAAGATATTCTAGAAAATCTCTATCTCCTAAAAAGGAAGATGAGGATGAGAATAAAGAAAATTCAGAGCAACTAAATCACGAAAATCCTAATACAAGTACCGGCAGCCCTAATTTATCGCTTTTAGAGATGCAACAAATAATTCCTATCACACCTTAACGATGTAAGTGCAGGGACCTCCACAGATAAGAGAATTTTAATAAATATATACAAGACTGCTGAAGTTTTGTTCATGAGGGGAGGGGAGTAATGAGCAATTTGTTTAACAAAGCTAACACATTTTATTTTGTAGCTAGTTCCTTAGCTACTCTTACGTTACTTACATCTTTAGCGCTTACTGTAACTTCTAATGTGCCTCTTCCTCTAATTCTTGCTTTAGCTGCATTATCTGTTTTGGTGCTTGCACTTTCGTATAAAATGATTAGTAATAATAAAAAAATAGAGGTTGAGAGAAGTAAATTCGCTCAGAAAGAGCAAGAGTTAGAAAATAAAATAACTCTAGGAAAGGAAGCTGAAAAAGCTGCAAACAAAGAAGTGGAAAAATTAAAACATGAATTAACTCGAGAAAAGCAAAATTTAGACAAGAGAGCAAAAAAATTGGATCAGAAAGTAAATGAGTCAGAAGTTGAGAGAGAATCTCTTCTTGAAGAAAAAAAATCTTTAGAGAAAAGATTAGAAACAGCAAAGAATCGTACGTTTGAAATAGACAATGAATTGGACAAAACAAAAGAGGAAATAGATAAGCTTGTTGCACGAGAAGAAGAATTGCATCTTAAAATCTCGCGT
Organism: Wolbachia endosymbiont (group A) of Hedychridium roseum; assembly: GCF_964028325.1. Classification (NCBI taxonomy): domain Bacteria; kingdom Pseudomonadati; phylum Pseudomonadota; class Alphaproteobacteria; order Rickettsiales; family Anaplasmataceae; genus Wolbachia; species Wolbachia endosymbiont (group A) of Hedychridium roseum. Next base: position 629,064 of record NZ_OZ034755.1, on the reverse strand, counting down.
TTACGTGAACAGTTACAAGAAAAAGAAGGTAATCTAGCTGAAAAAGAAAAACGCATGACGGAATTGAAAAGGAAAATAGACAATAATAAACATGCAGAATTAAAAAATGAAGAATTATATAAGGAAATAGAAAAATTATCTAAAGAAAAAGAGGAATTGTGTAAGGAAATAGAAAAATTGTGTAAGGAAAAACATATATTATGTGAAAAAAAAGAAGAATTACATAAAAGACAAGAAGAACTTTGTGTAGAATTAGATGAATTACAATATAAATTTAAAGAAATTAATCAGAAAAATAAAAACTTATCTCAAGAATTAAAAAGGAAATTTGAAGAGCTATATAAAGCAGATGATTTAATTAAAAATCAATCTTTTGAGTTAGATGGGATAAGAAAAGATTGTAATAACGAAGTGAAAAGTTTAAGAAATTCACTTTTAGAACGAGACAGTCAAATAGAAGATTTTTTGAAAGAGAAAGAAAAACAAGTGAATTTTGTGCAACTGTTGATAAGATGCGTAACAGACAATATAGAAGAACCTATAAGAAATAATGATGGAAAAGCAATATTAAATACGATTCAAATATTAAAGTTTGCGTTACAAGAAGAATTTGCACGGCTTTTGCCAGACAAAACGCCTTCTTCTTCGCTGGAAGATCTTGTATATGCATCATCGCCAGACGAAACATCTGTTCCTTTACATGCAGGAGATCCTGGATATGGATCCGAGGAAGATTCTGGATATAACAGTCGCTCATCCACCCCGATCAAATTGCCAAATTCACTATTGACAGAATCTTATGAACGTAATCAGAGTGAAGGTATTTGCAAAACATAATAATTAGCTTTATTATAAAAAAAATTATGCAAGATAATGAACCCAATAATATGCGCACTGGATACACAAGACTTAAATAAGGCTATTTCTCTAGCTAATGCTCTGCGTGGTAAAGTTGGCATGGTAAAGCTGGGATTAGAATTTTTTGCTGCTCATGGTCTCTCTGGAGTGCAAGAAGTTGCAAAATGCAATGTACCAATTTTTTTAGATCTGAAATTGTATGATATTCCGAGCACTGTGGCTAAAACAGTTGAAGTAATAAAAGTTCTAAGTGTTGAAATGTTAACTCTGCACATCAGTGGCGGAACAAAAATGCTTGAAGAAGCGCTAAGTGTGGTGCAAGGCACAAAAATAAAGCTGATTGGAGTGACAGTGCTAACTAGTATGAGCAATGAGGATTTAAACGAGCTTGGAGTAGCAAGAGAGGTAAAATCACAGGTAATTTTGCTTGCAAAGCTTGCAAAAAAGATTGGACTCCATGGAATAGTCTGTTCTGCACTAGAAGCTCAAGAAGTGCGCCGAGAATGCGGTGAAGACTTTAAAATTATTACTCCAGGAATTCGTATAGATCCAGGTCATGACGACCAAAAAAGAACAGCAACACCAAGAGAAGCAATAAATTTAGGAGCTGATTATATCGTCATTGGCAGACCCATTACAAAAACTGCAAGTAGTGCAGAATTAATATTGAAATCCCTTATCTAATCGAAGCAGATAAAAAAAGTGCTTGACATAAAAAAACGAACATTATATATTGTTGTTGTCTTTTGTTTTACCTCGCTTAATTTAATTACTGGATTAAGCTTACATCACTAAGCGTGGTACAAAGTGCCACGCTATTTTCCGATTTACATTTTCAACAGATAAACAAATGATGTCATGCCAGTGTCTGGGCACATAACTGTACGAATATTCATTTTTGAAGATAAATTGCACAACAGATGATGTCATTCCAGTCTGGAATCCAGAAATTTTGCTTATAACTGAGCTGATGAGCTAAAGGCAGTTGTCTTACGCTAAAACAAACGTTTTTAATTAAGTTGCATAGAAGCTGGATCCCAGTGTCTGGGCACTGGGATGACACCCCACTGGTAGGGAATTGCTCCCAAACTACAATGTTCGTACAGTTATGTGCCCAGACACTGGAATGACATCGTTTACTATGTACCATATTGCAATATTCGTACAACTGTGGGAAACATCTATGGGTGCCATTCCTATTACCTTATTTCCATTCTAATTTTATTTTCAAAGGAGGCTATTATGTCACTTACCGATATCGCTCACCGTATCAATGAACTCGCTTCATCATGGGAGCAATTTAAATTAATAAATGATCGCAAATTAAAAGAAATTGAGAGCAAAGGGCGTGCTGATTCTGCAACGATTGAGCAGCTATGCAAGGTAAATAATGCCATTGATAGTTGCAAAGAGCGTTTAGACTTGATCGAAACTGCAGCTCAACGTCCAGAAGTAAATACAGATTTTAGCACAAGTGATAAATATTTTTCTGATTATATCCGCAAGGGAATGGAAAGCGGTTTATCACACAAAACCCTCAGTGGAGATGATAATGATATCGGAGGGTATCTAGTTACTCCGCATATTGTAAAACGCATAAACAAGCGCGTAACTGATTCGTCCCCAATGCGACAAATATGCTCCAGTCAAAGAATCTCTACTGAAACATTGGATTACATTATAGAAGATTTTGACCGTGCCGGTGCAGGTTGGAGCAGTGAAACAGTAGATGATGAGGACGGTGGCAATAAATCTAAGTATGATTTTGCAAAAGATACGGACACGCCTAAAATCCAAAAGATTCCTATCACGACTTACGAGTTATATGCTCAACCACAGATATCACAAAAGTTACTCGATGATGCGTTTGTCGATGTTGAGAGTTGGCTGGTGGAAAAGATTGCCGAGACTTTTAGTAAGAAAGAAAACGAAGCCTTCATTAAGGGTGATGGCACTTTTCAACCCAAAGGAATTTTAGCTTATGATAATGGAAAGGGCTACAATAAAATAGAGCAAGTTAAAACTGAAAAATTGGATAGCGATTCAATAATGATATTGTATTACTCTCTGGATGAATATTATTCCAAAAATGCATCATTTTTGATGAACAGGAGTACGTTGAAGAATGTTAGGCTACTAAAAGCTCAAACAGGTCAATATCTTTGGCAACCAAGTTTGTCGCTTGAAGCTCCAGATACCTTAATGGGAATACCAGTATATCAATCTGCCGATATGCCACCGGTGCCAAACAATCAGCTACCGGTAATTGCGATGGCAGATTTCAAACAAGCTTATAAGATTGTAGATAACAGAGGAATGAGAATATTACGAGACCCTTATACGAATAAACCTTATGTGAGGTTTTTTGTCACTAAGCGTGTCGGCGGAGAGGTTGTAAACACCAGTGCTATTAAATTGTTGAAAGTTGCGAGCAAGTACTAAAAACTTCTATAGCATCATCTTTAGAGCCGTTTTACTTCTTTTTGTATAGCTCCGCTCCTGTCATCCCATGCCCTCTTCTTGTCATTCCAGTCTGGAATCCAGCCTTTTCATAATCATCAAAACGTTGTATTTTAACATAAAACGGCTACTTTTATGCTTACCAACTTAATAAAATTCCTGGATCCCAGTGTCACGCACTGGGATGACACCCTCCTGGTAGACAATGTTCATACATCTGTGGGCTTGACCATAAGATCCAGTCTAAAAAATTTGGATCCCAGTGTCACGCACTGGGATGACATCAGCGGTTAATATTTTATATACATTTTATAACTAAACTAGACATTCGTACAGTTGTGTGCGGTATGACGTTGTTACTTATAGCTATACACACAAAAATCATATAGAATTGTAAACGCAGTTTTTTTATTCTGATGCTTTTCAATTCTATAGCTCTGGTTGTCTCTCTATTACTATTTTTCTACATTATTGTAAAAAAACTGAGCGAAAAGAAAGCAAACCTTGAGGGTAATTTATGTAAATTAGAGCGTGAGCTTCAAGAAACAAAGCAAACTTTACTTACAAAGAATGAAGAAATAGTTGATTTAAGGGTCAAAAGAGCAGAGCTTGAAGTAACTCTGCAAAAAGAACGTGAGGAAAAGAAAAAGGAAATAGAGTTACTAACAAAAGCAGAGGAGAGATTAACAAACACTTTTAAAGCGCTCTCTCTTGATGCTTTGCAGACAAATAACAATAATTTTCTGAACTTAGCAAAGGAAGTAATCGATAGTAAATTAAAAGAAACAGAAAGCGATTTCAAAAAAAGACAAGCAACGATCAACGAAGTTGTAACGCCAATAAAAGAAAAATTAGAAAAATTCGATAACGAAATACGTGAGCTAGAAAAGGAGAGGGTAGGGGCCTATGAAGGTTTAAAGGAGCAAATTGGAGCGCTGATGAACCAAACTTCTAGCCTTGCTAATGCCTTGAGAAAGCCCCACATTAGAGGAAAATGGGGTGAAATGCAGTTAAAGAGAGTGGTAGAAATGGCGGGAATGATTGAATATTGCGATTTTTTTACTCAGCCGTCAGTGGTTGATAAAAACGAGGATAATTTATTGCGTCCTGATTTAATAATCAAAATGCCATCTGGAAAGCAAATAATAATAGATGCTAAAGTGCCGCTTGATTCTTACATGGATGCTATATCACAAAATGATTTGCAAATACAAAAGGAGAAATTAAAGAATCATTCCCTGGCAATAAAAAAACACATAAATGACTTGGGTAAAAAAGAGTATTGGAATCAATTTGAAAATACGCCAGAACTTGTGGTGCTTTTCTTAACAGGGGAGGGGGTTTTTAGCGCAGCACTGGAATATGAGCCTGCTTTGATAGAGATTGGAGTGGAAAAAAAAGTGATCATTGCAACACCGATCACTCTAATTGCATTGCTGAGAGCAATAGCATATGGATGGAAGCAAGAGATGATAGCTGAAAATGCAAAGAAAATCAGTGAACTAGGTCATATTTTATATGAGCGCATTTGCACAATGGGCGAAAACTTTGATAATTTGCGCAGGAGCTTAAAAAGTGCTGTCGATCATTATAATAAAACTGCTGGTTCGCTTGAAGCAAGGGTGTTTCCTGCTGCCCGAGAATTCAATAAGCTTGGTATACATGCAAAAAATAAAAGTTTAAGTGCTGCAAAGGAATTAGAATCTTTACCACGCAATTTACATACTGAGGAACTGAAAGTGGATTAGACTTCTTACATAACTATTCAAGAGCCAGACCATAGGCGTTTTCCTGCGCTAACATGGAAGTTCTTCTGCTCCACAAACAAATAGTATTGTGCTCAATGCTGCAAATGAAATAGCTATTTATTAATATATTAAGGAAAAAGTTGACTTTTTGTCTAAGATAATATAAAATAATAGTTGGTGAGGTAAAAATGTCAGTATCAAAAGAGCGTAAGGAATATTTACTAGAAAAGTTTAAATATGCTGCCAAAGAATTTGGCAAATCTGGTACAAAGTCCAATCATAAAACAGTACCAAAAGAACAGCAACTCTCTATTGATTTAGGTAACAAAAAAGTTTTTGGTATTATAAACAGAATTTTACACTGGATAGAAAGTAAATTTACATATTTTTTTCCACGCTATAATTTATTTTCAGAAGTTGGAGTTAAAGGAAGAAAAATTCCTAGAACTAATACAAAGGTTAAGTATTTTAACTCTGATGAACAGTTTGATCAAAGCAAATTTATTGGTGAGGAAGATGGGGAACTAAGGTTATACGACTTAGAAGGCAAGCTATATGATACAACTGATAAAATTAGTAAGGGTAAAAAAGGTTGTGTAGCTTATGTGATCACGCTTGATGGCAGATTGGTAACTCATGAACATATTAATGTTAATAAAAACGAGTGGGCTTATCGTCATTCAACTCTTGCAGGTGGTAGGCCAGTTTTATGTTCTGGTTTAATAAAAGTGGTAAATGGTAAAATAACTTATATAGACAATAATAGTGGGCATTATAAACCAGAATCAGCAAACTTATACAATGCAGTGAAAAAATTAGAAGGTCTATTTTCGAAAGATGCAAAAGTTGTCTGCTTACCATATTGGGTTGGCTTGCAAAAACAAATTCCGTTTATACGCAAAATTATTCCAGCTAAACAAGAGCCAGCAGAGGAATTCTTGAAAAGGATGGAGAAAAAAGGAAAAGATGGATTGACTCAATATGAAAGACATTTTAAAGGGGTAAAAGAATATAATGAACAGTATGAACAAAAGTTGCTTCTTGCAAGCTATAAGTCACCTACAAATGAACTGCCCTGCAAACCAACTATACATAAAAAACACAGGTTGAAATACTCTGAATATATTAACTTACACCTTAATTTTTTGAAAGAGTTCGATGAAAATCCCAAAGTGCAAAAAATGGCAATAGAACACTCAATAAGAAGGATTATTGGAGCAAATTATGGCCATAAACCTACAGTTGCGCTTGCTAAGGCACAGATAGCTAAAGATGGAAAGTTGCAAGAAACGGACGAAATAGTAGGTATAAATGTAACCTTTCACCATGAGAACGATTGTAATAGCTTTGCTAAATTTCTGGATCTCAAAAAGCATAGCTATAATTGCACATCTCATCTGAAGGACAAAGAAATTGATGAGCTTCTTAAATATACATATGACGAAAAAGATAGAGCCACTATAGAAAAATTAATGCCCAATAAACATACAGTTTTTATGAGTACAGACCAGGCTGATAAGTTTATAAAGGACACTTTACAAATTGAAATAGACAGTGTTGAACAATTGGGTATCCGTTTAGTGGAGTGTTAAAACAGATAAACAAAGCAAGACAAAAAGGTAATCAGAGAGTAAATGTGAGAGAACTCTGCAAAAATTTACAGTAAAAAATAGAAAAGTTAGAAGCAAAAAGAATGAAGTGGTATTTTTTGAATGATCCAACCGCTACCATGCTGAATGACAAATACGGCATACGGATACATTTTTTAAAGTAGCCAAGCTACTTTGATGACAGAAACCTAATGATCCAGGATATACTCCTTTGTTAAGGGAGATTGAGCATTTTCGAATATTTCTTGAGTGCTTCCAGACTCAACAATTCTGCCATTATGAAAGAAAATTACACTATCAGATAACTTTTTAGCTTGCTTCATTGAATGAGTTACCATAATTATAGTAAACCTTAATTTCAGCTCTTGTATAAGATTTTCGATTGCATTGGTTGCCATTGGATCAAGAGCGGAGCACGGTTCATCCATTAATAAAATAGTTGGCTTCACTGCAATTGCGCGAGCGATGCATAGCCTCTGTTGTTGGCCACCGGATAAATCGAGTGCACTATCTTGCAATCTGTCTTTTAATTCTTCCCATAAGCCAACTTTAGTTAAACTATTTTCCACCATCTCATTCAATTTTTGCTTATCCTTCACCATACCATGCAGTTTTGGCCCATAAGCAACATTGTCATATATTGATTTTGGAAAAGGATTTGGCTTTTGAAATACCATGCCAACTTTTGCTCTGAGTAGCACAACATCCATATCGCGTGAATATATATCACCCAGCCCATCGATATCTAATTCACCAACAGTTTTGCATCCAGGTACATAGTCATTCATACGATTAAAACAACGCAAAAATGTTGATTTACCGCACCCGGATGGTCCGATAAAAGTAGTAACTTTTCTTTTATAAATATTCAAATTTATATCGAATAAAACTTGCTTAGAGCCATACCAGAGATTTAAATCTTTAACAGAGGCACGTGTATTGCTCATATCACATCCTGCATTGAATAGAGCCCCGGAATTTCTCTTTTATTTTCATATAGCCATACTGCTGCTTGAACAGCTCCTCTAGCAAATGTTGTGCGATCAATTGCTTTGTGGTTTAGTTCTATCCGTTCATCAGAATTAACAAACATCACGCTGTGATCTCCTATTACTCCACCTCCACGAGATACTGCAAAACCTATTCCCCCCTTTTTTCTTATGTTTGAACCACTATGTAAATATTGATTGGACTGAAAATCCACTTTTGAAGCGTTAGCAATTGTTTTGCCAAGTTCTATAGCTGTTCCAGATGGTGAATCCTTTTTTAAGTTATGATGCATTTCCCAAATCTCAACGTCATATTCATTACCTAAAAGCTCAGCAGCTTTTTTTACCAATTTCAGCAACACATTAACCCCAACACTCATATTTGCTGACCATAATATTGGAACTTCAGCAGCATATTCTTTCAAATCGACACCTTCTATTCCAGTTGTGCCACTAACCAGCGGTGTTTTAAATTTTACAGCTGCTTTAAGGCAGTCTAACATACATTCTTTAGTTGTAAAATCTATTACAACGTCGGATAACTCAAATATGCCACTAATAGAACTTGTAACCTTGATTCCTAGATTGGCTATAATTGGTCCAATATCTGAATCTATGTACTTACTGCCTGAACGGGCAACAGCACCTGCTATTTCCACTTCGGCATTTGTAATTAATTCATTGAGTATTTTCTTGCCCATTCTGCCTAAGCAGCCTATTACTCCAACTCTGATTTTCATAAAGCTTTTTACGTTTATTAAGAATGTTATGCCTTTTTTTAAGCTCTGTCACTTCTGATCTATATTCTATAGCTGACCCAAGCAACACGTCATGCCGTTGCGGATAGATTCCGCTAACTATTAGCGGAATGACGATTGTCGGTGAACCTAAGTTACTTTAGCTATAGCTGACCCAAGCAACACGTCATACCGCCGCGGCGCTAACTAGTAGCGGAATGACGGTTTTTCAAATTGTCGGTAAATCTAAGTCAGTTTAGCTATATATGACTCATTTCTTTACTGTAACTTAACAAGAACTGGTCTGTAGCTAATAGTTATTGACAATAAGGGTAATTAACTTTGATAAGAATCTTTTCTGTGTTCAATTGAAGTCTATATGTTCTGGAATATCTATATAGTAAATTATGCGGTAATCGTAGACTACGCTGCCCACTTAAATTATGCCACAAAGGTTTTCCAAGTGTAACCGTTCACAGATTTCCACTTAATTCTTCAATCTCACTAATAGAAAGGCCAGTAAACTTGACAATAGTGTTGACATCAACATTATTAGCCAGCATTGCTTTTGCGACTTCAATTTTCCCTTCAATTTTTCCTTTCTCTATACCTTTTTGTATACCTTTCTCTTCAGCAAGATCAAGTCTGTATTCAAGAATGGCTTCTTCTTTCCGTAGATCCATTATTCTTTCTTCGTAAGCTACTAAATCTTTTTCGTTCCAACGAAACTTGTCTAATTCATCATATGCTAGCTTTATTATTGGCGCTTTTTCTGCTATCTCTTTTAAGTCCTCTTCTGTTGTTTCTTCTGCGTATTTAAAAAAGAAACACCACCTTTCTACTATACTTTCTAACTGCTCTACTTTACTTTTTGAAAATTTGGGCAATTCTATAAAGATAAATTGAAAATCTTTTAAGTAATGGCCGTTAGTTTTTATATCACGTATATTGTGAGTAGAGATATAACCAACTTCTTCAGGAAGTAAGTTACAATTTGATATAGCAATAAAGAAGACTTTCTTTAAATCAATGTAGTTGCCAGATTTATCTAATTGTCTTGAGTAGGCTTTAGCGGCATATAATTGAGCGCGTTTTTCGAAGCCCTTGTCTCTAGCGAGCTGCATTTCTGCTATATATCTATTTCCGTGAGAATCCTTGCAGAGAACATCAACAATACTTTGTTTATCAGAGGCAACTTCGGGATCCATAATAGTGCTAAGAAACTCAACTTCTTGTATTGTATTTATCTCAGTAAACCCTAAAATATCGTTCAAAAAGTGGATCAGGATATTCTTATTTTTTTCCGTTCCAAAGATTTTTTTGAAACACAAATCATTGCGAGGATCGAGAAATTTTGAAAGAGCCATGGCAAAAATGCTTGAAAATATTAATAATTATACACTATTATTAACAATTATTCAACCATATTTTTGAAGATAGCTATAGCTATGCTGCCGCGGTATCTCTTAGCATAGATCCCGCTAACAAGTAGCGGGATGACGAGGATGCCGCCGCGGCGCTAACTAGTAGCGGAATGACGGTTTTTCAAATTGTCGGTAAATCTAAGTCAGTTTAGCTATAGGCAGCAATTTTCTGTATTTATTTTAAATTGAAGAAAGCTCAAATGAAAGATCATGTTTTGCTAAAAATCACAGAATGCAGTCTGGTTACACCTTATTTTTGTTAGCTATAGCAAGTAATTGTATTTGTAATATGACAAATCACCTGCTGAAAAATCATTTTATGATCTAAATCAGTTTTTTTACAGGTAACTTCTAAGCTTATCAATTCTTCCAAAATCTTTTTAAGTTCTGAAAGTTGCAAACTTTTCAAATGAGATTTAAAGCTCTGCAATTGTTTAAAAAACAATGGAGGGCTTAGCTGATCAATCGCAGCCTGCTCACTCATTCCACCTTGCACTGACAGCAAAACGTTTTCAAGGCGTAGGAAATAATTTGATATAATGCGAATTAGCGCTATCGGTGAAAAATTTTCTTGCGATATCAATGCATCAGAAATTCTAATGAAGCGCGACATATCTTTACTTGCTATGGCAGAGCATAGATCATCAAGTGTAGCATAGTCGTTGCCGGAAGTTGAAAAGCATAATTCTATATCAGTAAGTTTTAGGTCTTTTCTCTCCCCTAAGTACAAAACTAACTTCTCAAGTTCTGAACATATAGGCAGCTTGCTATGATTAAAGTAAGATTGCAAATGGTAGATTATCTCATTTGTGCATTTTATATCATTTTGTTTTAAGTAACTTGATATAATGTCATAAAGATTGCTGTTGCTGTCCTTATAGCAAGCAATCACACCAAAAATTTTTGAACTCTCCATATAACTTTTAGTCGCAGAATTATATGGAAGATCACTTGCTACCATCATTACATAGTGACCACTTGCGTTATAATCCAATACGTTTTTTAACTCTTTGGATATACCTCCACTCACATTTATCAGCTTAATTAATTTTTTGCTGGTAAACATCGAAATGTTTGCCAATTCAGAAAACAGTAAACCGGGTGACTTATTCACTATTGCAAAATCCATCACCTGAACTGAATACTCATCCAAATTGGCAATTATTTCTTGTACATAAAAACCAACCCTACTGTTATCACTTCCATGAATTAACACACCACTTAAAGCATCAGGTTTCTCTAGGAATTTTTTAACTTTGGATGGTATGACCCTCATGCCATCTATATGATATCATTCTCATTTGATTGTACATGAGTATCCAAAGACTCTGAGTTTTCTTGCGCAATATTGTGCACATCATCTGCCGTACTCTGCACATTATCCGACTCTTCTGTTTTTCCTGTAATATAATTATAAAATTTTTTCACAGGTTGAGATATATATTTGGAAAAAAATCCTTCTTCGCTCATATTGCTTACTCCATAAAATTAACAGCTTATCATTAGCACATAAACAATAATATAGCAAAGACTATTTTGTGCTAAGATAGTGATGTTTTATAATGAGTATATTACAAAATTATTAACATTCGAGACTAAAATCAAGCCAACCTGCTTAATACTAACCTTATAAAATAAGCGATAATTAAATATACGGCTGCAACAAGTATAATTGCAGGTCCAGTTAACAAATCAAAACTTGCAGATAACATCAGACCTGATATCCCAGAAATCACAGAAAAAACTGTTGCAACAATAATCATCTGCATTGGAGTTTTCGAAATGAGCCTTGCAGATGCTGCTGGTATTAGCAAAAATGCAGCAATGAGTAATATTCCTATTAATTGGGCAGCAATTGCTATAAATATAGCAAGAGTGATTAAAAATTCTAGTCTAACAAAATTAACATTAATCTTCTCAACTACTGCTAAATCTTGATTAATTGAAATTATTAACCAATAACGCCATCTAAATATTAATATCAAAGTAACTATTACAGAGATTAAAAAAATCAATATTATATCACTTTGATCGAGCGTTAATATATCACCAAACAGTGAGCTAATAATACTATTATTGCCCGATGGAAGAAAAGACATAAGTATTAAACTCGATGATAAAACTACATTGGTAACAATGTTCAATATCGTATCAGCAGAATATAATCTGTTAAAATTAAGAGAAAGTAGTATAGCAAATGTAATTGCAATGAGCATTATGCTAAGCGATGGGCTAATCTTAAAGATTAAAGCAAGTGCAACACCAAGCAACGAAGAATGGGACAAACTATCACCAAGATAAGATAACCTTTGCCATATCATAAACGATCCTAAAGCGCCTGTTACTAGGCTAATTACGACTACTGCAACTAGACTATTGATGAAAAAGTCCTGGGTAAACATTTCAAGCATGCTATATGGCTATTAGATAACTGACAACAAATCTATCTTCGGATATTAAAACGTTATGGGTTCTGCATGCTGCACCGGTTGTCATAAATTCAAAATTTAAACCTTTTTGTTCCATAAGATAGGACTTCACTGAAGAACTTGGTATATTGCGTGTTTTACCAGTACCTATTATCAAAATTTCTATTTCCTCTGTTAAAAAAGATTTAAAATGTTCCTTGCTATTTATATCACTTTCTTTCAATTTAATCACCTTTTCAGGAAAAACTATAATTGAGCCGCAATATTCTCTATTATTCACCAAAAATTTTCCTTCCCTGTAACCATTTATAAGATTTTTATTCTCGGAAATTAAGGGCATAAAGTCAAACTATTAATTGAGTGTCACATACCCACCATTCTGGTTGCTTTTCTCTGATATTAACTGCAGCAGCTTTTGCATTTTCCTCACTATCGAATATTCCAAAGCATGATACACCACTGCCTGACATGCGAGAAAGTATAGAGCCTTCTTGTGACTCAAGTGTTGATATCACATCCTGAATTTCAGGTACAAGGCTTATTGCTATTTCTTGAAGATCGTTTCTCGTCTCTTTAAGAAACTTCAACAAATCCTTTTCAGCGTCATCGCTCCATTTAATTGGCTCAGAAAATTCTCCTTCATGTTTGGAAAATACCTCTAGTGTGCTCAAAAACTTTTTTTTCGGCTTCACCAGTACTATATTTGTGGGTAGAGAGAATTTTTTTATGGGACACAACTCTTCACCAATACCTCTAACAAAAACTGGCTTGCTATCTATACTCGCAGGAACATCAGCACCAACGCTTAAAGCTATTTCATTTAAAATCGTCCTATCAATCTTCCACAGCTTCCCTAGTATGCGTACCACAGCTCCAGCATCTGAGGAGCCACTGCCCAAACCCGCAGCAATTGGTATATTTTTCACAACCTTTACAATGACTTTAGTTCGCGCAGGAGCATATCTAAGCAATAGATTAACTGCTCTCATTACGGTGTTGTACCTGTTATTAATTCTAAGTTCGGAATTTACAAATTCAACTGTAGAGTTATCGTATCTAGAATCCTTCTCACCTACTTTTATTTCCAAAAAATTAGAGAGATTAGCAAAGACAAATAAACCTTCAATCAAGTGATACCCTGTTTCTTTTTTGTCTACAACATGCAAAAAAAGATTGATTTTTGCAGGCGCCTTTACACAAAAACTTTTCATTATATATCTTCACTAAGATTATTTTTACATTATATGTATAATGCTATTTTAGTCAACTTCTATAAGGTTTTCGCACTTCTGATGAGATCAAATGCCATAAATCCCAATTTCTCTGTATGGGTAAATGCGTCCGCTGGTACAGGCAAAACAAAAATCTTAATAGACAGAGTATTGAGACTTTTATTAGAAAACAAAAGAAATATTCTCTGCTTAACGTTCACCAACGCTGCAGCAAACGAGATGGAGAATCGCATTCACAGCATACTCAGTAAGTGGGCAATATGCTCAGAAAGTGAATTAATAATGGATCTGGAACAACTAGACCTATTGCAAATCAGAAAAAAAGAAACCTGGATCCCAGTGTCAGCTACTTGGATGACAGGGGATGACGCAGAAATAACGGAGAATGATGCTGAGGTGATAGCACCACATAATCACGATTTAAGTGAAAATCCAGTAGCTCACCCTTCGACGTCATCCCAGCACCCCTATTTGTCATCCCAGTGCGTGACACTGGGATCCAGAAAAAATAAAGATTATTTAACAAGAGCAAGAAGGCTTTTCTCTGAATTGGAAAATCTTGGTCTAACTATACAAACCATACACGCTTTCTGTTACAAACTAATTTCCAACTTTCCCATAGAAGCTGGCATCGCCCCAAATTGTACGCTGAGTGAATGTAAAGAATTACATTCCATCATATTCAATAAAGTGCTTCATAACGAAACTGTGCAGGATGATATCAATCTTATTGCGGCTGAATTTGATGAAAATAAGCTACGCGATTTGCTTTATACTTTATGTATAAAAAGATCGATATCAGAAAATGATTCAGAATATATCAAAGATAAACTCAGTGCTCCAGATGAAATTCATGACTTACAGAGTGAAACGACTGAGCACATAAAAAGATTAGCCGAGATATTAAGTGAAGGCAGTAAAAGAGATCAGAGTTATAGTGAAATACTTTATTCTACTGTCATCCCAGTGCTTGACACTGGGATCCAGAAGAAAAGAAGTGTAGATTCCAGCGTCACGCGCTGGAATGACACCAAAATAGAAAACCTAGCCAAGGTATTTCTCAAATCAGAATCGCACGAAAAAAAGAGCATATCATCCATTGCAACAAAAAGTACTTTGGAAAAATTTAGAGATGCAGAGCAAATAATAGAGAGCGTTCAGAATGTAGTGTTTACTCATATAAAAGACATGAACTCTTATCAAATATTCAAGAGAACCAGTAGCTTACTTGGTATATTTAAAGTATATGTTGATCTATATAGTAGCGAAAAATCAAAAAACGCACTGCTTGACTACAATGATATAATTGGCTTAGCAACAAATCTTCTCAGCAATCCAAACTACAAAGATTGGATATTGTTTAACTTGGATCAAAAAATAGATCACATCCTTGTTGACGAGGCACAAGACAATAGCATCAGCCAATGGAAAATTATAACAAATCTCTGCGATGAATTTTTTGCCGGTAATGATGAAAAGCGAACCTTATTTGTAGTTGGTGACGTAAAACAATCCATATACAGATTTCAAGGAGCAAATCCCCATCTATTCAACTACATGCAACAATACTTTCATACGAAAACTGGTGGCAGAGATTGGATATCATGCCAACTTGAAAAGTCATTTCGTTCAACTCCAGAAGTTTTAATGCTTGTAGATAGAATATTTAATAACTTCCGCGCAGAAATATCTTTTGTTGATAATGAAATAAAACATGTTCCACATAGAGAGAATGACCAAGGATATATTGAAATTTGGCCAGCGTTACCAAAGTGTAAAGAGAAAGAACAGCGAGCTTTACAAATTCCTCTGACATGCAGGGAAAATTATATAATAACAGATCGATTACTTGCTCAAACAATAGCCAACAGAATTCACAATTGGTTAAACGAAGGGCGGATTTTAGTCGCTAAAGATCGCCATATAGAGCCAAGGGACATTGTGATTCTGGTACGGCAACGAAACGTGTTAGTTGATTACATAATAAGCGAACTTAAAAAAGCAAACGTGCCAGTTGTAGGCCGAGATTATTTTAGAATTATGGACTATATAGCCGTGCAGGACTTAATAGCTTTGGCCGAATTTTTACTCCTCCAGGCAAATGATTTAGCTCTTGCAAATGCTTTAAAATCACCGTTATTCAATTTTACCGAGGATGATTTATTTAACATTGCATATGACCGTAAAGAGCATTCACTATGGGAAAGAATTCGCGATTATTCTGTGGTTATCTATAGTGAATTAAACTATCTCATTAACTTATCTCGCATAGAGTCTCCTCTTGCACTATTTACACATATATTGCGTACAGGTAAGAAGAAATTTGCTGCAAGGCTAGGTCTTGAGTGCTTCGAGGTTCTAGACGAATTTATGAACCTTGTGTTGCAATTTGAAAACCCATCTCTTCAAGCGTTTGTTCAGTGGATCAAGGAGAATAACCCGGAGATTAAGAATGATATGCAATCAGAACGCAATGCTGTGCGAATAATGACAATTCACAAATCAAAAGGTCTGCAAGCTCCCATAGTATTTTTGGTTGATACAAACACAGTGCCAAGAAACAGTGAAAGCATTATCTTTGATGGAACGGAAGTGCCATTTTGGTGTGGAAAAAACAATAACGCTTATTGTGATCAAGTAAAAAGAGAGAAAAAACTAGAGGATTATAACGAATATTTGCGTTTATTATACGTAGCACTCACACGTGCTGAAGATGAGTTATACATCTTAAGTAAAGAGCCAGTGCAAAAGGGCTCTTGGTATGATCTAATCACTCAGTATGGAGAACCATATGAAAAGAAACAAGCATACTTACAGCCAATATTTAAAGAAAAAGTTGAAGTGCTATGTGTGAACGCAAACTACCCTTACATTTATAAAAAACGTGATTATTTTGACGTTCCAGTCATTTCCCTTCCGCCAAACCTATCAATGTCATTCCAGCGCCCTCTTTCGTCATTCCAACATCCTTCCTTGTCATCCCAGCGTCCTCCCCTGTCATCCCAGTGCTTGACACTGGGATCCAGTAAAAAAGAAGGAAAATCAGCATCAGCTACTTGGATGACAGATGGTTATACAAGAGGCTTAATAATCCACAGCATATTACAATATATGCCCAAGATAGAAAAAGAAAGGAGAAAAAACTGGGTCAGAAAATATCTTGACAATATAAACACCAGTGAAGATAAGGATGAAATTTACAGTAAAATATTGGCCTTTAATGAAAAATATGGCTATTTGTTTGACTTAGAAGGCAAATCAGAGATTACACTGAGTGGAATAATCGATGGCGAACCAGTATTAGTACGACTAGATAGGCTATGCATAACGCAAGATAAAGCGATCATAATTGACTACAAATCACACCGTAACGTTTCTGTTTCCTTATTAAATGAAATAAAAAAGCAAATGCTGACCTATAAAACCTTAGTACAAGAAATATATCCAAACAAGCAAGTAGAGTGTGTGGTTATTTGGGTGGAAGATTTAACCATTCAATCTGACCTTTAACGAAACTTGATTACAAGAAATAGCTACTACGTCATACCCCGCGGTATCTCTTAGCATAGATCTCTTACTTAACCTTCATACCGCGATTCATTCGCGGTATCTCATCAGCTAACAAGCAGCGGGATGACGAGGCTTATCGTCATGCCGCCGCGAACCGTCATACCGCCACTCCTTTCCCGTCATGCCACCACGAACCGTCATACCGCGATTCATTCGCGGTATCTCATCAGCTAACAAGCAGCGGGATGACAGCAGTCCTACGTCATACCGCTGCGGATAGATCCCGCTAACAAGTAGCGGGATGACGAAGTTATCGTCATGCCACCGCGAACCGTCATATCGCCGCAGACCGTCATACCGCCGCGGTATCTCTAGATCCCGCTAACAAGCAGCGGGATGACGAAGTTATCGTCATGCCACCGCGAACCGTCATATCGCTGCAGACCGTCATACCGCCGCGGTATCTCTAGATCCCGCTAACACGTAGCGGGATGACGAATTACTATCTACACCGTCATACCGCCGCGGTATCTCTTAGCCGCTAACACGTAGCGGGATACTTAACCGTCATACCGCGATTCATTCGCGGTATCTCAGCCGCTAACAAGAGATCCCGCTAACACGTAGCGGGATGACGGTTGTCGTTTAGCCATAAATATTTAAGAAATTTACCAAACGAAAAAAAAGGCAAAAGAAGCCCTAGTCATTGTCTACTTTCAGTATTGGCGTTTTTTAAGTCTTAAACACTGCAATTTAGCTGCTTTTAAATGCAACTCACCTTTGTTTAAATGTTTAAGAAATTTACTAAACAGAAAAAAAGGCAAAAGAAACCCCGTGTTAGCTAGTTGTCACTCTCTAATCCTGCAAATTGGCGTACTATACTGTCTTAAACGACTTATAAGCGCGTTTCAGCTTATATAGGTAAAAACCCAGAAATGTTGTGAAGACATAAGGTGCACATAGTGCAAAAAATTAAAAATAAGACGCCAACTACGTTGTTTTCTTGCTGTTTAATCTGCACAGATGAAGATAACTGAATACCTTCACTATCATAATAAGGGGGCTGGCGGAGTTTGTCAAGCAAGTTTTATGCAAGAGATCTATTGAAATGCCCCTGTAAAATTATACTATTAATTAGTGCACTGTAAATTTAAAATTATAGATATGTTAAGCAGATTGGTAATTTTGCTATTAGTTTTTATACTTCCTTTTTCTTCATACTCATACCAGTTTAGAACCAAAGCAAAGCAAGCAGTAGTCTTAGATTTAGCTTCAGATTCATTCATTTTTGACCATAATTCTGATGAAAAAATGGCCCCATCTTCAATGAGCAAGCTAATGACTTTATATATAGCCTTCGATTATCTAAAAGCTGGAATAATACACATGGAGGATAAATTTCGAGTAAGCAGAAAAGCGTGGGAAAGAAAAGGCTCTTCTATGTTTTTGAAAGAAGGTCAATCCGTTACGGTGAGGGAATTACTCGAAGGAATTACAATAGTCTCAGGTAATGATGCCTGCATAACACTAGCCGAGGGTATTGCAGGATCAGAAGAGAATTTTGTGGCTGAAATGAATGAGGTTGCACAAAATTTGAACCTGAATGACAGTCATTTTGTCAACTCAAGCGGGTGGCCAGATGGAGATCATTTTATGAGCGCAAAAGACTTGGTAATGCTGGCAAAAAGGATTTTCACTGATTTTCCTGAATATTACGATTTATTTTCTGAACAATATTTGACATATAACGAAATTGCACAAAAGAATAAAAATCTTCTACTTTTTCACGACATTGGGGTTGACGGTTTAAAAACCGGTTATACAAATGCTGGTGGTTATGGCATTGTAGCATCTGCAAAACGAAATGATAGGAGAATTTTTGCTGTCGTAAATGGTTTAAACACTGAGAAAGAGCGAATAGAAGAAGCAAAAAGACTGATACAATACTCCTTAAAACATTTTAATACTAAGAAAATATTTGCTAAAGACAGTGTAGTTGAGGAAGTAAATGTTCTCTATGGAAAAGATAAAAAAGTGCCTATTACAGTTGCAAACGATGTTACCATAACTTACAACCGCAAATTGCATGACCAAATTAAGGTGCGTATTGAATATAAAGATATGATACCTGCACCCATTAAAAAAGGTCAAGAAGTGGGCAAAGTTTTTGTAGAAATACCAGGTGTTGAGCAACAAACTACGCCTCTTTATGCAGCAAATGACGTACAGGAATTGAATTTCGTAGAAAAGTTTTTTAGAATGTTATTTTAAGTTTAATATATTGGCTTTCAAAGCAATTTCGAAAGAGAGATCTATTGCACTTTAGTATAGTTTTAACTAACAATTTCTGTTACAATACAAGATTGAAATGTTACGAAAATGTGCTGGTTATATTTGTTGCTGTCTAGTATCCTAGAGATACTGTGGGCTGTAACGTTAAAGTTTAGTAACAGTTTTACTAAAGTTGTGCCTTCGATTGCAACATTGGTAATTATGATCATTAGCATTTACTTTTTATCTCTTGCAGCATGCTTTCTACCTATTAGAGTATGCTATGCAGTTTCCTCTGGAATATGCACAATTGGAATAACTATAATTGGTGCAACCGCTTTCACAGAGAATATTAATTTATCTCAAGTTTTATGTATCATTTTAATTGTAATAGGAACCATAGGGCTAAAGCTCTCTATTTAAACCTAAAAATTTATGCATGAATTGGATATATTTACTCTTATCGTCACTAATTGAAGTGTTCTGGGTCATAACACTTAAGCATAGTTGTGGATTTACTCATCTCGTACCATCAATAATTAGCATACTCTCCATGGCTCTTAGTACGTATTTACTTTCGCTCGCTATACGTTCTATACCTATCGGAGTATGCTATGCAATTTGGACTGGAGTAGGTGCTATAGGAGCTTCGATACTTGGAGTTTATCTATTTAATGAACCAGTTAATTTATTCGAAGTAATATGCTTTATTTTAGTTACATTCGGGATTATAGGATTAAAATTGTTTGATACTGCAAAACAAACTGTTGATAAAATGGAATAAGAGATCCCACAATTGGAATTATATTAAGGAAATACTTCCTGCACATTCCCATTTACGTTTTGCGCTTCTTTCGTTTCATCCATTTTAGTACTAGGTTCTAACATTCTAACTGTAGTATAAGCTACCGCTAATGCTGCTGCTACAACTGTAACTACTGCTCCTATTACAGGATATAGCCCATCTGTAATTGTTCCAATTGCAAAAAGTGTTATCGTTATAGCAGTACCAAACAATATTGTTAAACTGAAAGCAACAAGAGATATTTTACCCTGTTGGTCATGTCGTTTCATTCTTTCTTCAGATAAAAGAAAATTCACATGCCGAACTATATAATGATTTTTGTCAAAATCGCTCGGAATTTTATTATCATTATTCTTTGACAAAAGATCTGCTCTTTTGCCTATTAAAGTCTCAATTACCTCTTTGCAACCACGTCGAGCAGCCATATGTAAGGGAGTGCATTTATCTTTATCTACTGCATTAACCTTTGCTCCTGCTCCTATTAGAGCTTTTGCTGTCTCTTCATTCTTGGCATTATGCAAGGGAGTGCGTTTATCTTTATCTAATGCGTTAACATTTGCTCCCGCTCCTATTAGAGTTTTTACTGTCTCTGCATCTTCAGCAAAATGTAAAGGAGTACATCCATATTTATCTGCTGCATTAACATTTGCTCTTGCTTCTACTAGAATTTTTACTATCTCTTTACGGCAAAATTGAGTAGCTATATGCAAGGGAGTGCGTTTATCTTCATCTGCTGCATTAACATTTGCTCCTGCTCCTATTAGAGTTTTTACTGTTTCTTTACAACCATATTGAATAGCCAAATGTAAGGAAGTGCGTCCATCTCTATCTATTGCATCAACATTTGCTCCTGCTTCTATTAGAGTTTTTACTATCTCTATGCGACCTTTTTTAGCAGCCAAATGTAAAGGAGTATTCCTATATTTATCTACCGCTTTGACATCTCCTTCTCCTTCTATTAGAGTTTTTACTATCTCTATGTAACCTTTTTCAGTAGCCAAATGTAAAGGAGTATACCCATCTTTACTTATTGCATTAACATCTATATCTTCTCTTTTCAATGGGAGATTTACTACTTCTGTTTGACCATTTTCACAAGCCAAATGCAAAGGAGTACATTCATGATTATCTTTTTCATTAACATCTGCTCCGTTGTCTATTAGAGCTCTTATTGTTTTAGTGCAGCCACGACGAGCAGCCTTACATAAAGGAGTGTCTCCATATCCATTTTTTGCATTAGCATTGATTCCTTCTACTCCCAATAGAGCATTCACCACATTTTCTAAATTATTGTGGATAGCTAAATGCAATAATCCATATTCTACTGCAAATAAGTGGTTTACACCAAAACCAGCTCCTTCCCACTCTTTATATTCATCTGAATATTGTGATAATTTCTCTTTTATCTTCCCAATTACGTTATCTTTACTTAAATTTTTGTCAGCATCAATTGCACTTAGCATTCTTTCCCACTGCTCGTGTTCAATTGTCATAACTTTACTCCTACTTTAACAATATTTTAATTATCATATATTATGACAAGAAAGTTAACCCTACCTAATTTTGCTTAGTAAGCACACTAACTATGAAACAATCTATATTACCATCAAAAACAGAATTTATATTACCCACTTCATGTCCAGTTCTTAAATCCTTCACCATTTGATATGGATGCATAACGTACGATCTGATCTGATTGCCCCAGCCTATATCGCATTTTTTACCATATTCTTCAGCCATCTTTTGTTCTTTTTTTTCCAGTTCAATTTGGTACAAACGTCCTTTAAGTAATTTTAACGCCTCATCCTTATTTCTGTGTTGAGAACGACCATTTTGGCATTGAACTACAACACCAGTTGGAATATGCGTAATGCGTACCGCACTTTCAGTCTTGTTCACGTGCTGACCGCCTGCTCCGGAAGCACGGTAGGTGTCGATCTTTAGATCCTTTTCATCCACAGCAATATCAATTGAATCTTCTATCACTGGAGTTACTCCTACACTTGCAAAACTGGTATGACGTTTACCATTTGCATCAAACGGCGATATTCTAACCAGCCTGTGAATTCCACTTTCACTTTTTGCCCACCCATAAGCTTTTTCTCCAACGATTTTTATCATTGCAGACTTTATACCAACCGACTCTCCTTCTAATTTTTCTACAACTTCAACTTTAAAGTTGTGATAAATTTCTGCCCATCTTACATACATGCGCATCAGCATTTCAGCCCAATCATTGCTCTCTGTTCCACCAGCTCCTGAGTGGATTTCTAAAAAGCAGTTATTGTTATCTGCTTCACCAGTAAATAAGGATTCTGTCTCTTTAAGTTTGATTAATTTCTCTAGCTTAGCTAATTCACTTTCAACTTCAGAGAAAAATTCTTCATCATTCTCATCAATAGCAGACTTCATTAAGCTAATGGCATCGTTGTAATCGCTTTCCAACTTTAAAAACAACTCTACGTCATGCTTAATTTTAGAACGTTCTTTTAAAATTTCTTGTGCCTTTTGATTGTCTTGCCACAGATTATCATTCGACGCTTGGGAATCCAGCTCTTCAAGACGCAACTTTAATTTTTCTATGTCAAAGACACCTCCTGATAAGAGAAATACTTTTATTTAAGCCTTGAAAGTATTCGAAAATTTCTGAATAAGTTTTCATTATACTTTAGATTTTAATATATTTACTATTACTAACAATAACAGCAAACAAAATAGAAATTTAACCATATGATAGTTAATTCAAAATAATTTCATTATACTTTAATGTTTAAGGAAATCAAGTGTGTATATTTATTAAAAAATAAGGTAAAGTAATGAATATTAAAATAAGTTCTCATTATGGTTTAGACAAAAAGGCTATTGATGACTTAATAGAGTCACTTGATAACGAGGAGCTAGAAAATGTTTGTAATATTGTAAAAACGATAGATAGCGTTCAGTTAGCTTATTTTTTATCTACTTCAATCAGTGATCACAGGGAGAAATTAGTTAATATCCTCGATCAACATTTGTTAAGTGATGCCCTAGTGCATGTAGTGCCAGATTTACAAAGAGAGATCATAGAAACATTGGGAATAGAAAATACAGCAAAGTTACTAATGCTCCTTGATGTAGAAGATATAGTAACCATAGTGAAAGATTTGGATAGAAAGTCTATAGAAAACATACTTAACTACTTACCCAATGCAACTCAAAAATTAGTAGAGGAGTTGTTATCATACCCAGAAGAAAGTGCAGGAAGGTTGATACATAAAAATATGGTTATAGCTCCATATTATTGGACGATAAATCAGCTAATGGAATTCTTGCGCAACTATAAAAAAATACCAGAAAGATTTCACCAGATATTCATTATCAACTCAAAATTAGAGCCTGTAGGCAGTGTTAATTTAAATAAGGTAATATCTCACTCAGGAGACACAATAATAAAAGAGATAATGGATCATGACATAAAAATCATTAAAACTGGAGTAGACCAAGAGGAAGTAGCAAGAATATTTAAAGATTACTCTCTATTATCGGCTCCGGTAGTAAATAAGAATGGTAAAATTATTGGTGTGATCTTAATTGAAGATGTGATAAAAGTTGTTCAACAAGAAACAGAAGAGGATGTACTCAAAATAAGCGGTGTATCTTCTAAAGCCGATATAAATGCCCCTATACATAAAACTATAATTAAAAGGCTACCTTGGTTACTGTTTAACCTCTTAGCTGCAACAATGTGTTCCATAGTAGTTGGCTTTTTCGATGATGTAATAAAAAGTTTTATAGTACTGCCAATAATCATGCCGATAATTGCATCAATGAGCGGAAATGCAGGATCCCAAACAGTAACGCTAACCATCCGGGCAATCGCAACAAAATATCTAACTGAGCAAAATGCAAAAAGAGTACTGATGAAAGAATTTTTAATAGGTCTTATAAACGGGGTAATTTTATCTACCATTTCACTCGTAGTATTAGCAATAAGATTTCACAATTTCAAAGTGGAGATGATTTTTGTGGTCTCCATGATTATGATGTCAATTATTGCAACGTTCATCGGAACTTTCATTCCTATAATGCTTCACCGTTTAAAGTCTGACCCTGCAGTTTCTTCTTCAATCCTAACATCGGCAACAACTGATATTCTCTCAGCTCTTATGTTTCTTGGTTTAGCTACGATCTTTTTATTAAACAGCTGATACTATCTATAGCTATACCGCGATTTATTCCATAGCTGTACGAACATTCATTTTTAAAGGTAAACTGTACAGCGAATGGTGTCATTCCAGTGCTTGACACTGGAATCTAGCCTTTTCATAATCATCAAAATGTTGTATTTTTACATAAAATGGCTACTTTTATGCTTACCAACTTAATAAAATTCCTGGATCCCAGTGTCTGGGCACTGGGATGACACCCTCCTGATAGACAATGTTCGTACATCTGTAGATTTATTCGCGGTATAGATTCTGCTAATAAGTAGCGGAATGACGGTTTTTCAAATTGTCGTAAGTCAGTTTAGCTATAATATCAAGTTTCACAACTTTACCAACTATTTCTTTCTATTAAATAAGAATAAATTACCTATACAAAAATAGATTGGCAATATTTCAAGTCTACCAAGCAGCATCAAAAACGACAAAAATAATTTTACTTCATTACTGAAAGAAGAATAGTTACCTGAAGGGCCTATTAAATTACTAAATCCCGGGCCAGAATTTGTAAGCGTTGCAGAGACTGAACTGATGCTAGTTATAAAGTCTGCATTGCTTAAGTAAGACATCACTATTGATGAAATGGTAAACGTTAACATGAAAATTGCAAAAAATATAAAGACAGAGTGAACTTCATCATTCTCCAGGGTTTTTCCGTTGAATTTTACCCTATTACCTGCACCTGGGTTTAATAAAAGGCGAAAGTGATTTCCTATAGACTTTAGAAAAATGATCAAACGAAAGATTTTGATGCCACCACTTGAAGAACCACTACATCCACCAACAAAGGTTAGAAAAAAAGCTAAGACTGAAATGAAGCTCCAATCTGTATGATTACAGATTGCATAACCAGTTGACGTAATTAAAGAGGTGATGGTAAACGTGCTGTATCTAAATGATAATGACACTCCTAAATCAACATTTTGATACAACCAAAAACAAGCAAATAAAGATGAAACAATAGCTATCTTAACAAAGTAAGAGACCTGTTCATCATAGCAAATGTCTAACCGTCTTATGATTTTTAAATAGCTAAAAAAAGGCAGAGAACCCAAAATCATAAAAATGATCGTTATGACTTCTAACATAGGGTTATTGTAGTGCCCTATAGAATCATTATAGTTAGCAAATCCACCAGTTGATACAGCGGACATTCCGTGACATATTGCGTCAAATAGTGGCATGCCAGCCAGATAATAGGAAAATATACATAACAAAATTAGGCCATAATATATTGCTGTAATATGAATTACTACGCTTCGCGTGTTCGGCAACTTCCTTTTTGTAGCATCTGAATATTCAGAATAAAGTAAATTATTTAGGCTGAAAATCTTAAACATAGGAAAAACTGCAATTCCTAAAGTGATTACACCAAAACCCCCCATGCCATGTAGCATTGCTCTCCATAGCAGTATTCCTGGAGATTGTTTTTCAATATCATTAATATAGTTGCCCCTGTGGTTGTGATGCCAGATATCGTTTCAAATAATGCATCAACATAGCTCAGATTGTCAAAATAGAAAGGAATAGCTGCAAACAAAGACAAGGCAATCCAGGTGCAACTAGTAATTGCAAAAATTGCCGGCATGCCATTTAATTTACCGAGTAAAATAAAAATTACACCAGATGTGCAGGTAATTATGAATCCAGCGAGAAAATTTTTCCATTCGTAGCTGAGACATTTATTAGTAATAGCAGGAATAAGCATTGCTAAGCTAAATAACAATAGGAATATTCCCACAATAAATACAATTGAACGTAAAGTTTGTAAACGTTGATGATTTTTCATAGAGTTATTTCCTCGCTATACAAAGCCATAAAAGCTACTCTAACGTCAAGCATTTTGTTGGCCTTTATTAACAGTTATTAACAATATACTTGACTTACTTGTAAATATATATGATAATTAAACTTTATAGAAAATAGAGGTAAAATATGACTGAATTAACTGACATACAACAAAAAATTCAAACTTCATTAATTACAGCAATCAGCGAGAACAACCTTAAAATGGTCCAGGAAATATTCAACAGTAATGAAAATGATGATATACAAGCAGCTTTGAGACACGAGGGAGCTCCAACTAGTGAAAAAGATATCATTTTATATTTTGCTATTACTCGCCTTAACGATATAGTTGAAGATAAAGAAAAATTTGAAAAAAGCGTAAAGATCATTGAACTAATTTGGCAGAAAACTAATCAAAAAATTCGTGATTCTGTGTGTGATCATGCAATAGAGAGTTTTGAAAACTCTCTAAGAGAAACTGTCCTTAGTGACATACCTGCTCTTGAAACAGTTATTCAAGAAATGGAAGAGCACAAGAGGGTAATGGATCTTAGTTCAATACTAAGAGATGCAATAAAAAGTCTTAATGTTAATCAAGTTGAAGCAGCATTAGAGAATTGTGGTAAAATGTACAAAGTGTTTTAGATCGAATAGTATATTGGGTTGATGGAGACGTAGATGCCTTTTTAGTTTATCCTCTGGAAGTTAAATATAGTAAAGAATTGAACCAAGAAGATGTGGAAAAGATAAAAGAAATCTTTGAATTAATGTTTAATGCTGCTTCTCCACAGCTCCTTGGGTATGAGCACCGTGGAAATAACTATGTAATGAGTAAACTTGTAAAGGCACAAAAACGTTTTGCTAAAATACCTGGAGTAGGTGAGCAATGCTTTCAAGATTTGATTCAAAAATTTGAGGAAAAACTTAGTAAAGATACACTAGATAATGCCAAGGCTGATGATCAGATAGCATGGGATAAAGAGTATGCGACTCGATTTTCACAAGAAATCAATCATGATCTGTTTGAGAATGATGAACTTAATGCTTGTATAGATGACACTGATCTAGGTCAAAACCCAGTAATTAACACCGCAAACCCTGAATTAACAAATGAAGCAGATAACAAAACCCCAGAAAAGAACGATACAAACTTCTGGAGTGAACACAAAGGGAAGATTGCTCTAGGTGTTACTGGACTATGCGTAGCTGGTGCTGTTGCAGCCTATGTGCTAGCGTATCCTGTAGTTGCACTGGCTTTAACAGTTTTGGCAGCAGTTATATTAATGGGTGCTGGTATTGCTAAGTTTTGTGAGAAATCAGAAAGCCCAAATACGAAAAGCTCGGACCCAGATCTTTCTCAGTGTTGCAACAAAACAAGAACTGCCTAATTAGTAATCCATTGTCATCCCAGCGCGCTGCGCTGGGGTCTGACTACGCTAGACAAAGAATATGTATCCGTTCAGGAAAGCGACAAAATAAGGTAGACAAGGTAGTATAAAAAGATAACCATAAAAGTGAGTTTACAACAAATGGTGTCATGCCAGTGCGTGACACTGGCATCCAGTTGAGCTATTTCAACAAAAATACTGCATTTGAGGTGAACTTTTTTCTCACCAGGACCATTATCTATTACACTTATTTACGAGTATAATAATTAAAGTCTGGATCCCAGTGTTACGCACTGGGATGACAAAAAAAGGAGGCTGCTTGGATGACAGGAGAAGGAAGTGTTGCCGTCACGTTATATCATAAACCTTTGCTGAAGCTTTCTTTATATATTCACTTGAAAGTGGGATTAGACCAAGCCTAGATAGGTACCCATCTTCAATGCCGATCGAATCTATAATTTCTTTTATGAATTCTCTTAATCCATCAACAGTATCCAGGTGTTCTTTCTTTATATAAAGGTATAGAGGTCTTGCTAATATATATTTTCCCGATGATATATCTTCGTAAGTTGGCTCAATTCCTGCAATTGTGCTCCCTTGTATTTTATCTTGATTCCTCATTAAAAAGCTAAAACTAAATATCCCTAAAGCGTTCTTGTTACTTTTCAATTTTTGTATTATTATGTTTTCATTAATTCCAACTTCTATATACCTTCCGTCATCCCTTATATTACCACATGCTTTCTTTCTTTCTTCCTGATCTTTATAATTCTCTTTGAAAATTCTCGAGTTCATGCATGAATATTGATTGAACATAATAGAATTAACCAAAGTTTCGTATGTGCCTGTATTTTGATGTGGACCATAAATTTCAATTTCTGTTTTTGGTAAGGCTTGATTTACATCAGACCAAAACTTCTTATTATTTTTTACTAATTTATCATTTTCTTGAGAATATGCAGATAAAGTTTCAAATAAGTCCTTTTTTGTGAAATCAAATCTATGGCTTTGATTTGAATTTGCAATGACAATTCCATCATAGCCAATGATGATCTCTATCACTTCATTAATTTTATTTCTTTTACATAGTTCTCTTTCTACTTCCTTCATAGGGCGAGATGAAGTGGTGATGTCTGGCGTGTCTTCCCCTATTCCTGAGCAAAACATTTTGAACCCTGATCCACTTCCTATCGATTCCACAACTGGAGTCTTAAAAGAGAATACACGATTGAACTCCTCGGCTACAAATGAGATAAAAGGAAAAACGGTTGAAGATCCAACAATTCTGATGTATTTCCTGGCATCAGCATTTGACAGCGGCGTGAATAATACGAATACAAAAATCAGGAGAAAGTTTCTAAGCATTATTTTTAGTTAAGAACATAAATCTAATTATTGTAATAAAAAATCAAACTGAAAAGCTTTAATTTTCTCTTGTGATTGACCTATAGCTAATCCAATTGACCGCTATTTCAATTGCATGAACATTGTAACAATGGTGTCTGCAAGCAGCTTACTGTACGAACATTGTGATTTGAGAGCAATTTCCACTAGGAGGATGTCATCCCAGTGCCCAGACACTGGGATCCAGTTCTTATTACCTGGTGTAAAGTTAAGTTTTCTGGATTCCAGACTGGAATGACATCATTTACCATGTACAATTTGTTAGTTAATAATCCATTGTCATCCCAGCGTCATGCGCATAATTGTATGAACATTGTGATTTGATACAAGCTACTTGCATGACAAAAGCTACAGTTTACATTTAAATTTTATTTTATATTATTGTAAGTATTACACAACTTTAAGGGGCAATTATGGCAGTTATGCCAGATAAATGGATCAGAGAAAAAGCTGAAAATTTTGGAATGATAGAGCCTTTTGTGGATCACAAAAGCAGCAAAGGTGTTATATCTTTCGGACTATCGTCTTATGGGTATGATGCAAGAGTGGATAATAAATTTAAAATTTTTACTAACGTTAATTCAGCCATCGTGGACCCTAAAAATTTCTCTGAGAATAGTTTTATAGATAAAGAAACAGAAGTATGCATAATTCCACCAAATAGCTTTGTGCTTGCAAGCACAGTGGAATATTTTCGTATACCAAGAAATGTACTGGTCATTTGTGTTGGTAAATCAACTTACGCAAGGTGTGGAATTATAGTAAACGTTACTCCCTTAGAACCTGGATGGGAAGGTCATGTCACACTCGAATTCTCAAACACCACCCCACTTCCTGCAAAAATTTACGCTAATGAAGGCGCATGCCAATTCGTATTTTTAAGCGGCGAAAGTGAGTGTGAAAAATCATATGATGATATGAAAGGAAAATATATGAATCAGCATGGTATCACTTTGCCGCTGGTAAAGTGATTACTTTAGGTAAAGCAAGATATTGTGCTATTGTACTGAAGATTACTAAGATAAGTTTTAACTAATTTGTCGCATTCTTTATCACCTAAAACTGCACGTGCAGAGTGGTTTTTAAATGACTCTACATAGCTTGAAAAGAAATTTGTAGAAGGATTACTTAAAGCTTCTGCAACTTCTTTTTTTT
This sequence comes from Wolbachia endosymbiont (group A) of Hedychridium roseum, assembly GCF_964028325.1. NCBI lineage: Bacteria > Pseudomonadati > Pseudomonadota > Alphaproteobacteria > Rickettsiales > Anaplasmataceae > Wolbachia > Wolbachia endosymbiont (group A) of Hedychridium roseum. Next base: position 599,054 of record NZ_OZ034755.1, on the reverse strand, counting down.
CTTTATCATTGGAAAGCTGATTAAATAGTTCTTCTCCCTTTTTTTGCAGCTCATTTTCAAATTCCTGCTTTATAGTATTCTTATCTGCTTTTTGCAAGAAGGAAAACTCTTCAAAAATGTACAAGGAAGAGACAATACTGTTGAAGGTACCAGTAAAACATGCACTTGAACCACGACCACCACGCACTCCGTATTCTGTTTGCGATTCTACTAAATGTTTAACCAGTTGATATTTTCTCTGTGATATGCGGGTATTAATATCTATATTATGATCAGCATTTGCTCTAGTTTGATCGTTGCAATCCTTCCAAGCTAAATTTAAAACTTGCTTCAATGTTAACCCGCTTCCACTATGTGTATCAGGGTTATTTTTTATACGCTCCAAGCACTCAAGTGCATGTTTTTTCTCATCTTCTCTAAGTTGATCTTTATCTGCAGCTTTTTGTGTGCCATTTGCTATGCACTCTAACTGATCAATAAATCCTTCTATTTCCTCTATAAACTTATCATCAACATCAGGCTCGCCATAGTTTTCTTTTAGCTTTTGAACGTTAATATTAATTGCATCATTTACATTAGTATCATGCGTTGTTTGTGGGATACGTGCTGCCTCCATAAATGCTTCAGTTCTTTTGCCTCCTGCAAAAAGATATAGCTTACTCAATACCTTAGCGATTAAGAAAAACACCAGGGGAGGAATAAAAAATATTATAAAAAGTACTACAAATAAACCTGTGATTAGCCACCTTACAGGAGCTAGCAGAATTTCTTTTGCTTTTTTTAATTTTGACGGTCTTTGTATGTTGTCTGGTGTATTTACTACTGCTGGCATAATTAGTTTAAGTTAGTATCAATATTTTTAATATACTATATTTTTTCTTATTTTGTCAACTCAAATTTCTACTTCCGCACTTTTTCATTGTTGCTTACAATAATTATAGCTACACGATTTACTCATGTGCTTTTCTTAATTAAAAACTTCAACTATTCATTGTAAGCTATTGAATTTCCTACTATTTAGTGGCAAATTGTCATCCAAGTGGCTGTAAAACGACAAATTCGTCATTCCGCTACTAGTTAGTGGAATCTATACCGCGAATGAATCGCGGTATGACGTTTCGCGGCGGCATAACGATAAGCTCGTCATCCCGCTACTAGTTAGCGGAATCTATGCTAAGAGATACCGCGAATGAATCGCGGTATGACGGTTCGTGGCGGCATGACGTAGAGCCTACATTAACTATAGAAACAAAAAGGAGGATTATCATGTCTACAATAGTTTTATCATCAATTTTTGGTCAAGCAGGCAGCATTTTTGGTCCAATTGGCCAGATTATCGGCTCAGAACTCGGTGCTCTTCTTGGTGCGCAGCTTGATGGTGCGATGTTTAGCCTTGATGCTGAGCAGAAAGTAACGCATGGTGCGAGACTAAAAAATCTGCAAGTTCAAACCTCAACCTATGGAAGGACGATACCAATTATCTATGGCACTGCTCGCATTGCAGGGAACATTATTTGGTCACAGCCAATAAAAGAAGAGGCGATAACCACCAAAAGCAAAATTGGAAGAGGTATGAATGTTGAGTATAATTACTATGCAACGCTTGCAATTGCGATCTGCAAGGGGAAAGTAGAAAAATTAAACAGAATCTGGGCAGATACAACATCACTTAGCTTTGATGAAATAGATTATACTTTTTACCGCGGTACAGAAGACCAAAATCCTGATCCATTTATGTCGTCAATCGAAGGTGTGCCGGCTTATAGGGGAATATCTTACATAGTCATCAAGAATTTTCCTTTAGCAGACTATAATAACCGCGTTCCGGTATTCACATTTGAAGTGCAGACTATATTAAAGCCTAGCGGATTTTCAGTAGTAGAAAATATTCAGAATATCAATATAATACCAGACTCAGGAGAGTTTGTATATGATACAAAAATACAGAAGAAAATCGCGCAAGAGAAAATAAGCAGCAACCAATATATCCCATATGGGCTGGCACAAAGGGTAAATCATAACAACCACACTAAAAAGAGCGATGCAGTGCTTTCTTTGGATCAATTAAAGGGAGATTTACCAAATGTTGAGTGGGTATCGGTAGTAGTCAATTGGTTTGTGAATGATCTGTGAACATTAAAGATTGTAAAATATACCCTGCAGTTGAATTTCAAGATGATTCCGCAATATTACCTGATGATTGGCAAGTAGGAAGTAGTACCAGAGATGATGCTCAGCTAATTTCAAAAGACGATAATGGAAACCCAAGATATGGTGGCACAGTTAGTGATTCAGCGCTAATAAGATATATAGAAGAGCTACACAGCAGAGGCTACAAGGTGATGCTCTATCCGATGCCCTTACTTGATACAAAGAACAAAGAGTGGCGAGAAAGATTGAGCGGGACTCCTGGGGATATAAGTGATTTTTTTAAGAATCAGTACAACAAATTTATAGAGCATTATGCAAGCATTGCCAAACAAACTAAAGTGGAAGGGTTTATCATTGGTTCTGAATTTGTTGAACTTACCAAAATCAGAGATGAAAAAGGTAATTACCCTGCAGTGGCAGAGCTAGTTAAGCTTGCAAAGCAGATAAAACTTGATCTTGGAAAAGAAGTAACAGTAACTTACGCTGCGGATTGGAGCGAATACCACTCATATGATGGTTGGTATAATATGGATGAACTGTGGTCTTCACAGTACATCGACGTTGTTGGCATAGATGCTTATTTTCCACTGACTGATGGTCCAGAGCCTCCTTTTGGCTATTCTGCGGAAGATGTAATGGGTGGTTGGAGCAGTGGAGTGGGGTATGATTATTTCTATGATTACTCAAAAAGTGAGCCTGAAAAAGTAAAGTATAACGACAGCAGGTATGCGTGGAAAAATATAGAGAAATGGTGGAGTGAAACTCACATAAACCCCGGTGGTAGTAAAACAAAATGGCAACCAAAAATGAAAAAAATATGGTTTACTGAATATGGATTTCCCAGTATGAACGGCTGCACTAATGAGCCAAATGTGTTTGTTGACAAAGGCAGCATAGAGAGCAAATATCCACGATATTCAAACGGAGAGGTGAGCTTTCTTTCACAAAAAATTGCAATTGAAGGAACGCTAAAGAAGTGGCAAAGCTCAGAAATGGTAGAAAAAATGTTTCTCTGGGCATGGGATGCAAGGCCATTTCCTTACTTTCCCAATTTGTGTGATGTGTGGACTGACTGCCATAATTGGCAGACAGGACATTGGATTCAGGGAAAGCTTTCACAGCTTAATATTTCCGATGTTTTATTGGATCTGTTACAAAAAACAGGTTTAAAAAGCAATCAGTTCGATACAGGTGGCGTCAAAGGGTTATTGTCTGGATATGTAATAAATGACCAGCAACCCGTACGTTCAATTATTAAAATGCTGCAAAGTTGCTATTTTTTTGATGTGGTTGAGCAGGGCTCTAAACTGAAATTTGTCCAAAAGGGCAGGGGAGTTACAACTGTAATGCCAATTGGTGAAACGGTTTTCAGTAACAATTCAAAACTTGTTAATATTAGTCAACTGGATTTAAACAATAAAGTTAACGTCGTTTATTTTAATCGCAATTTTGGCTATCCAATTGATGTTAAATATGCTGAGTTGCCAAAGCAAGGCACTGCTGCAACAGTTGAAATACCGCTCATTATGGAGGAGGGAGAGGCGCAAAATATAGCTGAGGTTTTACTTTATTCTTCGTGGCAAGAGAGAAATATATACAATTTCAAGCTGCCGATAAAATATGCGTGGCTTGCGCCAAGTGATGTCATAACGATTTTAGACGGTGAGAAAAAGCATACGGTGAGAATTATAAAAACAAAATTTGAAAGCATGTCCATTCAAGTAAGTGGTGTTGGTTATGACAGCTCCATATATAAGCTTTCTTTTCCTTCAACAAGGTCTCTTATGCTGAAGGAATACCCTCCTTCTCATATCAGCAAAACCACGTAGAAATGATAGATTTACCGCATGTTAAAGGTAATATTGCAAGCTTTACTTTAATTGGTGAGGAAAGGAATTGGAAGGGAGCAACGCTCTTTATTTCGTACAACGATAAGGATTATAAGCCTATCGCAAGCACAAATAAACAGTCTACTTACGGATATGTAATGGAATCTACCGATGAGGGGCTTGTAATAGTATTACGTTTTGGTAAGCTGCTAGGAATTATCGATTCAAATTCAGCATTAATCGGAAAAGAGATAGTGAAATTCCAGAGTACTAAACTCATAGATAAAAATAAATATAAGCTTAGCAACCTAATTAGAGGGCAAGAAGGTACTAAAGAGTATGAGCATACAGGAGGTGAGAAATTTACCTTACTTGATGATTCAATAATTTCTTTTGAAGTGCAATCAGGGAGAAAATTTTACCTCAAAGCAGTGACTTATGGTGATTCGTTGGATAACACGGAAGCAAAGGTCCTGAACAATTGATGCTCAGTATTTAAACTTAAACCTGAATAATTGAAGATAAGATATTGAAATTCAGGCTTTTTATGATTTTAGCTTAAGATTCCAGTGTCAAAGCACATAACTGTACGAACATTGTGATTTGAATCCACTAGGAGGGTGTCATTCCAGTCTGGAATCCAGCTTTTTCATAATCATCAAAACGTTGTATAAAACGGCTACTTTTATGCTTACCAACTTAATAAAATTCCTGGATCCAAGTAGTCAAGGCACTGGGATGACAAAGGAGGACAGTGTCCGCTACTCGAATGACATCGTTTACTATGTAACATTGTACTTATACTAATGAAAAAAATATATTATAATCAAGTATATTTAATCCAGTCAATCATTAAGTGAAAACAGCTCTTTCGCAAAATATCATCTCTCTTATTATGATATTGTCTGTAGCAATTGTCGATATGGCAACTGACCTATACTCAGTTGCACTACCAAGCATTGCCAATTATTTTAAAGTAGAAGGCAGTGTAGTGCAGCTTACAATTAGCTTGAATCTAGTTGGATTTGCAGTATCTGGATTAATTTATGGTCCATTATCGGACCATTATGGTAGGCGTCCAATGATGCTGATTGGTATGACAATTTTTACTTTAGCAAGTATCATGTGTTATATAGCCGACAGTATTGCGCTCTTGATACTAATTCGCTTCATACAAGGAGCAGGGGCAGGTGTTGCAGGTGTTGTTGGGTATGCAGCAATAAGGGATATGTACTCGGGTAGTGAATACTCGAGAGTAATTTCAAAGTTAAATATGGTAGTGGCACTCTCACCTGGAATAGCTCCAGTGGTGGGCGGTTATATAATTTCACATGGGTATAGTTGGAAATTTTTGTTTTTTATTATATCACTTGCGGCAATTGCTATGCTTATTTTTATTTACTTTAAGTTACAAGAAACACTCATTGTGAATAAAAATGAAACCAGTATAACTAACATAACTACTAATATCTTCAAGCAATACATATCAATATTTAGAAATTATCGTTTCCTTGGGTTTTCAGCCATTCATGGATTAACTTTCATGTGGCTTTGGGCATATGTTGCTAACTACCCGTTCATATTTGAATCAATGGGCATTGAAGTACAGTATTTTGGCTACCTCATATCGATCATAGTCATATTTTACATAATTGGAACTTTAATTAATAGAAGGTATGTACCAAAAGTAGGGGTTAGCAAAATGCTAATAATAGGTTTGGTGTTACCGATAATATCCGATAGTTTATTGGTATATTTTTATTTCGCGGACAAGTTAAATATATTAATTCTTCAAGTTGCCTGGATTCCAGCCAATATTGGGCTTGCATTAGTAATCAGCAATAACGTAACTTCTGCTTTAGAAACGATCAAAGGTATAGGGCTTGGTAGTGCAGTCCTCTCATTCTGCAATATGATGTTTGGGGCTATTGGAATATATATAGTAGGAAAATTTTTTCGCTATGGCATTTTACCAAATTTACTATTAACAATAATATGCTCTACAATTGCAATTCTTATGTACAGCCTGCTCAAATATACTGAAAAACATGGGCATTATTTGCGTGATCCAGGAACATAAAGGTCATAGATTATTAACGGCTTTGCCGTGATAATATAATTTTACAGGAGGTGTGGGATGAGTGATGTAAATGAAGATATAGTAACAGATAATTTTGGAAATACTCCTTTACATTGGTCTGCTCTAAATGGCGAAAAAGATGTAGTAAAAGCCCTATTGGATAAAGGGGCAAATGTTAATGCAAAAAATAATAGTGGATGTACTCCTTTACATTGGGCTGCTGAATATGGCAAAAAAGATGTAGTAAAAGCCCTATTGGATGAAGGGGCAAATGTTAATGCAAAAGATAATTCTGGAAAAACTCCTTTACATGAGGCTGCTCTAACTGGCAAAAAAGATGTAGTAAAAGCCCTATTGGATAAAGGGGCAAATGTTAATGCACAAAATGATGAAGGAAAGACTCCTTCCAATTTAGCCACTGATGAAGGAATACAAGATCTATTGCAAAGCGTAAAAAAGGCCAATGATAAACTGCTTAAGGCTGCTGAAAACGGTAATATTGATGATGTAAAAAATCTGTTGGGTAAAGAAGGAAAAGCACAGGTTAATGCAACAGATGATTCTGAAAATACTCCTTTACATTTGGCTGTTGAAAAGAATGACAAAGAGGTAGTAGAAGCCCTACTGAAAGTAAATGGGATCAATGTTAATGCACAAAATAAGGGTGGATGGACTCCTTTACATTTTGCTGCTGGAAATGGCGAAAAAGATGTAGTAAAAGCCCTATTGGATAAAGGGGAAAATGTTAATGCACAAAATGATAAAGAAGAGACTCCTTTACATTTTGCTGCTCGAAATAACAACAAAGAGGTAGTAGACGCTCTAATAAAAGCAGGAGCAAATATTAATGTAAAAGATAAAGATGAAAAAACTCCTTTCGATTTAACTACTAACGAAGAAATAAAAACTCTATTTCAAAAAGCCGCAGAAAGCCCTGATGCTGGTTTAATTGATGAGCCATCGACGGATAGTAAAGGGGTTCAAGAAGAAGATGCTGGTACAGAAAAGAAAGAAAAGCAAGAAGGTGATGCTAAATCAGAATCAGACATTGCAGAAAAAGGAACTGGTGTAAGCAACGGTAGTCAACCTACAGGACCTACACAAAATAATGGAGGACAACCCACCACCAGTGCAGGACAAGGAACTGGTGTAAGCAACGGTAGTCAACCTACAGGACCTACACAAAATAATGGAGGACAACCCGCCACCAGTGCAGAAAAAGGAACTGATGTAGCAACCGGAAGTGCACAGCCTATTGCTCCCATAGAACCTGCACAAACAGAAGAACAGCCGAGCTCTTTTTTTGGTAGTTTGTTTAGTATACTTATGAAGCCTTTTTCATTAATTGCATCATTTTTTGGTGGGGTTTTTTCATGGTTGTTTGGGTCTGATGAGCCAATACAATCATCATCTGAATCTGACCAACCAGTTGTGTTAGAACCACCGAATAGTTCAGGAGACCATGACATAATATAGCTAAAGGTTTACTAGATTCCAGCGTCACGCGCTGGAATGACATGGTGGGATGCATCCAAGTAGCTGACACTGGTTTCCATCTAAGAGGGCAGTGCCCAGGCACTGGTTCCTTTATGACGGTGTCATCCCAGTACCTTCTCCTGTCATCCCAGTGCGTGACACTGGGATCTCATTTTACTTTATGATGATGTCATGAAAGTAGCTGACATTGGGATCCAGAAGACTTAATTTCAACCAAATAATAAAGGCTAGATCCCAGTACCTTCTCCTGTCATCCCAGTGCGTGACACTGGGATCTCATTTTACTTTATGATGATGTCATGAAAGTAGCTGGCACTGGAATGACAGCAGTCCTACGTCATACCGCCGCGGTATCTCTTAGCATAGATCCCGCTAACAAGTAGCGGGATGACGGTTGTCGGTGAACCTAAGTTACTTTAGCTACAAACGTTAAGAAATTTACCAAACGAAAAAAAAGGCAAAAGAAGCCCTAGTCATTGTCTACTTTCAGTATTGGCGTTTTTTAAGTCTTAAACACTGCAATTTAGCTGCTTTTAAATGCAACTCACCTTTGTTTAAATGTTTAAGAAATTTACTAAGCAGAAAAAAAGGCAAAGAAATCCCGTGTTAGCTAGTTGTCACTCTCTAATCCTGCAAATTGGCGTACTATACTGTCTTAAACGACTTATAAGCGCGTTTCAGCTTGTGTAGGTAAAAACCTAGAAATGTTGTGAAGACATAAGGTGCACATAGTGCAAAAAATTAAAAATAAGACGCCAACTACGTTGTTTTCTTGCTGTTTAATCTGCACAGATGAAGAATAACTGAATACCTTCAGTTTCATGATAAAGGGGCTGGCAGAGTTTGTCAAGTGGTTTCTATTGAATATATACAGTGGAATGATAAAATTCACACACACATTTTACTACGTGATCAGCGCTGATATTAAAATGCTCATAAAGTGTTTTATAAGGTGCTGATTCTCCAAAGCTTTTCATGCCAATAAATATACCGTTTGAACCTATATATTTATGCCAACCCATTTCACTTCCAGCTTCAATTGCAACTTTGATGCTGTCATTATTTAATATTGCCGCTTTATATTCATCACTTTGCTCATCAAAAAGTCTCCAGCATGGCATAGAAACAACCCTTGTACCTATACCCTTTTCCTGCAATTTCTCCCTTGCTTCAACTGCAATTTCAACCTCGGACCCCGTAGCAAATATTGTCACTTTTAATTCTTTTGAACATTCACACAAAACATATGCACCAAACTTCGATAGATTAGCAGATTGATCGATATCAAAATAGAATTTGCGCATGTAACTTACGTTTTGCCTTGAGAGCGCAAACAGTGCAGGTGATTCTTTTTTTTCGAGTGCAATGCTAACACACTCTAGAGTTTCAACTGCATCGGCTGGCCTAAAAACATATAGATTTGGTATAGCACGAAGAGAGGCTAAATGCTCTATTGGTTGGTGAGTTGGGCCATCTTCTCCCACTCCAATTGAGTCATGAGTCATCACATAGATAACCTGCTGTTTCATCAAAGCTGAAAGACGTATAGCAGGACGACAGTAGTCGGAAAATACCAAAAAAGTGCCACCATAAGGAAGAATCGCGCCGTGAAGTGCCATACCATTCATACATGCTGCCATAGCGTGTTCTCTCACTCCATAGTGGACATAAGAACCACTATAATTATTACTATCTATTACCTGCATGTGCTTATATTTAGTGCAATTTGACCCAGTAAGATCAGCAGAACCGCCGATTAATTCCGGCATATGTTGTGTTAAAAGTTCCATTACCATGCCGAAAGAAGAACGTGTAGCTTCGTTTGGCATTGTCTCGTGTATTTGTTTCTTCAAGTTAGCCAAAACATTATCGATATTGTCTGTTAGACGTTTATCTAGCCGTCTTTGAAGTTCTTTATTTTCACTGGATTCCAGTTTCAAGCACTGGAATGACACCGAATTGCTGTTATCTGGCAGACGCTCATCTAGTCGCCTTTGAAGTTCTGCATGATATCCTGTCATCCCAGCATTCTCTTCTGTCATCCCAGTGCTTGACACTGGGATCCATTCTTTTTCTTCTTCACTGGTCACATGCTGGAATGACAATGAATTGTAATTTTGCCTTGCTCTCTCAACAGTTTTCTTCCAGGCGTTTTTCACATCTTCTGGCACATGGAATGGCTCGTAATTCCAGTTTAATTTCTCTCTCATCTGTTTGATGTCTTCCTCCGAAAAAGCACCACTGTGAGCAGAGGATGTGCCAGCACGGCTTGAAAATTTTCCGATAATAGTTTTGCAGCAGATCATTGTAGGTTTATCAGACTTTTTTGCTTGCTCTATTGCAAGGGATATGGCATCAAAATCATGGCCATCAATTTTGTCAACATTCCATCCATACGCTAAGAAGCGTTTCTCTACATCATCAGAGCAGGAAAGGCAAGTAGCGCCATCTATAGAGATATCATTATCATCAAAAAGGGCTATTAATTTATTCAATTTAAGATGCCCAGCAAGTGATGCTGCTTCATGGCTTATTCCTTCCATAAGACAGCCATCCCCTAGCATTACGTAAGTGTAGTGATTGATTCTGAATTGCTTTTTAAGGATTGATTCAGCAAGTGCCATGCCAACAGCAGCGGCAAACCCCTGACCGAGCGGGCCTGTTGTTGCCTCTACCCCGGAAGTCAAGCCAAACTCTGGATGACCTGGGGTCTTGGATCCCATTTGCCTAAAGTTTTTTAGCTCATCTATGCTAGTATAACCTGTCAAATATAATATTGAGTATAGTAACATTGACCCATGACCGTTTGATAAAACAAAGCGATCTCTATTGAACCATTTAGAATCATCAGGATTATGATTCAGATATTTAGCAAACAAAACAGTTGCAACATCTGCCATGCCAAGTGGCATACCTGGGTGTCCAGAGTTTGCTTTTTGTACTGCATCAATTGATAAAAAACGGATGGCGTTTGCCATAGATTCCAAATGTGAATGATTCATGTGTTAATAGAAAAACTTAAAAATGAAGTATAAAAGATTATATCAGCAAAAACAAGTTGACACTGAATGCTAAAATCCTTAATAATCTAAAGTTAAATCGTGAGAGTTTTTATATGACAACTGTTATCACTAGAAAGTATAGGATTAGCCGTAGACTTGGTGTAAATTTATGGGGTAGAGCTAAAGACCCAGTAAACAAAAGAAAATACCCTCCAGGTCAACATGGTATTCTTGGATTCAAGAAGTTATCCGACTTTGGTAAGCAGTTTGCTGCGCATAAGAAATTTAAGTTTTACTATGCGATTTCAAGTAAGCAGCTCAGACGTACATTTTTAGATGCTTATAACAGAAGGGGTTATACGGCTGATAATTTTATCGGTATTTTAGAATCAAGGCTCAGTTCTGTTTTATACCACTCTGGTCTTGTGCCAACAATTTATGCAGCGAAGCAGCTCATATCTCATAAGCACGTTACAGTTAATGATAAGGTGGTCAACATATCGAGTTATCGAGTGAAACCAGGTGATATAATAAAAATAAGAGAAAGGGCAGCAAAAATCCCTGTAGTAGTAGAGGCTGAACAAAAACAAGAGCGCAAGGCTCCGGATTATTTAGAGACAGATAGTAAAGAGCATTCAGTGAAGTATTTGAGGTCACCTCAATATTCTGAGGTTCCTTATTCAGCAGACATGGAAGTCAATTTAGTAGTAGAGTTTTACTCTAGATAGATAAAAAAAAGCCCGTGTGGCGGAATCGGTAGACGCAGCGGACTTAAAATCCGTGGGTTTTGCGACCTTGGGAGTTCAAGTCTCCCCATGGGCACCAATTTAACTTAGCAGATAAATACAAAAAAGTATGAAATGGCTTGATATAGAAGATATTGTAGAAGCTCTAGAGGAAAAATTTCCAGATGAGAATATAATTAATATCAGATTCACTGAGCTTAAAAAAAAGGTCTTGAGTTTAGAGGAATTTGATGATGATGAAAAACGCTGTAACGAGAAAATACTCGAAGCCATTCAAGCAGCTTGGATTGAGGAAAGATCTTAACAAATAAGAAATAACTATCGCTATTAAAAGTTAGCGCGTGACGCTGGAATCCAGAAAAAAAAGAAAAATGGATCCCAGTATCAAGTACTGGGATGACAACAAAAAAGAAGGAGTCTAAAATTCGGACACCGTATATCATTCATTTTAGACAATACTGTACTTTTTAAATCTAATTTAAAATTCACTCAGGTTAATAATAATTTAATTAATTACAATTAAAACAGCTAGAAGGTTAATTATGAGGCAAAGATGGCAGCACAAAAATTTTTGGATGGAACGTGATTACGACTTGCCTGACAAGTGCTACGTTGAGATAAATTTTACATAAAAATACTGCTTTTTACGGTGTGAGGCTAGAGGTTTGTAAAGTAGTTAGAAGGTTGTCATCCCAGTGTTAGCTACTTGGATTTGGCACTGAGGAAATCGAATGTAGTAGTAAACCTTACTTATTTAGTTATACTAGAAACAAAACAGAAAAATGCTCAAACGTAGCGGTCCAAAAAAATTAAAGTCTATAATTGAAAATTACGCATTAAAATGCATGAAAAATAAGATTAGCAAAAATGAAATACGTCTGATTTTAAACTGGCGAAATATAGTAGGGAAAGAAATAGCAGAGTGTACAAAACCGAAAAAGATCTCATATGCACAGAATGTAAATTCTGGTGTATTGCATCTAGTAGTAACAAATGGCAGTAAAGCATTAGAAATTCAGCATATGATTTCTCTTATAATAGAAAAAATTACGATATTTTTTGGCTACAAAGCAGTATATGGTATAAAAATTAAGCAAGAGAGTATTGACTATTTGACTATATAAGGTAATCTAAGTACATAGAATAATTTGGTATATTGAAGTGAGTAGAGTTTGTGAATTAACAAATAGAAAAAAATCTTTTGGTAATAAGGTATCACATTCGAATCGTAAAACAAAGCGTACCTTTCTTTTAAATTTACATAAGGTTACGTTGACAAGTGATATATTGAATAAAAAGTTTAGATTTCGTGTGGCAACAAGAACTTTGAGAACTATAGATTACAAAGGTGATTTAGATGCTTTTTTGCTCAACACAAGAACGATTAAACTAAGTGAAAAAGCGCAGAAGATAAAAAGAAGGTTGAAAAAAGTTTTAGTAAAGCAAGAGGTAGAGTTAGCCGTTTCAGATGCATAGCAAACCTCAATGGCTCAGAGCAAAAGCTCCGACCGGTGAAGTATTCAATGAAACTTTAAACATCGTTAAACTGCATAACTTACATACGGTATGTGAAGAAGCTGCATGTCCAAATATTGGTGAATGTTGGAATAAACGTCATGCTACTGTGATGATTCTTGGTTCTGTTTGTACTCGTGCTTGTGCATTTTGCAACGTTGCAACTGGCATTCCTGATAAACTAGACCCTCATGAGCCAGAAAATTTAGCAAAAGCGATAAAAAAGTTAAACTTAAAACATGTTGTCATTACCTCTGTTGATCGTGATGATTTACCAGATGGTGGCGCAAATCAGTTTATACAGTGCATAGAAGAAATTAGAAAGATAACTTCAGAAACAACAATAGAGATTTTAACTCCTGATTTTTTAAATAAGAAAGGAGCATTTGAAGCAATTGCTGTTGCATCACCTGATGTCTATAACCACAATATTGAAACAGTGCCGAGATTGTATGCAAAAATAAGACCACGAGCTCGCTATTTTCATTCACTATATTTGTTGAAGATGGTAAAGCAGATTAATCCTAAAGTTTTCACAAAGTCAGGGCTTATGGTTGGTCTTGGAGAAACAAAAGAGGAAATACTTCAGGTTATGGACGATTTGCGCAGTGCTGAGGTTGATTTTATTACAATTGGTCAATATCTACAACCAACTCCAAAACATGCAAAACTTGATAGGTATGTTACCCCAGAGGAATTTGAGCATTATAAATACGTTGCTTACTCCAAAGGTTTCTTAGTGGTTGCATCAAGCCCACTAACTCGGTCATCATACCACGCTGAAGAAGATTTCAACAGGCTCAAGGCCTGTCGTTGACATTTGTGTTAATTCAAATTAATTTTTACTAATTATAAAGGAGTTGAGCGACTTTACGTAATGTCTACTATAAAAATCGAGAAGAAATCACAATTAGTTAAAGAGGTATTCGATTCCGTGGCAAGTCGCTACGACACCATGAATGATATAATGAGCCTCGGAATGCACAGATTATGGAAAGATAAGATGGTAAATAGTGTGCATTTTACAAAAAACTCTAAGATTTTAGATATTGCTGGAGGAACTGGAGATATAGCAATAAGAATAGTAAGAAAAGAGCCAAGTGCTAAGGTTACAGTATGTGACATAAATCAAAATATGCTAAGCAGAGGACGTGATAAAGCTATAAATTCAAACCAAATTAATTTTGATTGGGTATGTGCGAATGCAGAAAGTTTACCATTTGAAGACTCCGAATTTGATTATTGCACAATAGCTTTTGGCATTCGAAATGTTTCTGACCGCAAGAAGGCTTTAAATGAGGCGTACAGGGTATTAAAACCACATGGAAAATTTATCTGCTTAGAATTTGCCCCTATGCACTATCAAAATGAGATATTTACCAAACTTTATGACTTATATTCATTTAAAGTAATTCCTAAAATTGGCAGCATAGTTGCTAAAGACAGGAGTTCTTATGAATATTTAGTGAAGAGCATTAGAGAGTTTCCAACTCAGGCTGATTTTAAAATGGAAATTGAAGAGGTAGGCTTTAAGAATGTTGAGTTTCATAATATGAGCTATGGAATAGTGGCATTACACATTGGAACAAAATGAATATTAAATTCTGGTATAGAACGCTGGATTATTATCTCATCCTTCCAGTGTTTTTTTTGCTCACTATAAGCTTCATTCTTGTTTATTCAGCAAGCCCTGTAATTGCGCAGCGTCTTTCTTTACCACAAGATTATTTTATACGGCGCCATACAATTTATATAGTCCTGTCACTAATTACCCTGGTGACATTTTCTTTTCTCAACACAAGAACTATACTTAACCTCTCATTCGCAGGTTTCATTTTATTTACTATTTTAGTGGCAGTTGCGATAATACTTGGTATAGAGGTAAAAGGTGCGAAACGATGGTTACATATTGTCAAAATTTCAGTTCAACCATCTGAGTTCGTAAGGCCATTTTTTTCTGTTGTTATAGCTAGTATCTTAGCCAGCGGAATGAAGTTTAAAATGCACATATCAATCATAATATTTCTGTTAGTTTTTGTGTTGTTACTTTTGCAACCTGATTTCAGTATGTCCATGCTTTTAACATATTCTTTTATTGGTCAAATGTTTATTGCATGTATACCACTTTTATACTTTCTATGCATAATAGGAATGGCCACAACTGGAACTACAATAGCTTACTTATGCCTCCCACATATAAAGCAAAGGATTTACAATTTTGTCTTTTTTACGCAACGCGATAACTTTCAAGTCACAAAATCATTAGAAGCATTCAAAAGAGGTCAATTAACTGGAGTTGGACCTGGTGAAGGTAGCGTAAAAACCTCTCTTCCTGATTGTCATACAGATTTTGTGTTTTCTGTTTTAGCAGAAGAATTTGGTTTGATTACGTGCTTAGCCACATTGATGTTATTTGGCATCATTTCCGCCCGCTTGCTTTACGTTGCATATAGAGAAAATGAATTATTCAATCTATTGGTGATTCTTGGTATCTCAATTCAATTCATCACACAATTCATAATAAACACAGGGGTAACATTGAGTGTTTTTCCCACCACCGGCATAACCCTGCCACTACTTAGCTATGGTGGTTCTTCTCTTTTATCTTCGAGCATCGCACTTGGCATAATGCTGTCTTTCAGTAGAAATCAAGCTATCGCATTAAAGTTTCGTGAGCGTGTTATGCTTGTGGACTAGTGGTCACCCGCTCACAACTATTATTGGTATCCCTCCAAAATGGGTATCTGTTCAGATGAGTGGCAAGAGATATTATGAAATCTGAAAGAGTTATGCATAGCTGTACAAACATTCATTTTTGAAGACAGCAAATGGTGTCATTCCAGTCTGGAATCCAGAAATTTTGCTTATAACTGAGCTGATGAGCTAAAGGTAGTTGTCTTACGCTAAAACAAACGTTTTTAATTAAGTTGCATAGAACCAGTGTCTGGGCACTGCCCACTGGTGGCCCAAACTACAACGTTCGTACAGTTGTGCGTGGCGCTAACACGTAGCGGGATGACAGCAGTCCTACGTCATACCGTCACGGTATCTCTAGATCCCGCTAACACGTAGCGGGATGAAGGTTGTCAGGGTGTCATCCAAGTAGCCTCTTTCTTGTCATCCCAGTGCCCAGACACTGGGATCCAGGAAACTTAATTGCAAGTAATGCATTGGGTTTGGTGAGTATGGGTTTTGCGTTATAGAATGAAGCACTTTTGGTGAATTTGTAAAGAAAACTGGATTCCAGACTAGAATGACACCTACAGACACTCCACTTGTTATTCTAACGCGTGACACTGGAATCTAGATAACAATTAGACCATATTGTCAAGCAATAGGATTACATAAAATACCCTGCATATATTTTCTGCTCATTTGGTGGGCCTTGTTCTTCTTTCACTTCTTCTACTTTAGTACTAGGTTTTAACATCATATATGTGATACCACCAACTGCTAGTGCTGCTGCTGCAATTGCAACCACTGCTGTTACTATAGGTATTAACTCAACTGCAACCGTTCCGGTTACAAAAAGTGCCACTGCTACAGCAGTGCCTAATACTGCGACTGCACCACCTGCAAAAACACCTTTTTTAATCGCTGATGTAGGTTGTTTTTTTTCTGTTTCTTCCAGAAGAGGTGTTGTATCCTTATTATCATCCTTATCTTGCGGTAAATCGTTTTTTTCTTCGTTTAGTTTTTTTAGCTGTTTTTCTTCTTCTTCCAGAAGCTTCTTTATATCACCAGTTCTAGCTAAATCTCTTGGAGTTTTTCCAGAATTATTCTTTAATAAAAGATCTGCTCCTTTTTTTAATAGAACTTTTACTATATCTATATGACACTTGTAAGCAGCCAAATGTAAAGGAGTCCATCCATCTTGATCTTTTGCATTAACATCTGTTCCTTTTGCTATTAGAACTTTCACTGTGTCTACATGACCATTTCTAGCAGCCAAATGTAAAGGAGTGTATCCATCTATATCTTTTGCATTAACATCTGCTCTTTTTGCTATTAGAACTTTTACTGTATCTATATGACCATTTCTAGCAGCATTATGTAGAGGAGTACTTTTAAAATTATCTTCTGCATTAACATTTGCTCCGTTTTGTATTAGAGCATTTACTATCTCTATATAACCTTTGTTAGCAGCATCATATAGAGGAGTACTTTTAAAATTATCTTCTGCATTAACATTTGCTCCGTTTTGTATTAGAGCATTTACTACATCTGCATGACCATTTTTAGCAGCTAAATGCAATAACATAAATCGATCATATGCTATTAATGTATCATCTAATGTATCATCTTCAATTTCAAATAGGTAATCTACATCAAAACCAGCTTCTTCCCATTTCTTATATTCTTCTGGATATTTCTTTAATTCCTCTTTTATTTTGTCAATTACGTTGTCTTTACTTAAGCCTTCCTCCTTATCAACTGCGCTTAACATTCTTTTCCACTGCTCATAGTTCATTGTCATAATTTTACCCCTACTTCAATAATATTTTAATTATCATGTATTATGGCAAAAAAATCAACTCATTTCTTCCAAAGGCTCTATATTGAAGATAGAAAGTCCAGAAGCGATGACGTGTGCTAAGGCTTGTACAAGGAACATTCTTGCAGCGGTGAGGTTTAAGTTGTCTTCCAGTATGAACCGCATGTTTAAATCACTCTTGCCATACCCCCATAAAACGTGAAACGCTTCTGCAACTTCAAGTAAGTAGAAAGTAATTCTGTGTGGCTCATAAAGTCTTGCCGCTGTTTCTATCACATTTGGCCACTTTGCTAAGGTTTTTATGAGGAAGAGCTCCCCATCTGTCTTTAAAAGTGAAGGGTCTGCTGTTGGGAGCTCTTTTGGAGCATTACGCATTAACGAATGAGCACGAGCATGCGCATATTGCACGTAAAAAATAGGGTTGTCTTTTGACTGTTCTTTAACTTTAGCAAAATCAAAGTCCAAGACCATATCATTCTTGCGTGTTAACATTATAAAACGAGTTATGTCCCTGCCAACTTCTTCCACTACATCTCTTGCTGTGAGGAAGTTTCCTGATCTTTTGGACATCTTAACAGGTTTGCCATTCTCGAAAAAATTCACAATATTATGCAGTTTTACCTCTATTTTTGCTTGATCATCACTTAGTGCAGAGACAACTGCTTTTAGCCTTTTGATATAACCACTATGATCACTACCGACTGCTACTATCATATTATTAAAACCACGTGATATCTTATCAAAATGGTAAGCGATATCTGAGGCAAAATAAGTCCAACTGCCGTCCTCTTTCTTCAATGCGCGGTCAACGTCATCACCAAATTTTGTAGAGCGAAATAACATTTCTTTTCTGGAAGTCCAGTTTTCACTTTCTTTGCCTTTTGGTTTCTCCAGGTACCCTTCATGCACCAAACCCTTGTCAGACAATATCTTTATACTCTCTTCAATTTTGCCACTTTTTTGTAGCTCATACTCTGAAGTAAAAACATCATGACTTACCCCAAGTAAGTTCATGTCTTCCTTTATGATTTCTAAGATAGAACTTAAAGTATATTCCCTAATCACCTGATTATCTTGCTTTTCTAGAAGCTCCTTGCCATATTTTTTGGCCAGCCCATTCCCTATCGGTTTTAAATATTCACCTGGGTATAAACCTTTTTCAATGCTGATTTTTTCTCCCAGAGCTTCCTTATACCGCAAATATACTGACTTTATTAGTGTATCTATCTGCGCTCCAGCATCATTAATATAGTATTCCTTAGTAACTTTATAACCAACTTTTTTCAATAAATTTGCCAAAACGTCACCAAATACTGCTCCTCTTGCATGACCAATATGCAGTGGACCAGTTGGATTTGCCGATACAAATTCAACATTGATGGCCTGATTGTTCCCTATATCTAGGGTGCCAAACTCTGTTTTTAGCTCATTTATTTGTTTTAAAATTCCATGCCATACTTCTATTTTTAAGTGCATGTTGATGAAACCAGGGCCTGCTATTTCCACTTTTGCAACTTCATTAAAAGGTTTAAATTCTCTTGCTAAGATCCCTGCAATCTCAACTGAATTCCTCTTTTCATGCTTTGCAAGCACCATGGCAACGTTTGTGTAAATATCTCCATGCGCTCTATTGCTTGGAGGCTCTACAATAAAATTTGCCGCACTTGTATTTATGACACCCCTTTGCTTCAACTCATTTAATTTGCTGGAAATTAGAGAGGAAACCTGTTTGAAAATGTTCATTAACTAAAAAGCTATAAGACTTGTAGCAGTATAGTGGATAAATGGAAGGAGTTGAAGGGTTATCTGATGTAATCTATAGCTAAAGTGACTTAGGTTTACCGACAATTTGAAGAACTGTCATTCCGCTACCCGTTAGCGGCCGCGGTGGTATGACGTGTTGCTCCGTGTCAGCTACTTGGATGACACCTATAGCCCTGTCATTCCAACGCGTAACGCTGGAATGACAAAGAAGAATGGGCTATTGGTTTTTCATATGGTTATGCAAAAGCCTAATCTTGCAGTCTTTTCTTTAATGGCACATGTATCAAAATCGTATAAGCTTATACCATTCCCTGTTCAAAATATCATTTATATAAAAAACACTGGCACTACCTCCGAAGAATCCCAAATTACTTCTTTGCACAATTCACAATCTCTGCCACCTTCTGTACAATCAGTTATTCTTTCCTTCTGATCAAAAAATGCTCTGCATTCATCAAAAGTTTTATTACTTATTGTTCCATCTTTTCTTACAAGTCTATCTGTTTTCTTGTCAGCAATCATCAGTGATTGACTTTGAGAGAGCACCACCACTGGCTTGCCTCTGTCAATACTGTCAGGGTAGTAATATGCTCTTGTGTTAACTAAATAACTATTGTCAGAAAATATGTCATTCTTACAAGATGCATACCAATCAGGCCAATGATCTTTGTTACCAACTTGGCGTATATTATAAGATTCTTTGCAAGTACTATTCGAAGGAATAGTAACGCACCATGAATTCATAGTTCCTCTCCAAGTGATAAAAGGGTATTCCATGCCATTCTTATTGCAGTCAGTTGCCGTTATACCAAATTGTTTTACATAATAATCATTAGTTTTAATCTTGTCAATAATGTCTGCACTTAAGTCAGGGTATAATTTATTTATTGCCTCTCTTATATAAAGCTTACCATCGTTACTTACGTCAATATAGTTACCATCTTTTTTGCTGTTTTCACATCCTTTTCGGTTACACCCACCATCATCAATTATTTCTTTAGTTTTCTCTTCAAGGTTACACGTTTTTAATATGTCACAATTTAACTTTACCTTTAATTCTTTGTCTATTTTTTTTTCTACTTCCTTTATCAATTCACCCTTAGTCTTATCATCAATCTCACAATTAAGATCTTTCTCTAGTTCATTTTTAATCTTTTCTTTTATTTCATCCTTAGTCTTATCATCAATCTCACAATTAAGATCTTCCTCTAGTTCATTTTTAATCTTTTCTTTCAGTTCATTCTTAGTCTTATCATCAATCTCGGACTTAGGGTCTTTACAATCATCTAGCTTTGTATGTAAATTAATTTTTAACATACGTGGCAGTTGACGTACATGACTTGCATGCTTATAATTTGAATAAGGAAAAGTGTTTTTTAACATAAAATAGCTCCATTAATAAATAAGAATTAACATAAAATGGGGGTGTGTACTAACAATGTACACACCTTGGTTGCCTTTATATAATATGAACAGTATCTTCTGGTACTGACATTTTTTCAGAAAAAAATGCTGGTTCTTTGCGTGAGTCTATTATAGAAGCATTTATCGCGTCCACACAAGCTTTGCATTCAGAATTGCTATCACATCCTCCTTTGAGACGATTGTCTGGATCAATTTCAAGGTTGTTGTCAGTTTTATCTATAATTTCTTTACAGTCTGCAAATTTTAAGCCACTAGTTTTCTTAGTAATGGCATCTTTAATCTCTCCAGAAGTTGCGTCAACTGCTATTGTAAGTTTTGAAAAGTCAATTGGTTTTTTAGGTTCTGGACAAGCAGGACACTCAGGACAAGGAGGTATTTCTACATCAGGACATTTTACCTCAGGACAAGGAGGTATTTTTACCTCAGGACATTTTACCTCAGGACGAGGAGGTATTTTTATATCAGGAAGCTGTATATTTAATTCGAGTCTATCATAACACGGATCAAAGTGGTCATGGCAATGTGGGTTAAAGTGGTTATGACAATGTGGATCAAAATTATGATGGTACCGTGGTTCAGTTGTGCAAGCTGTGCGCGTAGGAATACATGAACCAACACGTGGAGATGAGGAAAAATTATAATTCATAAGAATCCTTTAAAAAATAACTATTAGATTATTATAGGATAAAAAAGTTAATGATTTAATAATTTTGAGGCTAAAATTAGCATATACAAACTTACAGTACATTTCAAAATACGACTTTAATGTAGCAGATATTAGAGTTAAAAGTTTTACTATGGTAGAATAATGATAAGATTCCAAGAAGAAGCTGTCAGTAGTCAAATTAGTCGTGTTGCTGAAATAAATTGTAATATATGGTTACTGTGAATAACAAGTAAGCACCTGTTTATTATATTTTCAAGCAAAATGTGAAGCACATGGGAAACCATGTGCTCTTGGAAGCACGTATAGCTAGACGTGCGTTTATGAGTTGTTTAAAAACAATCTTCTAATAAAGAAACCCAAATTCATCACAAGGATTATAACATGTGTCATAATAGTTATGATATGAGTTAAAATGATTGTGGCACGAATTAGTAGCACAAGGTGCGTATGCAGGTGCACAAGCTTGTGCACAGTTCGATACTGGTGCTGGTAAAGCTGGCAAATTATAACCCGTACATGGTAGTTTTGGTAAATTACTGTAATGATAAGTCATAATGATCCTTAAAAAAATACTATAAGATTATTATAAATTAAAATGATTAAAAATTTAATAACTTTAATTATAAATCTAGCATATCAACTAACGATATGATGTAAATTTTCTTTCAATTCCACTGTATCTTCGCCAGTTTTGCATACAACCCGTCTTTACTTATTAGGGAGTCATGAGTCCCTACTTCTTCTACTTTTCCGTGATTAATTACTATAATCTTGTCAGTTTTAAGTGCAGTTGATAGTCTGTGTGTAATTACGATCGTTGTTCTGTTTTGCATTAACTTGCTTAATGCTTTTTGCACGAGGTTCTCACTTTTATAATCAAGGGCAGAGGTTGCTTCATCCAGTATTAAAACCTGAGGGTTTTTGAGTATGGCTCTTGCTATTATAATACGTTGTTTTTGTCCTTCAGAAAGTTTTAATCCTCTTTTTCCTACAAATGTATCAAATTTATCAGGCAGCTTATCAATAAATTCCATCGCATAAGCGCTGATAGCTGCTTGCTTCACTTCTTCATATTCAGCACCAGGTTTGCCATATAGTATATTTTCCATTATTGAGCAAGAGAATATTATGTTATCTTGTGGCACTAAGCCAAACAACAATCTGAGGTCATTTAACGCAATTGACTTAATATTGTGCCCATCGATAGTAATGCTGCCTCTGCTTGGATCATGAAAACGGAGCAGAAGTTTTAAAATGGTGCTTTTACCACTGCCAGATGGTCCAACAATTGATACTACTTGACCTGCCTTTATAGAAAATGATATGTTATTTAACGCTGGCTTATCAGACTGAGATTCATAAAAAAATGTCACGCCATTAAACGAAATTCCTTTTTGAACACTACAAATTTTTATAGGATCATTGGCATCTGCTATAGAGCTTTTCATATTTTTAAATTCAAATAAACGCTCTACTATTCCAAGACCTCGTTGTAAATCACTGATATTATCGCTCAAATTATTTATAGCTCCTGCCGCAAGCGCTGAATAAAACACAAATGAGGAGAGTTCTCCAATAGTTATATTATTGCTTAAGACTTCTTTAATACCAAAAAAGAGCAAAACAACTAGTGAACCTATCACACACGTGATAACTAGAGTTACTAAAATAGCACGCAAGAGTACTAATTTTACGTATGATTTTGATACTGAGTTTAAATACTCTTGAAAACGGATTTTTTCATTTTCTTCGAGTACAAACGACTTGATAGTCACTATAGATCGAAAGTTTTCCTCACTAAATGACGCAAGCTCACTTAATTTATCCTGGGCAAAGCGTGCATAGCTACGCACTTTTTTTCCAAGTGAGGTCATGATAATGAGTAGTATAGGTACTATTGCGGCTGCATACGCAGTTAGGTGCAGATTTGTATATAATAACATGGCAACACTGCCAATTAATATTACAAAATTTCGCAATATGGTGAGTAGGCTGCTATTTATTATTGATTGCAGCGCAGAGGTATCAGTAATGAGTGCTGAGATAACATCTTGTACGCCTGTGTTCTCAAAGAAACTTGGTTGCAAGTCAGTGATACTGCTATATAAGTCATATCTGATTCTTGCGATAACTTTCTCGCTGCCAATGCCAATGAAATATAACCGAGTAAATGCAGTGAGAGAAATGGCTAAAACTATAAGTATTGCAACTAATAGTTTGGTAGTAAAATCGTGCTCTGTGCCAGAATCAATTATGTTGCTTAAGCCTCTGCCAAAGAGGAGGATCGTTAAGGCTGAAAATAAAACTGCAATAAAAGCTATGATGAAATAAGATAGATTAGGTTTTATATAGCAAAATAACTCTCTAATATTAGATCGCATCGTATTTTGAAGTTTCTAAAGTTAAGTATATAGATTTTAGTTTCAGGGGAAAGGTGTAGCACAATAGCTAACGTCATACCGTGTACAAACGTTGCAATTTTTAAGCAAAGTGATGTTGTTCAAGTAGCTGACACTTGGGGTCTATGTTTTTTCTGGTCACACGCTGGAATGACAAAGTGAGCGTGCGTAGGTGTCATCCCAGTACTCCTTTCTCGTCATCCCAGTGCCTATTTCTTTGTCATCCGAGTAGCCCCTTTTTTGTCATCCCAGTGCCCAGACACTGGGATCCAGAAAAGTTTGCTTGTAAGCAAGCAAACTAGCATAGAAAGTGGTTACAACATTTTCGATGAGATTATATAGAAAACTGGATCCCAGTGTCTGGGCACTGGGATGACAGCAGTCCTACGTCATACCGCGATTCATTCCTACGTCATACCGCGATTCATTCGCGGTATCTCTTAACATAGATCCCGCTAACAAGCAGCGGGATGACACCTCTCTTGGGCTCTTTTAGCTACAAACATTAAGAAATTTACCAAATGAAAAAAAAGGCAAAGAACTCCCGTGGTGCGAGTTTTGACTCTATATTACTGTAAGTGGCGCTGTAATAATGTGCTGAAGCTTAGTTTAAGCGCGTTTTGGCTGAATGTAGAAAAAATTTAAAAGACATGCAGCCGCTATAATTTTATGTAATCCGTCAAAAAATACCCTAAGTTTTTTACTGAATTTTGTCATTGAGCCTGCAGGTCAAAAACAAGTTTTGAGTCATAAATACCATTATTGTCATAATAAGGGGGCCGGCGGAGTTTGTCAAGTAAGTTTTTTCGTTTCTATTCCCAAGAAAAGTCCGTCATATGGTTATGCAAGAAGTCTATTCGTGTAGTTGTCTAGTTATAAATCACTCACAATTGATATGCTTGAATTATTCTCAGTAAATAAATCAAGCATAATGTTAGGTATTCTACCATCAACTATGTGAACAACTCCAGCACATTCCTCTACCATTTTAGTATATGCCATAAGCCTTCTAATAAATTTTTCTCCTTGAATTTTGCCACAATCAATCGATGCATTTAAATTTTTAACAGATATCTTCCTGCCACCAATTTTATCTATTTCTTCACCTGTATCGCTAAAGGTTATCATTTTAGATGCAGAAACTGCAATTGCAATTGTGCTTGCAGTGCTATCGGCATCAATATGATATGTTTCCCCATTTTTTCCATGACCAATTGGTGCAATAACTGGTATAAAATCTGATTCTTCAATAAAAAATAATATATCAGGATTGATTTCAGTGGGCCTACCGATGAATCCCATGTCTAGTATTTTTTCGATGTTATTTGATCTGTCTTCCTTAAGCGTAGCGCTTATCTTTTCAGCTTTTATTAAGTTGCCGTCTTTTCCACATAATCCAATAGCTGAACCACCAGCAGAATTTATATGCTGAACAATTTTTTTATTAACTGAACCACACAGTGCCATTTCAATGATTTTTATAGTGTCTTTATCTGTAAGTCTGATACCATTCACAAACTTACTGTCCATACCCAGCATTTTTAACACTGAGTTAATTTCATATTCTCCGTCATGAACTATCACCGGATTTATACCAAGCTGCTTTAATAAGACAACATTATGCACAAAAGTATAGAATAGTGTTTCATCCGAGATCGTTACGCTGCCACATTTAATGACAAAAGTTTCACCCACAAAGCTAGGTATGTTAGATAACACTTCAAGTAATATTTCTGCTTTTTGTTCAAATGATACTTCACCCTTTAAAAATTCACTACTCTTCATTTTTTTATCTTGTAAACTTGAAAAACTCACCTCTTACCTTGGTTATTTTATGCTTAATACGGATGCTTATTTGATGAATTGACACATTCTCATTATTAATCCATTTTTGAGTATCTTCTAGAATGGCATCTAGGCTTTTTTGACTCACTTTATCTATTTTTGTTAGCACAACGTTAAAGTTAATATTATTATATATTAACCAATAAATGAAGTCTTTGTCTATTTCTTTTAATCCTACCTTGCTATCTATCAACACAAACACTCTTCTTAGATTTTTTCTTTGAATTAGATAATACTCAATTAAGTTTAAATATTGTATAATTTCCTCCTTACCTGCATGAGAATAACCATACCCTGGTAGGTCAACAAGTCTGAATTTATCATTGTACATAGAGTAAAAATTTATTTGTCTAGTACATCCAGGTTTAGAGGAAACTCTGGCAGCTTTTTTGCTGTTTATCAGTAAGTTGATCAGACTGGATTTTCCTACATTTGATCTACCAGCAAACGCAATCTCTGGAGCCGACTCATCTGGTAATGATTTCATGTCCGAAGCTCCAAATATGAAATTGCAGCTTGATGTTATCTGTCTTGCCATTATATTCAAGTAGAAGGTAGTAGATATATTATAGTGTTATTGCTTGATATAAGAAATTTTTTATTTCAGTATATATTACTTAGTGAAAATACTAGATCTGTGCTATATGAATATAGAGAATAATTTACAAGACTTAAAGAAAAAATTTAGTGATATAGAAAGGAACTTGGAAAACCCTGCCAATTTAAGTCAAAAAGAATTCATTACTCTTTCAAAGGAATACTCTGAGCTCAGGCCAATAATCAAGATAATTGATGAATATAACACGCTGAAAGAGGAAATTTCAGACTTAGAGGAAATAATGAAAGATGAAAACAGCGAAGGAGATATAAAAGAGTTAGCAAAAGAAGAATTTTTCGAAAAGCACAAGGTATTATTACCAAAAGTAAAAGCAAAACTAAAGTTAGCATTATTGCCTAAAGATGAAGATGACTTAAGAAATGCAATATTGGAAATCAGAGCAGGTACAGGAGGAGAAGAAGCAGCATTATTTGCAGCAATGTTATTTCGTATGTATCAAAAATATGCAGAAAGAAGAAATTGGAAGTTCGAGCCAATAAGCATTTCTAATACAGGTATAGGTGGCTATAAGGAAGCTTCTGCACTCATTAATGGAACAGAAGTTTTTGCAAGGTTGAAATTTGAATCAGGAGCACACAGAGTACAGAGAGTGCCAGAAACTGAATCCTCAGGAAGGTTACATACCTCTGCCGCTACTGTTGCGATATTACCTGAAGTAGAAGAAGTTGACTTTAAAATAGAAGAAAAAGACTTACGAATAGATGTTTATAGATCCAGTGGTCCTGGAGGGCAATCAGTGAATACAACTGACAGCGCAGTAAGGGTCACCCACTTGCCAACAGGGATAATTGTAATACAGCAAGATGAAAAATCGCAGCACAAAAATAAAGCTAAAGCGCTTAAAGTATTGAGGGCAAGGCTATACGAAATTGAAAGACAAAAAAAAGAAATGGAAAGGTCAACAATGAGAAAAAGTCAGATTGGCTCTGGTGATCGTTCCGAGCGCATAAGAACATATAATTTTCCACAATCAAGAATAACAGACCACAGAATTAATCTAACTTCACATCGGCTAGAGCAGATTATAAAAGAAGGTGAACTAGATGAATTTATTGAGGCATTAATTTCACGTAATGAAGCAGAAAGATTGGCCGGGGAAAGTTAATCGCTCACATCTGTAAAAAGATCATTAATTATACCGGATCTTTTAAAAACAATAAACAGGCAGTAAAAACAAGTTCTAGTACTATCGCGGATAGAACAAGAACAGCTACACTAATTGCTTGACCGTTGTAAACGTAGCTTGTTAAGCCGATAAAAATAGCCATGATAAAAGCTCTAATGAACGAGACTGCAGAAGAAGCTGTGCCTTTAATTTCAGGGAAAACATTTATTGATGCATTAAAAATCACTGGCTGGCAAATTGCACAACCGATAGAAAAAATAATCATAGACAGTGTTACTAAGTAGAAAGAGTGGGGTACAATTATACTGAATATTACAAGCAATAGAGACCCAATAGCACCCACGCTCGTACCAGAAATTACACACCATATTGCTCCAAGTTTCTGTAAGATTTTGCCAGCAAATAGACTAATGAGTGAGAAGCACCCAACTATTGCACCTTGATGTAGTGCATAAATAGTGCTAGATAAACCAAAAGTCTCCATATACAAAAAAGGTCCACAAGTAATGAATGACATATACGCAGCAGAAAAGAGGCTTGACATTAAAGACAACGTAACAAACCTCGGACTAGATAGTAGTTTTCTGTAATCTTTCATTATTTTTTTCAAACTGAAAGCATCGCGATCCTTTTTTGTTTCTGGTAACAGAAAAAGCAGCAAAACCCAAGAGATCAAACAAAGTATTGCAACAGTTGCATAATTACCACGCCATCCTA
Organism: Wolbachia endosymbiont (group A) of Hedychridium roseum; assembly: GCF_964028325.1. NCBI lineage: Bacteria > Pseudomonadati > Pseudomonadota > Alphaproteobacteria > Rickettsiales > Anaplasmataceae > Wolbachia > Wolbachia endosymbiont (group A) of Hedychridium roseum. Next base: position 571,177 of record NZ_OZ034755.1, on the reverse strand, counting down.
CAATTTCATTAATGAAACTGCCTAACACTGGCGCAATTGCCATGACAACTGTAAGAACAGAATTCATGATTCCAATAAATTTCACCGCTTCGTCGCCTTTGTAGCTGTCTGCAACGATTGCAAACACAACTACAGATGTGCTAACACCAATGCCCTGAACAAAGCGAGAAATTAAAAGCCAAAAAATCGACGGTGCAAAAACACAACCAACAGCGCCGATTAATAACAAAGTGTTACCTATGATCATAATCCTTCTTCTGCCATAGCATTCAGACAATGGACCAAAAAACAACCCTCCTATGCAAAAGCCTAGGAAATTATAAGCAATAGTTAATTGAATTGTGCCTTATGATACGTTAAAATAGTGCACCATATCAGGAAAATTAGGTACGGAAATGTCAATTTCAATGAACTTAGCAATTAGAGACAGGATTAATAGAAAGGGTAGTAACATTTGAAATTTTTAATTAATGAATAAAAATATCACATTTAAAGCGTTGAAAGAAGAACATTTTTTACTGTTATTAAAATGGTTAGAAACACCTCATGTGAAGCTATGGTGGGTAAATTGGACACTAGGGTTAATTAAAGAAAAATATGACAACTATGTTAAAGCCCTTACTCTCTGTCCTAACTTTACTTATTTCCTCTTACTTTTTCAACAGTCCGTCTAAATTACCACAAGCAGTTTAATTTTTCATCATTATTCAAAAATATGCAAGGAGCTTTATAGAAACTTAACATAATTTTATCATAAAAATGTCATTCTTAAGTCTTATGTAAAAACAAATTTTGACACTAAGTGAATCTTTTTTAATTAACTATGAACTGGATAAATTGGAAAATAAATTTTGTTTACTTTTATAATACCTTAAGATCTAATATCACTTTATCAGTCAAAAGTATCACAATAGGCTAGTATGTTCCTTACTCTTTTCCTAAAAATATTACCTATTTATATTACAATATTTATTGGTTATTTATCAGGAAAATGTCTTAAAATTGACAGAAACACTATATCTCAAATACTCTTTTATATAGCTAATCCAATAGTGATTTTATATGGAGTCTCTCATACAGAAGTTAATTTAAAAGTAATTTCTCTGCCGATTTTGATATGGTTTATAGGTAGCACTATGTCCTTATCAGTGTATTATCTTTCTTCTTTTTTATTTAAGGATAACACGAGAAACATATTAGCGTTTAGCTCGGGCAGCACAAGTATGGGGTATTTTGGCCTGCCGATTGCCATGGCTTTGTTTGATGAAGATTCAGTATCTGTATATGTTGTTTGTTATATAGGAATGGCGTTGTTTGAAAATAGCTTAGGATTTTACATAGCTGCAAATGGTATTTATACCGCAAAAGAATGCATATTAAAGTTGTTCAAACTTCCTTCGCTTTATGCGATGGTTCTGGGCTTCTTTTTAAGTATATATGATATACAAATACCTACTTTTTTAACAGATGTTATGATGAATATTAGAAGTACATTTGTCACATTAGGGATGATGCTACTTGGAGTGAGCATTGCAAATATTACAAGCTTTAAAGTAGATTGGAAGCTTGCTTTGATCACTATTACAGCAAAGTACGTATTCTGGCCACTGTTTGTTTTAGGAATTGTCCTTCTAGACAAACATGTTATAGGTGTATACGACGAGAGTATATATAAAGCACTGATGTTGCTGGCTATTATTCCAGTTTCTGGGTCCAGTATAATACTTGCTAATATTTTGAATTATCAACCAGATAAAGCTACTCTGTTGCTTCTAATTAGTACTGCAGTGGGACTATTTTATGTTCCACTAATAATATCATTATTTTTTACTAAACTTATTCTTTTTTGATCAAGCGGTAGATAAAACTTAAATTTACACTAGCTTCTTGCATAATCACATAAAAAACCTACTCTTTTTTGTCATTCCAGCGCGTGACGCTGGAATCTAGTTTCACTTTATGATGGTGTCATGAAAGTAACTGGCACTGGAATCCAGAAAAAAGAATGGTGTCATGAAAGTAGCTGACACTGGTTCACTCTATAATGATGTCATTCCAGTGTCAAGCACTGGAATGACATCATAGGGGCACTGGGATGACAAGAAAGGGGCTTGAATGACAGGAGGTAACGCAAGAAGTCTACTGCTATTCCACGTCAAGAACAACCATAAGTTCATTAGGGTTCACATAACCTAAAGCATTTTTTGCTTGCTCATCGAGCAGATCTAAATCTAAGCTTTTTTCATATAAGCCAAATACTTTATTGTCCAACTTTTCCTTTTCAGAAGAGACATCCTTTAGCAAAAGCTTATTGTACTCAATCTCTTTTTTTAAGTCGATTAACGTCAATAAGCCACGTTTACCTGTAATTGTGCTAATGCTAAAATATAATGTAAGAGAAGAAATGAATAAGGCTGCGCTTAAACACAATAACTTTTGCTTCTTTTTAGGTATAAACACCGTACTTTCACATACAAGAAATGTATAACATGAAAAGGTGAACAAAAAGCTAAGAACCTTGACGCGCTTTACACCTTGGCTTTACCTTGTTTATAATGTAAATCTTACCACCCCTTTTCACAACTTTACAATTTTTATCTCTGTTACGATGAGATTTTAGCGACCCTTTGACTTTCATATCTATAGTAAGAATTAAATTACCTTACATTATGATCACTTACAGAGAGTTAGTCAATTGATAAATTTTTCACATTTTATTAAAATACTGTATAATTGTTGCTGATACTTCTTCGATTGACTTTTGCGTGACATCAATAATTGGCCAGTTATTCTGCTTAAATAGTTCCTCTGCTTCTTTAATTTCCTTTTCTACTTTTCTAGGATTAGCATATATATTATTATCTTCGTTGTTAATTGAAGTAAGTCTATTTTTGCGTATTTCTATTAGCCTACTTACGTCTATTGTTACCCCTATCGTTAGTTTATTTTTTAATTTTGCCAAGTCGACATAAAAGGGTACTCCACTAACAAAAGGAATATTTGCAACCTTATAGCCTCGATAAGCTAAATACGTACTGGTGGGAGATTTTGATGTACGTGAAACTCCAACCAAAATTATATCTGCTTTATCAATATCTTGAATATTTTGCCCATCATCATGATTAATAGTGTAGTTTATTGCCTCAATGCGCTGAAAATATTCGTTATTTATCTCAGTATGCAAGTCAAGCTTTTCGTCTTTTTCAATTTCAAGATAGGACGAAATTTCTCTAATAATATGTAATAATATTGCTCTATAGGGAATTTTCAACTTTATACAGTTATCTTTTAGATATTTTCTTAGCTCATCATCAGTAATAGTGCATATAACAAAATTATGCTCATCACTTTTCCTATTAATTTCCTCCAGAATTTTGTCAATCTGCTCTTCTCCTTTCACAAAAGACCAAACATATTCGATTGTTTCTACAGAACGAAAGTGTTTCAGAGCTGATTTTGCAACTGATATAACAGTTTCACCACTTGAATCTGATACTAAGTGTAAATTAAGCTTTTTAAGGGTCATGTTTTATATAGTGTTATACTAAAAATAATAGCAAGCAATCGGCTACTGAAATTGTGCTAATTTGTTAATCTATGTCAATGCAGAAAAACTATCCTGTTGATAAAACTCAAACTAATTGGTAAATTCTTAACGCAATTATTCTCAAAACGAATGTTTTTATTAAAGCCTACAAATTTCACTTCTTTTTCTAAAAAAGCACTACCTTGGCTTGGGGTTATTTGTTTCGCATGTTTTTTAATTGGAATGTTTTTAGCGTTATTCTTCTCCCCAGAAGATTATAAACAAGGAGAAATTGTACGAATTATGTACATTCATGTGCCTTCTGCATGGCTTGCTCTTGGAATATATGGACTCATTGCATCACTTAGTTTCATTTCATTGGTGTGGAACAATAGCATTGCTAGTGTCTTGGCACATGCTGCTGCTCCTGCAGGGACAGTCTTTTCTGCAATATGCTTAATCACAGGTAGCATCTGGGGAAAAGGAACCTGGGGCACTTGGTGGGTATGGGATGCAAGGCTTACTTCAATGCTAATTTTATTTTTCCTATATGTTGGCTACCTTTCATTGTGGAGCGCTTTTGATAATGAAGCGAGGGCAGAAAAATCAGCAGCAGTATTTGCCATTTTTAGTGCTATAAATATTCCCGTAGTAAAATTTTCTGTGAATTTATGGTCTACTCTCCATCAGCCAGCAAGCATTTTGAGAAGAGGTGGAGTAGCAATAGAAAGTTCTTTGCTGTTGCCACTCATTGTAATGTTTATGTTTTGTGCCACATTTTTTTTAGTAGTGTGGATACTATACTCACTTCACTTAATTAATTTGTACAAAATAAAGAGAGAAATCAGTATGCGGTATTAGGTAGCTTTGTAAGTATACAGGTAAATATGCTAGAGAAAATTAGGTAAAATATCTTTGGTCACTTTAAATACTTGCCTGCTGAAACTGAAGAACGTGCTATGTTATGTGATCTAACTAATTTTAAAAGCAGCAATGACCAACTAACTAGAATAGATCAGGTATTGAATCGAGATCAACTTGAACATTTTACCAACGTTCTTGAAACATATGATGCAACGGCACGTAGTTTTTACGATTAGGTGCATTGTAAAATAGCAACCGTTGCAACCATGAACTCTAAAATATTCAAGGAGCCTACCAGTATCTTTAAAGTAAATGTTCATGTGATTCCACAGATAATTTCTGTTTTTTGATTCTATCTGTCCATTTATCATTTTCTATATCTTGTTTGTTGGTTGCTCTTTTTTCTTGCTCAACAATTGCCTTATCTACCTTCTGATAAATTGCATCAATTGCATTAATTGCATTTTTTTCTTTGTATACTTCGCTTTTCCCTTCAATAATTAACTTAATAAAAGTATTTACAACAGACTGCACTTGATTATGATTAACCTGACCTTTTATCAAAGAAGGTAAAGATCCTAATTCCATTATATGTTGACCTATGTTATTCTTTATACCTTCTGTATGCATTAACTTTATTATTTCATCATCAAACTCTTTCAATACTTCTGATGCTATTTTATCTTGAGTGGAAAGCCCTAAATTATCTGCTACTTCACTTGTTAATAACTCTCTGTTTTCTTTATTATCTTCCAATTTAGCATAATTACTCAACAGATCCATAACTGTAGATACTCTGACTTCAACAATACCATCAACATCTTCATTTCCTAAAGCAACTCCTGATTCCAATAACCTCCCTCTGAGATTTTTGCTTAAAAGATTGATAAACTCTTTATTTGCATCCGATCCTGTAGCAGATATTGTACCATCTAAATAGTTACTTTGAGTACCTAAGCTATGCTCTATTTGTATTTTTGTCTCAGGTTTAAATCCTAATTTTGCACAGAATTTCTGAAAATATTCTTTAATAATGTCAAACAAGCTCTTGCCATTATCTTTATAATTTTTTAACTCTTTAGGAATAGTAAGTGACAATTTACCATCTCTGTATGTTACAAAGTCTTTACCATCTTGAGACTCAAGTGTAAATTCTAATGAGTTAGACAGATCACATATCTTATCACCATGCATAACTTGATTTTTAACAGAGAGTATTGGTAGCCTCATGTCAGATCTAATTCTTACATTATTTTGGTTAGCACAATCAATATTTATTACTTTTTTAGGATTTTCTACTATGAACGACTGTCCAAGTGCAAGTTGGGTTTGTATAAATGGAGCAGCCTCATACCCTGCTTGATTACAATTGGTGACTAGCTCTTCTAAAATAGCATTACTTGGAACTTCTGCTCCAGCGTATCTAAACATTTTTTTGAAAACTTCTTTTGCAAAGGAACGGTAGTCTTTGTTTTCATCTTTCTCTGTTGGTAATAGATGTTGGCCAGCATTGTAAAATTCTTCAAATTCTTTCTTATATGAATCGGTTTTTTGATGATTGGCAGTTTTGGGATTTTCACAGTGATTTTTCCATAGCTCACCCAATGCATTACTTACAAGCTCTTTCTCAATATCTTCGAGTACTGAAGCAACAAAAGCTTTGCCATGATCCGTATCTATTTCTCTTGTTCCTTTTTTGTTAAATATTTCGTTATTATATATATCATCACTATTAAAAAGTTCGCTTTTGTGGTGCTTAGCTCCTTCCTTAAATGCAATAATAAGATTTTTATCTATTTCTTTTCCGTTAATAATAAAATTCATCCTTTGAAAATCTAAGAACATTGTTTCACCAGAATTTGCTAATTCATTATCTTGACCTGCTCTTAATTTACTAAAATTGAACTCTTTAGCTGTGGCCTTTAATCTAACTACTGGACTCTTATTATTTTTTCCTTTTGCCTCTTTCATAAATAACACCTTACTGTAAATATGCTGTAAGTTATATCATATAATGATGAATAGTTTGGTAATATATTAAGAAAATCGACAGTATATTTCTTTATTTAAGAGGTGCAGGAAAGGCGCAGATTTCTCTTTCCATTTGTAGCGTACTGCATTAATATTTATGTATTAATTTAGAAAATAATGATGAATAACATTGTAATTGTTGGTCTGCAATGGGGTGACGAAGGCAAGGGTAAAATAGTAGATTATCTTTCTGGGAATGCAGATGTAGTTGTGAGATTTCAGGGAGGAAATAATGCAGGGCACACTATAGTAATAGATGATGAGGTTTATAAATTAAATTTACTGCCCTCTGCTGTTTTGAGAACGGGCAAAATATCCATCATAGGAAACGGTGTTGCTCTTGATTCACATGCTCTAATCTCAGAAATAGAGTCATTGAAAGTTAAAGGAGTGGACATAAACTATAACAACTTGATGGTATCCGAGAGCTGTCCATTAATACTTAGCGTACATAAGGACAAGGAAAAGCTATTTGAAGATTTAAACGGAAATCACAAAATTGGTACAACAAACAAAGGGATAGGGCCATGTTATGAAGATAAAGTTGGAAGGAGAGCTATACGCCTTTGTGATTTAGAAAACGCAGATGAGCTCAATAAAAGAGTGGATACTCTTCTGAATTACCACAATGCTATCAGAAAAGGCCTTAACTACCAGGTGGTTAAAAAAGAAGAAATATTAAAAGAAATTCAAGGGATTTCAAAAAAAATTCTTTCATATAAAAAACCTGTGTGGAGGATATTAAATGACTTTGTGAAAGAAGGTAAGAAAATAATATTTGAAGGCGCCCAAGGCACATTTTTAGATATCGACCACGGAACTTACCCTTTTGTTACTTCAAGTAATACTGTAGCGTCGCAAGCAATAACAGGCTCAGGATTAGCCTCCAATGCTTACATTATTGGTGTGGTAAAAGCTTATACAACAAGAGTGGGCAATGGTCCATTCCCTACTGAGCAAAAGAACGAGATTGGAGATAGCTTATTTACTATAGGCAAGGAGCTTGGAACAGTGAGCAATAGAAGAAGGCGCTGCGGATGGTTTGACGCAGTTTTAGTGCGCCAGGCTGTGCAACTTTCTGGAGTTTCAAGCATTGTATTAACCAAATTAGATGTGCTTGATTCTTTTGATACAATTAAAATATGCACTGGTTACAAGTATAGCGGGAAAATGTATGATTATTTACCCGCATCGCATTCAATACAGGAGGAATTAGAGCCAATATATGAAGAGTTTCCTGGCTGGAAAGAAAATACTCAAGGTAAAAGGTCGATTGAAGCATTGCCTATCAATTTAATAAAATATATAGACAAGTTAGAAAAATTAATAGGTGTACCAATTCATCTAATTTCAACTAGTCCAAAAAGAGAGGATGTTATTAAGCTTAAAGATTTCTGAAAACGTCTTTTAACTTTTATCCAATAAAAAAAATACTTGCATAACTCAAAATACTAAGTCTATTATATAAGATATTATTGTAAACTTATAGTGAGTAGTGCATAATGAAAGACAAAAGCTTAAGTTTAACACTTGCAGTTATTTTCAACACAATTAAGTTAATAATAAAAGTTAGTGTAGAACGTGGTTATACAGTTTGATTTTTTTGAATATATGTTAATTGGTATAATGTAAATATAGTTAAAGGAGGTGTGTGATGATTGGAGGTTTGACTAAGGGAGACAAAACAGCAGAGGCAGGAAAAACAAGTGATCAGTCAGAGAATTATGATGTTGAATCAGTTATAAGGGCAGCATCATGTACCTGGTATGCAATACATCGCCTACTGGTGTTGTATGGAGAAGAAAAAGAAAAATTATGTTATTCATCACGGTTTACACTACCTTTTATATCTCTCAAGAACCGTATCAATGAAGTGGAAAAAGAAAATCCTTCCACTAAGGACTCTGCTACAATAAAGTTCTGCCGCTCAATTGCAGAAAATGATAAATTATGCAAAGAATTAAGAAATTTAAATAATCTTGCTGAAAATTTTGCCAATAAAGAATTTGATTCTCAATTAGAGAAGATAATAACAGGTTTTAAACTAAAAGATCTAGAAGACAAGGTAGGCTTCTTAGTACTTTTAAAAGAAGAAAGTGACTTCACTGCTATACAAAAGGCTTATAGGGATGAGTGGAGTTTTTATGACCTAATAAACGATAGAGATTTTAAACAAACGTACATAGATAAAGCAGTAACAGAGTCTGCTAATAAGAGCTTTAAGGAAGATATAAATAAATGCATAAAGTTGGCAGAGCAGGGAAAAAAAGCTGCAAGTAAATATTTTGAGAGGAAAGACGTAGAGCTTCAAGCTTATTACACAGAAACTGATAACGCTCATAGAGTTTTGAATGTTAACCTTATTAATTACAATAGAAGTGAGCCAACAAGGATTAGTGACATTTTACAGCAAGAGAAAGATATTAAAGAACTGAATATCTATTGCAATAAAAAACATGAAATATACGCTCATCAAGAAGATAAGAAAAGATATTATGAATTTAAAGAAGGCGCATATTATGAAATGACAAGCACTTGGCCTGTAGAGAATGGATCCAGAATGTGTACCATGATTATGAATGTGAGTAGTAGCGGCATAACTGAAGTACTAAAATTTGATGGTGAAGATTTTGTGTCATCGGAGGAGATCCTAGAATTAATAAAGCAAAATGATGAATTATATATTCAAGGCCTCGTCTTACATGATGCTGTAATGAAATCACTAGAAAAGGGTAAGGCTGCTGATGTTGTACCTACTGCTAATAATAATTTTCAAAATGAATCTATAGTGGCCTATCAAGATAAGGAACCAGGGGGGGAATCGAAAGGTCCAGACCCTAAAGTTGATGATGACAATAGCCTTCCTTCTTCTCCTTCTATTAATAGCAATGCATTAATTCAAACAGAAGTCAATTTACAGCACACTGAAACTCAACCAGAAGTTGCTTCACAACAAATGGATGAATTGATTTTAAATAATCAGATGCTGTCCGAAGAAAACGTTGAATTGAAGCAAGAAGAAGCAGAGTTGCAAGTGATAAATAAAAAGCACCATGAATTAACACAAGAAAATCAGCAACTACAGGAGAAACTAGAAACAACCCAAGCAGAAGATAATCAAACAATTGTAAAAGAGAGGCAGAATAGCGATTTACAAGATAAACTTGGAGAAGAGAGACCAGAATTCGACATTCCAGAAAACGAGTACGAGGAATTTCCAGGAGATACAATGCTTATACTTAAACTCACTGAAGATGAAGATAAAGTTAATGTTACACCAGAGAAGAAAAAATTACGCAGATTTTCAAGCGTTGATAGTGGACTTGGTGATGAGCATTATGTATCGGATCAGAGACCTGTAGAAATTGAGCAAGAGCAAAAAAACACAGAATTGCAAACTGAACTGGCACAAAAAGATAAAAAGTTAGCAAGTGCGTTAGCAGAGCTACAAGGGAAAGCACAAGAACTTGAAAGTGTATGTGAAGAAAAAGGAAAGCTAAGGCAAGAGCTGGAAGTTGCTAATGCAAAAAAGGAGGAGTTAAAAAGTGAATTAAAGAAATCGCAAGAAGAACTATATCATGTGCAGGAAGGAAAATCTGATTTAGAGGACAAGTTTAACCATTTAGAACACTTGAATAAGAAGATGGATGGAAACCAAGAACAGCTTTCAGAACAAGTATTAGATCTGCAAAAAAAATTATCATGCTCGGAAGAGGTAACCCAAGAATTAATCAATAAGTTAAAAAGTGCTGAAGCAGAAAAAAAAGAAGTGAATCAGAAACTTGCAGAAGCTGGGCAAAGAATTGAAACATTAAAAAAATGGACTAGCGATTTACAAGATAAACTTGAAAAAAAGGAGCGAGGATCAAAGGCAGAAATAGATGCAATGCGCAAGGAGTTAACGCAGCTTAAAGAAAACCTGAAGAGGAATGAGGAAGAATTTAAAAGTGTGCATGAAGAAAAAAGAAAGCTAGAGGACAAGCTGAAAGTTGTTAATACAGAAAAGAAGGAATTAGAAGAAAAATTAAAAGAACGTGAAAAAGAGATAGACCAAGAAGCACAAATAATGGAGGAAAAGGAGCAGTTTATAAGCAATTTAAAATGTCAAATGCAAGGGTTGGAAAAAGAGCATGAAGATGAGATTAAGGAATTGGAAGAGAACCTTGATGCATTGAGCGACATCATTGCAGGTAAAGTTTTGGATATTGAAGGTCTGATGAAAAAATTACAAAACAGTGAAAAAGAAAAAGAGTTTTTCCGTGGTCAAGTAGAAGAGTTAAGTGAAGAAACGTTTGCTGATAAACAAAAAGGCTTCAACAATCAATTTTATACTCTAACAGGAGACATTTCTAGTGAGCCTGATAATGTTCCACGAAAGAAGATAGAGTTATCCAGATCTTTAAGCTTTGATAGTGAATCTGATAATAAGTCTTATGTTCCACAGGAAGGGGACAATGATAGCGCATATGATAGCAATGAGGAGAATTGTGATAATAATCCTTGTAGTTCAGTTCTAGTCCTAGGGTCCGTAAGTCCTATCAGAGCACAGGCAAGGAGTAGAAACGTAGGTAGGTAGCTCACCTTCCTCTCGCATTATTGTGAAGATGGTTGGGGTTAAGTTGCAAGAGAAATACTTAAGTGGGGTGCAAAAAGTCTTTTGTGTTGATAATAATTTAAAATCTATAGTAGACTGAAAAAGATTATTAAATTATAATATAACATATGATAAAAGACGAGAAATCGAAAACAATTTTTGAAGTGGAAGGGGCAGTAACTGCTTTACTACCTGCAGCAGAATTTAGAGTGAAACTGGACAATGAACATGAGATTATCTGTCATGTATCAGGGAAAGTGAGAAGAAGTAAAATACGCATCATTATCGGGGATAGGGTGTTAGTTGAGATGAGCATTTACGATAGGAATGCGAAAAAAGGTCGGATCATTAGAAGGCTTAAAGGTACAAGTGACAGAACGATCTCTAAATAATCTTATTCTTGCTTCATCATCGAAAAGGCGTATAGCTTTACTAAAACAAATAAATATTGAGCCAGGTTTAATTTTGCCAGCAGACATAGATGAAGCCCCTTTAAAAAAGGAACTTCCGAAGGATTACTCAATCCGTATGGCAAAAAGTAAAGCTGAGAAAATACAAAGTTCAAATCCAAATTACTTTGTGCTTGGTGTTGATACAGTTGTTGCTTGTGGTAGAAGGATATTGCTTAAAGCTGAAAACGTTGAGCAAGCAGAAAAATGCATCCGCTTGTTATCAGGAAGAAGGCATAGAGTATATACCAGTGTGTGTCTATTAACTCCCGATCAATCTAAACAACATATTAGAACTGTGGTTACAATAGTGAAATTTAAACGTCTCAGTGAACAAGAAATTAAGTATTATTTAGCATCAGAAGAGTGGAAAAATAGGGCAGGGGGATGCAATATACAAGGCCTAGCTGGGATGTTCGTATTGTTCTTACGCGGCTCCTACTCTTCCGTTATAGGGTTACCATTACATGAAACCTATTGTTTGCTAAGTAATTATTTTAACCGGGAGTGTTAAATAAACCATACGCGTCAAGTTAAGGCCCAATATAGCACCATTTAAAGTGGGTAGATAGCCTTTCGAAATCCCTTAACAAGTGTGCCCAACAAATCTGTCTTTTTTCGTCACTGAAGTAGTGGGAGTATTAAATAAACTGTGTCAAACCGAAAAAAAAGTAATAAATTGATATAAAAAAATGGAGGTTTGACAATGAGTCAGAAAGTATTACGTACAAGCGCAGGGTCATTTGAGCTTTTGACGCCAAGAGATAGGGAAGGAAGTTTCGAACCACAAATAGTCAAAAAAAGGCAAACAAACTTACATCCAGAGCTTGAAACGAAGATTTTGAGCACATTTGCCAGTGGTATGGGCTATAGAGATATAGTGTCACATGTTGAGGAAATTTATGATCACAAAATATCGGTGGCAGAGATATCAAGTATTACTGACAAATTGCTACCAGTAATCAACGAATGGCGTAGTCGCCCGCTGCAGTCTGTATATCCGATAGTTTTCATGGTTTTTTAAAGTCAAAGAGGACGGGCATTGCGTAAGTAAATGCATGTATAACATATTAGGCATAGATCAAAATGGCAAAAAAGAAGTATTAGGTTTTTATTTGGCTGAAAGTGAAGGAGCTAACTTCTGGTTGGGAGTGCTAAATGACCTCAAAGAAAGAGGAGTAGAAGATATCCTTATTGCCTGCGTTGATGGGCTGAAAAGCTTTCCTGCAGCTATAAACAGTGTCTTTCCTAATGCGGAAGTGCAGATGTGTATAGTGCATCAGATACGCAACTCACTGAAGTATGTGGCCAGTAAAGATGCGAAGAGTTTTTTGAGCGATTTAAAGAAGGTATATCAAGCTTCAAGCAAGGAAATTGCCGAGAATTATCTGTTGGAATTAGATGAAAAATGGGGCACAAAGTACCCTATGGTTATAAAATCTTGGCAGAATAATTGGGAAAACTTGTCTGGTTATTTTAAGTATTCTGGTCCAGTTAGGAGGATAATCTACACCACCAATCCCATAGAGGGGCTACATAGGCAAATTAGGAAATTCACTAAGACCAAAGGCTCATTTACCAGCATAAATGCCTTGTATAAGCAGGTATATTGTGCTATAAAGAAGGCAGAGGAAAAGTGGACGATGCCTGTACATGATTGGGCATTAACTATCTCTCAACTTGATGTTTTCTTTCCTGGCAGATTGAAAATTGAGTTGAACTAAAAATGCGGTTTGACACAGTTTATTTAACACTCCCTAAGAAATTACTGGGTTGCTGAGTGTCTTGCTGGTTACTTTTTTCCTCTTCTACATCTACATTACTTTGCTCTACTTCATTTGATTTTTCCACCTCTTGTTCAGGTTTACTTCTGCTTATATCCTCTTTGGATTCTTTTCCTGATTCTGGTTCAGGCTCTTTTCCTGGTTTTGGATCTGTGTCATCCACATCTTCTTCAGACTTACTTCTGCTTATAAGTGTCTTATCTAACCATTCGGACATATTCTTGTCTGGATTATGAAAATACATTCGACTTATCTCCTTATTTTCATCAATAGAAATTACTACAGTTGCATTCTGACTTAATGGCCCCTCATTTAATCCATCACATTCACTAATGAGCGATTCATGAGAGTTCTTAATGTCTTTGATAAATTGAAGTTTTTCTTTTTCTGAAAAGTACTCGCATTTTACGTTATAAGTGGTGCCTTTGTATTTAAAACTAAACATCGATCCATGGTCTTTATATTCATCTACTAGTTCATGAATATTCTTGACATTTTGTATAGCTTTAAATTTTTCTTCTTCTGAAAGGTTCTTGTGATATTTATAAAGTGTACCTTTATATTTAAATTGAAACATCGATCCACGGTCTTCATATTCATCTAGTCCAGAATTCTTGACACGTTGTATAATTTGAAATTTCTCTTCTTCTGAAAGGTCCTTGCGGTATATACTACCAGTTGTATCTTTATATTTAAATTGAAACATCGATCCATGGTCTTTATATTCATCTACACCCATCTGCTTGCAAATAGCTTTATAATTTTTTTCTTCTACTTCAAGTCCAATTGCATTTGCCATCAGCTGATTATTTATACGGTCTAACTCCTCTACTTTTGCTTCGGAAAGCTTAAATTGAAACACATGACCGAATTCATGGGCTAAAACGTTGTCCGTATAAGCGTCTTTATAGAGCAATACGCTTTCTCCGTTCGTCATCCCACCAGAAATATTGAGCGAAGATTGACTCCGTGAAAACCCAGGAACCAAAGTGCCATATCTCCTATAATCATCTCCATTATTAAAAATATAGGTATGCACAGTAACTTGAATATTACTAGCAATACAAAACTTTGCTTTATATGCTTCATAAGCATTTTTAATATCGAGCTTCATTTGCTCCTGTTCTTGTTGCGATACATTGTCATAATGTATTACGCAATTCAACTTTCCGTATTCAAAATTAAATTGATTAGGCAGCACATCTTGTACTCCTACGTATTTTGTATTCTCACCAAAGTTTCTTGATTGTGCAGTTTTATATAAATTATTATAGTATGTAAAAGAGTTTCCGTTAGGCAACTTAGGTATTTGTGCAATCGTTCTTCCATGGTTATCGTGGAAAGAAATTTTAGAATCACCAATCCTAAAATCCGTTATAGATTGCCCGCAAGTACCATCGTTTGCACAATCGTGATTATCTTTCTTATAAAACCATGCGTTAGTGTATTTTCCCATTTTGATACCTCACTACCAAACCTTACTATATTATTATCTTGGTAAAAATCATAATAATTCGTTAACTTGTATTTTAAATCTGTATATCAAATGTACTTTTCTCATAAAGTGCCAATTGTGAAGCTAATGAACTTTATTTGTTTAAAATTTTGCTGAAATAGCTCTTTTTATACTATGTTTTATATAGCTAAACTGACTTAGATTTACCGACAATTTGAAAAACGACAAATTCGTCATCCCGCTACTAGTTAGCGGAATCTATGCCGAGATACCGCGAATGAATCGCGGTATGACGGTTCGCGGCGGGATGACGATAAGCTCGTCATCCCGCTACTTGTTAGCGGCTGAGAGATACCGCGGCGGTATGACGTAGGAAAACCTTTCTTAGGTTAGCTATAGTTCGCTATATTATGTGATTTTATTTTTAGCGTTGCTTCTTATATTATGTGATTTTATTTTCCATAATGCTTATTATGTAATTTTCAATGCTAATAAAACTACTTCCCAACCTTTTAAACAGCAACTTGTCGAACCTCCAGATTAGTACTTAAGAGAAAGTGTTAAAGTATCTCTTTAAGTATTATATATTAGTATTTGGAGATCATACTTATTATAGATCTCCAAAGTACTCATAACGCGTAAACTATGTATTCCACTGGGTTATCAACCAAGTTATTCACAATGCCGTGAATAACCTCAATATATGCTTAAATAAGAAAATTGGTATTTCGGTAAAAGACAAGGAAGAAGGCTTCTTCCTTCTACTGTTTTTAACTTAACTATATGGCGAATTTCTAAGCAGGTACCTTTTCTTTTTCTTCTTGTGCGTGAGCTTCTTCTAGTCTACCACTAGGTTTTAATACTGCATATGTAATAACGCCAGCAACAATCCCGACTGCCAGCGCAGCAGCTACAGCTATGCCAACTATAGCTAATACTGATAATTGAACACCGGCAACACCACATCCAACACCGACTGCCAATGCAGCTATAACACCACAAGTGATACCAATTCCTATTGCTTTATTAGTTACTTGTTTAGTTTCTATCTCATGTTTCTCTTTCATTTTATCATTAAAACCTTTGGCAAAACCCTTGGCAAAACTCTCGACAAAACTCTCGACAAAACTCTCGACAAAATCCCCAAGTTCATCAAAAAGCATTTGCTTGTCTTCAGGCGGCGTCCCATCAAATTTTACAACGTTGGGGAATTCAATATTTATAATCTCAGCATTTAATATTTCATCAAGTGATATATCTTTCTTTGTCATCTCATCAGAAATAACTTTCAAGCCTTCTTGATTCTTAATAACTCTACTATAGTAAAATAGTTTTTTAGTATATCTTTCACCATTTTTGAACTCTATGGTTGTACCACGAGCACTAAGAACTGCTAGTAAATCATCTTTTGAAACTCCTTGTAGAATTTCAGCAACGTTACCATGATCTTTTATTGCGTTCTGTAACCGATCATATAATTTCCTTTGTTCTTCTGTTAAACCAAACATACAATTACTCCCATAAGTCTACTAAGTTTAATTATTGCATGTTTTATGTAAAAAATCAAATACAAAAAGTCTTATTAGGAATTATCACACACACTCAAACAAGAGAAAGGTGCTTGTGCTCGAAAAAGAACGTTACAAATACATATTTATTCAAACCTTTGCCTTCTTCTCAATATACCTACATATCAAAATGGACAATTCATATAGAATCAGCATTGGTATTGAAAGCCCTACTTGGCTTAATACATCAGGTGGAGTTAAGATTGCAGCGATAATAAAAATTACCACTATCGCGATTCTGCGTTTATTTGACAAACTTTGTGTAGTGAGTAACCCTACTCTCACCATCAATGTGAGTATTACTGGAATTTGAAATGCAGTGCCAAATGCAAACATAAATTGGAGAACGAGGTCTAAATATTCGCTAACTGATGGCATAAACTCTATCGGTATATCGAAGGATTTACCACTGTGTTCGAAGTTGATAAAAAACTTCCAGGCTAAAGGAAATATATAGTAATAGACTACAGTAGCTCCCGTTACAAATAAAACCGGGGTTGCAATTAAGTATGGCAACAACACTGCCCTTTCACTTTTATATAACCCAGGTGCTAAGAACATATAGAATTGCCATGCAAACACAGGAAAAGAAAACAAAAGTGCGCTCATTATTGCGACTCTAAGATACACAAAAAATGCCTCTGTTAAGTCTGTGTAAATTAAAGAAAAACCTTCGCTATCTTTTGTTGCTTCTATTAAAGGTGCAAGTAAAAAACGGTATATATTTTCCTTAAAGTAGTAACAAAAACCAAAAGTAACGCAAAAAAATAGAAAGCAAAAGATAACTCTTTTTCTGAGTTCCGCAAAGTGCTCACAAAATGAAGCATATTTGTTTGGGTTTCCATTCATACTTTACTATGGCTCAATAATGCTATGTCTAACATTCTCAGCGAAAAAGCCCACTCATTGTCATACCACGCTGCAACTCTACAGATGTCGCCTGTAACATATGTACCAGTTGAATCCACAATTGCGCTATAAGGGTTATGCACAAAGTCTATTGAAACTAAAGGTTCCGTGCATATAGAAAGTACATTTGACATTGGAGAACCCTCTGTCATCCTAGTACCCTCTGATGTCATCCGAGTAGCTGACACTGGGATCCAGAAATTAGATTCCAGCGTCACGCGCTGGAATGACGTAGAGGAGAGAGCTGCATCCTTAAACATTTCATTTATTTCTTTAACGGTCGCTTTCTTATCAGTCGTAAATTTAAAATCAACCATAGAAACATTGCTAACTGGAACTCTGACGGCAGTGCCATCTAGCTTTCCCTTTAATTCAGGAATTACAGAACCGATTGTTTTTGCTGCCCCGGTTGTAGTTGGCACCATAGATAATCCGCAAGCCCTTGCTCTGCATAAGTCTCTATGATTGCCATCAAGAACATTTTGATCATTCGTATAGGCATGTATAGTAGTCATAAAGCCACTTTTTATACCTAGATTAGAGTGTAGGACTTTCACAATCGGAGCAAGGCAATTTGTAGTGCAAGAACCTGCTGATATTACTTTATGCTCTTTTTTGAGCATATCATTATTCACACCATAAACTATAGTTACATCAGCATCTGGAACTGGAGCAGAGACAATCACTTTCTCTGCATTGTGCCTTATTGCTTCTTCACGCTTGTTAAATGCACCAGTACATTCAAGTATTACATCAACATTCCAAGGAATATTTTCAGGGCTCCGTTCTCTATATAAAGAAAATTTTCTGCCATTTATAGATAGCCAATTTTGAGACTCATTAAAGTCAATATCACCACTGAATTTGCCATGAACAGAATCATATTTAATCAAATGTTCATGCTGCTTTGCACTGAGCGATCCATTCACAGCTACAACTTCTATTTGTTTGCTATATTCTTCTATTTCGAAAATAGCACGCAATACGCCTCTGCCTATTCTACCCAGACCATTAATTCCTACACGAATCGTCATCTCTTCATTCAAAAAATTTAATTATAGAGGATATCACTTGATATTTCATTCTATTCTTTTGCTTTTCTATCGATATGAACATTATAGCAAAGAGACAGGGCTAAAAAATTGCTTTACAAACTCCGCCAGCCCCCTTATCATGATAGTGAAGGTATTCAGTTATCTTCATCTGTGCAGATTAAACAGCAAGAAAACAACGTAGTTGGCGTCTTATTTTTAATTTTTTGCACTATGTGCACCTTATGTCTTCACAACATTTCTGGGTTTTTACCCACACAAGCTGAAACGCGCTTATAAGTCGTTTAAGACACTAGAGTGTTAAAACAAGTGGAATTATGGGAAGTCAGTTTGGTCACTTTTCCTGCAAACTTAGCTGCTCAGGTAATCAATGTGAAAAATCAGAACAATGAACAGGAAATGTTAGCAAGAGCGATAGAAAAAGCAAATGCTGTACTTACAGACATGTACGTTTCTGCTTAAAGTGTATTAGGCGGGCAAAGACTTTACCATAATTTGATACCTGCGTTAGTATTTATTTAACATTTATACTAATATATATAACTTTACTACTGTTAAAATTTTCTGTAAATCGAAGTTAAAAAATAAGGTAATTTTATGCTAAATACTAACAATACGGTTAATTATGAAATTAATGTTAAACGAAAGGAAAAAAAATACAGTTGGTCTACTGTATTTGCTTGGTTGTACTTAAAAACGATTGGACGAATACTACCAAAGAAATGGAACAAATGGGCGGAAAATATTCTATCTAATAAAGTAACATTTCAAGATACGATAATGCAGACCGAATGTGTTGAAACAACGGATAAAAATATTGGAGCTGACTTAAAACCTGAGGTTGCAGAAAAAGGGAGCCAGAGTGAAGTAATAAGTAAGGATGGAGAGGTTCAAACTGAAGAAAATAGTGAGTTCACTGATGAGAGTTGTTTTGATACTATAGTAAATGATGAATTCATTGATGAAGAATACGATAGTATGGAAGAAGTAAGCATAGAGGAGGAAGGTGTAAGTCAGGAACTAGAACTTGAGCGTTTACAAAATGCCTTCTTAAAAAAGGAAAATGAGGATTTGGAATCTAAACTTGCAGAATGCAAAGAAGAGTTGGTAGAGGTGAAAGAAAAAGACACGAAAATAAATAGTTTAATGCGGTTAAATGAAGGATTAGATGAAGATAAAAAGGAAATGGATGCTAAAAATAACGAACAACAGCGCACTATATCTGATCAAGAGAAAAGAATAAGAGAGCAAGAAGCTTTCATTAAATCACTTATCGATAAAAATAAAGATATAAATGAGGCTGTTAAGAAAGACAATGAAGATTTGCAAGCGCAAGTAACAAAACTCAAGGAAAATTTATCTGTAAAAGAGAAGGAGTCAACAGAACAATTGGAGAAGATAAATTATCTACAGCAAAAAGAAACAGAATTGAAGCAAGAAAGAAAGGAAGATGTTGAATTAAAAGACAGAATTAATGCTTTAAATAGTGAAAAAGAGGAGCAGTTAAAAGCTATGAAAGAAGAACGCAAAATGCATGAGGAAAGTCAGCGTGAGTTAGAACGCAAATTAGAGAGCTTGGGAAGTCAATTAAGAACTGCTGAAGTAGAGAAAAAGAGCTCAGAAAATGAGATTGCTAGGTTGCAAGAACAAGTGCAGATCTTAGAAGGAAGTAAAGAATGGGAGTTAGCTGGAATAGGTGATACCTTAAATAAAACTTCTTTGAGCGTGATGGAATTGTTAGCGCAGCAACTACCACTAAATAATCAAGAGCAACAACTACAGGGAAAAAAGTTGACTTAGAAGATAAATTAAAAATTTTAATCAGTCAGCTAAACGCTACTGAAGAAGAAAAGCAGATCTTAGAAGGAAATAAAGCTGAAGAAATAGAAAGACTAAAGGCAGAATTGGAGAGAAAATTAGAGTCTTCACAAGGGGATAATAAAAAGTTACAAGAGCAAGTTGAACATCTGAATGTAGAATTAGAAAAAGTAAGAAGTGTTGCAATGTCATCTGTTAAAGCGCATACAGACACACTTGGAGAAAATTACGAGTTGAAAATACAGCAAGTTGAAAATTCAACAGCTGAAGATGAACAACAAAATGGGAAGTTAACAGAGAAAGATACACAAGAACAGACAAAAGCTCAAGGATCAAGTATAATAAGCTTAAAGCCAGCATCTACTAAAAAATCACTTAATTATTGGGAGTGTTAAATAAACTGTGTCAAACCGCATTTTTAGTTCAACTCAATTTTCAATCTGCCAGGAAAGAAAACATCAAGTTGAGAGATAGTTAATGCCCAATCATGTACAGGCATCGTCCACTTTTCCTCTGCCTTCTTTATAGCACAATATACCTGCTTATACAAGGCATTTATGCTGGTAAATGAGCCTTTGGTCTTAGTGAATTTCCTAATTTGCCTATGTAGCCCCTCTATGGGATTGGTGGTGTAGATTATCCTCCTAACTGGACCAGAATACTTAAAATAACCAGACAAGTTTTCCCAATTATTCTGCCAAGATTTTATAACCATAGGGTACTTTGTGCCCCATTTTTCATCTAATTCCAACAGATAATTCTCGGCAATTTCCTTGCTTGAAGCTTGATATACCTTCTTTAAATCGCTCAAAAAACTCTTCGCATCTTTACTGGCCACATACTTCAGTGAGTTGCGTATCTGATGCACTATACACATCTGCACTTCCGCATTAGGAAAGACACTGTTTATAGCTGCAGGAAAGCTTTTCAGCCCATCAACGCAGGCAATAAGGATATCTTCTACTCCTCTTTCTTTGAGGTCATTTAGCACTCCCAACCAGAAGTTAGCTCCTTCACTTTCAGCCAAATAAAAACCTAATACTTCTTTTTTGCCATTTTGATCTATGCCTAATATGTTATACATGCATTTACTTACGCAATGCCCGTCCTCTTTGACTTTAAAAAACCATGAAAACTATCGGATATACAGACTGCAGCGGGCGACTACGCCATTCGTTGATTACTGGTAGCAATTTGTCAGTAATACTTGATATCTCTGCCACCGATATTTTGTGATCATAAATTTCCTCAACATGTGACACTATATCTCTATAGCCCATACCACTGGCAAATGTGCTCAAAATCTTCGTTTCAAGCTCTGGATGTAAGTTTGTTTGCCTTTTTTTGACTATTTGTGGTTCGAAACTTCCTTCCCTATCTCTTGGCGTCAAAAGCTCAAATGACCCTGCGCTTGTACGTAAAGTCTTTGCATTCCTCCCATTTCTTCGATTATTCTCTTCGCTTTCAGCCGACAAGTGGTTTTCTATTTCACCTTCCAGGCTTACCTCCAGCAACTTTTTTATAAACGGTGTTAATGCTCCATCTCTTCCTGTCAACGGTCTTCCTTCTCGTATAGACGACAGGATATTTGTTTCTAATTCTTTATAATCTACCAAACCGGTAGTTCTGTTTACTACTTTCTGACTCATTGTCAAACCTCCATTTTTTTATATCAATTTATTACTTTTTTTTCGGTTTGACACAGTTTATTTAACACTCCCATTTCTTATCCAATATTTTTCCAGCAATTAAATCCGTTATTGATTCTATCTCACCATTCTTTTCATGGTTATTTGGGTCTAAAGAGGAAGAACAATCTGATAACAATCTTTCTTTGCTTAACTTATCAGAAGAACAATCCGATGATAATCTTTCTTTACTTAAACCTGATGTTAATCACGATGCTGACGAAAATTACGTAGGCAATTACTCAGATTATCACCAACATGATGACCTAATATAGTGAAATAACGAACTTTTATCCCCTACCCTTCTAGTTGTATTTATAACTTTGCAGATATGGGAGGCGATAAAGGGAACTTAAATAACTAGATAAAAAACTAGGTGGATCATTCGGAAATTCTTGCATTTTTTGTCTATAATTTTGTAAAGAAATAACTTTTACTTTATCATAATCAAGTTTCCAGAAAGAGAGTGGTATTGCTTAAATAATTAGATAAAAAACCAGGTGGATCATTCGGAAATTCTTGCATTTTTGTCCATAATTTTGTTAAACAACTTCCCTTTTGGTCATGTCGAACCAAATTTCTTTTTCACACCACCTTTTAAGCCACCGATGACAGCTTCGTTAGTTTTTGTCATAATGCGATCAAACACTCCCAATAACCTCTTTAATAGGTTTGGAGTTAGCGAAGAGATAAGATCAACAGATACGTTATTGTTTTTGTCATCACCACTTGCTTTATAGTCTATTGAAACGATTCCCCTACTTTTCCCGCCAGTAAGAAGTTTCCCAATTATAGGAATTTTTAACAAAGATTTATTAATTGAATATGCTGGTATTACCTGTCCTTCAACTTGGAATTTATAATTTCTAATGTCGAGCTTACCGCTAGTGCTAATGCCTAATTCCGCCCCTTCAAGCCAAGATTCTTCAATTTCGACAGAGCCATCTTTGTATGAGAAAGGTACATTACATTTATAAAAGTATACACCTTCATCCTTTATAGCATTTACAATACCAGGAAGCGAAGACATCGATAATAAAGTAGTGAGTAGTGGAGCATCTTTGATATAAAAATTACTAATAGATAACATGCCATAATGTTCTTCATTTTCTCTTTGAGGAGATAGATAAAGAGAAAGTTTACCATTTTTGACTGATTTACTAATGCCTAAGGAACGCGAAAGTATACCTGCATTATCCGCATATATTTCGAGCCCTATTCCACTGTATTCCGCTAGTATATTGCTGCTATCTTCTAGAAACTGTCCTGTAAATTGACTTCCATTGCAATTACCTTTAGTACAGGTTACATTCAGCTTAGCATTTTTGATAACGACGCCTTCTTTCATAATTACATTGTCAACATTCATACTAATTTCTATATCTTTGTTTAATCCATTATTGTTTTTGCCAAGCAAGCCTAAAATATCACTCAAATTGATTTTCTCACCATAAATAGTTATGGCATTTTTTTCCTTACCTGATTCAATTTCTATACTAAAATCATTATCAGGCAATTTAAAACTACTAGAATTTAAATATAAATTTCCATTTTCTACTCTTCCGCTGAATTTTATATCTAGGTCATTTCCTATAACATCTAATTTGTCTACTAACAATTCATCGGCACCTTTTAATTTTACAGAGAACAAAACTTTATTGTGATCTTCAAAACGATTTTTCCACCCAAAATAACTTGAACGTGATTCAAGCTCTGATAAATCCATATTACCATTAACATGTCCCGTCTTATCTTGATTTATCACCGATTCTATATTTGTATTGACATAGCCACCTATATTTTCATCAAAATCAAGTATTTGAGCGGGTAAATCTCCGGTCAAATTCCAGGCAAAACTTTCATTCCTATTGCTACTTTTCAGGTCAAATAATAGCTGTGTGTTATTCACCATACCACTACCATTTAAATCTATAAAGTCACTGCCAAAACTAAGCTTAATGTCATATTTACCAAGACTTGCATTATAGACGGCCAAATTATCAATTTCAAAATGAAAATTTGCTGAGAAGTCTACTTTTTTGTCATCATCATTTAGATTAAAAATGCGAAAATTAAATACAGATTTTGCCATTCCACTTACTTTATCCCTTTCAACCTTCACCACATCATCCAGCTTAAATCTTATAGGCTCATATAAACCATACGCATCACTTACAGCTTGGCCATTAATGGTTAGAACTGAATTTTCCTTATTGAGAGATTTCATTTCAATATCACCACCATTAATAGTGAAATTCTGAAACTTAGCGCTATTTGCAGTAATTTTGAGATCGTTATTCTTGATGATCAAATCACCCTTTAATTCCTTTACTTGCTCAAAATCTTCATCAAATTTTACGCTACCATTTTCTATATCAGCAACAATTACAATGTCTGACAGATCGTCATCAACCAAATTGTTAATTTTGCCATTGAAACTTACAATGGTATTTAAAACATCCCCATTAATATTATCACAATACCAGCTTCTAAATTTACTATTCACTACACCATCTGGTACATAAGTACATAAATCCTTTGCAGCAAACTTGCTAATATTAATTCTAAGCAAAGCATGACTTGTACTAAAGTTCATCTTGCCTATTAAAGAGAGATACGTGTCATTTAACTTAAAATGGAAGTTTTTTACACTAATAATTCCATCACTATATGTTAAATTTATATTTACATTAGTTAAGGCCAAATTTTTGTTCAAATAATTTTCTGTATTCAATACGTATATATTTCCATCTACAATTTCATCCTTTTTATTAATTTTCACTGAGAAGCTTCCTTTGAATCCTATATTTTTGTCCAAATTGTAGCTTTTAACTAATGTAGAAAACTCGCTCAATAGTCCCAATTTTAGATTATAAAATGTCCCGTATACATTTAGCAAATTGTTGCGATTTTTTATTGTAATTGATAAATCATCCAAAAATCCCTTTCCATCTTTTGTATTCACATGAATATCTAAAACATTAAAATCTTCCCCCTTCCCTATATATAATTTATCAATAAAAAATTCATCTTCTGTGCTTTTATCAATAGCGATGTTAGTAAATTCAATTTTTGAATCCGCATTTAAGTCAAAAAAAAATTCCCTTATTGTTTTTAATAGATTTTTTGCACTGCTTTCTGTCATCTTGAAATTCTTCCCTGTCATTCCAGCACTCGTCCTTGTCATTCCAGCACTCGTCCTTGTCATCCAAGTAGCTTGACTACTTGTTTCTTTTTTTCTAGATTCCAGCGTCACGCGCTGGAATGACACCGAAGGAAGGCGGTTACTATTTAAATAATGATTATCCAAAAGGTCTAATGAGTTTTGCGGATTAACATTAGTTTCTTCTCTCTTGATACATACATGCACATTATCAGCTGAAACCTGAGAGAGATTTGTGCTAGCTTTAAATAAGGAACTTAACTTAAAATGTACAAAAAGCTCAGGAACTTTTATAGTAAAATTAGGGTTTGCTATTGCCAAATCTGTAATGACTAAATACGGATCTTTGCCATCTTTCTGCCAAACAACTGAGGTATTCTCCATATTAACGCTTGAGCCAACAAATATTTTTGATATTTTATGTTTAACATAAAAATTAATATAATTAATATTGATTTCTAAAGGCTTTAAAAAAATAAAGAAGCACAATATGAATAATAAAGCTACGGAAAATAATATAGTAATTTTTTTAAGCATCGATTATTGCTTTTCTTGCTAAAATATCAGCCTCCTCATTATATTTATTGCCACTGTGTGCTTTAACCCACTTCCAATCAATTTCGTGTTGTGAAGCAACGTTGTCTAGCTCTTTCCACAATTCCATATTTTTTACTGATTTTTTATTACTTGTTTTCCAGCCATTCATTTTCCACTTATTTATCCACTCTGTTATGCCATGCTTAATATAAAGACTATCCGTATATAAATTAATATTACAAGAAAATTTCAATACTTTTAGCCCATTGATCACCGCTGTTAACTCCATTTTATTGTTTGTGGTATTTTCTTCTCTACCATAAATGTCTTTTCTATAATCTTGAAATAATATGATAGCTGCCCATCCTCCCGCTCCAGGATTACCAGAACACGCCCCATCCGTGTATATTGTCACTTCTTTCTTACTCACCTTTGTTTATATCGGTTAACAAAGTATATAGTTGCTTTTATGAAAGCACAATTTCTAAAGGTAGTTTAAGCTGCACCTTTAAATTTTATTATAGAAACAAAAAAAAGTGTGACAACGAGCATTACCAAAAGGAAAAGTAAAAAATAGTTTTTATGCTTCTGCCGTTCTTTCATAACTAAAATAAATCAATAGAACAAAAAATAATACTGGCGAATAGGGAAAATAGATAAGAAATTGAATAAGAAAACATTTGTTTCTGTGAGTTGTGGTTCTTGAATCTGAGAATTGATATAGCGTACCAAATAAAGATGCAACCTGCAAAAATTGCCATGCTTAGATAAAGTAAAGCCTTTTTCAAAAATAGAGCTGGAAGCAAGCTGGTTAATACCAGCAACACACTATAAATTAATATATATTTTCTTGTTTTTTCCGGACCATAAACAATATTGAACATAGGAATCGATGCTCTTGCATAGTCTTCAGACTTATTTAAAGATAGGGCCCAAAAGTGTGGTGGAGTCCACATAAAAATTACTAAAAATAAAATGAAACTTTCCCAACTGACAGAATTAGTCACAGCTGCCCAGCCAATCATTGGAGGAAAAGCACCTGCTGCACCACCGATAACGATATTCTGTGGAGTACGCCTTTTTAGCCAAATTGTATATACGAAAACGTAAAATAATATGCTAACTGCAAGCAAAGCAGCAGAAATATAGTTTACTGCTATTGCCATGATAAATACTGACAATATTCCAAGAGTTATACCAAATTCAAGCGCACTTTCTGCAAGAATTCTTCCTGAGGGTATAGGGCGGTTTTTTGTCCTTTCCATGAGCAGATCTATGTCTCTGTCATACCACATATTTATAGCACCTGCAGATCCTGAGCCAAGAGCAACACATATAAGAGATATTAGTGCTAGAAAAGGATGCATACTACCTGGTGCAGTAACCATACCAGCAACTGCAGTAAATACCACAAGATACATTATCCTTGGCTTCAGCAAACGCCAAAAATCCAGTATTGTTGATTCAACATTTAGCAAAACACTTGTGTACATTCTATTTTACCACTGGTGGCTTTTCGAAAGTATGAAAAGGCGGTGGTGAAGATACTGTCCATTCCAAGGTGTCACCTTCCCAAGGATTATCTCCAGCTTTTTTGCCCCATTTAAAGAGATGTATAACTATAAACACAAAAAACATAACTGAAACAAAGGACATATATGAGCCAATTGAGGATATATAATTCCAAGGAATAAACGCATCAGGATAATCAGGTATACGCCTTGGCATGCCAGCTAATCCTAAGAAATGTTGAGGTAAAAAAGTGATATTGGTACTAATAAAAGTAAGCCAAAAGTGGATTTGACCTAAGCGCTCATTATATTGTTTACCCGACATTTTACCAATCCAATAATAAAAGCCAGCAAAAGCTCCAAATAATGCAGCAAGTGACATGACATAATGGAAGTGAGCAACAACATAGTAGGTATCATGCAGAAGCTTATCTATTCCACCATGAGAAAGAATTATTCCCGTTATGCCACCGCCAACAAACATGAAAATAAAACCTAGTGCAAATAGCATAGGGGTCTTAAACTCAATTGCTCCACCCCACATAGTTGCAATCCAGCTAAAGACTTTTACACCAGTTATAACACCGATAAAAATTGTGGTAGTGCTAAAAAATGCAGCAGCGTCAGCACTAAGCCCAACAGTGAACATATGATGAGCCCACACCATAAAGCCAAATACTGCTATACCTATCATAGCATAGACCATCCCTATGTAACCAAATACAGGTCTGTGAGAAAAAGTTGATACAACCTGACTTATGATGCCAAATGCAGGAAAAATAATTACGTAAACTTCTGGATGACCAAAAAACCAAAATAGATGTTGAAATAACACAGGATCTCCGCCACCGGCAGGATCAAAAAAGGAAGTACCAACATTGCGATCAGTAAGAAGCATAGTTATAGCACCGGCAAGCACTGGTAAGGCAACAATCAACATAAATGCTGTTAGCAAGACAGACCAAACAAACAGTGGCATCTTAGTTAATGACATTCCTTTTGTGCGCATGTTAAATATAGTAACTATAAAGTTGATCGCCCCAACAATTGACGACATACCAGCAACATGAAGTGCAAGTATAGCAATGTCAACTCCTGCACTTGGATGGGACATTACCTGTGATAAAGGTGGATATAAAGTCCAACCTGTACCTGGACCTTCACCAATAAACACTGAGAGAATGAGCAAAATAAAAGATGACACTAATAACCAAAAACTTAAATTATTCATACGAGGAAATGCCATATCTGGTGCGCCAATCATGAGAGGTACAAACCAGTTACCAAATCCTCCCATGAGGGCTGGCATTATCATAAAAAACACCATTATCAACGCATGCCCTGTAACCATTACGTTATATAATTGATAATTATTGTTAAGTATATTAATGTGCATTAGCTGAGTGCGAATAATCACCGATAATAATCCACCAATAATTCCAGCTAATATGGAAAAAATAATGTACAGTGTCCCTATGTCTTTATGATTAGTGGAAAACAACCAACGCTTTATGCCCTTTGGTACGTCACTCATATCTATACTCCAAATTTAACTCACTAATTTTCTATTTTCAATCCACTTATTAAAATCTTCTTTGCTTACTGCTTCAACAACAATTGGCATAAATCCATGGCCTTGACCACACAATTCATAGCACTGCCCGTAATAAACACCAGACTTTTTGATATTAAACCACGCCTCATTCAGCCTACCTGGTATCGCATCAATTTTTACACCGAAAGCCGGTACTCCCCAGCTGTGTATCACATCTCCTGCTGTAACTTGTAAACGAACGTTAGTATTAATGGGTAAAACGATGTTGTTATCAACAGAGAATAGCTTTAAATCTCCTTCGATAAAGTCTTCTTTTCCCTTAATATAACTATCAAATGACACACCTTGATATTCTGGATATTGGTAACTCCAATACCATTGATGGCCAATAACTTTCAGTGTTATATCAGCTTTCGGTATTTCTTCCTGTAGCTTCAGTAATTTAGCGTTTTCAAAGGCTAATATACCAACAATAATCGTTGGTATAACAAACCAAACAATTTCTAAAAGGACATTGTGGTTAGTTTGGCTTACGTTTGCCACTTTGCTTTTACGAAAGCGAAATACTACATAAGCAAGCAGCGCCCACACAAAAAGCATTATTGCAACCATCACAACCATTACAAACGAATGTGACCTAACTACAGCCTCCATTACTTCAGTTGCAGGAGCAGGAAATCCAAATTGCCAGGAAGTAGGAGCAGAGGCAACAGATATATTTGAGTAAAATATTATCAATAGTGCAAATAACTTCACCATATCTTTTGTTTGTTTGCTATAAAACTAAATGATATACTGTATAATAGTATATATAAACTTACTATGCAAATAGAGATTAGTGATGGTTAATAATTTTTTAGCATTCAATAAGTATAATAGTACAATACTAATTTGAGGAAAAAAGCATTTACATAAATCTATTGTAAGGAAAAATATTATAATATTTTAAATTAAGTATTTACTTTAAGTAAATTCTATAATAAGTTTAATAGTGTCTGTTACTGCTAATAACCCTCTAGCCTCACACCTAAAAGCAGTAACAGACACTATTAAACTTTATGACAAGTTTATAATTTGCAAGATCAAAATCTTACAAGTTCCTTTATTTTATTATACATTGCAGTTTGTTAATTAACTTTTAATGCCTATGGTAGCATTTACAGCTTGGACCAAAGATTTACGCATTATAGAAAATAATTATAAAAAAACACACTATATTTGTATACCATACAAACTTTTTTCATTCTGCATAGCTGAGTTACTAGATTCTGTAAACGAAATCTTTAGAGAAGCCAAATAGAGCTACCTTTCTATAAAAGACCTATCGACTGTTGCAATTATAGGTGTAAACAAGAATGATAAAAGAGTACGGGATTGAGTAACTATGTACACTTCTGCTGGCATACCAGGGTATAGGTATACATTTTTAAATTGAGCAAGCTCTGACTTTGGTATCACCACGCGCACTGAATAATAACGCCCTAGTCTTGGATCATCAAGAGCATCAGGAGAAATATGGCTTACTATACCACTAATTAAACTTAAACGACGTGCACTGTAAGCACTCAGCCGGACTTTAACCTTTAGCCCTTCTAGCCCATCAATAGAGACTATGTTGCTATCTTTCTTTTGTGCTGACAGTACCTCTTCTATGTTTCTGGTCTGAATTTTAGCATCTATTATTAGGTCATCATCCGATGGCACTATGCTCATGATTGGAACTCCAGATTGTATAACACCACCTTCAGTATGGTATCTTATATCTGTGACTATCCCATCTTGAGGGGATTTAATTATTGTACGTGCTAATGAATCTTCAGCAACCATCAGCCTCTCTTTCAAGTCTGCAATAGACGTACTAACTTCCTTAAGTTCAGCGTTTGCTCTTTCTTGAGAATCATTTCTCACGTTTATAATTTCTAATTCATTCTCTCCAATTTTTTGCTGCACTTGAGATATTGCAGAACGGTAATGTCCAACTCTGCCTTCAATTTCAGCAAACTGTTTTTCTAAAGCTAAAATGTGTGGTTTGCTTATATGGCCACTATCAAGTAATTGTCTTTTTGTTTCCAACTCCTCAGTTATCAAGTCATATTGCTTATGAGCTGCATTTAGTTGAAAGTTTAGCCCAGCTAATTCATCATTTAACTGCTTTATACGTTGTTGCAGTATGTCTGTTTTTCCCAATATGCTCTTTCTCTGAGAGTTGAACAACTTTACTTGATTCTTTATCGCTTTATTTACAAGTTCATCGTGAGATAATTTTTTAACCTCATCAGGAAACTCGAGCGTGTCTAAATCTCCTCTGATTGCAATAAGCCTTGCTTCTGTTGCTAAAAATGATAAGAGCTTCTCTTTGATAATACTTAAATTCGCCTTCTCGTTAACATCACTCAACAAAACTAGAGGCTCATCTTTTTTAACTGCTTGGCTCTCTTTGACTAAAATTTTGCTTATTATTCCTCCGCCCAAGTGTTGAACTATTTTCCTATTTGAAGATACAATAACTTCTCCACTTGCATGCACCGCACCGTCAATTGGAGCTATAGCCGACCAAATACCACCTATCCCAAAAAAGATGAGTATTACTACCAGACCAAAAAATAGTGGTCCCCATGTTACTCTCAGAACTTCATTTACGTTATTACTTTCGCGTTTTAAAATAAAATTTATCACTGCATCAATCAATGCAAACGTCTTATCCAAAAATTTTGGGTACTTCTTCTTTTTATTTTTTGCTCCTTGCATATTTATATTATCACTATGGCCAATCAGGCCTGTCAAAGAAAATCCAGCGCTAAGCTTTTTTAACTTACTTATCATAATACTACTGTGAATTTGTGTTAACTCAAGATAACACACAAAAACAAAGAATCTATAATTTAGGCATTCCATTTAGACTGCAGAGCACCAGAATAAACTATTTAGTAACAATTCCTGCATCAACTATGTTTTTAAAATTTTTTGACGTTTAACTTTATTATAACTTTTCCTTTATTTTGTGAATATCTGAGTTACTTATATTATGTAAGAAATCTATTGCCAACCAGTCGATATTCTGTTAGGAATTAAGATAATATAAAGTTATTATGTTTAGATTGGAAAGTAGAAAGTTCCTGATCACTGGCGCATCAGGCGGAATAGGGCAAGCAATTGTAAAAATTATGCACAAAGCCGGAGCAACTTTATGTATTTCTGGCACAAAAAAAGAAGTGCTCGAAGAAGTTGCTAAACAATATGAAAAAAATATGCACATACTCCCTTGTGACTTATCAAATGCTGAGGAAGTAAATCAACTAGTAAATAGAGCAAGTGAGTTGATGGAAGGCTTTGACGGGCTTATATGCAATGCGGGCATTACGCGAGACAGTTTATTATTGAGAATGACAGATGAAGCATGGCAAAAAGTAATTGATATTAACTTGAGCTCTACATTTAAGCTGAGTAGAGAAGCATGTAAGAGACTAATTAAGAATAATTGGGGAAGAATTATAAATATTTCCTCAATAATAGGGCTGACAGGAAACGCCGGGCAAGCAAATTATGCAGCGTCTAAAGCTGGAATAATAGCTATGAGCAAATCTATAGCAAAAGAAGTTGCAAGTCGTAATATAACAGTAAATTGTATTGCTCCTGGGTTTATAGATACTAAAATGACTGAAGTTTTAAATGAAGGACAAAAGGGAAAAATATTAGATAATATTCCAATGAAAAGAATGGGAACAGGGGAAGAAATAGCAGCAGGGGTCTTATTTTTAGCAAGTGATGAAGCAAAATATATAACAGGGCATGTGCTTAACATTAATGGTGGGTTATTTATGTAGCAACACTTATGTATAGACAAATTATAATTTTTACTTTAAAATAAAAATATGTGTAGGTTTGCGTTTGCGTTAATTTATTATTTAAAGGCAAGAAAATGAGCTCTATAATAAAAAGATTTTTTAGTGTTTTTTGTGTAGTATTACTTTTCTCTTTCTCAGGTTATGCAGCTACCACTGATCCTGATATGGATGACACAACTAAAGTAATATGCAATATTATTGGTTACGTTTGGGGAATAGGCGGTCCACTTATGACGGTAGTAATAATTGGTGCAGCTTTGCTTGCAATATTTGGCAGGATGCCGTGGCCAGCCCTCTTTGCTCTAGGCATGTTCTGTGGTGTATTTTTTGGCGCTAAAACTATCATAACGAAAATTATGCCCAACGTAAGTGATGAAGCAAAAGCTATGTTGGAAAAGTGTGGAAAATAACCCATAAAAGTGCAGAAATGCTTTTTTGTTATCCATTAAATCGCTTCATATCTTCAACTTGCAACAAATAAGGACTATCTTTT
The DNA here is from genome assembly GCF_964028325.1 of Wolbachia endosymbiont (group A) of Hedychridium roseum. NCBI lineage: Bacteria > Pseudomonadati > Pseudomonadota > Alphaproteobacteria > Rickettsiales > Anaplasmataceae > Wolbachia > Wolbachia endosymbiont (group A) of Hedychridium roseum. The sequence goes on along the minus strand of NZ_OZ034755.1, from coordinate 538,334 downwards.
GGTAGAGTTTTAACAGCTAGCTCAGCATATTTTGTAAATTGCTTTAAATCACCTTCAATACAAGCCTTTTTTGTCAAGGCAAAATAATGCATTGCCGTATCAGCTTCACATTTATATGCAATGCTTAAATATTTCCAGACAAAAGCGTTATTTGGTTCTACATTCAAAATCTGCTCCAGGTAAAAAATCGCCTTTTTTGCATCACCGTGTAATAATAAAGTATGAGATAATGCAAGTTTCACTAAATAACTGTTTTTCTCAGATAAATACCTAAGCGATTCCTCATACATTTTTATTGCTTCACTTAAATTTCCGGCCTTGTATAGCATTTCTGCTTTTAATTCATATAGGTATGGGTCATTGCGTGACTCTTGAATCAATGAATTAACTTTAGCAATAGCCTCTTCTATCTTTCCTTGCCTATAGCAAACTATAGCATTTACATACTCAGAATTATTTTCATATTTATTAGATAACACATGAATAGGAACAAAGAAAGAGTCTAACTTTGCAACCACACGCTCAAACTTTAGTAACTTATCCGCAAAAATTGGTTTTACGTTGTTTTTGACCTTATAATTTTGTACAGCAAATATGCGTTTCTCACTAAGTGGGTGAGTGCGGAAATATTCCTCGGTGTTCTCATGATCAATACTTTTAAAATAATCAAAAATCTCTTTCATACCTGAATTATCATAGCCAGATTCATCAAGGTACCTTAAAGCATAGCTATCTGCTACACTTTCTTGCTCTTGAGAATAGTTAAAAAATAGCCCTGAACTGAGTGCTACACCACTAAGCAAAATTGCACCAGCAACCTGAGGGTTAATGATAATACTAGAAACTAATCCTACCATATAACTAATCATTGCTATCGATTGAAAATAACCCATAGCACTACTCATTTGCAATATATGACCAGCAGATATGTGAGCAATCTCATGTGCTAATATACCAAGCAGGACATAAGGTTTAGCCGAGTATTGTAAAAGTCCTAAATGAATGAAGATACTGTTGTTGTTAATTACAAAAGCATTAATCGAATTATCATTAATTATAAAAACTTTCATTCGGTCACTATCAATGTTTGCAGCGAAAAATAAAGGTTGCGCTAGCTCTTTCACTATTGCTTCCACTTCACTATCTCTAATAATGTTAATAGAGTAAGCATTATTATAATATGCAAAAAAGAACAATAAGGTCAAAAACTTAGCAATTCTAAACATGGAAATTCTGTGCTTGTATAATTTATAGGAATTCTATATTTTAACACTTAAATTATACAAATTTATAAACGCTAGTTTAATTTTTTAACGTAACTGATAAGTTTGTCGATGGTAGTTAACTTAATTTTATGTTGTTCAGCAAATTTAAGTAACTGAGGTAAGCGCATCATAGAGCCATCATCATTCACTAATTCACAAATAACTGCTGAATGATCAAACCCTACTAACTTCGCCATTTCAATACTCGCTTCAGTATGACCAGCACGTTGTGCCACCCCACCTTTATGTGCAATTACAGGAAAAACATGACCTGGAGTTATGATGTCATCCTGAGTGCCATCCTTGTTGATAGCAGCATGTATAGTTTTCGTTCTATCCTCTGCTGAAACACCGGTTGTAATGCCATAACGTGCATCAATTGATGTAGTAAATGCGGTATGATTTTCACCAGTATTTTTCTTTTCCATGAAATTAAGGCCCAACCTCTTCATGTGAAATTTAGTCATTGCTAAGCACACAACCCCTGTACCGTACCTAACCATAAAAGCCATATGTTCTGGTTTTACTTTTTCAGCTAAGACAACCAAATCACCTTCATTCTCTCTACTTTCATCATCAACTAAAATGAATAATTTACCGGAACGAGCATCCTCTAATACATCTTCCACAGAAGAAATACCGGGTAGACTCATTGAAGCATAAGTGGCCTGTACCATAATAATTTACTTAAATTCAATCTTAACTATTTTATACAATTTCTCTCCATTTGGCACTGTCACTTCCACATACTCACCGACTTTTTTGCCGATTAAGGCACTCCCAAGTGGTGAACTAGTAGATATTAACTGCTTTGAAACATCAGCTTCATATTCGCCTACAACCTTATAAACATATTCCACTTCACCGTTATTATCACTTAACATGCTTAATGTCACAGTTGCACCAAACATTACTGAATCACCAGACAAATTTTTTACTTCTATTACTTCCGCATGTGAGAGCTTACTTTCTATCTCCATTATACGGCCTTCAATAAAACCTAACCTTTCCCGTGCTGCATGATACTCTGCATTTTCAGACAAATCACCTTGATCACGAGCATCAGAAATAGCCTGTATCACAGAAGGTTTTTCTTCCTTTAATTTTTCAAGTTCGGCTTGCATATTCTCAAAACCTTCCCTCGTCATAGGAAATTTATTAATAATGGATGAAGCCATAATCACCACCTAAACGCAATTAAATTGAGTAACGAAATTACTCACAATGTTAAAAATATCACCTTTTATATCATCACTCATGTCATTTGACAACTTTTTTAAAACCCCAGGGTGTACAGTATGAAAATAATTAATAAGATCATGTTCAAATTTATTAATGTAACTTATTTGTATTTTACTTAACTGATTATATAGGTTAGAAAAAATATACATCAGCACTACTTGCTCTTCTATTGACATAGGTAAATGTTGTTTTTGCTTTAATAACTCGACAAGATATTTACCCTTATTCAAGGATAATTGAACACTAGCATCAAGATCAGAACCAAATTTTGCAAAATCTTCTAATTCTCTATACTGAGCTAAGCTTAGCTTTATAGAACTAGCAACTTTCTTCACAGACTTTAGTTGTGCAGCAGAACCAACCCGTGAAACTGACAAACCTATATTTACTGCAGGTCGAAATCCTTTATAAAATAATTCAGACTCAAGAAAGATCTGCCCATCGGTAATTGAAATAACATTTGTTGGCACATATGCAGATACATCACCAGCTTGAGTTTCGACAATCGGCAAAGCAGTTAAAGACCCCTGCCCTTTTTTATCAGACATTTTAGCAGCTCTTTCAAGCAAGCGAGAATGTACATAGAATATATCTCCAGGGTAAGCTTCACGACCAGGAGGACGTCTGAGCAATAAAGACATCTGCCTATATGCCACAGCATGCTTAGATAAATCATCATATATAATCAAACAATGCATTCCATTGTCACGGAAAAATTCCCCAATAGTGCAACCAGCATAAGGTGCTAAAAATTGCATAGGCGCGCAGTCAGATGCACTAGCCACAACTACAGTTGTATACTCTAATGCTCCGCTTTCTTTCAGCTTATTTACCACTTTTGCTACTGTTGAAATTTTTTGTCCAATAGCAACATAAACACAGTAAATTTTTTGATTTTCGTTTACCTCATCGTTAATCTTCTTCTGATTGATAATAGTATCAAGCGCAATAGTAGTTTTACCAATTTGTCTATCGCCAATAATCAATTCACGCTGCCCTCTACCTATTGGAATTAGCAAATCTATAATTTTAATTCCTGTTTGTAGTGGCTCATGCACAGACTTACGATCAATAATGCCTGGCGCTTTAGATTCTATATCCATTCTGTTTTTGGCTCTAATTTCCCCACCGTCGTCTATAGGATGGCCCAACGCATTTACAACTCTCCCTAACAATTCATGCCCTATAGGCACCTGCACAACATCACCACTACATTTTACAACGTCCCCTTCTTTCACATCACGGTCATTACCAAGCACAACTATTCCAGCCGTATCATGATCTAAATCAAGAACTATTCCTTCTACACCGCTTGCAAAAAATACCTTTTCACCGAATTTTGCTTTTTCCAGCCCATAAACCAATGCGATACCATCTGTTACTGAAATTACTTCACCTATATTTTCCCGCTTTATAGGATTATCAAACGTCTCAACTTTTTCCCTTATTACACTTGCTATCTCAGAAACATTCATACTGTTCTTCATACAAAATTCCTTACTTTTAATATTTCCATTTTACTTAAGTCAACTAACCTATCTAAGTAACTTTTTAGCGAAGCATCGATCAAATTAAAACCATACCTAACTACGAAGCCACCTAGTATAGAAGGGTCAACCACATTGCTTACTTTTATTATTTTACCAAGAAAGCTCAAAGATTCAGTAATTATTTTTATATCAGATTCCTTTAAAGCTTCTGCTGACTTTATAGTAATTTCGAATTCATTTTCATTTTCTTTTGCAAGACTTAAGAATTTTTCTAATATAAGGATCAATAAACTAGAGCGTTTGTTTGCAAATATAACCATAATAAATTTTACTAAATTTTCACTCAAGTGCTCATTTATAGAAAGCATCACTTCTTTTTTGTGTGCAAAAGAAATCATAGGATGAGATAGGTACACAAAAACATCACGTTGATCCTTAAAAAAAGCCAATAAAAATTCTACTTCTTTCCTTATAATACCTAACCTGCTTCCTGAGACATGAAACAGCACTCTAGCGTAAGATGAAACTAAATTATTGTATTGGGTCTTTTTCATATTAAATCCAGTAAATCTAAATTAATTCAGCTACAAACCTTCCATTCTTCAATCCAAGCATTTTTTATATAAACAGGTCCTCTCTTTAAGGAAAGAAAACATAAATCATATCTGACTGAATAATCTAAAAAACTAAGGTTTGTACTTAAGAAATACTTAGAAGAATTTATAATAGACTGACATTGAAGATGAGATATCGGTATTTCTTTTCCAAGTAAACTTGTTTTAACTTCTATAAAAATCAGCTCCTTTTTTTTAGATACAATTAAGTCAATTTCACCGAACTTACAACGGTAACGGCGTTTTATAACATTATACCATTTCAGCTTTAAATATGCCAAAACTAACAATTCGCCAAAGTAACCTACAAAGTAGCGTAACCTACTTACCATAAGAAGAACAATTATGATAATAATTAACTTTGTGTAACTACTTTGCCTCCTTCTCTATTTTTACTATAAACCTTACCTCTTGCTGCAATATCCCTATTAACCAGTTCTATCACTGCCATTGAAGCGCAATCACCCTTTCGAGTGCTAAATTTTATTATTCTAGAATACCCACCTTTACGATCTTGATAACGGCTGGCTAAGACGTTTAATAACTTATCAACTGCTAACTTACTATTATGAAGGCGTGAAAGCAAAAGTCTTCTACCATGTAAAGTATTCTTATTCTTAGCAATTGTAATAAACTTTTCGACATATGGACGAAGTTCCTTAGCTTTTGGTAAAGTAGTTACAATCTGCTCATGGTTAATTAATGAGATAGATAGATTCTTTAACGTCGATAATCTATGTTCAGTGCAACGAGATAGTTTACGTTTTTTTATTCCATGTTTCATATATCACCTAATCTTCATCAGTATGTTGTTTAGCCAACTCATCTATATCCTTAGGCGGCCAGTTTAGCACATTCATACCCAAAGACAAGCCAAAATTAGCCAAAACTGCCTTAATCTCATTCAAAGACTTCCTGCCAAAATTAGCAGTTCTTAACATTTCACCTTCTGTCTTTTGCACAAGATCACCTATATAAGTGATGTTTTCGTTTTTCAGACAGTTATGAGACCTGACAGATAATTCCATTTCATCTACCTTACGCAATAAGACAGGGTCATAACCCAAATCTTTAGCACCACTAGACGAAGAAACCTGCGATTTTTTATAACTTACATCAGAACTAATAAAGGGCTGAAGTTGCTCCTGTAATATTCTTGCAGCAGAGTCAACAGCTTGACTTGGAGAGATTGTACCATCAGTTTCAATTGACAATATCAGCTTATCCTTATCAGTCACTTGGCCAACACGACTATTCTCTACCCTGTACGAAACCCTGTTGACAGGGCTATACAAAGCATTAACTGGAATAAAACCAATTAAATCCTGTTCACTCATAAGCTTCAAAAGTTCATTTTCTTTATACTTAGTTACAGGAAGATAACCTTTTCCGCTAGCCACATATATGGTCATGTTAAGCTCTACATTTTGCCCCAGCGTACATATTAACAAATCTTTATTAACAATAGAGCATTGATCATCAGTTTCTATCATCCCAGCTAATACCTGGCAAGGCCCTTTAGCGTTTAAATTTAAGCATTTATTAGAAGCACCATTTAATTTACAACTCAACATGCCCATATTTAATACTATATCAGTTACGTCTTCTCTTACCCCTTGAATTGAAGTAAACTCATGAGTTATACCTTCAATTTTTATTCCATAAACAGCACTACCTTTAAGAGAAGATAACATTACACGTCTTAATGCATTACCTAATGTTAAAGCAAAACCACTTTCCAACGGTTCTAGGACTATATCACCTTTTTCACTTGAATCATCTGATATTACCTTAACTGAACTAGGTTTAATCAATTTATCTAAATTGCTACAGAGAGAAACATTATTATTATAATACATAAAACAACCTTTTCAAATATCCTATACTCTTCTTTTTTTTCTTAACCTGCATCCATTATGAGGAATTGCGGTTTTATCTGCAATTGAAGTCACAGTCAACCCACAGCTCTGAAGTGCTTTAACCACAGCTTCAGTACCAAAGCCAGGACCACGAATTATTACAGAGACAACCTTCATACCAAATCTCTCCATTGCATTCTTCGCAGCAGCCTCCGCAGCCTTACCTGCAGCATAAGGTGTGGATTTTCTCGAACCTGAAAAACCACATGCACCCACAGAAGTTTGACATAGCGTATTACCATGAACATCAGTTACATTTACAAAAGTATTATTAAAAGTTGCACGAATATGAACAACACCAGTAATAAACTCCTTTGTACTCTTACCAACCGTTTTGACTTTTTTCATTAAAACTCACAATAATAATAAATTTTATTTTTTCCCAGCAATAGGCAACCGAGATCTACCTTTACGAGTCTTAGCATTAGTATGAGTCCTTTGCCCTCTCACAGGTAAACCTTTTCTATGTCTCACTCCTCTATAGCATCCCATTTCCACTAAAGATTTTATGTTCATAGCCACTTCTTTTCTGAGCTCACCTTCTATAACATAATTTTGTCTAATGAAACTGCTGATCTTTTCTATATCTTCATCTCGTAATTCTGAAACACGTTTGCGCTTATCAACTTCACAAGCGTGACAAATTACATTCGCAGTAGCAATACCTATACCATATATATAAGTTAATGCAAAAGGAACACATTTCCTCACTGGAATATTTATGCCTGCAATACGTGCCACTGGTACCTCGATACTTTATTAATAACAACTCTTAATTTATACCATAAAACAACTCAGAGTCAAACCAAATTACAAGAAATTTTACTTTCAATCTCTTGCGTTACCTCATCAACACTCAAATTAGCGTCAATTGTTAATAATTTGCCTTTATAATACTCGCGTAAACCTTTCATTTGAAGGTGATATTCACTTATTCTCTTATTAATTGCAGACATATCAGCATCATCAATTCTTTTCTCTAACCTCGTACTTTTACATTTAGCACAAGTAGTACTCTTAAAAGAAGATACACTATATATGCTTTTACAGTCCAAACACGCGAGACGATTTTTTAATCTATCGATTGCAATATTATCGTCAAGCTGCAGTTCAATTACAATATCAACATCCCTATTATATTTTTCTTGCAAAACTTGAGTCAAAAAATGAGCCTGGTTTAAATTTCTCGGAAAACCATCTAATAAGCAATTATCATCCATTAATGCAAGCTGGTCATGCAATAATCCACATATAATTTCATCTTGAATTAAATTACCAGATTCCACGGTACCCTTTATTTTTTTACCTAACTCACTGCCATTAGATATAATATTCCTTAATAAATCCCCCACTGAAATTAATTTTAAATTATATTTTGCTATTAACAAGCTTGACTGAGTACCTTTACCAGAACCTGGAGGACCAAAAATCGTAATGATCATCTTACTTTCCTCGTTTTAGACTCATATTTCTTTATCCAGCTATCGTACCTATTCGAAAAAATATAAGATTGTATTTGCATAATAGTATCAGTAATAACGTTCACTATAATCAGTAGACTCGTCCCACCAAAAATAAATGGTATATCATAATAATATCTCATAACTTCAGGTACAGTACATATGACTACCAAATACGCAGAGCCAATGAATGTCAACTTAAAAACTATATCTTGAAGGTAATCAGAAGTATGTTTCCCAGGCCTTCTACCAGGTATAAAACCACCATTTTTTTTAAGAAAATCTGCGTTTTCCTCTGGATTAAATATAAAATTGGTATAGAAAAAATTAAAAAATACTATCAGCACCAAATAGGCTACAATATATACTACTTTATTTGCCATAAAGTAATTTAAAATAAAATCAGAAAAAGCGTGCCCCTTATAGAAATTTGCAATTGAAATAGGTGTCAATAAAATTGCATTAGCAAAAATGGTTGATACTACACCAGATAAATTAATCTTCAATGGAATATAAGTAAAATCGTCATTATGTAATCTTTTAAATTGCTTTTTAGGATGTTGAACAATAACTTTTCTATAAGAAGACTCTACAAAAATGACTAAGACTAGCAGCAAAAAAAACAATACCAAAACAAAAAGGATAATAAATAACGATACGCTACCGTTTTTATTTAACGTTAACAGAGATGACAAAGCGCTGTGTAACTCTGATATTATGCCCGTGAAAATGATTAATGAGATACCATTGCCTATACCGCTAGCACTGATTCGTTCACCAAGCCATATTAAAAGCATAGTTCCACCTAAAAGGCTGAAAACACCTATTGTACGAAACATAACACCAGGTTCGATTACAACCAATACCCCTTCCCTATTCATCCCTTCCAATCCAACCAAAATTGGAATTGATTGAAATACACAAATTACTATGGTCAGGTAGCGTATATAAGAATTCATCTTTCTACGGCCTGACTCTCCATCATTCTTAACTTCCTTCATTCCTTTAATCGCAGAAGAAAGCAACTGAATAATGATAGAAGCCATTATATATGGCATAACATTCAATGCTAGAATTGTCATTCTAGCCAATGCACCACCAGAAAATAAATTAAATACTCCAAAAACACCTGAGCCCTCTTTGGGAAATATATCATTAATTACATCAAGATTAATTCCAGGAATAGGCACATAAGTACCCAAGCGATAGCAAATTAAAGCTATTAGCGTAAAAAATATACGTTTTAATAAATCGCCTTTATATAACAACGTAGGATCCAAGCTATTAAATGCGGATTTATTGCCCATGATTTACGATAGTATTTCCACACTACCACCAACTGAAGCTACAGATTTTTTTGCAGCTTCTGACGCAAAATCAACATGAAACACAAATTTTTCGCTCAACTTACCTTTATTAAGAAGTTTAATTTTATCCTTAATAGACTTTATAAAACCTAATCTATACAGCCTCTCCTTATCTATAACAGAGTCTTTCACTATTTTTTTAGCTTCCATTAAGCGCTGTATATCGCCAACATTAATTATAGAATATATGTTCCTACGTATAGGCTTAAAACCTCTTTTAGGCAAACGAGTATATATAGACTGTTGTCCACCCTCAAAACCATTTATGGAAACTCCACTTCTAGCCTTTTGCCCTTTATGCCCTCTACCGGATGTTTTACCTTTACCACAACCGATACCTCTACCCAGCAACTTAGGCTTCTTTTTCTTAGATAACTTAGTAAATATAGAGTTTAATTTTACAGCATTATTCATACTTTACCTGTTTCCAACTATCTCGCTAATCTTTTTGCCTCTTTTGCTTGCTACCTGACGAGGAGATAACATACTATCAAAAGCCTTAAATACCGCACATATAACATTATGAGGATTATTTGATCTAGTGGATTTAGCTACCACATCCTTTATACCTAACACCTCAAAAACTGATCTAATCGCTCCACCAGCAATAATACCTGTTCCGGCTCTTGCGGTTCTTAAAACTATCTCACCAGAACAAAATTTAGCTTTAATATCATGATGCAAAGTTCTACCTTCACGCAAGTACACTCTAATCATCGATTTCTTTGCAGCATTTACAGCTTTGACTCTTGCTTCAGCAACTTCTGCGTGCTTACCTATTCCACATCCTACCCTACCCTTCCCATCACCAACAACAACCAAAATTGAAAATGAAAATCTTCTGCCACCTTTGGTAACCGTTGTTACTCTTCGTACCGAAACTAAAAGCTCTGATAAATCATTATTATTTTGTAAATTCTTTATAGCCATATTCAAAACCTTCTAAAACTCAAATCCAGAACTTCTTAAAGCCTCAGCAAATTGAGAAACTAATCCTGTATATTTATACGCTCCACGATCAAATACTAGCTTTTGTTCTAATTTCAGACCAGATAAGCGCTCAATCATTAAAGAAGAAACCTGTTTTATAGTTTCAGCATTGACTTTTCCTTTACATACATCCTTAATTTTAGCATCCAAAGTAGAAGCTGAAGTGAGAGTTACTCCTTTTACATCATTAATTAACTGGACATAAAAATGCCTATTAGATTTAAATATGGATATACGCAAACGTTCAGCGCTCTTGTCAAGCTTCGCTCTATTACGCAACTTCCTTTTTTCATATTTACTTAAAAAATTATATAACCTTCTCATCTTAATTACTTCTTTTTACTTACAACTTTACGCAACATAAATTTACCCTTTATTACAATACCCTTACCTTTATAAGGATCGTACTTTCTAATCCTGCATATATCAGATGCCACCATATAGACTTTTTGCTTATCCATACCACTAACTACTAAGTGAGTTGGCTTTATGCACTTAATCTCAACATCTTTAGGCACTTTATATTTAACATTATGGCTATAACCAAGATACAAAGTCAAATACTTACCATCACACTCTGCCTTATATCCAACACCATTAATCTCAAGATTAACAGAAAAACCATCAACCATGCCGTTAATAATATTATTAATATTACTCCTATAAGTGCCCCACATAGGCTTTATTTCATCATAATCATCTTTATCTTGATCCACAGAAAGGAGTAGCTGATTATCAACAATCCGGCACACAACATCACTGATTAAGCTAAGCTCTTTTTCAGCCTTAGCACTCTTTATTAACATCCTACCATTATTATATTCAACTGAAATACCAGCAGGAATATTGATAGGAGCAGCACCTATACGAGACATGAATTTCTCCTATTATTTAAAATACACGACACAAAACTTCTCCACCAACCTTTAACTTATGTGCATTATAATCAGTCATCACTCCTTTGGGTGTCGATATAATAAAAATACCAAGACCATTATATGCTTTAGAAATGTCCTTATACTTAGAATAACAACGACAACCAGGCTTTGACACCCTAACTATGTCACTAATTACAGGTGACTTCTCATAATACTTCAATTTTACAATGAAAGAAGGTAAATTATCTACAACTTGCTTTTCATAATCAAGGATATACCCTTCATCTTTTAAAATCTTCAGTATAGAAGAATTCACTTTAGAAAACAACACTCTTGTTGTTCTATGCATTGCCAATTGAGCATTACGTATCCTTGTTAAAAAATCACCAATACTATCAGATAACGCCACAATATACTCCTTATATTATATTTACCAACTAGACTTTGTAACTCCTGGAACTTGCCCAAAAGAACATAAATCACGCAAAACAATTCTACATAAACCAAATTTTCTATATACTCCTCTTGGTCTCCCAGTTAAAGCACACCTATTTCTAATTTTGGTTTTAGAAGAATTTCTAGGCAATTTTTTAATTAATTTATTTTGAGCTGTAAACCTTTCTACAATAGACAAATTCTTATTATTTATTATAGATTTCAATTTCTCTCTTTTTTCTTTATATTGATCGCACAGCTTTATTCTGCGAAGATTTCTTTCTATCATAGATTTTTTTGCCATATATTTCTCCTCTCAATTAATCAAAAAAAGGAAATTTAAGAGCCAGTAATAATTCCTTTGCTTCCTTATCACTAACTGCACTTGTTATAATATTAATATCCATACCTCTAATTTTACTTATTTTATCATAGTCTATTTCTAAAAACGAGATATGTTCCTTTATACCAAAGGAAAAATTACCATTACCGTCAAATTGCTTCACACTAAATCCTCTAAAATCTTTTTCCCTTGGCAAAGCAATATATATCAATCTTTCTAAAAACTCATACATTTTATCTCTACGCAAAGTTACTTTGCAACCTACTGTAGCACCTTTTCTGATCTTGAAGCCAGAAATAGATTTTTTTGCAAAAGTTGATAAAGGCTTCTGCCCAGCAATCAAATATAGGCTATCAAGTGGTTCATTTATTGCTTTACTATCTGTAGCAGCATCTCCAACGCCCATATTGATACACACCTTGACAAGTTTAGGCACTTGCATGATATTGCCGTAATTAAACTTATCCTTTAAGGACTTTACTATGCTATCTTTATACAATTCTTTAAACATATCAACCTAATCTATCACTTCTCCAGAAACTTTTGCAAAACGCACTTTTCTACCGCCTATAACCTTAAACCCCACTCTAGTTGGAGTTTTATATTTAGGGTCTAATGTTGCAATGTTGGATATATCAATAGCTAACTCTTTATTTAATATACCACCACTACTACCAGCTTTTGGTTTAGTGTGTCTCTTATGTACATTTACCCCAGAAACAATTACTTTCTTTTTAGCATCACATGCCACAACTTTAATCACTTTACCAATTTTTCCCTTATCTCTACCAGTTAAAACTATAACGTCGTCACCACTTTTTATTTTAGCACTCATTATAAAACCTCAACAGCTAATGACATTATCTTCATAAAAGAACCAGATGATAACTTTTTTACCGGACCAAATACCCGAGTGCCAAGTGGTTCACCTTGATCGTTAATCAAAACTACAGCATTGCTAGAAAAACGAATTACAGAACCATCAGATTTTCTAATAGGGCTTTTCACCCTCACCACAACTGCTCTATATACTTTTCCCTTCTCAACCTTCCCTCTTGGAGTAATAGATTTAGTAGATACAATAACTGTGTCACCTATAGATGCAGACTTTCTACCACCCAATAAACCAATACAAAGCACTGCACGCGCACCAGAATTATCAGCTACTTCCAACAATGTATTTTTTTGAATCATATAAATATCCTATTCAATGTGAGCTATTAACAACAACCCATTTTTTAGTAGTAGAAATAGGCTTGTGTTCTTGTATTAAAACCTTGTCCCCTTCTTTACAACTATTATTCTCATCATGTGCTGTATACTTCTTGTATTTTTTTATAACCTTTTTATACAGCTGATCCTTATACACTTGTAATACCGAAACCTTTACAGTCTTATCACACTTAGCCTTAGTTACAGTACCACAAAAAACCTTTTTAGGCATTCTTTTCCTCTCTTCTTCTTTTATTTAATGTAGTTAGAATACGAGCTATGCTCTTTCTTATTAAGCTAAAACGCGAAATATTGTTGCACTGCCCCAACTTCTTTTGAAAAACCAAATTAACAAACTCTTTTCTCAAATTTACAAGAATTTCATGCAATTCTTGTGAAGACCTCGATTCAATGTCAGCTATATCCATTGCAACTCCATTTAATTATGATTAGATACAAATTTACACTTCATAGGAAGCTTAGCGGTTGCCTTTTCAAGCGCCAATCTTGCTAAATGCATGGGAACATCACTGCTAATCTCAAACAACATTCTACCGGGCTTAGCTTTAAACACCCAAAATTCAACACTACCTTTTCCCTTACCCATACGTACATCTGCCGGCTTTTTACTAACAGGGGTATCAGGAAAAATTCTTATCCACACTTTACCAGAGCGTTTTAATGTTCTAGATATTACACGCCTTGCAGTTTCAATATGCTTAGACTGAATCCTACCTGCTTCTACAGCTTTTAAGCCATAATCTCCAAAAGATAATGTGCTACCACCTTTTGTATTACCCTTAATTCGCCCCTTAAATACCTTCTTATATTTACTCTTTTTGGGAACAAACATCTCAATATACCTTAATTACCAATATAAACCCAAACCTTAACTCCTATAATACCATATATAGTTTTTGCTTCACAAAAAGCATAATCTATATTAGCACGTAAAGTGTGTAAAGGCAAACGACCTTCTTTATACCATTCAGTACGAGCTATCTCAGCTCCGCCAAGGCGCCCAGAACAACTTACTTTAATACCTCTAGCACCCATCCTCAAACAACTTTGAATAGCTTTTTTCATCGCTCTTCTAAATGAAACCCTTTTTTCTAACTGTTGTGCAATGCTGCTTGATATTAAAACTGCATCTATTTCAGACCTTTTAACTCCTACTACATTCACTTCCACATTATTTTTTACTTTTTCAGCTATTTTTTGCTTTATCTTCTCAATATCTGAGCCTTTCTTACCTATTATCACTCCAGGTCTAGAAGAATGTATTATTACAGACACTAAATCGATTGTACGCTCTATAATTACTTTAGAAACACCAGCATGCTTAAAAGATTCATTTATATAACTGCGAATAGATAAATCTTGATGCAACCCTTGTTTATAACCCTTCTCAGCATACCAAACAGATGACCAAGTATTAATTATTTTTAACCTAAATCCTTTAGGATTAACGTTTCCCATACTTTTGCACTTTCCTTATTAATTTTCTATTTTTATGAATCATATAATTTCTCCCAATTTTACAGTTATATTACTATAACGTTTACTAACTCTATTAGCTCTACCCATAGCTTTTGGACATACCCTACGCAAAGTAAGAGACTTACCTATTGAAATTTCTTTTATATATAAATTATCGATATCCAATCCATAATTATATTGAGCATTAGCAATCGCAGAATTTAATACCTTCCTTATAAGACCCGCAGCTTTCTTTTCACAAAATCTTAATTGCACAGTGGCAAAAGAAACTTTTTTATTACGTACTAAACCAGCAACCAAATTCAATTTACGAGGAGTTGATTTTAAAACCCTAGAACCAGCTTTAACTATTACATCTCTGTTTTTCATATCAATTACCTTCTTGTCGCCTTTTTATCACCACTATGCCCAGTAAATTTACGAGTGGGCGAAAATTCACCAAACTTATGACCTATCATATTCTGATCATTAACATTAACAGGAATGTAATCCTTACCATTATAAACAGCAAACTTTAAACCTAAACAATTAGGAAGAATTACAGAAGTCCTGGAATGAACTTTTATAGCCATGTTAACAAACCCCTTGTTTAAAGCATTATTCACCGACTTTAATATAGAAGGATGACAAAAAGGAGGCTTCCACGCAGATCTACTCATAAACTAACCTTTCAATTGTTTTATATACTTATCACTAGATTTATTTTTCCTCCGAGTTTTCTTTCCTTTTGTTGCAACACCCCAAGGAGTAACAGGATGACGACCACCAGAGGTTTTTCCTTCCCCACCTCCATGAGGATGGTCAACCGGATTCATTGCAACCCCACGCACAGTAGGTCTAATTCCAAGCCACCTACTTCTTCCAGCTTTACCCAGCTTTCTATTCTTATGGTCAGGGTTAGATACTACACCAATAGTAGCCTTGCAAGAAGATAAAATCAACCTAATTTGACCAGACCTGAGTCGTAATAAAACATATTGGCCATCACGACCAACAATTTGCGCATAACAACCAGCAGCTCTAGCAATCGCAGCACCATTACCTGGCTTCAGCTCAACATTATGAACGAAAGAACCAACAGGTATATACTTGAGTAGCAAACAATTACCTGGCAAAATATCAGCATCATTTCCAGCTGTAACAATATCACCAGGCTTCATACCTTGAGGAGCTAATATATAAGACTTAATATCATCTTCCTTATATGATATTAACGCTAAAAACCCACTTCTATTTGGATCATACTCTATTTTTTCAACTATACCCTGACCACTTCTATTACGCTTAAAATCTATAACTCTATACTTCTTTTTGTGACCACCACCCCTATGACGAGTTGTAATTCTACCATAATTATTTCTTCCACCACTGGACTTTTTACCGGATGTAAGAGACTTTTCTGGCTCATCTTTTGATAAACCAACTTTACTTACTAACACAGTCCCACGAGAAGACGGAGTAACAGGATTAAAAAATTTCATACCCATATTAAACGCTCATTATATCTAATTTTTGACCATCTATCAAAGAAAAATAAACTTTCTTTTTCTGTTTTTTACAACCAATCACACCCCTGAAACGCCTATATTTAGGCTTAATTCTAACAACATTTATAGAAGAAATTTTAACATCAAATAGAGACTCTATTGCCAACTTTATTTGACGCTTATTTACATTTACAAAAACATACAAAGAATATTTATTAAACTTCTCCCTCAAAAAAGAGGCCTTTTCTGTAATTATAGGAGATTTTATTATATTATTATATTTGATCATAACAATCTACCTTCAAGATGCTTTAAAGTATCCTTTGTCAACATCACGCATTCGTGATTCAATATATCAAAGACATTTAACCCAATAGGTTTGATTAAGTCTACATAATGCAAGTTTCTAACAGCACGCAACAAATCATCTCCATAATCACCAACTATCAAAAAGGAAGAAAATTTAAAATTTTTAATACATTTACACATTTCAGACGTTTTCTTCACATCAATATTTAAATTATCCAGAATAATCACTTGATTATTTAAATACTTTAGAGATAAAGCAATTTTTAAACCAAATTTGCGTACCTTCTTATTAAGAGAATAAGTATGACTCCTCACAACAGGGCCGAAAATAATCCCACCACCTCTAAATTGAGGAGATCGCAAGCTCCCTTGTCTTGCCCTACCGGTACGTTTTTGACCATAAGGTTTAGCTGTTGTACCAGAGACATCACTGATACCTTTTGTTTTATGAGTACCAGCTCTTCTCTTCGCTAATTGCCATCTCACTATATCATGCAAAATACTCAATTTTTGCTTAGCAGAAAATATCAAAGGATTGAGCTGAGCAGTACCTACATTATTATTAGATAGATTAACTAAATTACATTCCATAACTAACTTACCAAATTACTAGCATCATCATTTACATCTAACAGTAAACCTACCGGAAAAGGAACATCTTTATGTAAAGATTTTTTAACTGCATCTCTTACAAAAACATAGGAATTTTTAAACCCAGGAACATTATTACCCTTCACAGCAATTATACTATTTTCATGATCAATGGATAATATCTTCATATTTTGTGCAGTTATTCTGCTGTTACCTAAATGACCAGCCATTTTCTTTCCTTTGAATACTCTACCAGGATCCTGACATTGACCAGTGGAACCTTGTGATCTGTGAGCAATAGAAACACCATGAGATGCCCTAAGCCCACTGAAGTTATGCCGCTTCATCACACCAGCAAATCCTTTACCTATAGAATAACCCGTAATATCAAGATATTGACCAACCACAAAATGATTGATTCCCACTTTTTTACCACATTCTATTCCCGACAGGTCATTTAATCTACTTTCGTATAACTTACATTTATTATTTATACCCTTTTTCTTTAAATATTCCAACTGAGGTTTTGCTATATTTTTAAAATCTCCTGTGCCTAAAATGACTGAATTATAGCCACATTTATCTTGTCCTTTTATATCAACAATATAAGTTTCGCTGAGATGCAATAAAGTTACAGCCATGCGACTATTGTCAGAATACATAGCAGTATGACCAATATTCATCATTAGTAAACCAATTCTCCTCAGCGAATTTATTCTCTTCATTTCCTTCTCCTAAACCTTAACTTCCTTGACTTTTAAATCCACTTCTACGCCAGCAGAAAAAGATAAACCTGTAAGCATCTGCATCATAGTAGGAGTAAGATCATGTAAAACAATCAAACGCCTAGAAGTTCTCATTTCAAACTGTTCACGAGATTTTTTATCAACGTGAGGAGATCTATTAACAATAAATTTAGAATCTTTTCTTGGCAACGCAATCGGACCAGATAATTTTGCATTGGACCGCTTTAATTCATCAACAAATTTTCGAACACACTCCTCCAATAAAGAACAATCGAAAGCCTTAATGTTAATATATATATCTTGCTTCATCTTAGTTACTACTCTCACTCCAAAATTTCAGAAACAACACCAGAACCAACAGTTCTACCGCCTTCTCTTATCGCAAAACGCAATCCCTTATCCATTGCTATCGGTACTTGCAATTCTACTTCTACACTCACATTATCTCCTGGCATTACCATCTCCTTCCCATCTAGCAATTTTATGCTCCCGGTTACATCCGTTGTCCTTAAATAAAACTGTGGCTGGTAATTCGCAAAAAATGGTGTATGCCTTCCTCCTTCCTCTTTCTTTAATATATAAACCTCCGCCCTAAACTTTCTATGCGGCGTTATCGTCCCCGGTTTTGCTAATACTTGCCCTCTCTCCACTTCTTCTCTTTTTGTTCCTCTTAACAATATTCCTACATTGAGTCCTGCACTCCCCTTATCCAGCAACTTCTTAAACATTTCTACACCTGTGCATATCGTCTTTTGCGTCGCTTTCAGACCTATTATCTCTATCTCTTCTCCCGTCTTTATCTCTCCCTTCTCTATCCTTCCTGTTACCACCGTTCCTCGCCCCGATATCGAAAATACATCCTCGATTGGCAATAAAAATGGTAAATCCACAGGCCTTGGTGGAACCGCCACATACTCATCTAACTTTTCCATCAATTTATCTATTGATTTCTTTCCATATTCGCTACTGTCATCCTCCAGCGCTTTCAATGCAGACCCCACTACCACAGGCACTTCATCCCCTGGAAATCCGTATTTATTCAGCAATTCCCTCACTTCCATTTCTACCAAATCTATCATATCAGCATCAGCAACATCAGCTTTATTTATATACACCACGATATATCCAACACCTACCTGCTTCGCTAGCAATATATGCTCTCTCGTTTGTGGCATTGGCCCATCAATCCCCGACACTACCAATATCGCTGCATCCATCTGTGCTGCACCTACTATCATGTTCTTTACATAGTCAGCATGTCCAGGACAATCAACGTGTGCATAATGCCTTTTTTCCGTCTGATACTCAACATGCGCTGTTGCTATCGTTATCCCCCTTTTCCTTTCTTCTGGCGCCTTATCTATCTGATCGTACGCTACAAAACTTCCATAATGCTTTGTTATCGCCGCTGTTAACGTTGTCTTCCCATGATCCACATGTCCTATTGTTCCCACATTTACATGCGGCTTTCCAAATGCTTCCACTACTGCTGTCATAATTTAAACTTTTCTACCTAAAATACAAATACATCAATAAATAATATGTTGATTTTATAAAAATACAACAAAAAAAAGAGCGGATAGTGGGAATCGAACCCACGTCACTAGCTTGGAAGGCTAGAGCTCTACCATTGAGCTATACCCGCACAATGGAGGAGGTAGGATTCGAACCTACGTACGCAATGCGGACAGATTTACAGTCTGTTACCTTTAACCACTCGGTCACTCCTCCACAAAAATTTGTTAAGAGAACGCTATTTTAGTACCTTAACTCAAGCTTTTATTGTATTTAATACTAAACGCCTAAAATTAAAAAATCAAGCAATAAAACCTACCCTGATTAAAATCATGCAGATTTCATTTTATACAACACAATATTGCCAATAAAACGTCTAAATAAATAATGCGAATCATGCGTACCTGGCGCTTCTTCTGGATGATATTGCACAGAAAAGACTAAGTAATCCTTCATCATTATCCCCTCTACACTATTATCAAATAGAGAAATGTGAGTAATTTCAACATTACTTGGAAGAGAAGCTGAATCAACAACGAAACCATGGTTTTGGCTAGTGATCTCAACTTTTCCACTAATTACATCATAAACTGGATGGTTACTCCCTCGGTGACCAATATCCATCTTGATGGTCTTTGCTCCCAAAGTAATCGCAAGTAATTGATGACCCATGCATATGCCAAAAATTGGTATTTTAGATTTTATAATAATGTCTATCTCTGAAACTACACTTTCTCCTATTTCTTGCGGATCACCAGGACCATTTGAAAGCACTATACCATCTGGATTCATACTCAACACTTTTTGAGCAAAACCTGTGCTTGGTCTGATTAATTCAACTGTACAACCAAGTTCTATTAAGCGTGAAACTATACTGATTTTTACGCCAAAATCAACGATTACAACCCTATATTTTGCATTAAGGTCACTTTTAAAATTACTATGCAAGCTGACTTTATTGGTTATTTCTATCCCATTTACAGATTTGTATTCCTTCAATTTGTCCAACACATGCGTCTCGCTTGACGGGCATATCATTCCACTTTGAGATCCATGTTTTCTCAAATGTCTCGTTAAAGCTCTAGTATCAATTCCTGATATCCCAACCACGTTATTTTTCTCTAACCAATCATTTAAACTGATATATGAAGAAGGGTGGGACATAGAAGAAAGTTCACGCATAACCACACCACTTGCAAAAATTTTCTCTCCTTCATTATCTTTATGGTTTATTCCAATGTTACCAATATGAGGAAAAGTGAACGTTATAATTTGATCAGCAAAAGAAGGATCAGTTATAGTATGCTGATAACCGGTCATACCAGTGGTAAAACAGACCTCACCTATGCACTTGCCTTTTTTACCTACTGATTTTCCCCAAAAGCACTTGCCATCTTGTAAAATTAAAACTGCGTCCTGCACTTCATTATCTATTTAACTGATTCAAAACAGTATACAAGAATTTCAAATAATACGTAACTCTTTCTAAAATTCCAAATTTAACCACGAGGCGGCGAAGAACAACATGAAAAAAACTTTTAACGCGCCCTTTCATAAAATATGTTGACTATCTCCGTATTTTATATTAGGTATACTCCGGCAGTTATGAAATGGAGGTTTATTATATCAAATGAAATCCAACCTAAAAATAAGTTACTAATTGTAGGAGCTGGCTTACTATTCTTTGCGATGGTGTTCCCATCATTTTTTCTCTTAGCAAAAATAGCCATAGGATTAGCTATGATCGCAATTGCAACAATCGCGGTAAAAATTTTCTCAAAAACAATATCAAACGCTCTTGAAAAAGAAAAAGTAGATCAGAATCAGGCAGCACAACAAACAACACAAAGTAAAATTATAAACCTAGCTATTGGATTAACATTTATATTTGCAGGAGGATTATCAATGCTCATTATAGCAAAAACTGGCTTAATTGCAGCATGTGCAGCTATAACTGCTTTAGCTCTACACGAATATGTTAAAAATGAAAAAATAGGAAAAGAGATAAATGATAAATTCGATAAGGTAGCTGACGATACAATCAATTTTATTGTTAGCAATGTTGAAAAACTTATTCCAACAAAGCCGCCAGGCATAACAGCCTAAACTGTCTCCGTTCAGCAGAGTGGTTTAAGAAACAATAGATAGAAGGTTTTGAAAAGGGTTCAGCCTTCTTTTTATGTCCGCCTTGAGGAACTTCTTGTACAATTAGTTTCTCTTGAGAAAATGAATCTAACATTTTAACACTCCCTTTAACTCTTACATCATATATTGAAAAATAATTAACCTAACTTATAACTTGCACCTTTATCAGCTTGTTAGGTAGAATTATTAAAGAATTAGTTGAATAGGTATTATGATTCAATTCAACTCCATCCACAAGTTCTCCGCTTGTTACTCCAGTTGCAATAAACACTGATTCACCTCTTGTCATATCTTTTATGGTGTAGATTTTTTCTGGGTCATCAATATTTAAATTTTTTGCTCTTTCTCTTAACTGATCTGTGTCAAATATTAATCTTCCCTCCATCTGTCCACCGATTGAACTCAGCGCTGCAGCCGCAAGCACCCCTTCTGGTGCCCCTCCTATTCCGATATACATATCGTGATTGCCATTTACTAGTGAAACTACGGCCGCAACATCACCATCATCTATTAGTTTAACTTTTGCTCCTAACTCCCTGATTTTCACTATTAATTCATCATGCCTTTCACGATTAAGTATAGTTACTGTAAGATCATTTACTTTACATCCTTTTGCCTTGGCTAAATTGTCTAGATTCTTTTCAATGCTATTTTTTAGTGAGACTACACCCTCTGGGAGATTTTTTCCTACTGCTATCTTTTCCATATAAACATCAGGTGCATGTAAAAAATTACCTTTTTTCGTTGCAGCAAGAACGGACATTGCCCCTTGTTTATGGTGAGCGCAGATTGTGGTGCCCTCAAGTGGGTCAACAGCAATGTCGATTTCAGGACCATTTCCAGTGCCAACCTTCTCGCCAATATACAGCATTGGTGCTGAATCTCTCTCACCTTCACCAATTACGATAGTACCATTTATTTCCATTGAATTTAATACTGTACGCATTGCATCAACTGCAACCTGATCAGCCTTTTTTTCATCGCCGAAGCCTGCTAGTTTATATGCAGCAAGTGCTGCAGCTTCGGTCACTTTAACTAATTTATAGGCTAAATCTTCCATCATTTGCTTTAAGAACTATATTCAATATATATCATGCTACTTGAAACTGCAATATGTCTTGACTGGTTGTGGGAAAGTTGCTATAATAAACTAACATATAGTAGTAGGTTTAGTTATGGCATATAGTAATGATGATATTAGAGAGTTGTATCGAAAGATAGCTACAATTGTAAAATATGATGATAAGGGAATTGCTAGTCTTAAAGATTTGCAAAAGGAACCAAAGTGGAAAGAAGTTAATTTTCAAGATAAGTGTGAAGGAGACAATTTATTAGGAGACTTACTTCTAAAACATGCAACCGAACATAACAACCCACGCGTTAAGGATCTTTTTCTTAGAAATGGGTTCAAGATTCCTCAACAAGAACAGATAACTACAGAGGTAAATGAGGAAAGAGAACCTGATGTAGAAGAAAATGGAGCAGGCAGCAATGCAGCAGATTCTAATAACTCCAGAGGTAGTCAATTTGCTACGTCATACAACAAGATAAAGGAAATTGTAACTAATAACCCTAGTATAACTGCTCAGGAATTTGGTGAGAAGCTTAAAAAAGAGAAAATAGATATAAAAATAATAAACCAGGATGGTTGGACTTTGCTTTATTATGCTGTTCGTTCAGAAGGGCCTAGTATTACCGGCGATCGCAGTATATTCCTAAGAGTTGTTGGATTGCTCACAAATTCAGACATTAAAGTCAATGGTATTCAAGATACGGCTTATACTTTATTAGATCATGCCGCAATAAAAAAACAAGCTGACGTTGTAAAGATACTTTTGAATAGTGGCAAATTTAATGAAGAAGAAAAATTTAACGCTCTGCGTCTTGCTATTGTTCAAGGTAATGTCCAAGAAGTTGGGGTATTTTTAGGTTATGTAAATGATGAAAGCAGACGAGCAGCTGTAGAGTTGGCTATAAATAATAGACAAAAAGAAATTACTCAGGTGCTTTTAAACTTTATTGTACCAGAAACACCTAATGTAGAAAAAAACGGAGCAAAACCTTGCAGCAGTAATGGGAACATTGGTAGTAGACCTGTAAATACACCAAATGGCCAGCTAAATCATAATAACGAAAATAAAACGCCTGTATCAACAAGGACTGACCAAACTGCCACACCAAATAATGATAATAAAGCTAACGGCTTCGTAGATGCTCAATTTTCTGTGCCAAATGAAAAAGAAACTAAATATAAAGAAAGCAAGGAAAATTTTTATACCTCATTAACAAAAGATGTTGTTGGAGTTGTTGTTACAGGGTTATTCATTGCTGCTGCTGTGATGGTTCCATCTGTGGCTGGTGCGGTGGTTTGTGGTGTTATAGCTGCTTTGGTTGCAACATATATCGGATTACATGTAAAAAATTCTACATTACCAAGCTATAGAGAAATGGAAAAAAATAAAGTTGAACACGTGAGTTCAGGTATACAAAAGGGGTGATTTAAGAGAAATCTTTGCCAAGCAGGATGTCATCCCAGTGCCCTGACTACTTGGATCCAGAAAACTTAACTTTAAATAAGTGGCTGCATAATAAAGACTAGATTCCAGTGTCAGCTACTTGGATGACACCTCTCTTGGGCTCTTTTAACCATAAACATTTAAGAAATTTACCAAATGAAAAGAAAGGCAAAAGAAACCCCGGTTAATATCTATTTAAAAACATTGGCGTTTTTTTATGTTTTAAACGTCTAATAACCGCGACTCAGCTGCTTTTAAATGCAACTCACCTTAGTTTAAATGTTTAAGAAATTTACTAAGCAGAAAAAAAGGTAAAAGAAATCCCGTGTTAGCTAGTTGTCACTCTCTAATCCTGCAAATTGGCGTTCTATACTGTCTTAAACGCTTTATAAGCGCGTTTCAGCTTATATAGCTAGAAATGTTGTGAAGACATAAGGTGCGCATAGTACAAAAAATTAAAAATAAGACGCCAATTACGTAATACTGGACTCCTGATATAATGTTGAACATTTTTTTTCTGCATTTCCGCCAGGGCAAGTTCTTGAAATCGAAACACTATATGTATATTATCGTGATCAATTTCAACGCGTTTGACTAATGCTCTAATTATATTAAGCTTAGCCTCCCAATCTGCTTGACCAAGTTCTGATTCAACCACAGAGGCAAAACCTTTTATACTACTTATGATAAAATCTATTTCCCTCTGTAGTTCCTTTTCATCAACCACCTCTTCCTTCTGGTTTCTCATTGCTTTTAACTTCTTCTCTATTTCCTCAGCTTTTAGATCATATTCCTCCTGAGTTATGCGTTCTCGAACATAGACATAATTTAGTCTTTTGATACCTTGTTCTAATTTGCTTATTTCTTTTTCAATCTCATCATTTGGTTGCTTATTTTTATGTTCTAAAAGCATAAGTTGATGTGCTTTTGCAACTTTATCCGTGTCTTTCAATACCTTCTTCATTTCTTCCCATATAACTGGTTCTAGTATCTCCATGCGTATTGATTTGTTGCTACATACTCTAGTCCCGCCAAAACGGCTTGCATCTGTACCAGTACAACGATAGTAGCTCCTTCCTCCCTTAGCGTTTTTTGCTGCATAGTAGGCATATTTGCAACACTGACATACCATTAGTCCTTGTAATAGGTGCCTTCTTCCACTTCGTTGTATTCTTGATCTCTTTCTATTTTCATCAAGTTGTTTTTGTACTATATCGAATAATTCCTCTTCAATTATCCTTGGTATTGTTATTTTTATCCAATTCTCCTCATCAGTACGATAAACAGAATAGTTCCTTTTGCGCACTTTCCATCTTGCCCTCACTGCTTTTCTTATTGGCCCTACCTTCGACTTACCAAATGCCGCTTCTCCTTTGTATGCTTGATTTCTTAATATTCTATGGATTGTACATACGTTCCACACTCCCTTGCGGATAATGATCCCTCGTGTTTCAAGTTGCTTTATTGCTGCAGCTTTTTGCTCTTCAGTTATATTTGTTAACTGTAGCCTTTTATCCTCTCTTAGTTCTTTTGATAATATTTGCTGTTCTGTTTTTTGCTCTGCAGCTTGCATAAAACACCTTATCTTGACAATTAATGCCATTTATATTGAACAATTACATAATGTGCAAACATTTTTTTACATAATTTAATTTGTAGAAAGTTTTGCCTCAAATGCCTTTTAATTGACTCTCTTCTACAGGGTAGTCATAATGTATTATTTAATTAAAGAGAGAGGGTGATTATGGAGCCGCTACATGAAATACTGGAAGTATTAAATAATGATCAAGATTTAAACTCGAATAATATAGTTAAAAAGATAAAGAAAAAACTAGAAGAGAAAAGCAAACTAGATAGTGGATTTGAAGGAGCATTAGCAAAGGAAGAATATAATGTATGGAAAGAAAGTAAGTTTTCATTAGACTGCCAATTTACTACTAATATTGCTAGTTGGCAAGGTACATTACTGCATGTAGCTGCTAAACATGGCCATACGAACATAATAAAAATTCTGATAGAAAGTGGTGCAGATGTTGATGGCAAGCATAGCCATACTCCTTTACATGCAGCTGCTGAAAGTAATCAGCTAGAAGCAGCAAGGATTCTAATAAAAAACGGCGCAAATGTTCATACAAAAGATATCTGGGAATGTACTCCTTTACATTATGCTGCAGTTAGTGGTAGTGAATCTATAATACGGCTTCTCATACAAAATGGTGCAGATCCTTGGGTGAAGGATAAAAATAGTGAAACTCCAGTATATAGCTATGTATACGGGCGTGCATGGCTCCTTTCACCTCTTACTATTACCCACAAATATAAATGTTTGTTGCATAGCTCTTAATGGCATAACTTTTGCTTGAAATAACTGTTTATATGGTGCAATTTACAGCTTTTAGTTGCTAAAATTATAACTCTTAGTTTAATAATTTTAATCCAATAAGCTTTCAGGTTAATAAAATTAAATTATTTGAGTAAATACAATACTATGTTTTTATTTGTGGGTAATAGTAAGCTTTCACCTGGGTCTGGTGATGGGTGTTTAGCACAATTTGAAAAAGCACGCAATGGAGGCCTCTTTGTTCGTTATTCAACACTGTTACTAGGCGCTGTAGCAGCAATAACACTTTTCACAACTGGCAATATTACACCAGATGCACCACGTATAATAGGCGCAGCAGCTTTAGTTACAGTAGCAGCACTTGCAGCTGGTCGTATTACATATGAAGCGTTTAAACCCAGTACTAAAATGGCAAAAGTAGAATATGAGCGTTTTGTAGCAGCACAGCAATCACCACAGTAGTCTATTTCTAAATAAAAAAACTGTTACATTATATCTCATATTATGGTAAGCCTAGCATTAGGTGGTTCATATGAGGTAAAAATGAAAAACATTATCATCGCAGGCTCTGGTCCTGTTGGTTCATCTGTCCATCTCAGCCATAATTCTTGCACTTTTTTCCGAAACTCTGCATCTTTAGCTTTTGATTGCGGTTTTATTCCTGTTCCAACGCAATTACTCACTATCGTATCGATTATGTTTGCTGCATAGGAGTTCTTTCTTACCATATCACGAGACCGACTGCGTAAGTGTTCAAGGCTTTGGGAAAGTAAGCTATTTATACTTCCTGACTCTGGTTGAAAGTGCAATAATCTCCTTCCTGAACCTCCATGCTGAACCTTTAGACTTTGGTGGTTTGCGGAATAATTGCTTGAATGATTTTAGTAGCATTACTTTTCCTTATCTGAAACTTTCGATAATTCAGCTTCTAACTCTTCTATTGTTGGCAAAGCTGTTTTGATGTTTTCTGGTAGATTTTCAGTTATTCGATATTCCGCTAATCCTATTGGTTTATTTATGTCTTTGAGTGTATATTTAGCAAGTACATCGTCTTTAGATTTACATAAGATTAACCCTATAGAAGGTTGATCTGTCGAGTGCTTCAGTAAATCGTCAACTGCGGAAAGATAAAAATTCATTTTACCTGCATACTCTGGTTTAAAATCTTTATCTTTTAGTTCAATTACTATGAAGCAACGTAACTTTAAATGATAGAATAATAAATCAATATAAAAGTCTTTATTACCAACATCTAAATGAAATTGTCTACCAACAAATGCAAATCCCTCACCGAGTTCTAACAGAAATTTTTCCATATGCCCTACAAGTCCCTTTTCTACTTCTCTTTCGTGAGCATCCTTACCTATACTTAAAAAATCAAAAATATATGGATCTTTTAATGTGTAATGTGCTAGATCGGATTGTGGAGATGGTAATTTTTCTTCAAAGTTAGTAATAGCTTTCCCTTGACGTTTATGTAGACCAAGCTCTATCTGCATCACCATAATGTTACGTGACCAGCCATGTTCAATAGCTTCTTTTATGTAGAATAGCCTCGCTTCTTTGTCCTGAACTAAGTCCATTAGAAATACATTATGTCCCCACGGCAATTGGGCAACAAGTTGTTGCACAAATTCAATATCTTGATACTCCACTGCAAATTGACGCATATATTTCAAGTTTCTCGTGCTAAAACCTTTCATTTCCGGGAATTCAGCCTTTAAGTCTCTACTTAACTGCTCAATTACTTTAGATCCCCAACTCTGACTCTTTTGTTTTTCTAGAATCCGCGTTCCAATATAATGATAAAGCAGTAGCAGTTCTTTATTTACTGTTCTTGCTGCCTTATAACGACTAATAGCAATATGTTCTTTCAACTGCTCTAAAAATTCTGTATATTCTTTTCCTATAATTTTTGTCATAGTGTTCCTTTCAACGATTTTTATCATTATATGATCCCTTTATTCGTTGCAATAACAATCTTTCTCTTCGGCTTCACACCTGCAACTTTTAACTCTGCTTTGATTCGTTGCCTGAGCTCCAATAAATCCTTTATTTGAACTTCCCCGTACCGAACTACATGGTCACCATATGCAATTGAGACAACCCTTTCCCCGCTTTGCAGCTTCTTTATCGCTTCTTCAACTTGGGCTAAATATTCACTGCTGTACATTCTTCTCACCCAGCCATCTACTCTTTCTTACCTTTTTAGGCTTTTTAGTTTTTTCACCTACTAAACTCTCCCATTTACTCTCTGGCCATCTATCAATCCCCAGGGCAATAGACGCAGCTCTTGCGTAAACTCTGCAATCTAGTACTTCATTTCGGTCTCTTATCTTTTGCCACTCTTGTTTGGTATATCCTTTTACTACCTTGGTAATTAGTTGCTCTGCGGTTAGCTGTTTAAAATACTCAGGTGTATACTCTGGAAAATGACAATACCCCGGCGCCCCTTCTGTTAAAACATTAAGTAGCTGAAAAAGCTCTGACTTTAATATCGATACCCCAACTGGCCACAGCTTCATTCCTCTCTTTAGCTTTTGTCCGCTAACTGTTACATCAACTCTACTTGGGCTGCTAAGTGGCACTAGCGCTTTGTTTGCCCCTTTCACTGCCATTACTCTCCCAGAGCCCTGGTGACCTCTTACCCAGTTGTATACCTCTTGTGTTGCATACCCAGCATCTACCGCCATCATGCTTATCATGTATTCAAGACCATTTTCACCGATAAAATGATGATTTAATAATTCCGAAAGTTTTCCCCATACTTCTTCTCCTCCCGGATCTCCTTCAAATACTTGGTAGTCTATTGACCAACTTTCTCGATTTCTTCCCCATGCTACAATTTCTGCCTCTAAACGATCTTTTTGTACATCAACCCCTGCCGTTAACACTACTTTGCCACACTTGCATTGCCTTTACCGGTGATAAAACGTTTTATCGTCTTGACAGGTACACCTTGATAAGGTATATGATGCTTTTCACACCAAGCAGCTAAAACAGCAAAGAAACCACCATAACAATGCGCAGCATCAGTTCCAAGGTGTCTCCTTACCTCCTCAAAGTACACTGTAGAAATGTCTTTCAAGGAATTAAGCCAATTACTAAAACTTAAAAAGCACATGCCACCTCCGCTGAAACGGCTAGAGTGAAAACTCTCACTGCCACTTTGGATTACTCCATCTGTAAGAATTGCCCAGCCGGTTTGCTTGCCGAGGTCGAGTGTTAGGATTGACATAACTGGAAATTTTCATCTAGAGACAGCAAATATATGCATGTAATATATATACGTAAATTCTCAGAAATTCGTCCAAAAAATGTGAAAAAAAGTTAAAATAATTTTAAGGCAGCTAATTACGTTTTTTACAACAGAAGTCTTCGCTATTTGAGTTGTTTCCATTTTGGAAATAACTGTTTGTCGGGATTTTAAAGAGGTTACATGGGTTTTTGATAAAGGTGCTATTCTCTCTATCCAAATCACTAATAACGCTATAACAATCCTCTAAAACGTTTTAAAGAATTGGGTTGCAGTAGAGACAATTGAAATGGGCTATGTAAAACTGTATCTTTTTGGTTTTAATTTCAAGAACCTCCCTTCAGAAAGCCCTATATCTCTGCTTTTTTTGACTACTACAAAAGAAGCTTTTCTGTTGGAGACATAAATTTTGATCTTTGTCTCTATTTTGAACTATTGAGCGGTAGTTATCTGGTTCTTTACATTAAATAACTCAGATATATTATAGTGCATTTTTTATATTAACTAAATCTCTTAACCGGTCATTGTTAAATTCTGTAATCCAACTCTCGCCACTACTTATAGTTAGGTTTGCCAATTCCTTCTTGCTTTGAATCATCTCATCAATACGCTCTTCAAATGTACCTGTTGAAAGTAGCCTGTACACTATAACATTACGTTCTTGCCCGATACGATAGGCCCGATCTGTTGCTTGTGCTTCCACTGCTAGGTTCCACCATAAGTCATAATGTATTACATGATTTGCTGCTGTTAAATTAAGTCCTGTTCCTCCAGCTTTTAAAGACACTATAAGAATGTTGGACTGGAATAAGTTTTGAAAGTCATTAACCATTTCGTCTCGTGCTTTACGGGACAGTCCTCCATGTAAAAATGGCACTTTTGATTCAAACCTTTCTTCAAGCAATTTAGATATAATTTCACCCATTTCAGTGTATTGAGTAAATATCAATGATTTTTCTGCAACTTCACCAATACTAATCAATATTTCCTCAAGCATCTGCATTTTACCGGATTGTTCAATACTCGCACGCTTTTTCTTGCCAAACTGTGATGGATGGTTACAAATTTGCTTTAAAGCATTGATAAGTTTAAAGATTAGTCCCTTACGTTCAATTCCTTCACTTTTTTCTATTTTTCCCATATTCGCATCAACAACTTCTTGGTAAAGAGCCGCTTGCTCTGGAGTGAGAAAACAATAACAATTACTCTCAATTTTATCTGGTAAATCCTGAATAATGCTTTTATCGCTCTTAAGTTTACGTAACATAAAAGGGCTAGTTATTTTCATGAACCTTTCTAGGCAAGATTTATCTCTCTCTTTCTCAATTGGTATTGCAAAGTTGGTCTTAAACTGGGTAGCACTACCTAGGTAAGATTTATTGGTAAAATCAAAAATACTCCAATACTCTAGCAGTCTATTCTCAACAGGTGTACCACTCATAGCTATTCTACATTTTGCTTTTATAGCTTTAATTGCTCTGGTTTGGTCAGCGTCACGGTTCTTAATATTTTGTGCTTCATCAATTACGAGCAAAAACCATCCAACTTTGTCAAGTTCTCTCTTATCGCTACGTGCAATACCATAAGATGTTAGAGCCACATCATAATCACTTGCTAATTCTCGATTTTGTCCGTGATAGATGAAAAGCTTTAATTCTGGTGCAAAACGTTCCATCTCTCGTTGCCAATTACTTAATATGCTTGTTGGAGCTACTATCAAAACTCTATCCCGATTTAAAAATCCTGCATTTTTACAATATAGAATAGCTGCAATAACTTGTATAGTCTTACCAAGACCCATATCATCAGCAATTATGCTACCAAACCCACTTTCTATGTTCTGTACAAGCCAGCTAAATCCGCGTTCTTGATATGAGCGCAATTGTGCTGTCAGATTGTTTGGCGTAGTTACAGGTGTATAAGTGTTAAGTTTTTTAAACAAGCTTGTAAGCTGCTGGTCAAATGCTACTTTAGTTTCATCCAACTCACCTGTTAAAACAGCTTGCACGAGTTCTGCTCGATTGAGAGAATTAGGTAGCTTATCAAGTTTCTTTAGTAAACCTCCTACTTGTTTGTCATCTAGAAGTACATACTGATCCATAATACGCACAAGTTTACGAGAGTTTTTTAGTAGCCTCTTAAACTCTGAAATACTAAACTTCTTATCACCTATTGATACTCTCCAATCAAACTTTAATATGTCCTCAAACATCATGAAGATTTCGTGATTATCATCATCTTCTTCTTTTATTTCATCTTTAGTAGACAAGTTAAGACTTAATTGCGGTTTGAAGACTTTTTGCAAGGATTCTGGTAAAACAGCTACAATGCCAATCGTTCTTAATATCGGCAAAGTGTCTGTAAACACTGATGAGAAACGATCTAAGTATAGAAATAATGTACGATTACTGTTGATTGATTTTTCTAATTCTGGTATATGCTCAAGCAAAAATGCAAGGTCAGATAAAATACTCAGTCTTAATTCTTTATTTTGATTAGGAAGTGCCTTATCTAATTTCATCGGTGGCTCTGTACCGTCCAGAGATATCTGTACGTCAAGTTCAAATCTGTCGTAATGATCCCGTATAATTAAATGAAATTTGTATGGTTTACCTGCTAAGTAAAGGTGTGACAACCAGACATTAATTATTTGCGATTTTTCTTTGTCGATTAGTCCATGAAACTTTTGATACTTGCCAGTGAAAAACAGTCTAAAGATGTTCACATATTTATATTCATCAAGTGATACAGGAAAATTGTTTGTTATATATCCTAAAAGGATGAGAGAAGTAGCAACATTTACCTGTTCCTCTGGTTCTATAGCACGTCCCTTGTACTGCACCAATAGAGGCGGACAAATAGATGATATCTTGCTATGAATTTCCTTAACTGATTCATTAAACAACGCAGGAATCCATCTCATTATAATTTCTTCTCTTTTGTTTTGTAATACTTGTGGTATTAGCGCTGACTTTTCCATCAGCATATGTGCAAACTGTGAAATCATATGCATGAAGCGAAGTTCAGGATTAAGCCTGTGAAGTAACGAATTAGGAATGTCGTTTAAAAATTGTGCTACATTTTTTGGTAAATTTTTATCGGTTGCAAATAACTTACTTATACCATTGTTTACCTGAATCAGTTGATAACGATCATCAATAAATAGTTGAAATGTTTGCCAATGTTCGATATGCACCCATTTCTCAATAAACAGTTCTTCTTCTGTAAAAGACTGATTTCCTGTGGGATATCTTTGCCAATGCTTATAAGCTGTTTGCAAGGTATGGCAAAAGTTTTTCTCAAAAAAAAGCGGATTATTCGTCAAAATACTGCAAACACAATTAGCAAGGTCAGGAATAGTTGATAAGTCAATGTTATCTAAAATTACTTGATTGGAAGTTGCTTGATCGCATGGTTTAAATACATCATCAAGCGTTAAGATTTTTTGAACATCTCCTAATTTTCCATCCCAAAAATCATCAATGAATGCTAGTAAGTTACAATTACGAATATTAAAAGCCAATAAAGGATTTCTATCAATCTCTTTAGCAATAAGATAAATTACAGCAGCAATATGCTTACAAGGTACAGCCCAATCAGGACAATTGCATCTTGCATTTATTTCTTTCCGCTCTGAAGTAAACAATTTCGTACCAAGATCATTGAGCTTATCAAGCAAATTGATCGTTCTTACTTCTCTCCATTTTAAAGAAAACAATTTAGTGTAAAAATTATTGAGTTTATCAAACAAGCTGATTGTTTTTATTTCTTTCCATTTTGAGGGAAACAACTTAATGCCAGAATCATTGAGTTTATCAAGTAAGCTGCTCGGTAACCGTCTGTTTATTAACCGAGATAATATAGCTGGTGAAGTTTTTATAATTTGATGAATGGCATGCTTCTCTGAAGCATTGAATTCTCTTAGTATAACTTCAACTCTATATGATTGACCCGAACCATAAACTTTAGCTACGATTACATTACTATTAATTTTAATACCAGAGACTCTCCCATCATTGGCATAGGTTCTACCACGTTGTAATCGATTATCGCAGTCAACTCCACCAAGGCATTGAAGCCACTTCTTACTCCACCATGTTCTTCCATAAATAGTCATTTTATAAAATCGTATATTTCAATATAAATAAATTGAATATTAATCTTATAGATAATTTTTCTAAATATATCAAACCCACCTTAAACAACTATAGTGTTTCTTCAGAGCAAGCTACCAATTTTAGAACGGTTTAACATCAATTACTACTATAAAACGCCAACAGAAATAAGTTAAAATAAGCATTTGTTTGTTGCTATAGATCAAATTTACTTATGTTGAGCTGCATAAAAGTGCAACCAAGACTATACAAAAAGACTTAAAACTCTCAAAACCTTATGAATTTATATGTAACCAGTGCTCCTAATTTATTTACAATTCATCACTCTCTGTGACCATACAGAATTGGGGTTAAAAGGTTTGCTTGGCAAAATTAATGTTTAGTGGTATACTTAAGAAGTTATATTAATAGGGGTAATATATTGGTTATTCAAACTAATTCTTTAACATCAAGTACTGCAAGTTTGCCAACTGAAGATTCAAGTTGGGTTAATGTAAATCAAGAGGAAGCTGAAGTTAAGGAGCATCACCATTCTGAAGGTTCAGATATTGAAGTAGAAGATTTATTTGTTGTAGTTCCTGAAAGTTTAACTTTTGCTAAAATAATAAATATTCTAAATAATGCCATAGAGTATAATAATTATA
This sequence comes from Wolbachia endosymbiont (group A) of Hedychridium roseum, assembly GCF_964028325.1. Lineage (NCBI taxonomy): Bacteria > Pseudomonadati > Pseudomonadota > Alphaproteobacteria > Rickettsiales > Anaplasmataceae > Wolbachia > Wolbachia endosymbiont (group A) of Hedychridium roseum. Next base: position 503,954 of record NZ_OZ034755.1, on the reverse strand, counting down.
AAGAATTAGATACGATTGTATGAAGCATTGAAGATTATGATGGTCAACCTGTTAAATTAGATAATGAAAATCTCAAAAATTTCTGTTTAAATCAACTTAACTTGGACTTAGAAAAGAGAAGCGATCACCGACATATATATTCAAATATACTGTCACAATATAGTTTTGATCAAGTAAAATGCAATTATAGTTATCCAGTAAAAGAGCTGGTACTTTTAGCAATTGCAGCTAATGACAAACTTGCAGAAAAATACCAGGACATACTTTTTGCTGAAGGAAATTTGAGTCTTTTACCTCTACTTATTGGCAGTCAAAAATATATTGCAGCTTTTATAGAGAGATTTCCTGACCTTTATATTGAATTAAAAGATCAAGTTGTACAACTTAACGAGCTCAACAAGATTGGCTTTTTCTCAATTATAGCGCTAAGAAAAGAGCAGAATTTATTGAACTCAGTTCTTGTAGAAGATGTCTTAGGAGATCTTAAAGCAGTATTGCAAGAAGGTAGCCCTGACTCTTTATATGGTGTACTTGAAACAGCATCTCTCGCTAAAAATAAAGACTTTATGAAGATAGTACTGGATTCACTTGAAAGATATATTGATGATCAGGCTAAAAAAGATCTATTAAAAAAGTGTATTGTTACTTTTTTAGAAACTGTAATAAGCCAGGAGCATGTTTCAATTGTTGAGTACTTGTGCAGAGAACGTATTGAAAAGAAAGGTTCAATAATTCAAGAAATCTATAAAGAAGCATTTGCAGATGAGAAAATTATTGAACAAATTAAAAACCAGGTTCTAAAAAATATTGATAGTGCAGGTAATGGACGTAAGGAAAAAAAACAAAAAATTTATGACCTAGTTTTGCAAGCCGCCTCATGTACTGGCAGTACAGATTTTATAATAAAAGTACTAGATTTAATTAAAAATGATTCCAAATTTTCAGGCGATACAGATAGGCAGACCTTCTTGCAAAATAGTCTAGTTACTATTTTAGATAATGTTATACGTGAAAAACATTCCTCAATTATTCAAAATGTGTACACAAATTTTATATTGAAACTCGCTGAAAATTCAGGAGTGGAGTTTTTAACCATCCAACAAAGATATCAAAACGCTTGTCATACTTTTATAAGTGTAGATAATAATGTTGCCGGTCAGTTTAATGAGGAACTTAATGAAGATGATTCAAATCTAGAACAAGATAAATTTGAAATAACTGATATTCAAGAAGAGCAAAGGCCAGGTATTTTAGGACCAAATAAAACTGAAATTGCAGGATTTAGCCAAGAGAAGTTATTAGAAATCATCAATTTTGTTAAGATAGGCTATTATGTTAGTGATTATAACCTTAATAGTCAAAAGTTTTCTGAGTTAGAGGAAAGATCTTATAAAGTTCCAGCTAAACTTAAGGAAGAAGGATATAAAATTGTTCAGTTTTATAACGTGAATGATGGTAAACAATATCGACATGCTGGTTACGTTTTTATAAAAGATAAGGAAATAACTATAGTTTACCGCGGTAGTCGTAATCTCTTTGACTATATTACAGATATTAGAATACCTTTAATTTGTGCACCTGGGCTTTTACCTGAAGGTGGAAAGATCCACTCAGGTTTTTATTCTTTATTTAAGGATTCTTGGGGCAGTGTTTATGAGATACTAAGAGGGTATGCTAATGATCAAAAGTTAGAAATTAAAGATTTTAAAATTAACCTTACAGGTCATAGTATGGGAGGTGCCATTGCCACCATAGCTGCTCTATGTTTAAGTGTAAGAGAGGGTGCAGAAGATTTGCATGTTGCAACTTTTGCTTCTCCAAGGGTTTTTGACCCTTCTGCTGCTAAGGTTTATGAAGAGCGCCTTGGAAAGAAAACTATTAGAGTAGTTAATCAATCAGATTTCATACCTTCATTACCATCTGGTTCTATGGGTTATAAGCACGTGGGTGAACAATTAAGGGCAACTAGTGATTCTTATGCCCATTCATTAGACATATATCGCAATCTTATTATAAATATTGAACCTGACCAATTTAAGTCTGATAATAGTGTATCTATATACTATTATCCTTCTTACCTTGTTACAGCATTCTATAATGTATTCACTGCACCAAGTTACCTCATTCCAAATACCCATTCAAATGGTGATGAGCAGTATTTTAAACAAGTAAAGAACAAACATAAAGATGCTTCACTTTCTGAAATGATGAAATATTCTGGATCTAGTAATGAACAGAAAGTAGTAATTTATGAGGATTCTGAACCTGGTGAAGACGGGTTTATAACCTTTGTGATGCCATCTTTACCTAGACATGAAAGAGGTGAAGGGTTAAAAGTTAACGTTCCTGATATTGCTTTTTTTGTTAACAGTAATTATTATCTCAGTGGAGACACTATTAGTCTGAGGCTATTGAAAACCTTAATTGATAACTATCCAGGAAGCTTGGCACTTATGAAGAAAGAGAAAAAGAGTAATAAACTTAATGGAGGTTCTTCTTCTACCGCAGCTATCTCAACGTTAACAATAGCTGAAGTTTCTTCAACGAATTCATCTTTAGGTGATCATAGCAATAATAATGTACAAATCGCAGTGCAGAGTGATGAGAATCAGCAAATGAATGCTGAAAAAGCTGGTAGCAGTAACACTCCAGGAATTCCTGAACAAATACTTGTAACAAGTAATGAAAAAGAGCTTGTAGCAAGTACAGGTTACGGTATGGGAGATGTCATTACCAAAACAGGAAATGCAGGAGATTTGCGTGTTGCAACTTTGGGTACTCAACAGGTTGTTCCTCATGGTGGTGCTAAAATTCTTAACAAGTTTTATAAAAAGAATGCTACTGGGCTTTCAGTCGAGTTTATTGCTGGTAATATTAGTGAGATAGTACAGAAGTTTCTTAACGCTGGGATATCACAAGTCGTAGTTTCTACCTCCACTGGTAGTTCCGTATCCTTGGGTTTTAATGATATTAGTAAAGCAAGTCAAGGAGGACTTCAAAAAATAGCAAAAGCACTTATGGACTTGTTTACAAGAGGTGAATCTAATAGTAGAACTGTCAATGCTATTACTAATTTTTCTACTGTTAAAACACCAGCCTTAGAACAAGAAAATAATACTCATGGCAACGATCAACAACCAAGTGATTCTGTTTCTAATATTCAAAGTGATGATGTAGAAGTCGGTAGCACTACTATAAATGATCAATCAACCTCTATTATCAGTAGCGATGGTGAGGATAAACAAATTCCTGTTCAACAAGCAATTCCTATAGTTCTCAAGAAATCAGAAGAACTTGCTGCACAAACTGCTCAAGATATATCAGTTGGAGATGATGTAGCAGCTTCCGTTATTAGTAATGATAATCATAGTGATTCAAGTGGAATTCAGTTACAAGCTACTGTTCAACAATTTATTAATAAAGATGGTACTGCACCATCTGTTCAACTAGCTGCACCTAAAAGTTTAGATAAGAATAGTGGTAAAAAAGATACACAACCAAAACTAATACCAACAGGGGTACCTTTAGTAGCTAGTAAAGACTCTAACCAAGTAAATAATGTTCAAGGTAACAGCAAACAACCTAGTTATCCAGACAAAAACAACCCTGCTCCACAAAATGCAAAAAGTAAGTTGCCTGTGATAGCTGCTGCTATGTTAGCAATAACCGGAGTTGCTACAGGGATAGCTATTGCAGTTTACTTGGAAATGCTAATGGTAGGAATAGCAGTTGGAGCTTGTTGTCTAGTTGCAGCTACAATCATATATTACTGTAACAGACCTTCAAATTTAGTTGAACCTCCAGCTAGTTGTAATAGGCCTTCAAGTTTACTTGAGGGTAGTAATGTTAAACCTCCAGCTAGTGCATCCATTGTATAATAAGTTGAAGAATAAATATAGTAGTTTACCATTTAATAATTAATTATCATCATGTTAATTATTGTAAAATAAGAACCAAAGCCTGATTTAAAATGCGTACTCGATAAATACTTCGGCGAAAGTACTCAGGTACTTTGCCTATTCTTTAATTGGTGGAGCAGAAAAGACTCAATTTGAAGTATTAAACAAGTTAAAAGAGCTAGGATTCTGTGTTAATGAGTATAAATTTTTAGCAAACAATGTGGACGAAATGCTGGGGTTTTATAACAGAATCTGTGATAATCGCCATGAATTAGGTTACGATGTCGACGGGGTAGTCTATAAAATTAATAACTTACAGTTGCAAGAACATCTTGAAAATACTAACAAGGCACCACGTGAATCTACAGCACACAAACTTCCTGCAACTCAAGGAAAAACCAAGATAAAGAAGATATCAGTACAAGTAGGCAAAACAGGTCAATTAACTCCAATCGCTGAATTAGTTCCGATAAATATAGGAGGGGTTCTCATTACTAGGGCAAATCTGTATAATAAAGATGAAATTAAGCGCAAAGACATAAGGGAAGGTGATATCGTAGTAGTAGAACGAGCTGGAGATGTTATTTCCCGCATTGTAGAAGTGGATAAAAAGTCTCGTTCTCGGAATACACCAAAGTTTATATTTCCTGATACTTGCCCGGAATGCGGAAGTGCAGTAGATATATTTAAAGATGAAGCTACAGCTAGATGTTCCGGAGAAAACGGTTGCCAAGCACAGCGAATAGGAAAGTTAAAATATTTTATGGAAGTTCTTGACATTAAAGGTTTTGGCAGTAACCAAGTGGAGTTCCTTTATGACCTTGGTTTGATAAGGAAAATATCTGACATTTTTGCTCTCGAAGAAAAACTCAAAAATTTCAACTTAAGTGAACAAGAGGGATGGGGTGAAAAATCAATATCTAATTTATTGAACTCAATCAACAGCAGAAGAACTGTAACGCTTGAAAAGTTTATAACTTCTTTGGGAATTAGACTTGTAGGACCACACGTAGCAAAAATACTAGCTAATCATTACAAATCTTATGATGGTTGGTATGAAGTTATGGCTCAATTACCTTATGATAGAGAAGCTCCTGATAAATTAATGAGCATAATAGGCATAGGCGAAGAAACTATAACTTCCTTGGAGGAATTTTTCTCTGATGAGGATAATATTGAAATGGTAAATGACCTTGCTGCTCAGTTAAATATTCTGCCTGTGGTTGCTAATACTAGCAATTCCATTTTTAATGGCAAAACAGTAGTTTTTACTGGAAAACTTTCAAAAATGGAAAGAAATGAAGCGCAAGCACTAATGGAATCTTTAGGCGCAATTGTGAGTTCAAATGTATCGCCTAAAACGGACTTCTTGGTTGTCGGTGAAAAACCTGGTCAAAGTATAAAAAAGCTTTAGAACTAGGTGTTAAAATTTTAACTGAGAAAGAATGGCTTTTTCATCATAAAAGAAACACTTAGACCAGTTCAGAATGGCCTTTATATGTATAACTTCAATTTTGGGGGCATAACTACTTAATTTCATCGCCAGGTTAGTCTCTTACACCAAAAATAAGTGTTTTTAGAGCTCTTTATAGCTCATGAATTCATTTGCAGGGGTTTTTAGGCGCTTTATGAGGGGGTTATAAAAAGATCTACAAAAAGGACCTCTAAGGTGCGTAGTAGTATTCTAAAGCCATCTATGGGAGACATTTTTTTCATCAACGCATTCAAAACTTAAAAAAATAAACTAAAAATAAAGAAGTTGAATATTTTTTCAGAATTATGTATAATTATTAATGCTTTTTAGGTACCCTTGCTATGGCTCTTTCGAAGTTTCTCGATCCAAAGAATGATGTCGCCTTTCGCCGTATCTTTGGTACTGAAAAGAATAAAGATATCCTCATTCACTTCCTCAATGATATTCTGGGTTTTGCTGGCAAAAATGCAATACAGGATATAGAGTTTTTAAGTACTATTCAAGACCCTGATATCGCCGCTAAAAAGCAAAGTATTGTTGATGTTCTCTGTAGAGATTCTACAGGTGCTCAATACATTTGCGAGATGGTGCGACCTGAAAGTCTTCGGTCATATTGTTTAAAGGGAGAGGAATTCCTTCAGAAAGAAACTGAAAGAATTCTAAAACTTATTAAACCAGATGTTTTGCCATATGAGTCTACGCATCAGTGCGAATCGGGTAACCGGTTGGTGCCGAGCGATGCGGACAATGAAACTCCCTCCTCTTGAAAAAAGAAGATGCGTAATCGTAAGAGGAGCATAAACTACAAGCATCATGTGGTTGGAGGGCTAGGCTAGTGGTATGGTGAACGTAAGTGAAGCTTCGTAAGTATCGTAAAAATTGAAGAGCTAAAGATGCTGATAAGCTCTGACCAAAAGGTAATGTGGATAAGTTACATTTTTCATCTCTAGATGTACGCAAATAATAACTCCACCGGTATAGAGAAGTCACCTAACCCACTGTTGTATGACAGAAGGAACAGGGTAAGCCTGTATTTCCGCCTATATGGCAAGCAAACCGCAAGGAACGCTGATGAAAATGCAGGTAAAGGAAAATGGAGAAAGCGAATGCCATTTTGTAACGAAATGGATAGAATTTGTAACATTAATTCGCGTGAAAACGAGCAGACTTCCATTTGGTCCCTCGTGACAAGAAACTTTGTCAACCACTTAAGGTAGGAAAGCAGATGATTACAAGTAAAACTGTAAGTGCACCTACCAACAGCTCCGAAGCATGGAACCAGTTGCCATGGAAGAAATGCCAAAAGGTTGTTATGAGGCTACAAAGGCGTATTGTTAAGGCTGTTCAAGAAGGAAGATGGAGTAAGGTAAAATCTTTACAACATCTCTTAACACGCTCTTTTAGTGGAAAAGCTTTAGCCATTAAAAGAGTAACTGAAAACCAAGGAAAAACACAGCAGGTGTAGATCGTCAACTATGGTCAACTTACAATGCTAAATTTCAAGGAATAAAGCAGTTAAAACAAAGAGGGTATAAACCTTCTCCGCTAAAACGAATTTATATCAGTAAATCTAATGGCAAAAGAAGACCTCTTGGAATACCCACGATAAAAGATAGAGCCATGCAAGCATTATATTTGTTTGCTCTGGAACCGATAGCTGAAACAATCAGTGATCGTCACTCTTATGGCTTTAGATCTAAAAGATCCTGCGCAGATGCTATTGTTGCTTGTCACTTATTACTGGCAAGGCGCAATCGACCACAATGGATACTAGAAGGTGATATCAAAGGGTGCTTTGACAACATTAACCATGAATGGCTTATGAAGCACATTCCTATGGAGAGAAAAATTCTCCATAGTTGGTTAAAGGCTGGTTTCCTAGAATCAAAAACCTTGTACCCCACAACTGCTGGTACCCCGCAAGGAGGTATAATCTCTCCAGTACTAGCTAACTTTACCTTAGATGGTCTTGAAAAATTATTAGAAAGTCGTTTTGGTAAACTAGGTAGCAAAAGAAGAGAAAAAATCAGAAGTGGAGTAAATTTAATCAGATACGCAGATGACTTTATCATCTCAGGAAACACATGTGAAGTACTGGAAGATGAAGTCAAGCCATTAGTATCATCCTTCCTTTGTGAGAGAGGTCTAGCTCTGTCAGAAGAAAAGACAAAGATTACATTTATTACAAAAGGGTTCGATTTTCTCGGTTGTAATGTACGTAGATACAGCAAGAAATTAATTATTACGCCTTCGAAGGAAAGTGTTAAGAGGTTTCTTAAAAAAGCGCGTGCATTAATAAAAGCAAATATAGGTAGTTCACAAGCTGTAGTAATTAAATCACTCAATCCTTACTAAGAGGATGGGGAAACTATTACCGTCATGTGTGTGCTAAAAAAGCGTTTAGTAAGATCGACAATGAAATTTGGCATAGTTTATGGAAATGGGCAAAGAAAAGACATCCCCGTAAAGGGTTACGTTGGATAAAGAATCGCTACTTCAAAGTAACGAATCATCGTCAATGGGTCTTTGCTACTTCTGTATGCAAGAACAAACCAAAGGAAATAAGGTTTATGAGCTTACTCAAACTAAGCGATATTCCTATTAGACGTCATATTAAAATCAGGGCGGATACAAATCCACTTGACTTAAAATGGAAAAAGTATTTTGATAAAAGAGTGAAACGAACAAGAATGTTAGCAAGCTCTTTCTCAAGAGAAGGTTCTCTACTGTTAGTGTCACCACTAAAGATGCTGTTTTCCGAGGAATCATGAAAGACAAGCCGGTTCGAGAAAAGAAGAACTTAGATAAGGGGCTCAAGCGCAGTGCTGGGAAACCTGCATGCTGCGTTTCTAAGGGAGGGAGTAGTAGTAATACTACTTCCTTACCTAACCAGGTCGCTAAAACTAAAGGCTTTGAAAAACGCGCCCAATACTATGCTGCCAAAGCCTATTCAAGACAGGCTGACAAGGGCGATCAATACCATGACCTTAAGGAAATTATCTTCATTGCTATAGCAGATTGTGTACTGTTTCCTAATAAATCTGAGTACAAATCAAAGCATACTATTCGAGATGAAGACACTAATGAACACGATCTAAAAGATTTTTATTTTATATTTATTGAATTGCCAAAATTTCCGAAAACAAAAGAAGATCAGTTAGAAAATATAGTTGAAAAATGGATATACTTCTTTAAATATGCAGATGAGACTAGTGAAGAAGAGCTGGAAAAAATAATAGGTAGTGATGTAATAATTAAAAAGGCCTATGAAGAGCTAAATAGATTCAATTGGTCAGAGAAAGAATTTATTGCCTACGAACAGGAAATAAAACGTATTCTTGATGAACAGGCTGTCCTCGCTCAAAAAATTGATGATGCTACTGAAAAAGGCATAAAAATCGGACATGAAAAAGGCAGAGCAGAAGGTAGGGAAGAGGGCAGAAAAGATAGGGATATTGAAGTCGCAAAAAACCTACTTAAGGCTGGCGTTTCCATTGATACCATCTCCCAAGCGACCGGTCTTCCTAAAGCTGAAATAAAACAACTTCAGGAAGAAAATACTTTTTAACCATTTTTGTTAAGCTCTTCACAAAAGAGGGATTTCATAGCCCTAAAACATGCTTTATGCCTTTAACTACTGATGTATCGCTTAAGAAGGTATCAGGCTTTTTAGATGGCTCCATTGCAACTACTTTCCTTGAAACACTAGATGTTGGCTGATCTGTAGTCTGCTTTTGTTGTAGAAATACAGTTTCCTTTTTAGCTAAAAACTCTTCTAGATGGCTTTTCACATGAACTAGAAACTCACCAGTTTGTTCAAACTCTGGACAAGCTTCTTTTGCAGATGAGTATAAGGTTTTTGATATTTCAGAGAATTTACCACTTCTTATTTGCCCGGCCACCTTTAAGAATACTTCTACAGGATTAAATTTTAGATTTGTAACTGGTATTCCTGACTCAATAGCAGCACCCTCTAATGCTTGTTCAAATTCTTTTGCAATAGGTAATGCATAAATTTGCGCTTCCTGTTCAGAAATACTCCTTATATCGTTAGAAATATACTTTTGGCCTGTAACTTTTCTTATAAATACATCTAATAAAAGAAGTGTACCATTTGTATCAATACCTTGAGCTGTAATAGCTTTAGAAGGTTGGGAATGCTTCATATCTATAGCTGGCTTAAAAGGAGAAGAGATAAACTGAGGAGGCCAACATTCATGCTCAAGCCCAGAATGGTGCAACACCTTTGCACTTTGCTGCTTCTTATGGTCACTTAGATACAGCCAAGTTTCTTGTGGAAAAAGGGGCTAATATTAATGTTGAAGATAATTATAAAAATACCCCTATGGGTTTAGCTATTGCACAAAACAAGCAAGATATTATAGAATTTTTTAATGTACTATTACCTACTCCTAACTCTAGTCTTGAAGGAGTTTCTACCTGTAGTGGCAATACTAGGTTGCAGAAGTGATTTTTGGGAGCTATTCAAAACCTCATACGCTCAAGGTAAGGAGAAATAGCAGGGAAATAAATATTGAGTTAATAATTTAGAGATTCTTCTTAAGAAATTATTTTCTTGATGATTATGATTTTTTGAATATACACTTTTATGTTGGATTCAAAGAAGACTCAACAATTAGCTGTTCTATATCTTCCACTTTCTCGAGCTTGGTGTTGGGGTTTATGATATTGTACAGCGCAAAGCTCATACACACCAATCCAACTACTCCCACAGCTACTGCTACTGTGACATCGATTTTCAAAACATAAAATACAACACCGCTCACCAATAACGCTGTGCCAACAATACCTGCTACGATTGCCTGTCTTTGCCGTGTTGAGGGTCACAGTGTTGCCAGATCCACTACATGGCTCAGCGAAAGATGGGCTGTCAGCTCTATCAACGGAAGTTGGCTCTACAGTAGTTGAATCATTTTGCACTTCTTCGCTGCTTTCACATATAGGTTGAAGATCTTCACTATTTATATTACATAATTTAGTGTCAGTTTCTGTAGCTTTATCAATTACGTGAGTAGCATCTTTATGCTCTATATTTATTACACTATATTTACATACTTCATGCACTTCCTTACTATTTTCATCTTTAGCTGTAGTAGTTTTGGCTGTTACAACAGTGGGCTTCTGGGTTGCTCTCTTATTAAAAAGTTCTCCGGAGAATTTTAAGATTTCTTCTACAGCCTCACTATTTTTACGTGCTTCAGCATAGGTAAATGGGGTGTAAGTCATTTCCTCGCCATTTGAATGTTTTATCGTTATTCTTTTTTTGACAATCTCTTTCAAGATACCATTTTCCTCAGAGATCTTTAACACTGCTCTAATCATGTCATTGTCTCTACGTGATATAGCATCTGTAAGTATTGTATGAATTTCTTTCCGACCATCTGAATGTTTTGTGGTCATCTCTTCATTCAGAACTTCCTTTAATAGTTTTTGTTTTTTGGCTTCTTCTAAAAGATCTTTTACAGCTTGATTATTTTTATGACTTATAGCATAATGTAGTAGTGATAATGTCTCCTCTCTACCCTGATACTTGTAAGTTATTTTTGCTAAAAGAATCGTGCTTACGTTATAGCTGGATTTTTTAAATATTCCATTTCTGAACCTTCCAGCAATACCTTTCCCTTCCTCTATTTCTCTTGCTAGCTTTTGAATATTCTTTCCATCTTTATTTGTTAACTCATATATATCACATACTAATGTCAGTTTTGACGTTTTCATAATGTTTTTCCCCTATTAAGATTTATTGATTTAGTTGTAGTAGTTGCAGTTGCTCGCTCCATAAATTTGGTGCTCTTTTTCAATCAAAGGTGTCTTGCTGCTTGAAATGTTTTCCTTGTAAAAATTTAGCTTATCTTTTACATTGAAACAGCATTAAGACGATTTGCCTTTTTTTGGATGTAGAAATTTTCTAGGAATTGTCTTCTTGAGTTCTATGGTATTTTGTTTAACATTGAAACAAGAGTCTGTTGTCGTTTAATCTGCACAGATTGAAGATAAATGAATACCTTCAATACCATGATAAGGGGGGCTGGCGGAGTTTGTCAAGTAGGTTTTTTCGTCTTTATTCCCAATAAAAGTTCGTTATTGGTTATGCAGGAAGTCTAATACTGTCGTAAAAGGAAGTTTTCTTGTGCGTGTGAAACTTTTTTTCCAACAAAATGGATCTTCTGAAAAGTTTTCGAGTATATTGTATTTTTAATTTGTAAAATAAGATTTTTCCCTTTTTGCATGTTTCACCTAAAAAGGACACATTTTAGACTTCTTTGTTGAAATAAAACAGAAACAAAAGTGCTGTTTATTGCAGCTTTTGGGTAATTTAATGGTAAAAATTTTAGAGAGAAATTTTACACACAATCGCAGACATTTTTCCTTAAGTTGACGCCATTGAGTGAACGGTTACCTTAATTAGAAGTCTAGCTTTAACTTTAAATGGACTACTCAACCGTGACAGACTTAGCTAAATTTCTTGGACAATCGGCATCTAACCCTTTTTTTGCTGCAGTATAGTAAGCAAGGAATTGCATAGCAACACTATAGATGATAGGAGAGATAAAATTATCAGTGTCTGGAAGTTGCACCACATCTGCGCAAACTCCCCTTAGGAATGGCGCTCCTTGCTTATCACTGAAGGCAATTACTTTGCCTTTTCTTGCAATAATCTCTTGTATATTAGATAGCGTTTTAAAGAATAAACTATCATAAGGGATAATTGCTATAACAAGCACAGTAGAGTCTATTAAAGCAATAGAACCGTGCTTCATTTCTCCCGCTGCAATACCAATTGTATTGATGTATGAAAGCTCTTTTATCTTCAATGCACCTTCCATTGCAACTCCGTATGAACTTCCTCTGCCAATTAAAATAACGTTATTGTGCTCTAATATACTACCTGATATATGTTGTATTTGCATCACATTCAAAACGTGCTCAACATACTCGGGAATAGAATTGATAGCACTGCTTAGCTGTTTTATTCTCTCTCCACCCAGTATACCTTTTATTTTTCCAAGCTCCACGGCAAAGCATGCTAAAGTTGCAAGTTGCGCAGAAAAGGTTTTTGTTGAAGCAACACCAATTTCTGGCCCAGCAAGAGTATGTAACACAATATCTGAGATCTTTTCAATGCTGCTGTTAAATGTGTTAGTTATACTAATGATTGTTTGCTTCTGTGATTTCGCATAACGCAGCGCTTCTATGGTATCTGCAGTTTCGCCAGATTGAGAGATGAATAACCCAATGCTGCCTTCTTCTAGCTTGACGTTGCTATACCTAAATTCTGATGAGATTTCTAGATATACTCGAACTTGAGCGACACTTTCCAGCCAATATTTTGCTATTAGCCCGGCAAAATAAGATGACCCGCATCCAACTATAGTAATGTAACTCCGCTCAGAAAACAATTTTTTGTTGACCTCTTTATATTGCTTGTAAAATTGATTTATTGTTTTGTTTAATGCACGCGGTTGCTCAAAAATCTCTTTTAACATGAAGCTAGGATACCCATTTTTGCTAATTAGAAAATCACTTGGACTACTATTTTCTATACTACGTTTAACTTGTGTACCATTGTTGTATATACTAACTCCACTAGATTTTATCACTGCAATGTCACCATCTTCCAAATACGATATTCTTTCCACAAATGCACTTAAAGCATTAGAGTCAGATGCAGCAAACACTGTGTTACAGTTATAGCCTATTGCTAAAGGCAAATTTCTCTTCGCAACAAATAAGGCATCTGGATATTCTGCAAATAATAAGACCAAGGCAAATGAGCCATGTAAGTTGTTTAAACACTTAAATAGAGAATCAACTGGCGACAATCCTTCATCAAGATATAAGGTTAGCATATTTGGTATGATCTCTGTGTCAGTATCAGTATGGAATAACATTCCCCTTTCTTCTAGACCCTTTTTTAGCAGATTGTAATTCTCAATTATGCCGTTATGAGCAACAACAACATTATTTGTATGAATGGGATGAGCATTTTTAAGGCCTGGAACTCCATGTGTAGCCCAGCGAGTATGTGCTATACCAACTGTACTGTGAGACATCTTGCTTTCATCAACAACTTCATACAATCTTTTAACTTTACCTTCTGATTTTTTGACTTCTATCTCGCCTTCGTTATTTATTATTGCTATACCTGAGGAATCATATCCCCTATATTCCAATTTTTGCAACCCAGTTAGTAAAGTTGGTATTACTGAATCACCGCTACTTACTACACCAAATATTCCGCACACAAATGGATCACCAAATGAACTTTCTTTTAAAGTTATGCAGCATTTTTGCCTTTATCATCTTTTCCCTTTTTACTTTCCTCTGGTGGTTGATTTTTATTCTTTTTATCACTCTTTTCGATTTTGCCTTTTTCAATTGGTTTAGCTGCCACTTTTTGAGTTTCTTTGTTTAAAACTTCAGATATAGCGGACTTTAGGACTTTCACCTCAACTTTTGGTGCTATTTCTATTATAAATTGTGCATTTGCCTCATCAACTTTATTAACTTCACCTATTATCCCGCCAGAAGTAATGACTGTATCACCACGTTTTATTTGATCTATAATTTTTCTATGTTCTTTTAGTTTTTTGTGGTTTGGGCGAATAATAAGAAAATAAAATACCACAAATATTAAAATCAATGGAATAAAACTAGCAAAAGATGCGCCGATACTTGATGCATTGCTAGTTGCATCTGCTGCAAAAACTTCAGAAATGAGCATATTTAATCCTAATTGTTAATGATAAAAACAAACCTATTTAAGTATTAATTACAATACCATGCCATGTCAAGTCTGGTGAAAACGTTTCTAAATACCGGCAATAATATTGCGGATTTTAGATTATGCTAAAACTACTATGGCGGGAGTGATGAGACTTGAACTCACGACCTCATGCGTGACAGGCATGCGCTCTAACCAACTGAGCTACACCCCCCCTAATTTCTTTTTAGCGTTTTCAGGCTTCGACTTTAAAGCTAATAAACATGTTGCCCTTTGTCAATATTTTTTGTTTGCGCTTTGCTGTCTTTTCTATTACTATGTAAATAATTTAATTTCACACATGGCTTGTACAAGTAGTCCCATTAGGGTTATGCCATGGAAGATAAACTATTTGGAGGAATGATATATGACAAATTTGCCTGAAGTCACTGTGCGTGATTTAGCCGAATCTGGTGTACATTTTGGTCACAAAATTAGTCGCTGGAACGCAAAAATGGCTCCATACATATATGGAGTGCATCAAGAAAATCGTATACATATAATTGACTTGCGAAAAACATTACCATTGCTACAGGTGGCCATGAAGGCTTTATATGACGTTGCATCTCAAGGTGGTCGCATTCTATTTGTTGGTACAAAGTTTCAAGCTTTTGATATTATTGCAAGTGAAGCGATTCGTTGTGGTCAATATTATGTGAATCATCGATGGCTTGGTGGTATGCTTACTAATTGGGGCACTGTTTCTTCTTCGATAAAAACCTTGATACAATATGAGAAAATATTAAATGACGAGGATAGCATTTTAACAAAGAAAGAATTGGGGAACATTGAAAAGAAAAAGCAAAAGCTTGATAAGGCGCTTGGTGGTATTAGAGAAATGGGAGCAATTCCTGATATCTTATTCATCATTGATACTAATAAAGAGCATATTGCGGTTAAGGAGGCTAAAAAGTTAGGAATTCCAATAGTTGCAATACTTGATACTAATTCTGATCCAGATGATATTACTTATCTAATACCTGGAAATGATGACTCAAGAAAATCAATAGAGCTCTATTGTAAATTAGCTACCGACTCTATATTAGCTGGAATAGAGTCTAGTCTAGCAAGATCTGGAGTTAAGATTGATAATATAAAAGGTGATGAGTTTATTCAAGAAAAAGAAGATAGTATTGTGCAAACTAAAAGGAAACGTAGTAAAGTTTACAAAGAAGAAGAAAGGGAGGTAGTAACAAATGAAGATGAATCCAGATAATATAAGGGAATTACGTGATAGGACAGGGCTTGGCTTAAGTGACTGTAAAAAAGCATTAGAAGAATGTGATGGTGACATCAAGAAAGCCGTTGATAAGTTGCGTACAATAGGTCTTGCTAAAGCTGACAAAAAATCTGATAGAGTAGCTTCAGATGGGCTCGTTGCTATGTGTTTGACTGAAAATTATGGTGCATTGGTTGAACTCAATTGCGAAACCGATTTTGTTGCAAGGAATGAGAAATTTATAGAGTTAGTTTCAAATTTAGCATCAATTGCTCATCAAGAACGCTGTATCAGCGTTGATGAGTTAAAAAATGCCAAGTATGAAAGCATTGGCACAGTGCAGGAAGCTATTATGAATGGTACGTCAGTTCTTGGTGAAAAGTTAGAGTTGAGCAAGCTTTGTTACCTAGAGACTAAGGATGGAGTTGTTGCTGGTTATGTACACGGTGATGTACGTGGTTTAGGTAAAACTGGCGCTTTAGTTGCATTGCAATCACCCGGTGATAAGGCAAAGTTACAGGAAATTGGAAAACAAATAGCGATGCACATAGTTGCTATGAAGCCTGAAGCTTTGTCTATAGATGATTTAGATCAAATGAAGTTGAAAAATGAACGTTCTATAATTGAAGAGCAAGTAAGGAGCTTAAATAAACCTGAAGAAGTAGCAAAAAAAATAGTAGATGGACGAATGGCTAAGTACTATGAAGAAGTTGTTTTACTAGAACAAAAGTTCATAAAAGATGATAAAATGAAGGTTTCTGATTTTATAAAATCAAGCGAGGTGAGTGCTATTAAATTATCTGATTACAAGTTACTTGTTTTGGGCAGTGCAAACTAAATGGCAAGAAATGTCTTCCTTAGCAGATAAAGTAAAATACTCTAGAGTGTTATTGAAGATCTCTGGTGAAGCTTTGATGGGGTCACAGTCTTTTGGCCATGATATGGGAATAATAAGCCAATTATGCAAAGATATAGCTGATGTTAACAGGCTTGGAGTTCAGGTATGTATTGTTGTTGGTGGTGGTAATATCTTTCGTGGCGCATCTGCGTCTTTAAGTGGCTGTGAAAGAGCAAGCAGTGATTATATTGGAATGCTTGCAACTATAATCAATGCTTTAATTTTACAAAACTTTTTAGAAAAAAATTTAGTAGCTTCTAGGGTATTATCTGCAATACCCATGGCCACTGTATGTGAACCTTACATAAGAAGGAAAGCTATTCGTCATTTAGAAAAAGGTAGAGTGGTAATTTTTGCAGCAGGCACAGGCAACCCATTTTTTACTACAGATACAGCTGCAGCCTTACGTGCTGTTGAAATGAATTGTGATGTTATTCTAAAGGGTACACAAGTAAATGGTGTATACTCCGCTGATCCGAAAAAAAATGAGGATGCTGTAATGTATGATAGGCTTTCTTACACGGATTTATTGACTCGTGATTTAAAAGTTATGGATGCATCAGCAATTTCACTTGCTCGTGAGAATTCTATTCCAATTATAGTTTTTTCTTTGAAGGGAGAAAAAATAGTCAATATTATTAAGGGTCAAGGTACTTATACTATAGTTTCAGATTGTAAACAGTAGGTAATTTATGTTAAATGAAATAAAAGCTAAAACAAAAGAAAGAATGCTAAAAACTATTCAGTCCTTTCATGATGATATTAAAGGCGTACGCACTGGTAGAGCTAGCGCATCGTTGCTTGATGGTATAGTTGTAAATATCTATGGTGGACATCAAAAGTTAAATCAGGTTGCAGGCGTTTCAGTTATAGATAACAAAACCCTATCAATTAAAGTTTGGGATATTAATGTTGTAGGTGAAGTGAAAAATGCTATATTAAATGCCAATTTGAATTTAAATCCTGTTGTTGAGGGCAATACCATACGTATAGCTCTTCCGGATTTAACACAAGAAACCCGTGAAAAATTAGTAAAATTATTGCATCAGTTTTCTGAAAATGCGCGGATTGCCATCAGAAATATACGCAGAGATGTTATGGAAGAAATAGAGAAAATGAAGGGAAATAAGGAGATCTCAGAAGATGATTTTCATGGTGCTAAGAAGGAAATACAAAATATTACTGATGATAATATAAAAAAGATTGATGGTGAATTGTCCATCAAAGAAAAGGATATATTGCATCACTAAGGTAATATGAAAGAAACCTTCAGTAGTGAAAAAGAAAAAATTATATGCAAAGGTGTCATGGAGGTAGTCGACACACAACTGTATGAACGTTGCAATATTGCACAGTATTATACAGTAAATGATGTCATTCCAGTGTCCTCTTTTTTGTCATCCCAGTGCCTTTTTTCCCTGTCATCCCAGTGCGTAACACTGGGATACATCTTATTTTCATCATGGACATTATATGCTCTAAGAATCTGTTATCCATTTCCCTCTTTCCTGTCATCCCAGTGCGTGACACTGGGATACATCTTATTTTCATCATGGACATTATATGCCCCAAGAATCTGTTGTTCATTGCATAATTTGCAAATATTTTTATACTTAGATCCCAGTGTCACGCACTGGGATGACAGGAAAAAGGGCTACTGGGATGACACCTTTCAAGTAGAGATTGCTACTAAATCACTATTTTTGTACAGTGATATGTTAAGCACTCAGATGATATCGGGTGGTTTAGGTGAACTTTAAATGTTGAATCAAGAATCTTTACCGAAACATTTAGCAATTATTATGGATGGTAATGGTAGATGGGCGAACAATCAAGGAAAGGTAAAAATTGATGGTTATAAAAAGGGCAGTGAAGTTGCATACGATATTGCCAAGTATTGTACGGACCTAACCATACCCTACTTAACTTTGTATGCATTCTCTATGGAGAATTGGCTTAGACCCAAAAACGAAACTGAATGTCTATTTGATTTATTTTACTCCGTTTTAACTAATGAAGATAAAGTCAATTTCATTTGCAGCTGTAACATTAAGTTGAATTTTATTGGCAATTTAAGTCTGTTATCCAGTAAAATATTGGATCAAATTAAAAAAGCAGAAGAAATGACACATAAGAACGATGGTTTATTACTCACTGTGGCAGTCAGTTACGGAGCAAAGCAAGAAATTACACAAGCTATAAGCAATATTATAAAAGAAAATATTGCTTATGTATCAGAAGAGGAATTTGAAAAATTTCTGTATACTAAAGATCTGCCAAAATTGGATTTATTAATTCGCACTGGCGGCGAAAAAAGATTAAGCAACTTTTTATTATGGCAAGCAGCTTATGCTGAATTGTATTTTTGTGATACTTTATGGCCTGATTTTTCTTGTCAAGATTTGAGTAAAGCATTAGAAGATTATACAAAAAGAGAGAAAAAATATGGTAGATAATAATTTTATAATTAGAATGTTGTCCTCAATAGTAATATTATTCATATTTTCCTTTGCTACATATTTCAGTGATTTATCGTTTTACCTATTGATTTTTTCAATAGCAGTTTTATCTTCTTTTGAATGGTATAATCTAACCCAAGGAAACAAAATTTTATACGTTTTCGCATTATTATTGATTGCATTACCAAGCGCCTCATTAATATATTTATATAACCTACCACAGGGAAAATACGCATTAGTATGGTTCGTCTTAACCATTTGGGGAATTGACATTACTGCCTACCTATTTGGTAAGAATTTTGGTGGAGCTAAAATTTGCCCAATTCTTAGCCCTGGAAAAACTTGGACAGGACTTCTTGGTGCGATTTTAGCTGGAGTAGTGTGCACAATTTTTGGATCAATATTTTTTGGTCTATTTTCAATTTTTTATTCTCCAATCATTGGCCTTGCAATCGCTATTCTAGCGCAACTTGGCGATTTCACTGAGTCGCTTGTTAAAAGAGCTTACGGTGTTAAAGATAGTGGAAGTATGATACCTGGCCATGGAGGAGTGCTCGATCGTATGGATAGTTTCATTTTTACTGCCCCTCTTCTTGCTATTTACATAAGCTAAGTCTGCAGAAGAAACAAAGTGCCATTAGAGGTCATCCCTAGTCAGCTCCCCAACCGCTTCTACAGTACAGTCATGGACAAACGTCTTTTCACAATAAGGGCAGGCTATTTCCTCTTCTTCTCCCATATCTAAATATATTAATGGATGGCCGGAACCCTCATTATTCTCGTCACCATGACAACAAACTTTTCTATTATTAACCCTCACTTTTGACATGCTACTCCTTTAGCTTATAACATTTTATATATTGAATATACCCATTCAGAAATAAAAAACAACAAGCACTATTCTCCATTTTTTATCCTATTCAGGTTAATCAATTCGTTTTGAACGCCTTTTGATACAAATTTGCTAACATCTTCTCCTAATCTTGCTATTTCCTTTACAAAACTTGATGAGATAAATTGAGTATCTTCAGAAGCAGGAAGAAATATGGTTTCGATTTCAGGAAGAAGTTTATAATTTACCCAACTCATTTGAAACTCGTAATCAAAATCCGATACTGCTCTTAATCCTCTAATAATAACAGAAGCATTCTGCTCTTTGGCAAACTTCACTAGCAACCCATTAAAAGATATAACATCTGCATCAATTCCTAGCCCTTTGATTTCACTTTCAGCCATGCTTGTGCGTAGCTTTGTGTCAAAGGCAACATGCTTATTAACGTTTTCTGCAACTCCTATTATTAATTTATCGACTAGTTTACACGCTCTTTTGATTATGTCAATATGCCCAAAAGTTATAGGGTCAAATGTGCCAGGGTAGATTCCTATTCTGTTATTAATGTTCATCCTTTATTTTTATATAAACTACTTTAAAAACTTTTGATAGACATAATAACATTTTTTATCTAAAAATGAAAGTATACAGTTGGCCTGATAGCTCAGTTGGTAGAGCAAAGGACTGAAAATCCTTGTGTCGCTGGTTCGATTCCTGCTCAGGCCACCTTCTCTTTCTTGGCAAATTTGCCTTTTTGTTATAAAATACTCTATATCGTAATATAAATATTAGAGAGGCAAGTTATGGTGTATAAATATTACAATAAAGTATTTAAGATCTTATTAATTATAGTTCTATTATTAAGCAATATTACTTATGCTGGCGTTAGTGAAAAACCGGCATCTCAACATGTAACCAGAAAAGAAGAACCAGCGTCAACTGCCTTGACGGCAGAAAATACAGTAAATAATGACATAGTTGTTGGTTTGTTGAAAACGGAAGAAGCACATGAGCTTGGGCTATCTCAAAATATCTACGAGATGTTTAATAACTTTGGGGTTAAGACTGTACTGATTGATTATAATAAGATAATTAGCCTTAAAAAAATTCAGACAGAGTCACTTAATCTCGCAAAACAAGATGAAACATTGGCAAAGAAGCTGACATTAGACCGAATAAAAATTGAAGTTGCAAAGTTTATTAAAGAGCACAAAATAAATAGAATATTTATTCCGGATAATTTACACTCAGCACCCACTCCTTGTCGCCAGCTTGTTACTGAAGCAATTGCAAAAATAGTGGATGATAACCCTGCAATTCATTTACTTGGCATATGTGAAGGCATAATGAATGCAAAGGGAATTGAAGTAGTGAGTGTTGTGAGTGATGAAGAGAAGCGAAGATCTCATTTAAAATCAGCATCTAATCCACATAAAGAGGATGCACCTCTCCAGCAGATAAAGATCGTTCCAAACAGTCGTTTAGCGGAATTAGTAGCTAAATTCTTAATACCTCATGAAAATGGCTGGTTTTCAACATATTTTCCAGATGCTCATTCAGGGGCAGTAAGTAATACACCAGAAAATAGAAGAAAATTGGAGTTACTTGGATATAAAGTTGCAGCATTTTCCAGTGATGGGGTAATAGAGGCTATTGAAGATAAGCACGGTAATATTTACTTTCAATGTCATCCAGAAGCTCTTGTTGTAAAATCAGATAAAAACCTCTATTTATCAAATCACAAGGAACGTCAAGTGTCTACACTAGTTGCTATAGCGATTATAAATGATTTTCTTTATCGTGCTTAATGGCTATAGCTTTAGATTTACCAACGATTTGATAAACGACAAATTCGTCATCCCGCTGCTTGTTAGCGGGATCTAGAGATACCGCGGCGGTATGACTTGCATTAGCTATAAAATAGTAGTTTATATAAATCCCATAGCATGCCGAATGAAGCTTTTTTTGAGAAAATTTGAATTTTCAACTGCAATCAAGCCAAGATTTCTTAGTGCTTTAGCGCAGAATATTCTGTTGGAGAACATCCTATTTAATCCATCAGTTGCAAGCGCCATTGTAAAATTATCAAAGTATCTGTTACGTGAAATTTTCTTTAATAAATAACTACTGCCAACATCAATACCAGATGCTTTTGCAGCAACTATGTGCTTTATAACACTTTCTACATCTCTAATTCCAAGATTAAGCCCTTGACCTGCAACTGGATGAATTGAATGTGCTGCATCGCCGATAAGCAAAACTCTACCCTTATATAACTTTTTTGCGAAAACAAAACTTAAAGGATAAAGTTTTCTTTCACCCTCTAATTTTATCTCTCCTAAATAAGAACCAAATCTTTTTTTGAGCTCTATAATAAATTCTTCTTCAGACAGATCCATTAGCATTTTTGAAATTCCAGATTTTTCTGTCCAAACTATCGAAGAAGTATAGCCACCCTTCATCGGTAGAATTGCAAATGGACCGCCAGGAAAAAAACGCTCTACAGCTAAGTTTTGGTGATGCAGTTCATGCTTTACATTAAATACTATGCTACTTTGTTTATAATCAAATTTCACTGTCGGTATAGAAAATAACTCTGGTAGTTTAGAGTTTTTGCCTTCAGCGCAGATAAGTAGCGATGATATTAATTCCTGGTTATTATCAAGAATAACTTCCACATATCCTGAATCACAAGCAATTGTTTTATAGGAATGTGGAGAGTATATATTTAGTTTATTCAGAAAATTATTGTTGATTGCATTCCATATAGTAGCATTGTTAATAACATAACCCATTGGTTCTTCACCAACCATTTTATGATTGTAATGCACAGTAACCGCATCTAATATGCATATATCAAGTATTGGCTCAGCTTCGCTTTCTATAAACTGCCAAATCCCTAATTTTTCCAATATTTTTTTCGAGCCTTGAGAAATAGCAAATGCTCGGTTGTCATCTACTACACGTGGTAGACTATTTTTTTCAATCACAGCTACAGACACAGAGTCACGACTGAGGCCAATTGCAGTAATAAGACCAAGTAACCCACCACCTGAAATGATTACATCATAATTCATTTTATTCACGCTAATTGTAAAATTATATTTTATCTATTTTGAAAATAGTTTAAACAAACTTTGTATACTATGAGTAAAAGACTTTAAGGTTTTCCTATATACAAATTAAGTCTCTTAGAACCTGTCTTGAAAATGGCTAAGCATAGAAGTAATCATATTAGATTTCTTGCATAACCCAAACTAAGTAGAAAAAAGGCAACTCCCCTGTCATCCCAGTAGCCCTCTTCTTGTCATCCCAGTGCGTGACACTGGGATCTCATTTTACTTTATAATGATGTCATGGAAGTAGCTGACACTGGAATTCAGAAAAAAGGATGATGTCATTCCAGTCTGGAATCCAGCCTTTCCATAATCATCAAAACGTTGTATTTTAACATAAAACAGCTATTTTTATACTTAATAAAATTCCTGGATCCCAGACTGGGATGACACCCTTCTGGTAGACAATGTTCGTACAGTTGTGGATTCATTCGCGGTATAAATTCCGCTAACTAGTAGCGGAATGACGGTTTTTCAAATTATAGGTAAACCTAATCCACTTTAGCTATAACATCTTTAGCAATGTCTTCATAAATCTCTGCCAAATCTTCACTTAGCATTAAAGGATTTCCACAATCAGAAGCATGACATATTTGTGGATCCAGAGGAATCCTGCCTAATAGTTTGATGCCCAGCTCCTCAGACATTCTTTTTGCGCCGTCTTTTCCAAATATGTATATTTCTGAGTCATTTTGAATGAAATAACTCATATTTTCCACAATGCCAATAATCGGTATACTGAGCTTTTTAAGCATATCATAAATTTTGCGAGCATCGATTAAAGAGAGCTCCTGTGGAGTTGAAACTATTATCGCCCCGGTTAAGTTAAAATTTTCCATAAGACTTAAATGCACATCGCCAGTTCCAGGTGGTGTATCAACTATCAAATACTCTATATCGGACCACTTTGTTCCCATGAGCAGATTATAAAGTGCTTTTGTGATCATAGGTCCGCGCCATATTGCTGCACGATCCTTGTCAACAAAATAGCCGATTGAAATAGTATGCAGTCCATACCTTTCTATAGGTATTGCTTTTCCACCCTGTATTTCTGGCTTTAATTTTTCAGTGCTAAGCATTTTAGGAATTGAAGGACCATATATATCTGCATCAACTAGCGCAACTTTATGTTTCAACTTTGCTAATGAGAGAGCAAGATTTAGCGCAACTGTGGACTTGCCCACACCGCCTTTACCAGAGGCCACAACGATTATATTTTTCACTCCTTCGATATGTAATTTAGCTTTTTGTTGCCCAGTTTGTTTTTGACAAGTAGCAACCACGATCACTTTTGTCACCCCCGGTATAGCTTTAACAGCTTGCTCACAATTTCTTCTTAATTCTTCGTTTGCTTGCGTGTTACCGGCAACTTCAAGCGCAAAACCAATGTCCCCGCCTTTAATAATGATTGAGGATATTATGCCAAGAGCGATCACATCTTTACCGCTTTTTTGCTCTATGACTTTTTTTAAGTTCTCTCTTACAATTTCTTCGTTGATCATTAGACCTCTTACATAGCAGATCCCAGTGCGGAACATTTGTTTCGGAAACAGTATGTTAAATGTTATAGCAGGTTTTGCCTAGAACACAAGCCAAGTACTGGTTCACTTTATGACAGTATCATGAAAGTAGCCTCTTTCTTGTCATCCAAGTAGCCCCTTCTCCTGTCATCCAAGTAGCTTGACACTGGTTTACTTTATGATGATGTCATGAAAGTAGCTGACACTGGTTCTTTTTTTCTAGATCCCAGTGTCACGCACTGGGATGACAAAAAAAGGAGCACTGGAATGACAGCAGTCCCACGTCATACCGCGATTCATTCGCGGTATCTCTTAACATAGATCCCGCTAACACGTAGTGGGATGACGGTTGTCGGTGAACCTAAGTTACTTTAGCTACAAACATTAAGAAATTTACCAAATGAAAAAAAAGGCAAAAGAAGCCCCGTGGTTATTATCCGCTTTAAAATATTGGCGTTTTTTATGTTTTAAACGCTTGACAAGCGAGATAGTACGCTGCTACGAAAATTACCTGCAAAAAGAAACCTCTACTCCTTATTCTTTGCCCTTCCTGCACGCTTACGTTCATTTGGATCAAGGAATTTCTTGCGTAAACGTATAGATTTTGGAGTTACTTCCACCAATTCATCATCATCTATATACGCTATCATATCCTCCAGTGTCATTATCTTTGGAGGAGTGAGTTTTATGGCTTCATCACTACCTGAAGCTCTTACGTTTGTTAATTGCTTACCTTTTAGCACGTTTATCTCCAAATCATTGTCACGGCTATGCTGGCCGACAATCATGCCACAATATACCTTATCCTGTGGCTTGATAAACATAATTCCCCTGTCTTGCAAATTGAAAATTGCATACGCCACAGCCTCACCCTTATCTGTAGAAATTAAAACTCCATTGCGCCTTCCAGAAATTGGACCTTTATGTGGAGCATAACTATGAAATAAACGGTTAATTATGCCTGTGCCCCGAGAATCAGTTAAAAACTCTCCTTGATAACCAATTAATCCTCTTGATGGCACTAAAAACGTTAATCTTGTCCTACCATTACCAGAAGGTCTCATGTCAGTCACTTCACCTTTTCGGAAGCTGAGTTTTTCCATGATGATTCCACTATATTCATCATCTACATCAATTACTACTTCCTCTATAGGTTCAAGTTTTTTGCCATCTTCTTCCTTAAATAGAACGCGAGGGCGTGATACTGAAAGCTCAAAACCTTCTCTCCTCATATTTTCAATTAACACTCCAAGCTGTAGCTCACCACGTCCACCTACTTCAAACGCTTCACCACTTGATGCCAAAGTTACGGTAATTGCAACATTTGTTTCTGCTTCTGCATATAAACGATCCTTTATAACGGTTGAGGTAAGCTTTGTTCCCTCTTGTCCGGCAAAAGGTGAATCATTAACACTCAGAGTAATCGCCATCGTCGGCGGATCAACTGGAGTTGAGCTTACTGCAGTTGTAACCTCTGGTACTGCTATAGTGTCAGAAACTGAAGCTTTCTCAAGTCCTGCAATTGCAATTATGTCTCCCGCCACAGCTTGTTCTACTGGAATACGTTTCAAGCCAGAAAATGAGAGCAACTTAGTTAATCTCCCTCGTTCAATTACTTTACCATCCAGATCAAGTACCTTAAGATCTGAATTGACTTTTGCAACGCCCTGATAAACCTTTCCTGTCAATATTCTGCCAAGAAACTTATCAGACTCAAGTAGAGTGACCAACATAGCAAAAGGGGCATTTTGATCATAAACAGAAGGTTTTATATAATCTATAACCGTTGAAAATAATGGGCTTAAATCTTTTCTTTCATCAGAAAGCTCCTTAGCACACCAACCATTTCTACCTGAAGCATACAACACTGGAAAATCTAGCTGCTCGTTGGTTGCATCAAGGTTAAAAAATAACTCATATATTTCATTTAATACTTCATCAATTCTGCTGTCTGGTCGGTCGACCTTATTGATTATCACAATTGGCTTCAAATTTGCTTTTAGTGCTTTTGACAACACAAATTTAGTTTGTGGCATGGGACCTTCCGCAGCGTCAACCAGCAGCAACACACCATCTGCCATGCACAATACCCTTTCTACTTCTCCACCAAAGTCTGCGTGCCCTGGCGTATCAATAATATTGATTTTTTCATCACCCCACATTATTGATGTGCATTTTGCAAGTATTGTAATTCTGCGCTCACGTTCTTGGTCGCCACTGTCCATAACTCGCTCTTGAACTTCTTGATTCTCACGGAACGTGCCACTTTGTTTTAACATGTTATCAAGCAAAGTAGTTTTACCGTGGTCAACGTGTGCGATTATTGCTATATTACGGATCGATTTAAATTCGTTCATTTTCTATCATTTCAAAATTAATTTAGTAATAAGTATACATAAAATACACTTGGAGTAAATAACTAAAGCTGTGTATAAGTGCTGTGTTTCCAAGATATTATAGGATTACTTTGTTAAATATTCTCTACTCCCAGGTTTTGTTATGGGTAGTTGTTTTAATTCACTTGGAAGTTCTTCCTCGCTGTAGTTTTGGATGTTCAGTTCAATCAAAGATATGACAGGAAAAGGCAGTTTCGTTTCACTATTCCTCTTTATTAGAGAAGCTTCAGCAATGACTTTACCTCCCTCCCCTTCTGCACATTTCACTGCTTCAAGTGAAGATTTGCCTGTGGTTATCACATCCTCGATAAGTAATATTTTCTCACCCTTTTTGATCTTAAATCCACGGCGTAATTCAAACTTGCCATTAACGCGCTCGCAAAACATTGTCTTTATTCCAAGCTGCCTGCCAATCTCATAACCTACAACTATTCCGCCAATTGCAGGAGATAATATTAAATCTATGGAGCTATTTAATTCTTTTTTTATTTTATCTGCCAGTAATGCGCAAACTTTCATGGCTCTGCTTGGATTTTCAAAAATTTTAGCGCATTGTATATATGTATTGCTATGCAATCCAGAAGATAAAACAAAATGCCCATGCAAAATTGCTTCTGCTTCTTTAAATTCTTTTATTATTAGGTTGTTTTCGTCTAATATCATTTTTTAAGTTTCACTATTACATTCTTTATTAATTATCTGAGTGATACAAATATCAGACCACACGTTTATTGCAGTTTCAAACATATCGATGATTGTATAAATAGGCAAAATCAGTCCCATAATATGCAGAGGAACATTCATCGACATGAGATAACTGGTTGCCATAAAATAGCACCCCATCGGCACTCCAGCGTTACCAATTGCTGCACTAGTTGCTAAAAAAATCCATATAAACATTTCGCTTAAGGAAAATGCGCATCCATTCATCTCTGCAACAAACATTACA
The DNA here is from genome assembly GCF_964028325.1 of Wolbachia endosymbiont (group A) of Hedychridium roseum. NCBI lineage: Bacteria > Pseudomonadati > Pseudomonadota > Alphaproteobacteria > Rickettsiales > Anaplasmataceae > Wolbachia > Wolbachia endosymbiont (group A) of Hedychridium roseum. Next base: position 476,407 of record NZ_OZ034755.1, on the reverse strand, counting down.
GTGATTAGTATAAATGCAGCACATGCATTCATATTAATTGTTGTGCATATTGGTAAAATAAAGGACGACAATTTCTTTGGCACCTTTAGCTTATTTTGCACACAGTCTATAGTTGTTGGCAATGTTGCACTGGATGATTTAGAAAAAAACGCAAGTGTGAGTGCCGGCATAACCCCTTTCAGCGTTTGAATTGGTGATATGCCTTTATACCACATAAGTAGCGGTAAAATCAGAAATGCCTGCACAAAATTTGCAGACATTATGCAAACAAAATACCATAAAAGACTGTAGAACTCGCTACCACCTTTTAATTCGTGCAAAAAACATGTAATAAAAGACCACACAGCAAGTGGAACAAGCTTTAGTAACCCCTGAGCAATTTTAAGTAACGTATCGAAAAGTGCAGAGAATATTTGATGTAATATGTCCTGCTTTTCTTTTGAAAGTGAAACAATAGCTCCACCCATCAAAAAAGCGATCAATATGCTACCAATAACGTTATTTTCAAGAAAAACTTGCACAAAATTCGAAGGAATGAGTGATTTTAAGTATGAAAAGTAACTGTAATTGTTATTATCCAAACTTCCTATCGTGTTACATATGAAATTTTTTTTCACTGGGTCTATTAGCAGGTAAAACAATAATGCAACAAACGCAGCTATAATAGTTGTAAGCAGCGTATAAAATAGTGTTTTCTTAACTAAGGTTTTAATTTCGATTGAGTCTTTAAGTCCTGAAATTGTGGAAACTATTGATAGAAAAACTAAAGGTAAACTTATTAATTTCAACAAACTAACAAATATGTCACTAAACAGCTTTGCTATTTCAAATATAATCTCACTGTTTAAATAGTAAGCAACTATTGCAAACAGTATAGAAAAGAGTATTGCAAACTTGTGCATTGAAAATAAAACTTCAAAGTAACATTATACAACAATTTTGCTGTTTTGGAATCAGATTGATAGACAAAATAACTTTACAAATTAGGAAAAGATAAGAGGATGCGTTTATTCGGAGACAGTAGACTTCTTGCATAACCCAAACTAAGTAGAAAAAGGTATCATCCGAGTAGTTGACACTGGTTCCTTTATGACGGCAGTGCCCAGATACTGGAATCCAGCCTTTCTGCAATCTCATCGAAAACGTTTTTCTATGCTAGTTTGCTTGTGAGCAAGCAAACTTTCCTGGATCCCAATGTCTGGGCACTGGGATGACACCCTACTTAACCGTCATACCGCGATTCATTCGCGGTATCTCTTAACATAGATCCCGCTAACAAGCAGCGGGATGACGATTGTCGTTTAGCCATAAATATTAAGAAATTTACCGAATAAAAAAAAGGCAAAAGAGGCCCCATGGTTAACTAGTTATTTATATGTACTTCAAAATATTGGCGTTTTTTTTCTAAACGCTTAATAACCGCGATTCAGCCGCTTTTAAATGCGACTAACCTAAATTACAAACATTAAGAAATTTACTAAGTGGAAAAAAAGGCAAAGAAACCCTAAGGTAGCTAGTATTCAAATTCTCCCTTGTCTATTTGACGTCTTTTGCTGTCTTAAACGCTTTATAAGCGCGTTTCGGCTTGTATAGGTAGAAACCTAAAAGTTTTATAAAAACATGAGGTGCACATAGTGCAAAAAATTAAGCATGATTTACGCCAAATACATTAAGTTTTTTTGTTATTAATCCACTGCAGAGATTGCGAAGGTAAATAATTAGCTTCAGTTTCATGATAAGGGAGCTGGCGGAGTTTGTCAAGGAAGTTTTTCGTTTCTATTCCCAATAAAAGTTTATTATATGGTTATGCAAGAAGTCTAGTGGAATTGGCTAATATTTCTTAATTTAAATTCAGGTGCACTTAGCCCATTCTGGTGATAACAAATTGGAACAGATAAGGTATGATAACTAACTTTTCTGTGAGTATATAGTTTTGCCAGACACAACAGTACGTACCACGTGCCCTTTTACTTTGCGCCCATCGAAAGGGGAATTCTTTGATTTACTAGCAAAGTTGTCAGTTTTAATTTCCCATTCATGATTGAGGTCAACTAAAATTAAGTCTGCAGCAAGGTTTTTTTGTATACGACCACGTGATACGTGTATTATATCTGCAGGCTTATATGTCAATTTTGCAAGCACATCAAGTAGACCCATTTGCCCACTGTGGTAAAGTTCAAGTGAAAGGGGCAGCATTGTTTCAAGGCCAACAATACCAAATGCAGCATTTTCAAGTGGAAGATCTTTAGAATTACGATCATGCGGAGCGTGATCGGTTGCAATGCAATCAATCACACCTGTCTTTAAACCTTCAACCATAGCTAAACGATCTTCTTCAGTGCGAAGTGGCGGGTTCATTTTTGCAATTGCTCCATGTTGTTTTACTATATTTTCAGTCAAAGTGAAGTGATGAGGGGTTACTTCACATGTAACATTTAATCCCAAATCTTTCGCACGTTTAATAGCATCAAGTGAATCTTTTGAAGAGACATGTAGAATATGGTAGTGCACATTTTCCATATCTTTCATGAGCAGTATATCACGATTTACCATAACCGATTCTGACGCACTCAAGATTCCCTTTACTCCCAATTCTTCAGAAATTTTACCTTCGTTGATTGCACCACCTGCTGATAAATTTAAATCTTCTGCATGTTGAGCAATAGGAACACCCAGCATACTTGAATAAAGCAGCGCCTGTCTCATAATCATTGGGTTCATAACTGGCATGCCATCATCAGTGAACCCAACCGCACCTGCTTCCTTTAAAAGTGCCATTTCAGTCAACTTTTCTTCCGAAGTGGTAATTTTAGCGTAAAATTCAACGTTTACATGTGAAGTTTCAAGTGCTCTATATTTCAAATATTTAGCCAAAACAACGCTATCAATTGCTGGAACAGTGTTCGGCTGACAAACTACAGTTGTAACGCCTCCCGCAGCTGCAGATTTGCTGCCTGTATATATAGTTTCTTTATGTTCTTGGCCTGGTTCACGAAAATGTACGTGAATGTCAATAAGGCCTGGCATTAGAACAAGCCCTTTACAGTCTATTGTTTCATCGACCCCACTTGTTGAAAATAATGATTCACCAAAGTCAACAATTTTATCCCCTTCAGTCAATAATGAACCTTTTATATCAAGCTTAGTTTCGGGATCGATAACACGAGCATTAATATATGCAATTTTATAGCCTTCCTTTTGCCCTGTTTGCAGCAAATTCCAAGTTTGAGTCATTATATTTGAGTATCGATTATAAAATAAATCTAAAGTTTTTTTAACAAAATACAACCAAATAAAAACGCAGACTAAAGTTGCGAGAGCTGTCTTGAATTAAAATTGTCCCAAAAATTTGGCTCTTATAACCGAGTTACTTCAGTTTTAACGTTAATATGAAAAACTCTTAGCTCTGTTGAAGGATTTTCCAGTTGAATATCTAGCTCATTCTGTATGTTCGATAAACAAATCAAAGCTGAGTCAAAATTTTCATCACACTGCTTCGCTTCATGCATACCATCGATTATTTCCTCTAATTCTTCCACATCATCCATTTCTTGCGGCGCACTTTTTAATATCGCTTTTATTTGGTTTAAATTTTGACGAATTTTCTCCTGATATCCAGCAATTCTCTCTTGATATATATATCAATTATTTTTTGACATGCGTTGCCTCTAAATGGATGTTCTTTTTTCTCTTTTATGTAAGAACTTTGAAAGTCTTTACAGTTAAGGATTGCTTCTCTATGTTTTTTTATGTCATTAATTGCACTGACTATCGACTTATCTATTTTCTTCAAATTTTCTTCCCGTCCTTCTCTTTTAATTATACTTTTGGATTCATTTTTCATTTGGTTCATTTTGTCATACAGGTTTCTGCATTCTTTGTAAGATACCATTGGTTGTAATATTCCTTCTTCTACACCTTTATTGTAAAAATTCTTCAACTCATTACTTGATAGTATTGTTATAGCATCTTCCCTTTTGCCTTGTGATTTAGGATACTTTTTATTCAATGAACTAACATGATTTAACAAGAAATCTTTAACTAGCTCTTCCTTTTTAACTTCAGCTAATTTTTCTAGTGTTTCTATATATTTCAGAACTTCCGCAAAGAGCTGTCCACCAGATGGAGCAAATCCTTGAAGTGGTTTACTCTGAGCTTTATAAAAATCGGTTTGTAAAAAATCTTCAGCTTGTTTTTTTATTACTGAAAGTTCATTGAAGGCTTTTTCTGGATTGATTTTTCTCAAAATACCAACAGTTTTTCTAATCGCTTTTTCTCTCTTTTTATTATCTTGCTTTTCATTTAATATCAGATGTTCAGTTTTGGTAAAAGCATTACCTTGATCACTCTTTGCAATGTTACAAACGATGTTTTTTACAACTTTTTCAGTTGCTGCATAATCTATTTCTTTTGCAAAGCAGTCAACAAATGATTGCCAAACTTTTTTATTAATAAGCTTACTTGTCTTATTTTCAAAATCTTCTCTACTTTTGAATCCTAAATAGTATAGAGATTTTTTTCAACTATTGGTTCGGCATGTTGTTTTGCCACTTTACCTTTTATATTGAATGGAAATTTACTAATCTTAGTTGTACCCACAATGTTACCTCAATATTAACGCTATCTATAAAAGTATAAAGATTTAATATTTAATTTTTAATTAATACTAGCACAGCTAACTACGGGGGCATTATGCTAGCATCAATAGCAAGCGTCAATTAACACTTTAACTTCTAACTTGTCATCAGTAATATTGTTTATATAAAAACTATAATTTTTTATGCCTGAACTTGGGAATATATTGCTACTCATAGCCTGCTTATTGTCTTTGACATATTTGTTTTTACCGCTTAGTTCTTGTCGGTTTATTACCACTGCCATATTTTTTTGTGTATCAACATCAATGGCTATTTTGATCTACTGCCACATTACAAATGATTTCTCACTCGAAAACGTATATTACCACTCACACACAACAAAACCTTTGATCTATAAGATTTGTGGAGTTTGGGGAAATAAAGAAGGGTCTATGTTGCTTTGGACATTAGTGCTTACCTTTTACCTATTTCTGATGGGTATTTTTACTGATAACGACAGTAAATTGAAGAAAGTATCCTTGATCACCCAAGGCTTGATTTGCTTTTGTTTTTTACTGTTCACTTTACTTGAATCCAGCCCCTTCACTAAAATGCCAAGCGTTGAAAAAGATGGATTGGGTTTTAATCCGATATTGCAAGATATAGGCCTTGCTATTCATCCACCGATATTATATTTGGGGTACCTTGGATTTAGCGTTCCTTTTTCGCTCTCTATAGCTGGATTAATTGCAAATACTGAAGGAAATGTTTGGGCTAAAATTGTCAGGCCTTGGGTACTTATTTCTTGGTCGCTGCTCACTTTGGGCATCAGCTTGGGTAGCTGGTGGGCATATCGCGAACTTGGGTGGGGTGGATTTTGGTTTTGGGATCCAGTGGAAAACGTTTCTTTGATACCGTGGCTAATTGCAGTGGCGCTGACACATTTGTTGCTCGTTGTACGAAATTTCAATACTTTAAGGAATTTCGCTATTTTACTTACGCTTACAACTTTTATATTGAGTGTAACTGGAACATTTCTAGTCCGCTCAGGAATACTCACCTCAGTGCACACGTTTGCAGATGACTCAAGGTATGGACTGTATATATTAGCTCTACTTGGTGTAATTACAGTCAGTAGCTTAGTAATATTTGTAGTGTTTACGAGAAAAAATCGCACATCTTTCCAGTGCTCGACATTGGAATCCAGAAAGAAATCTGCTACTCAAGTGACAGAGGGTAGAAGATTCTTTTCACGCCTTACGATGATGCTGATGAACAATTTATTATTTATTACTGCCTTTTTCATCGTGTTCGTTGGCACTTTATACCCTACAGTGCTTGAGTATTTAACCGGTGAATTAATTTCAGTTGGAGCACCATATTACAATTCTTTATTTAATCCTATTGCACTGGCTATTCTAGTGCTCACCATGATCGGGCAATACTGCCGTTGGCAGGGAAATAGTCTATTGCCAATATTTCGTGAATACAGATTTTCATTCTGTAGTGCTGCAGCTATTTTGCCGTTTATCTTTCACATGGAGCTAATAATTGTGCTATCAATTACTATCTCCATAGCATTATTAATCTTTGTTTTAGAAGCATATAGTAAAAGAATTTGTTTATTTAAGGTAGCATTTGGTGAATCAATTTTATTAGCAAGAAAAGTTTCTAAATCCTACTATGCAATGATGGCAGCTCATGCTGGAGTGGCAATTTTAGTGCTTGGTATAGCTTATTCAGTTGGTTGGCAGGAGAAAAAAGAAAATTACTTAAAAATAGGGGATAGCATAACAGTCAATAAATTTAAAGTTACTTTACGAAATATTGAGCTAATAAAAGAAAAAAATTTCCATGCAGTGAGAGGTACAATGGATATCAGGAATTTGCTGAATAATAAGATATTGGGTGAGATAACCCCTGAATATAGATTTTACCTTGTGGAAGGTCAGAAAAATGTTGAAAGCAGTATCTACCACAATTTGCTTTCTGATATTTATGTTGTAATCGGTGAGATTGATAAGAGTAAGAGCAAAATCGCAGCTAAAGTGCACTATAAACCTGGAATGTCTATAATCTGGCTTGGATCCTTCCTCATCGCTTTTGGTTCGCTCCTTGCTGCTTTTCCTTTATTGAGAAGATTTTAATAGGACTCCTTTATACTATAACGAAAAAACTTCCTTGACAAACTCCGCCAGCGCCCTTATCATGGTATTGAAGGTATTCAGTTATCTTCATCTGTGCAGATTAAACAGCAAGAAAACAACATAGTTGGCGTCTTATTTTTAATTTTTTGCACTATGTGCACCTTATGTCTTCACAATATTTCTAGGTTTTTACCTACACAAGCTGAAACGCGCTTATAAGTCGTTTAAGACAGTATAGTACGCCAATTTGCAGGATTAGAGAGTGACAACTAGCTAACGCGGGGTTTCTTTTGCCTTTTTTTCTGCTTAGTGAATTTCTTAAACATTTATAGCTTAAGTTAGTTGCACTTAAAAGCAGCTAAATTGCAGTGTTTAAGACTTAAAAAACGCCAAATACTGAAAATAGACAATGACTAGGGCTTCTTTTGCCTTTTTTTTGTTTGGTAAATTCCTTAATATTTATAGCTAAACGACAACCGTCATCCCGCTGCTTGTTAGCGGGATCTAGAGATACCGCGGCGGTATGACGGTTCGTGGCGGTATGACGGTTCGCGGTGGCATCTCGTCATCCCGCTACGTGTTAGCGGCTAAGAGATACCGCGAATGAATCGCGGTATGACGGTTCGTGGCGGTATGACGGTTCGCGGTGGCATCTCGTCATCCCGCTGCTTGTTAGCGGCTAAGAGATACCGCGAATGAATCGCGGTATGACGGTTCGTGGCGGTATGACGGTTCGCGGCGGTATAGTAATTCGTCATCCCGCTACTTGTTAGCGGGATCTATCCGCGGCGGTATGACGTAGGACCGCTGTCATTCCAGTCTGGAATCTAGTTCTTATTGTACATTTACTTAGTGTAGAGTTAAGTTTCCTGGATCCAAGTAGTCTGGGCACTGGGACGACACCCTTTTGGATGGAAACCTCAGCTACTTTCATGACACCATTCTTTCTTCTGGATCCCAGTGTCAAGCACTGGGATGACATCATAGGGGTACTAGCCTGACAACCGTCATCCCGCTGCTTGTTAGTGGGATCTAGAGATACCGCAGCGGTATGACGTAGGACTGCTGTGATACCATTATAGAGTGAATCAGTGTCAGCTACTCGGATGACAGAGAAGTCCAATCACAGAATAAACTAGTGAATTTTTTGAAAAGTATATAAAATTCAAGTGATTATTTTAAGTAAATAGCATGGCACTTAGACTCATTCCAGATAACCTCAATATCAAGTTTAGTAAATATAGGGATTTGACTGCACTCGTTAGCATTATTTTTATCATCTTTTCAATGCTCACTGTTGTGCTGCGTGGAGTGAACTTAGGCATAGACTTTGCAGGCGGAATTTTGATAGAGATAAAATCTTCAGATGAGAATCACTCTATTCTCGATGCATTAAAAGAAAATGGTTTTACAGTGCAGAGTTCAAAAGCGGGTGATAATTTAGTCATGCGTTTTAAAGATGAAGGAGATGAAGATAAAATCAAAAAGATAAAAAGCATACTAGAAGAAAAGCTAGGTAGCTCAATAAGCTATCGTAAAATAGACTATGTTGGCCCACAAATAAGCTCAACACAAATATTTGAAGGAATGTTATCCATGTTGATCGCAATTGTTGGAATATTTTTTTACGTTTGGTTTAGATTTAATTGGCAATGTGGATTCAGTGGAATAACAGCACTGATTCATGACGTGATTTTAACTGTTGGTTTTATTAGCCTAACTGGCATTGAGTTTAATATTTCATCAGTTGCAGCTCTCCTCACTGTCATTGGTTATTCAATCAATAACTCAGTAATTATATACGATCGGATTCGAGAGTATTGCAAGAGTGGTAAAAGTGGGCGGATGAGTGAGATAGTAGATGCAAGTATCAACGCTACATTATTTCGCACTATATTAACCTCGGGTACAACCCTTCTTGCTGCTCTTCCTTTGACATTAATCTGCACAGATGCAGTGAGAGACTTCAGCTTGATCATTTTTTTTGGTATTTTGATTGGCACTTGTTCTGCAATATTTATTTCTGCTCCTATATTAACCTACAGAGCTTTGATAAGTAGATTGTAGAAGTGTTTAGTCGCGGTATAATATCAACTTATTATCTCTTATAGTGAAATGAAAATACCTTAAAAAGCTCATTCCAAGTAGTGAATGAGACATAGAATGAGTGTTAACGCTCGCCTGTACATCATTAACTAAAAAATTCCCTATTTTAACCTGAGGGATGTGAACAACACCAGCTTTTATTTGACCTTTAGCAGTTTCATATATTTTAAAATCCTGAACGTTTTGTAAGTTAATACCAACATGTAATGCGTCTTTTTGTGATAGAACAATATCGGTTGCTCCGGTATCAAGCAAAAACGTTACATTGCGATCATTGACCTGAGCCTGAATATAAAAGTGTCCATCGTATGATTTCGTAAATTCGATACTTCCACTATTCTGAATTCTCCCTTTATATGGTAAAAAAGTACTGAGAAATCTGTCGCTTAGTTTGTCCCTTTGTGAATCAATAAGCATTGAAGTGGCAGCTATTATTAGTAACCAAATAACTAGATTTTTCACCGCGTTCATATTGTTAAAATTTGAAGCTATTAAAATAAATTTTAAAGATTAGCGTTAAAAGTTATTATTAAAAATAAGTAAATTTCATTGTTTTAGTACAATATTTAATATACACTTTAAGAAGATATGTTTGATTTAATTTCATGTCAGAAGCAAAAAGTTTAATTTTAGCAGCTATCCTTTCCATGTTGATCATGGTATCTTGGCGCATTATTTATGATAATTTTTTTAGTGCAAACCACAACCAGCCATTGATTGAAAATATTGAACATATCGAATCTTTTAACGACCTTGCTCCTATAATACACCAAAATCGTTCTGAAATTATTAATTCCACTCGAGAACAGAGGGTTAGTTTAACCAATAACATGATTAAAGGATCAATTTCTTTGAAAGGTGCAAGGTTTGATGACTTAATCTTAACTAACTACCACTTAGAACCGAGTTCTTCTTCTCCACAAGTGGTGTTACTGTCACCTGCAGAATCAAAAGATGTATATTTCGCAGAATTTGGGTGGCTCGATCCGAATGAAAAGATTAAAGTTCCAGATTCTAAGGCAGTCTGGCAAGCAGATAAACTCAATCAAAAAGAGGTCAATTTATTTTGGGATAATGAAAATGGCATTTTATTTAGAATGAAAATTAGCCTTGACGATAACTACATGTTTAAAGTTGAGCAAATTATTGAAAACAATACAAAAGATAATGTAGTTTTGGTTCCTTATGGTAGAATTAACCGTAAACGTGACAATATCAACGAATCTTATTGGATATCCCATGAAGGAGTACTGGGTGCATTTGATAATAAACTAGAGGAGTGGACATATAAGGATATTTCCAAAAAACATTTAATAAAAGCAAGCACGAGTGAAAAAAATTGGTTTGGTTTTGCTGATAAATACTGGCTTACAGCCATCATACCTGAGAAATCCGATAAAATAAATGTAAGCATTAAGCATACTAACGCTAATGATATTGATAAATTTCAAGTAGATTTTGTCAAACCTTATAAGAGCATACTTCCTGGCGCAAGTGTTTCTAATGTGAATTATTTTTTTGCTGGAGCAAAAAAGTTGAATTTACTGGATTCTTATAAGGATACTCTCAATATACCTTTGTTTGATAAAGCTGTAGATTTTGGTGTTCTTTATTTTATAACCAAGCCAGTGTTTTTACTGCTTGAATATTTTAACTTCGTTTTAAAAAATTTTGGCTTAGCAATATTATTGCTGACTTTAGTAATCAAACTTTTGATGCTTCCCTTATCTAATAGATCATATATTTCGATGTTCAAGGTGAAAAGCCTGCAGCCTGAATTAACTCGTATAAAAGAGTTGTATAAAAATGACAGCTTAAAGCAGCACAAAGAGACAATTGCGTTGTTCAAGAGAAACAATGTAAACCCAATGTCGAGCATTTTTCCCATGCTAATACAAATACCGGTATTTTTTGCTCTATATAAAGTATTATTTGTTACTATAGAGATGAGACATGCTCCTTTTTTTTTATGGATTAAGGATCTTTCAGCTCCTGACCCAACGAACATCTTTACATTATTTGGGTTGTTTAATTATAACTTTCCTATTTCTATAGGCATTTTACCTATAATTTTCGGTGCCACCATGATAATTCAGCAGAAGCTAAGTGAGAAAGATCAAACCAATAAAGATGATATTCAAGTAAATGTTATGAAGTTTTTACCTTACATTTCTGTCTTTATTTTTTCTTCTTTTCCTGCCGGCCTGGTAATATATTGGATATTTAGTAATATTATAACTTTAATTCAACAATCATTAATAAAGTTGTTTTTAACGAAAAAAGTGGTAGTAAATGTCGAAAATACTAATAGTTAATTCAATTTATTATGCTGAAATAGCAAACCTTTTGCTTGAAGGTGCAGTCGATAGATTAAAAGAAAGTCATGCAAGCTATGACATAATTGAAGTTCCTGGTGCATTTGAGATACCAGCTACAATTCTCTTTGCAGTAAAAAGCAAGAATGCTAATTATGACGGTTATTTAGCTCTTGGGTGCGTGATTCGCGGTGAAACTGATCATTATCAATACGTTTGTAAAGGGGTAATCGAAGGTTTAAATGAGGTTGTTATGCATTATGCAACACCCTTTGGTATGGGCGTAATTACCGCTGACAGCAAAGATAAAGCACTAGTTAGAGCTGACAAAAACAAAAAGAACGTTGGTGGCCATGCAGCCTCAACTGTTTTGCATATGATAGATTTACACAATAAATTAAAATAATGGAGGAAAAATCAGTAGATAAAAAGTGGCGCATAAAAAGAAGTACGGCAAGATTTCTTGCTGTACAAATTGCTTATTCAAATATTTTCGTAGGTTACAACAAAAGCACTTTTAAACTGGAAAATTGTGAGCTTAAGAACTACATAAGTAAGTTGAAAGATATATTTGAATGTGAAGAATTTGAACATCAGTTCTTAGAAAACTTGTTATATAAGGTTATAAAAAGCAGTGAAGAATATGATAAAATAATAGAGTCTTATTTACATCCAAGCTGGTCCCTCTCACGTTTAAATCTTATAAGCTTATCTATCTTGCGTGTTGCAATATGTGAGTTAGCTAATTGTGATACGCCAGTTCCAGTTGTCATTAATGAATATACTAACATTGCATCTGATTTACTTGATAAACCAAGCGAAATTGGTTTTATTAATGGGTTATTGGATAAGGCAAAAGATGCAGTTAAATTAAATAAAAATCCTTAGCAGCTTCTCACAACTATATAAAAGTTAAGGCAATTTCCATAATAAATTTAAGTAACTGACACTAAAAAATAAAGAGGCAGACTTAATCTACATCTTTTATACTTAGCTGTCTAGCTTTTTGCTTTTTCTTCAGAAGCAACTTGTTCAACAATAAGTGAGCCTAAATAAGTGTTAACCTCTTTAGCATCATCTTTGTCTAAACCTAATGTTTTATTCCACTCTGTTTTATTTACTGCCTCGAACTCACCTTCTTTGTTTTTCACTTCTAGTGAACTTATACTTAATAATAAAGTATTGCCTGCTGAACTGAAAGACCCAACAATAATACGGTAGTTCTTGCCTTCTAAGCTGAAGTCTATATAACATTTACCTTTCATCTTATCTTTTTCATCTTTAACTTGGTTATTCTTTTTTATTTCCTCATACACCTCTTTTGTTACTAGCAATGCTGCTTGTTTATCATCAACAACAATCTTCGGAGCTTTCAACTCAGATATTTCGTTATTTTTGCTGATGGCATATACTGCTAAACAAATCAGTGCAACAGCAACAAATGCTAAAACACCCATTCCAAGTGGTGTAGCTGCAAAAGCTGCAAGTGGAGCTAGCATGGAAGTTGAAGACACCCAATATGGTGCTGAAAGTGCTACTGCTGCGCCTATGACATACAAAGAAGTAAGTGCAACAAGTGCAGTGTTTGTTTTGTGGAACTGACCTCGATGATTTTTGAAAGTTAGCATAAACGACCTCATTTAATAAAATATTAATATGCTTAAATTGTATATAAAAGAACTGTCATAGTCAAGCTTTTTCGCAAATTACCTGCCACTTGAGCCAAAGCCCCCTGCATTGCGACCGGTTTCTTCTGTGCAGAATTCTTCTCTGTCATCCCAAATTACCTGAGATACAGGAGAAATAAGGATTTGTACAATTCTATCTCCTCTTTTTATCTCATACGACTGATTACTTAGATTAATTAGGCAAATCTTCACCTCACCTCGATAATCAGAGTCTATAGTGCCCGGAGAATTTAAGACAGTGATTCCATGTTTTGCAGCAAGACCAGAACGTGGGCGGATTTGCCCCTCAAAACCGTTTGGTATTGCAATCACAATTCCAGTTGGAACAAGTAATCTCTCAAGTGGATTTAAAACAGCAGAGTCATTCAATGCAGCATAAAGATCCATACCAGCACTCTGCGTAGTTGCATAACATGGAAGAGACAAGTCTTCTCCGTGTGATAATCTCTTTATTTCTACTTTAATTTTACTTCTTTGCACTCCAATTTACCAACTATGAAGATTCAATTATAGCATGTAAATTGTATCTGCAAAAGTAATAAATGTTACATCGTAAATGATGTCATTCTAGTGCGTGACGCTAGGCCATAAAATAAGTTTTTCGTTTCTATATGCGCTACCTTAAGACTTTAATTATACAACGTCTTAACGCACTTAACCCCATCGACATATAAATTTGCATGACTTTTTTGAGTATTAAGCAATGCAAGTCCAATGTTGTCTACACTAGAGCGCAGTTCCCCTATTTCCTCATTATTTTCATTTGTCACTTTAGTGCCAATATCTGGAAGTGCGTTATCCCCCTCAACAAGATAAAGTTTTCTTCTGAATATTTCTTGTCTGCTCATTCGATTTACGACTTCCTGACCTACGTAACACCCCTTATTAAAGCTTATACCGTTTGCCTTATCGATTAAATATTGCAATGGGAACGATGAATTTTGTACCATATCTTTTGCTCCATCTGGGACAAGGTTTTTAATTCTAACTTTTTCATACTGAATAAAATCTCCAACCGGTTCTTTTATTTCATCTTTATGTATGATCCTCATTCCTAGCAGCTTGTGCCTTGGATCTTGAAAAATAACTTGTGACTTACTACTACACTCCGCCAACTTAGTATCAAACAAAACTCCAACCTTATATAGTGCACTAATGTCTTTAATTTTCACTCTCAAATAAGTTTTAAGTAAATCTAGTTTCTCGATTATTTGCTGTAAGTGCACATTTTCGCACTCTAAGAAAATATATCTACCATATTCAATAAGAAAAAAATCATATAGGTATTTTCCCTGAGGGCTAAGCAATAAAGAGTAAATAGCTTTTTGGCTATCTAGCTTATTAATATCATTGGTTATAATGCCCTGCAGAAAATCTCTAGTGTCAGGCCCATATAGCACTATCACACCACGACTTAAGAATGGTATATAACTCATGAAATCTCTATAAATAAACCTAAATTTTATTATATAACATTAGGCTCTTTTAGAAACTGCTTTTGGCGTGCATATTTTATATGGTGTGCATATTTTACAAGCTCCAGCCCTTGAAATCTAACTTACGAGTATATATATAAAGTTATAGGTTAATTTGTTGAGAGGAAAAGCAAATGTCAAGTATAAGTTTAAATGTATTGGATGATAGCGTGCTGATCAAGCCTATTAGCGAGGAAAAGCAGGGTGGAATTATGCTTCCATCAAGTGCTGAAAAGAAACCTACTAAAGGTGAAATTGTAGCAACTGGTGAAGGTTCACGCAACTCAAATGGCGAACGCATAGCTTTAACTGTAAAGGCTGGTGATAAAGTGTTCTATCGTCAATGGGCTGGTACAGAAATAGAACATAATGATGAAAAGCTTATCGTGATGAAAGAGTCCGATATACTTGCTGTCATTAAATAGCAGTCTTTATTTTACTAAATTGAAACAAAGCGCAACATGGCGCATTGTAAATGGTTTTATTATAGTTTTCTAAGTTTTTTATTAACAAGAGGTGATAAAAATGACTAATGTAGTAGTATCAGGTGAGCAGTTACAAGAAGCCTTTCGTGAAGTCGCAGCAATAGTGGATTCAACGGTAGCAATAACTGCGGGACCTAGAGGAAAAACAGTAGGGATTAATAAGCCCTATGGAGCACCAGAAATTACAAAAGATGGTTATAAGGTGATGAAGGGTATCAAGCCTGAAAAACCACTAAATGCTGCAATAGCAAGCATCTTTGCCCAAAGTTGTTCTCAATGTAACGACAAAGTTGGTGATGGTACAACAACGTGCTCAATATTAACTAGCAGCATGATCATGGAAGCTTCAAAATCAATTGCTGCTGGAAACGATCGTGTTGGTATTAAAAACGGAATACAGAAGGCAAAAGATGTAATATTAAAGGAAATTGCATCAATGTCTCGTACAATTTCTCTAGAGAAAATGGATGAAGTAGCGCAAGTTGCGATAATCTCTGCAAATGGTGATAAGGATATAGGTAACAGTATCGCTGATTCCGTGAAAAAAGTTGGAAAAGAGGGTGTAATAACTGTTGAAGAGAGTAAAGGTTCAAAAGAGTTAGAAGTTGAGCTGACTACTGGCATGCAATTTGATCGCGGTTATCTTTCTCCGTATTTTATTACAAATAATGAAAAAATGATCGTGGAGCTTGATAATCCTTATCTATTAATTACAGAGAAAAAATTAAATATTATTCAACCTTTACTTCCTATTCTTGAAGCTGTTGTTAAATCTGGTAAACCTTTAGTTATTATTGCAGAGGATATCGAAGGTGAAGCATTAAGCACTTTAGTTATCAATAAATTGCGTGGTGGTTTAAAAGTTGCTGCAGTAAAAGCTCCAGGTTTTGGTGACAGAAGAAAGGAAATGCTCGAAGATATAGCAACTTTGACTGGTGCTAAGTACGTCATAAAAGATGAACTTGGAATCAAGATGGAAGATCTGACACTTGATGATCTTGGTACTGCTAAAAATGTTAAAATTACTAAAGATAATACCACAGTTGTCAGCGAAAATAGCGATTCTGACAGTGTGAAAGCTAGAATCGAGCAGATCAAATCTCAAATTGAAACTTCAACTTCTGATTATGATAAAGAAAAGCTAAGAGAACGTTTAGCGAAATTATCAGGTGGTGTTGCTGTGCTAAAAGTTGGTGGAGCAACTGAAGTGGAAGTTAAAGAACGTAGAGATAGAGTTGAAGATGCGCTGCATGCAACAAGAGCTGCAATTGAAGAAGGCATAGTTCCAGGTGGTGGAGTTGCACTTCTTTATGCTTCATCTGTTCTCGACAAATTAAAAGGTGCAAGTGACGAAGAGCAAATAGGCATAAACATTATTAAGAAAGTTCTCAGTGCTCCAATTAGAAGGTTAGTTAAAAATGCTGGTCTTGAATCTGCTGTTATCATTGACTATTTGATTAAGCAGAATGATAAAGAGCTTATATACAACGTTGAGGCTATGAATTACGCTAATGCATTTACAGCTGGTGTGATTGATCCAGCAAAAGTGGTGCGTATTGCTTTTGAAACAGCGATATCTGTTGCGAGTGTGCTGATTACTACTGAATCTATGATAGTTGATGTACCAAGCAAAGAAAATGCTTCATCTCCTATGGGCGCAGGAGAAATGGGTGGCATGGGTGGATTCTAAGTAGAGTGAAACCGTGGAGCAATTGCTCCACGGTAGTTCCAAAAAATCTCACATTTTACTATTCGTTAAAGGTAATACGTTTGGTGCAGAAAGGCACTACTGTTTGCATCCGTTTCACCCCTTTATATTGTGGTTGTCTAATAACAAAAAGGCAGCATAAGAAAACTATAATCCCTAGTATATTTATACTATAGCTGACCCAAGCAACACGTCATACCGCGATTCATTCACGGTATCTCTTGGCATAGATCCCGCTAACACGTAGCGGAATGACGAGCTTATTGTCATGCTGCCGCGAACCGTCATACCGCGATTCATTCGTGGTATCTCATCCGCTAACACGTAGCAGGACGACAGCAATCCTACGTCATACCGTGATTCATTCGCGGTATCTCGGCATAGATTCCGCTAACAAGTAGCGGAATGACGAATTTTTGTTTTTCAAATTGTCGGTAAATCTAAGTCAGTTTAGCTATATGTGTTTTCCACAATGACTTATTCTTTTCACCCATTTATATTACAGTTGTATATATTAGAATAATGCTATATTAATAAATAATCTATATAATGCTATTAAATATAACACTTAAAATCTAAATCACTTTCTCTATAAAAGGAGAAATTTGCCTTAATGAAAATACATATATATTTAATATTGTTTTTATTTTTTTCTTGCACCCAACTATATGCTGACGAGGAAATTGCAAAATTTGATTTACTTATTGGCGAGATAAATGAAGCAAACCTCACTCTTAAAGGTGCAATAAAGGTTACAGTAGAACCAGGCTGGCACATATATTATAAAGATCCTGGAGATTTCGGTCTTCCCACTTCTTTTGATTGTAAGGGTAACACATTAAACATAGTATTTACTGGCCTACTCCAAAGGAACATAGAGATAAAGTAGGAAGAGAGATATTTATCAGTAACGTATATAAGGATATGGTATTATTTCCCTTTAAGATGAATGTGTTTTCAAATCAAGGGTATATTGACCTTAACTTCCATATAAATTATGCGATATGTAAAGATAGGTGCATCCCTAAAAATGTTGAGATAAAAACCAGGCAACCACTAAAGGATTTTATAGATTCTGATATCAATAAACTTATAAATGAGTGGTATGAAAAATAGGGTTCTCATGGGGTAGGTGTCATTCCAGTGCGTGACACTGGAATCTCATTTACTTTTTTGTTCACTATGTGAGGAACTTGGGCCTACAAGTATATAAACATAATGGTTTCGCATAAAAAATTTAGATCCCAGTGTCACGCACTGGGATGACAAGAAAAGGTTTCTAGAATGACGGAAACGAAGTCATACATAGAAAATAGGTTAGGTATTCTCAATTTTTGTTGTATACTTAAATAAAAATCTCACTTTTACAGATGGATACAGTAAAGTTTGTTTTATTACTGCCAACAATATTACTCATGCTAGTTGCTGGTGTTTACCTATCGGTTAAACTAAAATGGCTACAGATATTTAGATTGCCGTACGCCCTTTCACTCATTGGAGTTAAAAGAGGGGAAAATAAATTTTCTTCTATAGCCGCCCTGTTTACAATCTTAGGGGGAAATTTAGGAGTAGGAAACATTTCAGGAACTGCTGTTGCTCTAAAAACCGGAGGACCGGGCTCTATTTTATGGATGGCAATAATTATTGTTATCACTTCTGTGATAAAATATGTCACTTGTTATCTAAGTATAAAAACCAGAAAGGAAAAGAACGGACGGTTTATAGGTGGCCCTGTAGCCTATATGGCTGATGCATTTAATTCTAGAAAAGCTACAATTGTGTTTCTGGTTGTTATGATGATGGTTTCAATAACAACTGGTAACCTTGTTCAGGTAAATTCTCTATCAATACCACTTAACATGATAGATGTGCCTGTAGTCATTGGTGGCATTGTAATGGCCATAATATTTTTTGTTGTTGCAGTTCTCAGCTTAAAAAAAATTAAAATTTTTATATCGGCTATGATACCGATAATGACGGTAAGTTACCTCACACTTTGCGGTATCATATTATTTAAGTTTAGTGAAAATATCCCTCCTTCTCTAAAATTAATAACAAGCAATTTTTTGACAGCTAGTAGCTTTAACTCTGGTTTATCTCTAGGTTTGATTTTAGAAATGTTGACTATTATTCAAGTCGGAACTTTGCGAGGTATTTTTGCAACAGATATAGGGCTTGGCCTCGAAGGAATCGTACATTCTTCAATTGTTCCTAAGAAAAATAATAATAAATTTATTATTGAGCAGAGTCTAATTACAATAATATCGCCTTTTATAGTTGCATTTATAGTGTTTATTACAACAATGGTACTGCTTGTCACAGATTCTTGGGTCACTGATTTAGAGAGTACTAACATGTGCATATTTGCTTTTAGAAAAGCTATGAATTGGCCCTATATTGACTATTTAATTATGGCCATAATGTTTTGTTTTGCCTTTACTACTATTTTTACTTGGTTTTTTTGCTCAAAACAGACAATACGCTATGTGTCTATGAATAATAAATACACTAAAATCTGGATTGTAATTTTTACCATGATCATTCCGCTTGGTGCAATAGGTAAAGTCCGATTGCTATGGGATGTCGCTGATATCTCGATTGCTGCTTTGTTATTTATCAACATACTCGCTATACTCAAGCTAACTTCTCAAGATCCAGAAGTGTTTACTGTGAGCAACAGATATTTAAAATTAGGCGCCAACTAAAAGTTGCCATCTGAGTAACAACACAACCTTCCTTAATAAAAATTCAACCAATGCTCGTGATAATTATATTAGCTAGAACTAAAGGCAGAGGGTTATTAGTGAGGGGTATATGAATACTAACAATATACAACAAAAACACATTTATAATGAGCGCGTTCAAGAATTTTTTCCTTTATTTGATGAAATAAAAAAGGAAGACGACCTAATTTATAATGTTAGAGTTGATTTTAACACAGTAAAGTTTTTAACAGAACACGCCGACTGGAATTGGGACGAAGATGAAAACAAAAATAAAGCATGTGGAGTTATTCTTCAGGAATGCAACAAGACAGCTAGACAAGAGCTTGAAGATAAAGCTAAAGAAGAGTTGAATAAATATATTACTAGTGCTAATAACATTAATGATGATGTTGAAGATAAAAAAGTTTCAATATACGGTAATCATGCCAGTATTACACTGGAGGATAACAAGAAAGAGTTCAAAATCAGCGAATTTTTAAACAGTGATTTTTGTCAGAAGAATGGAATCTCGGGATTTTCAACGTTGCATAGTGATGGAAAGAGCGGAATGCATGGTTTTGTTGCCGAGGAAGGAGGGAAAAAAATAAGACATTATGTCGTAACCGATGGTTCATATGAGATGACTCTGAAATGGTATGCGAAAGGGGAAGAATGCAAGATCAAAATTAAGATTGATGCTAACGGTGTAGACCTTGTTAAAGGTGATGATTTTTCTCTAGAACGGTTAGAAGCGAATCAAGATGTAAAAATAGGTGGTTTATTCTTGCATGAAATAAAATTTAGGGAAAAAGGAAAAGTGAATGAGGTGCAACATGACGGAAAAGACAATCAAGCCCTTAACAAATCATCTGAAATCGCAATAAAAAGTAACAGTAGAGATATTGAGCAAGAGGTCAAAAAACCTGTTCAAAAACACCAAGCTACTCATATGAATCGAGAAATTGGGTCTCAGACCCCTTCGCTGCCACCACTTAGAACTACACCTGAAAAAGATGTTTTCAATGAGCAAGGGAGTGGAAGCCAAAAACCAGATAGAAGTGAGCAAACACCTAATAATCAGCAAAAAGGTGCAACTTCTGATCCTTCGGACAGTTCTACTTTCACCAAGTCTGTAAGCCACAATCAAGATAATAGGCAAAAAGATGAACGGTATGACAATCCTACATTTGGACATGCTGTACCTGGAAGCCAAAAACCAGATAGAAGTGAGCAAACACCTAATAATCAGCAACAACCTAAAACCCAGCAACAAGAAGGAAATAGCAAAGGCGATCTATTACAAGACATCAGAAATTTCAAGAGAAACAGCTTACGGCGCACTGGTGTTGTTGATGGTAGCGGAGCATCAATGGAAGGAGGCAGGAAAAATGAATCAACGTCTTCTATATTAGAAACATTAAAGGACAAAGTTCCTTACTTGCCTTATTCAAATATACATGAACATGACAGTGATAACCGTGGTGCCAGTGATGCTGAGTGGGAAGAAAGTAAACAGCCACTTTCTGTTCCAAAACCCAATAGCAAAAGTGACTCGGGCTATTCACCTCAAATTCATGCTCAACCTCAAGTAGATCCTGAGCAGCCAAAGAGGAGCTTAGAGAACATTGAACAAAGTGACCAAACTCCACCTGAAAATCTTCTTAAAGAAATCAGAGATAGATCACAGCAAGATAATAGAGGATTAAGGCAAGTTGATCCTACTGATAAACTGTCACAAGATAAAGAAGATGGGTTGCTAAAAGACAGTTCAACAGATGTAAAAACAAACGATTCGGGCTATTCATCTCCAACTCATGCCAATCATGGACAATCTCAAGTAAATCCTGGACAGTTAAAAGCGAGCCTAATGAATATTGAACAAAGAGATAACACTCTACTTACGGAATTTACCAGTAAGTTGGATAAAGAAACTCAGAAGTTCCCACTAAAACCGGTGGATCAAAAAGGAATTAGTGAACAAACCAAAGAACATTTATTAGCAGCAGGATTGCTAAAAGACAGTTCAACAGATGTAAAAACAAACGATTCGGGCTATTCACCTCAAATTCATGCTCAACCTCAAGTAGATCCTGAGCAGCCAAAGAGGAGCTTAGAGAACATTGAACAAAGTGACCAAACTCCACCTGAAAATCTTCTTAAAGAAATCAGAGATAGATCACAGCAAGATAATAGAGGATTAAGGCAAGTTGATCCTACTGATAAACTGTCACAAGATAAAGAAGATGGGTTGCTAAAAGACAGTTCAACAGATGCAAAAACAAACGATTCGGGCTATTCATCTCCAACTCATGCCAATCATGGACAATCTCAAGTAAATCCTGGACAGTTAAAAGCGAGCCTAATGAATGTTGAACAAAGAGATGACACTCTACTTACGGAATTTATCAGTAAGTTGGATAAAGAAACTCAGAAGTTCCCACTAAAACCGGTGGATCAAAAAGGAATTAGTGAACAAACCAAAGAACATTTATTAGCAGCAGGATTGTTAAAAGACAGTTCAACAGACATAAAAACAGTGGCAGAACAAGAAAACAATGACACTAATTCAATTGTAGATAAAAATAGTAATCTATATAAATTACTAGAGAAAGATGAAGCACAACTGAAAATTGGAGTAATAGAAGAAGAAAGAAAAGATACTTTAACGGAACACACTGATAGTTATGATCGCAATAGAATTGCATTAGGTAACAGAAATAAAAGGCCACTGGATTGGACTAAACGTATTGCTGAGTCACAACAAGAAAAAGATACCAATAAAGGTATTTCAATATAAATTGAGGTTAGGGAATGTTCAAAAAAGCATACGCGTCAAGTTAAGGCCCAATATAGCACCATTCTGATACAATGTTGAACATTTCTTTTTGCATTTTGAATTCTATGGTATTTTGTTTAACATTGAAGCAAGAGTCCAGGCACTGCCTTTGTGTTTGAGGCAAAACCGGCTATAACACTTAACACACTGCCTTTGCAAACAAATGTTCGTACAGCTATATGCTGCACACTAGAATAACAGAAAGCAGAAACCTTACTTAATTGGTTTAAAGTGATTAGCACCCCTTCCCTTTTGAAGAAAAACACTCAACTATAGGAGAAATAATATATTCATTCACTTTTTTAGCAGCAAATGATGTAGCTATGATTGCAAATATCCCTGCAATTGGCGCTATGGCTCCTATTGCCGCACCTGTTAAAGCTGCAGAGCCCATTCCAAGCATTGCACCAGGAAAAATAGCAGTTGCGGCTGCAGCAAGGCCAACTCCAATTGCAGCGCTTGCAACGCATAAAACGGCCATATTGAAAAGATCTTTCTTGGAGCATTCTCCTTCGCATATATCACATGCAGTCAATAATATTACAGGAACGTCAGCAATAATTCCACCTATAACCAAAGGTGACAAAGCTGTGAAACTCAATCCCAAACCTGTAAGTGCACCTATTACTGATGCTACACCTAAAAGTATTAAATCTCCTTTATACATACAACCTCCCTAATTAATTGATATATTACCATTTGTTCATATTTCTGTAAAGCAGAAAATTTTAGTGGGGCGAGCGACCAGGATCGAACTGGCGACATTCAGTACCACAAACTGACGCTCTACCAACTGAGCTACGCCCGCCAAGATATAAAATATCTAACATACGAGCGCAAATAGTCAATTGATTATTTAACTCTCCTTTTGTAGAGGGTTTTAAGTTTAGCCAATAAATATTTTCATTGATACTTTTACTATTATAGTTAATTGTATTGATACTAATGAAGTAGTGGTATGTTTAAAAGTATTTTCACATTTAGTTTTTTTACGGCTATTTCAAGGATCTCAGGGTTAATAAGAGATGTATTGATTGCTACGGTTATTGGTGCAAACTCTCTTGCAGACATATTTTTTTCTTCGTTTCGTTTTGCCAATCTATTTCGCGCATTTTTTGCAGAGGGAGCATTTACCACGTCCTTTATACCGTTATATTCAATAGAATCACACGATGATAAAAAGGCATTTAATTTTGCAAGTAGTGTAATATCCATTACGTTTATTATCTTAGTAATTTTTTGCCTTATCATGCAAACTTTCTCCCCTTATATGATTCAAATTTTTGCTCCTGGATTTGACCAAAGTAAGTTTACCCTTACTTTTACTTTATCAAGAATTATGATGCCCTACATAATCTTTGTTTCAATTGCATCACTTATTGGTGGAATGCTGCAAGTAAAGCAGCATTTTGCTTCAACAGCTATTGCACCAATCGTTTTGAATCTCTGTTTAATCATCAGTTTGTTTGTGCCTTACATAAAAACTCCAGCGCACAACCTTTCTATAGCTGTCCTTATAGGAGGAATTTTCCAGCTACTTTTGATACTATTTAGTGCATACAAGTTAAAGGCAGCTTTTTCTTTTAGCCTTGAATTAAGCAATGAAGTAAGGTTGTTTTTTAAGCGTGTGATACCTGCAATTATCAACAATTGTGTAACTCAAATAAGTGTATGGATTGACACAATCATGGCGAGTTTTATACCAAATGCGGTGTCCTATATATATTATGCCGATAGACTAAATCAACTACCGCAGGGAATAATCGGTACTGCAATCGGTACAGTGCTTCTTCCTTTAATTTCAAAACAGGTAAATAATACTGAAAATATAGTCAAAATACAGAACAAGGCTCTCAACATAGGATTAATGTTAATTATGCCAACAACTGCTGCCTTTATTATTATTCCCGACATAATTTTACTTACGCTTTTTTCTTACGGCCGGTTTGATCATTATGCAGTGCAGCAAACTGCTCCCACGTTAATAGCATTTTCTCTTTCTTTACCTGCATTTATTATAAATAAAGTATTGCTACCCACGTTTTTTGCTAAAGTCAATCTAAAAATACCAACTATGTCCTCACTAATGTGCCTTGGAATTAATGTAGTGCTAAACCTTTTGTTAATGAACGAGTATCAGCACACGGGGATTGCTATCGCTACTTCCGTTTCCACTTGGATAAACTCCATTCTATTAATTAGTTATTTAACAATAAATAAAATATATAAGGTTAGCCAAGCGTTATTGTTAAATATCATGAAAATTTTTGTAGCAACGGTAGTCATGTCAATAGCCCTTTATATTTTTAATTCTTTGTTGGCAGGATTATTTTTTGATAAAATATTGGCTCGTATTGTTTATTTAACGACTTTAATAGCTTTGAGTGTTATTGTTTATTTTGGTATTCTCTATTTAATGTTTAGAGGAAATTTGAATAATTTGAAATATGTATAAACTAGATCTTTTGCTAAAGGAACAGCAAACGGTGTCATCCCAGTGCTTGACACTGGGATCCAGATATAAAAATATTTGCAAATTATGCAATAGACAACAGATTCTAGGAGCATACGCTGAAATAATGCCCATGATGAAAATAAGATGGATCCCAGTGTCAAGCACTGGGATGACAGGAGTGGGTGCTGGGATGACAAAGATAGACATTGAGATGACAAAGGTAGGAAATAGAGTAACTCCATTGCAATTAAGAGGCATATTATGAAGCTCTCAATATACGCCATATTATCAATCTCGCTGCTATTAATTCTCATGCACGTTGCTGCAACTTTTAAGGATTGGAGTGGCTACAGGAAATATATCATAAAAGAGTTGGAGAGAACGTATGATGCTAAAGTGCATATTGGAGGGAAAGTTGAAGTTTCACTCATTATTCCAAAGCTCACTATTCATAATGTATATATACAATACAACGAAAATAAAGAGCAAAAGCTATCAGATTTAATTAGTGTAAGAAAAATTGAAATAAGGCCATCGTTCCTATCGTTGCTTTTATTCTCGTTGCAACCAAAGTCAATCACATTGTTTGGCATGAAAAGCAATAAAGAAAATTTAATTAATATTATAAATACAAAAGCCAGTGGTAACACAGTCGATATAGTAATAAAAGACAGCCAAGTAAGTTTTAAGAATGATTTCGCTAATTATAGCAGCATTGTTAATATAAAGGAAGTTGCTGTAAAAAAAAATAGGCAATTCTCCGGTAAAGTAAAGGTAGGTGATAATAATTACGATTTTTCAGGAAAGGTTGATATCACAAAAAAGAATGTACACATTAGTGTTGAATCAAATTTTGTAAATTTGCTATTTACAGGTAATAGAAATCAAGAAGAACTCCAGGGTAATTTAACATTAACAATTAATAACAGTTCCGGTTCTGTGGGTGATTTAGCAAAAATCATTAATCTTAGCTTTCTCTCTTGTGTTATTCCTAGCGAAAATATCAAGATATCATCCAATATAAGTCTTAATGAAAGTGAGTTTACGGCAACTGACTTAAAAATTGATTCCAAAAGCATGCAAGCCAGCGGTACAATACAAAATGATAGAAAAAGCGATCACACTAATTTCAATATTAGCTTCAGTAAAGTTGACTTAGATTCCATACAAGACAATTCACAAAAAACAACGAATATAAAAGACCTTCTGGAATGTTTTAGAGCAGTTGTGCCAAAGAACTTGAGCTTAAATTTTAATATGGAAGCTTCTAACATTCAATATCAAAACAAAATATTGGACAATTTCCGTGCTGTACTAAAATCCACTGATGGCAAAGTAAAAGTTAATACGCTTCTTAAATTTCCTGGAATCAATAATATATCTTACTTATCAGGAGAGATCTCAAACAATAATGTCCTATCTGAATTCAACGGTGATTTGTTAGTAGAAGGAAATGATTTTGAGTCATTCATTTCATGTTTTTTTCCTTCTATAAAGATGAAAGAAAACCAGAAAAATCAATTTACACTAAGTTCTAAACTGCACCTTGCACCAAGAATATTATCTATCTCAGACATTAGACTGCTAAATAATAAGGAATCCTTGCAAGGGTCAATTAGAGTAAGCCACACAAAAAAACGCAGTGTGGTTGATGGTAAATTTAGCATGCATAATCTTGATGCAGATAAATATGATCATTCATTATTTAGCAGTTTATCTAAAATGCAACGGCTGAAAAATTTTCAGTATGATGCAAATATAAAGGCCAGTGTTAATAACCTTACATTGAATGATACGAAAATTAAAAATTTGGATTTTTTGCTGAAAATGGAAAAAGGTAAGCTAGTTGCAGATAAAATAAAACTATCTGGAGAAGATTTCGATATTACCGGTAATGCAAAAATATTAGTAGATCAAAAATACGCCAAACCTTTATTAGATGTGAACCTTACGGGCAATAAATTTAATGGAAATATCTTTAAATTACCAAATTTAGTAGAGGTAAAAAGAAATTCAAGAAATGAGATAGATCAAATTCAATGGTCAACAAAGCAGCTTGATTTTTTGGATGACAAAGAAGGCTTTGATGCAAATGTGCAAATCAATACTGCAGAATTTAAAACCGAGCAGAATGTTTTGAAAGATTTTAATTTGGATGCGGTAATGAGAAACAACGTTATCACTATCAGGCAGGCAAGTTACGTATTAGAACACGGGCAAGTGTTTTTTCAGGGTTATTTAAGATCAGACTCAATGAATACAAGATTTTCTATTGTAAATTTGGACACTAAAAAGATTGGTAAGGTTATAGGAATGGACAATGTAAATGGTCAGATAAGCTTAAGTGGTGCAATCAAAACTCAAGGAAAAAGTTTTCATGATTGGGCTAATAGCTTATCAGGAGATGTAAACTTACAAGCGCAGGGAATAGAAGTTACTAATGTAGATTTCAATTCATTTATCGCTAATTTGTTAAGCAGTAAGAATAAGTCTGAAATTTCCACATTTGCTTATGTTGATATATATAATGGCAGTACATTTTTTGAAAATATTAGCGGAAAAGCAAGTATTAAGAGTGGTATATGTTCAACTAGTTTACAATTCGGGATTGATCAAGCATCAGGGTCGATCTCTTCTAATTTAACCTTATCTAACTTCGCTTTAGCTTCTATATTCAGGTTCTTTTTCATACCACCAAACTATAGTAATCCAATCTATATCGATATGCATTTGTATGGCCCTATTTGGCGTCCTAAGATGAGTTTTGATGTAGACCAAATCTTCATCGCTCTGGTTGGCAAGAGAAATAGTTAATTTACTAACATCTGTTTATAAGAGTCATATGTGCTTGACACCTGGTTAATATTAGGTTAATATATTGATATGAGCGTTAAGTTGTAGGTAAAAAAAAATGTTTAGTATGTTTTCGAATCTTTTTGGCAAAAATTCTAATAATTCAAGTGTTATTGGAAGTGATGTAGAAGTTAGCCCTATAAAAGAAACAGTGACTCCTGTAGATATTGATGAGGGTTTTGAAGAGATTGATCTTGCAGAAATTGATGAGAAAGAATTTTTTGAATGTGCAGCAACACAAGAAGAACTAAATTCGTTGCTTGAATCTGAATCACAAGGTAAAACTATTTCTTATGCCCTTAAGCCATTGCTTTATACTGCAAAATATGGAGCTAAAGCGCTATCAGCAACAACGGTAGTTGTATCGTACGCCTTAAATGGGGCTTCATATGGTATAGCTGGTATATCTTATATTCCTCATGGTGCATCAAAAGTGCTTAAAAAATGCAAAGGAGAAGATAAAAACACAGTAGGGTATAAAATTACCACTTCTTCTCAGAACTTACTAGATTTTACGTCAGGTGCTATATATACTGTGTCATATGTACCATATGGTGCTGGAGTAGTTTTAAATGGAGTGTCTGGTATAGCGAATCAATTAGATTCCTCTTTATCTCCTAAAAAAATAGAGCAGATCTGCACTAAATCAGATTTGTTTGTAGACAACTTATCCAGTAAATTAAAGGGAATAAAAATAGAGAATTTTTCACAAGCTCTAGCGGTAGCTTGTTAGGCGTGTACGGTTTAGGAGACAATAAACTCATCTGAACGGATATCTTCAAGCATATCTGTTCAATGGTGCGGTAGAAAATGGTTGCGCAGACAAAGTTGCTATAGCTAGTGCAACCCTACGTCACACCGCCGCGGCGCTAACATGTAGCAGAATGAAGAACCCTCGGTAAACCCAAAACTATAGGATAAAATAGACTAAATATGGTGTAATTTGGCTGATTTTTTTAATATTTTACAAAGTACAAAGCAAAAACTTAAACTCTTTTAAGTTGTCTTTTAGCCGCACAACTGAACGGATCAAACTTAACCTAACTCATCACCACCTGGCAGTGGTGGCAAGCCAAATGCTTCCCTTTTTTCATTGAGTGTCATAAAGCTTGCGTTTTCTACGTATTTCCACAACTTTTGCCTCTTTTCCATGAGAATTTCTATTGCATCTTTGTCGTACGACAAGCACAGATCCTCGCCAAATTTTGGTGTTAGCCAAGAATTCAGGTGACAGATAATATTTTCTAGCGTTGGTAAAACCGTCTGTTCCCAGAGGGATAAGCGTGCTTCGACTAAATTGCTATAAGTGTTATCACCTGGTATGCCAAGCAACTGCGGTGGGACGCCAAAAGCCAGGGCAATATCACGAGCTGAACTGTGTTTGGACTCAATAAAATCCATATCCCTTGGTGATAAGCTCATTTCCTTCCACTCCAAGCCTCCTTCAAGCAATATCGGTCTTCCAGCATTGACAGAACCTGAATAATGATCATTTATTTGCTCTTTTAAGCGTTGGTACTGCTCTTGACTTAAACTTCCACCACTCCCGTCCTTCGCTGATTTCACAACTATTGCACCACTTGGTCTTGCCCCATTTTGCAACATCGCTTGATTCCAAGCACCCGCCTGATTATGCTGATCTATACTGTATGCAGCTGCCTCAATTGGTGATAATCCATACCAATCATTCAAAGGGTTAAAGGTCTTTAGGTGCAACACTGCTGAACGTCCGGTTAGTTTATCAACTTTAAAGTCATAACCGTTGTTATTTATGGTATAACGATAGATATAAGGAACGTTATTTCTCCCTGGAACAATTTCAACCCTATCAGGGCGCAGAAGATAAAGCTCTGTTGGTGGTTTTCTATTGTTCTGCGACTCAACCATCAATATATAAGAATTGCCGTTAACTAACCGATAAGTTACAATCCCCTCAATAAATTCCGATTTTGATGTCATTGGATTAGGAGAATAAAGTAATTTCAGTAATGGATGGGCTTTTAGTTGCGATTTTCCCTGTTCAGTAAGCTGGCAGAGAGTAAAAGGTACTGAAGATGCAGCACTTGCAATCATATTAATTGCTCGAAAGGCAATAACATTTTTTATGTAACCTTCCTCAGCAAAACTTACATAATCACGCTTACTCCAACTTGGTTCCATCATTAGCTGCAAAGCAGAATATTCACTGCTTTTCTTTCTTTGAAAAATGTTGAAATTCATATGTGCCTCCTAAAAAATTGAATTTGTGGTAGAATTATATCAATTGGTGTCACAGGAAGGATATACTAACGTACGAACATTATGTTTGAGAGCAATCTCTACACAGTAGTTAAATGGCAGGCACAATAAGGGGTAGCAAAAAGAATGAGCTTTTTTTTTGAGCTGAGCGAAGCCACCTAAGGTAGAAAATGAATCAGGAAGGAGTAAAAATATATTTAATGTTTATATGATGTACTTACTTATAAATATCTTTTCTGTGTCCTATCTCTGTGATAACCACTTCATATTTTATAATATTTACGGAATAGATAACGCGATAATCACCTACCCTTAATCTTCTTTGTCCTTTAAATCTGTAATATAATGGCTCACCAAGGTTAATGGGATCAATTGTAAGGCGCTTATTTATCGCATTTATGATCCTTAATCTTATTGTTTTTGGAAGAGCTGGAAGGTCTTTCTCAAGAACGCTTTCTATGAAGATAATATTGTATTCCAGTCTACATCCTCACTTCTAATTTTCTTTACACCTGAAACATTACGTTTAGCAGCACGCTCAATTAGTATTTTATCTTCCTCATTTTCAATTGCTTCTTGTATTAGCTTCTCTGTTAGTTCTTTAATGGACTTATTTCTTATTTTAGCTAGTCCAGCAAGACACTCTGAAATTTCGTTGTTGAAAGTTATGCTAAATTTTGAGTTTGCCATATATTTCACCTAAAATCTACTAATAATTATACAACATTTTTCTGAATTTTTCAATAAAAAAAGTTGCCTATACGTAAAGAGGACCTGTGTTGACAAACAATTAAACATTTGTCATGTACTATGTTTGTTAAGGAGAAATAGCACAGAAGTTAGTATTAAGTATATTAGGAATAAGAAAGGCTGCGCTCAGTGTCACACACTGGAATGACAAGAAGAGGGCACTTGGATGACAGGAAAAGAATGCATTGCTATACTAAAAAGAAAAGAAATTGAACATGACAGAATGGCTAATATCTAATCAGCTTATTGATTATAACTGTGCCGTAAAATCTATGGAAGAAAAAATTCAACAAATTTACAATAATTCAGCAGACGAATTGGTATGGCTACTCCAGCACCCTCCACTTTATACTGCAGGAATCAGTGCAACAGATGATGATATTGTTGAAAAACTATTTCCTATATATAAAACAGGAAGGGGTGGTAAACACACATATCATGGTCCAGGACAGCGCATCATATATTTAATGTTAAACCTTAAAAAAAGAAATAAATGTGACATAAAGCTATATATTAGAGACCTAAGTAAGTGGATAATAAATGTTTTAAAGCAATTTAATATACTTGGAGAATTTAAAGAGGATAGAATAGGTGTTTGGGTGAATAACAATGGAGTAGAAAAAAAAATTGCAGCTTTTGGTATTCGCTTAAGAAAATGGGTAACTTATCATGGCATAGCGCTTAACGTCTTTCCAGATCTCTCTCACTATAAGGGTATTATTCCTTGTGGACTGCAAGGTTATGGCATCACATCAATGGAAGAACTAGGAGTGAAAGTTCCACTCTCTGAATTGGATGATATACTAAAAAAAGAGTTTTATAAGATATTTTAATGATCATTTACCTTTTATATTTTATTTTCACTTTATGTGCTAACACAGGTATTCATGCAATCGACCGAGTTGATATTATTGCTCCTTCTTCCAAGGGAAAAGAATCAGATCTGACTACTATAAAAGAATATGTAGAAGCTTCGGATTTTAATCCCCATATTTCGGAAAAAATATATAGTAATGACAATCCATTTTATTCCAACTCTGATGAATTCAGAGCAAATGATTTGGTTAGTGCACTAACTAATGATAGTAAAATAATTTGGTGTATCAGAGGAGGAGAAGGGGCTTCTCGGTTAATTCCCTATCTAGAAAAGTTACCCAATGATAAAAAAGAAAGGATTGCTCAAAACAAAAAAATCCTCATAGGCTATAGCGATATAACTGCCTTGCACATCTATCTACAAGCTAAATATGATTGGCAAACTCTTCACGGCACCATGTTGGAAATGATAGTAAATAGCTCCGTTTCTGAAAGCTCTGTTGAAAAATTGAAAGAGTTAATTCTTAACAAGCGGGATTCTATCAGATTTGATAACCTAAAGATGATAAACAATGGCATTAGACTAAAAGATGGCAGATTAGAGTCTAAAGTCATCGGTGGTAATATGACTTTAGTTGAAAATAGTATAGGAACCGCTTGGCAAATAAATGCGAAAGGTAAAATTCTATTTTTAGAGGACATAAGAGTTTACCCATACGCAATAGAGCGCAGTTTAGATCACCTAAAACAAGCTCACATTTTTGATGGAGTGCATGCAGTAATCTTTGGGGATTTCGTTAACTGTTATAATGATAATCTTGTTGAAGTTGTAAAAGAAAGGCTTGCAAAAAGTGTTAACTTTCCTGTATTTACAATGAAAGGGGTAGGCCATGGACATACAAATGACCCTTTACCTCTTAACACTCACGCTATTATTAGCGTTCAAGACGAAAAAGAAGGTTTGTTTTTTATGGATGTGCAGAATGTTAGCTAATCTTATAGCTAATGCGAGCTCTACGTCATGCCGCCACGGTATCTCTTAGCCGCTAACACGTACTTAACCGTCATACCGCGATTCATTCGCGGTATCTCTAGATCCCGCTAACACGTAGCGGGATGACGAGTTATTATACCGCCGCGAACCGTCATGCCGCCGCGGTATCTCTTAGCCGCTAACACGTAGCGGGATACTTAACCGTCATACCGCGATTCATTCGCGGTATCTCTAGATCCCGCTAACACGTACTTAACCGTCATACTGCCGCGGCGCTAACAACTGTACGAACGTTGTAGTTTGGGCCACCAGTGGGGTGTCATCCATAAGTGTTGAAAGTGCTATAAGTGGCATTATATAAGGTGGTTAACGGCATAAATTTCAATGGTAATAAAATAAATTAAAAAAGCGCCTTTTTGCCTGTGGTTAGAAGGTTTAAGCGAATTTTCGACGTGGTTTATCTGCTTTCCCAACAACGAAGGTTGATATCAAGAGGAGATTTACATACCATTAATCACCTTGTGTGATTGCACTTTCAACACTTATGGGTGTCATCCCAGTGCCCAGACACTGGGATCCAGCTTCTATGCAACTTAATTAAAAACGTTTGTTTTAGCGTAAGACAACTACCTTTAGCTCATCAGCTCAGTTATAAGCAAAATTTCTGGATCCCAGTATCTGGGCACTGGGATGACACCATTTGCTGTGCACTTTACCTTCAAAAACGAATGTTCGTACAGCTATGAGTGAGATCAAAGAATTGCAGAATTAAGTGTGAATGGTTACAGAGTAATTTCAAAGTGCATTTGCAGTTGGACTGGCTGAATAGATATACTTAATGAAAGTCCCATTTCACGGTGTTCAAATCTACTCCTTCTTGTACCATCTCCCAAAGTGGGCTCATTTCTCTCAGTCGGCCAATATTTTTAGCAACAAGATCTGCTGCGTACAAAACTTCTTCTTTAGTTGTAAATCGGCCTAGGCCAAATCTAATTGATGAATGCTCAAGGTCGTGGCCATTATTTAGCGACCGTATGACATAGGAAGGCTCAAGAGACACAGACGTGCACGCAGAACCAGAACTTACTGCTAAATCCTTGATTGCCATGATGAGAGACTCACCCTCAACATAGGGAAAGCTCAAGTTTAGGTTGCCAGGAATTCTATTTTCATAATCACCATTTAAAACGATATCAGGAAATGCTTCTTTTATCTTATTGTACAAAATATCTCTCAGTCCTTCCAATTTGCTTGCTTCTGTTTCCATTTCTTCTTTAGCGATACGTGCCGCTTCACCAAAACCAACTGCAAGAGGTGTTGGAACTGTTCCAGAACGCATACCTCTTTCTTGTCCACCACCACTAATCAATGGTATCAGCCTAACACGAGGATTCTTTCTACGGACATATAATGCGCCTATTCCCATAGGTCCATAAATTTTGTGGCTAGAGAGACTCATAAGATCAATGCACATCTCATTAACATCAATTGGAACTTTTCCAAAGCTTTGAGCTGCATCTGTATGGAAAAATATATTATGCTTTCTGCATATTTTACCAATCTCCTTTACAGGCTGAATTACTCCGATTTCATTATTTACCATCATCACTGAAACCAGGATTGTTTTATCAGTAATTGCTTCCTCAAGCTTTGATAAATCTATAATTCCGTTTTGCTTAACAGGCAAATATGTAACTTTAAAGCCTTCATTTTCCAGATGCCGACAAGAATCCAGAACACACTTATGCTCCGTGCAGACAGTTATTATATGATTTCCTTTATTTTTGTAAAAGTGAGCAATGCCCTTGATTGCTGTATTATTTGACTCAGTTGCACCTGAGGTAAAGATAATTTCTTTGCTATCTGCGTTCACCAGATCAGCGATGTGTTTCCTTGCTTTTTCCACTGCTTCTTCAGCAGTCCAACCAAATGAATGGCTGCGAGAGTGTGCATTACTGAACTCACCAAAATAAGGTATCATTACCTCCAAAACACGGGGATCCACTTTAGTAGTAGATTGATAATCAAGAAATATTGGTAATTTTATTTTAGTATCATGTATTTTCTTACTTTCAACATTCATAAAGCTACCACAGGGACAAAATTTACAACTATTTAATAGCACTAAAACTTAATTTTTTCAAGGTATAATCTTGCATCAACAAACATTTTCACCAAAGGGATGTGTGTATGACGCTGGTTCACTCTGTGATGGTGTCATTCCAGCGCCCCTATGATGTCATCCGAGTAAGCTCCTTTTTTTGTCATCCGAGTAGCTGACACTGGTTCACTCTATAATAGTATCATCCGAGTAGCCCCTTCTTGTATCTTGAAAAAAGCATCTAGTGTTTTAAGCTTAAGCATTAGGTGGAGAAGGGAGGAACTCTGTGCTTCTTCTTAGATATAAAATCTGTAGAGGAGATAAGAATTCCCTTCTCAAAAGTATAGGCTGGACGGTATCGTAGAAAGACCTGAATGGTTCTAATTCTGTATTCACAAGACTAGCCTTACTTTTCATTTTTAATGGTAACGTATGGGGTTATATATGATCAACAACTTTTTGGGCATAGATATATCAAAAGATCGCTTTGATGTTTTTCTCTCATTTATAAGCAAAAAAGGAAAGCGTGAAACTAGAAAAAGAAGCTTTAAGAACGATGGTTTCAAAGTCTACTGAATTTTCTACACAAACATAATGTAGAAAAAGTAAAAACCTGCATGGAATCTACTGGTTGTTATAGCGAAGCACTGGCTGAATTTCTACACAATGCTGGACATTTTGTAAGTGTTGTAAATCCTTATTGCATAAAATCTTATGCAAGGAGTAAGCTGATACGACAAAAGAATGATCAGACCGATGCAGAAGTTATTGCTGATTATTGCCAAAGACAGGAACCTTCTAGTTGGACACCACCTTCTCCTGAAATGAAAAAATTAAAACATCTTTATCGTTGCTCAGTTGCGTTAAAAGATGAGTTAACATTAGTAAATAACCACTTAGAAAAAAAAGAGAGACTGCCTAAAGAAGTTGCAAATGCTTGGGAAGACCTTGCAATGAATATAGCTCAAAAAATAGAAACAATAAAAAACTCCGTACGTGAACTATTAAATCAACACAAAGAATTGTTGGAAAATTTTCAACTTCTATTGACTATTCCAGGCATAGGAGAAGAATCAGCAATAGCTATTTTAGCTGAAGTTTCTGATATAGAGGTTTTTAGAGATGCCAGGCAATTGGCAGCATATACAGGAGTTATACCACGAAATATGACGTCAGGTTCCTCTGTATATGCCAAACCCAGATTAAGTAAATCCGGTTCACAAACATTACGTAAGGCACTTTTCTTTCCTGCCATAGTAGCTAAGAATCACAATCCTATCATTATGAGCTTTTGCCAAAGATTAAAGGAAAAGGGTAAGCATAATATGGCCATCGTTGGTGCTGCAATGCGTAAGCTACTCCATATCATTTTCGGTATTCTGACATCCAAAAGTGCTTTTGATCCTAACCATATCAAAAACTACAGGGCTAGGAGGTTGACTGAAGGTTTAGTACTTTAAAATCAAAAATGCTTCCTATCTATCTTATGTAAAGTGGTATCTTACACAAATTTATTGAATGTTGTTGGTTAGTGGATATGTTGATAAGTAAATTTCATCTGTTTTGTGCGTATAAAACTAATTTACTTATCAACATATCCACTAACTATAATCTGTGTACTGTTACACAATTGGAAGTATTTTTTGATTTTATGATGCAACTTGGGAAATTTTATAATTTTTTTGTTGACTAACAAGACGGTATCTCCTCTTTCTTTGAGGTCATTTAGCACTCCCAACCAGAAGTTAGCTCCTTCACTTTCAGCCAAATAAAAACCTAATACTTCTTTTTTGCCATTTTGATCTATGCCTAATATGTTATACATGCATTTACTTACGCAATGCCCGTCCTCTTTGACTTTAAAAAACCATGAAAACTATCGGATATACAGACTGCAGCGGGCGACTACGCCATTCGTTGATTACTGGTAGCAATTTGTCAGTAATACTTGATATCTCTGCCACCGATATTTTGTGATCATAAATTTCCTCAACATGTGACACTATATCTCTATAGCCCATACCACTGGCAAATGTGCTCAAAATCTTCGTTTCAAGCTCTGGATGTAAGTTTGTTTGCCTTTTTTTGACTATTTGTGGTTCGAAACTTCCTTCCCTATCTCTTGGCGTCAAAAGCTCAAATGACCCTGCGCTTGTACGTAAAGTCTTTGCATTCCTCCCATTTCTTCGATTATTCTCTTCGCTTTCAGCCGACAAGTGGTTTTCTATTTCACCTTCCAGGCTTACCTCCAGCAACTTTTTTATAAACGGTGTTAATGCTCCATCTCTTCCTGTCAACGGTCTTCCTTCTCGTATAGACGACAGGATATTTGTTTCTAATTCTTTATAATCTACCAAACCGGTAGTTCTGTTTACTACTTTCTGACTCATTGTCAAACCTCCATTTTTTTATATCAATTTATTACTTTTTTTTCGGTTTGACACAGTTTATTTAACACTCCCGATTGAAGAATTAAGTGGAAATCTGTGAACGGTTACCTATATGTTTTTGCTGGCAAAAATTCTCTAATGGTCTTAAATAAAACTTTCAGTGAGTGATTGTCAGACATGTTGTGCTCTGCTGATTTCATCAAGTATACTTCAACATCGGTTGACTTAATTTTTTCAGCTAAATTCAATGAAGTTTGATAAGGAACATCTTTATCATTAATGCTATGCAATAAGCGCACAGGACAGTTTATATCTATTGCTTCTCTGTTTAAAAGAAGGTTCTTTCTTCCATCTTCGATCAAATTTTTAGTTATTTTGTATGTACAATGCTCTGAAGTAAAATCTATTACACCTTTAGAACCTAGTTCTTCTTTTTGCTTGCCTGACAATTGCTTGAATATCAAATCTTCAGTAAAATCAGGAGCAGACGATATGCCGATTAATGCTGCAATTTTTTCTGAAAATTGAAGGGCAATGAGCAGCATCAGCCATCCTCCCATACTTGAACCTATAATTATTTGTTTATCGCTAGTTAATTCACTTATCACTTTAGCACAATTTTCTTGCCAATCACTTATCGTGTAATCAATAAAATCACCACTTGAATGACCGTGACCAAAATAATCAAATAGCACAAGTGCTATATCGTTTTCTTGGCAAAATTTGTAAATAGCAGTTGCTTTAGTTCCATCCATATTAGATGCAAATCCACCGAAAAAAACTACAGAAGCTTTCTTTCCTTGTAGCTTTCGATATGCTATGTGACCATTATTTCCATCATTACAATAATCCATACTACTTTGGCAAAGCAACCGGGTTATCACTCAATTGACGCAAATAACTAACTAGATCTGCAATTTCTTGTGGATTGGAAATACCTGCAAATGCCATACGCGTACCTTTTATATAGGCTTTTGGGTTCTTTAAGAAAGCAAATAGCTCCTCATACCCCCATTTTCCACCTCTTTCAAGCACTGCTTTTGAGTAATTGAATGAGCTACCAAGATGAGCCTTTTTGTTTCCAACTACGTTCCATAAGTTTGGTCCTACTTTATTCATTCCACCTTTCTCAAAACTATGGCAGGCTATACATTTCTTCGCTGCTGACTTGCCTTTTTCAAAGCTAGCATTCTGCATGAGCGCTCCAATATCGAGCGCCACTTGCTCGATTTTTTGCTGGAACTCATTGTTACCAGCAGCTACTATCGTTTGGTGTTCAATCTTATATTCCTCTGGACTATACAGCATATCAACTACGTTGCTGACTATCATAATGATTAGCCCAGAAAGTAAAATCGATGCTGCAATCTTATTAAGCTCCATAGTTAATTTTTATCAATTAATGTTGCTTAAATTATGCAAATATTTTCGCAAATAGCAACCAATTACCTTGAAGCTCGCTAAAGATGAGAGTCTCTAGCTACAAATATTAAGAAATTTACCAAATGGAAAAAAAGGCAAAAGAAGCCCCGTGGTTGGCTAATTACTTACATTATACTTTCAAGTATGGCGTTTTTTTATTCTAAACGCTTAATAACCGCGATTTAGCTGCTTTTTAATGCAACTAACCTTTAGTCATAAATGTTTAAGAAATTTACTAAACAGAAAAAAAGGCAAAAGAAACCCTAGGGTAGCTAATTATTCACTATCCATTTTTTAAGTTGGCGTTTTTTAATGTTTTAAATGCTTTATAAGCGTATTTCAGCTTGTATAGGTAAAAACCTAGAAATTTGATAAAGACATAGAGTGCACATAGTGCAAAAAATTAAACATGAGACGCCAAATACGTTGAGTTTTTTTGTCATTTAATCTGTACAGAGAAGATAAATAAATAGCTTCATTTTCATGATAAGGGGGCTGGCGGAGTTTGTCAAGTGGTTTTTGTAGCTCTCATGGTTTTTGGATTCTAACGTCACACGCTGGCAGTTGTTACTCAAACAACAGTTATGCAAGAGATCTGATTACATCTAAGCTAACAATGGACCACTAGATATATTACTAACTACGTTGACCTGACTCAATATTTTATTAGTGGGATTGAAATAATTTTCTATAAATTCCTTATATATAGCTGTTAATTTATGTATATCATTTACTAATACGCATTCGTTTATCTGATGTGCGGTTTTGTTGATTATACCAAATTCAATCACTGGACAAACATCTTTGATAAACGCAGCGTCAGATGTGCCACCACTTGTGCTCAGCACAGCATCAATACTGGTAACTTTATTTATCGCATCAAGCATAATATCAGTATTTCTATCAGGAGTAGAGAGGAAAACGTCCCTGCTGCTATGCATAGAAAGTTTATAATCGTTAGTTACACTGGAGCATATTTCATCAATCAGCTTATATAAGCCGTCAGGTGTTTGTGTATCGTTATATCGAATGTTAAAACGTGTAGTTGCTGAACTAGGTATTAGATTGCTAGTATTATTTCCAACATCGATAGTAGTAACTTCGCAATGTGAAGGCTGAAAGTATTTATTACCATGATCAAAAGTAGTATTTTTTACCTTACTCAATATCGATATTACCTTATATATTGGATTATCTGCTAGGTCTGGGTAGGCAACGTGTCCTTGTTTTCCATGGCAAATTAATTCAAATGTTACAGAACCTCTTCTGCCTATTTTTATGGTATCACCTAATTTCTCACTACTGGTTGGTTCGGCAACTACACAAAAATCTATCTTTTTTTGCTTACTTTTCATCCATTCCAAAACTGCCTTTGTTCCATATTCTTCCGTGCTTTCTTCAGCACTGGTAATCAATGCACTTATCGAACCATTAAATTGAAACTTTTCTGCAATTAAATTTGCCATAGCAGCAATAAATGCAGCTATTCCGCTTTTCATATCAGCTGCTCCTCTTCCATATAGCATTCCATCTCTAACTTCTGGATTAAATGGACCAAATGCCCAATCTTTTAACTGACCCGGTGGTACAACATCAACATGCCCAGCAAAGCACAAATTTGGTACTCCATTTATATATTTCGCATAAAGATTTTTAACTTTAGTTCCATCATCACCAAATTCTAAAATCTCACAGTCAAAGCCACTTTTCTTGAAGATTGTTGCTATATGCTCTATTGCCCCGCCGTCCCTTGGTGTTATACTCTCAAAAGAGATCAATTTCTTAGTTAGCTCTACAGGGTCAATTTTCATGTCAACCTTAAAATAATTATATTGCTATATTGTAAACACTCTATGCACTATTTAAAACAAATATTACATCAAACCGAACAAACTTTTCTAAGAGAAGTAATAACAGATTACCACCTTGCTGATGATATCTATGAAATATGCACACGACACGGAAATGACATCTTTCTAGTTGCAGATGAAAATACAGCAAAACTTTTAAACAAAAACGTATTTAATAAAATTTCTCACTTAATTATCCCGAGCAATACCATTAGGCCTCTTGCAAAACCTCATATCATTTCGGATGCTCCCTACATTTTATCATCCCAGTCCTTCGAGACTGGGATCCAGGAAAAAAAATCAGCGTCACGCGCTGGAATGACACCAACCATGGGTACTAATCTTTCACTTGCCTCTCTTGAAACCATAAATCTAGTTAGAAACAAAGCAAAAGACAGTGACTTAATAGTTGCATTTGGTAGCGGCACCGTTAACGACATCTGCAAATATGCAAGCTACCTCGAGAAAAAAGATTATATATCGTTCCCAACAGCCGCTTCCATGAATGGATATACATCCGCAAATGCTTCAATATTAGTAAATGGATACAAAAAATCGTTCAAAGCACATCTTCCAAGAGCGATATATATAGATATAGACATACTTACCAATGCACCACTGCGCCTCACATTAAGCGGATTTGCAGATTTCATTTGCCGTTCGACAGTTCAGGCTGACTGGCTACTATCTCATTTGTTGCTTGGCACAGAATACAATGAATTACCTTTTACACTTGTTCGCGATTTGGAGCAAATTTTGCTAAGAGAGTATACGGCGCTTACTAAAAGAAGTAGAAAAGTGGTCCTATTACTTATGGAAGTTCTACTAATTTCAGGACTTGGAATGGTAATATCAAAAGGCAGCTATTCTGCAAGCCAAGGAGAGCATATGATAGCTAACGCAATGGAAATGGTAACAAGAGATCATTCCTCACTACATGGCGAAAAAATTGCTGTTACGACGATTACCATGGCTAATTTGCAGGAAAAAATATTATCAATACAAAACCCGATTATCAACCCGACCACTTTAGATGTAAAACATATAACTCAGTGCTTTGATAATATCGAATTTGTAAGAACTTTTGAACAGAAGCAAATTATGCAGCAAAAAATCCAAGAGATTATTTGTAAAGAATGGACTAATATTTCCAATTTAATTAAGCAAAATTTACTACCTGCAAAATACCTGCAAAAAATATTTGAAGATCTATCAATTCCGCACTTACCAGAGCACCTCAGTTGGAATAAAGAACAATATTGTAAAGTGGTCGATCTTGCGTTTGCAACAAGAGATAGATTCACCTTTCTTGACTTAGCTAATTGCATAGAAGAAAGTTAAGTTTTGTAGTGAAATTCTGTCATTTAAAGAGATCATAGGCCAAAAGCTAAACCCTTTTCACAATCTCTTATCCATTTTCCTCTAAACTGTACACCTAAGTGGATATACAACTGAACGTAACCATTCCAAGTAGCTGACACTGGGTCGCACTACTTCACCAATAGCACTATCTTGCTAAACATAGTTTAGTTCGAGTGGCTGAGGAGGGACTTGAACCCCCGACCAAGAGATTATGATCCTCCTGCTCTACCAACTGAGCTACTCAGCCTAATTGAAAACCTTGCTATATATGTGACCTACATGCTTTGTATAATATTTCAAATCAAACAAAGATTCAAGTTTTTCCGAGTTAATAACCTTAAGTAAAGGTTTATCTTGTTTCAATTCGGCCAGAAAATCACTGTTGTTTTGTTTCACTTTCATTGCATTGCTCTGAACAATTTTATACGCCTCTTCCCTCGCCAAACCACTATTTACTAACTCAAGCAATACACGCTGTGAGAAAACTAAACCTTTTGAAGAATTTAAGTTCTTTTCAATGTTTTCCTTATTGATTACCAATTTATCTATCAAATCTGTTAATCGCACTAAAGCAAAATCGATTGTTATACAAGCATCAGGAGCAATGCATCTTTCCACAGACGAGTGTGATATATCACGTTCGTGCCACAATGCAACATTTTCTAACGCAGGAAAAACATAACTGCGTATTAAACGTGAGAGTCCCGTCAGATTTTCACTTAAAATAGGATTACATTTGTGTGGCATAGCAGAGCTTC
Organism: Wolbachia endosymbiont (group A) of Hedychridium roseum; assembly: GCF_964028325.1. Classification (NCBI taxonomy): domain Bacteria; kingdom Pseudomonadati; phylum Pseudomonadota; class Alphaproteobacteria; order Rickettsiales; family Anaplasmataceae; genus Wolbachia; species Wolbachia endosymbiont (group A) of Hedychridium roseum. The sequence continues at coordinate 434,376 of NZ_OZ034755.1, read as the reverse complement.
CCTTCTGCCCAATGGAAAAATGCTCAGAAATTTCGCCGATTTCAGTTCTTTGCAAATGACGAATTTCAATTGCAATATTTTCTATTGAGCTTGCAATCACTCCCAAAACCGAAAAGAACATGGCATGTCTATCACGAGGAATGACTTGAGACGATATGGTTTCAGGTATGAGTCCCATTTCTTTTGCTACATACTCTTCAACAAACGGATCAACATTTGCAAAATTACCTACTGCACCTGATATTTTACAAATTGAGATCTCTTTTTGCGCGCTAATTAATCTCTGATAATTGCGTTTAAATTCAGCATAAAATCTAGCAAATTTTAATCCAAGAGTTGTTGGTTCTGCATGCATTCCATGACTGCGCCCAACACAAACAATATCTTTATAGTCCTCAGCTTTTTTTTTCAATACTGCAAGTAAATTTTTTAGATTCCCGAGTAAAATATCACATGACTCTTTCAACTGCACCGCAAGGCATGTATCCAAAACATCAGAACTTGTCATTCCATAGTGGAGATAACGAACATCAACTCCCGCTTTTTCAGCAACATATGTCAGAAAAGCTATAACATCATGTTTTACAATGGATTCAATTTCGTTGATACGTTCAATATCAAATTCAATAGCACCAGAGAGCTTCTGAGCAACACTATTTGGAATCACTCCTAACTCTGCTTGAGCTTCACACGCTAATTTTTCTATTTTAAGCCATATATTAAATTTATTATTTTCCTCCCAAATGGAAGACATTTCTTTTTGGCTATAGCGCGGGATCATTAAATGACCCCCGTTTTATCTTTGAACATGCTAGATCCCAGTGTCACGCACTGGGATGACAGAAAAAAAAGGCACTGGAATGACAGGAATAGTTGATATATTTTATTCACTGCTATTTGTTATTTGTATCTTCTTGCTCCACTGCTTCACCTTCTTGTTGCTCAGACTTCTGATTTTGCAACTTTACTTGCCTTAATTCATGCGCATCTGTTTCGGATTTCACGACGTATATAGTAATTGGTACTACTACTTCACTATGTAATTCTACGTTTACTTGGTATTCACCCAAGTTTTTGATGCTTATTCCACCAAAAGATAAACTACGATGATCTATCGCATGTCCTTCTTGTAGTAAAACTTTCGCAATTTCACGTGTTGTTACAGAACCAAAAATTTTACCATCCTCTGAAGCTTGCTTTATCAATACCACAAACTTATCATGTAGTGACAATGCAAGCTCTTTTGCTACATTTAATCTTTTTATATTCTCTTCTTCCAGTAATAAACGTTGCTCCTCTAGCTTTGTTAAATTTTCCTTGGTAGCTTTCACCGCTTTTCTTTGTGGAAAAAGAAAATTACGTGCATAACCTGGTTTAACTTTGACAACTTCACCAAGCTTACCTAAAGTCCTTATATTTTCCTTTAAAATTATCAACATAAATTACCTAAACTTTTTTAGTACAGTAAGGAACAAGAGCCAAAAAACGTGCCCTTATGATCGCTAAGCGTAACTTCCTTTGTTTTTTTGCACATACGCCTGTTAACCTTCTAGGTAATATCCTACCATAGTCAGAGGTAAACTTGGATAATAAATCTGTATTCTTATAATCTATGTCTTCATCTTTAGACGTAGCAAGAGGGCAAACTTTAGAACGCCTAAAGCCAGTCCTATTATTTACAGATACGTAAGAATTATTAAAACTATTTCGTCTTTTCATCATTATGCGTTTTGCTCCTCAATTTGTTTATTCATCATATAAGATTTACCTTCAAAAAATTTATCAACCTGCACAGACAAGTGGCGAATAACGTTCTCATTAAGTTTCATTCTACGCACAAATTCATCCAGAATGTTTGCAGTAGAACTTATGCACATTATACAATAATGACCGCTCTTCATCTTATTTATTGGATATGCAAAATCCAAAAGACCCCAATGTTCATACTTGATTAATCCCGATGCTTCAATGTTTTCCAAAAGCATCTCCAATGCTTTACTCGATTGAGTTGGACCGTTTATTCTAAAATCTTTCAAAATATCTTGAAAAATCTTTATTAGATGTTCTGAAATATTTCTCTTCAAAGCATTTACTGCATTATGGATAAACGCACTTTTAGTAATTTGCTCACTGCCTCCTAGAAATTTTATAAAATCTTGCGTTATTCCTAAATCTTTTAGGTCATCTTTCAACTCTTTATCGATTTTTGACTTCACTTCTTTCAAATTTGAAAGATCTTCTTCCAATTCAACCCATAAAATTTTTGTAAGATCTTCCAAGAAATCAGAGTAAGCAACTAGACCTTCTTTAATGTCTTCAGCACGCGTTTCTAACTCTTGTTTTGTAAGCGTACTATTTTGCCTTTCCATAAGACTCTTGATCTTCTGGAAAATAACATCTGCTTTAATATTTTTCAATGAAACAGCTAGCTCTTGGACCATCTCCTCTACTTCTTGCTGTAATAATCCTTGTTGTGCTATAAAAGTAAATTCATAAAGATTCACTATATCTTCCTTTAATACCGATTAAATATTTCATTATATAAAGCTTTTTTATATAAGCAAGTTATTTGTATTAATTTCTACGCCTTTAATCCAGCTTAAGTTAGATATTTCATAAATAACTTGAGGAGCAATTGAGTATGCACCTGGTAATAAGATGCTCACTTTATGTTTTTCGAGAAGAAGTTTTAGCATTATTTTGGTTCTGCCTTTATCTTTCAATATTGCATTTAATTCCATAGCGGCTTTTTGCGAATCCGTGCACTCAGTGGTGAGAACTAATTCCTTTATTGTAGAAGCGATTCTTTTTGTAAACTCAGATATATCCTTGCCTGCTAATCTTGTCGTATTTTCCGAAGCTTCAAGATCAATTATCACAAATGTTCCTGGTGAAAATAAATCTCTTTTTTCTTCTATTATTTCATTATTATAAAATGCTATTTCAGAAACGTTATGGGGATCAGAAAGTGTGAGTATAACAAACCTTCCACGCTCTGAAGTTCTCATACGTGCATTTAATATTACCCCAGCAGTTTTTGCTGTTCTATTTTCTCCGATAAACCCAATATTTAACTTTTCCAGAAGAATTCTAAATTTTTCAAGTGGATGATTAGTTAAATAAAATCCTAGTGAAAATAACTCATGCTCTAATTTTTCCTCTTCATCAAAATCTTCCACATTCTCAAATTTCGGTTTGAGGACATCAAGACTACCAAACAAAGCAGCTTGACTTGATTCCCTATCCTGTTTGTTTTTATTTGCAAAGTAAATCAGCATGTCCATTGACTCATATAGCTGCTTTCTGTTCTTATGCACGCTATCGAATGCCCCGGATTTAATTAGGCTTTCTAGCGCTCTCTTATTTATTATATGACCTGAATTTTGAATGAATTCCCATATGTCCTTATAAGCGCTTGAACGTGTGTTCACTATTCCTTCTGCTATAGAAAAACCAACATTCCTCAAGGCAGCAATACCATAACGTATGCACTCACCCTCTATTGAGAATTCAGCTTGAGACTTGTTTATATCAGGTGGAAGAACGGTAACGCCACTAAACTTTGCTGCATGATAAAATAAATTCAGTTTATCTCTATCATCAATATTTAGATTCATTAGTGCTGTAAAAAATTCTAATGGATAATTAGCTTTAAGGTAAGCCGTTTGATAAGATATAACCGCATATGCAGCTGCGTGAGATTTATTAAATCCATAACCAGCAAATTTTGCAACAAGGTCAAAGATATAACTTGCCCTGTCATAATCAACGCCATTCTTCGTTGCCCCTTGGATGAAAAGTTCACGTTGTTTATCCATCTCTTCCTTAATTTTCTTACCCATGGCACGTCTCAGCAGATCTGCTTCCGCTAAGCTATACCCGGAAAGAATACGGGCTATTTCCATCACCTGCTCCTGGTAGATTATTACCCCAAATGTTTCTTTTAACACTCCTTCAAGTAACGGATGAATATAATCTGGCTTTTCAAGTCCATGCTTTCTTGCAACATAAGTTGGAATGTTATCCATAGGTCCTGGACGATAAAGGGAAATTAAAGCGATAATATCTTCAATGCAATCTGGCTTTAATTTGATTAAAGCTTCTCTCATTCCCGAACTTTCAAGCTGGAACACTCCAATTGAATCACCGCTAGAGAGCATCTCATAGGTTTTTTGATCATTCAAAGGAACTGAAGAAATATCGATCTTTTTTTCATCACGATTAATTAAACGACATACATGATCTATTAGTGTTAGCGTACCAAGTCCAAGAAAATCAAATTTTATTAACCCAGCTTTCTCCACATATTTCATGCTGTATTGAGTGATTGGCAGAGCCGAATTTGGATCGTAGTACACAGGAACAAAATTTTCCAACTTTTGATCACATATTACAATTCCAGCAGCATGAGTTGAAACGTGACGATATATTCCTTCAAGCTTTAGTGATATATCAAGAAGCTTTGCAATTATCTCATCACTATCCCGTTCTTTCTGCAGGTTTTGATCAAGCTCTATCGCTTGCGATAAAGTTACAGGATTTACTGGATTAAATGGAACCATTTTAGATATTTTATCCACTTGAGAGTAAGGCATTTGCAATACTCTACCAACATCACGCAATACTGCCCTTGCTTGCAATTTTCCAAAAGTGATTATTTGAGCAACATAACCGTACTTTTTCTGAACATAATCAATAACCAGGCCCCTTTTCTCTTGGCAGAAATCGATATCAAAGTCAGGCATTGATACACGATCGGGATTTAAAAACCTTTCAAATATTAGGCCAAACTTTATTGGATCAAGGTCTGTAATCTGTAAGCTCCAAGCAACAATTGATCCAGCACCAGAGCCTCTTCCTGGACCAACTGGAATGCCATTTGCTTTGCTCCAACGAATGAAATCAGAAACTATCAAAAAGTAGCCAGCGTAGTTCATCGAAGTTATTACGCTTAGTTCATAATCTAACCTGTCGTAGTATTGCTTGAAATCGATATCATGTTGTGTGTCATCATCTGGTTTGGTGTCATTCCAGCGCGTGACGCTGGAATCTCTCTGGATCCCAGTATCAAGTACTGGGATGACAGTGGAGGGTGTTCTGGTGACAGAAGAGGATTTTGCAATACGCAGCTTCAATCCTGCAACTGCCTGCTCCCTCAGTTCTTCATTCTCAGTTTTATTTTCTCGACAAGGAAATTTAGGCAAGATAGGCTGCCTGCTTCTTGGCATGTAAGAGCACCGCTTAGCTATCACTAAAGTGTTATGAATTGCTTCAGGAATGTCGCTAAACAGCTCCTCCATTTCTGCCACAGATTTGAAGTAATGCTCGGTAGTTAACTTCTTTCTGTTATTCTCCAGGGCATAACTCCCCTCCGATATGCACGTTAATATGTCATAAGCCTCATAATCAGACCTATTTGGAAAAAACACATCGTTCGTTGCAACCAGTGGTACATTGCGCTGATAAGCAAAATCTATTAAAGCTTCTTCAAGCTCTAGCTCTTTATTCAGCCCATGACGCTGCAATTCAACATATAAATGACCATCGAATGCTGAAAGCAGTTTTTCAACCGTTTCTTTATCTTGCCCCAACAATAGTTGAGCCAAACATCCACCGGTTAAAGCGATCAGACCCATACTTAAATTCAATAGCTCATCAAAATCAACGTAAGGAATATCGCTGTTATTCTTGCGCTTTTTAAAAGACTCACTCACCAAAGTGACTAAATTAGTGTACCCTTGCTCATTTTTTGCAAGCAATAATATAGGTAAATTTTGTTCTGAATGTTTAACTATAATATTGCATCCTATTATTAGCTGTATTCCCCTACTTGCTGCATATTCTGAAAATTCGAGCGAGCCAAACAAGTTGCCTGAATCAGTAATTGCAACCGCTGGCATTTTATTTCGCAAACAAAGGCCTATCAGCTCCTCAATTTTAACCGAGCTTTCAAGCAGCGAATAAACACTATGAACACGTAAGTGTATGAACATAAAAAACTTTAGATCAACAAAAAAGGATAACATTAATTTACCCATGAGAACATAATTTCATGAAAACAAAAGCCTATAAAATTCTAAAATTAAAATACAAAAACTTCCTTGACAAACTCCGCCAGCCCCCTTATTATGATAATAAGGGTATTTATGACTCAAAACTTGTTTTTGATCTGCGCAGGTTCAACAACAAAAATTCAGTAAAAAACTCAGGGTATTTATTGGCGGATTAGATAAAATTATAGCGGCTGCATGTCTTTTTTATTTTTTCTACATTCAGCCAAATCGCGCTTAAACTAAGCGTCAGCACATTATTACAGCGCCACTTACAGTAATATAGAGTCAAAACTCGCTACTCGGGGCTTCTTTTGCCTTTTTTTTCGTTTGGTAAATTTCTTAAATATTTATGGCTAAAGTAATTTAGGCCTACCGACAACCGTCATCCCGCTACGTATTAGCGGCTAAGAGATACCGCGAATGAATCGCGGTATGACGGTTCGCGGTGGCATCTCGTCATCCCGCTACGTGTTAGCGCTTACTATTACCCACAAATAAAGACATGGTATTGTATTTACTCAAATAATTTAATTTTATTAACCTGAAAGCTTATTGGATTAAAATTATTAAATTAAGAGTTATAATTTTAGCAACTAAAAGCTGTAAATTGCACCATATAAACAGTTATTTCAAGCAAAAGTTATGCCATTAAGAGCTATGCAACAAACATTTATATTTGTGGGTAATAGTAAGGTGTTAGCGGGATCTAGAGATACCGCGGCGGTATAATGGTTAAGTAATTCGTCATCCCGCTGCTTGTTAGCGGGATCTATGCTAAGGAGATACCGCGGCGGTATGACGGTTCGCGGTGGCATGACAATAACTTCGTCATCCCGCTGCTTGTTAGCGGGATCTATGCTAAGAGATACCGCGGCGGTATGACGGTTAAGTAGGGTGTCATTCCAGTCTGGAATCTAGTTCTTATTGTACATTTACTTGGTGTAGAGTTAAGTTTCCTGGATCCAAGTAGTCTGGGCACTGGGATGACGAGAAAGGAGCACTGCCATTATAGAGTAAAATGAGATCCCAGTGTCAGCTACTCGGATGACAAAAAAAGAGCACTGGGATGACAGGAGATACCGTCTTGTTAGTCAACAAAAAAATTATAAAATTTCCCAAGTTGCATCATAAAATCAAAAAATACTTCCAATTGTGTAACAGTACACAGATTATAGTTAGTGGATATGTTGATAAGTAAATTAGTTTTATACGCACAAAACAGATGAAATTTACTTATCAACATATCCACTAACCAACAACATTCAATAAATTTGTGTAAGATACCACTTTACATAAGATAGATAGGAAGCATTTTTGATTTTAAAGTACTAAACCTTCAGTCAACCTCCTAGCCCTGTAGTTTTTGATATGGTTAGGATCAAAAGCACTTTTGGATGTCAGAATACCGAAAATGATATGGAGTAGCTTACGCATTGCAGCACCAACGATGGCCATATTATGCTTACCCTTTTCCTTTAATCTTTGGCAAAAGCTCATAATGATAGGATTGTGATTCTTAGCTACTATGGCAGGAAAGAAAAGTGCCTTACGTAATGTTTGTGAACCGGATTTACTTAATCTGGGTTTGGCATATACAGAGGAACCTGACGTCATATTTCGTGGTATAACTCCTGTATATGCTGCCAATTGCCTGGCATCTCTAAAAACCTCTATATCAGAAACTTCAGCTAAAATAGCTATTGCTGATTCTTCTCCTATGCCTGGAATAGTCAATAGAAGTTGAAAATTTTCCAACAATTCTTTGTGTTGATTTAATAGTTCACGTACGGAGTTTTTTATTGTTTCTATTTTTTGAGCTATATTCATTGCAAGGTCTTCCCAAGCATTTGCAACTTCTTTAGGCAGTCTCTCTTTTTTTTCTAAGTGGTTATTTACTAATGTTAACTCATCTTTTAACGCAACTGAGCAACGATAAAGATGTTTTAATTTTTTCATTTCAGGAGAAGGTGGTGTCCAACTAGAAGGTTCCTGTCTTTGGCAATAATCAGCAATAACTTCTGCATCGGTCTGATCATTCTTTTGTCGTATCAGCTTACTCCTTGCATAAGATTTTATGCAATAAGGATTTACAACACTTACAAAATGTCCAGCATTGTGTAGAAATTCAGCCAGTGCTTCGCTATAACAACCAGTAGATTCCATGCAGGTTTTTACTTTTTCTACATTATGTTTGTGTAGAAAATTCAGTAGACTTTGAAACCATCGTTCTTAAAGCTTCTTTTTCTAGTTTCACGCTTTCCTTTTTTGCTTATAAATGAGAGAAAAACATCAAAGCGATCTTTTGATATATCTATGCCCAAAAAGTTGTTGATCATATATAACCCCATACGTTACCATTAAAAATGAAAAGTAAGGCTAGTCTTGTGAATACAGAATTAGAACCATTCAGGTCTTTCTACGATACCGTCCAGCCTATACTTTTGAGAAGGGAATTCTTATCTCCTCTACAGATTTTATATCTAAGAAGAAGCACAGAGTTCCTCCCTTCTCCACCTAATGCTTAAGCTTAAAACATTAGATGCTTTTGACAAGATACAAGTAGAAGATATCCTTATTGCCTGCGTTGATGGGCTGAAAAGCTTTCCTGCAGCTATAAACAGTGTCTTTCCTAATGCGGAAGTGCAGATGTGTATAGTGCATCAGATACGCAACTCACTGAAGTATGTGGCCAGTAAAGATGCGAAGAGTTTTTTGAGCGATTTAAAGAAGGTATATCAAGCTTCAAGCAAGGAAATTGCCGAGAATTATCTGTTGGAATTAGATGAAAAATGGGGGCACAAAGTACCCTATGGTTATAAAATCTTGGCAGAATAATTGGGAAAACTTGTCTGGTTATTTTAAGTATTCTGGTCCAGTTAGGAGGATAATCTACACCACCAATCCCATAGAGGGGCTACATAGGCAAATTAGGAAATTCACTAAGACCAAAGGCTCATTTACCAGCATAAATGCCTTGTATAAGCAGGTATATTGTGCTATAAAGAAGGCAGAGGAAAAGTGGACGATGCCTGTACATGATTGGGCATTAACTATCTCTCAACTTGATGTTTTCTTTCCTGGCAGATTGAAAATTGAGTTGAACTAAAAATGCGGTTTGACACAGTTTATTTAACACTCCCAATAGAAAGTGTTGGATGTAAAGTTTTATTTTTGCCGCCATACTCGTCTGATTTAAATCCAATTGAGAAGTTCTGGTTTGCCATCAAGCATGCCATAAAAAAAGCGCTGCCAAGCTTTTGGCCTGATATCAATTCTGCTATTGATTTTGTTTTTCAGTATTCAGGTAACCCTTTCTTGGGTTAGCTATAGGATCATCATCTATTCTTTTTTCTCTACAAGTATAGTATTTTCTAAAACGAATGATAAACGTCTAAAATGGTATTACCAACTAAAAGGTGTAAGTCTGTACATTGATGCATTAGAGTTCTGAGGCGACTTTTGATGGTGTGCCAACAATGCTCTATCGGATTTAGATCAGGTGAATATGTTGGAAGATAAAGCAAATGACAGCCAAAAGACTCTATTAATGACTTTGTTTTGGGAGTTTTATGGAATGTAGCATTATCCATAACTATGGTTGTATTACGCTGCAATTGTGGTTCGCTCTAACCATACATTAAATACATCTTTATTACACCCTCCTGTGAAGGTCATTGGTGCAATAAACTTCTTTTCAATCCATCCACCTATTATACTCACTCTTTCCCGCTTTTTTCCTGGAACATCAGCATATATTTTTTCTCCTCTTGGAGCTCGTGCATATTCTCAGTATAGAATATATTATACCTTTATCATTCGCTTTTGAAAATACTATACTTGTAGAGAAAAAAGAATAGATGATGATCCTAAATATTTAATAAATTTGACTACTGAGGAATTTCAAAAATCTCAATTTTTTATTAATTGTGAGATGTGGTACATTCTATCTTCATATAGCTTTCCTCTTCATACCTCAACTAATGAAATTAGAAGCATCAACTCCCTTCTGCAAGCAAGCAGCAATAACAGTGTTCATCATTAGAAATGCAATTGTCATTGGGCCAACGCCTCCGGGTACTGGGGTAATAGCTTTGGCTTTCCCTTTTATTCCCTCAAAGTCAACATCACCTACAAGCTCTCCTACATTAACACTATTTATGCCAACATCGATCACTATTGCACCTTTCTTTATCCAGTCTGCTTGAACAAAATTTGGCTTTCCGACTGCTGCAACTACTATATCCGCTTTAGAGCAATATTCAGCTAAATCTTTACTCTGTGAGTGCAAGATGGTAGCAGTGCAATTTTCCTGCAGCAATAGGTGAAACATTGGCTTGCCCACGATATTTGACCTACCAATCACCACTGCGTTTTTACCGGAAAGGTTCTCTTCAATTGATTTAATTAAATGCAAAGAACCTTTAGGAGTGCAAGGTATAAGGCAGTTTTTTTCACCTTTAACTAATCTACCAACGTTTTCATCGTGGAAGCCATCTACATCTTTTTCAATACTTACTGCGTTAATTACTCTGCTTGCACTAATATGATTTGGTAAAGGCAACTGTACTAAAATGCCATGCACAGATCGATCTTCATTTAACTCATTGATTTTTTCAATCAATTCATCTTCTGAAATATTATTAGGCAAAACAATGGTCTCAGAACTTATGCCTATTGATTCCGCTTTTTTCTGTTTGTTGCGAACATAAACCTGACTTGCTGGATTGCTGCCCACGAGAATTACTTTCAGGCAAGGAAAAATGTTATACTCTCTCTTTAAAATATCAATTTTTTGTGATAGCCTCTCACATAGGTCGTTTGCTATTTTTTTACCATCAATAATAATTGTCACTTCCTTGCCACTCCTTAAAGTCAGGTAATTTGATATCAAATAAATCCAATACTTTGCCAACAGAATGATTAATAATATCATCCAACGATTTTGGTTTAATATAGAAAGCAGGCACTGGTGGAGCAATTATTGCTCCCATCTCCGTTAATTTTAACATATTTTGTAAATGCCCAAGATGTAGTGGTGACTCTCGCACCATAAGAATTAATTTTCTTCTTTCTTTTAGCGTTACATCTGCAGCCCTTGTCAATAGATTGGAAGTAACACCTGATGCAATTTCAGACATTGTCTTCATAGAGCATGGTGCTACAATCATTCCTGAGGTTTTAAATGAGCCACTTGCTATTTTTTCTCCTATTTTTTCTTCAGAATAGTAAAAATCTGCAAGTGATGTAATATCTTCAAGTTTTTCTTTAATCTCATGAGCTAGAGTTATTTTTCCAGCACGACTTATCACTAAATGAGTTTCATAACCAAATTTGCAGCGCGTGACGCTGGAATCTATATTTCTTTTTCCCTGGATCCCAGTGTCAGCTACTCGGATGACAGGGATAAGAGATTTATTAATATTTCTTAACGCCTCTAAAATACGTACACCGTAAATAGAACCAGATGCTCCACTTATTCCAATTACAATTCTGCTATTCACTTAACTCTTCTTCGTAGCTCATTCCCAATGCACGTTTATAGGTATCAAGCAATATTTCCTGTTCCTCTCTGTCATCATCATCCATCTTCCTCAGCCTAATAATTTGTTTCATCACTTTTATATCCCAACCTTCATCTGCGGCTTTTACATATACATCACGAATGTGATCTTGCACATCCCTCTTTTCTTGTTCAAGTTTTTCGATTCTCTCTATGTAACCCTTCAACTCTTCAGCCGTTATTTTTACTGTATCTTCCATGAAACTCCACTAATTAATTGCTGCTACTAGTATTACCAGTTTTTACTTGCACTTCAACAACAGTAATAATATTTTTATCTTTTTTTAAAATCTTAAAGCGAAAACCATACATGGAAAACTCCTCGCCTTCGTCAGGAATGCGCTCTATTTCATTCACAATCATACCTGCTAGAGTTGTAGCTTCTTCATCAGGGAGATTCCAGTGTAACTGCCTGTTAATGTCCCTAATAGTAGATTTTCCTTCTATGTGATACATATTGTCAGATATTTTCTTTATGAAATTCTCCGTGATCAAATCATGTTCATCCGAAATTTCTCCAACTATTTCTTCCAGTATGTCCTCAAGAGTTACAATTCCCTGCAGTGCTCCATACTCATCAATAACAAATGCAAGGTGTTTCCTGTTCTTACGGAAGTTATGAAGTTGCACGCTGAGCGGTGTACTTTCTGGTATAAACCAAGGCTTTGACATAACTTGGGTAATGTCAACTTCTTCCGCTTTATTATTCTTTTCACGCAAGGCATTTATTAGACCCTTCACGTGAATTACACCGATAATATCATCTGGTTCTTTTTGCCATAAAGGTATCCTACTATGACTGCTAGTTAAAATTTCCCTTATTAACTCTTCTTTACTTCGATTTATATCAAGAGAAAATAAATTTCTTCTATGGGTCATAATTTGTGATATTTCTGTCTCAGCCAAATCAAGTATGCTGCTTAGCATATCTAAATCCTGTTGTAACATAGTTCCTTCACTGCGGTGAAGAGTAATCATATTACGCATTGCATCCGCTGCAGATATTACTTCCTTATCTTTATGCAGCCCACATAATTTCAGGATGAGGTTAACAATAAATTGAATACCTAGCGTCAATGGAGAAAAAATCTCTACAAAAAACAATACAAAATAAGCAGAAAATGATGCAAATTTTTCAGGATTTTGAATAGCATAAGTTTTTGGTAGAACTTCGCAGAATAATAAAATACAAAATGTCATTATAATTGTTGATAGGAGAATGCCCTCATTTCCAAAAAGATTGATAAATATTGCTGTAAATAAAGCAGAGCAAGTAATATTAATAATTGTATTGCCGAGCAATACCGTTCCTATTGTCAATTCTTTCTTATTTAATAAGCGGTCTATTATCCTGGCTCTTTTGTTACCGTCTAGCTTTAGCTTATTAACTCGAGAACGGCTAATTGAGGTTAAGCCTATTTCTGCTCCTGAGAACAAAAACGATAAAATTAACAAAATAAAAATTGCTGATGATACTAAGACCAATAACCAATCCATTAAAGTACGATGTTATTGTGATAAAAAATAAAATTAATTTTACATGTTATGAGAGGTATTTGCAAGCCTGAATTTATATTGCCGAATTTTATATATCTTTAATCTTAAAAAATAAATCATAAAGCATATTACACGCCGCATTCACATACTCATCCTCAATGATAAGTGGTGGGGTTATCCTTACTACTTTGTTGTTTGAAACCCTAGTTATTATTAAACCTTTATCAAGAGATCGACTAATAACTTTATCAGCTACAGGAGTTGCTAGTTCTATTCCCATTAGTAACCCTTCTCCACGAACTTCTGAAATCATCTCAGGAAATTCTTTAGCTAAAGGCAACAGCTTTTCTTTTAAATATTTACTAATTCTCTTAACATGATCAAAAAAGCCTTCTTTTAGCATTATATCGAGCACTGCATTACCAACAGTCATGGCAAGTGGATTGCCACCATAGGTTGATCCATGAGTTCCTGGAGTGATTGCTTCTGCTATGTAATCTTTTACTAAACATGCAGCTAGAGGAAAACCGTTACCCATAGCTTTTGCACAGGTTAGCATATCAGGTTCAATGCCGACATTTTGATAATAAAATAAAGAACCGATGCGTCCATATCCGCATTGCACTTCATCAAAGCACAAAATTATCCCTTGAGCTTTTGTTATTTTCCTTACTTTTTGAAGATATTCTACGTCTAGTGGATATACTCCGCCTTCGCTTTGTATGGGCTCTAAAAACACAGCAGCTGTTTCATTGCTGATTTTTTTCTCCAAAGCTTTAATGTCATTTCTTGGCACTTTATCAAAACCAGAAAGAAGCGGAGCAAAACCTTCGCGTGATTTTTCACTGTTTCCAGCAGAAATTGCAGCAATACTGCGGCCATGAAACCCTCCTTCAATTGTAACAATACGATTACGTTTTGCTTGCCTTTTTGAATAAAAGTAACGACGAATAAACTTAATTGCAGCTTCTGTTGCTTCAAGCCCACTTGAGCAGAAAAAAACTTTATCTGCAAAAGTAAGGGTTGTTAAACGGTCAGCAAGCCTTTCTTGCTCGGGAATAGTGAAAATGTTAGAGCAGTGCCATAGTGAGCTCAATTGCTCTTTCAGTTTGTCTGTAATGTATGGATGACAATGCCCTAAAGAAGTTGTAGAAATACCTGCAGCAAAATCTAAATATTTTTTACCATCTTTGTCAAAAAGATATGCCCCTTCTCCCCTAACTATAGGAGTGTCAAGTCTATTGTACGCATTAACAACATGATCCATTTTATAAGTATTGTGGTATTATCTGTATTATACCTGAAATGAATCCATTAACACAAAGCTTTTCCTTTAACCTCTTATGCTACCTCAACTAAAAATTTGGCTAATGCAAACCTTTTTTGTCATTCTATAGCTAAAGTGACTTAGTTTTACCAACACTTATTAGCATTGTAAAAGTTTTTGTTTCTATTGAATGACAGTTGTAGCCTATGCAAGAAGTCTATTGACTTTGAGCGCACTTTAGCCTATACAATTTTAATATCTTAAACTACTGGACATGCCCGATCTAAAGACAATGATGTTAAATTTTGGCCCTCAGCACCCAGCTGCACATGGAGTGTTGCGCCTTGTTTTAGAGATGGACGGCGAAGTGGTTGAGAGAGCTGATCCTCATATTGGGCTTTTGCACCGCGGTACTGAAAAATTAATAGAACATAAAACGTACCTTCAAGCTTTGCCTTATTTTGATCGCCTTGATTATGTATCACCAATGTCACAAGAGCATGCATATTCACTGTGTGTGGAGAAATTGTTGCAATGCGAAATTCCAATTAGGGCAAAGTATTTACGTGTCTTGTTTTGTGAACTGACGAGAATACTAAATCATTTACTGAACGTCTCTTCTCAAGCACTTGATGTTGGAGCAATGACTCCCCTTTTATGGCTCTTTGAAGAAAGAGAAAAAATACTGGAATTTTACGAAAGAGCTTCAGGTGCAAGGTTTCACGCAGCTTACATCAGGCCAGGTGGAATTGCAGCAGATGTTCCAGAAGGTTTGATTGAGGATATTGCAAAGTTTATAGAGCAATTTCCAAAGTATATAGACGATGTTGATGAACTTTTAACAGAAAATAGAATATGGAAGCAACGCACTGTAGGAATTAGTGAAATATCAGTAGCGCAAGCACTTGATTGGGGCTTTAGTGGCCCAATGTTGCGCGCTGCTGGGCTTGCTTGGGATTTGCGAAAAAGCCAGCCATATGAGATATATGATCAACTAGATTTTGATATACCGATCGGCCAAAATGGCGACTGTTATGACCGTTATCTAGTTAGAATGGCAGAGATCAGTCAGTCTGTTAGCTTAGTGAAGCAGTGTATAGAGAAAATGCCTGAAGGGCCAGTAAAAACTGAAGATAGAAAAATTTCTCCACCGCCAAGAGCGGAGATGAAAAAATCTATGGAAGCTCTCATCCACCATTTTAAACTTTATTCGGAAGGGTATCATGTACCAAAAGGTGAGGCTTACACAGCTGTTGAGGCACCAAAAGGCGAGTTTGGAGTGTATATAGTTTCAGATGGTACCAATAGACCTTACAGATGCCGAATAAGAGCACCTGGCTTTGCACATTTACAAGCCTTAGATTTTATGGCAAAAGGACACATGCTTGCCGACGTTGCAGCAATTATTGGCTCACTCGATATAGTTTTTGGTGAGATTGATAGGTAATTATTGTAAAATAGCAACTCAACTAATGGTCAATACATCTTCTATTAAAAATTGTACAAATTCATTGCCATTCCAGTAATTCATAGAGATTTTACCCAAAATAGCTTTAACATTACCCTGCATGATAGCAGAGCCAAGATGAGTATTTGCAGAACGAAATGCAATAGCTCTTACCATAATATTATCATCAGCAATAAAACATTTTATATGGTCAACTCCTATAACTTCAGGCTTTCTTATCTTTGCTCCTTGGATAATAAACCTTGGTTCAGGATTCCCAACTCCAAATGGTCCCAAGCGTTGCAATTGATTCCATAAAGATAAATTTATTGCTTTAGCAGTTACTATACTATCAGCTTTTAAAGTTTTCTCATTTATAGAGTTTGAAAATCTTTCAGTAAAAAAATCATGCAAATCATTTATTTTGTCTTCTTTAATTGAAAATCCTGCCGCCATACTATGGCCACCACCTTCAATAATTAAATTTGTAAACTTTGCGGAAAGGACTGCAGCACCGATATCAACTCCCAAAATTGATCTACAGCTTGCTTTTCCTATTCCATTGTTTAAAGACATCACTATTGTTGGTAAGTGAAACTGCTCCTTTAGCCTCGATGCAATTATACCGATTATTCCCTGGTGCCAGTTGCCGCTTACCATTATAAAATTTACACCTAATTGGGCAAATTTTTCCGCTTGTGCTGTAGCTTCCAAGAGAGCCTCATTTTCTAACACTTTCCTTGCATTATTCAAATCTATTAATTTTAGCGCGATTGAATGTGCCTCTTCATCATCATCGGTGGAAAGCAACCTTGCACCGAGCGATGCTTCTCCAATTCTTCCTCCAGCATTTATGCATGGCCCAATACTAAACCCTAATCGTGAAACACTTGGTTTTTCAAGGATCCCCAAAGCATCAAATAAAACACGCAAGCCAACGTTTTTTCTTGCTGACATAACTTTTAATCCTTGTGAGACAAATGCTCTATTGAGGCCTGTAATCTGCATAACATCGCAAACAGTTCCAAGGGCAACTAAATCCAGCAGATCAAATAAATCTGGTTCTTTTTTGTTGGTAAAAAATCCTTGCTCACGTAGGCTTTTATTAAGAGCAATAATCAGCAGAAATGACACTCCAACTGCTGCAAGGTTAGTATAAGGAGAGCTTTCATCAAGGCGGTTTGGGTTAACAACTGCTACGGCGCTTGGTAACTTTTCCGTACCAAGATGATGATCGACAACTATAATATCAAGACCAAAGACCTTTGCATCTTCTATTGGTTGATATGCAAGCGTACCGCAATCAACGGAAATACATAAATCGATCCCGTTTTTTTTAAGTTGTAATAAAGCATCTGTGTTTAATCCATAGCCCTCATCAACACGATCTGGAATGTAGATTATAGAGTGTATATCGATTGCTCTCAGGTACCTGTTAATCAATGCTGACGACGTTGCACCATCAACATCATAGTCACCAAATATTGCAATGTTTTCATTATTTTTTATTGCCCGTATTATACGAGAAACAGCTTTATCCATATCAAGAAGGTGAAAGGGATCTGGTAATAGCGATCTGATTAGTGGATATAAGAAGTCGCTCGCATTTTCTATGTTAACACCACGAGTAACCAATATTCTTGCTAGTACTTCTGGCAACTCAAATCTCTGTATAAGAGTTAAGATTTCCCTTTGATCTGCTTCTTGCAACTTCCACAATGCATTTGTTATGCTGCGCTTTTCAATTTCAAGTAGCATATTCTTTGTAAATAAAACTACTTTACCAGAACTTTTAAACTTGTTCTATAATTGTATTAGATGCACAGTTCCAGAGTGTGATGGTATGATAAAATGTGAGAAAAAAATATCATCAAAGGGAGGAATTATGGGACAAGTATTACATGGGTGCGCCAGAACAACAGAGACAATTCGTAGAGCAATACAAAATAGTAAAGAGAGCATAGCAAAACTCTCCAAGTGTTATAACCTTAAACCAAAAACTATTATTAAGTGGAGAAAACGCTCATTTACCAAAGATGCTGGTATGGGTCCAAAGCATCCAAGATCAACTGTTTTAACTTTAGAAGAGGAGGCTATAATTGTTGCATTTCGTAAGAATACTCTATTGCCATTAGATGACTGTCTCTACGCTTTGCAAACCTCAATCCCACATTTGAGTCGCTCCAGCTTACATCGTTGTTTACAAAGGCACAACATTAGCAGACTACCAGATGTCGATGGTGAAGTTAAATCAAGAAAGAAATTCAAACAATATCCTATAGGCTATTTCCATATTGATATCGCGGAAGTTAGAACAGAAGAAGGAAAGCTGTATTTGTTTGTTGCAATAGATCAAATTCACCTACGTTGAGTTGCACAAAAGTGCTACAAAACCCATAGCTGCTGAGTTTTTAGGTAATATGATTAGAATTTTACCGTATAAAATCCACACTATTTTGACAGATAATGGCATACAATTTACAAATCAGAAGCGCCATAAATACGCCTTCCAACACATGTTTGATAGAGTTTGTGAAGAAAATAACATTGAACATCGTCTGACAAAAGTTAGCCATTCTTGGACAAATGGACAAGTTGAACGTATGAATAAAACTTTAAAGAATGCTACAGTTAAGAAATATTACTATCGTTCGCATCAGCAACTTAAGGAGCATCTTTATGACTTTGTTATGGCCTACAATTATGCAAAGAGACTCAAAGCTCTTAGGGGTCTTACGCCTTTTGAATTTATATGTTCTCAGTTGACAAAGTCTCCTGAATTATTTATAATAGATCCACACCATCACACTCTGGAACCATACATCTTATACTCTACCTTAATTCTAGTTTCCGGACAACCTCTATCTCTACAAAAACTATATTTTTCTTCAGAAGAGAGTTATATTATAACTATGGACAAAATAATCATAAAAAAATTTGGTGGGACTTCGCTAACTGATTTAAACCGAGTTGCAAATTTGATAAAAAACGATATTGAGAAAGGTTGTAATGTAATCGTTGTTGTATCTGCTGTTGCAGGATTTACTGACCAAATGGCTTTTCAGGCTAGGCAAATCTCAAATTTAAGTTGCAGACAAGAGTTATCAGAGTATGACGTTATGCTTTCAGCAGGAGAACAAATTTCTTGCGGTCTATTAGCTATCACTCTCCAATCGATCGGAGTTAATGCTAAATCGTGGCTTGCCTGGCAGTTACCGATTGTAACTGATGATTTTTATTCTGAGTCTAAAATAAAAACAATAAAGATTGACCGTGTGAAAAGATCTTTTGCTGAGGGTTATACTGCTGCGATCATCGCTGGTTTTCAGGGTATAAATGATGATAGAATCACTACTTTTGGAAGAGGAGGCTCTGATATATCAGCAGTTGCCTTCACGGTAGCCTTTGGTGTTAGAACTTGCGAAATTTTTACTGATATTGATGGAATATATACAGCAGACCCGAGAATTGTTCCAAAGGCACGCAAGCTCAAATTTATCTCTTACGATGAAATGTTGGAAATGTCGTCATCTGGTGCTAAAATACTGCATAATCGTTCAGTACAACTTGCAATGAAGCATAACATTAAAGTGCAAGTGCTATCCACTTTTAAAGAAGTAGAAGGCACCACAGTACTACACAAAAGGGATGTACTAGAGAGATACTTAATTACTGGAATAGCTTATAGCACTAATGAAGCTCTTGTAACTTTCACTAACCTTGCAAATAACTTGCGTACTTTAAGAGATATAGTAGGGGCAAACGTTAAAATTGATATGATACATGGGTCAAGTTTTGTTATCTCCAAATTTGATATTGATTTAATGGAAAAGTTACTGAATAAGAATGAAAATTATGCTATAAACGATAATGTAGCTAAAATTTCAATAATTGGTATTGGTGTTATGTCTAACACTGAAGTGATGCACCGCACACTCAAGGTTTTAAGCGAAAAAAAGATAGAAATACTTGCTATCACAACATCCGAAATCAAAATCAGTATAATTGTTCAAAAAGAATACGTTGTAGCTTTGGTCAAAGATTTACATACTGAGTATGAGCTTGATATGCAACACTAGGATAGGCTCGACGTCCACAACTGTACGAACATTGCAATTTGGGCCTACCAAGGAGGGTGTCATTCTCCTGTCATCCAAGTAGCTGACACTGGTTCCTTTATGACGGTGTCATCCCAGTGCCCAGACACTGGGATGGCTTTGTTGCATCACACTTTATGAGATGGTGATTTATGGTAAATTCATGTAACTATCTCAAATTTAGCCATACCAATATCAGTGAATTTATTAAGCAAATAGCATTTGATTAGCAGTTCTTTTTCTCGATTTATCTCAGATTTATTCCTAAAACTAAATCCGAATATTTGCTTTAATCTTGAGAAAAACCCTTCAATATAAGATCTTTTCCCATAATTTACTTCTTTTTTCCATTCTTTCATGCCATCTTCACCGTATAATTTTATTAACCTAATAGCAGCATTCCTGTCAGACATATAATCTATTTCTGGATGTTCTGCCGCATTGTTTATTGGTGGAATTTTTGTCTTTATATCATATTCGTTACACAACTTATAAAACTTGTGCCTATCACATGCTCTATCTGCATATAGTGCTTTTATGGCATGCTGAAAATCAACTTCTTTTAGCAAATCACAAGCTCCATAGTGATCAGAGTAGACACCGTTACTGTATTTTACAGCTATGGCTTTTTTGTTGTTTATATTCAACATTACGTGCAATTTTCTCGTTTGCTCATAGCCACGATATTTTCTGTCAGTGCTATTTTCCTTGCTGTGTGTTGTTGTATATACTAATTCCTGTACTGTCTATAGCAATTTCGATATCTTCCATATTATTTTTATCAATTCTGCAATCATTTATCTTAATATTAAGTTTCTTTTGATGCTTGTGAATAGCTGATAACTGCCAAATCTCTTCCTATTTGTTGCAAATACCCTTTTATAAACCCGACTGTTTGTCTTAAACCAATTCTAAAGAAACTGACGATTATATGCACCAAAATCACAACTTTATCACTATAAATATAGTTGCCGCCCTGCATTTTTGGACAATTCTCGTACCAATTTTCTATGGCGTCATTGATATAACAAAAAATGCTTCCTCTTTCTTGGAGAAATTTGTTATATTCATGGCAGTTACTGACTCTCATTTTTTGTGGCATATTTTTTCTTCAACAGTTAAATGGCTATTTATAATGAATTTTGTCAGTAACTGCCAGTTCTTTTCACTTGAGCGATGCAACAAAGCCATCCCAGTGTCAGCTACTCGGATGACATCATAGGGGCGCTGGGATGACACCCTGACAATCGTCATCCCGCTACTTGTTAGCGGCTAAGAGATACCGCGGCGGTATGATGTAGGGGTTGCCGAGAACTTGTCATTCCAGTGCTTGACACTGGAATCTAGTTCTTATTGTACATTTACTTGGTGTAGAGTTAAGTTTCCTGGATCCCAGTGTCTGGGCACTTTAGACAATGTTACAAAAAATAATATCATAGAATTCAATAGGATAATCCCTAGAGAATTACTCATCTACAAAAAGCCAAATCGTGTTAATGCTGTTTAGATGTAAAAGATAAGCTAAATCTTTACAGGGAATTTAAAACAGTAGAATACCTTTGATTGAAAGAAAGCACCAACTTTATGGGGTGAGCAACTGCAACTACTACCACTAAATCAATAAATCTTAATAGGGGAAAACATTATGAAAACGTCAAAACTGACATTAGTATGTGATATATATGAGTTAACAGATAAAGATAGAAAGAATATACAAAAACTAGCAAGAAAAATAGAAGAAGGGGAAGGTGTTGCCGAAAAGTTCAAAAATGGAATATTCAAAAAGTCCAGCTATAACGCAAGCACGATTCTTTTAGCAAAAATAACTTACGAGTATCATGGTAGAGAGGAGACGTTGTCACTACTACATTATGCTATAAGTCATAAAAATAATCAAGCTGTAAAAGATCTTTTAGAAGAAGCCAAAAAACAAAAACTATTAAAGGAAGTTCTGAATGAAGAGATGACCACAAAACATTCAGATGGTCGGGAAGAAATTCATACAATACTTACAGATGCTATATCACGTAGAGACAATGACATGATTAGAGCAGTGTTAAAGATCTCTGAGGAAAATGGTATTTTGAAAGATATTCTAAAAAAGAGAATAATTATAAAACATTCAAATAGCAAGGAAATGACTTACACCCCATTCACCTATGCTGAAGCGTGTGAAAATAGTGAAGCTGTAAGAGAACTGGGAAATATTCTTAATAAGAGAGCAACCCAGCAGCCCACTGTTGTAACAGCCAAAACTACTACAGCTAGAAGTGAAAAATTGCTTCAAGATACTATCGGTAATATCGAGGCACCGGCTAACGCATATGAAAATAATAATGAAAGTAGTCTTGAAGAATCTATAGAACATAAATATCTTGAGCCATGCGAAAATAGTAATGAAAGTAATACAATAGCTATAGAGCACATCGCTGCTTCAATAGAAAAGCTTGATAATACTGGAATATGCGAAAAAAATGAAACTGCTGTAACAGAAACTGACATACAAGAACCAAATGCTTCCAACAGCCTTTCTTCTGCTGCATGTTTTGATAATGGATCTAGCAAAGAAAATACTGCAGACAAAAAAGAAAAACCATCAATGCAACAAAGACGAGCAATCTTGGCTGGTAGTGTTGGTGCGGCGTTACTAGTCAGTAGTGTTGTAGCTTATATATTGAAAATGTATGCCATAGCGATTATTGGGGGAAGTGTTGGATTAGCGTGTATAAGTTTTGCGTTGTATGATGCACTAAAGCCCAGCACACAGCTCGAGAAAGTGGAAAATGTAGAGCAACTAGATGTTAAATCTCTTCCTAGTTTGTGAAGGAAATGCTCTACCGAAATTAATATATTGATATCCTTACTATTATTAATAACAAATAAATATTTAAAAAATTTCTTGACTTCCGCCAAAATAGATGGCTTTATGCCAATACTACTAAGAAAATAGTAGTAAACATTAAAAAAAATTGAAGCGTTAATTAGTGAGGATTTTTACATGAGTAATAATAACAATAACCGAGAATCAGTGTTAGCACGACTACTATCAAAGACCCCTGAGCAGCTAAAACTATACTGCAAACTGCTCGATAATGAGAAAAGACAAGATCTTTATCAAAAGGTGCTAAAGGAAATGCGTGAGAACCCAGAGGTTAATCAGGTGAAGAAGCTGAACGAAATAGCTGCTGTTATAGAAGAGGCCATTGAAGAGTGAAGAAAGTGAGTTTATTAATTAATATATATAAGATATTAACACGATTAGGAGTATCCTCATGAGAGAGAATAAGCAGTGCATATAGGAATTTATACGGGTTTTATAGTTAATAAAAAAATAATGTTTGTGTCTGTAGAATGGAATAGTTTTATTAATTTAGTGAGGTTGGTATGTGTAATATCATAGAAAAGTATTTAGTAGATAAGAAAGATGTTAATGTTAAGAATGATGAAGGGAATACGCCTTTGCATTTAGCTGTGGAAGAAGGTAATCTTGAAGCAGTTAAACATCTTATAGAAAAAGGTGCTGGTATTAATGCTGTTAATAGGTATGGATATACTCCTTTGTATATTGCTGCTTATAAAGGTAGCACAGATATAGCTGTATATCTTGTAGAGAAAGGGGCTAATGTTAGTGATAACATTCTACATGAAGCAAGTAACTTAGATATAGTAAGACATTTTATAGCAAAAGGAGCTAATATTAATGCTACTAAAGAAAATGGTGAAACATTTCTGCATATAGCTGCTATAGACGGTAAGTTAGAAATAGTTCAATATCTAGTGGAAGAAAAAAACTTCAACATAAATGCAGCAAACAAGAAGGGTAATACTGTTCTGCATCACGCTGCTCATGGTGGTTGTGAGAGAACAGCTAGATATCTAGTAGAAAAAGGAGCAAACGTGAAAGCAACTAATAGACATGGGATAACACCCTTGCATATAGCTGCTTTTTGTGGGTACTCATATGTGGTAGAAAATCTTATAGAAGATGGTGCCGACAAGAATGCCATTAGTAGCAATGGTTGTACGCTAGCACATTATGCAGCTATAGGCGATGAGTCTGGTATGTCATGTGTCCTTGAATATCTAGTAGAAGAAGAAGGAATAAATTTTAATGTCACTGATAATCTAGGTAGTACACCACTACATTGGGCAGCTTATTGGAATAATAGTGAAGTAGTAGAGTATCTTGTGGAGAAGCGAAACGTGGATATAAATGTAACTGACAATGAGGGCAGAACGCCTCTACATTGGGCTGCTTACCACGCTAACATTGATTTAGTAAAATATTTCATAGAGAGAGGAGCTGAAATTAAGGCCACTAAGAAATATGGGAATACACCATTACATTATGCCCTTAATGGTCAATGGAATGATGATTATTTAGAGGTAGTTGAATACATAGCAGGAACAAGAAAATTAACTATTCCCGAAAATGTTGAAAACGTTGAGAAGGACAGCTTGGACATCATCAAATATGATTTTTACTGAAGTCTTACTCTCTTACGGTAGTGCAAAGGAAAGTCTCCTTTAATAGAATCTTAGGTTAAAGAGTATATCTTTTCTTGAGATTCTTTTAAAGAGACATGACTAATGACACAAAGTTAACAGACTACGAAGTAGGGAAAAAATTAAAACATGAGAGGGAAAAGAAAAGATATACTCAGGCAGGTCTAGGAAGTAAAGTCGGAGTATTAGAGAAGCAAATGTCCAGATATGAGCGAGGGGAAAATCCGATTTCAATCATTATATTCTGTATGATAGTAGTGGAACTAATGATTGATATGGCAAAACTACTGCCTGAATCGATGGCATCAGAGAAAGGTGAGGTAGAAAAAACATTAAATCTAGTTAGAGAATGTAAAAAATTTAGGAACCAGGAATTATGTAAGATAGCCTCTGCATTAAATAAATCTATCCAGGTGGGGGAAGAAGAAGGTAAAAAAGCAGGAAAGATTAAAGTAGCAAAGAATTTACTTAAAGCGGGTATTTCTGTTGATATCATTCTCCAAACAACAGGCTTGTCTAAAGATGAACTTGAGAAACATAATAAAACAGAGATAGTTAATTTTATAGCCTATAAAACAGGGGAAAATATGAAAGACTGGAGGCTAGCAAGAGGACGTTCTCAGGAGGATTTAGGAAATGAAGTCGGTTTAACAGGTGGTCAAATACGACGCTATGAGCAAGGAACACATATCATGACAATAGGAAAACTATGTAACGCAGCAGACAAATTATCAACGCACGCTCAAACTCTACTGCCGAAAATTAGTGAACTAATAGAAAAAGGCAATGTTGAAATTGAAAGAAGTAATGAGGATAGAGAAGGAGAAAATGGAGTACTAGATTTAGTGAGAGAGTATAATAAAATTGAGGATGAAGAAATACGTGATAAATTTTATTCATTAATTATGTCAGTATCTAAAAGAATACAGATTGATAAAGAAAAGGGTAAAAAAATAGGGAGAACAGAAATGGCAAAAAATCTACTTGAAGTGTGTATTCCTACCAATGTAATATGTCAAGTGACTGGCCTACACAATCTTGAAGCTATAAGATAATTTCTTTAGAAAATCTCTTAAACCATTAACCTAACATTACCTCCTTTCACACTTGTGCCATTTCCGCTTAACTTGCTACGCCTGTCAGATTAACGACATTGTGATCTGCTGTCTATTTTAATATCACTATCGTTATAATATAAAGAACTTAATGACTGACTGTGTGGAATTGGTTGCACTTTACTTAACCTGCTACTTGGACCTGACTGATCGTTATTGCTACTGCCAGAACTTGACAGGCTTGACGACCTACTACGCGACATTGGCAGCTTGAGCATTTGGTTTTTGTTGCTGATCAAATTTAGCATTAGAAGCCTGAATAGCTGATTCTTGTTGTTGATCGTTAGTACCTTGAGCATAGGGTTGTTGTTGGCTAGTACTTGCCTCTTCATTCTGAGCTATTCTGCTATATCCTATATAGTTAAACAATTCTTGCGTAAAGTTTTGTAACTCTTTTCTCGTTTTTCTACTCTCTTCTGTAGATCTCCTACATTCTTCTTCAAGTTTTGCATTCCCTCTTATGACCCTATTACAATCTTCTCGAAGCTTCCTATTCTCTATTCTAGAGCTCTCTATATAAGTGTCAGTATCAGCTATAGACTTCTCTGCTCTTTTCAATACATCATCCATAATCTTTGTCCATTTAATGTACTCTTCCATAATATATTTTCCAACACCACCTTCTATATAAGAATCAGGTTTAAATTTATGTGCTAAATTATTCTTGATTATTTTTATGATTTCAAAAAATCTATTTCTCACTTTTTCATGGCTGATTTCCTTATTACCTGTTATTTCAAGGATGTCTCTTACTTTTTTTCCGTATTCATTATTGCCGTTAAAATACGATGCTAAACAATGCGCATAACCGTATAACACCCTTTCTTGTTCAAAATTAATCTCTGAATTTTCCTTCGTTTCCTGTGATGAATTCCCTTCCAGAAGGAAAGAAAACCATGATTTCTTCTCTTTGTTTTTCTTTTTTTCTACGTTAACACACATCTTACTGCACATCAATAAAACGCTAACATATTCTATAAACGGTAGCACAAAATATTCATCCGCATCTTCATAAACTCTGGGAGGTTGAAACTTTTTTTGTAAGGAGTCTGTAGCAAACTCATCTAATTCTTGCAACATATCCAATTGCATTTCACTCTCAATTAACATATTACATATTGAAGAATATATACCTTTCAGTGCTTTATCTTTCTCGCACACTTTCCCACACTCTTTTTTTACTTCATTAAACTCTTTAACTAATTTTTTATATCCCTTAACACACATGCTTAAATAGAGTAGAGCATCATCTCTATTTCTTTTAAAATTATCCAACTCATCATTAATAAAACTTTCTATACCACATTGGCCTGCCTTTAAAAAGCTATTTATGTTTGCTATTATTTTCCCTTGTTTAATTTCTGACACTCTAGCTAATTTATTTAATATTCCAAAATTCAGCTTGTTTACCTCATCTTCATTTCCTAGTAAACTAATTTCCATTTTTGCATAAAACCCATACTTATAGTCAACATCAAGATCCTTTAAAAATGCTTTAGTAAGGCTATTTAATACCGTTCTTGTTGTACCCAGTGCGGTTTGCATCTCTTTAGCTTGTGCTACTTCTTCATCAGAGCCACCTCTATTTTGAACTCTATCAGGGTGATACTTTAAAGACAAATTCCCGATTTCCTTATCAGCATCCTTAACACGTTGTTCATGTTCTTTTTCATCCTTTATATGCCTTCTTACCTCTTCAAGACTAACGTCAAGTTCTTGTAGCAGCTTAGGTAAACCAAACAATTTTAATACATCACCCAGAGTCATCAAATCAGGTCCTTTATTTAAATTATCAGAAATATTAGTCGATGTTGTTGGTACTTCTTGACTTCTGTTTCTTGCTTGATTTCTGCCTTCAAAACTTCCCTTTTTAAACATACAACCCCCATAATAATTTGTAACTAAACTGTTCCATTGTAGAACCCGGCAATGAATCAAAACTGAAGTAAATAGACCCAAAACTATCTTCCAAAACCAAGAATAGTTCCCATATTCTCCTGCCCTCTGACATTGTTTCTTATCTATTTGAGCATCTCTTAGCTTACCACTCCACGGCCACCACCAATACAACTTTTCCTCACCAAAAGCCTCAAGCAATGTTATACACTGTTCTTTTATTCCTTCAGAAAACTTATCTTCTAAAAGTTTTTTAGCATTAAAGCCTTTCTTTTTGCATAAACTCTCAAGCAGAGTGGGGCCAAAACCCCACCATAGTACTCTATATTTTCTCTGCCCAGCAAGAAAATTAATTGCTTCTTCTTGCCACATTAACGACATTGTGATCTGCTGATTATTTCAACATCACTATCGTTAGAATGTGAAGAATCCAGTGACTGACTGCGCGATATTGGCTGCACTCCACTTAGCTCGCTACTTGGATCTGGCTGATCATCTGCTTGGTTTGCAGGCTGTTGCTGGCTAGATGAGCTACAACTAAGTTTGTTGCGTTGTTCTTTAACACTTTCAATCATTTTTTTTAACCTTTCCTCCCTTTCTGCACTGGCTGCTTCCTCACGTTCTAAATGTCCTATTAAGAACTCTGAATCTTGCCTACAAGACTCTGAAGCTTGTTTATAAAATTCTCCTTGCTCGCGAATTTGTTCGCACATCTCTGATACTACTTCATTCCGCTCCAAATGCACTTCGTAAAGTTGCTCATTGTATTGCCTCAGATCTTTACAAAATTCATCACCCAAATTTTTCATTGTCCTCAGAAAATTCATCTGCACTTCTGCAACTTTTTCATAAAAATCCTTTTCAGGCTGAAATTCCTTTTCCAGATAATTTGAGTATACATTGATTATTTGAACAAGCAGCTGTAATGCATGTTCTTTATCCAATGAGTTAATATGCAAAAGCTTAGCAGCTAATTTTCCATTTTCCTCATTTCCATAGCAATAATATGTTACAAGGTAATGAGAAAGTTCATGCAATGATAAAAAGCTATTTAAATTTCTAATAACCTTGTTATCAGCCACAGTTTTATATATTGTTTCATTACTAACAAGCTCTCTCCACCTTTTTGTATTAACTATCTCATTACATATAGCTAAAATGTTAGTATACTCTATAAACGGTAAAGTAAAATCTTTCTCTGCTTGTTCGTAACTTCGTTTATCATTAATGCAATAAGAATATTCGTGATTTATTAAATGACCAGAAACTTTATTTAATATTTTACCCTGAGTTTTACACTCTTCTAACATCTGAGTTGCAATAGGTTCCATGCGATCATTTTCTTTGCATAGATCACAAAACAACTCTAGATTAGTACGCAATTCTTCATAACCAATTAAATAACTTTGAAAATAACATTCAGCATTATCTTTTTCTTTTTGGAAGTGGTCCACATTATTTGAGATAAAACCTTTCATGCTAGCTTGACTTGACCTTAAAAACCCATTGAGATCAGGTACCAACCTCTCGTACTTAATATGAGATAACTCGCCTAGCTTGTTTAGTACTGTGTAAGTTATGTTTTTTAATTTTTCCTTGTTACCTAAAAAATCAACTCGTACTTTGCTAAAATAGCTGTATTTAAAATTATCACATTGGGAAAAGTTTTCATTAAAATGCTTCAATATACTTCGTATGTCATCTAATTTTGCCTGTATTGCTTGAGCTTTTGGTCTTTCTTCTTCAGGTATACTGTGCCATTTTGGCGAGTTAGGATGATATTTTTTACAAAGTTGTGTAAGTTTCTTGTCAACTTGTGTTTTAAAATATTCCTTGTGGTTTTCTATAGTTCTCTTTCCCGCTTTAACGTCCTTTAGATCATTATCAAGCTCAGACAACACGTTATCAGATTTAAGTATCCTGAGCGTATCTTCCAAAGTCATATGATCTATTACTGTTAAATCATCTTGCCTCTGTTCTCTTTGAGAATTAGATGCAGTAGGAATTTCTTTATCCTTACGTTCTACACCTTGAGAATTAAGTGATACATTAGGAACTTCTTTATGTTGTACACTTCCCATACCAGTGCTACTAGCACCACCATTTTTATTTGGTAACATTTTACTACCCTCCTTTTTCCATTTAAAAAAATACATTAACAATAAAATAAGCAAAAGAACCACTAATGCTACAATTAATAAGAGGACTACAAGATCCCTATTTTTCACAAAAACCCCCTTATAACTATAACATTATAAATCATCTGCTGAGGTTATTACTTACGTGATTAGACAATACAGGCTCGTCTATATCAGAGCTTAGGGGAGTGTTAAATAAACTGTGTCAAACCGCATTTTTAGTTCAACTCAATTTTCAATCTGCCAGGAAAGAAAACATCAAGTTGAGAGATAGTTAATGCCCAATCATGTACAGGCATCGTCCACTTTTCCTCTGCCTTCTTTATAGCACAATATACCTGCTTATACAAGGCATTTATGCTGGTAAATGAGCCTTTGGTCTTAGTGAATTTCCTAATTTGCCTATGTAGCCCCTCTATGGGATTGGTGGTGTAGATTATCCTCCTAACTGGACCAGAATACTTAAAATAACCAGACAAGTTTTCCCAATTATTCTGCCAAGATTTTATAACCATAGGGTACTTTGTGCCCCATTTTTCATCTAATTCCAACAGATAATTCTCGGCAATTTCCTTGCTTGAAGCTTGATATACCTTCTTTAAATCGCTCAAAAAACTCTTCGCATCTTTACTGGCCACATACTTCAGTGAGTTGCGTATCTGATGCACTATACACATCTGCACTTCCGCATTAGGAAAGACACTGTTTATAGCTGCAGGAAAGCTTTTCAGCCCATCAACGCAGGCAATAAGGATATCTTCTACTCCTCTTTCTTTGAGGTCATTTAGCACTCCCAACCAGAAGTTAGCTCCTTCACTTTCAGCCAAATAAAAACCTAATACTTCTTTTTTGCCATTTTGATCTATGCCTAATATGTTATACATGCATTTACTTACGCAATGCCCGTCCTCTTTGACTTTAAAAAACCATGAAAACTATCGGATATACAGACTGCAGCGGGCGACTACGCCATTCGTTGATTACTGGTAGCAATTTGTCAGTAATACTTGATATCTCTGCCACCGATATTTTGTGATCATAAATTTCCTCAACATGTGACACTATATCTCTATAGCCCATACCACTGGCAAATGTGCTCAAAATCTTCGTTTCAAGCTCTGGATGTAAGTTTGTTTGCCTTTTTTTGACTATTTGTGGTTCGAAACTTCCTTCCCTATCTCTTGGCGTCAAAAGCTCAAATGACCCTGCGCTTGTACGTAAAGTCTTTGCATTCCTCCCATTTCTTCGATTATTCTCTTCGCTTTCAGCCGACAAGTGGTTTTCTATTTCACCTTCCAGGCTTACCTCCAGCAACTTTTTTATAAACGGTGTTAATGCTCCATCTCTTCCTGTCAACGGTCTTCCTTCTCGTATAGACGACAGGATATTTGTTTCTAATTCTTTATAATCTACCAAACCGGTAGTTCTGTTTACTACTTTCTGACTCATTGTCAAACCTCCATTTTTTTATATCAATTTATTACTTTTTTTTCGGTTTGACACAGTTTATTTAATACTCCCTTTCTATTAATTCTTTCGTCTTGTCAGACTTATGAAAACTCGCATTGTCAAACCTAGCCAGGTTTTAATATTGGCATAAGCCTATTTTCAACATACGCTTCAAAAAGCTCACTGTTGCAATATCCCTCATGGTGCCTCTTCACTTAGGGCTCCAATTATTTCTTCCTTTGTATCCTGGTTTCTCCGCAAATAGCCCTTTTCCTCTTCGAGACCATCCATATTCATAAAATTCGTTGTCTTCTATACCTGATTCATCTATGAATACTAAATTTTCTTCATTTATTTCTGCTACCTTTTGTATGACTTCCTTTCGTTTTCCTTCATCCCTTTCCTGGTAGAGAAAAGTTTTTTTTATACATATAGTTCACTTTTTTAAGGTAGTTATATACTTTGTCTTTGCACATATTGCCAAATTTTTCAATTATCTTTTCAACTCTGATTTTCATCTAGAAATTCGACAAAGCTATCTAAGTCTTTAATTTTATGACTATGCCCCTTTTGATAGCCTGAAGATGGTTTTATGCTTCCTGTTTCTTCTCTTCTTTTCCTCCACCAATATATTGTTTTTCTATCAATTTTGAACATCTTCCTCCATAGTCATTTTTTTCTCGTCTACTACTTTCAAAACACGTTCCCTCAGATCCTCACTTTGGCATCATTCTACCTTATCCAAAGCCATTTTATACCTTTTTATCCCTTCTGAGGTAACCTTTTTTCAGTTAGCTATAGGTATAAAATAATGGAGTATGTCTCTCCATCATTCAACAGCAATCACAGTATGTTTTTACAAATTTGAAAATTGGTGTTAAATAAAAATATAAATGCAAAAGGAAAAGAAATGATTGAACTTAAAGGCCAAGAAATTTGTGCAGGCGGAAATAAGAAAAATTTGATTATTTTTTTACATGGTTGGGGCTCAAGTGGCGATAATTTCATTCACCTTGCTAAAGTTATGAGCAAGTTTTTACCCGAGTCATATTTTGTAGCACCCAATGCTCCGTTTGAAAGAGAAATAGGTGATGGTTATCAGTGGTTCAGCTTGGAAGATCGTAGTGAGGAAGCGCTATATAATGGAGTAAAAAATGCTACATCAATTGTAAATCATTTCATTGATACAAAATTAAAGGAGCTTAATTTAAAAGATACGCAACTTTCTTTGGTTGGATTTTCTCAAGGAGCAATGCTTGCAATACATACAGCTCTCACCCGCTCTCAATCCTGTGCATCAGTTGTTGCATACTCTGGTAGGTTTCTTTCACCTTCAAAAACTGCACCAGAGATCAAGTCAAAACCTAACATATGTGTTATCCATGGTGATGCTGACGACGTGGTACCTTTTTCGTCCCTCGACTTAGCGGTTAAAGCTTTGAAAGAAAATGGAATAAATGTTGAAGGGCACCCAATTCATGCATTAGGGCATATTATTAATGAAGAGGGGATAAAATTAGGAGTAGAATTTATCAAGAAGAATTTTAAAAATTAATTTTCATGCACTTGTTTTGCTTTGGTTATGGATATGTGGCTAAATTTTTATCGAAAAAACTGCTGAACTTAGGTTGGAAAGTCAGTGGAACATCAAGAAGTAAAAATATACAAAATGTAATCCTCTTTAATTATGAGAAAGTTAGTCAAGATCTGCTTAAAAGCGCAACGCACGTTTTAATTTCTATTCCTCCAGATGGTGATGATGTTATGGAGAGATATGGTGATTGCCTGCAAAATGTTAAATGGTTTGGTTATTTGTCTGCAACTAGCGTTTATGGTGATTACTCTGGTAATTGGGTGAATGAGGAATCTGAAACAAAACCTATAGAAATCAGAGGAGAAAAGCGCCTTAGATCTGAAAAGAAGTGGCTGAATAGCAAACTGCCTGTACATATTTTTCGTTTAGCTGGAATATACGGTCCTGGTAGGAACGTGTTAATTGACTTGCAGCTTGGCAAAGCAAAAAATGTGAAAAAAGAAGGGCATTTTTTTTCTCGTATTCACGTTGAAGATATATCGAACATTCTATTTTCTTCCATGCAAAACATAAAACCTGGTGAAGTATACAATTGTGCAGATGATTTACCCACTACACAATCTGAAGTGATAATGTATGCAGCCAAACTCCTCAATGTTAGTCCTCCAGAGCCAATTGAGGTTTCTTCCTTACCAGATTATGCACAGAGTTTTTATTTAGGGTCAAAAAAAGTAAGTAATGTTAAAATTAAAAAAGATCTTAATGTCTCTCTAATTTATCCTAACTATAAGGTGGGATTAGAGAGTTTGCATGTAAAAAAAACTGAAATCACATTAGAATGAAGTAGATAGACCTATTGTTTAGTTGTATCCGTTCAGCAAAGTGGCAAAATAGGTAGGCGAGATAAACCAAAAAATCAAGAAAAAAGTAAGTTTACAACAAATGGTGTCATTCCAGTGCTTGACACTGGAATCCAGCCTTTCCATAATCATCAAAACATTGTATTTTAACGTAAAACAGCTATTTTTATGCTCACCAACTTAATAAAATTCCTGGATCCCAGTGTCTGGGCACTGGGATGACAAAGGAGAGCAGTGTCAAGCACTGATCACTTTTGCTTCAATATTTGCACATTAGCCATGCCTTGAATCAATACGTTTAGTTCTGTAATTGTGTCCGCTCAGACTAATGTTCTCTAGGTAAGATTGTGGAGTATTCGTTGCAGCATTTGGCTGTTCAATTACGCTAGTTGGTATAATACTTCTATTTCTTTCAAAATTTCCATCTCGTATAGCTTCCAGAACGCTTTTTCCTCCTAAAAGACAGTTTTCTCCTAAACTTTTCCCCTTATCTTCTAACTCGTTAAGCCTTGCTTCGCTCTCCTTATCAATCTTTACTTCTATTTCATTACTATTTTCCTTAGGATTTAGATGAATACTGATTTTTCCTGCTTCACTATCAAAAGATAATGTTACACCTTGCTTACAAACATCCAGATAATTTCTTTTTCCGTTGTAGCTTTCAACTCTTACTATACTTTTCCCAATTTGCAGTATACCAACTCTTAAGTTTAAACCTTTATTCTTTTCATTGCTTAGGATTTTTGCAACTTCAACAGTACTATCTTGTGGATATTTTATACAAAAGCACTCATTATCTATCTCTACTTTTAATTCTAATTTGTCCTTTTGAGCTTGCTCATTTTTGTTTACAATACTTTCATATGCTGCATTTTTTAGATCGTTTTCAATTTCCTTACATTGTGCAAAGAGATCATTTACATAATCAGAATCAGAAGTTACATGTCCTAGCTCACCACCATCGAAAAGACCTCTTTCTACTTTCCCACCTTTTAACAATAAATCCCTAATGGTGTTTCTTATGATGTCTAAATTACCATCTTCCAGTGCTTCATTCGTGTTGTCATCATCTTGATCTTCATTGTTACAGGAAACATCCTAACCTCTAAATGCATGCGCTTTACTGCTAGGGCATAGGCCTTCATTATTGATAACATCTATTATTTCTTCAAATATCAAATTTGTTACAGTTCTATAACGATCACCATAACATGAATTTAGTCTTATCCCTTTCCCTAAATATTTATTTGTTATGTCTCGAACAAGCCTTAAAGCACTTCCTTTGTTATTTTCTTCTTCCACCTTTTTCATCTCCTTACAAAATTCATCAATCAGCTTCTCTTCATTTTCAGTTAATGGTATTTCTAGATCCATTAAAAGTGAGCCACCTTCCGGAAAATAAGAATAATCTGAACTACAGCTCGAATTTGAGTCCCAATCACTTGGTTCAGTACAAGGCGTCTGATTACCATCAGCAGAACTATCATATGAATCATAATCACTAAAGTTCTGTAGTCGATTATCACTTTCGTGTTCATCTGTTTTGTTTGACAAATCACTGCGAGAGAACTCCATCGGATCTTTTATATTACTTCCAAACTTTGTTGATTATCACTTTCGCCTAACCTAATATCAGTTAGTGTTGGATCATATAATTCTTGGGTATTTTTTGCTTCTGTTTTCCTCGTCTTACGTAATGGATAAGGCTGATAAAATTGAGTTCGTTTCCTTTTTACCTTATTCATGTTGCATAACCGTTATTCAATAATTCTTTAACAAATACCATAATACATAGGCAAGTCAGTAAAAAAATTTGACTTACATTACTCTACCACAATTTTGAGATAGAGTAATGAATTATTTTCGTTTGGCATTTAAACGTTTTGTATCTGCTGTAATGATTTCACTTCCAATTTGCTATTCTTTACATATTGAATTGCAAGCACTAACGCTTTACTCCCAGAAGCTGCGGTGCTATAAGCTATATTTTGCAAAATAGCAGTTCTCCTGATATCTTTGCTATCTGAGACTGATTTCACACCTTTTGAAGTATTGATTACTAGATTTATTTTTCCATCTTTGAGCATATCAACTATGTGGGGTCTGCCTTCTCTCACTTTATTTACAGCTTTTGCAGCAATGCCGTTATTATTCAGATATAAAGCTGTGCCTTTGGTTGCATATATTTCAAAACTCAGTTCTTTCAACATTCGTGCAACAGGCAATATATACTCTTTATCATCATCTTTTACTGAAACCAGAGCTGTTCCTTCTATTGGTAACTTGTATCCTGCAGCCATGTGCGTTTTTGCAAGTGCAGCTTCAAACGATGAGTCAATTCCCATTACTTCTCCTGTTGATTTCATTTCAGGACCAAGTAGAGTGTCAATTCCCGAAAAGCGCGTGAATGGAAAAACAGCAGCTTTAACTGCAAAATGATTGAAAGGCTTGTTTTCCTGATTCAATTTTTTACCCAAAATAACCTGAGTGGCAAGCTTTGCAATAGGAATATTGATTACCTTGGAAATAAAAGGAACGGTTCGACTAGCTCGTAAATTTACTTCAAGTATGTATACATAACTCTCTTGAACAGCAAACTGAATGTTTATCAGACCTTTCACTTCTAGTGCAAGAGCTATTCTTTCAGTTTGGAGCTCGATCTCTTTTATTACTTCGTCACTCAATGTATTTGTCGGTATTGAGCATGTTGAATCGCCAGAGTGGATACCAGCTTCTTCAATATGCTCCATGACCGCTGCAATGAAAACTTTTTTCCCATCACACACAGCATCAACGTCAACCTCAACTGCATTGACTAAAAATTTATCAAGAAGCAGCGATCCGTGTTCAAAAATTTTGGTTTGATTCAAGACATACTCTTTAAAGCTCTGAGTATCGTGTCTAATCGACATAGACTGACCGCCGAGGACATATGATGGCCTGACTACTAGTGGAAACCCCACCTTTTCTGCGTTGGTTAACGCTTCTTTTACTGAATGGCAGATAGAACTTTCAGGTTGTTTTAAATTAAGTTGCAAAGCAAGGTTTTTAAACCTCATGCGATCTTCTGCAAGGTCAATAGAATCAAACGAAGTTCCCAGAATTTTGAAACCTCTCTCGTTAAGCACTTTGGCTAACTTTAAAGGTGTTTGACCACCTATTTGAACTATTACACCAACCAGTGTGCCATTTTCTTGCTCTTTACTTAGTATTTCAAGCACATCCTCTGCAATCAGTGGGGCGAAATATAAACGATCAGCGGTATCATAATCAGTTGAAACGGTTTCTGGATTACAGTTGATCATTATTGTTTCATACCCCATTTCTTTGGCGGCAGAAGCTGCATGTACGCATGCATAATCAAACTCAATACCTTGACCAATGCGATTTGGACCACTTCCTAAAATGACAACCTTTTCTCGGTCAGAAACATCTGCTTCGCACTCCATTCCCTCTGTCATCCGAGTAGCTGACACTGGGATCCATTCTTCCTTATCTCTGGATTCCAGCGTCAAGCGCTGGAATGACATCATTGTGTTACCCTCATAACAGCCATACATATAAGCAGTGCTCGATTCAAATTCAGCTGCACAGGTGTCTACACGCTTATAAACTTGTTTAATGCCAAATTTTTTTCTTATTTCTTCAATTTGCTCTACTTTCTTATTGCTTAATTTTGCCAATCTTGCATCTGAAAACCCCATTTTTTTCAGCTCTAACATTTCATATGCAGTCTCAGGAAGGCCGTTTTCCTTGATTTTTTGTTCAGCTAATATAATTTGCTGTATATTCTGCAAAAACCATAAGTCATATCCTGTAATCGAATTTATTTCTTCTATGCTTATTCCATGACGCATTGCGTCAGCAGCAATCAGTAATCTGTTTGGCAGCAATTTTGCTAATTGAGATCTGATGTGATCAATATCAGTATTTTCAGGAAATACTTCATTAAGTCCCGTAAGCCCAGTTTCAAGCGAGCGAAAAGCTTTCTGCAGCGACTCATTAAAAGTGCGGCCGATCGACATCACTTCCCCCACTGATTTCATGGAAGTTGATAGTTCACAATTCGTCCCCTTAAACTTCTCAAATTCAAAACGAGGAATTTTAGTGACGATGTAATCAATCACTGGTTCAAATGCAGCAGGTACAACTGGAGCGCAATCATTACGTATCTCATCGAGTGAATAGCCGATAGCAAGTTTAGTTACAACTTTTGCAATAGGATAACCTGTTGCTTTTGAAGCAAGTGCAGAAGAGCGAGAAACCCTTGGATTCATTTCAATCACAACGAGGCTTCCATCTTCTTTAGGATTCACTGCAAACTGAACATTTGCACCACCGGCACTAACATCAATTTCTCTTAGCACTGCTATAGATGCATTTCTCATCTGTTGGTATTCTACGTCACGCAGAGTCAAAGCAGGAGCAACCGTGATACTATCTCCGGTGTGCACTCCCATTGGATCAATATTTTCTATCGAACAGACTATTATGCAGTTATCTTTACAATCACGGATAACTTCCATTTCATATTCTTTCCAGCCGATAATTGATTCATCTATCTGAACTTCATTTATTGGCGAAATTTTGAGAGCACTTTCTGCAATATTGAAAAACTCCTCTTTATTGTATGCTATGCCGCTACCTGCACCACCAAGGGTGAATGACGAGCGGATGATTGCTGGTAATCCAATGTAATCCAAAGCCTTTCTTATTTGTTCTTGATTTTTTATAATGATACTTTTGGGGTATTTTAGCCCTATTTTATCCATGGACTGACGGAATAACTCTCTATCCTCTGCTTTTTTTATTGCTTCTCTATTTACCCCTATTAATTCTACATTGTATTTGTCTAACACTCCATCATCTGCAAGTTTTATTGCGCAATTGAGTGCTGTTTGCCCGCCCATTGTTGGCAATATTGCATTTGGCATCTCCTTAATTATAATTTTCTCTATGATTTCAGGCAGTACCGGCTCAATATAAGTTGCATCAGAAAACTCAGGATCTGTCATTATAGTTGCGGGGTTGGAGTTAACCAAAATGACTTTATAACCTTCACTTTTTAATACTTTACAGCTTTGCGTTCCGGAATAATCAAACTCGCATGCCTGACCTATAACTATTGGGCCTGCTCCTATTACTAATATAGATTCTATATCTGTGCGTTTTGGCATAATTACAATAACGATTTCTGTTCAAATAATGTTACCAATCTTTCCTGTATATGTGAATTTTTATTAAACCTATTAGCTAACTGTTTTTAGGCTTGACGCATAACTGTACGAACATTGTGATTTGAGTCCACTAGGAGGGCGTCATCCAAGTAGCCTTCTACTTGTATCTTGTCAAAAGCATCTAATGTTTTAAGCTTAAGCATTAGGTGGAGAAGGGAGGAACTCTGTGCTTCTTCTTAGATATAAAATCTGTAGAGGAGATAAGAATTCCCTTCTCAAAAGTATAGGCTGGACGGTATCGTAGAAAGACCTGAATGGTTCTAATTCTGTATTCACAAGACTAGCCTTACTTTTCATTTTTAATGGTAACGTATGGGGTTATATATGATCAACAACTTTTTGGGCATAGATATATCAAAAGATCGCTTTGATGTTTTTCTCTCATTTATAAGCAAAAAAGGAAAGCGTGAAACTAGAAAAAGAAGCTTTAAGAACGATGGTTTCAAAGTCTACTGAATTTTCTACACAAACATAATGTAGAAAAAGTAAAAACCTGCATGGAATCTACTGGTTGTTATAGCGAAGCACTGGCTGAATTTCTACACAATGCTGGACATTTTGTAAGTGTTGTAAATCCTTATTGCATAAAATCTTATGCAAGGAGTAAGCTGATACGACAAAAGAATGATCAGACCGATGCAGAAGTTATTGCTGATTATTGCCAAAGACAGGAACCTTCTAGTTGGACACCACCTTCTCCTGAAATGAAAAAATTAAAACATCTTTATCGTTGCTCAGTTGCGTTAAAAGATGAGTTAACATTAGTAAATAACCACTTAGAAAAAAAAGAGAGACTGCCTAAAGAAGTTGCAAATGCTTGGGAAGACCTTGCAATGAATATAGCTCAAAAAATAGAAACAATAAAAAACTCCGTACGTGAACTATTAAATCAACACAAAGAATTGTTGGAAAATTTTCAACTTCTATTGACTATTCCAGGCATAGGAGAAGAATCAGCAATAGCTATTTTAGCTGAAGTTTCTGATATAGAGGTTTTTAGAGATGCCAGGCAATTGGCAGCATATACAGGAGTTATACCACGAAATATGACGTCAGGTTCCTCTGTATATGCCAAACCCAGATTAAGTAAATCCGGTTCACAAACATTACGTAAGGCACTTTTCTTTCCTGCCATAGTAGCTAAGAATCACAATCCTATCATTATGAGCTTTTGCCAAAGATTAAAGGAAAAGGGTAAGCATAATATGGCCATCGTTGGTGCTGCAATGCGTAAGCTACTCCATATCATTTTCGGTATTCTGACATCCAAAAGTGCTTTTGATCCTAACCATATCAAAAACTACAGGGCTAGGAGGTTGACTGAAGGTTTAGTACTTTAAAATCAAAAATGCTTCCTATCTATCTTATGTAAAGTGGTATCTTACACAAATTTATTGAATGTTGTTGGTTAGTGGATATGTTGATAAGTAAATTTCATCTGTTTTGTGCGTATAAAACTAATTTACTTATCAACATATCCACTAACTATAATCTGTGTACTGTTACACAATTGGAAGTATTTTTTGATTTTATGATGCAACTT
Source organism: Wolbachia endosymbiont (group A) of Hedychridium roseum (assembly GCF_964028325.1). Classification (NCBI taxonomy): domain Bacteria; kingdom Pseudomonadati; phylum Pseudomonadota; class Alphaproteobacteria; order Rickettsiales; family Anaplasmataceae; genus Wolbachia; species Wolbachia endosymbiont (group A) of Hedychridium roseum. Next base: position 394,177 of record NZ_OZ034755.1, on the reverse strand, counting down.
GGGAAATTTTATAATTTTTTTGTTGACTAACAAGACGGTATCTCCTCTCACATTCCACTTACAGTCACGAGAAGTAATTAAAACATAAGGTTTTTTATGCCTAGGATGTAAAGATGAAGGTAAAAACCTTTTAATACCTTTATATCCCTCAGCATTATCAAAAATGAACAGGCTTCTCCTTCCCCTTCTTGCAAAAAAAGCATATGTTTCTTTAACAATAGTTTCTATCATCTTGTCATTTCCGTACTTATCCTGGGGAGAAATGCCTAGTTTATCATCTTTAGCTAAGTCCAGAAAAGAACTTTCCATAGTCTTAGAGTTTTCAGCACTTATCCATATAACATTGCCACCATAATACTTTCCATACTTGTAAGCATATTTCCTAGCTAACTCACTTTTTCCCACTCCTCCAAGACCACTAATAGTAGCAACCTGCGATATCACCGCTTGCCTGCCCGTGCTCCTTTGTAGTGCGTCATGTAAGGCTTTTAATTCAATACTTCTACCAGTAAAAGATGCCACTGGCTCTATTATGCCAAACCAAATCGCTCCTAAAATTTCCTCTCTTATTTTTTCAAAAAACTCATTTATTTCTTCATGTGATAGAAACTTTCCCTCTCTTGCTTTCATCCAATCCAGAACTTCTACCAGAAAGCGACCATAAACGTTCTTTTTATCGATATTATTAAATTCTTTGCCTAACTCATTCTCAATGATTTCCGCTAGTTTTATCTCGTTAGGTTGATTTACTGCAAATACTAATTTATCAAAAAATTCCCTTATATTCTCTTCTAACCTGCCTTCATTTGTCATTCGCTCAAACTCACGTTGCCATACCTGATTTCTTTCCAATTTTCTTTTTGAGTTTTGATCTGATTTACCTTGAAGTTCTTTTATCTCCTTTTCCAATTCTTCTATTGCTTCTTTTACAGCACTCTTAAATGCCGGTTGCACTATTGAAATCATGTTATCGTGAGTATAAGAGAACTTGTATCTCGTACCGCCGTATTTAAAAAAAATATCACTAGTGCTTATTACTTCAACTGCAATTTCTATTCCCTTGTTTGGTCCCGAAGTTTTTACTTTCAACTTTTTTATTGTATTTTGTGTTGTACTTTGAGCTAGATCGAAACCGATATTAGTACAGATAATAAAGTCCTCTAGGTCACCATCTGCAAAATCTTGATTATTTTTAGTCTTTAGGTAGGGAACAAAATATTTTGCCAAGCTAAATTCACCACTTTTATCTTTTGAAAGCAATTTGCCTACACCGATTTTTTCGCATTCATTTTGCTTGTGTTTGATTTGTACAAACCTATGTACTGTTGTTCCATTTTGCCTATATCGAAAAACAATATCATCAAAACCTGCAGCTGATTCCATTTCTGTGGCTAAGCGGAAAGAATATTCTCTATCTACTGCACGTTTGAGAAACAGCATTAGCCACTTCAATTGGTAAATATCACCATGAAAAGAGCGTTTTCTCCCTCCAGCAGGATAAGTTTCAGGCATCCTCAACCTCACATAATTTTATAAATAGTACCCATAAATGGTAAAAAAGTTATATGTCATGATATACAGATATCGTAACAAAGACCTTGGAATATCTACGAGATGTGCTGTTATGTAAATAAAAAAATGTGACTAATTACTTAATCTTTCACTCAAAATTGAATTCACAACATCAGGGCTGGCTTTTCCCTTGGTGAATTTCATGACTTCACCAACAAAGAAACCATATAATTTTGTTTTACCGCTTTTGTATTCTTGAACTTTATCTTGGTTGTCATTGATGATTTTATCTATTACCTCTGAAATTTGACATTTGTCAGTTATTTGCTTGAGATCCTGCTCTTCTATAATAAGGGATGCAGGCTTTCCAGTTTCAAACATAATATCAAAAACTTGTTTACCAAGTTTAGCAGAGATCGTTCCATCAACGATAAAATCTAAGAGTTCTGACAAAGCATTTGCTTTGATTGGGGAGCTCACAATATCAATATTTGCTTTATTTAAACGACCGAAAAGCTCTACAGTTAACCAGGTGACCGCGAGCTTTGAATCATGTTTTTTTATCAATTCCTCAAAGTAATCAGCAATCGCCTTATCGGAAGTAATGACATTTGCATCGTATTCGTTGATACCTAATTTTTCAATGTATCGCTGCTTTTTCTGCTCTGGCAACTCAGGCAAAGATGATTGAATTAAATCAATTTTCTCCTGGCTTACCTCAACAGGTAATAAATCAGGCTCAGGGAAGTATCTATAGTCGCTTGCATCTTCTTTGTTTCGCATCACTTTTGTTTTTCCCGAAGCAACGTCAAACAATAAGGTATCTTGACTTATTTCTTCCCCACCTTCTAAAATTTCAATTTGTCTTTGTATTTCATAGTCTATAGCTTGCACAATATAACGTATCGAGTTCAGATTTTTTATCTCACAACGAGTGCCAAATGTGCTACTGCCTTTTAGGCGGACAGAAACATTTGCATCACAACGAAGTGATCCCTTTTCCATATCACCATCACATGAACCAATGTAACGCAAAATCTGCCTCAATTTTTTCATGCATTCTGCAGCTTCCGCAGATGAACGGAGATCTGGTTCTGAAACAATTTCCATTAAAGCAACCCCTGCACGATTTAAATCCACATAAGTTTTGCTTTCCTCATGAACGCTCTTTCCTGCGTCTTGCTCTAAATGAATTCTCGCAATTCTTATTTCCTTTTCATTGTCGTTGATAAATACTCTACCATTTTTAACTATTGGCTCAAAAAACTGGGTTATCTGGTAACCTTGCGGTAAATCAGGATAAAAATAATTTTTCCGATCAAAGTAAGAACACTTATTAATTTCTGCAGAAATTGCAAGACCGGTGCGTATTGCTTGCTCTATGCAGTAATAATTTAGTATTGGCAGCGTACCTGGCATTGCTGCATCAACTAGAGAAACTTGAGTGTTATGCTCAGCACCAAACTCCGTTGATGAGCTAGAAAATAGCTTCGTATTAGAAGAAACTTGAGCGTGCACCTCAAGCCCAATTACCGCTTCCCAATCCTCTTTCGTCATGTATTTTATTTAAATGATAATCTTAATATTCTGCAAAATTAACACAAAAAGTCAAAACAAAACCCACATTTTTATTTTTTGTCTTAACTTTTTAACCTATAGTAATTAAAATATGACCTTACCCAGAAAGAGTGAAGAGAAAGAAAAGGCGTTTTTTTATAATAAAAATGTTTTTTCAAAAGGAGTAGTAATGACAAAAAGAAGAGAATATACAGTTGAGTGTTAATTAGAAGCTGTGTATTAAACAGCGTAGACATTCTGCTATTAATTATTGCATTCCTGAGCAATTTGATTCATTATTCTTTTTGTAAAAAATTTTCTTGACTTTCTCTCTACTTTTTCTGGGTAAGGTCACTTTAAAGGAAGTCTAATAGATGCTACATAGAAATCCAGATGAGTTTCTAAAGTCTATTCCAAAAGATAAGCGCATAATGTGCCTTGACATGGGAGAAAAGCAAATAGGTATAGCATTTAGCGATAAAACACAGCTTATAGCCACAGCTCATAGTGTATATTATAGGAAAAATATGAGCAAAGATTTAGGTTATCTGCATAGAATATTCAAAGAAAATGAAGCTGGATCAATGGTAATAGGACTACCATTAAAAATGGACGAGCAAGAAACTAAATGGTGTAAAACCATAATCCAATTCGCAAATAAAATAATAAAAAAATATAAAGTACATATATACTTACAAGACGAAAGCTTCTCAACATCTATCGCAACTCATACACTAAAAATCACTGGAATATCAATCACAAAATCAAAAAAAATAGATGATAAAATCTCCGCATGTATTATTTTGCAACGAACGTTAGACAAAATAAATACAATCAAATAGTTTTTTCAGATCTGGAAATCTTCAAACTGAATCTCATATAAAAGTTACTCAACAAAACAAGAACCTTTCGTATAAGCATGACAAATTGCTACAGCAAGAGCATCAGCAGCATGGTGACATTTTATACTCAAATTTTTAACTATTTGCTTCACCATAAATATAATCTGATCCTTATCAGCATGGCCATTTCCGGTAATGCTTTTTTTTACATAGTTTGCATCATATTCATTCATAGTTAGCTTTGTTATTTTTAACGCTAAAATTACAACCCCTCTTGCATATCCTAAAGTTAGTGAAGATTTAGGATTTTTATTAACAAAAATTTTTTCTACTGCAGCTTCATTCGGAGAATATTGAAATATTACTTTCTTTAATTGTTCAAAAATTATATGTAAGCGTTCACCTGTACCCAATTTTCCATCAGTTGATATGGTACCGCCGTCCAAAAATTCAATATTATTTTTCTCGTTCAGGCTGATAATGGCCCAACCAGTCTTGCTTATCCCTGGATCTAGACCTATTATTTTAACCACTTAATAAACGCTTAACCAATAGACAAACAAAAATAAAAACATCCAGACTACATCTACAAAGTGCCAATACCAGGAGGCAAACTCAAAGCACAAATGGTCCTGAGGTGTAAACTGGCCTTTCCGCGCTCTAAATAAACACACTGATAAAAATATTATTCCTATTATAACGTGTGCGCAGTGAAAACCGGTAATCATATAAAAATTGGATGTATAAATAAGCTTTTCTCCTGTTTCTTGTAGAGAAAAACTCGCTTCATGATACTCTATTGCTTGCACTATTATAAAAAAAACCCCAAGCAATATAGTTATGGACAGCATTTTAATCGTGCTCTTTTTATCATTTTCAAGTAAAGAGTGATTTGCCCAAGTAATTGTTGTACCAGAAAGCAATAATATTAATGTATTCATGAATGGTAGTGACCACGGATCAGGTGGCAAAATTCCCTCAGGGGGCCATTCAACTTTTTTTGCAGGAGAAAACGCCTCAAATAAAAAAACTGGATCAAGCCAGGCTTTAAAGAATGAACAAAAGAACACTATAAAAAATACGACCTCCGAGAGAATAAATAAGTACATTGCAAATTTGAGTCCATGTTTTACAATGGTAGTATGACATTTATCATAAATGGCCTCCCTTATTACATCTCTCCACCAATAGAACAGCACCCCTGATACTGCGGAGATTCCCAGAACTAAACAAAACATTCCGAAAATTTGTTTATGAAGCGCGCCAACTAATCCAAGTGCAAGAATAAGAATTGCTGCTGATATAGCAATTGGCCAAGGACTTGGGTCCACTAAATGAAAATCATGTTCTTTACTTTTCATAGCATTTTAAAAAATACTTACTAAGGATACAAATTAGCTTAAAATTGTCAATGTTCCTTAGGAAATTGATTGAATCTTGAAAAATTATATGCACCATTCAAAAAATCTAACATGAATTGGGCGCTTATTCTAAATAACTTAAGCATCCTGCTCTTTTCATTTTCTCTTGCCCTGCTGCAATATTCATCAACAATATTTTCCAAAATAATGCATCCAGATTCTATAAAACTACCGCTATAATAATCAAACCAATCCTTATATCTATTATTTTTCTTGAATCTATTTTTCATACTATCAACGATAGTCTTGTATATAAACATATAAGAATACAAAACTGTTATGGCTTCATAAGTGTTGCTATATGAGGTAGACAAAAGAAAATTAGTAAAATTTAAGCACTCAAGAGATTTCTCTCCACGACTTATAGCATATATAGCAAAGTAGTGGTTATGCAAAATTCTCTCAATAGCAATTGCCCCTCGAGCCACCCTAATAAGTGAAACAACATTGTTACAGCCTTCTACCCTGGATGCAGTAATTAAGACGGTACGAATATAATCACTCAAGAGTAATGTACCTTGTTGAATATAGAATCTGAAACTTTCTATACTTAGAGTGTTATTCTCCAATTCAACATTAAAAGGATGCTTAATTATATCCTTTAAAAGATTTGATCCATAACAACTCTTAATTATACCACTGAACACTACAATACTGCCAACGTAAACAACTTGTGCTAATGCGTTTTTATTGAGGTATATTAGAGCAATATGCCTCATCCAAAAACATTATCTCTAGCTCCAGTCCTTTCCTACAAAGCTCATATATCTTTTCCTTTTCACAGTCACTAGCTCTTTTGTATAGCCTACTTGTAATATCACTAACCTCCTCAACCACCGCGTCCATTCCTTTGCTATTACAGATACCAATCCACTTTTTGTATTTGTTATTTTTAATCCCCTTAGTTGTTATCTCATTTGCCATATGGCATATAACAATTTGGTATACATTAAAGGAAGAATAAGACAATACTAAGGTCTCAGTAACAGAATTGTGATACGCAGTACTCATGAAAAGGTCAACACAGGCAGAACAAGCTCTTGACTTTTTATGATTATCAGATAGATCACAATCCTCAAATATTTTTTATATTGTTCTCGAAAATCAAATGCTCCTTTTGCTATATCAATTAACCTACTTATTGTTTCAACATCATTAACTTTAGCTGCAACAACTAAATGAGCACGAGCACAATCTACAGAACCTAGAAAATCCTGCTGAAGGTAAAATTTAAATCTTTTATAATCTAAAGTACCATTCATCAATTCAACATAAAAAGGATGTTCTTTCATCCTATCAATAAGATCGGAAAGCTCTTTTACAATTACGTTGTACAGTTCTCCTTCTATTTCGTTATACACTTTATGAGCCTCATAATAAAAACTGAATATAATAATTATCACTAATATAGTATAATTATTATGAAAAAGCAATTATACTTCAACAATAAGCTAGTATATAAATATGAGGCTGTAAATCAAAAATTTTAGCAATCTAAAGAAATTTTACTATTACCTTCTATATTGAATTCTCTACAAAGATCAGCAGACAAGTTCATGCTTTCCCAAGAAAATCCACCGTCATTTTCTGACTCTTTACCAAAATGTCCATAACAGGCTGTACGTTTATATATAGGGCGATTAAGCGATAAATGCTTGATTATGCCTTTTGTTGATAAATCTATACTATTCTCGATAAACTCTTTAATTACTCTTTCCTCCACCGCATTCGTACCAAATGTATCAATATAGAATGAAGTAGGTTTTGATACACCAATTGCATAAGAAAGCTGCACAAGACAACGTTCAGCTAACCTGCAAAGACAATATTTTTAGCAAGGTATCTTGCCATATAAGCTGCAGATCTATCAACTTTGGTTGCATCTTTTCCGGAAAATGCCCCTCCACCGTGTGGAATATAACCTCCATAGGTATCAACCATAATTTTTCGTCCGGTTAATCCACAATCACTAACCGGTCCACCAATAACAAATCTACCAGTTGGATTGACTAAGAGATTTTCCTCAGGACATATCCACCCTTTAGGTAAAGATGAAACTATGTAAGGATAAATTATTTCTTTTACTTTTGATTGATCCAAATCCTCAGGGTGCTGTATTGAGACAATGATACTTTCAGCACGTACCGGGAGGTTATTCTCATATGCCAAAGTGATTTGTGATTTTGCATCCGGACCAAGCTTTGCTTCTTTAACTGCGCTCATGATATTTTTCAGAATCGAGTGTGCATAAAAAATGGGTGCTGGCATAAGGTTTTCTGTCTCTGTTGTTGCATAGCCATACATTATGCCCTGATCGCCAGCACCTTGATCCAACCCTATTGCAATGTCATTTGATTGCTCATGCAGCAGTATATTTACCTTCACTTTTCTCCAGTGGAAACCATCATGCTCATAACCAATATCTTTTATTGTATTCCGTACAATACTTTCAATCCTGCTATTTTTGATGTTAGGTCCGAATACTTCCCCAGCTATAATAACGTTATCTTTGGTGACTAAAGTCTCTATTGCAGCTCGCGCAAAAGGATCAGTGAAAAGGTATTCATCAAGTATTGCATCTGAAATTTGATCTGCTACTTTATCTGGATGACCAGCCGCCACTGACTCACTGGTTACTAAATTTTTATATAAACTCATGCTTTAGGTTTCTGCTTATACAATACCAAAACCGCTATAAAAACACAGTTAGTAATTACTAAATGGTGGGCCTGGGAAGAGTTGAACCTCCGACCTCACGCTTATCAGGCGTGCGCTCTAACCACCTGAGCTACAGACCCCTGATTTATTCAAGCTGAAGCTTTCATATTATCTGTAGGCAAGATATCAATAAAAGTCTTTTTATTTGCTGACCTTCTAAAGCTGACCCAGCCTTCTACTTTGGCAAAAATCGTATGATCTTTACCTATACCAACATTCTTCCCAGGATGGAATTTTGTGCCTCTTTGGCGCACAATTATGTTACCAGGAATAACCTTCCCATTCTTCTTTATTCCTAACCTACGACCTGCTGAATCTCTACCATTACAGGAACTACCACCTGATTTTTTAGTTGCCATATCTTACCTCTTACTTTTGAAGATTAATTTCATTGATACGAAGAACAGTTATATACTGCCTATGACCAGTCTTTCTACGGTAATTTTTTCTTCTTTTCTTCTTAAAGATTATAATTTTTTCTCCTCTATACTGCTCCAATACTTCAGCTTTAACAGTAGCATTAGATGAATAAGATAAGCCATTATTTGAAATACAAATCACCTTATTGATTTCTACCTCTTTTTTTTCTTCAACTTCTAACTTCTCTACTTTTATTATACTGCCTTCTTTTACTAAATATTGTTTTCCACCAGTCTCAATTACTGCAAACATGATAAATATAAATTATTGTTATTAACTTTAATCGTAAACGATGTCATATATGCTGTCAATATAAATAAAAAACATGACTTAATGCTCCTTCTGAGCTACTTAAATACTTCTATCTTTTTTCACCTTGTTATCTGCTTTTTCTCAGACAATAATTAATTCTCAAAAAATCTTGTTTTGAACAGAAGCAAAACTTGATCATTTTTAATCTCCCTCACTTTGCTTTTGCGGTAGGTCTCTAATTAAAACTCCATAATATGGCTTATTAATTATCTAGCAAAAATTCAGCTTCAATTTGAAAAAAGTACAACCTGTTGCTATTCAGCTGGGGTTTTATAAGTTATAATTTATTCCAAGCTCAAATCCATGATTATAATCTTCAAATGCTTTCAATAGACTATAACCAGCAAAAGCACTTGTCCTTGAAGAAAGCGGAAAATCAAGACCAGAGCTTATTTTATATGAGAAACCAAACTTTGACTGTCCAATAAAATCGATAGCAGCACCTATACCAACATTGACATACGGAGTGATATCCGTGTTTGTAAACTCGTAATGATAACGTAAATTTGCTAAAATTCCTCCTTGCAGTCTGTATTTAAAAATATTTGCAACTGAAATCATAGGCTCAACTGAAATTTTTACGCTGTTTGTGTAGTGATAACCGATACTATGACTAAAATTGCCAGAACTGTATGACGAAGAAGTATAGATCCTATCTCTAACCCAATCAACTCCAAAACATGGTACTGACAAAGAAACAGCAGGCAATATAGCTACTAAGGTAAGTAATTTTTTCATTTTTACCCTCCAAATATTGATATACGCATGTATACAAATATAAGCATTAAAAATAATATAATTACAGCGAATTACTTTATTCTCTTAATCACCTGCTTTTCTCTTGCTATTGCAAGGCTTTTTTCTGGTACATCTTCCACTATAACACTACCTGCCGCAATTAAAGAGTCATCATGAACATTAAGCGGTGCAATGAGTGAGCTATTGGCACCAATAAAGCAATTGCTTCCTATGTTCGTTTTATGTTTCTTTTTCCCATCATAATTACAAACAATAGTACCTGCTCCTATATTACTCCTCTGCCCTACTTTAGCATTTCCTATATAACTTAAGTGTTTTATTCTAGTGTTTTGACCAACTTCACTTGTTTTCACTTCCACAAAATTTCCTATTTTTGCCTTATTACCAATTGTTGTGTTTCCGCGTATTCTGGTAAATGGACCGACCTCAGCATTACTTTTAATTAAGCAGTTTTTTAAATGCGAAAATGGCAGTATTTTCGCACCAGACTCTATTTTCACTCCAGTACCGAAAAAAACATATGGGTAAATAACTGAATCTCTGGCAATTTGCGTATCAAGAGAAAAGAAAACAGTCTCTGGAGCAACAAGCGTTACTCCAGAGTTGGTAAAAAATTTTCTTTTGTTTTCTTGAAAGTAAAATTCAGCTTTTATAAGGTCATTTCTGTTATTTATTCCCGTTGCCTCTTCTCCACCGGTAATAACGTAACCGACATTTAAATTACTCTTCACTGCAATGGAAACTATATCGGTCAAATAATATTCATGAGTTGAGCTATTGCACTCTATTTTCTCCACCAATTCACGTAAATTCTTTGCACATGCAACCATTATTCCAGCATTTGCAAGAAACTCTTCATGATTATTTTTATCACTCTTTGCTTCTACGATTTCTCTTAAGGAACCATTCTCAATAATTAACCTACCGTATTCTTTATTGCTTGTCCTAAAACCTAGGCAAACTAGAGCCTTGCCTTCTAAGCAACTAACCATTTTAGTTATTGTGCTGCTTTTTATGAGTGGGGTATCTCCATACTGCACAATAATTATGCTCGAATCTGGCAATTCTTTCAGGTTTCTCATCGCAGTTTTGACTGCATCTCCCGTGCCAAGTGTTAATTCTTGTGTAATTAACTGTATATCCTTAAAGCACTTTAGTCTTTCAATTAAAGGCAGATCAACTACAACAGCAATATTTTCAGGATTTAACTGTTTTGCATTGTAAATGACATGCTGGAGCATGGAAAAACTGCCTATTTTGTGTAGGACCTTAGGCAAATCTGAATTCATCCGCCTGCCATGCCCTGCAGCAAGTATAACGAACGTATGAGTTTTACTTATCACTTATCTTAAAGATGAAAAATGAAAACCGTAATGATCAAGCCATCTGATTTTGTTGTCATAAAAGCTCCTTAAGTCGCTAATTTGATATTTTAGCATTGCAAGCCTTTCTATACCAATGCCAAACGCAAAACCGCTGTATTTAGTGTGATCTATTCCAACATTTTGAAATACATTTGGATGCGTCATACCGCATCCCAGTACTTCTATCCATTTACTACCTTTATAACTTATGTCCACTTCTGCAGAAGGCTCGGTAAAAGGGAAAAAACTATTACGAAAACGTATCTTCAGCCCTTTATCTCCAAAAAACTTATTAAGGAAGTGATGAATAGTAAATTTTAACTGGCCCATATTGACATTCTCATTGACATATAACCCCTCTATTTGATGGAACATAGGGGTGTGAGTTGCATCAAAGTCGTTTCTGTATACTCTACCAGGAGATACGATTTTAATCGGAAAAGTTTTCGCTTTTTCCATAGTTCTGATCTCCACAGATGAGGTATGAGTGCGCAGCACCATTCTTTTGTCGTTTATTTTATTCTTTAAGTAGAAGGTATCTTGCTCCTCCCGCGCAGGGTGGTGACTTGGAGTATTCAGTGCATCAAATACATGAAATTCATCTTCAATGTCAGGGCCATCAACTGCTTTAAAACCCATATGTGCAAAAATAAGCTTTACTTCATTTAGAACCTTACTGAGTGGATGGACCTTGCCCATTTTTTCTGGTCTAACGGGCAACGTGATATCAACCGCCTCGTTCTGCAATTTAAAGTTAACTTCTTCGGCTTTTAGTGCATTTTCCTTATTCATTATAAGCTGATCTAGCTTATTACGTAAAATGTTGATAACTTCGCCTAAATTGCGCTTTTTTCCTGCGTCTTCTATCTCTTTTAAGTTGTCAAAATAAGCTTTAATTACACCCTTTTTTCCCAAATATGATAGCCTGACTTTTTCTAAATCTTGTAAAGAAGAAGCATTCTCAATTTCAGAGACCGCTTTATCTTCAAGTGAAGGTATTTCATTCAGTAGCTCTTTATTCATCTTAGAAACGCTGGCTTAAACTTTAATTATAGTAAAATCTTGAATAGCATCAACAATCTAAAAACTGTCCCATTTTGATTATTAATTTATTGACTAATTAGTTTTTTTTATTTACCTTTGCGTTGATGAATTTGCTGTATCAACCATGCACAACAGTGACACTGAAACTGATAATAAGTACAAAATAGAGGATTTACCTAAGTTCTTTAAGGAAAGATCCAAAAACATAAGTAAAGCATTTTCTAGCAAAATAATTAAGATCAGTACCATTCGCTCGAGAAGTATTGAAAGTAATATACAAGAATTTTCATTTGAGCTAACAGCAACAGGTAAAGACACCTTTAATACAAGACCATTTCAAATAAAATCTTTAATTGATTTTTTTAAAATCTGCCTTTCTCGGGAAAAAAATTTTACAGTCAACATAAAAGTACCAAAAGAAAGCAGTGAATTATATAATAACTACTGTAAAACTAGTAGTGATAAAACTGTAGAAGAATTCGTAAATAATGCTCCGCCTCAAATCCTTCTGCAAGGAATAACAATCATACTACAAACAAATGTTAAAGACATTAACTTAGATAATTTGCACCAAATAGGGTCATTTTTAAATGAAAGGCTAAAACATGCAGAAAAAACTGAAAATGAGGAACAGAGTCAAGTTACACTACAAGTAAAAGAAGCAGAAAATAAAGACAGACAAGAACAGAGTGAAACTAAGCAAAAAAACGCACAAAATAGACAAATTGTACCATTTACAGGCTCGTTTGGCTTTAACGTAGCAAGCAAAGTAAATTGTAAAGCTCCAGTGGTTACTGCTGCAATAAAAGCTAATATACCAAAATATAGAATCTTCCTTCCCTTATCCAATTTTTTTAATGATGTAATAAGGTTATCCCTTTTAAGAACACCAAAACCTTCTATACAGAGCAACAATATACCATTTGGTGTCATTCCAGCGCTTGACGCTGGAATCCAGAAAAAAAAAGAAAAATGGACCCCAGTGTCAGCTACTTGGATGACAAGTAGTATAGGAAATCCAATACCTCAAGGAGCAGAACAGAATGTAGGTCAAACTACTTCGCACACAGAGTATTTTAAGGCTAACAGAAAAAAGAAGTCAAAAAAGCAGACCAAAGAACTATCAGAGAAAGAAAAACAATTAGCCATAAAACAAGCACAAAATGATGCTAGAGTAGCTATGTGAGATAACCAGATTGAGCGCAGGGGAAAAAAACTCGATGAAATATTTATTGAAGTGATGAATGGATACAAAAATCAAGATCCAGAAACATTTCGCAATGTTTTTAACTCAATATTCAATATTGTTTATTTTCAAGATAAACAATTACATGAAATATTGGAGTCAGGTGAGATATCAGAAGTATTAGAAATACTAGAAATACCACAACCAGCTGGCAAGTCTTCTTTTCCAAAAGAGTATTTACATAAGCAAGTATATAAAAAAAAAGAGCAATTGCTCAAATTAGTTTCAGGTGTTTATATACAACAACCTCCTACGCAACATGAAAATACTCCTCATAAATCTACAAACCCTTTACCAATAAATAAATCTAAAGATCCTTCACCAGCAACAAATGAAGCTAAAACTCTACCACCTACTAACATTACACTCAAATCACCGTTAAAAACTGTATTTTCCTCAAAAAAGGCTTATTTTTGTCTATTTATAATAGTAGCATCTGCATCAACACTTTGCTTATGGCATTTTCCATTAGGAAAAGTGTCAATGTTAAAAGAATTAGTGCCACCAGAAAAAAGAGAAAATATTGGGTTAGCATTGAACATAGGGTTACCGACATTGATTACATTATGTGTTTTGAGTTTAGCTTACTTTATATATTCTGAATATTCTATAGAATCTGTTAAGCAAGTAAGTGAAAACGATCCCCTTTCTCGCGCCTATAGCTAGTGCAGGCTCAGTTTTCCTACGTCATACCGCCGCGGATAGATCCCGCTAACAAGCAGCGGGATGACAGCAGTCCTACGTCATACCGTCACGGTATCTCACATAGATCCCACTAGCAAGCAGCGGAATGACGAATTTGTCATTTTTTAAATCGTTGGTAAACCAGAATTACTTTAGCTATAACAAAATAGAAGTAAGTTGTTGTAAAAAAATTTTCATGGTAAAATTATTTATTTTCACCATATGTTTAAAGGAATTATCACGGATATCGGGACTATAACTGATACTACCACTCACTCCAACTCTGATCAAATTTTCCATATCAAAACACAAAATTTACCCTCTATAAACAAAGGAGATTCAATAGCTTGCTCTGGTGTATGTTTAACTGTTGTGAACATACTGAACGATGTATTCACAGTTCAAGTGTCTCAAGAAACTATGAAGGTTGCTAACTTAAATACGTGGAGAATAGGAAAAAAAATAAACCTAGAACAAGCAATGCGGCTAAGCGACAGAATCGATGGCCACTTGGTTCAGGGTCATGTTGATGGGATAGTAAAAATTTTAACAATTGAGCGAAATTTAGATTCTCATGAAATCAAACTATCGTGCCCACAAGAATTAATTAAATTTGTTGCAAAAAAAGGCTCCGTTACACTAGACGGGGTTTTCCTTACAGTGAATTCAGTTATTAATCAGGAATTTATAGTAAATATAATTCCCTATACATGGGAAAATACAACTTTTCAGTACAACAAAATAAATGATTATCTGAATTTAGAAATTGACATGATCGCTAGGTATTTAGATCAATTGATGCAGCATAAATACAATTAATTTTACAACCTTGTTATTTACAACTATTATATCTTGAAAACCATATAGATATAAAATATGCTTTTCGATAGCCTAATTATCTTCATTGTTGTTCTATGCGTAATAATCTCGGTAACTAGAGGTTTTATAAAAGAGCTATGCGCATTGATGTTTCTATTTTTATCAATTTTTCTGACAGCTAATCACTATGATTTTTTCACTCCAAATTATAGTAAATATTTTGATTCTAAAGTTATACTAAACATACTTTCTACAATCTCTGTATTTATTATACTTAATCTTATATTCATGATAATAAACAACTGGCTAATGTACATATTATCACCCATAAGGTTGGGGTTTATCGATAGAGTTACTGGAATCTTTCTCGGAGTGCTTAAAGGAATATTGCTCTCTTATGTATTATTTTTTGCTGTGCACTTATATTGCTACACAGTATATGACAAAAAAGAATATGGCAAAAAAGAGGAACATTCTGAAATAAAAGCAGAAGACATATTGCCTAATTGGATAATAAATTCACACTCTTATCAGGCTTTATTTGTGACAGCAGAAGAAGTAATTGACATGTATGTACCAGAGTCGTTGATACTAAAAATAAAAGAGATCGGTGGAGAAATGGTTGATCAAGAAAAACCCAAAAACAATAAAAAAGAAGAGTAAATATTTATTTATAAATATGTTCATTAGGAGTATTCAAAAAGCCATATGTGTCAGGTTAAGAGCACTCCTCTCTTATAATTCACGTATTTAAGAATGACTTCTGCTAAACCTTTACTAATTCCATGTACGTTTTGAATTTCAGCCAGAGAAGCTTTGCTTATATTTTTCACTGAACCAAAATAAGACATCAACGCCTTTTTCCTTTTGTTGCCAATGCCGGATATTTTGCTTAATTGTGAAACTATAAACTGTTTATCGCGTTTTTTTCTATGTGAAGTTATCGCAAAACGGTGGGCTTCATTACGCAGCAATTGTAAGTAAAGCATGACTTTGCTGTCATTTGCCAGACTGAATTCTTCCCTGCCCAGCATATAAAATGTTTCATTTCCTGCGTTACGATCAGGACCTTTTGCCATACAAGCAAAAGGAACGTTTATATTCAATACTTCCAGTACATTCTGTACTATGGAAACATGTCCTGGTCCACCATCAATCAGTAAAAAATCAGGTATTATGCCTTTTATATTGCCGGAGAAACGTCTGGTTAGCACTTCCCTCATCATTTTATAGTCATCGCCTGAAAATTTTTCCTTTATAGTAAATTTTCTGTACTCACTTTTTAAAAAACCCTCCTGCCCTGCAACAACCATTACACCAATTTGTTGATTTCCAAATATATGGCTATTGTCATAAACCTCAATACGCTTTGGAATGTTTGGTAACAAGAAGATTTTGCTAAGCTCCTCAAGCTTTTCTAGGTTATTTCTATAATTGATAAGCTTCTGCTCTAAGCTATGCTGAGAGTTATCATAAACAAATTTCAATAAATCACGCTCTTTTTTATTCTTTGCATGCAGAACTTTTACTGGCTTTTGAGCAACCTTATATAGTGCTTGTTCTATAATTTCCTTATCCACAATAGAATCTGGAACGTAAATTTGTATTGGAGGTATGTTAGCTGAATTATAAAAATTGACCAAAAAGGTGGATAAAATTTCATCATTTGAGTGATCACCACAGTTCTCGGCAAAGTAAGGAGTGCTGCCGTAGTTGTCTTTATTTCTGAACGATAACACACTAATACATGCTAGATCCTCTTCACGTACAATACTGAAGAAATCTGCATCTTTTTCAAAAGAAAAATCCGTGTGCTGTATTTGAATTTGCTCAAGAAACTTTACCCGATCTCTATATATAGCAGCAAGCTCATAGTTTTCTTCACTGCTGCACTTTCTCATTGTGAAAAGTAACTGTTCTTTCACTTCCTTATTTCTTCCAAGCAATGTATTTCGTGCCTGTTTTACTGATTGGCAGTAGTCGTCTTTTGTGATTTTGTTTATGCATGGTGCTGAGCAGCGCTTAATTTGATATTCAATACATGGTCTTTTTGTTGAGGAAAAGTATTGATCTGAACATACTCTTAGGAGAAAAGCTTTTTGCAATGACAATATAGTTTGCTTAACAGCAGCGGCAGATGTAAAGGGACCATAATAATGAAACTCATTCTTCTTAAATTTGCCTCTATATTTTGCTATTCTTGGATAATCGTGCTTGGAAATTGTTATATAAGGATAAAATTTTCCATCCTTGAGCACAATATTATAAAGTGGTTTCAATGATTTTATTAACTGTGCTTCAAGAAGCAGTGCTTCGATTTCATTCTCAGTGATGAATATTTCAACCTTAACAACCTGTGAGAGCATAACTCTAATTCGTTCAGAAAGGTTTTCGAATTGAAGGTAGTCAGATAATCTCGATTTCAAGTTTTTTGCTTTACCAATGTATAAAACTTTATCCTTATCTCCAATCATCTTATACACACCACAAGACTGCGGAGATAATTTTACCTGTTCTTTATATTGCTTGAACATTTATCCATTACTTGACTTGTATGAGGTTAAAATCTGCTACTAAATGAAAGACGGAAACTACATTTTCAAGCAAAGATAATCTGTTTCTTCTCAGCTTATCAGAATCACAGTTAATCTTTACACTGTCCATAAACTGATTGATAAACGGAGCAAAACCAGCAAGTTCATCAAGCGCTGCATTAAAGTGGTTATTTTTTATCGCTTGTTTTATGTTTTTACAAGCAGTTATAGCACAATTTGATAGCGCAATTTCTTCATTTTCAATCAAAAATCTCTTACCGTAAGATGCACTATAAGTAGTGCCATCACTTTTCCTTACTTTGCTCATCATGTTACTGACTCTTTTGTAAGTGCTTAGAATCTGTTCACCTTCTGGCGTACTAAGATAACGATCCAATATAACAGTTTGCTTTTCTGCTGTCAGCAGATCATTAATATCGATTTTATATAGTATTGAATCTACGACATCTTGCCTTATATCTCTATTTTTTAAAATAACCTTGAATCTTTCTAAGCAGAATCTAAATACTAGTTCTGAAATTTGTTTTCTATTTGGCTTATCAACTGACGTTGTATTTTCATTAAATAGAAGCCTTGAATATAAAGATACTGACTTATCTATCAATAGCCTAATTGGAATATGCAAATTATTTTCAAGTATTGTTCTAATTATACTAATTGTCATTCTCCGCAAACCAAACTGATCATACGAACCAGAGATTTTCTCACCTGCTGCAATTAAACCAACTAAGCTATCCACTTTGTCTGCAATTGACACAGCAATTGCTGAAGGGGATTTAGGACACTCCTGCTCTGGCCCGATTGGCTTATAGTGTTCAGTTATAGCTTCCACTATTTCTCTATCTTCTTGAAAATAAGAAGCATAATATCCACCCATTACTCCTTGTAATTCTGGAAACTCTCTTACTATCGATGTTGCCAAATCAGCTTTTGCCAAATATGCAGCACGTTCAACTTTTATCAGCGAAGCATGTGGAATAAATATAGCTATATACTTTGACAGAGACGTAATACGCTTCACCTTTTCCCCCACGCTGCCAAGAAAAGCATGAAATAATATCGAACCCAATTTTTTGACATAATGATCCAGATCTTCCTTTTTGTCCTGAGATATCAAAAATTGTGCATCAGCAAGACGTGCTTCTAATATTCTTTCGTGTCCTTTAACAACTTCACCATTGTTGACGTTGACAACAGTGACAAAGTGTGAAATTCTCTTTCCATTACTTAAAGCAAGATATTTTTGCTGCGTATTAATTATACTAAGAATTACTTCCTTCGGTAATCCAAATGACTTTTCTTGATTCACTTCACCAAACAGTACGATTGGCCACTCTATAAGCCCTGTCAATTCATTTAGTAAATAATCATTTTTCTCAAGTTGTAAATTCTGCTCTTTTGTGAATTTATCAATCTGATCTAGTATAAATTGCTTTCTTTTGTCCAGCTGGAGAATTACGCTGTTTTTTTCTAGCAATTCAAAATAGTCTTTAGGTGCTTTAATAGTTAACGTCGCATCACTTGAGAGAAATCGATGGCCATATGTTGTGTTAGATGCTGTGATCCCTGCAAAAGACACAGGTATTATTTCGTCATTTAAAATGCATAAAATGTTTTTAATTGGCCTAACCCACCTTTCTTTTCCTTCGCCCCATCTCATGCTCTTCAACCAAGAAAAGTTTTTGAGCATTTCCTCCAGTTGATTTTTGAGGAATTCTCTGATGTTAAATGAGCAGCTTTCTCTTTTAATGAAGTAAAAATCCTCATTATTTACTTTTCGAACGAGCAAATCTTCTTCATTTTTCTGATATTTTCTTAAAAAACCTTCGATAGCACTTTTTGGTGCGTTAATGTTTGGTCCCTTAACTTCGTTATTGGAATCCTTTAGCTCCAAAGCATTTATGTTGTCAACAAATAGGGTAATGCGACGTGCCGTTACAAAAACCTCCATTGATGTAAATTTTACATTATTTTTGTTAAAAACATTGGCAATACAGCTCTTAACTTGAGTTGCAGCTACATTCTGCATTCTCGATGGTATTTCTTCTGAAAGGCACTCAAATAACAACTGCAACGACATACGCTATTTACTCATGTACAATTCGCAACATTTTTTTGTCAGCTCTCTAACTCTACCAATATGCGCTGTACGTTCATTGACACCAAGCACACCTCTTGCATCAAGCAGATTAAGTAGGTGACTAGTTTTAATACATTGGTCATAAGCTGCAATTGGTAGCTCCTTTTCAATAAGGAACTTACATAATTTTTCCGTATCTTCAAATTGCTGCTGTACCACTTTAGTATCATAATAATCTAACGCTAAATAAGAAAATTCATATTCTCTTTGTTTAAAAATATCTCCGTAAGTTACACCGTTATCGTTCCAAGTTATATCGTAAACATTATCTACACCTTGTATGCACATTGCTAAACGTTCCAACCCATATGCCACCTCACCAGGAATCATCTTGCAGTCAATCCCTCCAACTTGCTGTATATAAGTAAGCTGTGTTACTTCCATTCCATTGCATGTAACTTCCCATCCAAGTCCTGATGCACCAACACTTGGGTTTTCCCAATCATCTTCAACAAACTTAATATCATATTTTTCTGTAGATATGCCAAGAGCTTTTAAGCTATCTAAATAGACGTTTTGTAAATTATTACCAGATGGCTTTATTATAACTTGATATTGGTGATGTTGATACAAGCGATTAGGATTATCACTATAGCGTCCATCTGCTGGCCTAATTACTGGTTGTAGATATGCAATTTTTGTCGGTTTTGTATCAATTGCAGACATAATTGTTGCAGGATGTAATGTACCAGCACCAACTTCAGATGTGTATGGGTGAAGTATAACGCACCCTTCACCAGCCCAAAAATCTTGCAACTCTTTTATTATACTTTGTAAATTCACACAAATTGCACACTTTTTATACTAAATATATAAATAAATAAGTACTATTCAATATTTATTTTTTTTGCAGCACTATGTAAATAATCACCTAAAACTGCTGAACTTTCCCTCACATACTGAATTATGCTTTTATTTAGGACAATTGCATCATGCATAGTTAAATCGCAGAATATAAATGCTGTTAAATACAGTAAAATCACCGCATAAAATGTGTGAAAAATCCCCTCAAATGTAATTGAAATTGCATTATTATAGCTGAGTTGTATTGAACTTATTGGCCATGGTTTTATCACTTCTACGACATTAAAAAATACGTAAGGTATCATAAGAAAAAAGAAAAAGTGCATAAAATCATTAAACCAAAATGGGCATTGAAACATCTGCTTACATATACTCCCATAGAGTTTACTTACAGTATAATAAATTGACATTATTGCTGGCATTGAAAGTGCTACAGTCAATACTTGCCCTGACGCTATTTGTATTACTATTTCTTCACCACTGTTTGCTGAAGGGTCCTGAGCATGAAAAATAAATATTCCAATTAATTGTATTACTAACATAACTATTGCCAATTTTGTAAAAACAGCAGCTACAACTATTCCTGAATTTGGCATTTTATATAGTAAATATTCGCCTCCATATGTAAAAATCAATATAACATCGACAATAAATAATATTAAAAAAGAAGACCAATAGTTCTGCCAACCTGGTAAATATCCTATTCCCAAAAAAGAGCTTACTGTTTTGGCAGGAAAAACCTTACCTAGCATCTTTCCCAAAAATTCAAAAAAAATCCCCATGCTCTAAGTAACACTTGGTTTATATTATTTATAATACTGTATTGTAACGGACTTATCAATAGACTTCTTGCATAGAAAAAAGGCAAATAGTTATTATAGCCCTAAGTTTACCGACAACCGTTCCTCCCTGTCATCCGAGTAGCCTTCTCTTGTATGGTCCCAGAGTGTGATGGTGTGGGTCTATTATAAATATCAAGCAAATAAAAAAAAGGCAAAAGAAACCCCGGTCACTGTTTATTTTCAGTATTGGCGTTTTTTTAAGTCTTAAACACTGCAATTTAGCTGCTTTTAAGTGCAACTAACCTTAGCTTTAATATTTAAGAAATTTACTAAGCAGAAAAAAAGGCAAAAGATATCCCGTGTTAGCTAGTTGTCACTCTCTAATCCTGCAAATCGGCGTTCTATACTGTCTTAAACGCTTTGTAAGCGCGTTTCAGCTTATATGGGTAAAAACCCAGAAAGGTTGTGAAGACATAAGGTGCACATAGTGCAAAAAATTAAAAATAAGACGCCAATCACGTAATACTGTTGTCGTTTAATCTGCACAGATTGAAGATAATAAAATACCTTCAGTTTCATGGTAAGGGGGCTGGCGGAGTTTGTCAAGTAGGTTTTGCATTTTCATGCTACTTGGATTTTTCTAAATCATAATGTTTGCACAGACGTGCCTTTTAGCTACACTGCTAAACGGATACCAAATTTTTTGCAACATCAAGTGCAGCGTAAGTGAATATTGCACTTGCACCCGCACGTTTGAAACCAATCAAAGATTCATAAATCACCTTGTCATAATCTAGCCAGCCATTATTTGCAGCAGCTTTTATCATTGCGTACTCACCGCTTACTTGGTAAGCAAAAATCGGAAAATTAAACTTATCACTTGCTGTTTTGATAATATCCAAATATGGCATACCTGGTTTAATCATAATAAAATCTGCACCTTCATTTATATCCATTTCAATTTCGCAAATTGCTTCGTGCGCATTTTTATAATCCATTTGATAACCACTTTTGTCTATAGAATGTGATAGCCCACATGAACCAACGACTTGCCTGAATGGAGCATAGAAGCTAGAGCAATATTTCACCGCATAAGATAATATTAATACGTCTTGAAAGTTATTATCATCTAATGATTTTCTGATTCTTCCTATTCTACCATCCATCATATCAGAAGGAGCAACTATATCACATCCTGCCTTCGCTAAAGCAAGTGCTTGCTTACACAGTACTGATATAGTTTCATCGTTTTCTACATCCATCTGATTATCTTTTAAAATGCCGTCATGGCCATGAATAGTGTATGGATCCAGTGCAACGTCTGCAATAATACCAATTTCAGGTACCTTTAATTTTACAGCACGGATTGCTTTGCAGATTAAGTTGTCAGAATTATATGCTCCCTCAGCGTTTTCAGATTTTAGTTTACTATCAACTACAGGAAAAATTGCAACAGCATTAATTCCTAAATCTTTAGCTTCCTTAACTATAGACACTAATCCATCTATTGAATAACACTTTACGCCTGGTAAGCCAGAAATTGGTTCAGTTGTTTCTTTTCTGTCGTGAACAAACAGAGGAAGAACCAGATCATTTACTGATAGACTATTTTCACTTGTTAAATTGCGAACCCATTTGCTCGAGCGCCTGCGCCTTAATCTTGTATTTGGAAAATTAAACATTGGACCCAGGTAAATTCCCAGTAAAGAGCAACACTCCTGAAATGAGTACCACCCAAAGCACCGATATTGGCAGAAACACTTTCCAACCAAGACGCATTAGCTGATCATATCGATAACGAGGTATTGTTGCTCTAATCCAAATAAATACGAACAAAAGTATAACTATCTTCAAAACGAACCAAATCAAACCTGGAATTTTGTAAAGTAAACTGAACTCCAGCGGCGGATACCATCCTCCTAGAAAGAATATCGTCATCATAGCACTTGCTAGAATCATATTTGCATATTCTCCAAGAAAAAAGAGGGCAAAAGGCATGGATGAATATTCAACGTTATATCCAGAGACAAGCTCTGCTTCAGCTTCTGGTAAATCAAATGGGTGACGATTAGTTTCTGCAAGCAAAGAAATAAAAAATATTATTCCTATAGGCATTAGTAGCAAATCAACCCAAAATGGCATGTTGTGTTTCGCTACCACCATCTCTCCAAGGTTCAACGTACCAGTTGTAACAACAACTGTAGCAACTATTAAGCCTATTGAAACTTCATATGAAATCATCTGAGCAGCCGACCGTATAGCGCCAAGAAATGCATAATTAGAATTGCTTGACCAGCCTGCAATAATTACGCCGTATACTCCCAGCGACGATATAGCTAGCACATAAAGCACTCCAACATTAATATTTGCTATAACCTTAGGAATCACTACTTGCTGGCCATTTTCTACAATTACTTCAGCACCAAACGGTATAACTGCCCAGGCAATTAATGCCAAGATAAAGGTAAGCATTGGAGCCATAATGAACAGTATGGTGCTCGCTCTAAATGGTATTATCGGCTCTTTAATCAGTAGCTTAATAGCATCTGCAAATGGCTGCAATAGCCCAAAAGGTCCAACTACACTTGGGCCATGTCTCAGTTGAATTGCACCAATAACCTTACGCTCAAAGTATACCAAGTACGCAACTGAAAGTAGTAGCGGTACTAAAATAAATAAAATATTAACTAGCGTGTTCATAAAAAGCTTTAGTACAATCTGCCATTATTTTTGAAGCGCGACTTATTGAATCCATCATATAAAAATTACACTCCTTTAAAGTGAAAGGTGTATTACTTAAGCTTATCCCATCATTGCTAATTGGCACCCATGTGTTTTTTACCACTTGATCGGCATTTCTAAACTGTGGACCGATAGTATCTAATTTTTTTCTCACATCAAATAAACTATCATACGGTAAAGAAAGGTCTAAATATTGTGAAAGATTTTTAATAATTAACCAATCCTCCTTTGCTTCACCAGGTGGGAATACAGCTAAATTTGTTCTTTGCACTCGACCTTCAGTGTTTACATAAGTTGCATATTTTTCTGTATATGCAGCACCAGGCAAGATAACATCTGCCACATGTGCACCCTTATCACCGTGATGACCTTGATAAATTACAAATGTATTTTCTAATTTTGATGTATCAATTTCATCTGCACCAAGAAGATAAACCACTTCTATGTCACCACTTTCTGCATTTTCCAGTATCTGATTAGTGTCTTTTCCACCTTTTTCAGGAACAAACTCAACGTCCAGACCACCGACTCTTGCTGCAGCTTTATGCAGCACATTAAAGCCATTCCAATCATCTCTGATCATGTTAAATTTTTCTGCAATTTTGCCAGCTAGAATTAGAATTGATTCAGAATCATCTCTTATTAATGCATCTTGACCAATGATCAGCATAGGGTTTTGGGCGGCTACCAGCAGCTCACAGAATTTATGATTTCCATTTGCTATTTCACTCAAAATATCAGGATTATCGCCCAATTTCTCAACATGATACAAATATTCAATGTTAGGACCAACACTTGCAATAGGAAAGTTGCCCTGTAAATATCTCTTTCTCAATCTTACATTAATGATCGGTGCTTCTATCCTTGGATTTGTATTTATAAGCAGACACAAATCTGCATTCTCTATACCCTGGGTAGTGGTATTGAACACATAAGATCCGCGATTACTTGGTATAAGCTTTGCACCATCTTGCCTGCAGTCTATATTCCCCGAGCCGAGCTTCTGCATCACTTCTTTGAGTAGAAGCATAGACTCACAATCTGCTAAATCACCTGCAATTGCAGCTATTTTATTTGATTTTGTATTCTTTAATTTCTTTGCAGCAATAGTTAATGCTTCATTCCAATCAACTGGGGCTAATTTACCATCTTTTTTTACATAAGGTTGATCAAGACGCTGAACTTTTAGTCCATCATAGGCAAAGCGGGTTTTATCTGATATCCATTCTTCATTTACCTCTTCGCTCAGTCTTGGTAATATTCGCATAACTTCCAGGCCACGATAATCAACTCTAATGCTACTTCCCACAGCATCTAGCACATCTATAGTCTCACAATGTGATAGCTCCCATGGACGCGCTGTAAAGGAGTAAGGCTTTGAAGTTAAAGCCCCTACCGGGCAGAGATCTATGATATTTCCAGATAATTCAGAACTAATATGCCTTTTTATGTAAGTGCTAATCTCTACATTTTCTCCCCTTCCGATTCCTCCAAGTTCATTTGTACCTGCAACATCAGACAAAAATCTAACACACCGAGTGCAATGAATGCATCGATTCATCGCAGTCTCAATCAGTGGTCCGAAGTGTTTTTTTGGCACAGCCCTCTTATGCTCATCAAGTCTGCTGGTTCCTTTCCCATAAGCCATCGTGATATCTTGCAAATCGCATTCACCACCTTGATCGCAAATTGGGCAATCAAGCGGGTGGTTAATTAGCAAAAACTCAAGCACACCTTCACGTGCTTTTTTAACCTTAGGGGTATCAGTGTGAATAACCATCCCTTCTGCAACTGGCATTGCACAAGAGGCTACTGGTTTTGGAGGCCCACCCTCAACTTCAACCAAACACATTCTGCAGTTACCAGCAATTGCTAAACGCTCATGATAGCAAAAACGTGGAATTTCAACGCCCACGACTTCACAAGCTTGAATTATAGTGAGCCCATGCTCTACTTCACATTCCTTAGAATTAATAGTAACTTTAACCACAACTATTATACAGCTTCCCACTTTATAGGATTGCCGCTTACCTCATCTTCAACCAGATTGCCGTTATCATATTGAGCAGACATATAATTCATGCGCGAGTCACGATCTATATATCTAACAGGTTTTACCGGTTTATCTTTATACATTTTTTGCTCGGCCTTCTTACGCTGAGTAGGGTTATTTTTACTAGCTGTCTTTGCTTTCCCACCTACTGCCATATAAACTCCTAAAAACTTTTCATTCTATTTTAACACTTAAGTATATAGCGTCAATATTTAATAACTTTAAAATTTCAATAGATCTCTTATTATAATCACTGTTTAAATAAAAAGTTACTCCTTGATATCATTCCAGTGCTTGACCAGAAAAAAAGAAATATGCATCAGCTACTTTCATTTGCTGCGCCTCGAAAATAAACGTTCATGTAGCTGTGAGTCAAGCCATAAATCCAGTATAAAGACCTTTAATCATTGGCTTCGTAGTACTTTTTAACCAACTTATTAAGTAACCTTACACCAAAACCTACTGCTCCTCTTGGACAAATGTCAGTACCTTTTTCGTACCAAGCAGTGCCTGCGATATCTAAATGTGCCCAGCAAGTTTCATTCACAAAACGCTGTAAAAACTGTGCAGCCATTATGCTATCTCCACCAGAGCCTGCAGGAGCGATGTTTTGAACATCAGCAATCGGTGAATCAATAATTTTGTCATAAGTTTCATTCATAGGAAAACGCCATAACTTCTCACTTACTTCATTTCCTGCATCAATCAGACGGTTTGCTAATTCATCATTATTTGAAAAAAGACCAGCATATTCGTTATTTCCAAGTGCAACCACTATAGCACCAGTTAAAGTTGCAAGATCAATCATAAATTTTGGTGAGAATCTGTCTTGCGTATACCATAAAGCATCTGCAAGTATGAGCCTTCCTTCTGCATCGGTGTTCAACACTTCTATCGTCTGTCCAGACATTGAAGTTACTACATCACTCGGCCTTTGAGCATTACCACCCACTGCATTCTCTGCAAGTGCAACCACGCCGATTGCATTTACTTTTGCTTTTCGTCCTGCTAAAGCATGCATCACCCCAACTACAGCAGCAGAGCCTGCCATGTCATATTTCATCGACTCCATACCACGTGAAGGTTTGAGTGATACTCCACCAGTGTCAAACGTTATACCTTTACCAACAAAAGCTATTGGCTTTTGTTCTTTAGAAGCCCCATTCCATTTTATCACTACTAATTTTGGTTCTTTACTACTTCCTTGTGCGACTCCAAGCAAGGCTCCCATTTTTTTCTCTTCCATCTGCTTTTTATCAAGCACTTCGATTTCAAGACCAAGCTTAGTAAGCTCTTTTTTTATATGATCAGCATAGGATTCTGGATATAGAATGTTAGGAGGCTCTGTTATAAAAGAGCGCGCAAGGAATATACTCTCACCTTCTTGCCTTAAGTGCTCAAATGATCTTTCAGCATTACTTAATTGCTCATCTTTTACTAATACGGTAATTTCCTCTACCTCTGTAATTTTCTCATCCTTTTTAGTTTTATACTTATCAAACTTAAAACTACGCAAAAACGCACCATATGCAACATTTGCTGCACTACCTTCGATTAAAATCGCTGCTTTCTTAATTTTTAATCTGCTTAGCTCACAATATATTTTACCACCAATATTTAATTCTTTATTTTCATTCCATTCATCCTTCTTACCAAGTCCAACAACTACAACGTTTTTTCCTTCTGGTAAAATGGTAGAAGAAAATTCACCAAAGCTTCCATTAAAATCGCTAAATTGCTTTATATTATCTATGATCTGTTTTCCTTGCAAAACTCCGCCATCATTTACGGTTTCGTTGTCCTCAAATAAACCCATTACTATTGTTTTAAAATCGGGCGAAATTTTAGAAATTGTTATTTTCATTGCTGGCATCTCCGTTGCAAATAATTGTAAACTGTACATAAAACATAGCAAAAACATCAGTAAGATATTTTTCATATACATCCTAAGTACAATAACATTCAAGTTTACTATGGACTACCTTACATGCAAGGGTTTTTATCTTTTATTAGAGAACTTATTATATCCACCCAAGGTAATGTTAAACGTATAGGTTTTTATGACCTGATCACTGTAAGTAAATGGTGTTATGAGAAGGCTTGCAAGCCCATTACTAACAAAATCTCCAAGAACAGGATCAGCACAATTATCGCAATTATGGTCAGCAAAAAACATTTGCGTTGTGAATTCTGGAAAATCTGGATGTTGAACTAGAAAGTTAATATGTGGAGCTCTCTCACCAATTTTACCAGGTGCTATCGTAATAAAATTATAATAGCCAAGATTATTCACTACAAACCTTCCTGATCCAGCAAAATTCGGATCGAGTTGATTATCCTCTATATTCTCATCGTAATGGTTCACGCCGCGTGAATTCGCGTGCCATATAGAAACTACAGCATTTTGTATTGGTAAACAGTTTATATCAGTAATTCTACCCACTATGTGTATTAATTCTCCTATTGCACTATTTGGAGAACCAGCTTTCCTTCTTAAATTGTTTGAAGAGCTAAAATTTTTTGGCCTTGCATCAAGGTCATATATTTCTGGAGTTTCAATGCAGTTGAGCAAAACAGGATCAGCTGCAAATAGCGGCAAACTGAATACCGTTTGTACTAAAAACGCTAATAAGATATTTTTCACATTCATTTCATTCACAATAGACTTCTTGCATAACCATATAACAAACTTTTATTGGGAATAGAAACGAAAAAATTACTTTACAAGCTTCGCCAGCCCCCTTATCATGAAAATGAAGCTATTTATTTATCTTCTCTGTACAGATTAAATGACAAAAAAACTCAACGTATTTGGCGTCTCATGTTTAATTTTTTGCACTATGTGCACCTTATGTCTTTATCAAATTTCTAGGTTTTTACCTACACAAGCTGAAATACGCTTATAAAGCATTTAAAACATCAAAAAACGCCAACTTAAAAAATGGATAGTGAATAACTAGCTACCCTAGGGTTTCTTTTGCCTTTTTTTCTGTTTAGTAAATTTCTTAACGTTTATAATTTAGATTAGTTGCGGTTTAAAAGCAGCTGAATCGCGGTTATTAAGCGTTTAGAATAAAAAAACGCCATACTTGAAAGTATAATGTAAGTAATTAGCCAACCACGGGGCTTCTTTTGCCTTTTTTTTCATTTGGTAAATTTCTTAATGTTTATAGCTAAACGACAACCGTCATTCCAGTACCTTCTCTTGTCATCCCAGTGCCCAGACACTGGGATCCAGTTCTTATTACCTGGTATAAAGTTAAGTTTTCTGGATTCCAGTGGGCTTTGTTGCATCGCTACTTATGAAAGGCTAACTATAGCTAGGATTATAAGCAACCTATTGAAAATCTTGTTTTTTTACAATCAATCTGATCAAATTTAAGAATAGTAATTTATTATTTATATTAATAAACTTAATTCTATTGAAAATAGCTAAAGCATTGAAATTCTTGAATTTTAGCCGGATTAGTGAGTGGTAGTGAAATTTCTTTTACTCAAATTTAGGTATTCACTGACCGTTCTTGTTATAAATACCAGAATAATAAGCTACTGATATTCTCCATCTTTTTTATCTTTAATCCATCATAGCTAGCGATGCAACAAAGCCATTCCAGTGTCTGGGCACTGGAATGACACCGTCTTGGATGGAAGGGCTGGATGACAGGAGATACCGTCTTGTTAGTCAACAAAAAAATTATAAAATTTCCCAAGTTGCATCATAAAATCAAAAAATACTTCCAATTGTGTAACAGTACACAGATTATAGTTAGTGGATATGTTGATAAGTAAATTAGTTTTATACGCACAAAACAGATGAAATTTACTTATCAACATATCCACTAACCAACAACATTCAATAAATTTGTGTAAGATACCACTTTACATAAGATAGATAGGAAGCATTTTTGATTTTAAAGTACTAAACCTTCAGTCAACCTCCTAGCCCTGTAGTTTTTGATATGGTTAGGATCAAAAGCACTTTTGGATGTCAGAATACCGAAAATGATATGGAGTAGCTTACGCATTGCAGCACCAACGATGGCCATATTATGCTTACCCTTTTCCTTTAATCTTTGGCAAAAGCTCATAATGATAGGATTGTGATTCTTAGCTACTATGGCAGGAAAGAAAAGTGCCTTACGTAATGTTTGTGAACCGGATTTACTTAATCTGGGTTTGGCATATACAGAGGAACCTGACGTCATATTTCGTGGTATAACTCCTGTATATGCTGCCAATTGCCTGGCATCTCTAAAAACCTCTATATCAGAAACTTCAGCTAAAATAGCTATTGCTGATTCTTCTCCTATGCCTGGAATAGTCAATAGAAGTTGAAAATTTTCCAACAATTCTTTGTGTTGATTTAATAGTTCACGTACGGAGTTTTTTATTGTTTCTATTTTTTGAGCTATATTCATTGCAAGGTCTTCCCAAGCATTTGCAACTTCTTTAGGCAGTCTCTCTTTTTTTTCTAAGTGGTTATTTACTAATGTTAACTCATCTTTTAACGCAACTGAGCAACGATAAAGATGTTTTAATTTTTTCATTTCAGGAGAAGGTGGTGTCCAACTAGAAGGTTCCTGTCTTTGGCAATAATCAGCAATAACTTCTGCATCGGTCTGATCATTCTTTTGTCGTATCAGCTTACTCCTTGCATAAGATTTTATGCAATAAGGATTTACAACACTTACAAAATGTCCAGCATTGTGTAGAAATTCAGCCAGTGCTTCGCTATAACAACCAGTAGATTCCATGCAGGTTTTTACTTTTTCTACATTATGTTTGTGTAGAAAATTCAGTAGACTTTGAAACCATCGTTCTTAAAGCTTCTTTTTCTAGTTTCACGCTTTCCTTTTTTGCTTATAAATGAGAGAAAAACATCAAAGCGATCTTTTGATATATCTATGCCCAAAAAGTTGTTGATCATATATAACCCCATACGTTACCATTAAAAATGAAAAGTAAGGCTAGTCTTGTGAATACAGAATTAGAACCATTCAGGTCTTTCTACGATACCGTCCAGCCTATACTTTTGAGAAGGGAATTCTTATCTCCTCTACAGATTTTATATCTAAGAAGAAGCACAGAGTTCCTCCCTTCTCCACCTAATGCTTAAGCTTAAAACATTAGATGCTTTTGACAAGATACAAGAAAGGGCTACTCGGATAACAAGAAAGAGGCTACTCGGATGACACCCTGACAACCGTCATCCCGCTGCTTGTTAGCGGGATCTATGTTAAGAGATACCGCGAATGAATCGCGGTATGACGTAGGACTGCTGTCATCCCAGTTCCCAGACACTGGGATCCAGTTTTCCATATAATCTCATCGAAAATGTTGTAACCACTTTCTATGCTAGTTTGCTTGCTTACAAGCAAACTTTTCTGGATCCCAGTGTCGGGGCACTGGGATGACACCATTCTTTTTCCTGGATCCAAGTAGTCAGGGCACTGGGATGACAAGAAGAGGGCACTGGGCCGTCATAAAGGAATCAGTTTCAGCTACTCGGATGACAAGAAGAAGGCTACTTAGATGACGGGAGAAGGAGCTACTTGAATGACATCGTTTACTATACAATGTTCGTACAGTTAGTTGCCACCTGGATAAAAAAAAAGAAGCCTACTTAGCTAACAAATTTATAAACATCAGTATACAACTCATCAACGCTTGGTTCTTTACTATTTTTGGCAAAATCTTCCGACTTTTTTACTAAATCACGTACTTCCTTATCAATTACTTTACATTCTTCTTCTGAAGCAATTTTATTATCTATCATGTATTTCTTTAAAGTGCCTATAGGGTCATGATTTTGCTTCATATCTTCAACTTCTTCTTTTAAGCGATAAGTAGCAGGATCTGACATCGAATGGCCGCGATATCGATATGTCTTCATTTCAAGCAGGATAGGCCCTTTTCCGCTGCGTGTGTGTTCCGCTGCTTCGCTTGTAGCCGCATAAACAGAGAAAAAATCCATTCCATCAACTTGTTTTCCAGGAATACCAAAACTTTCTCCTTTTTTATATAGCTCAGTTACCAAAGTGGATCTTTCTACAGAAGTACCCATTGCATATCCGTTATTCTCTATAATATAAACTACAGGTAACTTCCATAAAGCTGCCATATTAAATGATTCATATGTTTGCCCTTGATTTACAGCACCGTCACCAAAATACGTGAATACCACGTTGTCTCTTTTCTTATATTTATTAGCAAATGCTATTCCTGTGCCAATTGGAACTTGTGCCCCCACTATTCCATGTCCGCCGAAGAATTTTTTTGCAACGTCAAATACGTGCATCGAACCACCTTTACCTTTCGAGCATCCTGTTTCTTTGCCAGTGAGTTCTGCCATTACAACATTTGGATCAGAATTACATGCGAGCATTAAGCCATGGTCTCTATAACTTGTGATAAAAGCGTCACCTAATTTTGATGCAGCTTGAGTTCCAACTGCAACTGCTTCTTGCCCTATTGATAGGTGACAGAACCCACCTATTAATCCCATTCCATATAATTGTCCTGCTTTTTCTTCAAATCTGCGTATGAGTAGCATTTTCCTGTAGAATCCAATTATCTGTTCTTTAGTGAAATTTTCTGCTTTCATATCGATTTCTTTTTCATTAAACTAAAATAATATCAGAAATTTTTAACATTTTGTAATAAATCTCAATGGATTACTACCACTGGCTTGAAGCTTTTCACGTTATCTCCGCCATTATGTGGATGGCAGGTATGCTTTATTTACCCAGGCTTTATGTCTACCACGCAACTGTAAAACCGGGATCGGAAAATGATAGCTTGCTTCAAACAATGGAAAAGAGGCTACTTAGATATATCATAAACCCTGCAATGCTTTTCTCACTTGGTCTTGGAATCACATTAATGGTTATTAGGGAAGCATATCGTGAAGGATGGTTTCATGTAAAAGCATTTGCAATACTTTTGATGTTAATTATTCATATGCTACTTGCAAAATATAGGAAAAATTTTGCAATGGGTTCAAATGAAAAAAAACACGTTTATTTTCGTGTTTTAAATGAAGCAGTTACAGTATTGATAATAGTTATAGTTATTATGGTTGTTGTAAAACCTTTTTGACTGACCTTACCCAGAAAAAGCAGAAAGCTCAGCTACTCTTCTATTTTCATTTTTGACTTTTTTGAAAATAACATAAGCTAAAGTTACTGAGGTTTACCAATGATTTTTACAGGGATACTGGTGAAGTCGAGTTGCAATAGCTGTGTGCTTGACATTGGGATCCAATTTTATAAAAATCTATTGTGCTAGCAAGTTCACTAGCGTCACGCGCTGGTCTGTTGGACATTTAATGTGATTATATGTAGGGTTTTGAAAAAGACATACCAAATATGAAAGGCCTATATATTAAAACTTACGGCTGTCAGATGAACGTTTATGACTCCGTTTTAATGGAAAATATAATTAAACCTTTGGGGTTCAACGTTGTTAGTGATGCAGAAAAAGCTGATTTGGTGATACTGAACACTTGTCACATTAGAGAGAAGGCAGCAGAAAAGCTTTATTCTGAGCTCGGGAAGATTCATTCGTCACGAAAAGAAATTACTATAGTGGTGGCTGGATGTGTAGCGCAAGCAGAGGGAGAAGAAGTATTCAGAAGGGCTCCTTTTGTTGATATTGTTGTTGGTCCGCAGAGTATCGCTACCTTACCGGAGCTGATAGTCAAAGCAAGCAGAAGTAAAGGTCATGTAATAAACACTGATTTTCCTGAAGTTGCAAAGTTTGATAAATTGCCAGATGAATGCTATGGCAATAGCCAGGGGTCTTCTGCGTTTCTTGCCATACAAGAAGGTTGTGATAAATTTTGTACGTTTTGTGTAGTACCATATACTCGTGGAGCTGAGTATTCACGGCCAGTGAATGAAATATTTCGTGAAGCATTGAAATTAGTTGCAAATGGGGCGAAGGAAATCAATTTGCTTGGTCAGAACGTCAATGCTTACCATGGGAAATGCGAAGGGGAAGTGTGGGATTTAGGCAAATTAGTTAGTCATATTGCTAAAATTGAAAAGCTAGAGAGGATTCGTTATACAACTTCTCATCCAAGAGATATGCATGAATCTCTCTACTTGGCACATGCGGAAGAGCCAAAACTCATGCCATTTATTCACCTGCCTGTGCAGTCAGGTTCGAATAAAATATTGCACGCGATGAACAGAAAGCACACTGCAGAGGAGTATTTGGAAATAATAGACAGATTTCGCAAATTGAAACCTGAAATCGAATTTTCTTCTGATTTTATTGTTGGTTTTCCTGGAGAAACCGAAAAAGATTTTGAAGAAACTGTAAAATTAGTAGAAAAAATTAGATATGCTCAGGCTTATAGCTTTAAATATAGCCCAAGACCAGGTACACCAGGAGCAGAAAGAAAAGATCAAGTACCAGAAGAGGTTAAAACAGAACGCCTTCTTCGTTTACAGAAATTAATTAGTAAGCAACAACTTGAGTTTAACCAGAGTATGGTAGGCAAAACTATACCTGCTTTGTTCAGTGATAAAAAAGGCAAACACCAAAACCAAATTATTGGTAAAAGCCCATATATGCAATCAGTGTGCATTGATGATCCTGAAGGGAAGTATAGAGATAAAATAGTAAATGTGAAGGTATTGGA
The DNA here is from genome assembly GCF_964028325.1 of Wolbachia endosymbiont (group A) of Hedychridium roseum. NCBI lineage: Bacteria > Pseudomonadati > Pseudomonadota > Alphaproteobacteria > Rickettsiales > Anaplasmataceae > Wolbachia > Wolbachia endosymbiont (group A) of Hedychridium roseum. Next base: position 359,756 of record NZ_OZ034755.1, on the reverse strand, counting down.
AGCTCGGCAGAATAGTTTGTTGGGGTGTGGTGCAGGATAGCTCTGTTGGACATCCGTCAGAGAATTATTTTGATTGAGAGAAAGTACCCCTATAGAACAAGATAGAAGTACTTCACGTAGTTTATTTCAAGTTTATCAACTATAGCTAAAGTAATTTAGGCTTACCGACAACCGTCATCCCGCTACTTGTTAGCGGGATCTAGAGATACCGTGACGATATGACGGTTAAGCTGAGATACCGCGAATGAATCGCGGTATGACGTGGGATTGTGTTAGCTATAGGGTGTGGGGTGCAGGAATAAGTTTGTTTCTTTTTGCATTTGTAATTTTCTAGAAAGCCCTATATTCTTTGGCTTTATCCGGTCAAAATGAACATGAAGTCAAAGCATTATCCTGATACAGTAAGTAGTCCTGATTTTTCGTCGTTAGAAAAAGAAATCATAAAATTTTGGCAGGAAAATAAAGTTTTTGAGCGGTCAGTTGGAGAACGTTCCAAGGATAATTGTTTTGTGTTTTATGATGGGCCTCCGTTTGCAAATGGACTTCCACATTATGGACATTTACTCACTGGTTTCATCAAAGACGCATTTGCAAGATATCAAACTATGCTTCAAAAAAGGGTTGAACGTAGATTTGGTTGGGATTGCCATGGATTACCGGCTGAGATGGGTGCAGAAAAAGAACTTGGAATATCTGGTAGAACTGAGATAGAAAAATTCGGCATTGAAAAATTCAATAACCATTGTCGTACTTCTGTAATGAGATTTTCATCAGAGTGGGAAAAATATGTCAATAGGCAGGCAAGGTGGGTGGATTTTCATAATGACTATAAAACCATGGATAAATCATTCATGGAGTCGGTCATGTGGGCATTTAAACAGCTTTATGATAAGGGTCTAGTGTATGAATCAGTACGCGTTGTTCCATATAGCTGGGCGTGCGAAACTCCATTATCCAATTTTGAAACAAGGCTTGATAACGCATATAGAGAAAAGACTAGCAAAGCTGTAACTGTTGCATTTGAGCTTTTAGAAAACCCACAGCAGTTTAAAAGTGTTAAACAAAAATGTAAATTACTTGCTTGGACTACAACTCCTTGGACTCTTCCTAGCAATCTGGCATTGGCGATAGGAAAGGACATCAAGTATTGTGCAGTGTCAGTCCACTCTTTGGTGTCATCCCAGCGCGTGACGCTGGAATCTATTTCTGGATCCCAGTGTCGAAGCACTGGGATGACAGAAGTTAATGAAAGGAGTTCAGTGAAGAGTGAAATTTATATTTTCGCTGAAAGCTACCTAGAAAAATTTATCAGCCACTCTGAACAAAACAATATTCCATATGAAAACTGCAATATAAAACTTAAAGCGAATGATCTTGCAGGCCTTTCCTATAAGCCGCTGTTTGATTACTTTAAAGATACAAAGAATGCATTCCGTGTTTTTGTTGCTGATTATGTTACAGGAGAAGATGGTACTGGCGTTGTACACACTGCTCCTGGATTTGGTGAGGAAGATTTTTACCTTTGCCAAAGCCATGATATTCCAGTTATTTGTCCAATTGATAACAGTGGAAAATTTACTGCTGAAGTTTCAGATTTGGCAGGGGTTCATGTTTTTGATACCAATGATACAGTAATAAAAAAATTGAAAGAACAAGGAAACTGGTTCAAAACTGAACAATATATTCACAATTATCCACACTGCTGGAGAACTGACACTCCTTTGATCTATCGCACTATGCCTTCTTGGTATGTTGCCGTTACAAAATTCAAAAGCAGAATGGTAGAGCTAAATAAGAGAGTTAATTGGATACCAAACCACATTAGAGATGGTCAATTTGGAAAATGGCTTGAAGGGGCACACGACTGGTCAATTTCACGCAATCGATTCTGGGGTACTCCGATTCCTGTGTGGCAATCAGATGATACAAGATATCCAAGAGTGGATGTATATGGTTCGATAGAAGAACTAGAGCGAGATTTTAATGTTAAAGTAGATGATTTGCACAGACCATTTATCGATACTTTAACGAGGCCAAATCCTGATGATCCAACAGGAAAATCAGTTATGCGTCGTGTGCCTGACATATTTGACTGCTGGTTTGAATCTGGCTCGATGCCATTCGCACAAGTCCACTATCCGTTTGAAAATAAGGAGTGGTTTGAAACTGCAGATTTTATCACTGAATACATAGCGCAAACCAGGGGGTGGTTTTATACGCTCTTTGTATTGTCCACTGCTTTGTTTGATAGGGAACCATTTAAGAACTGCATATGCCACGGTGTTGTTTTGGATGTAAAAGGGCAAAAATTGTCCAAGCGTTTGAATAACTATGCAGATCCAATGGAGGTTTTTGATAGATACGGTTCTGATGCACTGCGTTTTCTTATGCTTTCTGGATCTATTGTTTGTGGTGGTAATTTGCTACTTGATAAAGAAGGGAATTTAGTACGAGACGTTCTGAAAAACGTAATAAAACCTATTTGGAACAGTTATCACTTTTTTACCATGTATGCAAATGCAGATGGAATTAAAGCTGAAGTTTGTAAGGATTATCAAAGTACTATTGATCGCTACATGATTTCCAAATGTTTTGAAGCTGTAGAAAGTATCCAAACTTCTATGAACAGCTATAACTCCCAAGAGGCTTGCAAAATTTTGATGAACTTTTTTGAAGTGCTAAATAATTGGTATATTCGTCGCAGTCGCGAGCGTTTTTGGAAAAGTGATTTGGATCAGGATAAAACTGATGCTTATAATGTTCTATATACGGTTTTTTATTACATACTAAGAGCTGCAGCCCCTTTGTTGCCACTTATAACAGAGAATATATGGCAAGGGCTTAAGTATGAAGAAACATCTGTTCATTTGGCTGATTTCCCACAATTAGAGAAGTTTGATAGTCAGCTCATTGCCAAAATGGATCTAGTGAGAGAGATATGTAACTCTGCACTCTCTATTAGAAACACTTTTAATATACGTATCAGACAGCCACTTGGCAGTATGATCATTTATCATCAGTCTTCCTGTAGTTTTCTTGAAGGTGAGCCGTTTTCTGTCATCCCAGTGCGTGACACTGGGATCCAGTGTGCTGAAAACTCAAATGAGTACCAAGAGATGATAAAAGATGAGGTAAATGTAAAAAAACTGAAGTTAGTAAACAGACTTGAAGATATTGCATCACTAGAGTTAAAACTCAACTTCCCTGTGCTTGGAAAAAGAATTCCGGAGAAGATTAAGACACTGGTTCAATATGTTAAACAAGGAAAGTGGAAACAAGTTGAATCCGGTGTCATCCGAGTAGCTGACACTGGGATCCAGACGCAGATTCCAGCGTCACGCGCTGGAATGACAGAAAGAGGTCTCATATTTTTGGGGGACGAGTCAGAAAATTATATCATAGAAAAAGGCGAATATGAACTATTATTAAAAGCAAACAGTGAATTCTCCTCTGTATTTGATAACAACAAAGGGGTTGTTATCCTAAACACTACTTTAAATGATGAATTGATTCTAGAAGGGCTTGCAAGAGATGTAGTGAGGCTCATTCAGGAAACTAGGAAACAAGCTGATTTTCATATGTCCGATAGAATCAGAGTAATAATCAAAACAGAAGATGAGAAAATTAAGGAAGCAATAAATACGTGGATTGAATATATAAAAGAGCAGACCCTTGCCTTATCTTTGGACATTAATACAGAAATTGGAACTAACTTTTATTCTAAGGAATATCAGGATTTAAATGTTAGCATTGAGCGTTAGATTTTTAATAAAGTTGCAAGATTGTCAGTATTTATGCTATACTTAAGGTAATTGGATAAGGTTATGGTATGAATGCTGTTGTAGGTTGTGAGGAAGTTGTTGACTTAAATAACAATAGTGGTGATTTAGATGCATTAAATGGACAACCTAATTTACAAAGAGAATCTTTTGCTACTTCAGAAAAACAGGAAGGACCTGTTGCTACTTTGGAAGAGCAAGAATCTGTTAGTAATTTAAAAAAAATAGGTGCTGATTTTAGCATTCCACTAAGTATATTTCATTATAAAGGTTACGGCTCCGATTTTTTTACTTCCTGGTATAATATATCAAGCGAAATATTTAAGGAAATAAACAGAGCTTGCCTGGAGAAGAAAGTATTAAATTCAGCTCTATCAGTTTTAATGTTTCCTTATGTTGCTTCTGTTGCATTGGGGTTAGTTATATATAAAACAAACAGTAAAACACAAACCAGTTCAGAGGAAAGTAAAACAAAAAAGAGTGAGGTAAGTACAGCAAAAAGATTGGCATATGGCGTTCTTGCTGCAATTGCAATTCTTGTTGATATAGCTGTGCTTATAGCCTTAATTATTCCTGCAACACCCGCCTTAGCTACTTTTTATCTTACAAACAGAAAGTTATCTCATTCTTTGGTTGCTGCTCTAAAAATAAGTAATGGGTTATATCAGAATGAACACCAGAATATTGAAGTGTCTTTTCGTGAAATAGATGCTGGTAAGTCGGACATTAAGTGGGATATGGAAGTTAAGTTTCCACCGCAATTTGAACAATTACTTAGAGATTTATATGAAGATAAAGATGGTAGTTGGTTTAATGTTGCGCGTGATTCAGAACATAATACCATACTGAAATTATCAGCTAATATCAATTTAAAAAACGGCCTTAGGCCTTTACGTAATGAGATCAAGAATGTGCTTGCAATTTCGATTCAGGAATTCGCAAAGACTATGGAAGAGCTAATGAAGCTAGAAGGAAAAGATATTACATATGATAAGCTGAAGGAACTGTTGAACGAATTCAGACTGAAAGTGGTGGATAGTGTAGATTCTAAACTGGTGAATTACTTAATACAAAATGCTTATCGAGTTGCTTTTATACAAGCAATTAAATTTGCACAAAAAAGAAGAGAGGAAAAGGAAGATTTTTCATTAGAAGAAAGACTGAAAGAGGTATTAGTGGAGCAAGAACTGAAAAGCCAAGGTAAGGAATTGCCGACTGAAAAGGAAATGATACTAGAAGATCTAAAAAAATCAGGAGCAAAAGTACCAGATGACTTGGACGATAGAGGGCTTCCTATGTTTAAAGCAAAATGGAAACAGCTTATAAAAGAAGGGAAAATAGCTGAAAGGACAATAATTAATACTTATGAAGATATGTACCCTCAAGAAACAAAGAAAGCTCTAGATAATGCTGAAAGAGAGATTAAGGATTTAAGAGAAATAGGACAGAAAAGATATAATGGGATATGTGAAAAATTAAAAGAGATGCATAAAAATAGGAAAAACGGTAACTTAAAAGATGGTGCTTTAAAAAGGAAATTAGAAGATCTTTTTAAATTTGAATATGATGATCAAAAAGTTGAGGAAAGGCTAATAGAATCGAGAATAAGGACTATTAACACTCTACTGAGTAAGTCAGATAAAAAAATAAAGCAATCTTTAGCAGAAGATTTTAGTGAATTAAAGGAAACAAGGACTTCGGATAAAGTGAATGACTTTGTAGAGAAGATGTATTTAGAAATAACAAGATGTAGAATTCAAGAGTTATTTGAAAAGCAAGGGGAAAGTATAAAGAATGTAGAAGATAATAAGGACATGCTATTCAATGGAGAAGATGAAAAACGTCTAGTAAACAAGATTGTTTCTTATCGAAAAGAAATTGGAGAATATTTTACGCAACCTACAAGACTGAAGGAAATAATAGGAAAGCAGAATGAGGATTTGGATGTTGAGAAAAATAGTAAAGAAGAGAAATCTTCAAGTATGGAGTTAATAGAGTTATGCTTGCGAAATAACCAAGAAATTTTAGAAGCATTAGAGCAATTAGAGTTAAAAAAAGAAGGATTGTTGATAAATGAAGAAACAAAAAATAATTATAGAGAAGAGCTGGAATCTCGTGAAAAAATAAAATTTGCAATAATAGAAGATGATTTACTGAAAGCGTTCGAGCATGAAACTTTTAACGAAGAAGCAATTAAGAGATTATTAGAGGAAGCGGAACTTGAGTACTATTTGGCAGAAAGATGCATCAAATATCCTGTGATTAAAACGAAAGATAATATCAAGCATTTTTGTCAAGATTTATTGTCTCCTCTGGTAGACAGGTTAGCGAACCTCATAATAAATAATGTACCAAAAGATAATGGGAATAGTTTGTGGAAGATTTGGAACTCTCTTAAAGTTGGTTTTAATTATAATGTGATTGGATGGTCAGCTACCGTAAACAAAGATAAGAGCACAGAAGGAAAAGCGTTGAGTGTGGCACATGATACTCATAAGGAAATAGAGACATTTCTTCAACATTTCGAATCAAGTTATGAAGAAGTAGGAGCCTTGATAGGTGATGTATTTTCTGATGATGGGAAAACATTTAAAAATGATGTATGGCCTAAAGTAGAAGAGCATTTGCATGGAATGTGGAATAGATTTTTTAAGGATGTTGAATTCAAGATTGGGAATAGATTGGATGAAGTAAGTGTGACACAGCAAAAGCAGAACTCTATGATTGTGACTCAATGATGAGTTCTCAAAGTTCCTCCGGTATTTTCATATACCAAATTGACTATAGCACTTGATTCTTTTTGGATCTCTTTTTCAGTTAAAGTGTGGATTGGAGAGCAGAAAGTAACTGACAATGCTATAGACATCTTATTCGGTTCTATATTGTTTCCATGGTATACGTCAAATACTAAAACTTCTGTGATGAGCTCTGAGCTTTTTTTTACCACATTGATTATGTTACCTACTTCCACATCCTTATTTACAATAAATGCAAAATCACGTTTTACACTTTGGTATTTATAATCGATAAATTTCTTTCTACTTACAGGTAAATTTTCAATATTTTCTAGTATTACCTCAAAACCTACAACTTTTTGCTTGATGTCAAAAAGATCTAATATATTAGGATGCAACTCTCCAAAATAACCTGCTACTTTATTCTTAAAAGAGAGAGTGCCTGACTTTCCTGGGTGGTAATGTTCTTTTTCTGCTCTCTCTATCGTTAAATTATCGCAATTGACGTTAAAAAACTCCAAAGCTGCTATGCAATCAGCCTTTGCGTCAAAAACATCTACTTTCCTATCAATATTATAATGGTTTCGCGGTAAATTATTTCCTGTTCTTATTCCACTTAAGACATGTTTAGACTGAGCTTCACCATCGTAAATCGGCCCAATTTCGAAGATTGCAAGATCAGATACTCCATGGGCAATATTATCAGCAGTGACTTGCAATAAATTTGGCATAATACTTGGTCTCATCATATTAAAGTTATTGTTAAACGGATTATCGATGATAAATAACTTATTCGAGTAACCAAATTTTTCAGCTGTTGATTCACTCATAAATGACCAGGTTAGCACTTCATGAAACCCTCTGTTTGTCATCAAAATACGCAAATTGTCGTATGTACTATCTACTTCTTCAACATTATTTGGTAGTGGTTCTTCTTTTATTTTGTCATAGCCGTATATTCTTGTTACTTCTTCAATTAGGTCAGCAGGTATAGTCACGTCCGGTCTCCAGCTTGGTACTTGTACATTCCAATTGCCTTCGGTTTTTTTATCAATACTAAACCCTAGTTTCGTTAAGATATCGAACGTCTCATCAGGTGATACAGATACACTTCCAAACTTGTTTATATCTTGGTAATCAAGGCTTATCTTAGCATCATTCCGGCATGGTTTTTTCTGGATCCCAGTGTCAGCTACTTGGATGACAGAGGTGTATTCTTTATCTAGATTACCGGCAGACACTACGCTTGAGACTTCTCCACCACATAAATCCAAAATCATTTTGGCTGCAAGATTGAGTCCATCAAGGGTAAATCCAGGATCGATTGAACGTGCAAATCTGTAACTAGCGTCTGTGGAGATGCTGAGCTGTCTTGAAGATTTAGTGATAGAGATTGGATCGAGCAAAGCTAATTCCAAAAAAATATTGGTGGTTTCAAGAGTACATTCACTGCACTTTCCACTTATAATTCCAGCAACTCCATGAATATTTTTACTATCAGAATAAATGTTTATATTATTGTCCAGTAAATATTCCTTACCATTTAAAGCAAAGAAGCTTTCTCCATCATTTGCTTTTCTTATTGTAAGTTTGCCATCTACTTTGTTTGCATCAAACGCATGCATTGGACGATTAAAAGATATCATAATATAGTTAGTAATGTCAACTATTGTAGAAATGGAGCGCATTCCTATCGATTCCAATTTATCTTTTAGCCACTTTGGGCTTTCTTGATTTTTTACATTGGCGATGTATATTCCACTAATAAAACTTTCTCCGTCAGTCACTTCAACATCGATTGGTGAATTTATGGAGCTGGTAAGTTGTGGAATGCTTAAAGTCTTTAATGTCCCAATTCCAGTTGCAGCAAGGTCGCGAGCTATTCCATAAATGCCTAAGCAATCTCCACGGTTTGGAGTAACATTTATCTCAATTACAGGGTCACAATTGAAAAATTTATCCCCTACTTTATAATCATCGGAAAGCTCGATTATTCCTTCACTTTCCTCTTGAACTAGCGCAAGTTCAGAAGCAGAGCAGAGCATCCCTTCACTTAGCACTCCTCGTATTTTTGTAGGCTTGATTGTGAAATCACTTTCTGGCAATGTGCTACCAAGAGATGCAAGCACAGTTTTCATACCTTCTCTAACATTGTTTGCTCCGCAAACTATTTGTAGAGTTTTACTTCTGTCATCTACTTTACATAATTTTAATTTATCGGCATTTGGATGAGGTGCAACTTCTAATACTTTTGCAACAATAAAACCAGCTAATTTGGTATTGTCGATCACATCTTCTACTTCTAACCCTATGTGAGTTAATTTATCGGTAATTTCTTCTAAACTAGCATTGGTTTCTAAGTGTTCTAATAACCAAGATAATGTGAATTTCATGAACCTTTAAAGAAATAAAAGAGTTATTGTAATATAAAATGTAGTGCTTTTAAAGCTTGTTGTAATGGAATAAAAGGTAACTTCTACATCATAAACAAGGATGCAGAAGTTTTTGTAATTTTATATATTATTGTAGAGAGAATTTATCTTCTCGATATCACCTTTTAAATCTATCTCCATAGAGAGCTTAAGATTCATATTGTGGTTATCTTCATGGAAGTTATGAATGTAACCATCAATAGTTAAGTTTCCTATCATATTATGGCTTTTATCTAGTATTTCGCTTCCCATTTGATAATGGCCAGTATATTCGTTAAAGGAGCCATCTGTTAGTTTAATGTATCCACTACCAAATTCCTGCTCTAAATTTAAAGGATGATTAGTGTTAATAAAATCTATTTCGTTCATAATAATACCTCACTAAAAATTAAATTATAATTAAAATAAGATGTTAAGTCAAGATATTGAATTATTTAATAAGATTAGTAAGTTTTAAAATACAGAGCTGACTGTAATTAACACTCTAATTACATATTTTGTTAATGTATCAATGTTATAATGATACAGGGCTTTATCTTAATTCTTGACTTTGTCCTATAAAATTCATACTTTATTTACTGTTTATAGTTCAGATTAAAATGGCATTAAATCCACTGGAACAGTTTAAAGTATATACAATAATAGAGTTACCTAGGTTATTTGGGTATGACGTAAGCTTTACCAATTCATCTCTTTTCATGATGATTTCGGTGATATTGGTGATACTCTTTTTGCTTTTTGGAATAAAGAAGGGGTCAGTAATACCAGGATATTTGCAAGCTGCAGTTGAATATGTATATGATTTTGTTGTTTCAATAATAGAAAGTAACACTGGAAGCAAAGGCTTGCAGCACATTCCATTGATATTTACAGTGTTTATTTTCATTTTATCATGTAATTTGGTTGGTGTTCTTCCTTATAGTTTCACGGTCACAAGTCATGTGATAGTCACCTTCGCTTTATCGATGGTGGTTTTTATTTATATAACGATTGTTGGATTTAAAGAAAGGGGAGTAGAATTTTTACGCATATTGCTACCAAAAGGAACTCCTTCGTGGCTTGCACCTATAATAATTATTATTAAGTTGTTTGCTTATTTAGTAAGGCCGATTAGCCTATCAATAAGGCTTGCAGCAAATATGATTGCGGGTCATACAATTATCAAAGTGATAGCAGGGTTTATTGTAAATATGAACATATTTCTCACTCCTGCGCCGTTTTTGTTCATAATTGCATTGATAGGGTTTGAAGTATTTGTTGCAGTTTTACAAGCTTATATATTTACTATATTAACATGTGTATATTTGTCAGATGCAGTAAAGTAATTGACTTCCTTGCAGAATATTTTACAATTATATTATAAAGAAATGTTTAAAGGTAATATATGGATTTAGTAGCTTTAAAATTTATAGCAATTGGTTTAGTTGCGTTTGGAATGCTCGGTGCTGGTTTAGGTATAGCTAATATCTTTTCTGCTATGCTGAATGGGATTGCGAGGAATCCTGAATCGGAAGGTAAAATGAAAACTTACGTTTATATTGGTGCTGCTATGGTTGAAATAATGGGATTGCTTGCGTTTTTACTTGCAGTATTATTAATATTTGTTGCTTAACACATGCCACAGCTTGATGTTTCAAACTTCTTTTCTCAAGTTTTTTGGTTTTTAATTTTTTTCTCTTCACTTTTTTTTGTAGTAAGTTGTTTATTTTTACCAAAGTTAGATGAAATAATAAGCACTAGAAGTAAAAAAGTATTGGATTCTTTTAATAGTTCTGTTCATCTTTTAAGACTCACGGAAGAGCAGATTGCCAAGTATAATGCCGCTTTAAACCAAGCTAGAATACAGGCAAAAAGGATCATAGATGATGCACTTGCTCAGGTAGAAGAAATGAGAGCTAATGTTAAGAATATATTAGAAGAGGAAGACAAAAAAATGAGCAAGCTTATTGAAGAAAAAGTGGCAGAATTTAAATCTGAATATACTGATCAGTTAAAACAAATGGCTACTAGTATTGCTTTAATTTATTATACTAAATTGACCAATTCTGAAATTGAAGAGGAGTTTGTTGCTGACTTGGTGTCCAAAGAATTTTAGGGGTTTTTATGTCTACATCACTGATTATCGGTCTTGCCTTCTTGGTAAGTTTTGTCCTTTCGTATAAATTGCTAAAGAAAGTGATAAAAAATGCGCTTAACAATAAGCGTAACAAAAGCAAATTTTCAAGTGAAGAAACTGAAAAATTCAGGAAAGATATGTTGGAGTATTACAAAAAATCTTCTGAAAAATACAAAGAATTAGATGCAGAAGTTAATAAAATGATGAATGAAGCACTTGATAAAGCTAATAGTATCATTAAGCACAATAGACAGCAGCTAGATCAGACATTAGATGACAATGCCCATTCTAACTTGAAGAAAGTCACTGACCAAGTTGAAAAAGCTCTTGGAGACTTACAGGCTAACACAGCGAATATAGCTGCTGATGCTGTAAAAAAAATAATGCATGAACGTAAAGATGATAAGCGTAGTAGCGAGGTCATATCTTCATTTTCACGTGACTTAAATAAAAAATTGCATTAGGTTTAATGCAACAATTGCCTATACTTCAAGCTGATAATGTAGAAAAATTAAGTTTGATTCTAGTTTATGCAAAGAGCAAGAGAAACTTTTTTACTATAAATTTAATATAATTCCTTGGCAAAAATTAAATGATACTACTTTTTTTATGGTTGAAGACACAAGCCGAGATATCAACCGTTGGGTCGAAGCTCATTACGGTATTGACTATGTATTAATAAAAGTGGATAGCGAACAGATTTTAAATCTTCTTAACTCGCACTTTGGTATTTCAGAATTTGCAAGCAACTACTTATATTACAAGAATGCTAATTTTTCAGCTAAAAGCATTAAACTAAGCTCAATATTTTTTGCTTCTTTCTTTATTGTAACTTCAATTTTAACACTAACAGAGAAATATACATATTTTGCTTTGATGTTGATATTTATAATCGGATGTTCTAGTTATTTATTCAAGTTTATAGCTACAATTTTTAACTTATGTGAAACCTCCAACCAAAAAGTGGATTATAGTAAGCTGAATGAAGAAGATTTTCCTATATATACTATTTTATTGCCTGCTTTTAAAGAAAGTGCAGTGATAGAGCAATTGATCGAAAGCATTGAAAGTTTGGATTATCCAAAATCGAAATTAGATGTGAAGCTTCAGGTAGAAAGTGATGACCAGGAAACGCTAGCAGCTATAGAAAAGTACACTTTACCACAGTATTTTGAAGTAATAAAAGTGCCTCATTCTTTGCCTAGAACAAAAGCCAAGTCATGCAATTATGCTATGAGCTTTGCTAGAGGAAAGTATGCAGTAATATATGATGCGGATGATAAACCAGACCCATTGCAGTTAAAAAAAGCACTGATTGAATTTAATAAGGGCGACGATAAGCTTGCCTGTGTACAGGCAAGGTTGAATTACTATAATTATGATCATAATTTTCTGACAAAATCCTTTTCTCTGGAGTATATGAACTGGTTTCAATACTTATTGCCTGGATTCCAAAAAATGAACATGCCAATGCCTTTGGGTGGTAGCAGTAATCATTTTTCAGTAAAAATTCTAAAAAAATTGTTTTTCTGGGATGCTTATAGTGTTACCGAAGATGCTGACCTTGGTTTGAGACTTGCGCAAATGGGATATAAAACCAGGATGATTGACTCAGAAACATTGGAAGAGTCACCAATTGCTGTATTTGCTTGGATTAAGCAAAGAGCGCGCTGGATCAAAGGCTATATGCAAACTTATATTGTTCATTTAAAAAATATAAAGTCACTTTATAAACACACTGGATTTAAGGGAATTTTGCTATTGAATCTTTTTGTTGGCTCTGCAGCTTTTATATTTTTTACTACTCCATTTTTACTGCTTTCATTGATATTAACTAAAGTTTTAAATGAATTATTTTTGTACTACTTTGTAGTGGTATACGTTACTAACCTGATTCTTTTGGTAATAGCTGTCAAACAGCAAAAGATGCCTTTTTATTTTTATATAGTATCGATATTTTTTCCGGTCTATAGTCTGCTACATAGTGTTGCAGCTTTTCTTGCCTTATGGGAATTTATTCTTTACCCTGAGCGATGGAACAAAACTCAGCATGGTTTATGGAATCAAAACCTGTAGCTATTTGGCTTTTTCTCTGCTGTATTATGGTAATTCTCATGGTGGGGATTGGTGGATTTACCAGACTTTCAAAAGCAGGATTGTCAATCACGGAGTGGAAACCCATCACTGGAACATTGCCACCACTGAGTGGACAAGATTGGCTACAAGAAAAATTAAAATATGAAACTACACCTGAGTATAAAGCATTCAACTATGGTATGAGTATGGAGGAATTTCAGGCTATATACTTAATAGAATATGTACACAGATTGGTTGCAAGACTAACAGGTTTAGTTTTTGTCCTGCCATTTATATATTTTACATTAAGAAGAAAAATATCTAAAAAGGTAGTAATAAGGCTATTTGTGGCATTATTATTTGGAGCTTTACAAGCTTTTGCTGGTTGGTATATGGTTAAAAGTGGTTTAGTAACTGAACCTCATGTTAGCCACTATAGGCTTGCACTTCACTTATTATTAGCATTAATTGTCTTTGCATTATTGTCATATCAATTTTTTGATTACCAAATCAGGCCAAAGCAAACTAAACTTAAGATTAGTAGTGACACTATATACTACACAGGGATGATTTTGGCCCTAATTGTAATACAAATAATTTTCGGTGCGTTTGTTGCGGGATTAAATGCTGGTTTGATTTACAATACCTTTCCACTAATGGACGGACAAATCGTTCCAGAAGATTTATTTTTCTTACACCCTATATGGCTGAATATCTTTGAGAACAGAGCAACAGTGCAATTTATACATCGAGCACTGGCATTGCTAATACTAGCTTTGGTAGTAATACTCACAGTAAAAAATGCTAGCGTAAAACCGGTATATATTATGCTGCTCTCCGTTATTATTCAGATCATTTTGGGTGTAATTACTCTATTATTGCACATACCAATAGCCATTGCCATAGCTCATCAAGTGTTTTCATTTATCTTGTTTGGGTCAAGTTTATACTTCTTGTGTTATTTAAGAAAGCAGAGCTAATACTACATCACCAATTTGCACATTTTTTCCTTCTTGAACGAGAATATTTTTTATCACCATTGCTGCTTCAGCACATATGATATTTTCCATTTTCATTGCCTCCACCACAAATAAAGGTTGTCCTATTTCCACCTGATCTCCTATATTTACGTGCAACTTAACTAATAAGCCAGATATTGGGGATTTTACAGCATCTGCTGAAATCCCTTCTGTTTCATTATTTAGCATTAACCTACTTAATTCAGCTACATGAGGCTTAAATATACAACACTCAGCTTTCATGCCTGCATGTCTTATGAAGTATTTGCTGCCTTGTTTTTCTACTTTAAATGTTATATCAGCATCATCATTAATTGTAATATATAGTAACTTATGACTTGATTTCCACTTGCCTACTACAGAGTATGTATTGTGGTTATATACTGTTGTTAATATATTATCTTGATATCTTGCACTTACGGAGTACTCATTGTCATTTATATTCACTATGAATAAATCTCTTGCACGGTCACCTGCCATCCGAGTAGCTGATACTGGTGCCCCTTCTTTTTTACTAGATTCCAGTGTCACGCACTGGAATGACACCTGAGGTGTTTCATTCACTGCTTTATGATGGTACCTTTCTTCATTTTCCAAATGAACATATAACGCAGTGAAAATAAATATTTTAATATACTCCTCTGTAACAAAATCGCCGTGAAACCCACTAGGGTAATGGTCTGGAATGAATCTCGTATGGAGCTTTGCTGCAATAAAATTTGGGTGATGGAAGATGGATTCTAGAAATTCTATATTATTTGTTACTCCTTCTATATAGCATTCAGACAATGCTTTTTGCATTCTACTGATCGCTTCTACTCTATCTTTTCCATATGTTATAACTTTTGCAATCATTGAGTCATAGAACGTGCTAATTTCTGAACCTGCAGCAACTCCATCATCTATTCTTACATAATCATTTTCATCCGGTTTATCGTAATATTTTATTCTTCCGCTGGAAGGGAAAAATTTCTTCGATGGGTCTTCAGCGCAAATTCTACTTTCTATTGCAGAACCAGTAAGTTTAATATCATCCTGATTGAATCTCAATTTCTCTCCACAGGAAGTTCTAATCATTTCTTCTACTATGTCTATTCCAGTTATAAATTCTGTTACTGGATGCTCAACTTGCAATCTCGTATTTACCTCAAGAAAATAGAAGTTTTGGTCTTTATCTACAACAAACTCAACAGTGCCTGCTGAAAAATAGCCAACTTGCTTTGCCAGAGAAACACATTGGACATACATTTTTTGTCTTACTTCTTCACTAATGAATAGACTTGGCGTTTCTTCCATTATTTTCTGGTTATTCCTTTGTATCGAGCATTCTCTTTCTCCAAGACACACTATATTGCCATATTTATCTGCTATGATTTGTATTTCAATATGTCTTGGTAGTTCTATATATTTCTCTATAAAGATACTGCCATCCTTAAAACTTTTCTCTGCTTCATTTGTTGCTGATGTGAACGCTAGTTCAATTTCTTTTTTGGAATTTACAATTCGCATTCCTTTGCCACCACCGCCTGATGCAGCTTTAAGCATAACCGGAAAGCCAATTTCTTCAGCAACGATGGCTGCATGAGCGACATCTTTAATCTTGCCCATATATCCTGGTACTACATTTACTCTAGCCTTTCTTGCCTCTTCTTTTGCCGTTATTTTATTGGCTGTAACTTCTATTGTTTCTGCACTGGGACCGATGAAGTCTATATTATGTTTTTGAAGAGCACGTGGAAAATCTGGATTTTCCGCTAAAAACCCATAACCAGGATGAACTGCCTGTGCACCTGTTTCAACTGCTACCTCGCATATTTTTTCGATGTTTAAGTAACTGAGGCAAGATGGCGAAGGGCCAATATACCTCGACTCATCTGCTTGCCTTACATGCACAGAATTTATATCCGCATCCGAATATACGCATACACAAGATATATCCATCTTATGGGCAGTTCTGATAATCCTGCAAGCAACCTCTCCTCTGTTTGCTATTAAAATCTTACTGTACTTCTTTTCCGTCATCGTATCAGTATACTTTCTTAAGTTAAGAAAGTAAATTTCTATATCATTGCCTGCAAGTAATTTCTAGCTTCATCAAACACCCAAACCTTCTCCTGCAAGTTGTACATTAGTTTCCACTAAAGTGCTTTCGTTATGCAAGGCATGTATCTCGTTACATGCCTTAACTGACAGGTATGTGACTCCGCCAGAAGCTATTGCAACCATCGAGCTTAGTGCAAAAGTCTGAGAAGATAGATACAGAAAATATAAAGATAAACACAAGGCAGCAATACACGCTATAGCCCCTACTATATATAAACACAGGTGAAACTTCTGATTACATATAAAGCTGTCTTTTATGTCTGCGATTTGCTTAATTTCTTTCTGTTGTGCAGCATCTAAGTAATAAAGAGGAGTTTCCCTTTTCTTATTAAAAGCATGGTCTTTACTGCAGAGCGCATCTTTAATATATTTTTTATTACATTTGAGTTCCTCTTTCAATCTGCTTACTTCTTTCCGATCTCCAGCTTCTTCTGCTTTTGTAATTTTGTTATCAGCTTCCGTCTCTAAGTAATGCACAATCTCTTTTACTGCAGGCAACAAAATCCCACTCCTTGCTGCTTCATGAAATGGATTATTTCCATATTCATTATGCGCAGTTACAGAAGCAATGTTCTTCCTGCAAATGTCTACAAATTTATCTTTTTTTGGTATTCTTGCAGCTAGATGCAAGAGATTATCTGCCCGTACTATTTGTTTTGTTTTATCAAAAGGGCCGGTGTAACGCCAACTGACAGTAGCTTCATTATCTGAAAGCAATTTTGCTATATCTACAAGTCCATCCATAACTCACCTCGCTATATTCAACCAATAATAAATTATACAACATAACTTATGAAAAACAAGTAAATCTTATCTCTCAGAATAAATAAATTCCACATTGTTGCAAGCATAAATTTTAGCTATCATCATTTACATTACTGTAATAGACAAATATGCCAGACGTAGTCACTAGATTCGCTCCATCACCAACAGGGTTTTTGCACATTGGAGGGGCTCGTACTGCTTTATTTAATTGGCTCTACGCGAGGCACCATGGTGGCAGGTTTTTGCTAAGGATTGAGGACACCGACAGAAAACGTTTAACACAAGAAGCAATTGATGCAATTATAGAAGGGCTAAAATGGCTCGGTGTGAGTTATGATGGAGAAATAGTATATCAGTCAAAAAGAATAGAGCGGCATAAAGAAGTAGCAAACCTTTTAGTTGAGAAGGGTAGGGCGTATCACTGTTACTGCCCTGAAGATGAAGTTGCAGAAAAGAAAATAAAAGCAAGAGAAGAGGGCAAGATATACAAGCATAAATGTACTACAAAACCTCCTTCTTGTCATCCCAGTGCTCGACACTGGGATCCAGAAAAAAATATGTGGTCACGCGCTGGAATGACATCGGGTGTGAGGTCAGTTATCCGTTTCAAAGTGCCAGACTCGCAAGAGATCGTCGTTGATGATAAAATATACGGCCAAATCAAAGTAAATAGCGACCAGCTTGATGATATAGTGATCTTACGCTCTGATAACACTCCAACATATATTTTCGCCGTGGTAGTTGACGATCATGATGCTGGAATAACTGATATAATACGCGGTTCTGACCATCTCACTAATACTTTTAAGCAATTGCTAATATACCAGGCTCTTGATTTTGATGTTCCACGTTTTGCACACGTACCGCTTATCCATGGGGAAGATGGGAATAAGCTATCCAAAAGGCATGGTGCCACAAGCGTTTGCGATTATGAAAAGATGGGAATATTGCCAAAAGCGATGCGTAATTACTTGCTGAGACTTGGCTGGAGTCACGGCAACGATGAGATTATTAGCGATGAGCAAGCAATAGAGTGGTTTAATTTAGAAAGTATTGGTCGTTCACCTGCACGGCTCGATTTCAAAAAACTGGAGCATTTGAATAACCACTATATTAGTAATATGAGCAATGAAGATATTCTGACTCTAATGCTTAGAGAAAATACTCTAACTGACAAAAAAAAGGGCTATTTACTGCAGGGACTGACAGAGCTGAAAAAAAGAGCAAATTACCTGACCGAATTATTGGATTTAGCAAAATTTTATATTCAAGATCCGCCACTTGATTTAAGTGAAGAAGCTTGTCAAATTGTCAAATCTAACCTCAATATAATTAAGTTACTCGCATCATTTCTGTCAAAGATCGGTGATGAAAATTGGAATAAGGGTTTTTTATCTTCTCAGATCAAGGAATGTGCAAAATCACATGATATGAAAATAAGCAGTGTATACCACTCATTACGTGCCCCTATAACTGGAGTAATGGATGCACCTGGAATCATCGATATCATGGTGATTCTTGGTAAAGACGAGTGTATAAGAAGGTTACAAGCAATTTAAATGAAATAAGAAAATTTCTTGACAAACTCCGCCAGCCCCCTTATTATGACAATAAGGGTATTTATGACTCAAAACTTGTTTTTGACCTGCAGGCTCAATGACAAAATTCAGTAAAAAACTCAGGGTATTTATTGGCGAATTACATAAAATTATAGCGGCTACATGTCTTTTTTATTTTTTCTACATTCAGCCAAATCGCGCTTATTTTAAGCGTTAGCACATTATTACAGCGCCACTTACAGTAATATAGAGTCAAAACTCGCACCACGGGGCTTCTTTTGCCTTTTTTTCGTTTGGTAAGTTTCTTAACGTTTGTAGCTAAACGACAACCGTCATCCCGCTACGTGTTAGCGGGATCTCTTGTTAGCGGATGAGATACCGCGAATGAATCGCGGTATGACGGTTCGCGGTGGAATGACGATAACTTCGTCATTCCGCTATGTGTTAGCGGCTAAGAGATACCGCGGCAGTATGATGGTTAAGTAGGGTGTCATCCCAGTGTCAAGCACTGGGATGACAGCTAGCCTGACAACCGTCATCCCGCTGCTTGTTAGCGGGATCTAGAGATACCGTGGCGGGATGACGAGGATGCCGCCGCGAACTTGTCATTCCAGCGCGTGACGCTGGAATCTAGTCTTTATTATGCAGCCACTTATTTAAAGTTAAGTTTCCTGGATCCAAGTAGTCAAGCTACTCGGATGACACCTTGACGATTTGAAGAATCGTCATCCCGCTACTTGTTAGCGGGATCTATGTGAGATACCATGAATAAATCACGGTATGACGTAGAAGCTATACTTTTATACTCACCAGCTCAGTGTCCAATCTGGATCCAAGTAGTCAGGGCACTGGGATGACAGGGGAAGGAGGCTACTTGAATGACATCCTACCTTGTGGACTCAAATCACAACGTTCGTACAGTTATGGTGGTATGATATGGAAAAATCTCTAGCCATAAGACACAAAGCCTAATGGAAAAAACTGCGAACGCCAGTGAAAAACATAGCAATTTTATTTTCATTTGCAGCTTTTATCACATCTTGATCTTTCAGCGAGCCACCAGGCTGAATTATAGCTGTAATTCCATGTTTTGCACTTTCTACTATGCTATCTGGGAATGGAAAAAATGCATCTGAAGCAAGCACTGCACCTTTACATTTTTCACCTGCTTTTTTTACTGCAATGTTCACACTATCTATTCTGCTTGTTTGCCCTGCACCGATGCCAATAGCACAACCATCTTTTGCTATAACTATTGCGTTGGATTTCACATGTTTACATATTTTCCAGGCAAAAATAAGATCTTCCTTTTCTTTTTCTGTTGTAGTGCATTCTGTTACTTGTTCTGCTTTTATTGTGTGGTCATTATTTTCTTGCACCAAAAACCCACCAACAACATTTTTAGTTTGGTATTTCACATTTTGTTGGAAAGATTTATGAATAATCACTCTTAAATTTTTCTTTCTTTGCAAAATTTTTAGTGCTTCATTGCTGACTGAAGGTGCTATCACTACTTCCAAAAATATCTCGTTTAATTTTTCTGCTAGCTTTAAATCTATCTCCCGATTTAAAGCTACTATACCACCAAAACTGCTTACTTCATCACACGATAGGGCCTTTTCATATGCCTCCAAAGCATTATCACTAACAGCAGTGCCACATGGGTTATTGTGCTTTATTATCACTGCTGCAGGCTCTTTAAACTCAGAAATTATGTTAAGTGCGGACTCTATATCTACTATATTATTATAACTCAACTCTTTCCCATGTATTTTTTCTAGCGGATATTTGGTAAATTGATTACTATAAAATGCAGCTTTTTGATGGGGATTTTCACCATACCTGAGTTCTTGTACTTTATGTCCATATAGTGCAAAAAACTCTGGCAACTCATTATTTTTACTCTGGGATAAAAACCAACTGTGAATATTAGAATCATAGTGTGCAGTGAGAGCAAATGCTTTGGTTGCTAAATGTTTTCTATATTCCAATGTTGTTTCATTGTTATTTTTTATCATCTCAGCTTTTAGTGCTTCATAGTCTTGAATGCTAGAAATAACTGAAGTAAAACAAAAGTTTTTTGCTGCAGCTCTAATTAACGCCACTCCGCCGATATCAATTTGTTCTATAATTTGATCTTCATTTGAGCCGCTACTTACTGTCTCCCAAAATGGGTATAGGTTAGTTATAAGCAGGTCTATTGGCTCAACACCTAGATTTTGCATTTCCGTTTTGTGCTTTTCTCTATTGCAAAGTATTCCTCCATGAATTTTAGGGTGTAAAGTTTTTACTCTACCACCCAGTATCTCTGGAAATTGTGTGTAATCTGAGACCTCTTGTGTTTTTATTCCGGCATCAGATAGTGCTTTATAAGTATTTCCCGTTGAGAGAATTTCTATTTGTTGCTGCATTAAAAACGATGCAAGATCAATTATATTCGTTTTGTCGTATACTGATATTAAAGCTCTTTTTATTTTCATTTTTGTACGGAAAGTTTTTTAAGATTATATCTAAGAAAAGGAAATTTAGCTATTACATTTCTACACTAATTTAAAGCAGTCTATTCTATAAATTTTTTTACCATGCTTGATTTCAAGCCACGAATAAAATCTTCAATACTGCAAGGATTTCTCCCTTCCATTTGTACAACTTTAGGAATTAAAGTGCCACCTTTTAAACTTATGTGCATATTATCGTTAACAATCTTACCTTGTTCTGAAGCGAGAGCTTCAAAGTCAGCATCAAGTATCCTGATACGTTTATTCTCTATCTTGATGAACGCTTTTGGGTAAAACGCTTTAACCTTTCTATAAGCAACCTCACAAGCATCACTTGCATAAATTTTATAGTCTTCCACTTTGTCAGCGTAACATGCATCATTATCGTTCTGTTTTAAGGGAACCTGTTTTTCAATTTCGTTTAGCACTTTCAGCAGTAAATCACTGCCTAATTCAGACAATTTATCATGCAATGTCTTGTAGTTATCGTTCTTTTCGATAAGAAATTTTT
The DNA here is from genome assembly GCF_964028325.1 of Wolbachia endosymbiont (group A) of Hedychridium roseum. Lineage (NCBI taxonomy): Bacteria > Pseudomonadati > Pseudomonadota > Alphaproteobacteria > Rickettsiales > Anaplasmataceae > Wolbachia > Wolbachia endosymbiont (group A) of Hedychridium roseum. The sequence continues at coordinate 338,163 of NZ_OZ034755.1, read as the reverse complement.
CCTGTTTTAAAATAGGGCCGGAATCTAATCCTTCATCCAATTGCATAATGCTAACCCCGGTTTCTTGATCTCCTGCTAAAATTGTGTGCTGTATCGGAGCTGCACCACGCCACCTTGGTAGTAATGAAGGATGAATATTAATACAACCATATTTAGGAATATTCAAAATTTTTCTTGGAAGTATCAATCCATACGCAGCAACAACTGCAACGTCTGGTTTGAAATTTCTAAATTTTTCTTGCTCTGCCAAAAACTTTAGAGAGATAGGAGTACATACCTCTATGTTACTTTCTTCAGCGATAACATGTACTGGAGATTTCGTTGGCTTCTGTCCACGTCCTGAAGGTTTTGGAGCCTTGGTGTATACTGCTACTATTTCATTCTGTGATTTCAATAGTAAGTTTAGCGTACTAACAGCGAATTCCGGTGACCCCATGAAAATAATTCTCACGCTTTCAAGTGTTTTTGCTTTAAGAATTCTCCGCTAATTTACCACTTACAGCTTCTACTAATTTGGCAAAATCATCCTTATAATTAACGGCCATCTCAGCAAGAATTTTTCTATTTAAATCAATGCCGGCAAGTGTAAGACCATGCATAAACCTACCATAAGTAAGCCCATGCTCTCTTGCTGCTGCATTAATACGTATTATCCATAAGCTACGGAAATCACGTTTACGGGTTCTTCTGTCTCTGTAAGCATATTGCAATGCTTTTTCAACTCTTTGTAATGCAATTCTATAACAGCTTTTTGCACGTCCTCTATAACCCTTTGCCAGTTTCAATATTTTTTTATGACGAGCGTGAGTAGTGACTCCACGTTTTACCCGAGCCATTTTATTTTACCTCCATTTTGTTAAATATCATAAGGCATATAAAGCTTAACTATACGCGAGTCAGATTTACCAAGAATCGTTGTACCGCGCTGATTACGAATATTAGATTTACTTCTCTTTACCATGCCATGCCTTTTGCCTGACTGAGTAGAAATGACTTTACCCTTAGCTGTAAGGTGAAAGCGCTTTTTAACAGAAGATTTGGTTTTTAATTTTATTCTCTTCATATTCCAAATAAATTTACAAACACTACTATTGAGTTCTTTAATAGTAATTAAGCATTAGTATAAATAATTTTATTAAAGAATCAAATTAAAATTGTATATTAAAGGAGTTTAAAAGTAATTACGCCCAATATGTGTGTTATACCTTCTTTATTCCCAAGTGGCAACAATACTTGCCTCATTTTAACACTTTCACTTTCTTCCTCTTCATTGATTGGGCATTTACTCTCTATTACAGCATCAAGTTTATCAATAACTGCATCTATTTTATATAGTCGCAAAAATGGTGCATCAATTGCATACTTATTATCAATGCGCGTCTTTTTCTCAAAACCATAGAATTCAACAGCCTTTTCTCCTGCATTTTCACAAATATAACCTTGATCCTTGACTTCAATGATAAAACAATGCTGCCATGACTCCATTATTTCTGCAGTGTCTATTTCGTGCCTTTCTGGCCAATCTCTGTCTGGTCCTTTTATGTCACTCCAGTGCTCAGTTACCACATTTGCTATTCTTTTTTCTTTGCCTACATAAATTTCCATTCCAATTTCCACATATAAAACACAGATATGAGGTAAATTTATCGTGAATATATTGATTTTTCCTTACCACAAGGTGCATATCACTAGAAGTTCTGAGATCTAGAGAGTGGTGGTATTGTAATTGATTTTATTTCCATTGCAGCTTATTATTCATGAATAATCTCAATAAAAATAATGAAGTTAAGTGAAATCAGAGAAAGATTTATAAAATTTTTTATAAGTAATGGCCACGAACAGGTTTCTTCTTCTCCTTTGATTCCAGAACATGACCCAACACTCATGTTTACAAATGCTGGTATGGTGCAGTTTAAAAATATTTTTACTGGTGCTCAAAAAACTGAAATGAAACGTGCTGTCTCAAGTCAAAAGTGCCTAAGAGCAGGCGGTAAACACAACGATCTTGAAAATGTTGGCTATACAACTCGGCATCACACATTTTTTGAAATGCTCGGAAATTTTAGCTTTGGTGATTACTTTAAGGAAACTGCGATAGAATTTGCGTGGAAATTTATCACTAAGGAGTTATCTCTTGATAAAAACAGACTATCCATAACCGTCTACCATACTGATGATGAGGCGTACGAGATTTGGCGTAAGATAAGTGGCTTTTCAAGTGATAAAATCATAAGAATTGCAACGGACGATAACTTTTGGAGTATGGGAAGCACTGGTCCATGCGGTCCATGTTCTGAAATTTTTTATGATCATGGGAGTCCTAATTTACAAGACGACGATAGAATTGTTGAAATCTGGAATCTGGTATTCATGGAGTTTAACAAAGATGAAGAAGGTAATTTACACAAATTGCCAAAAAAATGCATCGATACTGGAATGGGTCTTGAGAGAATAGCTACTGTAATGCAAAATGTCCATGATAACTATGATATTGATCTATTTTCTGCTCTGATCAATAAATCTCAAGAGTACTGTGGAAGAACGGAAAATAAAATAGCGCATAAGATCGTAGCAGATCATCTTCGCGCGGCTGCATTTCTCATCGCAGAAGGAGTGCTTCCTGGAAATGAGGGCAGGAATTACGTATTACGCAGATTAATTAGGAGAGCCGCGCGTTATATCCACCTGCTTGGATATAATGATTCTCTACTCCATCGCATTTTTCCGGCGCTGATAGATAGCACGAGTTCGGCTTATATGGGAGATGTTTATCCTGAATTAGTCAGAGCCAAAAGCTTAATAGAAACGACGTTAAAATCAGAGGAAGAAAACTTTAAAGACACTTTGATGAAAGGTATCAATCTTCTGGAGAAATTCACTACAGATTTAAAATCGGGCGATACTTTACCTGGAGAATCAGCATTTAAGCTATATGACACCTATGGGTTTCCTTTGGATATTACACTTGATGTTTTAAAAGAGAAAAAAATAAATTTTGACCAGAAGGGTTTTGATAATGCAATGGGAGAACAAAAAGAGAGAGCACGTGCTAAATGGGCTGGATCTGGTGAAAAATCTGTTGAGCAAGTATGGTTTGATTTGATCAATAAATTTGGCAAAACAAAATTTGTTGGTTATGAGTTCAATGAAGTAAGTGATGCGAAAATACTAGCTATAGTTTCCTCTAAAAATGAAGTGATTGATTCTGCAAAGGAGGGAGAAAAGATAATCATTATACTTGATAAAACACCTTTTTATGGCGAGTCAGGTGGACAGGTGGGGGATACTGGCAGTCTGATCAAACCTGGTAGAAGTATTATTATAGTCGAGAATACCCATAAGGTTAATGACCTATGTTTGCACAGATGCATAGTTAAATTCGGCTCAATTTGTAAAGGTGATGTAGTTACAGCAAGCATCGACAAGGAAAGAAGGCAAACCTTAAGAAGAAATCATTCGGCTACGCATCTTCTGCACTTTGCATTGAGGAAAATCTTGGGTGATCATGTCACTCAAAAAGGTTCCCTAGTTGCACCAGATAGACTGAGATTCGACTTCAGCCATAACACTCAAGTGACTCAAGATCAGTTATTCTGGGTAGAGGATATGGTAAACTCTCTAATCAGAGAAAATCTTTCTGCATCTACAAAAATTCAAAGCATGAATCAGGCAATAGACGAAGGAGCCATGGCGTTGTTTGGTGAAAAATATGGTGATCAGGTTAGAGTTGTAAATATTGGAGATTCGAAAGAGCTATGTGGTGGCACGCACGTTGAACATACTGGAGAAATCGGTTTATTTAAGATAGTAACAGAAAGTTCTGTTGCTTTTGGAGTGAGGAGAATTGAAGCTTTAACTGGTCAGGAAGCAATCAATTATGTACGTGATAATGAAATTAACTTAAAAAAAGTTGCAGAATTCGTAAAAGTGCCAGTAAGTGAAATAACAAGCAGATTAAGTGTTTTAAGTCAAGAACACAAAAAATCCGAAACCAAAATAAGAAACCTATATAAAAAGCTTGTGAGTGAAGAGAATATAAAAAGCACTGAAATAAATGGAATAAATTTTATAAGCCACACTTTCACTGATATTCCAGCAAATGTGATAAGAGAGTTTGTTTTGCAGCAACAAAAACCAAAAACGGTAATAGCTTTCACGGCAACAGAAAAAGATAAAACAGTCTTGATTATTAAAGTAAGTAAAGACTTAATCAATAAGATTAGCGCAAAAGAACTAATATCAATAGCAGTTGAAAAGAACTGTGGTGGGAATGCTGAACTTGCACAAACAGGCTGTGATAGCAATAAAATAGATGATGCCATTACAGCCATTTATAGCAAAATAACCGCTTCTAAGCACTCTACATCATACCGCCGCGGTATCTCTTAGCCGCTAACAAGTAGCAACTGTTCTCCCTCGTCATACCGTAACGGTATCTCTAGATCCCGCTAACAAGCAGCGGGATGACGAGGTTATCGTCACATGCCGCCGCGAACCGTCATACTGCCGCAGATCGTCATACCGCGATTCATTCGCGGTATCTCATCCGCTAACACGTAGTGGGATGACAGCAGTCCTACGTCATGCCGCCGCGAACCGTCATACCGCCACAGACCGTCATACCGCGATTCATTCGCGGTATCTCTTAGCATAGATCCCGCTAACAGGCAGCGGGATGACGGTTGTCATGGTGTCATGAAAGTAGCTGACACTGGTTTCTATCCAAGAGGGTGTCATCCGAGTAGCTTGACTACTTGGATCCAGAAAACTTAACTTTAAATAAGTGGCTGCATAATAAAGACTAGATTCCAGCGTCACGTGCACAACTGTACGAGCGTTGTGATTTTGGCCCATCAGGAGGGTGTCATCCCAGTGCTTGACACTGGGATCCAGGAATTTTAATTGTAAGTAAGCATACTGAGTTGATAAGTATAAAAGTAGCTAGAAAATAAACATTTTTGATGAGATTATATGGAAAACTGGATTCCAGTGTCAAGCACTGGAATGACAAGAAGAGGGTACTTGGATAAGGGGCATTGCCCTTCTGGTAGGCCCAAATCACAATGTTCGTACAGTTATGCGTTATGCGCTGGAATGACAACGTAAGGTGAATTTTTCAACATCCCAAAATTACAGAATTTAGTCTGTTTAATTAAGTGTGAACTGTTACACGAAAATTTTGTAAACAGATTAATATGCCCTGTTTTTGCTATTCATCTAAAAATGGAGCCATAGAGTACGTTGATGAGCATAAGCAAATTTTAATGCAAAAATTACTATCAGAAAATAGATTACGCAAGAGGTCTAATTATTCTGCCGCAATTTTGCTCTATCAAACTTGCCACATTTAATATTCCAGCTTCGTCATAATAATTTCCAATCACTTGCAAGGCAAGTGGTAAACCCTCATTGGAAAGCCCAACAGGAACAGAAATAGCAGGCAATCCTGCAAGACTTGCTGGCACGGTAAACACATCATTGATGCACATAATTAGCGGATCTGGCTTTTCATTTAAGCCAAAAGCTTCTGTTGGAGCAGATGGCACAAGTATGTAATCTATTTTTTCAAACGCTTTTATAAAATCATTTCTGATTAATGCTCTAATGCACTGCGCTTTTTCGTAATATTCATTATAATGACCTGAAGAAAGCGCATAAGCGCCAATTAAAATTCTTCTTTTCACCTCTTTACCAAAACCTTCTGCTCTTGTTAGTGAATACATTTCTTCAAGGGTATCAGCATCAACCCTTAATCCATAACGCACACCATCGTAACGAGCAAGATTGGATGAAGTTTCAGCAGAACAGATTAAATAATAGACCGGTATTGCATATTTAGTATGTGGCAGAGTAATGTCAACAACTTCAGCGCCATTTTCTTTTAAATAGGAAGCAACTCTTTCCCAATTATGAACTATTTCCTCTGAAATTCCATCCATCCTATATTCTTTTGGTATACCAATACACTTACCCTTGACATCACCATTTATAAAGCTAGAAAATTTAGGCACTGGCTTTTCGCTCGATATTGAATCTTTTTTATCATAGCCACAAATTGCTTCCAGCATTAATGCTGAATCAGAGACAGAACGAGTAATGACTCCTGCTTGATCCAGAGAACTCGCAAATGCAATCATACCAAAACGCGAGCATCTTCCATAAGTTGGCTTTATTCCAACTACTCCACAATAAGCTGCTGGTTGGCGTACAGATCCACCGGTGTCGCTTCCTAACGCTCCAGCGCATAAAAATCCAGCAACCGATGCTGCAGATCCACCAGATGATCCACCAGGAACAACTTTTTCCCCATCACTTTTTCTAATCCACACATTTTCAACAGGGCCAAAATAGCTGTTTGTGTTCGCAGAACCCATAGCAAATTCATCCATATTAAGCTTACCGAGCATGGCTGCTCCACTTTTTAAAAGCAAGTCAGACACCGTAGATTCGTAAGTCGGAACGAAATTTTCCAGCATTTTTGAGCATGCTGTTGTTTTTATTCCTTTTGTACAGAATAGATCTTTGATGCCAACTGGTATACCCATGAGCGGCGAGATTAAATCATCCTTTTGCCTAGAGAAATGTTCATCTGCAGCTTTAGCAGCTTTCATTGCTATCTCTGGGGTTTTTGTTATAAATGCATTTAATTTCTCATTTTCAACCGCACTGATGTGCGCCTCCACGAGTTCAACAGCGGAAAAACTCCTTTTTTTGAGCCCGTCATGCATTTGTGTAATACTTAACTTTTTTAGTTCATTCATCAATATTTAATTTTTAGCAAGACGTTAATTATAACATGGCACGATAAAAAATCCATACATTTATAGTTACAGCTAGAAATATAGCTAAGAACCTGTACATAATTGATGCTCAGAGTGTAAAGAACGCAGATACTGCTGAAGAAAAAGGCTATGACGCTGGTAAAAAAATCTCAGGGCCATATCGCAGTTGATACTCAAGACATGCAATTTATGTAGCAACTGCAGGAACAACTAGTGCTGTGAGAATGGTCAACAATGCAAAAGAAAACCTTTCTGGAGTTAAAAATATACTGGTTGATGCGGGCTATACAGGAGAGAATTTTGCAACTCAAATAAAAGATATTATTGGTGCAACTGTTGAAGTAATAAAGCGAAGTGAATTTGAACAGGCTCTTACAAAGTATACAAAAAACGTTTACAATCAACGTTCAACGTGATAAATTAAAGACGGTTTATTCCTCGGTAGCTCAGTGGTAGAGCAGTTGGCTGTTAACCAATTGGTCGCTGGTTCGAATCCGGCCCGGGGAGCTCTTCTCTGTGAAATTCTAGTGTTAATCTTATATGGGCATTAAATCAGTTGTCTTATGTATACTAGATGGCTGGGGAAATGGAGTAGAAAGCAGTAAATATAATGCTATTAGCAACGCAAATCCACCCTGTTGGCAATATATTAGCTCTAATTATCCAAAATGCAGTTTGTCCGCCTGTGGAACTGATGTTGGGTTACCTGGTGGTCAAATAGGTAATTCAGAAGTTGGCCATATGAATATTGGCAGTGGTAGAGTAGTAATGCAAAGCCTTCAGCGCATTAATCAAGAAATTGGAACAATAGAAAACAATGCAAATCTACAAAGCTTTATTAGTAATCTAAAAAGTAAGAACGGAGTATGCCATCTGGTGGGATTAGTGTCAGATGGCGGTGTTCATTCGCATCAAAAGCATATTTCGACTTTAGCAAATAAAATATCACAGCATGGAATCAAAGTGGTGATACATGCATTTTTAGATGGCAGAGACACATTACCAAATTCAGGAAAAAAATGCATTCAAGAATTTATAAAGAGTATAAAGGGAAATGACATAAGAATTGCTACTGTTTCTGGGCGTTACTATGCTATGGACCGTGATAACAGGTGGGAGAGAACAATTGAAGCTTATGAGGCTATCGCATTTGCAAAGGCACCTCGTCATGATAATGCAGTATCGTTGATTGATGAAAATTATCAAAATAACATAACTGATGAGTTTGTCAGGCCCGCAGTAATAGGTGACTATCAAGGTATAAAACCAGAAGATGGAGTGCTGTTGGCTAACTTTCGTGCTGATCGAATGATACAATTAGCAAGTATTTTACTAAACCAATCAGGTGTCATTCCAGCGCGTGACGCTGGAATCTATGGTCAAACTACTCGTACGACAGAAGGTCGTAAACGAAAACCATTTTCTTCAATTCTAAGTATGATGAAGTATAAAGAAGATCTTAAAATTCCTTATATTTTTCCTCCTATATCTTTTGCTAACACTTTAGGACAAACAATAGAAGACAATAAATTGCAACAATTACGCATCGCCGAAACCGAAAAATACGCTCATGTGACTTTCTTTTTCAATTGTGGAAAAGAAGAACCTTTCTCTGGTGAAGAAAGAATACTCATTCCCTCACCAAAAGTTCAAACTTATGATTTGCAGCCCGAAATGTCAGCCTTTGAGCTCACAGAAAAGCTTGTAGAAAAAATTCACTCCCAAGAATTCGCACTGATAGTTGTAAATTACGCTAATCCTGATATGGTAGGGCATACAGGTAATATAAAAGCAGCCGAGAAAGCTGTGCTAGCTGTAGATGATTGTCTTGCGAAAGTGCTGAGTGCTGTTAAAAAGTCAAGCAACACTGCATTAATTGTTACTGCAGACCATGGTAATGTGGAATGTATGTTCGATGAAGAAAATAATACACCTCATACAGCGCACACTCTAAATAAAGTGCCATTTATTGTGTCTTGCGATAATCTAAAACTAAGAGACGGAAGATTATCTGATATCGCTCCCACTATTTTACAGCTACTTGGAATTAAGAAACCGGATGAAATGACAGGCAGTTCGTTGATTTCTTGCATTACCCTCTGTCATTCCAGCTAGGCAGCGTCATGCGCTGGCAAATAGATGTGTTTTAACTTAACCCAACTTTTAAATTTTTCGCTGTTAGTACTAATGATTCATTAAAGAAGCTGTCTATATCACCAATATTACCTATACTTTTTGTACTGATAGATTGGTCAATCCTTTTGACTAAATTAGATAAAACTTTATTAGGGCCAATTTCAACAAATTTGTTAATGCCACGGCTTGCCATATACAAAACCATTTCTCTCCATTTCACTCTGCTTATGACTTGTTTAGCAAGTAAAGCTTTTATAACTTTGGGATCACTCTCCTCTTTAGCTGTAACATTTGATATCAAAGGAACTATAGGACGGGTTATTTTAATACCCTCCAAAAATTCCAAAACTTTTTCATCAGCAGGTTTCATAAGAGATGAGTGAAAAGGTCCACTAACCTGTAACTTAACTAATCTCTTGATGTTCAAGTTCTTGAGCAAATCGGGTAATATTTCAAGACCCTCTCTAGTACCACTTATAACCACTTGTCCGCCACCGTTATCGTTTGCAATTTCACAAATTCCGTCAATTTGAACTGATTTCAATATATCTTCCACTTCATTTATCTCTGCTCCAAGCAACGCAACCATTCCCCCTTCACATTTCAAAGAAGCTTCATGCATTGCTTCGCTGCGAACTTTCAGCAGCTTGATTGCAGACTCAAGAGTCAATGCCCCTGCAGCACATAGCGCTGTATATTCACCGACTGAATGTCCACAAACATATTTAATTCCATAATTAGAAAAAAGAGATTCACCAAACACATGCTCGATAACGCGTAGCGTCGCAATTGACACTGCCATTATAGCTGGCTGAGCGTTTTCTGTAATGGTTAATTCTTCAATAGGACCGTTGAAGATTAAATGAGACAGCTTTCTACCCAATATGCTATCCACTTCATTAAATACTTGTCTTGCAACGGAAAACTCACTATATAAGCTCTTTCCCATTCCTACAAACTGAGAGCCCTGACCAGGGAAAGCAAAAATCATGATAACTATTATTTATTCCTTATTAAGTATAACATTTTATTTATTTTTTGTCAATATTTTAGAATAATGATTGACTTAGTGAATTAAGTTCACTAGAATATTAACTGACTAAAAGTTTATAAGCAACAATGGCAGAAATTGATTATCATAAGGTTACTATAGTCATGACAGATGGTCAAGAGTTTGAAACTCGTTCCACTTATAGAAAGGAAGGTGATAAGATAAAACTTGATAGGGATCCTCTCACTCACCCTGCATGGACTGGAAGTTTGACAAGCGGGTCAGCAAGTAAAACTAGCAAATTAGCTAAGTTTAACGATAAATATGGGGATATTTTCTAGTTTTTCGCTTCTTTTTCAGAGTGAAGCATGCATAAATACAAAAATATAGGCTATATCGCTTCTGAGTCACCAAAATCGCAGGAAGTATCTAAACTATTAAAGAAACTTAATTTTATCAATATAACAGAAGAAAATAAGTCCGAAATCGATCTATTGATAGTTGTTGGCGGTGATGGCTTTATGCTACGCACCTTGCATAATTACGTTATAGAAAACAAAAACACACACGTATACGGAGTAAACACTGGCAATGTTGGGTTTTTGATGAATAAATGCTTTAGCCGCAGTGAAGATTTAATTGATCATATAGAGCACGCAACTTCAACTCAGTTAACTTTACTAAAAATGGAAGCAACAGACACAAGTGGCAAGAAATACCACTATATAGCGGTAAACGAAGTATATGTTTTTAGGAAAGCAAACCAAATAGTAGAGATGAATATTACTATTAATGATAAACTAAAAGTAGAAAAATTTAGAGGGGATGGAGTAATATTATCTACTCCCACAGGCAGCACTGCATATAACTTCTCTGCCGGTGGCCCAATCTTGCCACTAAATTCAAACTTACTTGCACTGACCTCCATCAATAGCTATTACCCAAGGCATTGGAATGGAGCACTAATCTCAAATGATACGATCGTACAAATTGACATTAACGACACAAAAAATCGTCCAGCGCTTGTAGTATCAGATTACAAAGAGTTTCATAATATATCACAGATAAAAATACAAAAAGACCATGAGAACACAATCACTCTGCTTTTTGACAAAGACGACTCACTCAATGAAAGAATCTTTGATAGGCAATTTCTATACTAAATTTTTCATAATTATCCGTAAACTGGTATTTACTACATCTTAATAACTATAGCGTAATCAACACAACATAGTAATTAATTTTGGAGTAAATATGGGACCAGTAACGAATCTACCATCGTCTGAAGAGAATGCACTATTAATATTTGACTTTGATCAAACAATTACAAATAAGTCTATGCGCAATTTCTTTACATCCAAGGGATATGATGATTATGATTCTGGCAAAGAAAAAGCAGTAATTAAAGAAAAAATAGAAGAATTTTTACAAAAGGAAGGCTCGGGAATCAAAAATAAAGAAAAGCTAAGGTCTGTATTAGATTCTGCACTTTCAAGCGGAGTAGAAGTTGCTATTGTATCGTCTGCAAAATACATAAAAGCAGTAGAGTATGTAGTGAAAAATCATTTAGGCTTAACAGAAGAGCAGGCACAAGGTATTAAAGTAGTTGGAGGAACGACTAAGCGTCAAGATCCACTAAATTCAGCAGAAGTAGCTAAAAGAATGAATGAGCCTCAAGATCCACAAATTGGAAAACATCTATGTGTTTTATCTCTTTTAAAAGCATATAAGAAAGACAAAGGTATGTTACCGCAAAAAGTCATGTTAGTTGATGGTAATCAGCGGGGCATTAATCCTGCTGATGACTTTTATAAAAGCATCAAGGAAGGATTATTAGAAAAAGATATGAAGGGTCTCTTAGAAAATATAGATCAAGAAATAGCGGAAGTTGATGTCAGGGAAGAGGAAATAAACAATATTGCATTTAAAGGGATTAATGTATCTAGTGAGCCAACAACAGGAACAGACGGAGCAGCGGATGATGGTTATTTAGGCAAAGTAGAAAAATGGATTGGAGAACCTATACCGAATCCTCAGGATATTAAAAGTCCAGGTACGTTTCCAACTCCTCCACCATCGTATAAAAGCAAAGATGACTCTGAAGAGTCTTTGTCACTAAATTCTGATATAGGTAGCACAACAAATAAAAAAACAAACAGATCCTGGCCAAGAGCAAAATATGCCATGCAGCAGAAGGGCTTTATAATTTTTGGTGCAAGTGCTATTATACTTGGCACATCTGCAGCTTTATTATACTTACAAGATAAAGCAAAATTTATTGCATTTTTTACAAACAGCCCAAAATATATCACTATACCAGTTATCGCACTTGCTGCGTTGCTTGCAATTAGTCCAATACTTTTTGCAATAAGGCAATTTAGAGATACTGCAGAGCATAAAACTCAAGAAAAAAATGCGGATGGAATTTTAGATGAGGTGTTAAAGCATCAGCCAGAAAATAAAGCTATAAAATCTGTAAGATTAGAGTATAACAACAACACTCATTCAAATTTTATATTTAATGCTTGGGAATCTAAAAACGACTTCATTAACATTGATGAAAAAGTAATTAGTAGAACTAATAAAATAGAATCAGTAATTAACAATAGGCCACTATTTACTGCATTACTGACCGGTGTAGTTGCTGCAAATATAGCACTTCCTTTATTGCTGTACGCGGAAGGCGGTGTTAATAACGTACAAAAATTTTACCAAAACCCTTTGACTAATAACATAGGGTTATCATTGCTTATAGGCTCAGGTGTACTTGCATTATTAGTTGTATGTTTTGGCGTGCATTATTATAACAAAACAAATTGCACTAACCTTATATATTCTCAGGAAAAGATTAACACTGAAAGCGTTAACAAGAAATTCATTGAAGAAATAAAACAAGAAAGAACAGAGGTTCTTGGAGAAAACCACAGTAAAGATGCTAAACGCAGCAGCTTAACGCTTGAGCAAGTTGTAGTCCAATCTCATAATTGTAAGGATGTTGTTTATAGTGTCGGTTAATAAAATGCATGATATAGCTAGTGCAACCCTACGTCATACCGCCGCAGAATAATTAACCGTCATACCGCCGCGGTATCTCAGCCGCTAACAAGAGATCCCGCTAACACGTAGCGGGATGACGAATATACCGCCGCGGTATCTCTTAGCCGCTAACACGTAGCGGGATACTTAACCATCGTCTACACCGTCATACCGCCGCGGTATCTCAGCCGCTAACAAGAGATCCCGCTAACACGTAGCGGGATGACGAATATACCGTCGCGGTATCTCTTAGCCGCTAACAAGTAGCGGGATACTTAACCATCATCTACACCGTCATACCGCGATTCATTCGCGGTATCTCGCTAACACGTAGCGGGATGACAGCAGTCCTACATCATATCGTCACGGTATCTCTTGGCCGCTAACAAGCAGCGGGATGACGGTTGTCGTTTAGCTACAAATGTTAAGAAATTTACTAAACGAAAAAAAAGGCAAAAGAAGCCCTAGTCATTGTCTATTTTCAGTATTGGCGTTTTTTAAGCCTTAAACACTGCAATTTAGCTGCTTTTAAATGCAACTAACCTTAGTTTAAATGTTTAAGAAATTTACTAAGCAGAAAAAAAGGCAAAAGAAACCCCGTGGTAATTAGTGTTCACTCCCTAATCCTGCAAATTGGCGTACTATACTGTCTTAAACGACTTATAAGCGCGTTTCAGCTTATATAGGTAAAAACCTAGAAATATTGTGAAGACATAAGGTGCACATAGTGCAAAAAATTAAAAATAAGACGCCAACTACGTTGTTTTCTTGCTGTTTAATCTGCACAGATGAAGATAACTGAATACCTTCAGTTTCATGATAAGGGGGCTGGCGAAGGGTGTCAAGTAAGTTTTTCTTTTCCGTGAATTCCCTTTGAAGTCGAGTATTGAAAATTGACTGGAGAGTTGTGGATTACTTTGTATATGTCATAACAAGCCATGGCACTCTCGGCAAAACCACTTAGTATCAACTTGAGTTTGCCTGGATAAGTAGCTATATCTCCGATTGCATATATTCTATCTCTACTGGTTCTAAGTGTAGCTGGGTCGACAATTATGCGGCCATGTTCTAACTCTATACCCCAACTGTTTATTGGACCAAGATTCATTGACAATCCAAAAAATGGCAGCAAAGAATCAGCGGATATTTCTTTTTCTTCCTTAGAGGCAATGTTTTTTACTATCACTGCGCTCAACTGCCCATTACCTCCTGCTAGTTCGTGTAATTGATATGGCACTACCAGTTCTATCTTTCCATCATTTTCAAGTGATTCTAATTTATTTCTAGTTTCAGGAGTGCAGCGAAATTCCTTTCTTCTATGTATCACATAAATTTTCTTTGCAACTTTAGAAAGTTCTACAGTCCAATCAGCTGCAGAATCACCCCCCCCTGCAATGACTATAGTTTTGTCCTGAAAATCAGAAATTTTATTTACACTGTAAAATACAGATTGATTTTCATATTCTAATATACCACTTAAGGGTGGACGGTTAGGTTCAAACATTCCGTTACCTGCAGCAACAATAACAGCCTTACATTTTACCTCTGTACCTGTGTTAGTTATGATAGTAAAGCTTTGATCACAGTTATTCGAAATCTTTTCCATTTTTTGACTTAAATGGTAAACAGGCTCAAATGGTGAAGCTTGCTCCATTAATTGCTCAATTAATTTTTGGGCAGTAATTACAGGATAACCAGGTATATCATATATTGGCTTTTCTGGGTAAAGAGCTGTGCATTGTCCTCCTGCTTGATCCAAAACATCTATTATATGACATCTCATATCAAGCATTCCTGCTTGAAAAGCAGTGAATATTCCAATAGGCCCTGCACCTATTATTACTATATCGGTTTTCATATTCAGATGGTAATCTATTTATAGATATTAGCTTTCTTCGCTAATAAGGTCAATTTACAAAGGGATGTATTTTTAAAAGATGTGGCTAGATTAGATAAGATTTCCAGCGTTATGAACCACATAGTCCAAATAAGCTCTAAAAATCAGCTAACATCGCGGGATGCTGTGCGGACGGAATGGGATTCGAACCCATGGTACGCTCATCACGTACGTCAGTTTTCAAGACTGGTGCCTTAAACCGCTCGGCCATCCGTCCATTTCTTTTCTATCACAACATTTGATTTTAAGCAATCTATAAAAGCTTTACTTGCCCACGCAAAAGTTGCTAAACACACTACTCAATATTTCCTCAACATTAATAATTCCAATCACCGCACCAAGTTCAAATGCAGCAAGCCTCAAATCTTCAGATATCAACTCAATTGGATTATCGATATTAAAACGTTGTAAATGTTCCAGTGCTTTCTGCATGTGACTCCTATGTCTTTGCCGAGTAATCACAGGAGTGTCTCTATCATGCCCAAATTTTTCCTCTGCCTTCTTTTTTATGAGAGAGATCAACTTGTTTGTACCTATTCCCTTTAAAATAGAAATAGGTAGAAAATCTACATCGCCAATCAGTATATTTCTGTCATTAATTGCATCGTCAGCTTTGCTCAATACATAAATAGTATCGCTATTTACAACGTTGCAATTGATATTATAACGTTGTTCAAAAGGAAATAGTTCTATTCTTAGATCAGCTTCAAAAGACCTCTTTTTTGCTCGACTTATGCCTTCTGATTCTATCGGGTCTGAACTCTCACGAATTCCAGCAGTATCAGAGAGAATGATTGGGTATCCGCCAATGTCAATATGAGCTTCAAGCACGTCTCTTGTTGTGCCTGCATATTCAGAAACAATAGCAATATCACGCTTGGCTAAGAAATTAAATAGAGTTGATTTACCGACATTTGGTTCACCAGTTATTACAATATGTAAACCCTCACGCAACCTTTCGCCCCGTCTATTATCATTTAAATGCTCTTGTATCAACTGCACGAGAGATTGCACTTCATTATTAATTTTTTTCAATTCACTTTTTTCTGCCCAAATGTCCTCTGGAAAGTCTATATATGCTTCGATTTTGGATTGTATCGTTATTAATCTTTGCCTCCAATTGCTGTATAGTCTCTCCAATTCTCCCGATATCTGCTTAATCGCTTGTTTAGCTTGCATTTTCGTCTCAGCATCAATTAAGTCTGCAATCCCTTCTATTTGCGTTAAGTCAAATTTACTATTTAGAAAAGCCCTAAGTGAGAATTCTCCAGGCTTGGCCATAACGAAAATTTTTGATAATTCCTCCAAGATGATTTTTATGACTGCCTTGCTTCCATGCACTTGTAACTCTATAACGTTCTCGCCAGTGAAACTGTTTGGAGCAGGGAAATAGATGATTATTCCATTATCTATCAATTGATTGGAATCATCATATAGATCAACTAAAGTAGCAAATCTTGGTTTAATTTCTTTCTTAATATGAAAATGATTTAAAGCTTTAAGCGCGTAGTTGCCTGAAATTCTGATTACTGCAACTCCTGACTTACCCAATACGGTCGATAAAGCGAAAATAGTTTCATTTGTGTTTGTCATTATTTATATAAACTACTTAGCAATATTACACTTAAGAAACCAAAATACCTAATTTGAAAATATTCAAAATTTTTATCTATCTTGCTAGTTTATAGTAATATCATATTAATAAATACATTATATAAAAAACTGCAAAGGTCACTCAGGTGAAAATATTTATTTTGAAAACTGATAATATGATTTATAATTATCAACATAGGTTTTAAATATTTTATGCTCAAGAAATTAGCTTGGTATTGGTCTTTTGTAGAGTTAATTAAAGGGTTTGTTATTACATTAAAATATATGTTTAAGCCAAAGGTTACTTTGAGGTATCCTATGGAGAAGGGCCCTTTAAGTCCAAGGTTTCGTGGTGAGCATGCGTTGCGTAGGTATCCAAACGGTGAAGAACGATGCATAGCTTGTAAATTATGCGAAGTTATCTGCCCTGCTCAAGCAATAGTTATTGAAGCAGAGGAAAGAGAAGACGGTAGTCGTCGCACCACGCGCTATGATATTGATATGACAAAATGCATATACTGCGGACTTTGCCAAGAGGCATGTCCAGTTGATGCAATTGTGGAGGGTCCTAACTTTGAATTTGCTACTGAAACAAGAGAGGAGCTAATGTACAATAAAGAAAAGTTATTGCGTAATGGTGAAGTTTGGGAAGACGCAATTGCACTCAGGTTAAAAAAGAATAGACCGTACTACTGATGTTAAAAATTTATAGCTTTCAAATCATTCCTCTGTTACCCAGGTGCTGTTTTTCTGTCATTTCAGTGTTCCTTTTTTTGTCATCCCAGTGCGTGACACTGGGATCCAGGTATAAAAATATTTGTAAATTGTGCAATGGACAACAGATTTTAGGAGCATACGTTAAACTAATTTCCATTATAAAAATAAGATGGATCCCAGTGTCACGCACTGGGATGACAAAGAGAGGGTTAGACAAAAGGGTCGATAAATGATTAAAATTACTTTTCCAGCTGAAAAAAGAATAGAAGAATATGACGATAAAGTCACTGGCTTTGATATATTACAACTGGATGCTTTGAAAGAAGCAGTTGCATTGAAAGTAAACGGTGAGTTATATGATCTCTCACGTGAAATTGAATCTGATACAGAGATAGAGGTGATACAACTGAGTGACGAAGTGGGTTTGGACATAATAAGGCACGATGCTGCTCATATAATGGCGCAGGCAGTGAAAGAGCTATTTCCTAATACTCAGATTACTATTGGCCCAACAATTCAGGACGGTTTTTACTATGATTTTGCTACAGATCGTACCTTCACTACGGATGATCTTGCTGCAATAGAAAAGAAAATGAAAGAGATTGTAAAAAGTAATCACAGATTTGTTCGAGAGGTTTGGACTCGCAAGCAGGCAGTTGATTTCTTTAGTGGTATAGGCGAAAAATATAAGGTTGAAATTATATCCTCTATACCAGAGAGTGAAAACCTAACTGTTTATAGACAAGGCGATTTTGTTGACTTATGCCGCGGTCCACATTCTCCTTCAACTGGCAGAGTCAAAGCGTTTAAGCTTATGAAAGTTGCAGGAGCATACTGGCGTGGTGATTCTAAGGGTCCAATGTTACAGCGAATATATGGCACCGCATGGAGAAATAAGGATGAATTAAACGCTTACCTTGAGTGTCTCAAAGAAGCAGAAAAACGTGATCACCGCAAAATTGCTAAGGATATGGATTTATTTCACATCCAAGAGGAAGCTGTCGGGCAGGTTTTTTGGCATGAACAAGGATATACTCTATATAATGTTCTTGAGTCTTATATAAGAAAGAAATTGATAAATAATGGCTATTTTGAAGTAAAAACTCCTATTTTGGTAAGTAAAGAACTGTGGGAAAAGTCGGGACATTGGGATAAATTTCGTGAAAATATGTTCATTGTTGATGAATCTGAAAGCAAAAAGCTAGCAATAAAACCTATGAATTGTCCTTGTCATGTGCAGATTTTTAATTCTCACACGAGAAGCTATCGTGATCTACCAATACGTATGGCAGAGTTTGGTACATGCCATAGAAATGAAAGCTCAGGCTCATTGCACGGACTGATGCGAGTGCGTGGTTTTACGCAAGACGATGCACACATTTTTTGTATGGAAGAACAAGTAAATTCTGAAACTGTAAAGTTTTGTGACCTTTTAAAAGAAGTATATTCAGAGCTTGGATTCAATGAAATTTCTGTGAAATTTTCAGACCGTCCAGATATTAGAGCCGGTAATGATGAAGTGTGGGATAGAGCTGAAAAAGCGCTGCTTGAAGCCGTTAAAGAAGCGGGCTTGAGTTATGAACTGAGCCCTGGTGAAGGTGCATTTTATGGTCCAAAGTTAGAGTTCGTTTTGAAAGACGCAATAGGCAGAAATTGGCAATGTGGAACATTACAAGTTGATTTCATTTTACCAGAACGTCTGGGAGCTTTTTATATAGGGGCAGATGGGCACAAGCATCACCCTGTCATGTTACATAGGGCAATTCTTGGGACTTTTGAGCGTTTTATCGGAATTTTGATAGAAAATTATGCAGGAAAATTTCCAGTTTGGCTTG
This sequence comes from Wolbachia endosymbiont (group A) of Hedychridium roseum, assembly GCF_964028325.1. NCBI lineage: Bacteria > Pseudomonadati > Pseudomonadota > Alphaproteobacteria > Rickettsiales > Anaplasmataceae > Wolbachia > Wolbachia endosymbiont (group A) of Hedychridium roseum. The sequence continues at coordinate 319,176 of NZ_OZ034755.1, read as the reverse complement.
CTCCAACGCAACTTGCTATTCTGACCATTACAAATGAAGCTGACGGTTACGCCACAGAAATTAGCAATATTTTAAAAGAACAAGGTGTGAGAGTCAAGACTGATTTGACCAATGAAAAAATTAGTTATAAGATACGTTTGCATAGTTCAAACAAGGTTCCTATATTATGGATTATAGGCAAAAATGAAGTTACAAGTAAAACTGTGTCAGTGAGAAATTTAGGATCAGAAAGACAGGAGTCTTTTTCTTTGGAAAAGGCTACTGAATCGCTGTTAAAAAGTGTTAATTTGAATTAAGGGAGTTAAAGTTTGCAAATAAAAAAGAACAATAAAAATAGAATTAATGAACTCATCACAGCTAAGGAGGTACGCTTAGTTGATCACAGTGGTGAAATGGTCGGAATTGTGCCAATAGAACAAGCTTTGGCATCTGCTCAGAATGTCGGTTTAGACTTGGTGGAAATTGCACCTGATTCAACTCCTCCAGTATGTAAAGTTCTGGATTACAGCAGACAAAAATATGATGCAAAAAAGAAGGCAAGTGAAGCAAAAAAGAAACAAAAAGCATTAACTATAAAAGAAGTTAAACTGAGTCCCAATATTGGTGATCACGACTACGAAACAAAATTGCGTCAAACAATGGATTTTCTTGTGCATGGACATAAAATTAAAGTTACAATGAGATTTAGAGGGAGAGAGCTTATAAACACTGAAGTTGGACTGGAAAAATTAGAACGGCTAATTAGAGACACTGAAGATATTGCAAAGGTAGAATTAGCACCTAAAAGAGAAGGAAATCAATATTTTTTAACTTTGGTTGCTAAGTAGCAAAACGGCTTAAGAAGTATAAGTAGAGTTAAATTATCGCTCTCTCTTTGATAACATGGCGAAAATGTCTTATTAATCCTTGAATCGGCCAAGCTGCAGCATCACCAAGCGCGCAAATTGTATGTCCTTCTATTTGAGTTGTAAGGTCAAGCAGCTTATCTATTTCATCAGGCTTAATATCTCCTGCCACCATCCTCTTCATAATCCTCCACATCCATCCAGTACCTTCACGGCATGGTGTGCATTGTCCACAGGACTCATGCATGTAAAAGTGTGATAACCTCTCTATTGCAGCTATTATATCAGTTGATTTATCCATCACTATTACAGCAGCAGTACCAAGCCCTGATTGTGCGGTTCTTAATGAATCAAAATCCATTTCAATAGTATCGCATATAGATTTTGGAATTAATGGCACTGAAGACCCACCAGGTATTACAGCAAGTAAATTATCCCAACCCCCTCGCACTCCACCTGCGTATTTTTCAATCAATTCACGTAGTGGAATTCCGAGCTCTTCTTCAACATTACACGGGTTGTTTACATGTCCTGAAATACAAAAAATCTTAGTACCAGTATTATTTGGTTTACCAAGAGATGCAAACCATTCTCCTCCGCGATTTAGAATATCTGGAACCATGGCTATAGTTTCAACGTTGTTTATTGTGGTTGGACAGCCAAAAAGTCCAACACCTGCGGGAAATGGAGGTTTCATGCGAGGAAAGCCCTTTTTTCCTTCAATTGATTCGAGTTGAGCTGTTTCTTCCCCACATATGTAAGCTCCTGCACCCCTATGGATAAACACATCAAGATCATAACCTGATTTGCAGGCATTTTTTCCAATTAAGTTTTCTTTATAGGCTTCCTCAAGTGCTTTTTTTAGAACTAAATATTCATTATAAAATTCACCCCTGATATAAATATACGCAACTGATGCGCTGATCGCTTTGCCGGCTAGGAGAATTCCCTCAAGTAACTTATGTGGCTCATATCGCAATATATCTCTATCTTTACATGTACCAGGTTCTGACTCATCTGCATTGACTACTAAATATGCTTTTGGGAGATTTTTGGGCATAAAGCTCCACTTAAGGCCGGTGGAAAATCCTGCACCCCCTCGACCTCTCAAACCAGATTTCTTTACTTCATCAATGATCTTTTCTGATCCTAAATCTAGTAACTCCTTTGTTTTTTGCCAGCTACCACGTTTTTTTGCACCCTTAAGTAGTGGAGTTTCTTTACCATTTAGGTTGGTGAATATTTTGTCTTGTTCTTTTAGCATGTTTTTCAAAATTTGTGAGTGATCCCGACGCGATTCGAACGCGTGACCCACTGATTAAAAGTCAGTTGCTCTACCGGCTGAGCTACGGGATCATTTCATTTTTCAGCTATACTAAACATCAATACAGTTTTTATCCGTTTTAATCAAACTAAAATTTTCATGTGTGGTTAAATAAATTATATAATATACTGCGTTAGTGATAATTTAGTTAAAAAATCTATGGATAATTTAAAAAATTTTTAAAGGAAAACTTCTTGTTAATTTTCAGTTCACAGATTTATTTGGATGGTGTGAAGTATAACGCTAAGGAGATAAGAAAAATAGAAAACTGTATATACCCTGCAGAATTTGTGCACTATTATAATGCTTAGCAATAGCCTATAGCTAACACGTCACACTGCTGCAGATAGATTCCGCTAACACGCAGCGGAATGACGGTTTTTCAAATTGTCAGTAAATCTAAGTCAGTTTAGCTATAACAGATAAATATTTCTTGCATTTCAGCCTGAGTGATTTATGCTTTAAGCAAGAATTGGGGGCATAGCTCAGCTGGTAGAGCATCTGTTTTGCACGCAGAAGGTCAGCGGTTCGATCCCGCTTGCCTCCACCAATATAGGTTCTAGCATATCATAAAGTCAGCTTATTTTAGCCCATTAGTATTTTATACTAGTTCCCTAAAAAATCCCTCTTTCTGTAACTTTTCTTTATGCAAGTAATGTTTGTTATTATAATTCTAATATATACCAATTTAATAATAAATTAATCAATAAATGTTAGAATACTAACAGTTAATTTATTGGTAATGCCTATGAGTGGAAAAAAGCATGTTTTTAAGATGGTACCTGGAAAGTCTCTTGTGATAAGCGAAGGAATGACATGCTATCCAGGCAAAAATGTTTGTTTAGGAACCTCTTTTTCTGGCAGAGATAATGCTGATGTGAGTAGACCATACAAAATTGCTAAACTTGCTTTTATACCGCTGAATGATAAAAGTGAAGAGGTGCTAACACTAAACGTAAACTTCTGTCAATTTCATAACGGAACGTATACTTGTCTTAATGAATCGGGACAAAGTCTGAACGCTAATAACTGGTATAACCGAGATGCCACTAATAATTCTCTTATATACCTTAATGATCAGCTAGTAAACGTAGTAACTAGTGTAGGAGATAACAGTGAAAGATACAGTAGTGTGGATTTTCTTGCACAAGCTGTATCGTATCAATACGTAACGCGAGACGAAAGTGGTAAATACTATTTCTCAGATAAAAAAGGAAATATTATCGATTCACCTTACAATACAGCGCTGCAAAAAAACGTAGCACCTTGTAATGCAGGGGAAATAAAGGAAATAGTGAATAATATGTTACTTGATATACCTATTCAACTGCAAAAAATAATTTTTGAACTGAATTCAAATCAACTCCAGATTTTAGCACAGAATTTAACGAATGAGCAGCTGCAAAAAATAATTCCTGAACTAAATTCAAACCAGTTGCAGGTCTTAGCAGAGAACTTAATGGATGAACAACTCCAAGCTTTAGTGGATCATCTAACCAATCACCAGCTAAAAACCCTTGCTCAGGAACTAAATCCAGAAAAGTTACAAATAATTGTTCCTCTTTTAGATAAAAATCAGCTTACAAACCTAGTGAAAGACTTAAATCTAGACCAAGTAAAAGAAATTTTCCCTCATCTTAAAATGAATCAGTTTCTGGAGGCTATCAAGACAATAAGCAATGATCAGTTTGTAGAACTAATAAAAGATGCAGATGAGAAAAGTATAAACACTATTTTGGACGAAACGTTGAAAAATCGACTTCCAGCCCTAGTACACAATTTAGAAGGAGATAGATTACATGATTTAATTAATAAGCTAGACCACAAGAAACTTGCAATAGTAGCTGGAGATTTAACTGATCCTAATAAGATTCAGATTATCATTAAGTCTTTAGTTGATAACCCAGACAAACTTCAAGCTTTTGCTCGCAATATGTCTAATGAGCAGTTTAAAGAACTTTTGGATAACATAGGCACAGAAGAGCTTAAAGACATCATTCACAAACTGCCTTATGAGAAAGTGACAGCTGTGATTGGTGATCTCAGCAATCAAGATCAGTCTAAAGCTATTATTGATGCATTAAAAGAGAAGTTTGATGAACAAAACAAGAAACAAGAGGAAATGAAAGAAAAACTTGAAGAACTTAAGGAATTGCTGGAAGGTGATGATATAGTTAACCCCAATCAATTTAGCTATCAACATTCTTCTGTAGTAAATGAAGAGTATTACCTTAACAGTAATGATGCTTATACTGTTCAGGATTACTCCATATCTGTTTAGCAGATTACAGAAGATAATGAATAACATTATTTTTAATATTATTATTTAAGGAGTTAATAAACATGAATAATTCAACAGAAGATAAAAAATTTAATGTGGAGTTAATTGAGGCACCATTAAAAGAGATAACAGGAACTAAAGGGATGGTAAAAGCTGACACATTTGTAGAATCAGTCAATCCCATAATAAAACATATCAATAATGTAGTAAGCCAAACCACACAGCACTTATCTACAATAAAGAAGGAAATTGGTGATAAAGATTCAGGTTTAATTGGGAAAATCGATAAATTGAGAGATGAAGTAGATTCATTCACGGATTCTGACATAACAAATCCCAACACCTTTTTTTCTCCAGAGTTAAATCCACTAGGATAGAAAATAGCTAATAATTAGCAAAAATAAGAAAAAGTAATAGCCCAGTGGGCTATTACTTTTTTCACATACCATTTCAAGGTAACTAGTTAGTTTTAAATTCTAATTTTTTATAGGAGTTAATATGAGTAATTACAGTGTAAAAGAAAGCGAAAGCAACTTTGGAGTAACAAGCAGAATGAGCGGTACCAATCGTAGAATAATAAATGACATAGAGGTCAAAATTAAGCCTAAATCTTTTGAAGGCAATAAAGAAAAGAATGCGTCGGTCGATTACGTCCACAAAATTCTAGATAAACTAGTCAAAGATTTAAATGACACATTTGTTCCTAAATTGAATGACGTGTTGAAAGGTCATCAAGATTATATGGATGAATTGTATGATAATTCAAATAGGGTTGAAGAGCTAGTTATGGATAATAAGAAGGATCTTAAATTTTTGAAAGAAAACTTTGACAACCTAAACGAAGAGGTTGGAAAATTAAAAACAGGAACAACTGGTGGTGATAACATAGATGAATGGGAAGCGCCAACTCACTCTGATATATTATAGTAGTTAGGAAAGTAACAGCTTGCTAGCAGGCTGTTACTCTCTCTACATATCGTTTCAATACAGCTGAATTAGGGAATCTATTTTAAAACTTTCGGCATATAGTTCTCATCATGTTTTGCAAACACTGTATCTGCAAGAAAAGTACTATTATCAAACATTTTACCTTGCACAACAACACCACTTTTTTCTGAAAACATTGGTGGAAGTATTCCCTGATATTTCACCATAACGCTCTTATTAAAATCTGTCATTTGAAAAATCACTTCGCTTTCGCTCCGTATCACACTATTTTCAACAACCATTCCACCAACACGGATTGGCTTTTGATTATTTGGTAAAACTATTGCCTCACTTACTGTATAGAAAAATGAGATATTTTCTTTGAGCGTTGTTAAAATAAAAAAAACTGCACAACTTAAAAAGCAGAAAATTCCTGAAGTTATAAGTAATCGCTTATGTTTCTTCTTCATTATTACTTTTAAGGCTTTCTAAGATTTTTTTACTTTTAATATAGCAAGAAATGGTAAAAATTAGCTCTCCAGCAATCAGCGTGAAACTAATAAGGTAAGCAAAAATTACATATGTATTCATAATGCATTATCAATAAATAACTCACCTGCATCAAAATAAATTAAGCTTCCATCCTTTTGCTGCAACACCAATTTACCACTTTTATCTATATCAGCAAAAATTCCTTCATACAATTTGTCAGCTAACTTTACACTGATTTGCTCATTCATTTTGAATGCTTTTTTTAACCACATTTCTCTTATAGCATAAAACCCATCAAATAGCCATTGCTTTCTTAGCTTATTAAAATTTATTATTAATTCCTTTAACAGATCCATGTTAGACACAGATTCACCGTAATTGCTAATGCACGTTGTTCCTGGAAGTGGTGCATGATTGACATTAATTCCAATTCCTATAATGAGCCAATTCGAATTGGATCTTTTTTCAAGCAATATTCCACTTATTTTCTTGCCATCGATTAGAATGTCATTTGGCCATTTATGTTGAACGTTACTGTCACTTATAAATGATAGTAACGTGTTGCCAACAGCAAGAGCAGTAACAAAAGTCAATTCTGTCAATTTGCTGACATCCGTTTCTTGGTTAATTATCAAACTCGCATAGAGATTACCCTCTGGAGAAATCCAGCTTTTTCCAGTGCGTCCCCTACCTTCTGTTTGTTTATCAGCAATAATGACAGTTTCATTTGATATTCCTTTATCAATTAAATCTAACGCTTCTTCGTTAGTGCTTGAAACTTCTTTGTAATGATGAATATGAAAGCCCTTAGGGATCACCTTGTCAGCCCTTTAGTTCAATGAGTGAGTAAAACGTATAAGAAAAGAACGAGGTTGATAAGTGAAGCCACTGAAGTGATAATGAATAGACCCTTAGAATAAGCAACCTTATTACCACTAGCTTTATCAAAATACATAACTTTCATGATATTTAAATAATAGTAGCATGATATCACACTCGCTATTACAAGGATCAAAGACAGGCTGATAAAGCCAGAATTTATTAAACTTTTGAATATAAAAAATTTAGCGATAAAACCTGCAAGTGGAGGTATTCCCGACATCGAGAGTAACAGTACAGAAAGATGAAATGCTACAATTGGGTGTTTCTTCCCTATACCAGATAAATTTGCAATATCACAATCGTCATCGTCAATTTGTACGAGATATGAGAATAGTCCTATGCTTGTGATGATATATATCACCAAATACATTAAGGCACTATCTGTTCCTGCTTGTGTAAAAATAGAAAGTGAAGCAAATATAAAACCAATGTGACCAATTGAACTGTAAGCAAGCAGCCTTTTTAAGTTTTGCTGACGCAAGGCCCCAAAAGCTGAGATAAGCACAGACAATGCTGAAACGTATAAGAAAATAGGCTGAACATAACTTTTTACATTTACTAACTCTTCATTCATCAATCGAATTAAAAATGTTACAAGTGCAGCTTTTGGGGCCGTAGAAAAAAACGCAGTTACTATGGTAGGTGCACCTTGATAGACATCTGGAGCCCACATATGAAAAGGAGCAATAGCAAGCTTGAAACACAAACCAATAAGGATAAAAACTAACCCAAAAACTATTCCATAAGTTATCTGATGGTTTTGCAAGAATGAACAGAGCTCAGAGAAATTGACTTGTCCTGTATATCCATAAAGCAGCGACATTCCATATAGCATAATGCAGGAAGATAGTGCACTAAGTGTAAAATATTTCACTCCTGCTTCACATGAATAAGCTGAATCTTTATTAAAGCTCGCAAGAACATATAAAGATATACTCATCAACTCAAAAGCTAAGTAAAAAGAAATCAGACTATTTGCTGAAACCAAAGTTATCATGCCAAATAGCGCAAAAAGAATCAGTATTGAAAATTCATATTTATAGTCATATTTTGATAAATTCAGCATCAAAAGTATTAAAATTCCTGTGCTGAGAATTAACCCTTGGGCTGAACTGATGTATAAATTGAGTTTTAACAACGAATTAAAGAGAAAAATTTCATTGTTTTCTGCCGAAATAATTAAAATAATCAAAGTTACCACTGTGCAGCCAAGTGCTAATAAGTTGATAGTTCGGCGGTTAAATATAATTCCAAGCAGTAGCAACACTAACGAGGAGATAATAGAGAACGTTTCCGGCAATATCTGTATATAATTCATAGCGCATTATATTTGACTAACAAATTTGCCATACATGGCTTCAAATAATTCAGTGCAAGGGTTGGGTAGAATCCAAGCAAAATAACAAACACTGCAAGCAGAATTAAGACAGAAAATTCTATGCTATCCAAGCGATTATTTAATAATTTAGAATAGCTAACCCCCCATATTATTTGCTTACATAAATTCAGCATATAAACTGCGCTTAAAATAGTGCCAAGTGCGATAAATCCTGTAAAAAAACCTATGCTCTTAAACATTCCAACCATAGCCAAAAACTCACCTATGAACCCAGATGTTCCAGGTAGCCCTATTGAAGCCATTGAAAACAAAATGAACATAAAACCAAATTTTGGCATTGTATTTACTATGCCAAAGTACTTTGCAATCTCCAAAGTTCCAGTTCGAGTATATAGCATTCCAACACACAAAAATAAAGCAGCAGAAATAAGGCCATGACTAATCATTTGAAATATGCTACCCAGTACTCCTTCCTCACAAAATGAAAAGAGGCCAGCGGTAACGATTCCCATATGTGCTATTGAAGAATAAGCTATTAACTTCTTTATATCATCTTGAGCAAACGCAACTAGAGAAGCATATATCACCGCAATAATGCTCAGCACAACAACGAAATTTGAAAAATACAAACTTGCCTGAGGAAGCATTGGAATAGAAAACCTTAAAAATCCATATCCCCCCATTTTAATAAGCAAGCCAGCTAAAATCACAGACCCAGAAGTTGGTGATTGCACATGCGCATCAGGAAGCCAAGTGTGAAATGGAAACATAGGTACTTTTATTGCAAAAGAAATAAAAAATGCAATCCACAGCAATGACTGCACTTCAAGATCAAGGCTTGGCACTAATGTAGCTAATTTTTGTATACTAAACGTTCCAAAAACACTATAGATGTATACCAACCCAAGTAGAAATAATAATGAGCCAGTTAATGTATAAAGAAATAACTTAAACGTCGCATATATCCTTTGCTTCCCTCCCCAAATGCCAATAATAAAGAACATTGGTATTAAGACAGCTTCAAAAAACACATAAAAGCTTATAGCATTCAGTGAAACGAAAAAACCGACTACAAAACTCTCAAGCAGTAGAAATAATGCCATATAGGCTTTTAGGGTCGTATAACTCATTTTGCAATTATAGAGCATACAAATAACAAACAAGAAGGTCGTAAGTAGAAGGAAAAGCAACGATATTCCATCCACCCCTATTCCAATATCTCTTACTGGATAGCTGACAAACTGAAAGTCCGCATTGTTATAATCAAATTCTATACAAGCTACAATGCTAAGCAAAAATGGAAGTACAGCAAAAAATAGGGCAAGGAATCTTAAGTGTATAGATTGATGATTAATCCTGATCGAGGATAAAATCAACGCTCCTATCAGTGGAAGCAAGAATATACTAAGTAACAACACCTTCTATTTAATTCCAATAATATATAAAGCACCGATTATTAAAGTAACAAACATAATAAATGCATAATCAAATATATAACCAGTTTGTAACTTTATAGAACTTTTTGAACATTCGTTAACCAACCTTACAACACCATTTGGTCCAAATGAATCAATAGCCTTAACATCAAACTTCCATAGAAGCCTAGATATAAACCTTATCGGTGCAATTATAACAAACTCATACACCTCATCAAAGTACCATTTATTCTGCAAAAACTTAAGTAAAAATTTACTCTTAATTTGCCTAATTACTTGATATTGGTAAATCAGGTACGCAAGAGCTATTCCACTTAGGCTTGCCAAGGTTGGTAGTAGTTTTATAAAGAAATTATGAACTCCATGCTCATCAATCACCATTAAACTTGATTTCCAAAACGCATTACTAGTTATGTTCAAAATATTTGCTCCCCACACTCCAGAAAATACCGATCCAAAAGCAAGTATCAGTAATGGTATAAGCATAATCTTCGGTGCTTCATGTATATTAATTTTACTTTGTTTTTGGCTATGGAACACAAGAAGCAATAACCTCCAAGAGTAAAACGCTGTGAAGAATGCAACAACTAAGCTTATTACAAAAGCAAAGCTATCCGTGCTATAAGCATGTTCAATTATCAAATCCTTTGAGTAAAAACCTGCAAATGGAAATATTCCAGAAAGCGCAAGAGACCCAATCCACATGAGAGTGTAAGTGCAAGGGATTTTCTTCCAGCAATTTCCCATTTTCTGAATGTTTTGCTCATGATGCATTGCATGAATTACATTGCCAGCACCAAGAAATAGTAGAGCTTTAAAAAAAGCGTGTGTCATTAAATGAAAAATAGCAACATTGTAAGCAGAAAGCCCACATGCCATGAACATATAACCAAGTTGGCTGCAGGTTGAATAAGCAATTATTTTTTTTATATCGTTCTGAGTAATCGCAACCGTAGCTGCAAAAAAAGCAGTAAGTGCCCCAACAATAACTATTAATTCTCGTGCCACATTTGATAGCTCAAACAATGGAGAACATTTTGCTACTAAAAATATACCTGCTGTTACCATCGTTGCTGCGTGAATGAGTGCAGAAACAGGGGTTGGCCCTTCCATTGCATCTGGCAACCAAACATGTAAACCAAGCTGTGCAGATTTACCCATACAGCCAATAAAAAGTAATATGCATATTATATGAATTATTTTAAATTCACAGCAGAATGCCCTAATGTTCTGTGCGCCAAGAAGATCAGCTGTGTCAAAAACTTCAGTAAATTTCAAAGAGTGAAATGTATAATAAATAAGAAAGATTCCAATTAATAGTGCAAAGTCTCCTACCCTATTTACAACAAATGCTTTAATTGCTGCATTATTTGCAGAATATTTTTGGAACCAAAATCCTATGAGTAAATAAGAACATAGGCCAACCCCTTCCCAGCCAAAAAAAAGCTGCACGAAATTATCGCTTACAACCAGCACAATCATGCAAAACGTAAATAGCGATAGGTAAGAAAAAAACCTCGACTTCCCTTTATCATGCTCCATATAACCGATAGAATAGAGGTGGACTACTAGTGAAACGGTGGTAATAACAATAAGCATTAAGGATGAGAGAGCATCCACACTAATTGCCCAATTTACTTTTAATACACTTAATGAAAACAAAGGAAATAAAACTAAATGATAGTTTTCAGAGAAGGTGAGAAAAACATACCAAGATAAAACTGCAGATATTCCAATCCCTGCCGTTGTAACTAACTGACTTTTTCTAAAAAGTGCTGCAAATAGCGAACCAAAGAGTGGCAAAAATACTATTAATTTCAGTATATCCATCATACTTTCATTCTTTCATTAAGTTCGCTTGTTCAACATCTATATTGCCACGACTTCTATAATATACAACCAATATTGCAAGCCCAACTCCTGACTCTGCTGCCGCAACAGTCAACACAAACATCACAAAAATTTGCCCAACTATATCATTCATAAAGGCAGAAAAAGCAACTAAATTGATGTTAATCGCCAGCAATAATATTTCTATTGATAACAGTATATTGATTATGCTCTTACGGTTAATGAAAATACCGCACACCCCAATAGTGAACAAAATAGCAGCAACTATCAAAAAATGATTTAATCCTATTTCCATTCTACTCCTTTTCCAAATTTAGCCTTAACCAATTTTACAGATGAAGATTGTGTCAATTGCTTTAATACATTCTGTTTTTTAACTCCTTTTTTCTTGTCCTGCAAAGTAAGAGCAATTGCACCGACAATTGCAACAAGCAGCAGAATACCAGAAAGATGAAAAGCGTACATGTAGTCAGTGTAGAGCAAATTACCGATAGCTTTCACGTTATTGGCATTATAGTTTATAACATTACTTATATTCAGCGTTGAGCTGCGGATTACAAAACTGATAATCAGAAAAAACACAACACATAATATAGCACCAGGAGTGAAATGCTTCGCAAAACCCTGGCGCAACCTTATGTAGTCAATATCGAGCATCATAACTACAAAAAGGAATAACACTGCAACCGCACCGATATATACTATCAGCACCATCATAGCAATGAATTCAGCTCCAAGGAGAATAAAAAGAACTGCAGAATTAACGAAGGTGAAAATTAAAAATAATACTGCATGCACAGGATTTCTTACACTAATTACACAAACAGCAGATAAAATGCTAAGAATTGCGAAAAAATAAAAGAAAAAAGGCATCGATACTTTAACTGCAACAACAATTACTAATTTAAAGTGACTATCGTTGTAAAGTCAATACTAAATGCCTACCTTATGGATTAAACACTCAGGGATAAGGACATTCTTAATTGCAGTACACATACTCATATCAGGATCATTTTGCTTCTCTTCACTGACCTTTTCACAAAATTTTCCAATACCATAACCCACCAGTGCACCAACAACAGTGGCTGCAATAAATACTGCAACAGCAATAACAGGAGTTAAAGCAGCAGCTCCTGCAAGATATGCTATGCTCAAACCTAAAAATAAGCCAATTGCTGTACTGTAGCCAGCATAATATTTGCTATTGTTTTCAGGACTGAATGGTAGATTTTGATTATGGTAATGTACAACAACAGTACAATTTGTAAGCTTAGCTTCTAGCTCTTTTCTAACTTCATCACCAACACCTTCGGTTAAGATAAGATGTTGAAGCTTTGTAAAGTTACCATTAGCTAAAGCTTTTGCACCTTCATTACGAATGTAGTTGTCTTTTAAACTAAGGTATTCAAGCTTTGTAAGATTGTTATTAGCTAAAGCTTTTGCACCTTCATCACCAATATTGTTGTTTTCTAAGTTAAGCTGCTCGAGATTTTCAAACTTACCATTGGCTAAAACTTTTGCGCCCTTTTTACCAATCTTATTCTGGGTTAAATTAAGTTGAACAAGATTGATAAGATTACCTTCAGCCAACCCTTTTGCACCTTCAGAAGCACCAATATTATTTTGCGTTAAATCAAGATATTTAAGATTTTCAAGCTTACCATTAGCTAAAGCTTTTGCACCTTTACCACCAATTTTGTTACATGATAATTTAAGCCATTCAAGACTTGTAAGATTATCGTTAGCTAGAGCTTTTGCACCTTCATCACCAATATTGTTGTTTTTTAAATTAAGCTGCTTGAGATTTTCAAGCTTACCATTGGCTAAAGCTTTTGCACCTTCATCACCAATATTGTTGTTTTCTAAGTTAAGCTGCTTGAGATTTTTAAGCTTGCCATTGGCTAAAGCTTTTGCACCTTCAACACTAATATTGTTACTCAATAAGTTAAGTCTAGTCAGACTGGTAAGACCAGCTAAAGCTTTTGCACCTTTATCACTAATGTTGTTCATGGATAAATCAAGTGAAGTAAGATGTGTAAGCTTAGCTAACTCTTTTGCATCTTCATCATCAATTTTACACCATTCTAGACCAAGTTCTGTAATGTGTGTTTCATTTTGTAAAAACCTTACTAGCTCTTTAACCACTATATCTACAGCAACACATCCATGTATAAAAAGTGCATTGCCTTTAATATATTTGTCAAAATCCATTTTTCCTCCTCACAAGAATTATCATATAAACATTTTAGCCTGTATCTCAGTGATTGTCAATTATTGACTTGTATCCTTATAATGTAAGGTATTGGAACTGAAATAGATTGTCCCGGCAGGTTATACTAGAATTAGTACAATAAATTGGTATGGTGGGACCATACACCTAGGACATTCTTTAACTGTTCTATTCAATAAAACCTTTACAATATTTCGATCATAGGTTTAACTTTACGAAGTTATAATCTATAGAGCTGCAAATGAACGATTATCTCTCACTGCTAAATCCAGAACAACAATTAGCTGTAACTAACATAGATGGACCGGTTTTAATATTGGCAGGAGCCGGAACCGGAAAAACAAGAACGATCACTTCAAGAATAGCGCACATAATTAGGAACGGTCACGCTTACTCTGATGAGATATTAGCAGTGACATTCACAAACAAAGCAGCAAATGAGATGGTATCAAGGGTACTTGAGCTAACAGGCACAAACATACCATGGCTTGGCACTTTCCATGCAATTGCAGCAAAAATTCTACGTCATCATGCTGAAGTCGTGGGGCTAAATTCCAATTTTACAATTATTGGTGTGGATGACCAATTACAGGTAATAAAAAACATCATGAATGAAATCAGCCCTGATTACCTATCAGAAAAATGTAAGACCATTATGAATATTATTCAGCAATGGAAAGAGAAGTGTTTGTTGCCATCTGAAGTGGAAGACGTTCAATCATTTAGATCAGTATACGTGATTGCACTCAAAGTCTATCACCAGTATCAGGAAAGGTTAAAATTCCTTAACTCTGTCGATTTTGGTGACTTATTGCTATATAACATACAACTCTTTAATCAAAAGACCGAAGTTCTGTCCTACTACCAAAACAAGTTTAAGTATGTCATGGTAGATGAGTATCAAGATACAAATGCAATACAATATCTTTGGCTAAAATACCTTGCAAAAAAGCACTCAAATATTTGCTGTGTGGGAGATGACGATCAGTCAATATACAGTTGGCGTGGTGCAGAAGTTGAAAACATTTTAAAATTTTCTGATGATTTTAAAAATGCAAAAACTGTCAAACTAGAGTGTAACTATAGATCAACATCTCACATACTTGCAACTGCGTCATATGTTATCAATCACAATAAAACTCGGCTAGAAAAAAAATTGTGGACAACAAACGTTGAAGGGGAAAAGGTAAATCTAATAAAATTATGGGACGGAAAAGCTGAAGCAAGGTTCATAAGCGAACAGATATTAAAGCTCAATAAATACAGATTTAGTGACATTGCAGTGCTGGTAAGGGCCACTTTTCAAACTAGAGTTCTCGAAGAGTATTTTATAAAATATTCAATTCCCTACAAGATTATAAGTGGCGTAAAATTCTACGAACGTCAGGAAGTCAGGGATATAATTGCATATTTAAGACTCGTTACAAACAATAACGATGACTTAGCTTTCGAAAGGATCGTAAATCGGCCAAAAAGAAGCATAGGAGCTACAACTCTAAAGAAAATATACACGACTGCTCAGGATAACAAAATTTCTTTTTTTGAGGCAGCAAAAATATTAGTTAATAGTAATCAAGTAACCGAAAGAATTAAACTCTCACTAAATGATTTTTTAAATAAAATTAAAGCTTGGGAAGAAATAGTAAGCGTAAAACCACTGCATGAATTCGTTAAAATCGTAGCAAACCAATCAGGGTATATTGAAATGCTTGAAAATGAGGAGGTAACAGGCTTAGCACGAATAGAAAATGTCAAGGAGCTCATCTCATCTTTAAAAAATTTCGATAATGCCACAACTTTCTTGGAGCATATAAGTCTAGTGATGGAAGTGGATAATATGAATAACGATGACACCGTATATGTTATGACTCTTCATGCAGCCAAAGGACTTGAATTCCCGTGCGTGTTTCTACCTGGTTGGGAAGAGGGATTATTTCCTCATCAAAGATCTTTTGAAGATAAAAGTGGTAAAGCTTTAGAAGAAGAAAGGAGACTCGCATATGTTGGCATAACCAGAGCCAAAGAAAGGTTAATCATTTCATGTGCAGATAGGAGGGAAATTAACAACCAGTGGCAACCGATGCGCACTTCTCGGTTCATTAAAGAATTGCCAAGAGAAAATGTTGAGGTAATCAAGAGTAAAGCCTACTGTTGAAGCTATAACTGCAGATAAACATATCTTACAAATCTGAATTACTTCAACTATATGTGTAACCAGACTGCATTCTGTGATTTTTAGCAAAACATGATCTTTCATTTGAGCTTTCTTCAATTTAAAATAAATACAGAAAATTGCTGCCTATAGCTAAACTGACTTAGATTTACCGACAATTTGAAAAACCGTCATTCCGCTACTAGTTAGCGCCGCGGCGGCATCCTCGTCATCCCGCTACTTGTTAGCGGGATCTATGCTAAGAGATACCGCGGCAGCATAGCTATAGCTATCTTCAAAAATATGGTTGAATAATTGTTAATAATAGTGTATAATTATTAATATTTTCAAGCATTTTTGCCATGGCTCTTTCAAAATTTCTCGATCCTCGCAATGATTTGTGTTTCAAAAAAATCTTTGGAACGGAAAAAAATAAGAATATCCTGATCCACTTTTTGAACGATATTTTAGGGTTTACTGAGATAAATGCAATACAAGAAGTTGAGTTTCTTAGCACTATTATGGATCCCGAAGTTGCCTCTGATAAACAAAGTATTGTTGATGTTCTCTGCAAGGATTCTCATGGAAATAGATATATAGCAGAAATGCAGCTCGCTAGAGACAAGGGCTTCGAAAAACGCGCTCAATTATATGCCGCTAAAGCCTACTCAAGACAATTAGATAAATCTGGCAACTACATTGATTTAAAGAAAGTCTTCTTTATTGCTATTTCCAATTGTAACTTACTTCCTGAAGAAGTTGGTTATATCTCTACTCATAATATACGTGATATAAAAACCAACGGCCATTACTTAAAAGATTTTCAATTTGTCTTTATTGAGTTACCTAAATTTACAAAAAGCAAAGTAGAACAGCTAGAAAGCATAGTAGATCGTTGGCTATTTTTCTTTAAATATGCTGAAGAAACGACAGATGAAGATCTAAAGAAAATTGCAGAAAAAGCGCCAATAATAAAGCTAGCATATGATGAATTAGACAAGTTTCGTTGGAACGAAAAAGATTTAGTAGCTTACGAAGAAAGAATAATGGATCTACGGAAAGAAGAAGCCATTCTTGAATACAGACTTGATCTTGCTGAAGAGAAAGGTATACAAAAAGGTATAGAGAAAGGAAAAATTGAAGGGAAAATTGAAGGGAAAATTGAAGGGAAAATTGAAGTCGCAAAAGCAATGCTGGCTAATAATGTTGATGTCAACACTATTGTCAAGTTTACTGGCCTTTCTATTAGTGAGATTGAAGGGGAGTGTTAAATAAACTGTGTCAAACCGCATTTTTAGTTCAACTCAATTTTCAATCTGCCAGGAAAGAAAACATCAAGTTGAGAGATAGTTAATGCCCAATCATGTACAGGCATCGTCCACTTTTCCTCTGCCTTCTTTATAGCACAATATACCTGCTTATACAAGGCATTTATGCTGGTAAATGAGCCTTTGGTCTTAGTGAATTTCCTAATTTGCCTATGTAGCCCCTCTATGGGATTGGTGGTGTAGATTATCCTCCTAACTGGACCAGAATACTTAAAATAACCAGACAAGTTTTCCCAATTATTCTGCCAAGATTTTATAACCATAGGGTACTTTGTGCCCCCATTTTTCATCTAATTCCAACAGATAATTCTCGGCAATTTCCTTGCTTGAAGCTTGATATACCTTCTTTAAATCGCTCAAAAAACTCTTCGCATCTTTACTGGCCACATACTTCAGTGAGTTGCGTATCTGATGCACTATACACATCTGCACTTCCGCATTAGGAAAGACACTGTTTATAGCTGCAGGAAAGCTTTTCAGCCCATCAACGCAGGCAATAAGGATATCTTCTACTTGTATCTTGTCAAAAGCATCTAATGTTTTAAGCTTAAGCATTAGGTGGAGAAGGGAGGAACTCTGTGCTTCTTCTTAGATATAAAATCTGTAGAGGAGATAAGAATTCCCTTCTCAAAAGTATAGGCTGGACGGTATCGTAGAAAGACCTGAATGGTTCTAATTCTGTATTCACAAGACTAGCCTTACTTTTCATTTTTAATGGTAACGTATGGGGTTATATATGATCAACAACTTTTTGGGCATAGATATATCAAAAGATCGCTTTGATGTTTTTCTCTCATTTATAAGCAAAAAAGGAAAGCGTGAAACTAGAAAAAGAAGCTTTAAGAACGATGGTTTCAAAGTCTACTGAATTTTCTACACAAACATAATGTAGAAAAAGTAAAAACCTGCATGGAATCTACTGGTTGTTATAGCGAAGCACTGGCTGAATTTCTACACAATGCTGGACATTTTGTAAGTGTTGTAAATCCTTATTGCATAAAATCTTATGCAAGGAGTAAGCTGATACGACAAAAGAATGATCAGACCGATGCAGAAGTTATTGCTGATTATTGCCAAAGACAGGAACCTTCTAGTTGGACACCACCTTCTCCTGAAATGAAAAAATTAAAACATCTTTATCGTTGCTCAGTTGCGTTAAAAGATGAGTTAACATTAGTAAATAACCACTTAGAAAAAAAAGAGAGACTGCCTAAAGAAGTTGCAAATGCTTGGGAAGACCTTGCAATGAATATAGCTCAAAAAATAGAAACAATAAAAAACTCCGTACGTGAACTATTAAATCAACACAAAGAATTGTTGGAAAATTTTCAACTTCTATTGACTATTCCAGGCATAGGAGAAGAATCAGCAATAGCTATTTTAGCTGAAGTTTCTGATATAGAGGTTTTTAGAGATGCCAGGCAATTGGCAGCATATACAGGAGTTATACCACGAAATATGACGTCAGGTTCCTCTGTATATGCCAAACCCAGATTAAGTAAATCCGGTTCACAAACATTACGTAAGGCACTTTTCTTTCCTGCCATAGTAGCTAAGAATCACAATCCTATCATTATGAGCTTTTGCCAAAGATTAAAGGAAAAGGGTAAGCATAATATGGCCATCGTTGGTGCTGCAATGCGTAAGCTACTCCATATCATTTTCGGTATTCTGACATCCAAAAGTGCTTTTGATCCTAACCATATCAAAAACTACAGGGCTAGGAGGTTGACTGAAGGTTTAGTACTTTAAAATCAAAAATGCTTCCTATCTATCTTATGTAAAGTGGTATCTTACACAAATTTATTGAATGTTGTTGGTTAGTGGATATGTTGATAAGTAAATTTCATCTGTTTTGTGCGTATAAAACTAATTTACTTATCAACATATCCACTAACTATAATCTGTGTACTGTTACACAATTGGAAGTATTTTTTGATTTTATGATGCAACTTGGGAAATTTTATAATTTTTTTGTTGACTAACAAGACGGTATCTCCTGTCATCCCAGTGCTCTTTTTTTGTCATCCGAGTAGTCCCTTTTTTGTCATCCCAGTGCCCCGACACTGGGATCCAGAAAAGTTTGCTTGTAAGCAAGCAAACTAGCATAGAAAGTGGTTACAACATTTTCGATGAGATTATATGGAAAACTGGATCCCAGTGTCAAGCACTGGGATGACAGCAGTCCTACGTCATACCGCGATTCATTCGCGGTATCTCTTAACATAGATCCCGCTAACAAGCAGCGGGATGACACCTCTCTTGGGCTCTTTTAGCTACAAACGTTAAGAAATTTACCAAACGAAAAAAAAGGCAAAAGAAGCCCTAGTCATTGTCTATTTTCAGTATTTGGCGTTTTTTAAGTCTTAAACACTGCAATTTAGCTGCTTTTAAATGCAACTCACCTTAGTTTAAATGTTTAAGAAATTTACTAAGCAGAAAAAAAGGCAAAAGAAACCCCGTGTTAGCTAGTTGTCACTCTCTAATCCTGCAAATTGGCGTACTATACTGTCTTAAACGACTTATAAGCGCGTTTCAGCTTATATAGGTAAAAACCCAGAAATGTTGTGAAGACATAAGGTGCACATAGCGCAAAAAATTAAAAATAAGACGCCAACCACGTTGTTTTCTTGCTGTTTAATCTGCACAGATGAAGATAACTGAATACCTTCACTATCATGATAAGGGGGCTGGCGGAGTTTGTTAAGGAAGTTTTTTCGTTTCTAACGGTTGTTAACGTGCTGCCAAAAACTATGCAAGAAGTATATTGAAATCGCGTATATCAATCGTTGTAAAATCACACAATTGCTCTGTAGAGCTATGCCCTGTAATAATTACTATACCATTTTGCTCAGAGCGTATTGAGATTAGGTTCAGCACTAATTCACACGTTGCACTATCAAGATTACAAAATGGTTCATCTATCAGCCAAACGTTTGCATTAGAAATCAAGAGGCGAGCAAGTGCAACTCTTCTTCTCCAGCCTGCAGAAAGTTCGCCATATCTAATATTAATTACAGGCTGCAACTGCAAGCAACAAATAGCTGCCACAATCAATTCCCTAGTATTTCGTATTCCTGCCCAGAATTCTATGTTTTGGGCAACAGTTAAGCTATCTTTACAGGCATTCTTATGCCCTACGTAGACCATAGAAGGTATATAGGATTTTGGATCATCATATATGTCTTTTCCGCAGTACCTTATATTGCCTGATACCGGCGGTAAAAGTCCAGATAAACTTCTAATTAAGCTGGTTTTACCACTACCATTTGGACCAGTGATTAGAATCTTTGATTTTGGCTCAGCTTTAAAACTGAGATGTTTAAATAATACTTTGTTATTACGAGCGCAGGATAAATTTTCACATTCGAGCATGAATTATCTGCCCTTCCCCTTATGTTTACCTTGAGTTGAAGCCTGAGCTTTTACAAATAGCTCCCAAAATCCTTTCTTTCCGCCTTCTCTATGTATCAATTGTGCAAAACGCTGCATTAAACCATTACCCATCATAACCATCTTTGTCCATTTACCTACCGGTTTTGCTATGTCAACTATTTCTAGATCTTCTTTATAAACCTGTATATCTTTTTGCTTTTCGCGTAGCATTTCCTGTTGTTTCATCAACTCTTTTTGCTTATTTTTTTGATATAATTCGTTGAATTTTCTGTCTTCTTCCCACTCTTCTTTAAAAACTTTTCTAGGAAATATGATTTTTCTAATGCGATTTTTGTATATTTTTCTCAAAAAGAGAAATACTGCAGCTACAGCAAGTAATGTTACGCTATATAATATGATCTGTGTAAGTGGCATTTCCTGTATCTAATTCATTAAAAATACCCTTACTATTATACCATAATTATAGAAATTGTGCAATTTCTTTGCGGGTAAAGACAGTATAAAAGTAATACTGCTCTATTTCGTAAATTGGACAAATATCTGAGAATGGGCTTGTATGTAGTAAGGTTTATTTCTATACTTTTTAAAGAATTTAGAAGTAAAACAAATATGAACTGCTATAAAACTCACACGTGTGAAGAATTAAGGAAGAACGACGTAGAAAAGGAAGTTACCCTCTCTGGATGGTTATATCGTAAGCGCGATCACGGTAACTTAATTTTTGTTGATTTAAGAGACTTCTATGGAATCACTCAACTAGTATTTAATAATGATAAAGACTTTTTTGATGAGACATCAAATTTAAAATTGGAGAGTATAATTACTGTTACAGGAATAGTTGAAGCTAGAACTGAAGATACGGTAAACAGCTCTATCGCAACCGGAGAAATTGAGGTTGTAGTTAGCAATTTACACGTTGAATCAGAAGTTGAGTTCCACTGTGATGAAGAAATAGCAAAAGAAGAAAGAAGTATATTAGCGAGCATTGCTGGCGAACAAGAATACCCAGAAAATATGAGATTTAAATATCGTTTTCTTGATTTAAGGCGAGAAAACACCCGCAACAATATTATTCTGCGCTCACAAATTATTGCAGAACTCCGCAAGCTCATGATAGAGCAAGGGTTTTTGGAAATTCAGACTCCAATACTTACTGCTTCGTCCCCTGAAGGTGCACGTGATTATTTGGTGCCAAGCAGACTAAATCTTGGTAAATTTTATGCATTGCCGCAAGCTCCACAGATTTTTAAGCAATTGCTCATGGTTTCAGGGTTTGATAAATATTTTCAAATTGCACCGTGTTTCCGTGACGAAGACGCAAGGGCTGACCGTTCTCCGGGGGAGTTTTATCAACTAGATCTTGAAATGTCTTTTGTGACTCAAGAAGACATCTTTCAGATTATTGAGTCTACCTTATATAAAATGTTTGCCAAATTTTCTTGCAAATCAGTTGATAAAGATTTTCCGCGCATTACATACAAAGACGCAATGCTCAAATATGGATCTGATAAGCCAGATCTGCGCAATCCATTATTAGTCAGCGATGTTACAGAAATTTTCCGTGATTCAGAGTTCAATATTTTCAAAAGCAATATTGAGCGCGGTATGGTAGTGAGAGCCATCCCTGCTCCTAAAACAGCAGAAGAACCACGCAGCTTCTTTGATAAAAAAATAGAACATGCGCAAAAAGAATTCGGCGCTAAGGGGCTTGGGTATATAACATTTGATAAGGACGGCATCGCAAAAGGGCCAATTGCTAAATTCCTTGATGAAAACAGGCTAAATTCTATAAAAGAAATAACGGATGTAAAGCCTGGAGATAGTGTATTTTTTGCTTCTGATAAGGAAAATGAAGCAGCAACAATTGCAGGGAAAGTGCGCACTCTTTTAGGGTCAGAACTCAGTCTTATAGATGATAATATCTTCAAGTTTTGTTGGATCATTGATTTTCCCTACTTTGTATATGACGATAAAAGTAAAAAAATCGATTTCTTTCATAACCCATTCTCCATGCCACATGGTGGCTTGAAAGATTTAGAGGACAAAAATCCACTGGATATCCTTGCTTACCAATATGATCTTGTTTGCAATGGAATAGAATTGTCAAGCGGGGCGATTCGTAGTAACAAGCTGGATATCATGTATAAGGCCTTTGCCATTGCAGGCTACAGCAAAGAAGAAGTTGATACAAAATTCGGTGCGCTCGTGCGTGCATTCAGGTTCGGAGTGCCGCCTCACGGCGGTATAGCACCAGGGGTTGACAGAATGGTTATGCTGCTTGCTGATGAGCCAAATATTCGTGAAGTAATCTGTTTTCCTATGAACCAGCAAGGTGAAGATGTTCTAATGGGTGCTCCTTCTGAAGTGGACAATAAACATTTACGTGAATTATCCTTAAAGGTTATTGAATAAAAATTTTTATAGCGGAGTGTGGTAAACCGAAAATCATGAACGATATTCAAAAAGCAATACTATCAAGCATAATCTGCAATATGATTATATGGTATGAAGTAACTCTATTTGGAGTTTTAACACATATAATAAGCAATGTTTTTTTTCCTTCAGAAAGCGATTATTTAAGCACAATCAAATTTCTTGGTAGTTTTGCAATTGGATTTGGATTTAGACCGCTTGGTGCGTTTATTTTTGGTTGCATTGGAGATAAGTACGGTAGGAGGAAAGTTTTGCTGACTTCCGTAATATTAGCTTCGATATCATCTACTGCAATTGCGGTCATACCAGGATTTAAAGAAATAGGAATATTTTCTCCTATATTACTTCTGCTTTGTAGAATAATACAAGGAATGGCAACAGGAGGGGAAACGAGTATCAACTCAGCCTTTTTAATAGAGCATTCAAGCGATAAAAAAAATCTAGGCTTTTTAGGTAGCATGAAAGCTTTTAGTGGTGCTCTTGGTTCTATTACATGTTTTGTAATGATAGCTATTTGCAAAAAATTTACAGGTGAAAATTATGAAATTTGGGGCTGGAGGTTGCTCTTCTATTTCTGCTTTATTATGGGCATAATAGGCTTCTTAATAAGATACATAATGGAAGAGAGCCTAGCATATAAAATTCATGATCAAAATAGAAGCTTATCTGATTCTCCATTTTTAGAATTAATCAGGGACTATAAAAAGGCATTTGTGCTAGCAATTGGGCTTGGCGTTGCCCAAAATGCAATCGTTTATTCAGCAATCATGTTTTACAACATATCTGTAAAAGAACTTATTCTCTCAGGCATCAATATTAAAAATGTAGTAAGGATTATAGTTGAAATTACATTTGGAGCGTCTGCAGTGCTGTTTGCAATACTGTCTGATAAAGCTGGAAGAAAAAATGTAATGATTCCTACATTAGTAGCTCTAGCTTGCGCCGGTTTGCCGGTACTTTCGCTATTATCGTATGATAATCACTATGTTATAACGCCCACTTATTGGCTAATAACCATACCAATAAGTGCATCTTTTGGAATATATAATTCTCTTGCTTGCGAGTTATTTCCAACGAAAGTTAGGTGCACGGGCTTTAGCCTCGCACATAACATATCTGCAGGAATATTTGGTGGCCTTTCTCCATCCATATGCATGTGGCTTATAGAAAAAACCGAAACAAAACTTGCAGCAGGCATTTATCTTACTGCCTGCGCATTAATTAGCCTAATATCTGTGCTTCAAATTAAAGCCAAAGACAGAAAAGTTGATTGGTGAAATCGTTTCAGTCGAAAAATAGCGCTTCAATGGATTTTTCGATGTGTTTAGTGATAGGAGCGGTGATAGTGATTTCTTTATTGTTTGGCAGTTTTAAAGATAAAGAATGCGAATGAAGGTGAATTTTATTTGCTATCCCATCAATAAAAGCTTTTTTACCACCATATTTACCGTCACCAAGAATAGGGCAATTTATATGAGCTAAATGTGCACGTAACTGATGGGTTCTGCCGGTAATTGGTTGTAATTTTAAATAAGCAACATTGTGTTTGGATTTTGCTATAATTGAAAAATGCGTAGTGGCATTCTGAGGTGAATTTTCATCAACGACCACTTTTTCTTGACCTGAAACATATTTTTTCACCAATGGATAGTCTATTGTTCCACTATCCTTGCTCGGTATGCCAGAAGTTAATGCTAAATAAGTTTTTTTTACTCTTCGTCCTTTAAATTCTTCCATAAGGTATCTGGCAACATTAGCGTTGCGTGCGAATATTATCACTCCACTCGTATCTCTATCTAGCCTATGGACAATTTTAAATGTTTCTCCCTCTCTTATTTGGTCAAGCAAATCACTCATGCTAATCTTTACTTTTACGCCACCTTGAACGATGACCCCTGCGGGCTTGTTTATAGCTAGTATATATTCGTCTTCATATAATATGTTCTCTCTTAGTAGATTCACTAACTTTTCATTATATTTGCGATCAGAATTAGCGTTCTCAATATAATTCAAGTGCTTCAGCGTTATAGTTTGTCCAGAATTTACTCTATCACTAGACTTTGCTTTGCAATCATCAACTTTGATTAACCCTTTCCTTAAAGATTTTTCAATTACAGATTGCTTTAGATCAGGAAAGATTCTTCTGATGTACCTATCCAGCCTAACGTTATCGTCTTTTACTGATATGGTTTTTATATTCTCCATTACTTTATTTGGATGTATGCTAATATCAACTGTTTGCATGACATAAAATAAAGTATAGCACAAGATATAAACCCTTCGGCTACATGTGCTATTTATTTAGTAGATTAAATATGAAGTTTAAAACTCTGCTGTCAACTTCCTGCAAAACTAGTGAAAACCAAACTTGCTTAAAACCACTTAATTAGTTATAGTCGTAAGTTTGAGGTACAGTAAAATGACAGCTTTTGTCCCTTTGATTGTTTTTTTAATCTTGTACCTTGGAAGTGGTGCTTATTTTTCTTTTATCGGAACTGATAATCCACTTCATCAGGTTTCACCAGTAATCTGCTTGTTACCAGCGCTATTTTTTGCTGTCTCACGTGGTACAAATAAAATTCAGCATAACATCGATACTGTTATCAAGGGCATGGGTGACAAAAATACCCTTACTATGTGTTTAATTTTTTTATTTTCTGGAGCATTTTCTGCGGTTACTCAATCAATTGGTAGCGCAGACACTGTTGCTAATTTAATTCTTAATTTCCTTCCAGCAAGATTAATGCTGCCTGGAGTATTTTTGGCTTCTGCTTTTATTTCAACTGCAATTGGTACATCTATGGGAGTTGTTGCGCTGATGGTACCTATAGCTGTTAATCTGGCAAAAAGTGGAGCTTTTGGCCTTGAAATAGGAACTGCAACTGTAGTAGGTGGTGCCGTGTTTGGTGACAACCTCTCAATGATATCTGATACCACCATTGCATCTGTTTCTTCACAGGGAGCTTCAGCAAAAGATAAACTTAAAATAAACTCTAAGGTTGCATTTACTGCAGGTATTATAACACTCACCTATCTGGCAGTGATTTCAAGTAGTACAAAAATTATTTCTATATCAAATTTAGATTATTATTCTATAATAAAAATTATTCCTTATATTTCTTTAATAATCATGGGGCTGCTTGAAGTCACCACTTTAGTAACAATAACTGTAAACATAATTATTGCTGGTGTGCTAGGAATAGCTTTTTTTGATTATGCCATCGTTCAATTTCCTCATGACGTGTACGACGGTTTCAAAAAAGTAAACGAAATAGTAATATTTGCTCTATTTATCGGTGGGTTGAGCCATATAATGTACAAACAAGGTCAAAAAGCGTTGCATAAACTCATCGATGAAAGCAATATCACAAAAACTAAAGCTGAATTTTTGATAGCAGGAATTGCGTCTATGTTTACTACCTTAGTTGCCAATAATACCATTGCTATTTTACTAAGTGGTGGCATTGCAAAAAGACTCGCACAGAAACACGATATTGTACCATACCGCAGTGCATACTTATTAGATGTTTTTGCTTGTGCTACAAAAGGCATCTTACCTTATGGTTCTCAACTATTGCTGGCAGGTAGCATCGCCTTTGTATCACCTGTTTCTTTATTAACACAGGTATATTACTGCTTTATTTTAGCAGCAGTTACAATAGGCGAAATAATCATCAACAGCAGAAAAGAGAAACATCGTGCGGCTGCAACTTAGAGTTTCTCTTTTTTTTACCCATAAGGAACGGAATTACTTGACAAACTCCGCCAGCCCCCTTATCATGAAACTGAAGGTATTCAGTTATCTTCATCTGTGCAGATTAAACAGCAAGAAAACAACGTAGTTGGCGTATTATTTTTAATTTTTTGCACTATGTGCACTCTATGTCTTCACAATATTTCTGGGTTTTTACCTATATAAGCTGAAACGCGCTTATAAGTCGTTTAAGACAGTATAGTACGCCAATTTGCAGGATTAGAGAGTGACAACTAGCTAACACGGGGTTTCTTTTGCCTTTTTTTCTGCTTAGTAAATTTCTTAAACATTTGCAGCGTAGGTTAGTTGCAATTAAAAGCAGCTAAATTGCAGTGTTTAAGACTTAAAAAACGCCAAATACTGAAAATAGACAATGACTAGGGCTTCTTTTGCCTTTTTTTTCATTTGGTAAATTTCTTAAATATTTATGGCTAAACGACAACCGTCATCCCGCTACGTGTTAGCGGGATCTCTTGTTAGCGGCTGAGATACCGCGAATGAATCGCGGTATGACGGTTAAGTAGGGTGTCATCCCAGTCTGGAATCTAGTCTTGATTATGCAGCCACTTATTTAAAGTTAAGTTTCCTGGATCCCAGTGTCTGGGCACTGGGATGACAGAAGAAGGAGGCTACTTACATGACATCATTCTTTTTCCTGGATCCAAGTAGTCTGGGCACTGGGATGACATCATAGAGGCGCTGGCCCTGACAATCGTCATCCCGCTACGTGTTAGCGCCGCGGCGGTATAACGGTTAAGTAGGGTGTCATTCCAGTGCTTGACACAGTTGTCTAAGTGAGGAAAGTCACCAGTGGTTATATTATTGCTATATTTCTCACTTACCCAACAAACTTAGATTTTACACTAAAATGTGCTGCCACTAACTTTGCAACCGGTACTCTATAGGGTGAGCATGAAACATAATCCACCCCTGATTCGATGAGAAACTCTATAGATTTTGGATCTGCTCCATGCTCTCCACATATACCTAGTTTTATTTCTTTTCGGGTTTTTTTGCCTCTTTCAATGGCTACCTTGATTAACTCCCCTACCCCTTCGATGTCCAGCACTTCAAATGGATCATTGTCAAATATATTGCTTTCCTTATAAGAATCGAGGAAATTAACTGAATCATCTCTTGAAAGTCCCATGGTTGTTTGCGTTAAATCATTAGTGCCAAAACTAAAAAACTCTGCATGTTTTGCTAACTTATCAGCAATCAGTGCTGCTCTTGGTAGTTCTATCATCGTTCCAATTGAATAAGCCTTGTCTGATGTCATTCCAGCGCGTGACGCTGGAATCTGCGTCTGAATTCCAGCTGAGATGACAGAGGATTCTTTCTTTGCTAGCTCGCATATCAGAATAAATTCTTTCTCATTCATTATAAAAGGGATCATGATCTCAGGCTTGATTTCTACACTTTTTTCCTTTTTTAGCTCATTTGCAGCACTAAGTATTGCCCTAATCTGCATGCTATATATTTCAGGATGAGAAATGGCAAGTCTACAACCTCGATGGCCAAGCATTGGGTTCTTTTCTGACAACTGTGCTATTTTATTTTTTACTGATTCAACTGACTTACTAAGTGATTTGGCGATTTTTTCTATAGTAGACTGATTATTGGGTAAAAATTCATGTAAGGGTGGATCAAGCAACCGTATAGTGACTTCCCTACCCTCCATAATAGAAAATATTTCTTTGAAATCAGACTTTTGCATTTCTTCCAGTTTAATGAGCGCATTTGCCCTTTCATTTTCATCGTCAGCTATTATCAACTTTTGAATGAATTCGATTCTATCACTAGCGAAAAACATATGTTCTGTGCGACATAAGCCTATACCTTCTGCACCGAATTCTTTTGCAATTTTTGCATCTTTTGGAGTATCAGCGTTCGCTCTCACTTTGACCGTTTTGATTTCATCTATCCAGTTGATTATCGTTTTGAATTCTTGCGATAATTCAGGTGAAATTGTAGGAAGAATGCCAAGCATAACCTCCCCTGTTCCTCCGTTGATGGTAATTGGTTCACCTTTATTTACTTTTGTATCCCCCACAGAAAAGAAAGTTCCATCTTTATCGATATAAAGTCCACTTACACTGCAAATGCATGGCTTACCCATTCCACGGGTTACAACAGCAGCATGCGAGGTCATCCCTCCCCGTGCTGTTACTATGCCACTTGCAGCATTCATTCCATTAATATCTTCAGGACTTGTTTCTGACCTTACTAAAATCACTTTTTTACCCTGCTCTGCAGCTTTTTCAGCATCACTTGCACTAAACACTACATATCCAGAAGCAACCCCTGGAGAAGCCGGCAGTCCCTTCCCTATTACTTTTTGGTCACTCTTAACGTCAAGAACTGGATGCAATAAATTGTCAAAAGTTTTTGGATCAATTCTCAATATTCCTTCTTCTTTTGTAATCGTTCCTTCGTTTACCATATCAACTATTATGCGAATAGCAGCTTCAGCCGTGCGCTTGCCAGACCTAGTCTGCAAAATCCATAACTTACCGTCCTGCACAGTAAATTCGATATCCTGCATGTCTTTATAATGCCTTTCAAGTTTTTCACATACCACACATAATTCTCGGTAGACACTTGGCAGCAACTTCTCCATGGTGTTTTCTTGCTCTCCGTCAATTGGCATAGGAGTATAAACACCAGAAACCACATCCTCACCCTGAGCATTAACCAAAAACTCACCAAAAAGCTTTTTTTCTCCAGTTGAAGGATTTCGTGTAAATATCACACCAGTTGCAGAATTATCATTTAAATTACCGAAAACCATTGCTTGCACGTTGACCGCTGTTCCAAGGTTTTCAGGAATGTTATGTATTCTTCTATAGGAAACAGCCCTATCATTTTTCCAAGAGGTAAATACTGCATTAACTGAGTTTAACAATTGCTCTTCAACGTTCTGCGGAAAATATTTTCCTGTTTTTTCATGTACTATCCTTTTGAAATTGTTAACAATTCTCTTTAAAACATCAACATCAAGATCAGCTAAGCTTTTTGCTCCACTCTTTTGCTGATTATTATCAACAACATCTTGAAATAGGTGATGGTCAAGCTGTAGTACAACATTGGAGTACATCATAATGAAGCGGCAGTAGCTATCGTAAGCAAAACGTTCGCCACTTTTTTTTGCAAGCCCAACAACGGTTTCATCATTTAGACCAACATTTAAAATAGTATCAAGCATGCCCGGCATTGAACTAACACTACCAGAGCGTATTGAAACTAATAAGGGATTATTTAAATCCCCAAACTTACAACCGATGTCATTTTCGAGCATCGCCATGTAGTTTTTGATTTCACTACATATGTCATTCCAGTGCGTGACCACATTTTTTTCTGGATCCGAGTAGTCAGCTACTTGGATGACAGAAGATCTATTGTCTTGATAATAGACTTTGCAAGCAGAGGTGGAAATTGTGAAACCAGGTGGAACAGGAATGCCAACATTGCACATTTCTGCTAAATTTGCCCCCTTTCCTCCCAGCAGATTTTTCATTTCTGCATTGCCTTCGCATTTACCCTGGCTAAAGTAATGTATTAACTTTTCCCCCATCGTTTTCTCCGGATTTTCACTGATAAACACATTGTACATATAGTTCCAATAAACCTGTGAAGACTTGAAACCTTAGGATAATAAATTTTACAAAATTTTGCAACAACGTTCCTTCTGGCAACATCAGTAAAGTTAGCAAAAAAGATGACAAATTATTGAATTATTATCAATAAGAATATATAATATAAAGATACATTTAAAAATTTTTTTATGGCTCTTTCTAAATTTCTCGACCCCAAGAATGATGTTGCGTTCCGGCGTATTTTTGGTACTGAAAAAAATAAAGACATCCTCATTCACTTTCTCAATGATATTTTGGGGTTCACTGGCAAAGATGAAATAAAAGAAATAGAATT
Organism: Wolbachia endosymbiont (group A) of Hedychridium roseum; assembly: GCF_964028325.1. NCBI lineage: Bacteria > Pseudomonadati > Pseudomonadota > Alphaproteobacteria > Rickettsiales > Anaplasmataceae > Wolbachia > Wolbachia endosymbiont (group A) of Hedychridium roseum. Next base: position 288,576 of record NZ_OZ034755.1, on the reverse strand, counting down.
CCTCAGCACTATTCAAGATGCTGAAATTGCCTCTAAAAAACAAAGTATCGTTGATGTACTCTGCAGGGATGAAAATGGGGTGCAAGTAATAGTCGAAATGCAAGTTGCCAAAACTAAAGGCTTTGAAAAACGTGCTCAATATTACGCTGCTAAAGCTTATTCAAGGCAAGCTGATAAAGGTGATCAATATCATAATCTTAAAGAAATTATCTTTATTGCTATTGCTGATTGTATTCTCTTTCCTAATAAATCTGAGTATAAGTCAGATCATGTAATGTTAGACAAAGATAGCTATGAACATGATTTAAAAGATTTTTATTTTACATTTATTGAGTTACCAAAATTTCCTAAAACTAAAGAAGACCAATTGGAGAGTATAGTTGAAAAATGGATCTATTATTTTAAATATGCAGATGAAACTAGCGAAGAAGAATTGGAAAAGATAATAGGTAGTGATGTAATAATTAAAAAGGCATATGAAGAACTAAATAGATTCAACTGGTCAGAGAAAGAATTTATTGCCTACGAACAGGAAATAAAACGTATTCGTGATGAACGGGCTGTTCTTGAACAAAAACTTGATGATGCTAAAAAGGAAGGAAAAATTGAAGTTGCAAAAACAATGCTGGCTAATAATGTTGATGTCACCACTATTGTTAAGTTTACTGGCCTCTCCATGAGTGAGATCAAAGAATTGCAGAATTAAGTGGACCCGCAAACGGTTACACGAAATAATGCTGCAGCCTGACCAGGTGATAAGTACATTTAGCCTATTTATCTTTATACTTTCATGCCAATTTTATAAATCAAATTTATTTCTGTGAATAGCTACAATTTAAAGACCTTGCTTCATCAATGTAATGGAACAAAACCTTTTTAGTAAGTTCAAAACCTTCTAAAGTCTCTCCTTCGCATCTTGCTGTAATGCAGTTTTGCGTATTTGATACCCTAAGAAGCCACCAACCTTTATTATCGGTTACTTTAACACCATCAAGATCTGAAAATACAATATTTTGCTTCTCCAGTATTTTCTTTATTGATTCAATTATTTGAAATTTTTTCTCATCTTTCACTACAATCTTTACTTCATGAGTGATATATAACCTCGGTAAATCCTCAATTACCTGAGATAGGCTTTGGTTTTTCTTAAGCAAAATGTCAACTGCTTTAACAGCAGAATATAGCCCATCATCAAAACCTAGCTCAGAAAAGAAGAAGTGCCCGCTTAATTCACCAGCAAACTTTGCCTCTTCCTCTACCATCTTCTTCTTAACTAGTGAATGTCCAGTAGCGCAGGTAATAACTTGCCCTCCTAACTTACTAACAAAATCATGCACTTTCATACTCATTTTTACGTTGGCAATAACTTTGCTTTCTGGATATTCCTCCAACACTTCACGTGCAAAAATTATAAATAAATGGTCATTGGAAACAACACTGCCTTTATTATCAATTAAGCGCACCCTATCGCTATCGCCATCTAGCGCAATGCCAAGATCACATCCATATTCCTTCACAATGTCAATTAATTGAGCGAGATTTTTTTCCTCTATGGGATCTGGATCATGCAGTGGAAATGCCCCATCTATAGAGTTATTGGTTACGATGTGTGTATGACCAGGCAAGATCTTTTCAATATACCTTATAATTCCACTTGCTGGACTATTTCCACAATCCCAGGCTATTTTTAATTTCTGTGTAGTATCGTTCTTCACTGCACTTTTTAATATGCGAATGTACTCACTATATATATTTATGTTAATTAAGCTTCCAATCCTTGTACTGTCTTTAATTGGATTGCTTATAATTTCCTTTATCTCTTGATCTGAGAAGACTTTTTTATTACTAAAAAATTTAAAGCCATTGTATTCACTTGGGTTATGAGAAGCGGTTATTACAATACCAAGATCCGCCTGCGTGATTTGTGTTGCAGCGTAGAGCATAGGTGAAGAGCATAGTCCAACGCGTATAACATTTGCACCGGATAAAGTTAAGCCCCTAATTAATTCTCTTTCTATACCTGGTGAATCTATTCTGCTGTCGTAGCCGACACAAACACTAGCTACGGTTTGGCCAAACTTTCTACCTATCTCGTACCCATCATTAATCTGCAAATCTTTGCCTACTATACCTCTAATATCGTATTTTCTTATAATGGTATTGTCCATACTGCACTGCTTAAGGAGTAACTACTATATAACATAATGGACAAGTGCTCAAGTTTATTTACTCAACGATTAGTTGATTTTTTAAAAAAATCTGTTAATATTATAGTATACTTTTTAAAGATGCAAAATTATGCCACAGGAAAACGAAAATGTATTTATAGCTGAGAATCAAAGTCTAAATGTAGATGAACAGAAGAAAAATGATATTCTAAGTGTCATTGAATCTTGCAACGATCTTCAGGATTTTATTAAAAGACTGGAGGAAGAAAATTTAATCTGGTACTTTATTGGTCCTTTACGCAAAGATGAGGACATTACAGGACAGATAAATTTAAAGTGGGAAAAGGAGTTCCAAAAATTTGAGCAATCAATAAACACAATGCATAAAGAACTTAAGTCGTCTCTGCCTGGTCAAAATTTCTTAGCGTATTCAACAAAAGATAACGACTTCAAAATTAGATTTGAAAATGAAGAAAAACCAATAGAAATTAGCAATATTTTAAGAGCCAGCAGAGAAGGTAAGGTTTATAACATATCTTTAGAGAAAGATAGTCAAATAACTGCGACCAAAAAAGGCAGCGAAAGGCACTATGATTTTACTGGTTCAAGCTCATGTGAAATGACCATTAACTGGCAGGCTAAAGATTCTGAAGGTAACAGCATAGACTGTAGCATGATCGTAAAATTGGATTCTAGTGGTATACAAAGTGTCATTGGTGAGCCAAAGTTTGGTGATTTAAAGTTCACACCAGAGGAAATAAAAGATAAAATATTAAAATTAGTTGAGCAGAATAAAGAAGTTTTTATCAATGGAAAAACTCTGCATCAAGCTTTTACTGACATGTCCAGGAGTGTAGACGATCAGCAAGTACCAGCAGAGGAAATATTACAAAAGATCCACATATATCACCACAGTCACCTACACCAAGCAGCAGTGGGTATTCCTCTCCTAGCACACCTTCTTCACGTAGAAGTTCTTTCTCTAGTGTTAGTGAATTTAGTGATGAAGATGAAATACTTGAGGATGATATGTCTAGTGATGAAGAAGAGCATGAACAAGAAGGAGCAAAAGGTGAAGTAGACGAAATTGAGGAATTAGAGAAAGAAAAAGAAACATTTGCTAAATATTTTGCAGCGCAGGCAAAGCAGCTTGAGGATCTAAGATTAGAACGTGACTTCTTGAGAGATGAAGTTAATGAACAACGGCAAGTTATATCTGAAAAAAATCAAAGAATAAAGGAACAAGGTACTTTAATTGAGTCGCTTATGAGTAAAGAGCAATTAAAGAATCAAGAGTTAGTTAAGGAATTAAATCAACTGTACAAAGAAAAAGAAGATTTAGAAATGGCAATTCAGCAATCTGGTATAGGTAAAAAGTCTCTTGCAGATGAGATAGAAGAAGTGGAGAAAAATGAGAAAATAGAGAGTTTGAGAAAAGAAATTAAGCAGAAGGATGAAAAGATACAGCAGATAGTAAGAGAGAGCCAGAAATTAGAAGGAAAGCTTCAAGATTTAAGGGCAAAGTATTCGGAAGTAAAAAACGAAGATAGTGAGTATATTGAAAATTTAACCCGTAAACTAAAACAAGCTGAGATTGAATTTATCGATAATAAAGATAAGCTGACTGAGCAAATAGAAAAATTGGCAGAAGAAAAGGAAAATTTATTTAGACAATTAAGAGCAAAAAGTACAGATTCAACATCGTTCAGAAAGCAACAATCAGAAATAGATAAGCTTAAACAACAGCTTAAGGAAAAGGAAGGGATGTTAACGTGTACACAGGAAGAGCTGGCATCTGTCAAAGAGAGTCTAGAGCAACTGCAGAACATATTACAGCAGGAAAAAGGTCAGGCAACTCAAACTGAAGTTGAATATGAAAGTAGAGGAACAAGCATGCAGCAGCAAGACCAAGGTACACAAGCTGTAAACAACAACTCAAGCAGAATAGCTAATGGGTTAAGACAAGAAAACAAAAAATTGACTAGAGACAAACTAACTATATCTGAACAATTAAAACAAAAAATAAGAGAGATTGACGAGTTAAAGAAAAATTTAAAGCAATTACAAGAAGAAAATAAACAACTAAAACAAGAAGTTACTAAAAATGCAGGAGTTGATACACCATCTTCAACAGGTCAAAAAGAAGCTAAAGAAGCAGAAGTTATACCGCAAAACATTATGGATTGGCCTGTTCCAATTCCAGACGATAAACCGGAAGAGCAGAAAACTCCATTAGAGCCAATCAAGGTAAATACAGAATTATCAGATCCAAAATCAATCCCCGCTGAGGATCCAGAAAAATCTCCTCCTCTTTCAAAAGGATGAGTTTTGCTTCTATTGTTAACTATAGCTAAGACGTCATACCGCCACGGCGCTAACGAGTAGCGGAATGACGAGGTTATCGTCATTCCGCCGCGAACCGTCACACTGCCGCGGTATCTCACATAGATCCCGCTAACAAGCAGCGGGATGACAGCAATCCTACGTCATACAGCGATTCATTCGCGGTATCTCATCCGCTAACACGTAGCAGGATGACGATTGTCAAGGTGTCATCCGAGTAGCTTGACTACTTGGATCCAGAAAACTTAACTTTAAATAAGTGGCTGCATAATAAAGACTAGATTCCAGCGTCACGCGCTGGAATGACACCATTTTCGGTCTCTTAAATTGCTTTAGCTACAAACATTAAGAAATTTACCAAGCGGAAAAAAAGGCAAAAGAAGCCCCGTGGTGCGAGTTTTGACTCTATATTACTGTAAGTGGCGCTGTAATAATGTGCTAACGCTTAAAATAAGCGCGATTTGGCTGAATGTAGAAAAAATAAAAAAGACATGCAGCCGCTATAATTTTATGTAATCCGCCAATAAATACCTGAGTTTTTTACTGAATTTTGTCATTGAGCCTGCAGGTCAAAAACAAGTTTTGAGTCATAAATACCCTTATTGTCATAATAAGGGGGCTGGCGGAGTTTGTCAAGTAAGTTTTTTCGTTTCTATGGGTTAGTTGGTACGCGCTTTGCGTTTTAACAGATGTAAAAGCACAATTATTACGAACAACATTCCACCAATAACTGATATAGCTCCACCCGCAATAAAACAAGCACGTGCCAACATTGATGAAATACTTGGCAGATCTGCAACTTTTCTTAAGGCACCATATCCACCAAGCCATACAAGTCCAGTAATATGGAGAAAATGCCCCACACTGTAAGCATAAATCTGTAATCTTACCATGGAACTTTTTACCTCTTTAAAGTTTAATTTAGGTAACAGCCAATAAATGAAATTCATAAAAGCTATAGTGATCCCAACTACAGAACCATGATAATGAGCGGGAATGGTGACATTTCCTTCAATAGTCAGCACTCCAAGCACATCTCCATAAATGAACAATAAAAATGAATGTAATAAATAGTTGCTTTTATCATTAGTAAAAGTCCTGATGTTGCAGCACACTAATATTATCAAAAAGCACGGCAAAACTGCTCCAGCAATTCTCATATGCCAAGTAAAAAACTGTATTAACTTGGCGCTATCAATTGGATAAACAAAATATATAAACGATGCACCCATAGCCAAAATTGTGTTTATAAATAGTGGTAAAATAGTAATTTTATTGCTTGAAGCTAAACTAGCATCGCTTAACATTATTAAATAGACTAAAAACATTCCTTGAGTAAAAGCAAACTGCAATAAATGTCCGCCTCCCCAAAAGAGATATTCGTAAAACAAATTCTTATCTGAGTGATATAGACCTGGAGGCATATTTTGATATGCTAAAACAAAGCAAAGAAATGACGAAACAAGTGTAATAACCAGCCCAACTTGCCCCACAGAGAGAAATGAAACCTCTTTTTTTGATGTGTATGCTAGCATTGCATTTACTAATATACTGGTGGTAAACAAACCAAGACCAAATAAGAATAATTTGTTTTGTAACACGGGAATATAGTTACTTTTGATAACTTCAGTGTTTGGAACGAATGCAGATACAAACATCAGCAGCATCGAAAGGGTTGATAGAACCCATGAAAAGTTAAACCAACTATTGGTATTTTGTAGGTTTATGATAAAGAGCAGAGATATTATAGAGCACATCCACACCAAAATTGACAAATTCACGTGTATCACCAGCGCATTATCAAAGATATATTGTGCAGAAGGAACGAGAGAGGAGATAAAAGGCAATCGTAAAAAAATAACAATTATTGACAGTAACCCAGAGCAAGCAAGAGCACATACTGCTAAGAATATCCACTGTTTGCAAAGTGTAGCGTTATTTTGTATGTTGAGCACGGTCATTTTCTCTTTTTATTTTTGATTGATAAAGTATTATAATATAAAGCGCTATAAATTTTTCAAATTAATTGGCATTGATGAATAATATCACAGCAAAGCAGGTCATATCCTTATGGAATGCGCAAGTTGGTGGGTTTTTGCCGGACAAAAGAGAAATGGAGATTGTATAATATCTTCTTAATCTAATGCTTCAATGTTTCCGACATAGGAAAAGTATCATCTTTATTTTCTATAGAGGAAGGCACACTATTTTGATTATCACTATCAATTGGAATAGTAGGGTGCATTAAAGCAACTTTCATAACTTCATCAATATTCTTAGCAAAAACTACGTTGATCCCCTCTTTGATGCTTGCCGGAATCTCTTGCATATCTTTCTCATTTTCACTTGGTATAATCACAGTTTTGATTGATCCTCTGAGCGCTGCAAGCAATTTTTCTCTTAAGCCCCCAATAGCTAAAACTCTACCACGCAATGTCACTTCGCCTGTCATAGCAACATTTTTGTTAACTGGTATATTCGTCATAAGAGAAACAATAGACGTACATACCGCGCCGCCAGCAGAAGGGCCATCTTTTGGTACCGCACCCTCAGGTACATGTAAATGTATATCATTATTTTGGAATTTTTCGGGCTTTATACCAAAAAACAAACAATTTGATCGAATATAACTATACGCAGCTTTTATAGATTCTTGCATAACCTCTCCAAGCTTTCCTGTGTATTTTATTTCTCCCTTGCCCGGAATTAGGACTGATTCTATCATCAAAATATCACCACCTGTTTCAGTATAGGCAAGCCCAGTTACTACTCCCACTAAACTCTCATTTTCTGCAATACCAAAGGTATATTTACGTACCCCTAAATAATCTTGTAAATTGTCAACCCCTACGGATATTTTCTTATTTTTATCAGTCAATATTTCTTTAACTGCCTTTCTCATGAGCTTTGCAAGCTCCCTTTCCATACTCCGCACACCACTTTCACGTGTATATAAACGTATCAACTTGTATAACGCCTCATTAGTTATGTCCCATTCCTTCTGATACAAACCATGCTCCTTCTTTAACTTCGGAATAAGGTGGTGTGTAGCAATACTGATTTTTTCATCTTCAGTATACCCGGACAATTGTATAATTTCCATCCTATCACGCAAAGGATGTGGCAAATTTAAGCTGTTTGCCGTAGCTACAAACATTACACTTGAAAGATCAAACTCAACTTCCAAGTAATGATCCGTAAAGTGTTTATTGTGCTCAGTATCTAAAACCTCAAGTAATGCAGATGCAGGATCGCCACGCGAATCAGAACCCATCTTATCTATTTCATCAAGCAGAAAAAGCGGGTTGCATGAATTAGCTTTTTTCATATGTTGAATAATTTTACCAGGCATTGAGCCAATATAAGTTTTCCTATGCCCTCGTATCTCGGACTCATCACGCACACCACCAAGAGCTATGCGAACAAAATCTCTTCCTACTGCTCCTGCCATAGACTTAGCTAAAGAAGTTTTACCAACACCTGGCGGTCCAACCAAGCAAAGTATAGGACCTTTTATCTCTTTTACTCTTTTTAATACTGCTAAAAATTCTATTATCCTATCTTTTACTTTCTCTATGCCATAATGATTTTCATCTAAGATTTTCTTAGCTGCATTTAAGTTAATTTTTGCATCTTTGTACTTTCCCCACGGCAAATCAAGTAACCAATGCAAGTAACTAGATATAACTGTAGCTTCAGGAGAAATGGGATTCATTTTCTTGTATCTCTTCAAATCAGTTATAGCTTTCTCTCTTGCTTCCTGAGAAAGCTTTGTTTCATTTATCTTTTTTTCAAATTCATTGAGTATATTCCCTTCATTACCATTCTCAAATTCGTCTAATTCTTTCTGTATAGCTTTCAATTGCTCGTTAAGGTAGTAAACTTTCTGAGTGCTTTCAACTTGCGATTTAATTGTCTTATATAAACGGTTTTGTGCGTTCAAAATACTTATTTCTCCCTCAATAAAAGCAAAAGCTTTTTTTAAACGCTCTTTTGGGTCATAAGCCTCAAGTATGCTTTGTTTATCCGATACTTTTATATTTAAATGTGAAGCTACCGTGTCTACAAGTTGATCAACTTCTTTGATTTGATCAATGGGGTTAATGGCAACTTCAGGCTGATTTTTCTTGTTTAGCTTACACCAGCTATCGAACGCGTCTATAACAGATCGCCTTAAAGCTTCTAAATCAATATTGTCTTCATCTTCTTTATAATGATTGCCTAACTCTACCCTGGCTTGTAATAAAGTATGAGAGCTAATATATTCTACAACTCTTCCCCTTCTTATCCCCCGGATTATAACTTTTACTGCATTGTCAGGCAATTTTATTAATGGTTGTATAATGTTTGCTAACACACCTACTTCATAAAGATCTTCAGGCTCTGGATTATCAACAGAGCCATCTTTCTGTGCTACAAGAAAAATCTCATTTTGGTGACTACTACTACTTGTTGCATATTCTAGTGCATTAACAGATTTTTCTCTGCCTATGAATAAAGGCACCATTATATTTGGAAAAATTACTACATCTCTTAAAGGTAATACTGGCAATGCAGTAAAACTAGAGCTCACAGCACGTTCAATGTTCATAATATATGCCTCAAATTAATCATTAACCGTTATAACATTGCCATTATTATTATGATTAACCGTTGCTTTTCCTAATTCTACCATTTTCTTAGTGATTACTATAGTGCTACCTTCAAAATCTCCGTTTCCAGCTGTATACATAATGTCAAGCAAAAGTGACTCCAAGATAGCACGTAACATTCTTGCACCTGTTTTATAGCTTATAGCCTTTTTAGCAATAGCTGATATTGCTTCATCTGAAAACTCAAGGTTTACTTTGCTAAACGCAAGCAATGCTTTGTACTGTTTTATTAGTGCATTCCTTGGCTCTGTCAACACATGTATTAAATCTTCATGATCCAACTCATCTAAAACAGCAGTTATTGGAACCCGCCCTACAAATTCGGGTATTAAACCGAATTTGATTAAATCTTCAGGTTGAACATCATGTAAAGCATTCTTTTTCTTTTGCTCTTTAGACTGACTTATATCTGCTCCAAAGCCAACTGACGTTCCCTTTTTTCTCGCTTCAATAATCTTATCGAGGCCTTCAAAAGCTCCTCCACAAATAAATAGTATGTTACTAGTATCCACTTGTATAAACTCTTGTTGTGGGTGTTTTCGCCCTCCTTGTGGCGGAACATAAGCAACTGTACCCTCCATAATCTTAAGCAGAGCTTGCTGGACCCCTTCACCTGAAACGTCACGGGTTATTGAAGTGCTTTCAGATTTTCTTGTAATCTTGTCTATTTCATCTATAAACACTATACCACGCTGTGCTTTTGCAACGTCATAATTTGCAGCTTGTAATAAACGCGACAACACGCTTTCTACATCATCACCCACATAACCTGCCTCAGTTAAAGTTGTCGCATCAGCCATGGCAAATGGCACATCTGAAACTTTAGCAAGTGTTTTGGCTAGCAAAGTCTTACCAGAACCAGTGGGACCAATAAGCATTATATTTGACTTCTCGATTTCAATATCACTTATAGCATGAAATTGTACCATGGATTGACAATGGTTATACATAGCTACAGATAAAACGTGTTGCGCGTGTTCTTGACCTACAACATGCTTGCTGAGAAAATTTTTTATATCCTCAGGTTTCTTTAGTAATAGCTTCATATCAGATATACGATCTGAATTAAAAGATCTATCTTTCTTTTGACTTATTGCTTTATGGGATAATTCTATGCACTCATTACAAATAAACACCTTTAAACCATCCGAGGAGTTAGTAATCAATTTATCTACTTCATCTTGCGCCTTGTTGCAAAAAGAACAGTAGTGTAAATCATTATTGTTATCCATTAACCCACCTTTTGTTTAACTTTAATATTTTCAATTTCAATATCTGTACGCTCAGCTATCACCCTGTCAATTAAGCCAATTTTCCTTGCTTCTTCAGGATCCATGAATTTATCTCTTTCCATCATTCCTTCAATTTTCTTCAGTGAATTTCCAGTATGTTTTTCATAAATTTGATTTAGTTTTTTCTTAACTCGCAAAATTTCATTAGCATGTATTTCTATATCAGTTGCTTGACCATGATAACCACCAGATGGCTGATGTATCATAATTCTTGAATGAGGTAGAGAGTAGCGCTTACCTTTTGTACCAGATGCAAGCAATAAGGAACCCATAGACGCAGCTTGACCTATACATAAAGTTGAAACGTCTGGGTTTATATACTGCATTGTATCGTAGATCGACAAACCAGCAGTTACAATACCACCTGGTGAGTTGATGTACATACAAATGTCTTTATCGGGATTTTCCGATTCTAAAAATAAAAGCTGTGCTACTATTACACTGGCCATGTTGTCCTCAATAGGACCTGTTACGAAAATTATTCTTTCTTTCACTAGTCTTGAATATATGTCATAAGCGCGCTCACCGCGACTAGTTTGTTCAACTACAATTGGTATAAGAGTCATACCTTTTCCTATTAAATATTACCAAACAATTCCTTTAATTCTTTCACAGAAATAATCTGCTCTTCTTTACTAACTTTTTCTATTATATAATCTGTCACTTTATACTCAAGCGCTTGCCCTCTAACTAATTCTTGAAATTGTTTATTTGATTCAAAATGCTTAAGTACTCTGTCAAACGGTACATCCTTACTGACATATTGATTTACAATAACATTCAAAACATCATTTTGAGTTAATGATATTTTATTTTCTGCACTAAATTTCATAAATAACATAGCAAGCTTTACACGTTTTTCAGCTTCTTTACAAGAATCATTTTGAGCACCCAGTTCTCCTTCCATTCTTTGTTGCTCCTGTTTTACTATGTCTGTGGGTAAATCAAAACTATAATTAGCATCCAAATAATCAAATAGCTCCTTTTTAATTAAGAGATTTCTCATTTCGGTGCACTGATCACCAATCATTTTTTTTGCATGACTTATTAGCAAAGAATAATCTTTAAAACCAATACTCCTAGCTATTTCATCATCATTTTCAAAATCTTTGGCAATTTGAATCTCATTAACTCGCACAGAAAAATCAGCTTCCTGTCCTGCAAGTGAAATGGCTTGGTAATTTTCAGGAAATTGCAACTTAAAGTCCTTTGTTTCTCCCTTTTTCATACCAGTTAATTGATCTTCAAAACCATTAATAAATGTGCCAGACCCTAAATTAACGGCAAAATTTTTGCTACTTCCACCCTGAAAGAGCTTATTCCTAATCCGCCCTTCAAAATCAATTATCAATTTATCCCCATCTTTCGCTTGATAAGAAGCATCATCAACAGAGGCGAAATTGGGGAACTTTGTTTTAATAGAATCAATAAATTCTTTTATATCTTCCTCTTCAATCTTTGCTTCAATTTTCTTTAAGTTTATTTTGTCAAGATCTATCATCGGTACTTCAGGCATCGACTCAAAAGATAGCTTGTATACAAAATTGCCCTCCTCATTTTCTTTGCCCAGATCTGGTAATGATATAACATCAACCTTAGGATAAATGTGAGACTTGACTTCAATTTTTTTCATCAAATCACTTGAGCAATAATCAATTGTATTATTTATCACATATTCCAAAGCTTCGTTTTTATAATTTGCAACAACAAGGTCATAGGGCATCTTTCCAGCCCTAAACCCAGGTGATTTTGCATTTTCTGCTATCTCTTGCAACCTGGAATTTACCTTTTGTTTTATATAATCACTACCAACTGTGATTTCATACTCATACTTTAGTTTATCTATACTAAGCTCTTTGTAGGTATATACGCTACTTACTTCGACTGTATTTTGAGGTATATTATTAGACATCATAATTCATTTATTAACATTTTAATTCATATCTTAATAGAGTCATTTTACCAGAATTTAAGTTAAACACAATCCTTAAGAACAGGTTTTTATACAAACAAAAGTGTATTCAGTGATTATAAATTTTCCCTTAAAACCTAAGTTACATGACTTTAAAGTGCGGATAGAGGGACTTGAACCCCCACGAGCAAGCTCACCAGGACCTAAACCTGGCACGTCTACCAATTCCGCCATATCCGCAAGAAATTTTCAGTACCCTATTATAGGTATTCCATTAAAAATATTCAAGGTTTAAAGTCTTACTTAATTTATAGTATTTACACAATCAAAAAAGCTTATTAACATTTCTTAATGAAAGCTCTAAATCCTGAAAATCAATAATGAGATTAATAACAAGCTTCTTACTTGCAATTTTTTTGATTACACAAAGTGGTTGCACAACCCTTATAATAGGTGGTGTGGTGGCTACAGCGACAGCAACAGCAATAACAATGCAGGACAAATCCTTGGGAAATATCATTGATGATACGACTATGGTCATCAGAATTAATAAGGGGCTCTTAAAACATGGGCTATTTTCATCCATAAAAGTTAAAGTAAGTGAAGGAAGAGTATTGCTCATTGGAAGTGTTGACACTCCTGAAAAACAACTTACAGCAGAAAAAATAGCTTGGCAGCAAAAAGAAATTAAAGAAGTGATAAATGAAATAAGAGTAATACCAATTCAAATGGCTTCCATGCTAGACACTACTGTAGATGGCATGATAACAGCGGAAATAAGAACAAGACTTCTGGGGAAAAGAAATATTAAATCAATTAATTATAGCGTTAATACGGTTGATAGAGTTGTTTATTTGATGGGTATAGCCCAAAATAAAGCGGAATTAAAAGCTGTAATATCAATTGCAAGAAAAGTAAAGGGAGTAAAACAAGTTGTAAGTTATGTACGATATAAGTACAGTAAATTACGCCATTAGGCAAAAATCGCCTTCAAATTATAACATTTGTACAGTTGTGACAATAGGTAGAGAACATAAATGAAAGTTGCCTTTCAGATGGATGAAAATATAAATTTTGAAACTGACACTACATTCGTGCTAATAAAGGAAGCACAAAGGAGGAAGCACGAAGTTTTTGTCTATGCTCCTAACAATTTAGCACTAAAGCTAAACCATCCAATTGCTCTTGCTCAGAAAGTCAGCGTTGATGATTTTAGTTTTATCTCTAAAGAGGATGTAGCAATCAACTTGAATGAAATGGACATCATATTTATCAGACAGGATCCACCCTTTGATATGCGCTACATTACAACAACCTATATCTTAGAAAAAACCAGCGCATTGGTAATTAACAATCCAACAGAAATAAGAAATTGTCCTGAAAAATTGATAACTTCATTATTTCCAGAGCTAATTCCGCCGACTTTGATCACTGAAAATATATCGATGATTAGAGATTTCTACCACAACTATCAAGATATTATTCTGAAGCCGTTGTATAGTTATGGAGGAAACGATGTAATAAGAATACGAGATGAAAACAGCATTCAAGTGGTAGTGGATCTCATGATAGCAAAATATGAATGTCCTGTAATTGCGCAATCATTTTGTAAAAACATAGATAAAGATAAAAGAATATTGCTACTTTATGGTCAACCAATTGGAGTAATGAAACGAGTTCCAAAAATCAGTGGAGAGATCAGAACAAACATGCGACTTGGAGCAAGTTTTGAGCTCGCTCAAATGAACGATAGAGACAATGAAATATGTAACAAAATTGGTCCTGAATTAAAGAAAAGGGGGCTAATATTTGTTGGTATTGATATTATAGATGACTTCCTGCTCGAAATTAACACAACTTCACCCACGGGAGTGGTTTATATCAATAAATTATATAATATATCGCTAGAAAAAGACCTTTGGGATGTGTTTGAAGAAAAAGCAAGCAGCCATCAACTAAACCTGTGAACAATTACCTTAACAAACTCAGTAGTCCCATTGGGAGTGTTAAATAAACTGTGTCAAACCGAAAAAAAAGTAATAAATTGATATAAAAAAATGGAGGTTTGACAATGAGTCAGAAAGTAGTAAACAGAACTACCGGTTTGGTAGATTATAAAGAATTAGAAACAAATATCCTGTCGTCTATACGAGAAGGAAGACCGTTGACAGGAAGAGATGGAGCATTAACACCGTTTATAAAAAAGTTGCTGGAGGTAAGCCTGGAAGGTGAAATAGAAAACCACTTGTCGGCTGAAAGCGAAGAGAATAATCGAAGAAATGGGAGGAATGCAAAGACTTTACGTACAAGCGCAGGGTCATTTGAGCTTTTGACGCCAAGAGATAGGGAAGGAAGTTTCGAACCACAAATAGTCAAAAAAAGGCAAACAAACTTACATCCAGAGCTTGAAACGAAGATTTTGAGCACATTTGCCAGTGGTATGGGCTATAGAGATATAGTGTCACATGTTGAGGAAATTTATGATCACAAAATATCGGTGGCAGAGATATCAAGTATTACTGACAAATTGCTACCAGTAATCAACGAATGGCGTAGTCGCCCGCTGCAGTCTGTATATCCGATAGTTTTCATGGTTTTTTAAAGTCAAAGAGGACGGGCATTGCGTAAGTAAATGCATGTATAACATATTAGGCATAGATCAAAATGGCAAAAAAGAAGTATTAGGTTTTTATTTGGCTGAAAGTGAAGGAGCTAACTTCTGGTTGGGAGTGCTAAATGACCTCAAAGAAAGAGGAGATACCGTCTTGTTAGTCAACAAAAAAATTATAAAATTTCCCAAGTTGCATCATAAAATCAAAAAATACTTCCAATTGTGTAACAGTACACAGATTATAGTTAGTGGATATGTTGATAAGTAAATTAGTTTTATACGCACAAAACAGATGAAATTTACTTATCAACATATCCACTAACCAACAACATTCAATAAATTTGTGTAAGATACCACTTTACATAAGATAGATAGGAAGCATTTTTGATTTTAAAGTACTAAACCTTCAGTCAACCTCCTAGCCCTGTAGTTTTTGATATGGTTAGGATCAAAAGCACTTTTGGATGTCAGAATACCGAAAATGATATGGAGTAGCTTACGCATTGCAGCACCAACGATGGCCATATTATGCTTACCCTTTTCCTTTAATCTTTGGCAAAAGCTCATAATGATAGGATTGTGATTCTTAGCTACTATGGCAGGAAAGAAAAGTGCCTTACGTAATGTTTGTGAACCGGATTTACTTAATCTGGGTTTGGCATATACAGAGGAACCTGACGTCATATTTCGTGGTATAACTCCTGTATATGCTGCCAATTGCCTGGCATCTCTAAAAACCTCTATATCAGAAACTTCAGCTAAAATAGCTATTGCTGATTCTTCTCCTATGCCTGGAATAGTCAATAGAAGTTGAAAATTTTCCAACAATTCTTTGTGTTGATTTAATAGTTCACGTACGGAGTTTTTTATTGTTTCTATTTTTTGAGCTATATTCATTGCAAGGTCTTCCCAAGCATTTGCAACTTCTTTAGGCAGTCTCTCTTTTTTTTCTAAGTGGTTATTTACTAATGTTAACTCATCTTTTAACGCAACTGAGCAACGATAAAGATGTTTTAATTTTTTCATTTCAGGAGAAGGTGGTGTCCAACTAGAAGGTTCCTGTCTTTGGCAATAATCAGCAATAACTTCTGCATCGGTCTGATCATTCTTTTGTCGTATCAGCTTACTCCTTGCATAAGATTTTATGCAATAAGGATTTACAACACTTACAAAATGTCCAGCATTGTGTAGAAATTCAGCCAGTGCTTCGCTATAACAACCAGTAGATTCCATGCAGGTTTTTACTTTTTCTACATTATGTTTGTGTAGAAAATTCAGTAGACTTTGAAACCATCGTTCTTAAAGCTTCTTTTTCTAGTTTCACGCTTTCCTTTTTTGCTTATAAATGAGAGAAAAACATCAAAGCGATCTTTTGATATATCTATGCCCAAAAAGTTGTTGATCATATATAACCCCATACGTTACCATTAAAAATGAAAAGTAAGGCTAGTCTTGTGAATACAGAATTAGAACCATTCAGGTCTTTCTACGATACCGTCCAGCCTATACTTTTGAGAAGGGAATTCTTATCTCCTCTACAGATTTTATATCTAAGAAGAAGCACAGAGTTCCTCCCTTCTCCACCTAATGCTTAAGCTTAAAACATTAGATGCTTTTGACAAGATACAAGTAGAAGGCTACTTTCATGACATTATCATAAAGTAAAATGAGATCCCAGTGTCTGGGCACTGGGATGACAAGAGGGGGGTATTGGGATGACAAAAAAAGGAGGCTACTGGGATGACGAGAAAGGAGCACTGGAATGACATCATAGGGGCTACTTTCATGACATCATTCTTTTTCCTGGATCCAAGTAGTCAGGGCACTGGGATGACATCATAGAGGCACTGAGATGAAACCGAAGGGGCTACTCGGATGACACCTTTTTTCTGCTTAGTTTAGGTTATGCAAGAAGTCTAGTGCATGAACTGGTCCTTTTCTGATTTTAGCGCTGTCTGCACGAACGTCTAGTTTAGGGGTAAGATAGGAGAAAAATTAGGACCCGCAAATTAATCCAAACACATAAGTGTAGTGTTACCACCGAATGCTGTAGTGTTAACACTTACAACTTTTTCTGTAGAAAAACGCTGTAAATAATGAGGACCACCAGCTTTTGGCCCAGTGCCAGATAGTCCTCTACCACCAAATGGTTGTATCCCAACTGCTGCACCTATCTGGTTACGGTTGATGTAGACATTTCCAACTGATATTTTTTTGCTTATTAAATCGATCTGATTTTGTATACGGCTCTGCAAAGAAAATGTAAGCCCATATCCTGTATTGTTTATATCACTTATAACTTCATTTAATTGTGACTTGTTAAAACGTATGATATGCAAAATAGGACCAAATACTTCTTGCTTTAATTGCGAAATTTTTTGTATCTCATAAATATATGGAGGAAAGAAATAACCATTATGAGAATTTGTATCCATGGGTACTTTAAATAACAGATTTGAATCTTCGTCCTCTGACATTTTTTGCGTATGTTGAGTTAGTATATCGATAGATGCTTTGTCAATTATTGGACCAATATCAGTACTAAGTTGTATTGGGTCACCAATCTTGAGTTCTTGCGCTGCACCACATATCATTTTTATCTGCTTCTCTGCTATGTCCTCTTGAATAAACAGCACTCTAAGTGCAGAACAGCGTTGGCCGGCACTGCGAAACGCAGAAAGTACAACATCTGTAGTCACTTGCTCTAAGAGAGCGGAGCTATCAACAA
Organism: Wolbachia endosymbiont (group A) of Hedychridium roseum; assembly: GCF_964028325.1. Classification (NCBI taxonomy): domain Bacteria; kingdom Pseudomonadati; phylum Pseudomonadota; class Alphaproteobacteria; order Rickettsiales; family Anaplasmataceae; genus Wolbachia; species Wolbachia endosymbiont (group A) of Hedychridium roseum. The sequence goes on along the minus strand of NZ_OZ034755.1, from coordinate 270,870 downwards.
TCATAGCATTGAGCCCTCCTGTTTCAGCAATAAGCGGTACAATAGGACCATCCCTATCCGCAAGCATTTTATTAATTATTTGAGCAGTTTGTGTTGAGCCAGTAAAAGCTACTCCAGCAATTCTATTGTCTGGAACTAATATTTTGCCTAAATATCCACCATCCCCAGGAATGAGGTGTAACACATTTTTTGGTATCCCAGCTTCATGTAGTATCTTAACAGCTTCGTAGGCAATAATCGGCGTTTGCTCTGCCGGTTTTGCCAGCACCGCATTACCTGCTGCAAGTGCAGCTGAAACCTGCCCAATGAAGATAGCAAGTGGAAAATTCCATGGTGATATACACAGGAAAACTCCTCTGCCTTCAAAAAAGATGAAGTTATCTTCACCCGTTGGACCTGGCAATTTTTTCCAGTCGCTCAGTTCATTTTTTGCTATCGTTGCGTAGTAACGTAAGAAATCCACTGCCTCTCTTACTTCCGCTATTGCATCAGATAAAATTTTTCCTGCTTCTACGATCAGAATGTAAATCAACTCTTTCATCCTTTCTTCAAGCAAATCTGCAGCTTTTTCAAGGCATTTAGCGCGCTTTTCTGCTGAAACATTCTGCCATTCAGTAAAAGCATTATGTGCTATTTCAAGAGCGTTTAAAACTTGAGCACTTGTTGTATTTGACACTTCTCCAATTACATTTTCTAAATGTGCAGGATTCACCACTTCAGTAAATTTGGCATCATCAAAAAGTGACTGTCCGTCAATTATCGGCCCAACTTGCCATTTTTTTTCACTAAAGCTCTTTATATCATCTGCAAATTGTGAGACTATCACCGAGTCACTAATATCCATTCCCAAAGAATTTTTTCTTTCTGGTCCCAAAATATCTTGTGGTAACGGAATGCCTGGATGAGGTTCATAATTAAAATTTATAGCTTTTTCCAGTGGATCTGAAATTAACTCATCAATTTTAACGTTAGAATCATTTATTTGATTAACAAATGAACTATTAGCTCCATTTTCAAGAAGGCATCTTATAAGATAAGGCAACAAGTCACTATGTTCCCCAACGGGTGCGTAGACACGACAGCTAACATTTGTTGCAAGCTCTGACATTGCATAATCATATAAGTCTTTTGCCATTCCATGTAAGCGTTGAAATTCAAATCCAGGGTGGTTTTTATCAGCAAGTTCCATGATAGAAGCAAAAGTATAGGCGTTATGAGTTCCAAAGCATGGGTAAAAGCTGTTTGGTTTACTCAAAAGTTTCTGTGCGCACGCGAGGTAAGATACGTCAGTATAGCTTTTTCTTGTAAATACTGAGTAATCATTTAATCCCAATTCTTGCGTACGCTTGATTTCTGAATCCCAATATGCACCTTTTACAAGTCTGACCATAATTTTATGATTTGATCGAATAGCAACATCCTCTACAAAGTCAAGAACAGATAAAGCACGTTTTTGATATGCTTGTACAGCCAAGCCAAGCCCTTCCCACTCAGAAAGTGATTCATCAAGCCGTAATTGTTCAAACAAGATTAAGGACATTTCAAGCCTTTCTGTTTCTTCTGCATCTATGCATAATGAAATGTTGTATTTTTTTGCTTCATGACAAAGCTCTAGCAGTTTAGCTCTCAACTCTTCAGCTATATTATCGAATTGACCAAATTCATAACGTGGATGTAACGCAGACAATTTGATTGAAATTCCATGCGATTTAAAACAATCATTTATTTCAGTGGATTCACCTATAGCTTTTATTGAGTGCATGTATGAATTAAAATACTCTTCTGCATCTTCAGCTGTGTGAGCAGCTTCGCCAAGCATATTAAAAGAGTATAAAAACTTACTATTGTCATCTAGTTTTGCATACCTTAAAGCTTCTTCTGTGGTTTCTCCAACAACAAAATGATTACCAAGCATAGACATTGCTTGTTTTACTGCTTTGCGAATGATCGGTTCTCCTAAATTCTTAAGTAACTTAGAAATTGCGTAATAGAACTTCGAATCGCCTTCATTATCTCTCAATATACTGCTACCTATCATCAAGCTCCATGTGGAAGCATTGACAAACAACGAAGAAGAGTGCCCTAAATATTTATTCCATTCCTGATTGGCAATTTTATCTTTGATTATTTCGTCTATTGTATAATCATCTGGTATTCTAAGTAGCGATTCAGCAAGGCACATCAATGCTATTCCTTCATCATTGGAAAGCGAGTATTGCTGCATAAAGGAATCTACAATACTTAATTTATTGTGTTTGATTTTTTCAATAACTTGTTTTGCAATATTATAAATTCTACTTTTTGAATCAGCTGAAAGCTCTGTTTTTTCTATAAGGCGGCGTACATAACTTTTCTCATCAGCACGATAAAATCCTTGTAAACGTTTTCTCAATTCGTTAGGTTCTTGTATAGAGGTAATCATAATTATTTATAAAACACCTTTACTATATGTAAGGTAAAATTATATCATAACTTTGCACAGAGCAAATTGTTATTTATAAAGGGATCAGGGCTGGCTAAAAGAAGTCCATGCAATAACTTTAAAAGGATTGTGCAAGTATGTAGCTTAACACTCCGCCATGCATTAAGTATTTAATCTCAGTTGCGGTTTGTACACAGCATTTGAGTTGAATTGATTGCTTTGAATTATCCTTTCTTTTGATGATACATTCTAGATTTCCACCTGGCACTATTTCACCTTTTATGCTTATTACCTCACTACCATCAAATATCTTTCTGGTTATTCCATTTTGGAATATAAGTGGAAGAACACCCATGCCGACCAAGTTGGACCTATGTATACGCTCAAAGCTTTCTGCAATTACAACTTTAATCCCCAACAATAAAGTACCTTTTGCTGCCCAATCCCTACTTGAACCTGTGCCATACTCCTTTCCTGCCACAATGATGAGAGTTTCCTTGTAGCGCATTGCTGCATCAAAAATCGACATAGTTTCTTGAGAAGGAATATATTTTGTATAGCCGCCTTCGATGCTTACCATTTCATTTTTTATTCTAATGTTAGCAAAAGTCCCACGCATCATTACATTGTGGTTACCACGACGAGACCCATACGAATTAAAGTCCTGTGGCTCAATTCCAAGATTTTTTAAATATATACCTGCAGGACTACTTGAGGCAATATTTCCAGCAGGGGAAATGTGATCAGTGGTTACGCTATCGCCAAACATTGCCAATATTTGTGCACCTTTTATATCGATTGTTTTATCTTTATTATTTTTAGGTGATAAATTATCAAAATAGGGCGGATCTTGTATGTAAGTGCTGTTTGCATCCCAATTATAGATTTCACTTTTTTCACACTTTATCTTTCGCCAATGTTCATCACCAGAAAAAACATCCTTATACTTTTGTATAAACATCTCACGTGTTACCACATTTTTAACACAATCTTCGATTTCATTGTTTGTTGGCCATATATCTTTGAGATAGACATCATTTCCATTCTTATCTTTGCATATTGAATCTTTTGTCAAATCAGTTTGCACAGTACCAGCAAGTGCATATGCAACAACAAGTGGAGGAGATGCCAAGTAATTAGCTTTGACTAACGGATGAATTCTTCCTTCAAAGTTACGATTACCGGATAAAACTGCAGCAACAGTTAAATTTTTGTTTTTAATGCCATCTTCTATATCTTTATTAAGTGGACCAGAATTCCCAATGCAAGTTGTGCAACCATATCCAACTAGATTAAAACCCAAAGCATTTAGATCTACCTGCAATCCAGACTTTTCTAAATATTCTGTTACAACTTGTGACCCTGGAGCAAGAGAAGTTTTAACCCAAGGCTTTGATTTTAATCCAAGTTTAATTGCATTACGAGCTACAAGACCTGCAGCAATCATTACACTTGGATTTGAGGTGTTAGTGCAGCTTGTTATTGCTGCAATAACTACACTTCCATCTTGAAGCTTATCACTTTCCTTTAATTCGTTAACTGAAAATGATTTAGAAAAAGACTCTGCCACTTGTGAAAGAAAAACCTTATCTTGTGGTCTTTTGGGACCAGCCATTACTGGCTTCACGCTTGATAAATCAAGCTCTAGTATGTCAAAAAATGCTAACTCATTATTGCCACGCCACAATCCTTGCTCTTTCGCATAAGCCTCAACTAGCTTTTCTGGCCTTCCGGTTAAGCTTAAATAATCTAGCGTTTTCTGATCAATTGGAAAAAATCCACAAGTTGCGCCATACTCTGGGGCCATGTTTGCTATAGTTGCCCTATCTGCCAAAGATAAATAATCTAAACCATCACCATAAAATTCTACAAACGTACCAACAACACCCTTTGTTCTTAGGATATTGGTAACCGTCAGCACTAAATCAGTCGCAGTTACTCCTTCCGGCAGTCTGCCAATTAATTTAAATCCAACTACTTCTGGAATCACCATACTAATTGGTTGACCAAGCATCACAGACTCAGCTTCTATGCCTCCAACACCCCAACCAAGGACTGATAACCCGTTAACCATCGTAGTATGGCTATCCGTACCAACCAAAGTATCAGGATACAAAACCCCATCCTTATTACATACAACTTGCGCTAAATACTCAAGATTCACTTGGTGGCAAATTCCAGTACCTGGCGGTACTACTCTAAAATTTGTGAAGGATGATTCTCCCCACTTTAAGAATTGATATCTCTCCAAATTTCTTTTTACTTCTAGCTCAACATTCTTACTGAATGCGGAAACACTTCCATAACTATCTACTTGAACAGAATGGTCGATCACAAGATCAACGGGCACAGACGGATTTATGCTGCTTGGATCGCCTCCATTTTTCTTGACATAACTCCGCATAGAAGCTAAATCGACGACAGCAGGAACCCCTGTAAAATCTTGCATCAACACCCTTGCTGGCTTGTAGCTAATTTCATGATTAGCGTGTTTATTAACGCAACTTGCTAGTATTTTTATATCATCCAGCTTTACGTTTACTCCATCTTCATTGCGCAATAAATTTTCAAGCAGAACCTTAAGTGAGCAGGGCAATTTAGTTACATCTATTCCTAAAAATTCACTAGCACTATTTAGGCTAAAATAGTTGTATGACTTCCCGTCAATGTTTAAAGTCGTTTTTGCGTTTAAAGAATTATTCATCAGGTTACATCATATTAGTTAAAATTGGAATTACTACCGTTACTTCTTTGTTGTTGACTTTGCTGCTCGTACATAGTTTCAAAATCTATGGGATCTAGCATTAGTGGGGGAAATCCACCACTACTTGTAACTCTTGCAATTATTTCTCTTGCAAAAGGGAAAAGAAAAGTAGGTCCGCCAATAAACAAAGCTTGTCTTACCTCTTCCTCACTCAACTCTTTAAAATTTTCTATTGAAAAAATGCCACAATATTTTGTCTCACAAATGAAAGCTACGCCATCTTTTATATCTTCATCTTTTATCGTTGCTCTGACTTCTATATGTAAAGTAATTTCATGGAAAGATTTTTCTTCATTTACTCCTTCTTTGTTTTCCATTCCTTCTAATTTCGCTGAATTGATATTAACCATTACATTAATATCGGGAGCTTTATTTGAAGGAAGGAATGGCGAATTCGGATTCTCAAACGATAGATCTTTAACATATTGACCGTGAATTCTCATTTTTTGTTGTGGCATTTCTTACGTCTCCTTTAATTAAGTTGAGATATTTAATACTTTCTTATATAATATATTCATTTACAAACGAATAGCAAACCTGATTATAAGTTGATATGAAAAACATATTTTCATTAATAATTAATAATGTTCGGATACTTTATATGCCAAGGAGTTGAGTTACTATGATAGAGCTTGTAATATATACTTTATTAGCGGCGTTCATTTTTTCACGTTTGTATAATTCTTTAGGAAGGTCAGCCAATCTCAATCTAAAAAAGCTAACTAGTGTGTTGGATGTAAGCCGAAGTAAAGAAGATGTAGTAGAAAACATTGAGGGTTACATTGATAGCAACGATGAAAATTCAATAAAAGTTACTTATGAACAAATATTAAAAAAAAACAAAGATTTTTCTATTTCCCACTTTATAGAAGGTTCAAGCATAGCTTTTGAATTAATAATAAAGTATTTCAATCAAGGAAATTTGTCTCAGTTAAAACCACTTCTCGATAAAGACTTATATGATAATTTTGCAGAGAAGATTAAACATCGTAAAGAGGTGCACGAGTCTATAATTGTTTCTATCGTTTCACAAAAGATTTTAGAAATAAAGCTAGTAAAAAACACAGTGTTTATTGCAGTATATTTCCTTTCAGAGCAAATTAACTTTATTAAAGATAGCTCAGAAAATATAATATCAGGTAGCACATCCACCATTAATAAAGTTGAGGATGTATGGCAATTCAAAAAAAATGTTAATTCATCAGACCCAAGCTGGTTGCTTGTTTCTATTAACTATAAAAAGACAAATAACGATAAGACAAATGACAAGTAAGATTAGTTTTATTTAGAGTTAACCATGGAAAGCAAGCTGCGCGAAATAGTACTTGACACTGAAACGACAGGTCTTGACACTGGATCTGGTCATCGAATTATTGAAATAGGGTGTGTGGAATTAATTAATCGTATTCCAACAGGTAAAGTACTCCATCGGTACCTTAACCCAGAAAGAGATATACCTTATCACTCGTTTAAGATTCACGGTATTAGTGAAGAATTTTTAGAAGATAAACCATTATTCTCAGATGTTGCACTTGAATTTCTTGACTTTATATCTAATGATATTTTGGTAATTCACAACGCTGAATTCGATGTTAAGTTCCTTAACATGGAGTTAAGCAAGCTGAATGCTGGGTTAATTTCCTCAGATAGAGTGCTAGATACATTACCTCTTGCGAGGAAAAAATTCGTAGGATCACCTGCTTCTTTGAATGCATTATGTAAGCGTTTTGATATATCGCTAGAGAATAGAGAATTGCACGGAGCACTAGTTGATGCTCAATTGCTTGCAAAGGTATATGTTGAACTTACAGGAGGGTTACAAACCTTTCTGTTTGATAATGAATGCAATCAGGACAGTAACTCTACATTCGTTCAGCATAAAGTGCGTAATCTAACTCCCAGAGAACATTCACCAAATAGTGAAGAAATTGATGAACATAAGAAACTGTTAGACAAAATTAACAATACACTTTGGGATAAATATATTGAATAGGTTAACCAATAAAGATACAATTTGATTTTACTGAGAGCATTCTAATGGTAAGGTTTATAAGATTGTTATCTAATGTGCTAGCAGCATTAGCAGTTGTTTTTTTAGGTTATTGTTATTTCACTAAAAAAGGCATATTTGCCCCGGCAGCGATTCACAACGCGGAAGTTAAGATAGGCGGAGATTTTTCTTTAATTAATCAGGACGGACAGATTCTGCGCAGTAGTGATTTTAAAGATAAATACATGATGATTTTCTTTGGATTTTCCTCATGTAAAAGAATTTGTCCTATGAACCTTGGGATAATTTCAGAAACACTTGCAAAGTTAGATGAGAAAACTAACAACAAGCTACAAACATTCTTCATCACAGTTGATCCTGAGCGCGATAGCACGGAAAGACTTAAAGAATTTCAGCAGCAATTTGACCATAGAATACAAATGTTAACTGGTGAAAGAGAAAAAATAGACGAAGTAGTTGCGAAATATAAAGTATATGCAAGCAAAGTAGACGGAGAAGAAGAAATCAACCATTCTTCGATAATATATCTTATTGGCCCTGGAGGAAAATATGTTACACACTTTGCAGCTGATTTAAATTCAGACGAAAGTCAATCTGATAAGATTTTGGCTGAGATAAGAAAATACGTAAACTGAATTATAGATTTTTCTGTTAATTAGTCGAGCACGCAACTGCATGAGCATTATGATTTGAGAGCAATCTCCATGGGAAGACATACACAACTGTACGAACGTTGTAGTTTGGGAGCAATTCCCACCAGTGAGGTGTCATCCCAGTGCCCAGACACTGGGATCCAGCTTCTATGCAACTTAATTAAAAACGTTTGTTTTAGCGTAAGACAACTACCTTTAGCTCATCAGCTCAGTTATAAGCAAAATTTCTGGATTCCAGACAGGAATGACATCATCTGTTGTGCAATTTACCTTCAAAAATGAATGTTCGTACAGTTATGGAAGACGCATTGGAATGACACTATTTGCTGTCTTCAAAAATAAGCATTCGTAAAGTTGTGCTTTTAACATGGGTTATCAGTTTAAAAATGTTGCTAACTAGTATATCTGGATGTAATATTAATTAACATTCATAAACGAAGCAATCTAATGGAAAATAGTTATAATGCCGATGCAATAAAAATCTTAAGGGGTCTTGATGCTGTAAGGAAACGTCCAGGTATGTACATTGGTGACACTGACGATGGATCTGGCTTGCACCACATGGTATATGAGGTTGTTGACAACGCAATAGATGAATCTTTAGCTGGATATTGTGATAAAATTGAAGTTAGCATAAATAAAGATGGTTCAGTATCTGTAACTGATAATGGTCGTGGCATTCCAACTGACCTTCATGAAGAAGAAGGAATATCAGCAGCAGAGGTAATAATGACTCAACTCCATGCTGGTGGTAAATTTGACAGTAATACCTATAAAGTTTCTGGGGGATTACATGGTGTTGGAATCTCAGTTGTGAATGCATTATCAAGCTGGTTGGAATTAACTATTTGGCGCAATAAGAAAGAACACTTTATGCGCTTTGAAGATGGTGAGTCTATTGAACCTTTAAAGGTAGTCAACGAAAATACAAACAAAAGAGGAACTAAAGTCACGTTCATGCCATCAACAGAGACTTTTAATGGCATTAATTTCAGTTACTCAACGCTTGAAAGTCGTATAAGAGAATTAGCATTTTTAAATTCAAATATCGACATTACTTTACGTGATCTGCGCAATGAACCATATACAGAATCTCATTTCAATCAGAGCAATCAATCTAAAGACAATTTTGGTACAGCGAATTTTGTGCGGTACTTAGATAAGAATAAGACACATGTAACTAAAATTGCCAGTATGAAAGGAGATGCAGAAGATCTTGGCATCAGCTTGGAAATATCGATGGAATGGAATGATTCCTACTATGAACATATGTTATGCTTCACGAATAATATAAGGCAACGAGATGGTGGTACGCATTTGGCAGGATTTAGATCTGCACTAACTAGATGTATCAATAACTATGCAACTAATGAAGGGTTTTTAAAGAAAGCAAAAGTAAATTTAACTGGAGAGGACGTTAGAGAAGGTTTAACTTGTGTTTTATCTCTCAAGATGCCTGATCCTAAGTTTTCTTCACAAACAAAAGATAAACTAGTTAGTTCTGAAGCGCGTACAGTTGTGGAGAGCATAGTTTCTGATAAATTGAGCACAATCCTTGAAACTGATCCCAAATTGGCAGCAAGTATAGTAGAAAGAGCAATCAGATCAGCAAAAGGAAGAGAAGCCGCAAGAAAAGCACGAGAGTTAGTTAAAAGCAAAAACAATATTGATATTGCAACTCTGCCAGGAAAGCTTGCTGATTGCCAGGAAAAAGCCCCTGAGTTATCGGAATTATTTATAGTAGAGGGTAATTCAGCAGGTGGTACTGCAAAGCAGGGGCGTAATCGTAAAACACAAGCAGTGCTTGCCTTAAGAGGAAAAATTCTAAACGTAGAACGTGTAAGTTTAGATCGTATTTTTTCATCTGCAGAAATAGGCTCTTTAATTACTGCAATTGGTGCTGGAATAGGGAGTGAACACTTCAATATTGAAAAAGCTAGATATCATAAAATTATCATCATGACAGATGCAGATGTTGATGGTTCACATATAAGAACTTTGATTCTAACTTTCTTTTTTAGACATATGCGTGAAGTTATTGAAAAAGGCTACTTATACATAGCACAGCCACCCCTTTATAAAGTTACAAAGAATGCTAAAGACACTTATATTAAAGATGACGAAACTTTTGAAGAGTATATAATAAACTCAGCAGTTAAAAGATTAACACTAAGTGGTACAGCTACAGAATTTAACGACTTGCGCCTTATTTTGAATAAATGCGTTAGCATTTCTAATATTAGCAAAAATTATGATAGAGAAATACCACAAAATCTCTTAGAGTCATTGCTAATTTTAAGCAAAAAGAATGCTCTATCATCGGCTGATGAGATATTAAAGTATTTAAAATTAATGTACAGTGAATATACTTGGGAAGTAGAAATAAAGGATGAAGAAAAAGAAATTCACATCTCTAAATTATTTCAAGGATTGGCAGACAAATATATATTTGCACTTAGTATGCTTGAAGGCAAAGATATGCAAAACATATTAAGTTTGCTTGATGGTATAAGTAATTTATTTAATGGTGATTCATTTTTAAAGTCACAAGAAACTGAAATAAAAATCACTTCTCCAAGTACGCTTGCAAAAATAATAATGGACTATGGTAAAAAAGGTTTAACTCTGCAGAGATTTAAAGGTCTTGGTGAAATGAATGCTGATCAGCTATGGGATACTACGTTAAATCCTGAGGCTAGAACTTTATTGAAGGTTGAAATAAGAGATTGTGAAGAAGCTGATTCCATATTTTCAATATTAATGGGTGATATAGTTGAACCACGCCGTGATTTTATTAATAGTAATGCACTCAACGTGCATGATGTTGATATTTGAACTTTTAGCAAAATGTACGAACGTTACGGGTTTAAGCAAAAACTATGTCATTCAAGTAGCTGACACTTGGATCCAGATTGGATACTGAGTTGGTGAGTATAAAAGTATAGCTTCTACGTCATACCGCGATTCATTCGCGGTATCTCATCCGCTAACACGTAGCGGGATGACGAGGTTATCGTCATGCCACCGCGAACCGTCATACCGCCGCGGTATCTCACATAGATCCCGCTAACAAGCAGCGGGATGACAGCAATCCTACGTCATACAGCGATTCATTCGCGGTATCTCATCCGCTAACACGTAGCAGGATGACGATTGTCAAGGTGTCATCCGAGTAGCTTGACTACTTGGATCCAGAAAACTTAACTTTAAATAAGTGGCTGCATAATAAAGACTAGATTCCAGCGTCACGCGCTGGAATGACACCATTTTCGGTCTCTTAAGTTACTTTAACTATAAACATTAAGAAATTTACCAAGCGAAAAAAAAGGCAAAAGAAGCCCCGTGGTGCGAGTTTTGACTCTATATTACTGTAAGTGGCGCTGTAATAATGTGCTAACGCTTAAAATAAGCGCGATTTGGCTGAATGTAGAAAAAATAAAAAAGACATGCAGCCGCTATAATTTTATGTAATCCGCCAATAAATACCTGAGTTTTTTACTGAATTTTGTCATTGAGCCTGCAGGTCAAAAACAAGTTTTGAGTCATAAATACCCTTATTGTCATGATAAGGGGGCTGGCGGAGTTTATCAAGCAAGTTTTTTCGTTTCTATGTTGTCAGCTACCTGAATATTGATCATACGGGTTCCATCTGTTATATATAATCTTTTTGAATACGAAGAAAACTGATGAATGAGTATGATATTACGGTTATAGGTAGCGGTCCTGGTGGTTATATAGCAGCAATTAGGGCGGCACAGCTTGGGTTTAAAACTGCAATTGTAGAAAAAGAAAAAAATTTAGGCGGTATATGCTTAAATTGGGGATGTATACCAACAAAATCACTACTTAGAGCATCTGAGGTTTATAGGCTAATAAAAAGATCAAAAGAGTTTGGTATAGAAGTAAAGGGAGCGAGTTTTGATATACAATCAATAGTGAAATACTCAAGAAACGTTGTTGATAAATTGTCAAGCGGTGTTGCATATTTGATGAAAAAAAATAACATCAAAGTTCATCAAGGCTTTGGTAAACTTGCAGGCAATAGTACTATAAAAGTTGCTGGCGATAAGGAAGAACAAGAAATTGTTTCCAAACATATCATTTTAGCAACAGGCGTGAGAGCACGGAATCTGCCTGGAATAGAGGCAGATGGAGATTTAATATGGAATGCGCAGCACGCTATGACTCCAGAGAGATTACCAAAATCACTACTAATCATAGGGTCTGGTGCAATTGGAATAGAATTTGCAAGTTTTTATAGTACTTTGGGGGTTGATGTAACAATCATAGAGATAAAGAGCACTATTTTGCCGCTGGAAGATAAAGACATTTCAGGCCTAGCAGAAGAAATATTCACAAAACAGGGGATAAAAATATATACAAACAGTAGCGTAAAAGCTCTTACTAAAAGTAAAGACTCTGCTCAAGTGCTACTAAGTAGTGGCGAGAGCAAAGAATTTGATAGGGTGATTGTTGCGGTTGGAATTCAAGCAAATATTGAAAATATAGGTTTAGAAAATACAAAAATTAAATTAAGCCCTTCTGGTTTTATTGAAATGAATGAATGGTATGAAACTAGTGAATCAAATGTGTATGCAATAGGTGATGTAGCTGGCCCACCATGTTTAGCACATAAAGCGAGCCATGAAGCTGTGATCTGCGTTGAAAAGATTGCTGGTAAAAGTGCTCATGCGTTAAAAAAAGAATGCATACCAAATTGCACTTATTCTCATCCACAAATAGCGAGCATCGGCCTTACTGAGGAACAGGCAATAAGAGGTGGGTATGATGTAAAAATAGGAAAATTTCACTCTAACTTTAATGGTAAGTCTATTGCACTCAGTGAAACTGAAGGGTTAGTGAAAACAATTATAGACAAAAAGACAGGCGAACTTCTGGGTAGCCACATGATAGGTGCAGAAGTAACGGAGTTAATTAGCAATTTTGCTCTTGCAAAGCAGCTAGAAGGAACAGACTTCGACATAAAATCTACGATTTTTCCTCATCCAACCATTTCAGAGATGATACACGAATCAGTGCTTGCTGCAGATGATGAGTCGTTAAATAGTTGAACTAACGTTCCATCGTTTTAGAGTTGTCAATGTCTTGGGTAGTAGTTTGATTAGGCACTTTAGTTTCAATAGATTGATTACCACCAGCATCAGAATTCTGTAACTCTTCTTTCAATCCCTTAGCTGCTTCTTTAACTTTAAGCTTTGCCTTTGGATGAAGATCTTCTGGGCCTTTTCCTTTAGTATCCAAACCTTGTTGTAGATTAGTGCTTTTCATTTTATTATGCTGCTCGTGCTCAGGTAGGTCAACAACCGAATTGAAAAGAATTTTTATTATATTTTTTAGCAGTTCTAAAAAACCTCCGCTTCTGCCTTCTCTTTGTTCTTGAGGTTTATTTTTCTCATTAGGTTCTTTTTTACTATTACTTTTAGGCATTTTTAACTCAACTATCATAAAGCTTAATAAAATTCTACGTGCAAATTATTAAATAACAGTTAACAATCTAGTGTTAATTTGTTATTTACAGATGGATATTATTTTAGCAACAGGTGGCACAGGTGGGCATATCTTTCCGGCCATAGCCTTAGCAAAAGCACTAAAGACACAAGGATACAATTGCATATTATTCACTGATAAAAAAACAAATAAAAATATCGACATAGAAAGCTATATTTTACCATTACGTAGACCAAGCGGCAACAAATTTAAATTTTTTCTTTTATTAATGTATAGTTGTGTGCTAGCAATATATAAAATCAGAAAATTGAAGCCAAGATTAGTAATTGGTTTTGGTAGCTATGCTTCTTTTCCAACTCTTCTTGCAGCAAGGGTTCTTTCTATACCTATAATTTTACATGAACAAAATACAGTTTTAGGAAGAGTAAATAGATTCTTTTTTAAGAGTGCAAAATTAATTGCAACCAGCTTTCCGGAGACTAAATATACAGAAGGTAATAAATGTATTTTTACAGGAAATTTTATTGATATAAAAGCACAGAGCCATTCTAGCACTGAGAAAGTCCTAAATATATTAGTCATAGCAGGTAGCCAAGGTGCAAATTTTTTTGATGATGTAGTAAGCAGCGTAATTTGTAATTTGCCTATTAAAATGAAAAAGAAAATTAGAGTGACGCAGCAATGTACGAAGAAAAATGTAAACAAGGTCAAGAGTCTATACAAAAGTGAAAAGATCGATTGTGAATTGAGTGAATTTTTTGATGATATGGAAAATAGATTGGCCAATGCTCACTTGGTAATTAGCAGAGCAGGAGCAACTTCAATAGCAGAGATCACTCTTGCTAGGCGCGCTGCTATATACATTCCTTACCCTGACTCAAAAGATAATCACCAATTTTATAACGCAAAATATATTGAAGATTCGGGAGCAGCTGTAATAGTTGAGCAGAATAGTGAAGCAAAAAAAAATCTAACAGAGGTACTATTTGATCTATTAAATAATTCTCAAAAATTGCGTGATATGACCAATAATACAAAAAAAACAGGGATAAAGAATGGAACGGGAGTGTTAAATAAACTGTGTCAAACCGCATTTTTAGTTCAACTCAATTTTCAATCTGCCAGGAAAGAAAACATCAAGTTGAGAGATAGTTAATGCCCAATCATGTACAGGCATCGTCCACTTTTCCTCTGCCTTCTTTATAGCACAATATACCTGCTTATACAAGGCATTTATGCTGGTAAATGAGCCTTTGGTCTTAGTGAATTTCCTAATTTGCCTATGTAGCCCCTCTATGGGATTGGTGGTGTAGATTATCCTCCTAACTGGACCAGAATACTTAAAATAACCAGACAAGTTTTCCCAATTATTCTGCCAAGATTTTATAACCATAGGGTACTTTGTGCCCCATTTTTCATCTAATTCCAACAGATAATTCTCGGCAATTTCCTTGCTTGAAGCTTGATATACCTTCTTTAAATCGCTCAAAAAACTCTTCGCATCTTTACTGGCCACATACTTCAGTGAGTTGCGTATCTGATGCACTATACACATCTGCACTTCCGCATTAGGAAAGACACTGTTTATAGCTGCAGGAAAGCTTTTCAGCCCATCAACGCAGGCAATAAGGATATCTTCTACTCCTCTTTCTTTGAGGTCATTTAGCACTCCCAACCAGAAGTTAGCTCCTTCACTTTCAGCCAAATAAAAACCTAATACTTCTTTTTTGCCATTTTGATCTATGCCTAATATGTTATACATGCATTTACTTACGCAATGCCCGTCCTCTTTGACTTTAAAAAACCATGAAAACTATCGGATATACAGACTGCAGCGGGCGACTACGCCATTCGTTGATTACTGGTAGCAATTTGTCAGTAATACTTGATATCTCTGCCACCGATATTTTGTGATCATAAATTTCCTCAACATGTGACACTATATCTCTATAGCCCATACCACTGGCAAATGTGCTCAAAATCTTCGTTTCAAGCTCTGGATGTAAGTTTGTTTGCCTTTTTTTGACTATTTGTGGTTCGAAACTTCCTTCCCTATCTCTTGGCGTCAAAAGCTCAAATGACCCTGCGCTTGTACGTAAAGTCTTTGCATTCCTCCCATTTCTTCGATTATTCTCTTCGCTTTCAGCCGACAAGTGGTTTTCTATTTCACCTTCCAGGCTTACCTCCAGCAACTTTTTTATAAACGGTGTTAATGCTCCATCTCTTCCTGTCAACGGTCTTCCTTCTCGTATAGACGACAGGATATTTGTTTCTAATTCTTTATAATCTACCAAACCGGTAGTTCTGTTTACTACTTTCTGACTCATTGTCAAACCTCCATTTTTTTATATCAATTTATTACTTTTTTTTCGGTTTGACACAGTTTATTTAACACTCCCTAAGTAAAAAAAGTCGAATATGTAAAATAGGATCTGAGCGTATTCGCAAAGCTCTTTATATGCCAGCTATAGTAGCCAAGAATCATAATTCTCACTTTCAAAAGTTTTGCCAACGTTTAGAAAGTAGAGGAAAATGCCCAATGGTTATAATTGTTGCGCTGATGAGAAAACTAATGCATGTATTTTTTGGTATTCTTAAAAACAATCAACCATTCAATGGTGGTTTAGTTAAGTGACTCATTGACATGAGAAAGTTGCTTACCTTTTCTAACTCTTTGACCAGAGATAGTAGAGTTTTTACTGAGAAATGTAACAAATAGGTCAGCTTCCCTAAATTAGTGTAGCTGTGCGTCCGCACAAACTTAAAGCACAGCTACACTAATCAATGGAATTTAAATTCGGTTTAAAAAGTTTTTTAAAATTACTATTGACATGAAAGACAGTATCTGGAAAAGTTTTATGATCTTAATTTATAAAAACAATAGGAGAAAAACATTATGAGAACACCGAAAAAAATATGGAAAAGTATTGCTAAAAAATTCAAAAATAGCGCTGCCGCAAAAGAACAAGAGCCAAGTGTTTCTAGCAGCACAGAAAAGAGAAGAAGGCAAAAAATTTTAGAAGATATTCCTAGCATAAAAACGACCATAGAACAGCAAACCACACCTACAACCAAAACTACTACAGCTAAAGATGAAAATAGTAAGGAAGTGCGTGAAGTATGTAAATATGGTGTAACAAATAAAGATACTACTCACGTAATTGATAAAGCTACAGAAACTGACACAAAATTATGTAATATAAATAGTGAAGATCTTCAACCTATAAGTGAAAGCAGCGAAAAAGCGCAAATAGAAACTACTGTAGAGCCAACTTCCGAACCATGTTTTGATAGTAGATTTAGCAATTCTGTAGACGAAAAAAACAAACCGTTAACGCAACAAAGGCAAGCAATCCTGGCTGGTGTTGTTGGTGCGGTGTTATTGGTAAGTTGTGTTGCATCTTATCTACTGATTGAATATTCCAAAGTACACGTTATAGCGGTAGTTGGAGGGATTGTTGGGTTGGTTTGTATGGGTTTTGCGTTGTGTATAATGCTCTAAAGCCTGGCACAAAGCTAGAAAAAGTGGAAGACATAGAACAACTGGATCTACAGAATCTTAAAGCTAGTGGTATGATTGAAAGACCATAAATGTCAAGTAATTTTTCAAACAAGATAATTTCTTTAGAAAAACTCCTAAGTTATTAATTTAATATCACCATAGGGATCTCCACCCTATAAATGGCCTACTGTTTGACTTGAAGCTTCCTTCTTTTTCGGCGAGTCTAAACTACCAATCGGACTCACAAGAGTAGACGGAACGCCTGATTCTTTCACTACACAATCTGATTGTTTAATAGTTTCAGCTAACTCTATAGGTATACCACCGTTTCTTTCAAAACCTCCATCTTTTACAGCTTGTAGAACACTTTTCCCTCCTAAAAAGCAGCTTTCTCCTAAACTTAATTGATCTTTTAATTTATCAAACTTTCCCTGGCTCTTTTCATCGAGCTCTACTTTTATTCTATTACTACCTTCATCCCTAGAACTTAGATAAATACTAATCTTTCCTACCTCAGTAGTAAAAGACATCTCGACGCTGCCTTCTAAGACATCTGTGTAATTTCTTTTTCCTCCTACATTTTCAACTCTTATTATACTTTCTCCAATCTGTAAAATGCCACTTTCTATATTGAAATTTTCATTCACCTTACTATTTATAACCTTTGCAACTTCAACAATACTGTTTTGTGGCCACCTAAAAAAAACAAGATTGTTATCCGCTTCTACTGTTAGATCATCATCTTGAGCTTGTTCATTCTTGTTTACTAAACCTTTATATGCTATACTTTTTAGTTCTTTCTCAATTTTTCCGCATTCTGCAAAAATAGGTTCATCATTTCCCCACATAACTTCACTTACCATACTATGATCATAAAAATCAGACTCTATTTTTGCACCTGCTGATAATATCTTATTGACAATATTGAATAAAGGTTCTTCACCCTCTGTCCACTCATCTATTGCCTCTTCCTCCTCCTTATAATCTTTATACCGTGATCTAGTAGTAGGCGTTATACGCATAACACTATCAGCATTAGCAATATCAATTATTTTTTTGAACACAAAGTTCGCTACAGTGTACTCATAGCCATCACAGCGTAAATTTAGCTTTATTTTCTTTTTCAAATATTCATCTATTAAATGTTCCATATTCTCCAGGGTAACCTTTGTAGAATTTCTGTGTTCACCTTGGCGAGGCATTTCTACCTTTGCTCTTACTATATTTTCCATCTTTCTATAAAATTCATCAATCAAAACTTTTTCGCTTTCAGTTAACAGCTTTCCTAACCCCATTAAAACTGAGTTTGCTGAAATAAGAGAATTTTCAACAACAGTATTTTTATCTGCAATACCGGACTCATCCCAGTAATCAGAATCATCACTTTGTTCTTGACTTGACGATACTGTACCACTTTCAAGAGTTTGCCGATCAAAATGTTCTGCATACAGTTCTTCAGTAACTGACCCACTAGGTGATTCTTCTGTCTCACTTATTTTGAGATTTATTTTTGCATTAGAAACCTGCTCAGGTTCAAAAATACCTTCAGTCATACACCCCCTCGATAAAGATATTATGTATAATATACATAGCACGGATAAAAGCTAATGCAAGAATAATTTTTCTAACTTTAGTATTCTTGACTTCCACAAACTTCACTGACATTGATGTGCACACCTCTGATCCTGCTATGCTTCTGCTTGTTAATTAGCTATGCCTGCCAGATTAACGACATTACGGTCTGCTGATTACTTCAATATCACTATCGTCAGAATGCAACGAGCTTAGTAACTGAACATGCCGGCACTGATTGCGCTTCACTTAACCTGCTACTTAGATCTGGCTGATCATTAGTTTGATTTGCAGGGCTAGTAGTTGCTTGCTGTGAATCTCTTGCAGCTCTAAATTCCATAAGCTGAGCTCTTATTTCTTCTATTTCTCTTGCCGTATTTTGCCTTTCTTCTTTTAACTTTTCTATTTCTCTTGCCATATCTTGTCTTTCTTTTCTCAATCTCGTTATTTCGGTTTGGTGCATCTCTTCCATTTCTCTTAATCTATATGCTGTTATTTCAATTTGATATCTCTCTTCTAATTCTCTCACCCTATTTTGACTTTCTTCCATTTCTCTTAATCTTGTTGTTTCAGCTTCACGTCTTTCTTTCAGTTTAGCTAATGCTCCTGCACCATCATCACCAATACTGTTATTATATAAATTAAGTTTAGTAAGATTTGTAAGATTACCGTTAGCTAAGGCCTTTGCACCTTTTTTACCAATATTGTTAGACTGTAAGTTAAGTGAAGTAAGATTTGTAAGATTACCGTTAGCTAAGGCTTTTGCACCTTTTTCACCAATATTGTTAGACTGTAAGTTAAGTGAAGTAAGATTTGAAAGCTTACCTTTAGCTAAGGTCTCTGCACCTTTTTCACCTATACTATTACCCCTTAAACCAAGTGAAGTAAGATTTGCAAGATTACCGTTAGCTAAGGCCTTTGCACCTTTTTCACCAATATTGTTAGACTGTAAGTTAAGTGAAGTAAGATTTGAAAGCTTACCTTTAGCTAAGGCCTCTACACCTTTTTCACCAATATTGTTAGACTGTAAGTTAAGTGAAGTAAGATTTGAAAGCTTACCTTTAGCTAAGAACTCTGCACCTTTTTCACCTATACTATTACCCCATAAATTAAGTGAAGTAAGATGTGAAAGATTCCCATTAGCTAAGACCTCTGCACCTTTTTCATCAATATCGCAAAACGGTAAAAAAAGTTTTGTAATGTGTATTTTACTTTGTAAAAAGCCTACCAATTCGCTTATATTTATTGTGGCGTTATATGATACTAAAGCGTCATCTTTGACATATTGAGAAAAGTTCATTTTACCCTCTATATTAATGCTATCATGTAACATACAAGCATACATAACAAATATACCTATACTAACGCTATCGTTAAGATATCCAAACTATAAGTCAACCACTTTTTCACAAAATATTTTAACAAAGATACCATGTCAATTAGTGTCATAACAAATTTGTTTATTTACTTTCCCCAAAAACACGAAAAGGTACGTATATTTGTGAGAACAATTCAAATAAAAGCGGCGTTGTGAAAATAGGCTAATTTTGAACTAAAACTGCAACGTTTTAGAATACCCAGTAGCAAATGCACCAAAAAGCACACTCTTAACAGCAGCACATGTACTTATATCAGAATTCTCTCGTTTCTCTTCACTAACTTTTTCACAAAACTTGCTAATACCATAACCCACCAGTGCGCCAATCACTGCAGCTACAAGCAACACTGCAATAACAGTAGCAACAGAGGTTAAAGCAGCAGCTCCTGCAAGGTATGCTATAGCTACTCCAATAATCATACCACACCCTATTTCTATAGCATAGGCTTTACTGCTTGTTGATTTGAATTTTGTTTGTGTACTACCACTTAAACCATTACATACAGATTGTACTCCTATTCGTTGTTCATCATTTTTCTCTTGTATTTGATTTCTAATATCATCTGAAGAAGCAATAGAGCTTTGTATTAATGGTTGTGATCGATCGTTACTTTCTTCTTCTATTTGTATGCTTGTTGTTTTATTCGATTGCTCTGTAACCTGGTCATTGTCTACACTTTTACCTTGTACAAAATCTTGCATTGCCTTAACTTTACATAACTCATTGATGATAATTACATACTCGTCCACTTTTGGTATACTTCTATCATAATTGGGCAGGAATTCCTGGATACTTGCAGTAAATTCTTGATTGATTTTTGCTAAAACCTTTTGCTGTCCAAGTGAAATTTTCTTAGGTTCTTCGTAATGTACTCCACTCATCATAAAATCGTCTACCAAATTTTCTCCAAATTCTGGATTGTCTTTAGCATATTGAATTAATTTGCCAGCTAAATTTTCTACAAATGGTGTAATATTCTCCTCAGTGATAGAGTTTTGTTGCTTTTCCAGTTTTCTCTCCTTTTCTAAATATTGATCGCACTGCTCCCTTAAGTTTAAATCAATTTGACTTACACTGTTAATAATGTGACTCCATGTACCTTGAATACAGGCATTAATGTTTTCACCAGTGTTTCTACTAATATATGTTGTTGCCGCCTCATATATTTCTTGTAGAAGAACAAATTCTTTCTGCTCTTTCCACGTTTCTTCTATGTTAAAGCCACTAATTTCCTCAAACAGTTTGTTTACTTTATCAGCATCCACATCATTTAATAACTTATGAAACTCTGCTCTATTAGTTATTTGCTTTTGAGAAACATTATCATTCCCAAGCTCTGATTTTATTCTAGATAACTTTTGTTGCACCAGCTCTGGATTCTGGTTCACAAGAGTAACGAGCAGTTCTTTTCTTGCCATCAATGGAATAGTGAATCTATCAATTAGCAATTTAATATAACCTATAGATTCAGGTATGGTAACTTTTGCATTATCCCTCGTGTAATCATATTGTAGTTTTCCCCTAGACATTTCTTCAATATATTCACCTTCTTGATCTTTGCTTAAGTATTTTTGCTTCAACACTTCCTCGACTTTTTTAAAGGTTATTTCAATAAATTCTTTATCATCTGGTACAGCTGCATTTTTACGTAATACTTGTTCCATTACAAGTCTTTTTCCATCTTTGGTCAGGCCAAGTAACTTTACTTTCATCTGGTCGTTTTGATATTGCTTAAGTAGTTTAGGCACGTTTTCCATATAAGAAGTTGCAGCTTGTTTTAATTCATTCTCATTAGCATTTATAGATTTTACTAACTTTGCAGTGAAAAAACACGTTTCCTTATTTGCTGCTCTTGCATGGACAGACTGTCTATTTCGTAAAATACCCTGTAACTCAGCATCCCTTTCTAGTTCTGGTTCTTTTTCAGGAATTAAACCATGTTTAAATAAAAATTCTTGCATTTCAGGAGAGTGGGTATAGAAATGAGATAATGTATGCCCTTGTTCATCTTGTGAGTTGATCAAAAAATGGTATTTGTTAGGTTGTGTGAGGATATGCTTAACTATCTTGCCACTATTATCATGTTGGGCTACATTAAAAATCATCTTTTTTACGCCCTTTTTATATGTAACTTGATTGTGAGGACGTGGTTTCAACAGGAAATCACAAAAGATTCTATGTGATATTTCTTTCAAAGAATGAATTAATTTAACTCCGGAATTTTTAATTTCAGCTAGACTTTCTATACCTTCAATACCAATTTCAATTTCACCAAGGCGAAGTTTTTTAAGGTTCTTCAGGCATGAAGACTTAGTTAAAGCCTTTAAACCTTTATCATCAATCCTGTTACCCGATAAATTAAGTGAAGTAAGATTTGTAAATTTAGCTAATTCTTTTACACCTTCACTACCAATCTCGTTAACCGATAAATTAAGTGAAGTAAGCTTTTTAAGTTTAGTTAATTCTTTTACACCTTTATCATCAATCCTGTTACCCGATAAGTTAAGTGAAGTAAGATTTTTAAGTTGAGCTAATTCTTTTACACCTTCATAATCAATCTTGTTACTAGATAAATCAAGTGAAGTAAGATTTTTAAGTTGAGCTAGTTTTTTTACAGCCTTGGTACTAACAGTATATCTGTTATCAACATATCCAGACATTAGAGATGATGGTGTATAAAGCTCAAGTTTAGCTAATCCTCTTGTAACTCCATCACCAATCTTATTGCACAATAAATTAAGGTAGGCTCAGTTAATTCTTCTACAACTTCACTACCAACATTGCAATTCTTTAAAGAAAGCCTTATAATGTGCGTATTACTTTGTAAAAAGCTTAGCAATTTCCCTATGTCTACCGCAGTAGCGTCCTTTATTATTAAAGAATCATCTTTAACGTATCGATCAAAACTCATTTTACTCTGCTGTTTAATGCTATCATGCAAACATGATATCAGATATTTTAGTAACTTTCAACTATGTTAAAAAATTACGTAAAAGTTTATGAAAATGCTGCTTTCTATAGCGTCACCAAAAATTTTATTATTTACTTTCTTCAAAAAATATAAAAATAGTACGTACCTTTGTGAGAACAATTTAAACAAAAGCGGCGTTGCGAAAATAAAAACGCAAAATTGCTGCAACAAAGTTAGGCAAATCAGTTCGTACCTAAATGTGGCAAAAGTAGGCTAATGTGGCTGGTTTTGCGGTATAGTGGAATTATTATATAGAAAAGTTCGAACGTATTGTTTGGTAGCTCACAGAAATGCAAAACTTACTTGACAAACTCCGTCAGCCCCCTTATCATGAAACTGAAGGTATTCAGTTATCTTCATCTGTGCAGATTAAACAGCAAAAAAACAACGTAGTTGGCGTCTTATTTTTAATTTTTTGCACTATGTGCACCTTATGTCTTCACAACATTTCTGGGTTTTTACCCACACAAGCTGAAACGCGCTTATAAGTCGTTTAAGACAGTATAGTACGCCAATTTGCAGGATTAGAGAGTGACAACTAGCTAACACGGGATTTCTTTTGCCTTTTTTTCTGCTTAGTAAATTTCTTAAACATTTGAACTAAGGTGAGTTGCACTTAAAAGCAGCTAAATTGCAGTGTTTAAGACTTAAAAAAACGCCAATACAGAAAATAGACAATGACCAGGGCTTCTTTTGCCTTTTTTTTCGTTTAGTAAATTTCTTAACGTTTATAGCTAAACGACAATCGTCATCCCGCTGCTTGTTAGCGGGATCTCTTGTTAGCGGCTGAGATACCGCGAATGAATCGCGGTATGACGGTTAAGTAGGGTGTCATTCCAGTCTGGGATCTAGTCTTTATTATGCAGCCACTTGGTTAAAATTAAGTTTTCTGGATCCCAGTGTCAGCTACTCGGATGACAGGAGATACCGTCTTGTTAGTCAACAAAAAAATTATAAAATTTCCCAAGTTGCATCATAAAATCAAAAAATACTTCCAATTGTGTAACAGTACACAGATTATAGTTAGTGGATATGTTGATAAGTAAATTAGTTTTATACGCACAAAACAGATGAAATTTACTTATCAACATATCCACTAACCAACAACATTCAATAAATTTGTGTAAGATACCACTTTACATAAGATAGATAGGAAGCATTTTTGATTTTAAAGTACTAAACCTTCAGTCAACCTCCTAGCCCTGTAGTTTTTGATATGGTTAGGATCAAAAGCACTTTTGGATGTCAGAATACCGAAAATGATATGGAGTAGCTTACGCATTGCAGCACCAACGATGGCCATATTATGCTTACCCTTTTCCTTTAATCTTTGGCAAAAGCTCATAATGATAGGATTGTGATTCTTAGCTACTATGGCAGGAAAGAAAAGTGCCTTACGTAATGTTTGTGAACCGGATTTACTTAATCTGGGTTTGGCATATACAGAGGAACCTGACGTCATATTTCGTGGTATAACTCCTGTATATGCTGCCAATTGCCTGGCATCTCTAAAAACCTCTATATCAGAAACTTCAGCTAAAATAGCTATTGCTGATTCTTCTCCTATGCCTGGAATAGTCAATAGAAGTTGAAAATTTTCCAACAATTCTTTGTGTTGATTTAATAGTTCACGTACGGAGTTTTTTATTGTTTCTATTTTTTGAGCTATATTCATTGCAAGGTCTTCCCAAGCATTTGCAACTTCTTTAGGCAGTCTCTCTTTTTTTTCTAAGTGGTTATTTACTAATGTTAACTCATCTTTTAACGCAACTGAGCAACGATAAAGATGTTTTAATTTTTTCATTTCAGGAGAAGGTGGTGTCCAACTAGAAGGTTCCTGTCTTTGGCAATAATCAGCAATAACTTCTGCATCGGTCTGATCATTCTTTTGTCGTATCAGCTTACTCCTTGCATAAGATTTTATGCAATAAGGATTTACAACACTTACAAAATGTCCAGCATTGTGTAGAAATTCAGCCAGTGCTTCGCTATAACAACCAGTAGATTCCATGCAGGTTTTTACTTTTTCTACATTATGTTTGTGTAGAAAATTCAGTAGACTTTGAAACCATCGTTCTTAAAGCTTCTTTTTCTAGTTTCACGCTTTCCTTTTTTGCTTATAAATGAGAGAAAAACATCAAAGCGATCTTTTGATATATCTATGCCCAAAAAGTTGTTGATCATATATAACCCCATACGTTACCATTAAAAATGAAAAGTAAGGCTAGTCTTGTGAATACAGAATTAGAACCATTCAGGTCTTTCTACGATACCGTCCAGCCTATACTTTTGAGAAGGGAATTCTTATCTCCTCTACAGATTTTATATCTAAGAAGAAGCACAGAGTTCCTCCCTTCTCCACCTAATGCTTAAGCTTAAAACATTAGATGCTTTTGACAAGATACAAGTAGAAGATATCCTTATTGCCTGCGTTGATGGGCTGAAAAGCTTTCCTGCAGCTATAAACAGTGTCTTTCCTAATGCGGAAGTGCAGATGTGTATAGTGCATCAGATACGCAACTCACTGAAGTATGTGGCCAGTAAAGATGCGAAGAGTTTTTTGAGCGATTTAAAGAAGGTATATCAAGCTTCAAGCAAGGAAATTGCCGAGAATTATCTGTTGGAATTAGATGAAAAATGGGGGCACAAAGTACCCTATGGTTATAAAATCTTGGCAGAATAATTGGGAAAACTTGTCTGGTTATTTTAAGTATTCTGGTCCAGTTAGGAGGATAATCTACACCACCAATCCCATAGAGGGGCTACATAGGCAAATTAGGAAATTCACTAAGACCAAAGGCTCATTTACCAGCATAAATGCCTTGTATAAGCAGGTATATTGTGCTATAAAGAAGGCAGAGGAAAAGTGGACGATGCCTGTACATGATTGGGCATTAACTATCTCTCAACTTGATGTTTTCTTTCCTGGCAGATTGAAAATTGAGTTGAACTAAAAATGCGGTTTGACACAGTTTATTTAACACTCCCTTTAAGCATAGAAACCACTTTATCGTAACTTGGCAATGATTTAATTTCTCCAATTGCAGCTAGAGTGGTTTTTTCATGCTGAGATAACAATTCTTTTGCTGCTTTTTTTACGTTAGCAGTGGTAACTGCACTAATTTTTTCTATTAATTCATTTTTACTGATGTACCTATTATAGTTACCATAGTAGTGCCCCAATGTTTCAGCGCGTGAGCTAACACTTTCGTGTGACATTAAAATTTGGGATTTTATTCGCTCTTTCACTCTATTTACTTCTTCTTCCCTCAGATTATCTGTAGACAGCTTCTTCAACTCTGTCGTCATAGATTTTAAAAGCTTATCTAAGTTACTACTATCTGTGCCAGCAAAAATGGAAAACATCCCTGTATCAGTGTAGCTGGAATTAAATGAATAAACAGAGTAAGCTAATCCCTGCTTTTCCCTTACTTCCTGGAACAGACGTGATGACATTCCGCTCCCTAATATAGAATCAAGCACTTGAAACGTGTGATATTTATCGTCATAACGAGAAACGCTAGGTAGACCAATTAGCAAGTGCACCTGATCTAATTTACGATGTTCTAAATACTCACCACCAGTGTAGCTCGTCGCATTTTGGCTTTTTTTCAGCTTTTTAGAATGAATCTTTGAGAGAAAATCTTTGGTTAATGCAACAACTTCTTCATGTTCAACATTTCCTGCAACGGCAAATAGCATATTCTCGCCAAAGTAATGCTCATTTATGTAGTTATTTAGATCTTCTCGAGTAAAAGATTTTACAGTATCTTGCGTGCCTAAGATTGACCTGCCGAAAGGTTGATCTTCATAAGCTGCCTCAAAATATTTATCGAAAACAATGTCACTTGGTGAATCATTAGTTTGAAAAATCTCTTGTATTACAACGCCCTTCTCACGTTCCAATTCATCTTCTGGAAATGTTGAATTCATCAATATATCTATTAATATATCAATACCAGTTTTTATGTCTTTCTTGAGGACTTTTGCATAATAGGTGGTGCTTTCCCTACCGGTGCTGGCGTTGAAAACCCCACCTATGTCGTCAAAAGCTTTTGCAATTTCAAACGCAGTTCTTGTCTTCGTTCCTTTGAAAGCCATGTGTTCTAGAAAATGGGATATTCCATTTTGATTTGCACTTTCCGCTCTACTGCCAACACCAACTCGTATGCTTAAAGCTACGGAATCAACATCACGCACCTGCTCAGTTATTATGCGCAGACCATTATCTAATTTTGTTACCTGAGGTGTATTCATCTTATGTATTCTTTTTTAAATTTTCTTCTGCAAAATCCCAATTAATCAAATGGTCAAGGAAAACTTTTATGTAGTCAATTCTACGGTTTTGACAATCTAAATAATAGGCGTGCTCCCAGACATCCATAGTGAGTAATGGAACTTGGCCATAAATTAATGGCAAATCTGCATTTGGAGTTTTGGTGATTTTGAGCTTTCCTTTTTCGAGCACTAACCATACCCATCCACTACCAAATTGGCTTACTCCATGATTGGCAAATTCCCCACAAAACTTATCAAAACCACCGATATCATCTTGAATTTTTTTTGCCAGAAAACCATCATCTTTAGGTTTACCACCACCATTCTTCTTCATTGAATTCCAATAAAAAGTGTGGTTCCAAACTTGCGCTGCGTTATTAAATATGGGAACTTTATCGCTATTACCATGCACTTTTGTTATTAATTCCTCAATTTTCACATGTTGATAATCTGTATTTTCAACTAGCTCGTTGAGTTTATTTAAATATCCTTTATGGTGCTTATCATAATGAAAATCTAAGGTTTTTGCAGATATGTAAGGCTCCAAAGCTGTTTTATCATATGGTAATTCAGGTAAAGTAAAACTCATGACAATCTCCTTATTTTTGACCTACTTGGATGGTATTGTAATATGTGCTCTTGTGCAACATATAATTAATAGCTAAAACATTAGGTATCTATTGCATTATTCTAAGTTTTATATCACAATAATGATTATTATATAAGCCATAGAAACGGATTAAATACAAAAACTTCCTTGACAAACTCCGCCAGCCCCCTTATCATGGTATTGAAGGTATTCAGTTATCTTCATCTGTGCAGATTAAACAGCAAGAAAACAACGTAGTTGGCGTCTTATTTTTAATTTTTTGCACTATGCGCACCTTATGTCTTCACAATATTTCTAGGTTTTTACCTACACAAGCTGAAACGCGCTTATAAGTCGTTTAAGACAGTATAGTACGCCAATTTGCAGGATTAGAGAGTGACAACTAGCTAACGCGGGGTTTCTTTTGCCTTTTTTTCTGCTTAGTAAATTTCTTAAACATTTAAACTAAGGTGAGTTGCATTTAAAAGCAGCTAAATTGCAGTGTTTAAGACTTAAAAAACGCCAAATACTGAAAATAGATAATGACCAGGGCTTCTTTTGCCTTTTTTCTTCGTTTAGTAAATTTCTTAATGTTTATAGCTAAAGTAACTTAGGTTCATCGACAATCGTCATCCCGCTACGTGTTAGCGGGATCTATGCTAAGAGATACCGCGAATGAATCGCGGTATGACGGTTCGTGACGGTATGACGGTTCGCGGTGGCATCTCGTCATCCCGCTACTTGTTAGCGGTATGACGGTTGTCAGTAAACCTGAATTACTTTAGCTATGCAATGAGATTTCCTAAAAAACACTTTATAGCTCTTGAGTATAAAAAAAAATTCCTTTAATAATAAGGCATGCTAATCAGGAATTTAATCAAACAAGCGACTAAAGTAGGAAGCAGTGAAAATGCAATACGATATATTGAGTATCTCTATCAATTTGAGAAGTTTAGAAACACATTAAACCTCACTTTATCACTAATAAAGCAAAATAAGCTTTCGTTTGAAATATACCAAGAGGGATTAGTGGATATGGAAGAAGGGGTGTGTAAGACAATCAGGTCTTCCGGTGTAAATAGGTATGTTATTGTGCTGAGAAGGTCAAATCCATACATTATAGTGCATGAACTTTCACATATGGTTGAAAATGAGCTTAACTTGAGCCTAGAGCAGGAATTTCTCCATAAGGTTTACCAGGATATTGAGCAGAATTTAAGGCAAGCAAATGTTCTTGTGCAGAAAATTATTAGCCAAGTTATATTTAAGGAGATACAAGCTTATCAAACTGCAAAGTCACGCGCATCTGAATTGTTTGCACGCTATTTTGAGCTATTTGCTTGGGCACAAGAGGTTTATCCTAAGGATAAAGAATACTTAATTCGCACTCAAGATTTAAACAAAGTGTTCCTTGCTACTGATCAATGGAAAAAGAGCTGCCTGGATCCACAAATGATGGATAGAATAGATAAGGAAATCAAGGAATACAGCAATAAAACCGCCACTAAAGACGTAACCAAAGTGCAAAGCAGTTGGACTAATAAATTTTCTCCTGGGGGCAAAAAAATTAGCTCCATATTTGGAGATGATGATTAGCTTATAGTGCAGGTTTTCCTACGTCATACCGCAATTCATTCCACGACTGTACGAACGTCTAGTTTAGTGATAAAATGTATATAATTATTGATGTCATTCAAGCATTTACATTTGTTACATCAGCACTCACATTTGTCATCTCAGTCTCCTCTTCCTGTCATCCCAGTGCGTGACACTGGGATCTAAATTTTATGAAAAACTATTATATTTATATACTTGCAAGTAGACACAATAAGGCTCTATGTATAGGTGTTACGTCGAATTTAATTAAACGAATTTGGGAGCATAAGAACAAGGTTATTCCCGGTTTTACGTCGAAATATAATGTACAAAAATTAGTTTATTTTGAAGAATTTCAAGACGTAGATTCGGCTCTTGATAGAGAAAAACTTCTAAAAAGTTGAAGAAGGGAATGGAAAATCAATTTAGTTGCAAGAAAAAACCCAAATTGGTATGATTTATATTACGAAATTACTAAGTGAGATCCCAGTGTCACGCACTGGGATGACGAGAGAGGAGACCTGGAATAACAAGAAAGTGCTCCATCTCAATAGCGCAATGTTCATACGATTGTAGATTCATTCGCGGTATCTCATCAGCTAACAAGCAGCGGAATGACGGTTGTCGGTAAATCTTTTAGCTATAGAAGTTAACTTTGCAGTTAACTTCTACAGCGTTTCAAGGTATAGTTTTTATAATAAAGTGCTCGAATATACATGAAAACCATTTTAGCTGTTGAAACAAGCTGCGATGAAACTGCAGTAGCGATTGTAAATAGTGACAAGCAAGTCCTTGCTCACGAAATTCTTTCCCAAGCAGAACACAAAAAACGCGGTGGGGTGATCCCTGAAATAGCCTCACGTGCTCATATGGAGCATTTAAGTGGTCTAATAAAAAGCGCCGTGGAAAAATCTAACCTTAACTTTTGTGATCTCAATGCAATTGCAGCAACATCAGGACCAGGACTCATAGGTGGATTAATAGTTGGTACAATGATGGCTAAAGCAATTGCGCATGTAGCACAAAAACCGTTCATTGCAGTGAATCACTTAGAAGCGCATGCATTAGTTATTAGGTTACTGCATGAGGTGAAATTTCCGTTTTTAGTTCTATTAATATCAGGTGGTCACTGTCAATTTTTAATTGTACAGGATGTAGGTAAATATATTAAACTCGGGGAGACACTTGATGACTCGTTAGGAGAAGCATTTGATAAAGTTGCTAAGATGCTGGGTTTAAGCTATCCCGGAGGGCCATTAATTGAAAAGTTAGCTAAAAAAGGCAATGGTGCAAGGTTTAAACTGCCAAGGGCGATGATAAAACGTTCTGGATGTAACTTTTCGTTTTCTGGAATCAAGACAGCAGTAAAAAACTTAGTGCAGAAACTCGAAATGAGCGAGCAAGATGTGTGTGATGTGTGTGCTTCGTTTCAAGAGTGTATTAGTGACATACTGCTGGACAGGGTTAGTAATGCGATTATTATGGCCGAATCTTTAAATATCAAAATCAATGACTTTGTGATTACCGGCGGAGTTGCAGCAAATAATTTTTTGAGAGAAAAACTGAAAGAACACATAAACTTAAACATATTTTTCCCCCCTAATAATCTATGTACAGACAATGCAGTAATGGTTGGATGGGCAGGAATTGAAAGGTTACAGAAGAATTATATAGATCCACTTAATTTTGCACCAAGACCTAAGTGGGAGTTAGAAAGTTATTAAAAACTCTCAATTCTGAATTATAGCTAAAGTGACTTAGGTTTACCGACGATTTGAAAAACGACAAATTCGTCATTCCGCTACGTGTTAGCGGAATCTACGCCGCGAATGAATCTATAGCTGTACGAACATTGTGATTTGAGAACAATTTCCACAAGGGATGACAGCTACCCTGACAACCGTCATCCCGCTACGTGTTAGCGGGATCTCTTGTTAGCGCCGTGGCGGTATGACGTAGGATTGCTGTCATTCCGCTGCTTGTTAGCGGATGAGATACCGCGAATAAATCGCGGTATGACGGTTTGCGGCTGCATGACGATGGTTTATACCTCGTCATCCCGCTGCTTGTTAGCGGGATCTCTTGTTAGCGCCGCGGCGGTATGACGTAGCTCAGCTATAGGCAATGAAGGAAATATTAACTATACTTCTTTTTACCATTGTTTATATTTCCTATTCACATATATTAATATTTTACTCACTTAAAGCAGGCTAACTGCCGTTATTAATATTTTTGTAATAAAAATTGTATATGGTGCATGTAATTAAATTAAGAGGAAGATTGTGGAAATTACGCCATCAATAAAAAAAGAATTGAAGCAAAGTACTCTATATATTTGCCTAGAAAAATGCAAAAGTGCATTTTGGTTTATCTTTTGGTTTAGTGCGGGAATCAATTTATTAATGTTATTTCTACCACTTTATACCTCTCAAGTGCTTGATCGGGTGATATCAAGCGAAAGTGTATCAACACTAACTATGCTGACAATTATCACTTTATCTGCATTTGCATGTTCTGCAATGCTTGAAACTTGTCGATATTTAGCCATGGCAAAAATAGGTGATTGGATCGATAAAACTGCAACACCAGATCTGATAGTAAGGTCAATCAGGCTAACGTCAGTGCAGAGCTCAACTTCAAGTGGTGAAGCAATACGAGATCTCGGGGTAATAAAAAATTTCATTACAGGAAATGGTATATTCTCACTGTTTGATACTCCATGGTCGTTAATTTACCTTGTTGTGATTTTCATGATACACACCTCCACGGGGTTTATAGCTATTGCTGGAATCATTATATTAGTCTCTATGGCAATATGGAATGAACTTGCCACTAAACGAATATTACAAGAAACCAACGAAGAAACTATACGGAATATCAATGCTATAGATGTTGCAACAAGAAATGCAGAAGTAGTTGAAGCTATGGGCATGTCAGAATTCATAGTCTCTGATTGGTGTAAACGAAATGATCAGAATCGAGCAATGCAAATTAAAGCACAAAATCGCTCTAATGTAATTACTGGAATCACTAAGTTTTTGCGCTCAACTCTGCAAATATCAGTAATTGGAACAGGTGCATTACTTGCAATTACAGCTCATAAAACTGCTGGTAGCATCATCGCTGCTTCAATTTTAATGGGTAGAGTATTAGCACCATTTGACGCTGCGGTTCATACTTGGAAGTTTTTAAATCAGGCTAGAATGTCATATGGAAGGCTACAAAGACTTATATTAACATCACCAAAAAGAGAGCAAACGATGGCTCTACCAGAACCTGAAGGAAAATTGGAATTTGATAGAGTATTTTTTACTCCTTATGGAAGCAATAAGCCAACAGTAAAAGGAATATCATTTATTATAGAACCAGGGGACGTAGTAGGTGTGATTGGTGCAAGTGCTTCTGGTAAATCCACTATCGCAAAATTAACTGTTGGTGTATGGAAGCCAATATCTGGTGTAGTCAGACTAGATGGCGCTGATGTATATACTTGGAATCGAGAAAATTTTGGTAATTATGTTGGCTACTTACCTCAAGATATTGAGTTATTTAACACTAGTGTCAAAGCTAATATTGCTCGCATGAGACCAGATCCAAATCCTGAAGAAATAATCAAAGCAGCAAAAATTGCAGGAATACATGAACTAATACTAAGCTTACCAAATGGATATGATACAACAATAGGAGGTCCTGGAGGAGTAACGCTCTCTGGCGGCCAAAAACAGCTTCTTGGACTTGCCAGAGCTTTTTATGGTCACACAAAACTTTTAGTACTTGATGAACCAAACGCTAACTTAGATAGCAATGGAGAGGCATGCTTAATTAATGCAATTGGCATTGCAAGAAAGCAAAATACTACTACTGTTATCATCACTCACAAGCTACCGTTATTGTCCGTAGTTGATAAGGTGATCCTCATGTCAGATGGTGTCATTTACGCTATGGGACCAAAAGATGAGATTTTGAGCAAATTAGTTGCTCCATCATCAAATACCAAAGAAGATGAGCGCTCTTCAGCAAATGGTTAGTTTACTTACACTAAATTCTGTATCTGAAATAACAACTGTTCCAGTATTACTAGAAATGTTTACCATTAGAAATAATATTACAAGAATAGTAAATAGATTAATAACTCCTATTAATTAAAGTTAATCGGCAGATAGTGTATATTTCTAATTAATGAGTTTTTTAATTTATTAATTAAATAGCTTAATATTAGTAGTGATTTTATAAAAAAATTATAATATAAATAATGTTGCTGCGAAAATTTATAACAATATTTCCCTCTAACGTTTAATGAATTTCAATAAATTGCCTTTTTAATTCTAGATAAGTATATGCTTTGTTAATATGTTTAGTTCAAAATCCAAAAGTAAGTTTATGCTTTCTATTGGAGAAGAAGGCATAATGTTACTATATTTTAAAAATAATACTTTAAATAAAAGGTATTTTGTTAAGGGCAAAAACGATAAAGCAGTTTCCGATTTAATTTCATGTCTTTCATCAGACAAAAAAGCACCTTTATACCTGGTGCTTAATCATGCAGATCAAAATTACTCGCTACAGTTTATTACAAGGGCAAACAAGATTAGTGCCTATCTATCAGCAAAAACAAAGATGGAGCATTTTTCTCGTAATAATGACATAAGTTCAGTTTTTTTGGTTGAGAAGCCAAACAAATTCAATCAAAACTGGTGCTATCTTCTTGTTTCATCAAAAGCAAAGCATTTAGTAGAATATTGGTTGAATGTGTTTATTGAGATAGGCTCCAACTTTAAGGGAATATTAATGTTTCCTATAGAAATAAGTAATATAACAAAAAAGATTCTACATAAAGATCCTAATAATTGGAAAATTATAGTTGCTGCAACTAAAACGGGAGGCTATAGACAAGTGGTTCTTAAAGAGAATAAAATGATATTTACGCGTTTAGTACCATTTACTAATGATAATTTACCAGGAATTATTGCTGGTGGAATATATCAGGAAGTGCAAGATACTATTCGATCCTTAACTAAGTTTGGGTTTGAAAAAAATAACCCTATCGACCTTTGCATCATAGTGTCAGAAGATATTAAAGCTAGTTTATCAGTCATAAATTTTTCAGAGAACAGTGTGAACATATTAACTCCATATGAGTTAGGCAAACTATTAGGAGCAGAACTAGCTATAAGTGAAAAAGATAACTTTTGCGATACCATAATTTTGTTTCACAGCTTTAAGAATAAATTAGCAGCTATTTTTAATACAAAGGAAACTAAAGAATTTTATCTATTCAATTATCTTTATTTAAACTCTCCTCAAATTTTTCTATACTTCGCTTTGGTTTTAGTCGTAATTAACGCCCTTTGTTTGCTAAATTTGTATTCAAACTTCAGTGTCGCTGATAATTTATCCGCAAAGCAGAGCACCTTAAATAACCAATTAACAAAACTTAGCCAAAGCTATAATGTAAAAAAAATAGATGAAATTTATGATTTTATTAATATCAATAATATTTTATCAAAAATAGAATACTCTCCTCTTACACAAGTTAAGTATGTAGAAAAGTTAAAAGTACCAGGTATAGAGCTTCGATCATTTGAATGGAATTATAATGAGGCAAAAAGTTATATTACCACAACTTTAAGGTTTAATTTTCGATCCGGTAAAAATATTTCCTATCAATACGAGAAACTACGAAAAAATTTAAACGATAATTTTCGTACCTATGACATTAATATTTCTAACTTACCTGCTGCTAAAGGGCAAAATCTATCTATTGATGTTGAAATAGGAGAGGCAATGTAGATTAATGACTATCTCTCAATTAAAAAGAAAAGCTACAATTCAGTTTATATCGTGTTTGTTATTATCTGTTGGATTAATAGGGTTATTAACATATGTTGTTATCTATAACGAAAAGGTTTATAATAAAAACCAAATTGCGATTGATAAAATACGTTCTATTAATTTACAGATTACTGGAATTCAAAAAAAGGAAGTTGTTCTAAATAAAAACCTAGATTTATGGAAAAAAATTTCTTCTTCAAATTTACACAGTAGCAGATACATTGCAAATTTAAATTTCGAGCTTAGCAGGTTATATAAAAAGTACTATATATTAGAACCTGAAATATCAATTTCTATACCCGAAGAAGTTGAGCTCCACAACAAAAGTGAACGCACAAAAGTAATAAAAAGTGAAGTGGTCCTAAATTTAAGTTCAATCAGCGATAAGCATATTTTTTTATTTCTACAGTCTATTCCAAATCTGCCCGGTTATGTTATGATCAAATCTCTTATTTTAAACAAGCAGAGAAATATTGATGCTGCAATTATGAATCAAATTTTGAATGGTAATATGATAGAGATAGTGAGAGTTAATATAGTCTTTGATTGGTATACTATATTAAGTAGATAAGGTGATGAACATAAAGCTGTTTTTTATTTTTATGCTACTCATTTCCAATGTTAATGCATATTGCAGTTGTGAAGATATCATAGAAAGCATAGAAATTTGTAAGGAGTATTCTTGCCGACAATATATTGGCAATGAAGATTTTATTGAGCATAAAATATTAGGATTAAATAGTGGAAATTTATGCGTATATATAGAAAAACAAGGTGATGATGAAATGGTTTGTCATCATTCTCAGTATGGAATGATGATAGAAAAAAGATATTTTGAAAGTATTCTTAAAGTTGGCAATCAAGAAATCGATGATTTTATTGATATAGCAAATTTGCGTGCAAAAGAGTGTTTCTTTATTAACAATCAAAAACTAAGCTATACAGATCGGGACGATATAATAAGAGAAGCAGTGGAAAGTGACTTTGACGTTTTGTCACAATATAGTAACGTAAAAAGCATTTTTTTTGATGAAGAGCCAGTTAATAGAATGGTCAATGAAATGGAAAAGTTCAATTTACGGTCTTCAAGAGCTGCAAAAGAGGAGGTATCAGATAATTTCAACTGTAAGGTAGTGAGTTTAGACTCAATTTTATATCTTTCTTCCGATACATGGAAAATATGGGTAAATGGAAAGCTGTTTATAAATACTAAGGACTTAAAGGTGCACTCAGTCACTGAAAATTGTGTGACTTTTGTATGGGCCGTAGATCAAAAAGCAATAAAAAAGCATGCGAATGATTCTCAAAATGTATATCTTGGACATGGGAGTGTTATGTTTACGCTTTATCCAAAACAAAAATTTGACTTGGATAGCTTATCTATTAAATAATTTAGTATATAGCCAAAGTGACTTAGGTTTACCGACAATTTGAAAAACCGTCATCCCGCTGCTCGTTAGCGGGATCTCAACATAGATACCGCGGGTGGGTAGCTATATATGCGCTTGTAGCTCAGTTGGATAGAGCGTTGCCCTCCGGAGGCAAAGGCCGTGGGTTCGAATCCCTCCAAGCGCACTTTTAATTAAATTTGACAATAGTACTTTCACATAAGATAATAAAGGGATTTATTTAGAGCATAATTATGTCTGGTGGTACCATAAACAAAGTCATATTAGTTGGTAATTTAGGAAAAGATCCTGAAATTAGGACTACACAAAATGGAAAAGAGATGGCAAGTTTTTCAATAGCCACGTCTGAAAGTTGGACTGACAAACTTTCCGGTATGCGCTCTGAAAAGACAGAATGGCATAATATTGTAATTTTTAGTGAAGGATTAGTAAAAATCGTCAAAGATTTTGCACGCAAAGGCAGTAAAGTTTATGTTGAAGGTTCTTTGAGAACTAGAAAATGGACTGACCAAAACGGTAGTGAAAGATACACAACAGAGGTGGTTCTATATAATTTTAATAGCGCTCTTACTCTCTTGGATTCGCGACCAAATTCCGATTACAAGCCAAGTGAATACAAGCAAAATGAAACAGAACAAAAAAATAAGCACGAAAGTTTTGACAACGATATAAAAGATGAACTAATCGACGATGAAATACCATTTTAACAATTTAAATTGAAATTTATATTTTTATGGACTGCTTGTGTTACTCCTTTTAATTGCAATGGGGATGACATAGATTACCGCAGTTTGCAGCGTTTACTTA
Organism: Wolbachia endosymbiont (group A) of Hedychridium roseum; assembly: GCF_964028325.1. Taxonomy (NCBI): domain Bacteria; kingdom Pseudomonadati; phylum Pseudomonadota; class Alphaproteobacteria; order Rickettsiales; family Anaplasmataceae; genus Wolbachia; species Wolbachia endosymbiont (group A) of Hedychridium roseum. The sequence goes on along the minus strand of NZ_OZ034755.1, from coordinate 233,616 downwards.
CAATACAAGCTGAAGCTGAAAATGGCGTAGTGTTACTGGGTAGCACAGGTGAAGGCCTATCGCTTACTGATTCTGAAAAGCGTACATTAGTTGAATTTGTATGTAAGCTAAAATTAAATACGAAAATTATAATTGGTGTACCAGGAGTGAATCTATATCAAACTCTTGAATGGCTTGATTTTTGCAAGGGTATGCCTATTCATGGCTATCTAATGACAACTCCCATTTATGCAAAGCCCGGAATTATGGGGCAGACTTTATGGTTTGAAAAGCTGCTTGAGAAAGCACATGTGCCGGCTATGTTTTACAATATTCCATCGAGAGCAGGAGTGAGTCTTCACGCTGAAACTGTACGCAACTTATCCAGCCACGAAAAATTTTGGGCTATCAAAGATTCAAGTGGCACCGTTGATACTTTAGCTCAGTATAAGAAAGTTGCTCCAAATATTGAGGTCTTTTACGGAGATGATAATATGATATCCGATATGGCCGCTTATGGTGCGGCTGGTCTGGTTTCCGTTGCTTCCAATGTTTGGCCACATGTAGCACATGAATATGTTAAGCAATGCCTACTGTCATTCCAGCACGTAACTAGAAAAAAAACAACTCCTCAAATGACAGGAAATGACATGAAAAGTTCAACAGATATCTGGCAACAAGCTTGCAAAGCTCTATTTATTGCCAGCAACCCAATACCCACTAAAGCACTTTTGCATGATATTGGTCTTATAGAACATCAAACTGTCCGCCTACCACTCAGCACAGAAGACTTGCCTTCTGTTGAAAAATTGAGGCAAGCCAATAAAATGATTCTTGGATGGAAAGAACTGACTAATGACTAGGGCTAGGAACACAACCTGCACTAGCACCATTAACTTTCACACCGCTGTCAACCGAGCTACCTGGTGGTGTTGGTGGAGAAGAAGAGCGTTCATTTATTGCACTAAAAAGTGACATAATAACTTTGCATGCTACTGCAGCTAAGACGGCTATAGCTAGGGGCGATTCAAGGCCAAGGGCAGCTAAACCTGCTCCAACTCCAAAAGAAACAACAGCCCCTGCTATAAGAGGTAAAACACACTTACTCAATTTATCAAACAATTCAGCTTTTTCATTTATCTTTTTTTGGTCATATATATTACCGTATATTTTATCGAGAGAGCTTCTATCTATAAGCAATAAAATGCCAACAAGCGTACACGCAACTAGCGGGAGCATAGAGCCAATCATCCCCCCTGCGATCAAAGGCGGTAAACTAGGACAATATTTAAGAGCTGTGATACTAGCTATAAGCCCTACAGACCCTATGGCTATTGCTGCATATGATGCAAACTTTTTTAGGTTTACCGACGATTTGAAAAACGACAAATTCGTCATTCCGCTACTAGTTAGTGGAATCTATGCCGAGATACCGCGAATGAATCGCGGTATGACGTGTTGCTTGGGTCAGCTATAGGACCTGTACCAGCACCATGACCTTACCCAGAAAAAATGGAGAGAAAGAAAGGAGTTTTTTTGTGGTAATCCAATCAATCCGTAACCGTTCACAAATTTCCACTTAATTCTTCAATCTCACTAATAGAAAGGCCAGTAAACTTGACAATAGTGTTGACATCAACATTATTAGCCAGCATTGCTTTTGCGACTTCAATTTTCCCTTCAATTTTCCCTTCAATTTTCCCTTCAATTTTCCCTTCAATTTTCCCTTCAATTTTTCCTTTCTCTATACCTTTTTGTATACCTTTCTCTTCAGCAAGATCAAGTCTGTATTCAAGAATGGCTTCTTCTTTCCGTAGATCCATTATTCTTTCTTCGTAAGCTACTAAATCTTTTTCGTTCCAACGAAACTTGTCTAATTCATCATATGCTAGCTTTATTATTGGCGCTTTTTCTGCAATTTTCTTTAGATCTTCATCTGTCGTTTCTTCAGCATATTTAAAGAAAAATAGCCAACGATCTACTATGCTTTCTAGCTGTTCTACTTTGCTTTTTGTAAATTTAGGTAACTCAATAAAGACAAATTGAAAATCTTTTAAGTAATGGCCGTTGGTTTTTATATCACGTATATTATGAGTAGAGATATAACCAACTTCTTCAGGAAGTAAGTTACAATTGGAAATAGCAATAAAGAAGACTTTCTTTAAATCAATGTAGTTGCCAGATTTATCTAATTGTCTTGAGTAGGCTTTAGCGGCATATAATTGAGCGCGTTTTTCGAAGCCCTTGTCTCTAGCGAGCTGCATTTCTGCTATATATCTATTTCCATGAGAATCCTTGCAGAGAACATCAACAATACTTTGTTTATCAGAGGCAACTTCGGGATCCATAATAGTGCTAAGAAACTCAACTTCTTGTATTGCATTTATCTCAGTAAACCCTAAAATATCGTTCAAAAAGTGGATCAGGATATTCTTATTTTTTTCCGTTCCAAAGATTTTTTTGAAACACAAATCATTGCGAGGATCGAGAAATTTTGAAAGAGCCATGGCAAAAATGCTTGAAAATATTAATAATTATACACTATTATTAACAATTATTCAACCATATTTTTGAAGATAGCTATAGCTAAAGTGACTTAGGTTTACCGATAATTTGAAAAACAAAAATTCGTCATTCCGCTACTTGTTAGCGGAATCTATGCTGAGATACTGCGAATAAATCGCGGTATGACGTGTTGCTTGGGTCAGCTATAGGACCTGTACCAGCACCATGACCTTACCCAGAAAAAATGGAGAGAAAGAAAGGAGTTTTTTTGTGGTAATCCAATCAATCCAATTAACAGCTTGCTCATTATAGTCTTGCAACTTTGATTTAATATACAATCCAAATGTTATTTGAACACTCCCAAACTTATCACTTTATGCCACTGGTCTTCATCTAAAATTTCTACACCTAATTCCACTGCCTTTTTATATTTGGATCCTGGTTTTTCTCCTGCAATTAGGTAGTCAGTTTTAGCAGAAAGATGTGAGCTGACCTTTGCTCCTAGAGTTTTGGCTCTTACTTTTGCCTCTCCTCTACTCATAGCAAGTAGCTTACCAGTAAACACTATAATTTTATTATTTAAAACAGAGTCACTAGAGTTGGAGTTCACAGGAAGAATTTGAAGACAAGCAGTAAGATCATTTAACATTTTGATGTTATGTTCCTTAGAAAAAAATGATTCCAAAGATTCAGCCCCTTTTTTTCCTATGCCGTCTATACCGACTAGCTCAGTATTATCTGATGACAGTTCAATCATCGAATTATACCAATTATCATAAGAAACATAATAATCTGCAAGCAATTCTGCTGCAACTTGGCCAATAAATCTAATACCTAAAGAAAATATAAACCTATCTAGAGTTATTACCCTTCTGCTTTGTATAGAATTTAACAAATTAGCTATAGATTTCTCGCCCCAGCCAGACTGTCCTTCCAGATTAAATTCATCCAATTTTTCTTCTAAAGTAAAAATATCATGGATTTGTTTTATCAGATCAAGGTCGTAAAAAAACTCTATCTGCTTATCACCAAGGCCAACAATGTCAAATGCATCTTTCGATACAAAATGCTTTAGTTTTTCTATTATTTGAGCTTTACAGGCAAATTCCTCAGGACATCTTACTGCCGCCTCTCCCTCAACCTGACGTACTTTACTACCACATTCAGGGCATACTCCAGGAAACACAAATTCAGGTGTATTTGGAAGACGAGAATCTCTGCTTACTTCAACGATCTGGGGAATTACATCTCCTGCCCTTTTGATTGTTACAATATCTCCCTCTCTTATGTCTTTACGTTTTATCTCATCTTGGTTATGCAGACTTGCTCTACTAACTAGCACCCCACCAATATTGACTGGCACTAAATCTGCAACTGGAGTTAAAACCCCTGTTCTGCCCACCTGTATAAATATCTTATTTAACTTTGTTTTTGCATAAACCGCAGAAAACTTGTATGCAAGTGCTGAGCGCGGTGCTTTGTGAGTATTCCCTAGACGATTTTGTAGTACCAAATCATTTACTTTATAGACTATTCCATCAATATCATAATCCAAGTTATAGCGACAATTATAGACCTCGTTATAGAACTTCAGCATTCCATCCAAACTACTCGTTAAGGACTGATGCTCATTTACGCAAAAACCAAGTGCCTCAAGCTTATTTAGTATTTCACTTTGACTTTTCTCTGCTCCACCAATCAAAGAATAAGCAAAATATCTAAGTGGTCTACTTGCTGTAATGTTTGCATCCAATTGCTTTAGAGAACCAGCAGCTGCATTTCGAGGATTGGCAAATTCATCGTTTTCATTTAACTTTAAAAAGTCGCTGTTACTGATGTATATTTCACCTCTTACTTCTAGTCTTCCTTGCACGCCTTGCAAAAACTTAGGAAAGCCTTTTATTGTTGCAACATTGTGAGTGACATCTTCCCCTAAAAAACCGTCACCTCGAGTTGCAGCTTTAACAAATCTCCCATCCTCATAAATTGCAGAAAACGACAACCCATCAATTTTTGGCTCACATAATATCTCTATTTTGTCCTCAATTAAAAACCTCTTTATTTTAGACAAAAATTTCTCTACATCTTGTTCATCATAAGCATTCTCAAGAGAAAGCATAGGTTCTTGATGTTCCACCTTAGAAAACCTCTCATCAGGTGGAGCACCAACACTATCTTGTGTTGCATAAATTTCTGGAAATTGTGCCTCTATTTCAGCTAACTTTTTCTTCAGTTCATCATATTCAGCATCACTTATTTCTGGCTTATTTTTTTGGTGATACAAAACATTATGATAATTTATTTGATCTTGCAGTTTTTCTCTCATCTTTTCTAAGTTAGTCATGATATCAATATGATGCTACATTAGCCTTTGTCGTCAAGTTGTGAATTTTCTTGAATTTATCATATGGTCTTAATCCATCAAATATCAAAGGTGCCACAATGCTATAGCCATACTTATTCTTCTCTTGCTCAATTGTATTAGCAGATCTCACTTGCTTTAGCCGTATATTTATATAAAATTAAAATAAATTAGAGTAAATAAGTTATTATTTTACAATATTGCTATTTAAATGCTAACAAGATTCGCTCCAAGCCCAACTGGCTATCTCCACGTAGGAAACGTACGGACTGCTTTGGTTTGTTGGATGTACACACGTAATCAAAATGGAAAATTTCTACTCCGTTTTGATGATACTGACCTTCAGCGTTCAGATGTCAAATATATAAATAATATCATAGAAGACCTAAAATGGATTGGCATAGATTGGGATGCAAGTTTTAAGCAATCAGAGCGCTTTGAGCGTTACAATGAGGTGTTTTTGCAGTTAATAAAAGAAGGGCATGTTTATGCATGCTATGAAACAAGAGAAGAGTTAGACATTAAACGAAAATTGCAGTTAAAACAAGGACTTCCCCCGGTATATGACAGAAGCGCGTTACTTCTAACTGAGCAAGAGAAAATTCATTATGAGCAAGAAGGAAGAAGACCACATTTCAGGTTTAAATTGGATAGAAATGAAGTTGTTAAATGGAATGATGAAGTTAAAGGTGAAATAAATATTGCAACAAGTCACATCAGCGATCCTGTGGTAAAAAGAGAAGATGGAATTTATACATACATGCTACCTTCTGTTATTGATGACGTTGACTTTAATGTAACCCATGTTGTACGTGGGGAAGATCATGTAACTAATACCGCAGTTCAGATCCAAATGATTAAAGCATTAAAAGCGAAAATTCCTATATTTGCTCACCTTTCTCTACTACATTTTGATGATAGCAAGATATCGAAACGGAAAGGCGGGCTGGATATCAAGTCCATAAGAGAAGATGAGACTGAACCAATGGCGCTAGTTAGTTATTTAGTGAAGCTCGGAACATCCAATCCAATTGAAGCTTGCGCCTGTATGCAATCTTTGATTGACTCATTTGACATTAAAAAATTTAGCTCAGCATCTGTACAATTCAGCTTGAGTGAAGTATACAAGCTAAATAGCAAAGTGCTGCAACAAATGTCATTTGAAATTGTACAAGAACGTTTAAATCAAATTGGAGTGGGCTCCTCAGAGTTTTGGTATTTTATAAGGAACAATATAGAAAGGTTTTCTGAGGTGGCCAAGTGGTGGAAAATATGCAAATCTGATATAGAGCCTGTGATTCTTGATAAGGAGCTTATAAAAATTGCGTTCAATGCATTGCCTCAAGGCGATTGTAACGAAAACACATTATCAGAGTGGGTAAAAGCTATTCGACAGACAGTGGATATAAAGGCAAAAGACTTATTTATGCAGCTGCGTTCAGCTTTAACAGGAACAGAAACAGGACCAGAGCTCGCTAAATTATTAATTTTTATCGGCAAAGAAAATATCATTGCAAGGTTAAAAAAAAAGTGAAAATCAAAAAATTATATAGTAACCAGACTGCATTCTGTGAAAAACACGATCTTTCATTTGAGCTTTCTTCAATTTAAAGTAAATACAGAAACTAGCTATCTTCAAAAATATAGTTGAATAATTGTTAATAATAGTGTATAATTATTAATATTTTCCAAGCATTATGGCTCTTTCAAAATTTCTCGATCCTCGCAATGATTTGTGTTTCAAAAAAATCTTTGGAACGGAAAAAAATAAGAATATCCTTATTCACTTTTTGAACGATATTTTAGGATTTGCTGAGGCAAGTGCAATACAAGAAGTAGAATTCTTAAGTACTATCATGGATCCCAAAATTGCCTCTGATAAACAAAGTATTGTTGATGTTCTCTGCAAGGATTCTATTGGTAATAGGTTTGTGATTGAGATGCAACTGGCTCGTGATAAAGGTTTTGAGAAACGCGCTCAACTATATGTTGCTAAGGCTTACTCAAGACAATTAGATAAATCTGGCAACTACATTGATTTAAAGAAAGTCTTCTTTATTGCTATTTCCAATTGTAACTTACTTCCTGAAGAAGTTGGTTATATCTCTACTCATAATATACGTGATATAAAAACCAACGGCCATTACTTAAAAGATTTTCAATTTGTCTTTATTGAGTTACCTAAATTTACAAAAAGCAAAGTAGAACAGCTAGAAAGCATAGTAGATCGTTGGCTATTTTTCTTTAAATATGCTGAAGAAACGACAGATGAAGATCTAAAGAAAATTGCAGAAAAGGCACCAATAATAAAGCTAGCATATGATGAGTTAGATAAGTTTCGTTGGAACGAAAAAGATTTAGTAGCTTACGAAGAAAGAATAATGGATCTACGCAAAGAAGAAGCCATTCTTGAATACAGACTTGATCTTGCTGAAGAGAAAGGTATAGAAAAAGGTATAGAGAAAGGAAAAATTGAAGTCGCAAAAGCAATGCTGGCTAATAATGTTGATGTCAACACTATTGTCAAGTTTACTGGCCTTTCTATTAGTGAGATTGAAGAATTAAGTGGAAATCTGTGAACGGTTACATTACATAAAAGGTTTAAATATACTGGACATACTGATATACTTTCGTATTAAAAAACACCCAATAAGCAGAGTTGTGAGTGGAATAAACCACAAAATGTAAGTGCTAGGTGGGGTAGTTATAATTGAATTGCCGTAAGAATTTTTTAACTCTGAGATTATCTCTTCATCTGTGTATCCATCATTGATTTTTTTACGAATTGCTTCTCGCATATCATACGCAATCTGAGATCCAGATTCAGACAATGATTCGCCAGAACATATTGGACACCTTATTATTTCAAATAAACTGGTTGCTCGTTTTTCCATGCTTTTATCTCTGAGTTTATTATCCAGAGTAAAAGCGTTTACGCCTGAGTGAAATATCAATATGAAAAGTAAACTAACTACTGCTCTCATCCTTGGTTAATTGGGTTATTTTACTGAGTTGGTTCATAAAATCAGTGGTGGATAACTTTCCAATAAAGCTTGACCCTACATCATCATCGTACTTTATTGAAAATTGAACGCTGTCATCAGTTGTTTTTTCTGATAAGGAAGACATTAATTTTTCAAACGCATCTGAAGTTTTTGAGTCACCAATCATAAACGAGATTAATTCTTTATAATTTGATATAGCCACGTTGATTTTGTCTTTAAATGAAGACGTAACCAAATTATAATTTTGCATTCCACCATCTGCAGCAAGAGAAAAATTATTACTTTGAATTAAAAATTTCTCTATGTTGAAATTAACTCTGGAAGCTGAGATGTGGTTTACAAATTCGTAATCAAATTTAGTGTCGATACTAAGGTAACTTTCAGGACTTGCAGTATTTTTATACCGATAAGTATAAAAATCAAATCCTAGTTTAGTATTTCCACTTGGTTCTTTATCGAGGTGAAATTGAATGTAATTGCTTTTATCATTCACTTCAGTTATAACACTTTGCTGATTTTCTGAAACATCACATTTTAATCCATAATCTGCGTAACGAAGTGTATCTATATAGTCTACCACGGTACTATTTCTGTTGAATCGCAATGAAGATGGTAAATCATTTAGTCTAACAACAAAGTGGCTGCTATCGTTTGTGTGGCATTTTATATTCTTTTTCTCATCACCATGAACAACAATGTTGACTTCATTGCTTGGTATGTAGATATATACTGATTTATCAAACAATCTATTTTTTATCAATAAAGCATCAGATGAGATGGTTAATTGCTTATTGGAAAATTTTGGGTTTGTCACACGGAAAATTAGGTTAGAAGGAAGTCCACTGAAATCATGTGAAATATCAAACTTTTCGTCGTTAATGTATAGTATTGCTTCAGCTAAAAGATTTTTTACCTTACATGCAGAAAAATACCAAAAACCACCATACGCTACAGGAATAAACAAAAGTAAAGAGATGATAATATAGATAAAAATCTTACGCATAGCTAATTATTCCCCTGTTTATCCAATGATATATTTCTTGTACCCCTTGGTATGGTTACACACAAACCGTCGATATCTTTTGTGATTTTTATTTGGCACCCAAGTCTTGATGTCTCTGTTAAGCCGAAGGCTAGATCTAACATATCGTTTTCCTCATCAGATATGGGATTATGCGTTTCTACAGCATCATAAAATTCTGGATCAACAATCACGTGGCATGTAGAACAAGCAAGAGAGCCTTCACATGCACCTTCAAGCAGATCTGGATCACTTCTGTGGGCTAAATTAAGCAGAGTTTCTCCCTCTGCAGCTTCATAGCTTTTCTTACTCCCATCAGGTAAAACAAAAGTAACAGATGGCATATTATTCCTATTAAAATCCTTACTAATTTCTCTGTATTCTACAGGTAATAACTAATATTTGCAAACTCTTTGCAATTCCAGTGCCTATTTTTTGTCATCCAAGTACCCCTTTCTTGTCATTCAAGTAGCTGACTACTTGGATCCAGATTGGATACTGAGTTGGTGAGTATAAAAGTATAGCTTCTACGTCATACCGCCACGAACCGTCATACCGTGATTTATTCACGGTATCTCATCCGCTAACACGCAGCAGGATGACGAGGTTATCGTCATGCCGCCGCGAACCGTCATACCGCCGCAGACCGTCATACCGACGCGGTATCTCTAGATCCCGCTAACAAGTAGCGGGATGACGAATTACTTAACCGTCATACCGTGATTTATTCACGGTATCTCACATAGATCCCGCTAACAAGCAGCGGGATGACGAGGTTATCGTCATGTCACCACGAACCGTCATACCGCCGCAGACCGTCATACCGCCGCGGTATCTCCAGATCCCGCTAACACGTAGCGGGATGACGGTTGTCGTTTAGCTATAAATATTTAAGAAATTTACCAAACGAAAAAAAGGCAAAAGAAGCCCCGAGTAGCGAGTTTTGACTCTATATTACTGTAAGTGGCGCTGTAATAATGTGCTGACGCTTAGTTTAAGCGCGATTTGGCTGAATGTAGAAAAAATTTAAAAGACATGCAGCCGCTATAATTTTATGTAATCCGCCAATAAATACCTGAGTTTTTTTACTGAATTTTGTTGTTGAGCCCGCGCGGATCAAAAACAAGTTTTGAGTCATAAATACCCTTAATACTACAATAAGGGGGCTGGCGGAGTTTGTCAAGGAAGTTTTTTCGTTTCTACTGAATGACAGTTGTGACCTATGCAAGAAGTCTGTTGTAGTTTGTACGATATCTTTATAAAATGGTTCGCATAAGTTATCTAGCAGTGCAACTAAACAAATACAAAAATCAAAACGTCGCGGTTTTTGGTCTTGGTAAAACTGGTTTATCCGCCATTAACGCTCTAATAAAGAGTGGTGCAAGAATATATGCATGGGATGATCATGAAGAGCAAATATCAAATGCAAAAATGATGTATAAAAAATGTAATTTTATTCATCCCAAGGAATACAATTGGCATGAGATCAGTGCATTGATTTTAAGCCCTGGAGTGCCAACAGAGCCACATTGGATAGTAAAACTTGCAAGGAGATTTGATTGCAAAATAAAATCAGACATTGAGCTATTTCTTGAAGCTAAAACTACTAACCAGAAGGTAATAGGCATCACAGGAACAAATGGTAAATCAACCACTACATCACTAATAGGGCACATATTAAAATCTGCAGGGAAAAAAGTAGCTATTGGTGGAAATTTAGGCGTTCCTGTTTTGGATCTGGAAAGAGATGCAGAAATTTATGTAATTGAATTTTCCTCTTTTCAATTGGAGTTGATGAATGAAATTAACGTGGACATTTCAGCACTGCTCAATATTACACCAGATCACATAGATAGGCATGGAAGTATGGAGAACTACATAGCAACTAAATTAAAACTGATAAACGGTAGTGAGGTTGCCGTAATAGGATGTGACAATGAGATTACTGCTGACATATTCAACAAATTCACTGGAAACAAAATTCCAATCTCAGCTTCGATGTCATCCTCTTTGTCATTCCAGCCACTTCTTTTGTCATCCCAGTGCTTGACTACTCGGATCCAGAAGATCTCGTTAAAACTAGAGAGTCATAGCTTATCAGTAAGCGACGTGAAAATAAACCTAATATCCAACGCAGAAAACATAGCAGCCGCATATGCCGTATGTAAGCTACTTGGAGTAGATAGCAACACTATTATCAATGGAATCAAGTCCTTTTCAGGACTGAGGCATAGGAATGAACTGCTTGGCAAAATAAGAAATGTGTTTTTCGTGAACGATAGCAAAGCAACTAATGCAAAGTCGAGCGAAAAGGCGATCTTATCTTATGAAAACATAAATTGGATCGTTGGTGGAAGAAGCAAAAAAGGTGGAATAGAATCATTAAGCAAGCATTTCACGAGGATTAGAAAAGCTTTTCTTATTGGAGAATCAACCGAAGCCTTTGCAAACACTATGGAGAATAAAGTAGATTATGTTAGATGTTGCAATCTAGAAGATGCATTCAGATTGGCTTTTGAAGAGGCCTTAAATAGCGCAGAAGAAGTAACTATATTACTTTCTCCCGCGTGTGCTTCTTTTGATCAATGGAAAAATTTCGAGGAACGTGGTGAAGCATTTTGTAGAATGTTTGAAAATCTCAGGTACAATCACACATGCTGTTTAGTATAATGTTGCGTGGAACAAGATGAAATAAAGTTAATAATAGATAAGCTAATTAGGGTTATTCCATTTGAAGGGATAAGCGATGAAACCCTATTAAAAATTTGCACAGACCTTAATCTAGCTAATAGCTTTTGCAAATTTCAGAATGGAATATATAGCGCTTTGGAGCACATAGCAGAGGACTTAAATAGCTCAATGGAAGCTGAACTAAGAAATTCCAATTTAGAAGATATGAAAGTGCGAGAGCGGGTAAAATTAGCTATTCAAATACGCCTTTCAAACTACGCTAAGCTACCGAATTATAGAGAACTTTTAAAAAATGTTTTATCATTCTCCGTATCACCAAAAAATACATATTTTTCTAGTAAACTTTTATACAGAACTATTAGCGCGATTTGGTATGGCATTCATGACCAATCAACAGATTTTAACTACTATACAAAAAGAGCAATATTAGCTGGAGTGTACTTAAGTACGATACTTTTTTTTATCAATGATTATTCAGAAGATTTTGCGGATACTTTATCGTTTCTTGATAACCGTATCAACAATGTCATGACATTTCAAAAATTCAAAACTCGCTTAAAAGGAATCATAGGAAATTTCTTATAAGCTTTTCATCATACTGGTTATTCATATTTATATTCTCTTGTTTTTTTTGATCTTTATGTTAAAATAACTAAATATTCATTAACGATAAAATGAAAGTTATTTATCATACCAATAGTGATATCAAGCCAGAAAAAAATACAAAACACGTGATAAACTTTTTTGGAGTACTTGGGTGTATTAAGGTTAATGCTCGTGGTAAAAATCCACTTAAGGGACAAGAAAGTAAGTTAGTTAAGCATTATTTTGACTATCCCTATTTCTCTAGAATTGTTAATCCAAGATTCTTTCAAGAAGAATTAAATGCTGAAGAAAAAAAATTCAATAGGAGAATAATCTCACTATGGTTATGTTCTGCTATATTGTCCACTGCTTCTATTGTGTCGTTATACTTGGCATACCAGAATCAAAAATCAAAAAAGGTACTTACAGGGTTAGCTTTTGCATCAGTAGTGCTATCAATTTTGGCTACCATATGTTTTATCGTACTTTGCCTATGGATGCTTTTTGACTTTATTAAGAAGAGATTTGTAGTACACAGAATTGAAAGCTTTTTAGAAAATGAAGTCAGCCCTGAGTGGATAAAGCGTTATAAAAAAGAACTTATAGATAAAGATTCGAAAAGAGATGCAGAAGCTTGTGATCAAGAGTTGGAAAAAGATATAGAGGATATTATAGAGTTCCTCTTGGAAAGAAAGAAAATTGTAGCGCTATATGAATTTCTAACAAACGGTGAAAAGTTAGTTCAAGCTGGAATGGCAATGGTAAACATGTTACTTGTAAAAGGTGTGCATCCAAACAATATAATTTTGGATACTAACTCTCTTGGAGGAGGAATTGCAGCAGAAGTTTTAAAAAGATTTGAAAAACAAGGTATCTATTTAACATTAATTCATAGTAATTCTTATAGCTTACTTAAGGATGCAACTAATAACTTTCCTCATGGGATAGGGAATTTTTTCATGAGACGGCTTCCTGCAAAATTCTTGAATTTTTGGTTTAATCGTTGCGGATTGGAATTTAATTCACGAGAGATTATAGAGAATACAAAATGCCCTGTATTAATTGCTGGCAGGAAAGGCGATACTGTAATTCCACAGGAAGCACAACTCGTTGGTAAACTTCCAGATTCATCCACATCTGACACATCTGAATGGTTTAGATGGAATATAGTACTTGAACACGATCCTCAAAACACGGAGTGTAAGAGCAAAAATATTCATGCTGATCATAAAGAACATTTAGTTTATCGTGAGGATAATGATGATATAACAAAATACACCAGTTACGAAGAAAAAGAAAATAAATTTATTGAAAAAGCACATAAGTATTTGTTGAAAGGTAAATTTAATAGAAATTTTAAGCTAAAAGACTACTGTAAAAGTAGTATCTTTGGAAGCTTGACGGAAATAGAACTGAAACCCATCAATGAAAAGCATATACAAGTTTAAGTTAATAGAGAAAGAAAAATTATTCTTGCTATACCGTAGGTACGTTCCAAGATTATACTGAAGTTTTTATTGCACTCAAAACCTTCGTTTTTCCTAATCTCTAGAATTATCAATGCATCATCACTTAACCAGCCTGAGTGAGCTAGTCCATTCAACGTTGATTCAACTAGATTGCTATTGTAAGGTGGGTCTATAAAAACTACATCGCACTTTGAAATAGGTTGTGGCAATTTGTTAGCACTGCAACAAATTAGCGTGACATTGTTCGTAATTCCAAAATCTTCTGCTGTTTTTTTAGGCAGTTGCAAATTGTAATAATCTGAATCCACCATGAATGCATGTTTAGCGCCGCGAGAAAGTGCTTCAAATGAAAAAGAGCCACTTCCGCAGAATAAATCAAGTACATTCAAGTTATAAATAGGTTTTCTTGAGGAAAGTATACTAAATATTGCTTCTCGGACAACACTCATAGTTGGTCGTGCAGCTAAATGCTTACCTGTAGTTATTTTTCTTCCGCGATATTTGCCTGCAATGATGCGTAGCATACTAAATAAGCTCCAAAATAACTAATTATTTAATACTATATGATTAATGTCAATATGGCTTTAGCAGTTTAATAGAGAGAAGCTATCGAGTCGCTTGTAAGAAAAACACAAACACAAAACTCATCCGTTATTTTTTTCTGATTTGCCTACTGCATTAATTGCTTGACCAATCTCATCTTGTAAACCACCATAATCATTTCTTTCATCATGATTTATCCCTTCAATTCTGCTTTCTAACTCCAGCTTAATTATAGTATTAATTTTATCTATGTTATCGAGAAAGCTTTTACATTCTTCATCACTATACTCTTCGCCAGATGCTTTTTTTTCAACAAATAGGTTTTTAAATCCTACTAAATTGGAATTCTGATCGGTATTCAGTACAACATTTCTCTCTACGAAGCTAAGATCTGATAGTAATAAACTAACCTCTAATAGATCTTCACTTTTAATGTTTGCAAGATTATCAAGATTGTCTAAAATATTAAACACCTTAAGCCTTTCTTGTGCAATCTCTTTGTCTTCCTTATCAAATTCAGACAATAAACTATGATTATCTACAAATTTCTCACTCAAAGCTTTATTTAATTTAGTGAGGTCGATATTGTTGTCTAGTGTGTTGTCTAATAGTAGATCTACTCTTGCCCTACGCGCATTTAAAATGTCATCGTAGTCATTTAACTTTATATTACCATCACCGTCTTGCTGCAGACCATAATAATTTAATCCTTTAAAGTTATGATTCTTCGTCATTATCACCCCTGTTATCAGCCCTTTCATTATTCTCACGTTCTGTATCTTCTCCAAAAAGTAATGAGGTGTCGTAATTTTCGCCTTCTTGATCTCTTTCTTTTTTTCTTCTAGCTCTTTCAGCACGTTTTTCTATATCTTCCGGAGTATTAGTGTATTTTTCTGTGCCTAACTCTCGTGCTAATTCATTTGATTGATCAGACTTATTTTCCTTTAGTGGTTGATCAAGCTTGTCTTTTTCTGGTTCTCTCTTACGTCCGATAGTGTAATCATGAAGTTTTTCTAAGAAATCTCGCCTATGCGATTTTGCTCTACAGAGCAGATTACCTTGGTAACCATCTTTTTCTCCTGTACGGTGGCTAACTCCTATAGAATCAAGGCCATGCTCCCAAGTAAACTTCATAGCATCTTCTATTGTATAGCCCAAATGTGACCCTACATATCCTTTATAATAATCTAAATATTTACCAATCCTTCTATGTGTAATATCTTCTTTATCAACTCCAAATGCCCTGTAAATTTTTTCCTCAAGCTTATCAATGTCATTTTCAGGCGATGTCACAAATTTTGTTGCTTCAATAGTAGCATTTACAAGTTTACGTGGCGCATCAATAGCATGTTTCAGTACACCTCCAACTCTTGGTATCCTACCCAGTAGATTAGCTGTACCTCCGGCTAATCTGTCTGGTAAATGAGTAGCCCAACTGCCTAAAGACTCTAGTTTTCCACCAGCAAAATCTTGCCACTTCTGCTTTAATCCTTCTGCTACACCAGCTAAAGGTGACGCATGATACATGCTAGATATGCTGTAAACGCTGTATCCACCACCGGCAATACTTGAGCCCATTTGTTGCACAAACTCACGTAAGGAGAACATTAAGAATGAGAGCAAGAATAATACAAAGATTTCCCCCGCATTGATTAAATAGCCCCTCTGTATGTCTTGCACCCTTTGGTAATCGCTATTTTCTTGATAATTTTTGCAATCCTCACAATCTTTACATTTCTGACAGTATTCACTGTTGGGATCCCTATATAATTTGTGCAAATCCTGTAATTGGCAATGTGGCTCTCGTCTAATAACATCCTGCACCAAAGACTTTATCTCTCTTTTAAGATCTGGTCTTATGGTACCTTTTCTGTAGTCATCCACTATTTTCCTATAATTTTTACATTTTTCTTCATCTTGCTGAGGTTGACAGTAAAGCTCTGTTATTTTACTATTCATACCACCTATCTTTTTGTCTATATTGTTGATCAGTAATATAATGTTAGCCCTCTCTGATGCATGAGATAAACTATTTGTTAAGCGTACTAGATCCTTTGCACTACAGTTATTATCCACTACTATATCACTTCCCGCAATATAGTGGTCTGCTGGATTCCTTTTAGTACCAGGAATTGGATTAAAGAAAGGATAATCTATATAACGAAAACCTTTTTCAATGTAATCCGGTGGAAGCAGGATATATCCAGCGCCTCCAGTAAATTTTATTGTACCACCTTCTCTGCTTATCTTTTCTATACCTTCTATGTTCTTATCTACGTTCAGCGGAGAAGCTTCTCCAAGAGTGTAAGGTACGAAAATTTGCCCTGGGGTCCAACCAAAGTACTGCTTATCAACGATACAAAAACCGCCAAACACCCATTTTGGAGCACATAACCTTACCTCAAACCATTTATTGTAGCATACAGTAAAACCTAACTGCCTATAAAAGGTATTCATTATAATGGAAGCCAGTAATGACAAGAGAGCAAATATCATAATCGACTGTAAACAAAAGCTGATGCAGAATTTTATCCAACCTTCAAACAGACTTTTCAGCGGTGAAAATAAAATAGAGATCAGGAACAATGGCATGATAGCTATAAGAAAAGCTATACCCATAAAACCAGAGAGAAATATTATGTAAGCATATAAGCACAGCAAGAAATATAAAACTATCCCTATGAAAATTGCTGGTATCATAAGTAAGCTTGCCCACATTTGGTAATGTAAAAACGCTGCAAACTTTTTCCAAACAGAATAAGCAAAAAACTTATTGAACATGTCCTCCATGAACTTAAACAACTTAGCTTCATCTCCTTGAGCAATACTTCCGGTGTTCATGTTGGGAGCAAAATTAGTAATTATACTTATCAGTTGTTCAAGACCTTTAACGTATAGAACGAGAAAATGATCATAGAAAAATCTAAAACTTCCAGGAGATATAAGCACTATTACTAGAGTGATTTTCATCATTCTGATGAGCATATCATGCTTAGTTTCTCGTATCATGCCAAAAAGATAAAGAAGCGATGAAATCATTACAAATAGAACAAGCAAGGAAAGAACAAAATTGTGAAAACTTGAACCTTTTTTAACTATATTCTCAAACATAGTTTGCGCAGCCGCACACTCACTACCTTTACAATCTTTATTAGGTGAGATCAATAAAGTGTCTTTTAGATAATGATAAACTTCATTGAAAAATCCAAAGGTACCTGGTTTTTGTACTCCATGCAAAAACTCAAAAGAGTAGCCACCTACATTATCTAAGTAATATCTATCTAATATTTTTACATATATTTTCCATCCCTTTTCTAACTTCAACTCATTACAATTTCTGTCCTTTAATTCAGTGCTATCTCTGTCCAAAGTAAAAAGTCCATTGGCGCCCTCTGCTGTGGAGTTATAACCTAGATGTACAGTAGGATATTGAGGATCGCGCATTAACTTTAGATTTTCGTTAGGATCATCTTTCCCCGTTTGAAACAAAAGATAAGCACCATGACCATTGGTAAACCAGCATGGAGCACCACGTGATACTGTATTTGCGCTATCATCTTCATTAATGCACTTGCAATTTACAGTGCAACTTGCATTAGGCTTACTTGAAAATTTTTGTATGCTAGGTTTATAATCATTACAAACTAAGTGAAAGTCAGGTAGACTATTATCACCTGACTTGCCTTCAAATTTAGTTGCATATTTTAACTGCTCCAAGCTTTGTAAGGTATAACTGCCTTTTTTAGATTCCTTCTTGTTATTATTGCTCCAAGATGTCCATGCACCATTAACTCGCACTCTTAAACTATCTCCATTGGTTTCGAGTCCGGTATCCTCCCACTTCACCACTTGGTTATGGTGAAAACCATAATTAATTTCGCCAGTTTCAGGATCAATAACTTCTCCATCTTCTGGAATAAACGCATCGTGATCGTTTGTAAAATGAGCGCTTACTGCAATAGGTTCAGGACCAAAATAATCGGCAGATATGCACCTTGGGAAAGGCATATCGTTCTTACTACAACCTGTAATCAGCACATAAGCTGCAAGAAGTAATACCCTAAACCAACATTTGCCTAAGCGTGATTGCATATCTAAACTTTTTCCAAATATAGAAATAAATTTCTAAAACTTTACTTAAAATATCTTTTTAATTAGTTACTCCATAACATCATTCATATCTTACTTCTCTCCATTTCCTTCCTTGTTTTTAGCTTTATCACTAGGATCACTTCTTATTGTTTCATCAGGATTTTTTTGCTGACCTGATTGTTTTGGTGCTTCAGGTTTAGAGCTCCCCCTCTCCTTTTTATCAGGACCTTCTTGCTTACCTGATTGTTCTGGTATTTCAGATTTAGGGCTCATGGAATTATCCTTCACGCCAACTTCCGTCCGATCTTTACCCACTTGTTGCCTAATGTTCTGTATCATACCTTGGGTGTTATTATCAAGGCCAACAGTTGACAGTATAGCTTGTGATGCGCTTGTGGCAACTTGACGAACACTGCCAGCAACTCCCCAACCAGAGCTGAATAGTGCTTGTGCCATAGTTTCTGATATAGTAACAAAAGCTTCCATTGCATTAGCAATAATTAAGTACATAAATGCTTGGATCAGATCTATGGGCAACGCTGCAAAGTGCCCACCAGCCCTTTCTCCGGTACTGAGTGCAACATCAACATTAGTGCCAGGACTGTATCCAAGAGGCAGTATTGATTTCATCAAGCACAGATCATACGATAAGAAATTTACGCTAATTAAACATTGATAGCATGCAGAAAAATTTGTGAGATTGTATAGAACTGAATACATCAACTGATTTAAAAGAGATAAAGATGAAAATAAAATAACTGGTTGTACTGCAACGTGAGCCAGCGTTTTTATCCAGTTATCAAACAAGGGTTTAGTCTGTTGAAATAAAATAAACACGATAAACAAAGGTGTTAATGACAGTAAAAACGCTACTAGAACAGTAGATATTACATATTTAAACGTAGCGCTAATAATGCATTTTAAAAACGCAAAAGTAGCGTAGAGTATTGCCAAAAATGCAATAAAGCCAAAAGGACCAGAGAGCATCAACGATAAAAACTTTAACCAAGTTTCTGCTGTGAATAATATTCCTGCTGTCAAGTCTAAGAATGCAAATTTTCTCCCCCCTTCCCCTATATAGCCAGAAAAGCTATCAACTAAATAAGTGCTACCATCTATAAAAAGTCTGGATAAAGTTGTACCAAAAAGTTCCCAGCTTCTATCGCTAAAGGCAAAAGCTATAAATGCTATCTTGAACATTCTTACAATGAAATCAAATTTACTTAGCTGTATTGTTCCAAGCATATAGCCAACGACAGTAAATATAACGTATAGAGTAAGCAAAGCTCTTACTCCTTGAAGAAGACCTCTTGCATATCCTTTGTATGAATCTTTAACGCTGTCACCAATTACTTCTTTTTTCATAAAACCAAATATCTTGTTTATATTTGATGAAATAAAATCATTAATTTTTCTTTTGACAAATAAAGTTACACTATACTTATTGTTTTCGTAATATTTGCCATTTTTGTCCGTAATGTCATCTCTCTCTACGTTGCTTACATCAATACCAAAATATATCTTCTTAGATTCTTCGTTCTGAAAGTGTTTTCCGCTTATTACATCTAATATAGTGTACTCATCTTTTCCGTCTACTCTTTCTCTCACTCCTACCACTTTGAAATCATTAGTTCCCGCACCATGCAAATCTTTAGGTGGCTCATCACCCAAATACACATACAGTTTTTCGCCATTAATATATTCACATGATCTAGTCACTTTAACATGGTACCCACCCCTATTAGCTCCATAATGATCATAATCTGCAATGGCAAGCATCACACTGCTACCAGGTGTTACACTTCCTATTGGATAGTCATGATTTAATTTCAGAGAAAAATCTCCAAATTCATCTTTAATTTGTGAACACACATTATCCCCTTTTGCACCCCTTTCCTTTGGAAGACATTGAATACCTTTAGCAGTATCTTGATCACCAAGATCACCAATTTTTGCAACAAGAGCCTCAGCCCATGAGATATCTTCTTCAGTGTTTGATGTAAAATCAACGTTAATCTGCATGGGACCCCCTTTATTTTCTTCTATCCTCTTAAGCTTATCTTCAACTCCTTTAAGGTGAGAATACATGTCACATTTATTTCCTTTATCATATTTGCTATACCTTATAGAAGAGACACAGTTCCGTTCTTTGTCTTTATATGTATAATTCCATATACCCTTCTCGGTATAGCACACGTTCTGATAGTAACAATTAAGCTCATAAGAGCTGTACTTTTTCACCTCGTTAGAATCGCAGTTTTTTCCATCACATAATTCGTTCAATCCTATTTTAGCGCGGCGTAAATCGAGTAGCGAGCCATATATCCATGGTTCGTTGTCTTGAATATAACCTTTATTAAAATGTACCTTATTATCATATGGGGTGTAACCATTGCCAACTAGCACTTTGCTTTCCTTTGCTTTTGTTTTATCAAGAGGTAAAAATTGTATTTCATTTTTTGTACCATCTTTACCATCACAAAAAAACTCTCCCCCCTGATGTACTTCACTCACTGTAGCTTTCTTATATACAGTTTCCTTACGGTCATTTTCTACAGCTTTATAACAATTATCATCAAAATTGATGCCTTTCCCTTCTGGATTGTCATAATCAATTGTTATTTTTCTGGGAACTAAGCTAAAGCTTAACCTGTCACCAGGACTTACTTTTATTCCAGTGTCTACATAACGTCTATTGCTGCCAAATTCTTTACCGCCGCACAATTCGTTTTCATTTACGCCATAATTATTAGGCACATCGTTAATATTTGCAGCTTTACTATAATTTGGTTCTGAGCCATCAGCACAAAAGCTAGCTGGCACAAGTACTTTCCTTGGATTTTTGTCTTCTTTAAAAGGGCAAAAATTTACTGATCCATCGAGGGTGAATTTGATTTCCTCACCCTTGCTAATTATCTGACCAGAATCAACCCAATGAATTTTAACTCCTTCATCTGCTTTATGAACTGGAACATCCACATTAACGCTGGTGTTTCTGCTCTGCAACCCAGGCTCAACACACTCCATAGTACAACCAGTGATTGCAAGACACAGTATCAATAATAGTGATCTTTTACTTATCATTGCTGTCTTCCTGGTTGTGGTATCTGAGGCGTTGACCTTTGAGTCCCTTGTGGTATTTGAGGTCTTGACGCACCTGACTGTTGAAAAGTACCTCCTCCTCTTCTTTGAACGCTTTGTTCATCTAACCCTACTGTTCCCATTAAGCTTTGTTGATATTCTTTTCCAGGTTCGTTTTGCACATAAGCACCAAACAACGAGTCAGATATTGCCGAAGAAGCTTTAACTAAAGCTTTCATAGCGTGTCCCAAAATAACAAAAGCCATCATAGTGGTAATATTAGGTGTATATTTGGAAGCATAACCATAGAAGATACAAGGGTTAAAAATCTTTAGGTTAATACTAAGTATACACGTAGAGCAGACTTCAAAATCAAATACTGAATATATGATATAATCCATAACCTGACTTATCAGTGATATAAAAATTAAAAGCACTACTGGATGAATCGCAAATCTTGCTAAATTTTTAACCCAGTTGTGAAACATCTGCCTAGTATACGCAAATAAAAGACAAATAATAAAAATAGGTGCTAAAGAAAGCAATAACGCAACTATTGCTATAGATGTAATAAAAGAAAATAAGGCATTAAAAATAGATAAGCTCACTGTGATTAAACCCCAAATCACCAAGCAAAAAGATACAATGCCCAAAGGGCCAGAAAATATAAGAGATACTATTAACAATACTGAATGCGATGACAGAAATCTATTTAACGGCAAATCAAGAAACTCAAAAACATTTGAAGTAGTGCCTCTGAAATTTGCTATTTCTATTAACTGTTTTGGGGTGTTAATAAAAATAGAAAATGCATTGTTATAAAAAAAATTCCAACTGTTGTCCTGCAGCAGCTGGGTAATAACTCCTATCTTTACGCATATAATTAGAAACTCATATATAGAAATATGAGTTAATCCAAAAAAGTAGTAAAGGGTATATAAGATTATGTATAATACTAACAGCGATATTATCGTAGATCTAATGATATTTGTTTTGCTTGATTTTAGAAAACTTTCGTAAAGATGCTTTACAGGACTAGTATCAGAGTGAATCGCGTTGGAGTCTTTATAGCTGGAACCAAAAAATGCAGTTTTTACTTTTTCGTCAAAAAAATTATAGATTGCACTAAAAGTTCTTGTAGGTGGCTCTTTAGTTGTTAGGTTAATGCTAAACTGACCTTCATTTTTGTAATCGCAGCCATGGTCTCTTATTCCGTAATATATGGTGCCTGTTTTGTCTTTTAACTTTTCTTTTAAGCTTTCCATGTATTGAACGTCATGAACTTGGCTAATATCCACAGATATATCCGCTTGGTCTTCACCAGGCTTATGGTCAGGGAATTTATCAGAAACACGTATATATAAGTTATTTTTTAGGCTATGGTTCTTTGTTACTCTTATGTTGAAACCACCTTTGTCATTTCTATCGTAGCAGTGCTCGTCATTTCTACTACATAAACTAAAAGTTAAACTTGGTGTTCGATGGTATTTTTCTATCTTATAATCACAGTTAGTACATATGCCACCTGTTGGAATGTATTCAAAATCTTCACCATCCATGTGAATTTTCAAAAGTGTAATGCCAGTTTTTATCTGTTTTTCTTTTAGTATTTTACTAATAGCTTCAACATCAGACCGGGATATCTCACCTTCTACACTATTGTATTCAATATATGCGCAACCTTTGTTTCCGCTGCCGGAAGGAAATTTACATATACGTCCGCAGAGTAAATTCAAAATGCGCGTATCTATTTCGCTTGCGCTGCTATCTGAAAGGCTCCTACAGTCTATATTTTCTCCTTGTTTTATAGAATTGATGATATTTTTAATCTTTTTTTCATCTTGATCTAACTTCGAAAACCAGTACTCTTTTCCATTCAACCATTGCGCATCGCCTATTATATATTTATTAGGACATATTCCATCTTGAATACTACCTTGACATTCTTCTTGATTTAAAACATGTGCAAAATGTTCCGTTTCTTGCTCGCTACACTTTTCATCGATTTTCACATACCTGATTTTTGTCTCACTCTCTTTATCTTTACACACTTTACTTCCAATAACACTAAAGCTTATCGTATCGTCTTTTTTAAGTGCAAATGGTAATGTAACGTCATTTCTCCCAGGCCTAATTGCAAAATCTGCATACTGCTTAGGACAAAAATTAACCTTACTAGGCACTATATTAATCTCTGTTACGCTTCTTATCCCATCTGAGATGTAAACACCAGAATCAACCCACTTCTGCTCTGTTGACACTATATCTAGTTTTTCACGCAAACCTGATAAATTTTCTGGCTTAATACAGTGATCCTCCCCGCATCCAGACAATAAAAAAAGTACCACAAAACTTATGCATAGCTTACCCAAGTTTTGGTTACTTAAACGTTTAAGCATCTGTTACTTACCTTAACTAGCATCACCGCCACCTTAGTTAATCTTTTCGCTGGAACCTTTACCACTATCTCCACCTCCTCCACCAGCACCACCTCTTGCCTTCTTGACAGCCGCAGCAGCAGCTTGACCAACACCTCCAGCAGCGGCTTTGGCAGCAGATAAAGCTTTGCCCACCATTTGTCCAGGTGTACTACCAGAACCGAGTAATGCTCTATGGTTACCAGCAAGTTCAGCAGCCATGTTAGGAAGAATGTTTAAAAAGTGGTAAAAGAGGAATAACACTAGACACAACTTTAATAACTCTCCGATGAGAGAGCTGCCAAACTCCATGTATTTAAAGTAGAATAGACCAAGTATGTTGCTCTTTTTAAAGCTATAATTTTGCATCATACATGCAAGAGTAGTTTCATTTTTATCACATTCACCATCCTTCAATTTGAACCACTGTTTTTTCTTACTATCTGAGGTTTCTGCTTGTTTCTTTTCATATAGCTTATCCGATTCAAATTTCAAATTTTCAAAATATATTTTATCACATGCTATGAACATAAAGGACAAAAACGCAAAAAGGATAACCGGGTATAAGCTATAGGTAATCAACTCTTTCACCCAGCCGTCAAAATATCCTTTGGTGTGTTGGAATAAAACCATAGGAATAAACAAAGGTGATAGAATAACAATTACACTTAAAGCAACTAGAGATAAAATAAATACATAGCACAGCCACAAAATAACCATCATCATCAGAACGGCCATAAATATACAGACAAGAGCTACTAAAATTTGTCCACCAGCGAAAATAATACCAATCACCGAACCTGCAACTAACAAGACAGGAGCAGCACCAAGCAAGACTGCTAACGTTGCAACACCTCCAGTACCAATTTTGCCACCAATTCCATCTAAAGGGGCACCTAAATAAAATAAAATTCTACAATCAAGCCTATCCCAAGGTGCAAGATAACTGTAAGATACCTTCTTTCCTTCACGAGTATATTCATAATCTGTACCTGCTTTATAATTACATATGCCTTTACTTTCAGATGACGCTTTTAGCACTATCTCTGACAAACCATTTGAGAGACGAGTTAATTCTCCATAATAATGAGACATGGTACTGCCTGTTGTGAAGTAAATCACTAAAGCGAATTTAATAATCAACATGTACATTTCTTGTGGGCTGCGAACTCCACCAGACATAGCTTTTATAGAGAACAGTATTAAAGCTAAAACCAAAACAGCAGTTACAGTGTTTTTCAACCTCTTTTGTGCTACAGATAAGAAACTGCCCTTGTTATGTCCATCTTTATCTTTAAGTGGGCTGCCACTTGAATCAATACCTGCAACTAAATTATCTAACGATTCCTTAATGCATTGCACTATCATAGAAGTGATGGGAATAGGAGCTAATGATTTACTTCCTGCCTGATTATAGCAAGCTTTAGAGACATACGAGCTAAAACAGCCAGCATTATCATAACCTACAAAAATTTTCCCCCCTTGTCTGTTGAGTCCTTTTTCTTTAGATCTGATAATAGTTTTATAGTCATCATTATTACCAATAGAAACTTTTTCCTCTCCTGTACCATCTTTATTTTTGAATGTCATCATAGATTTTTCACACATAGGAGCAAGTGGGTCAGGTGGCAATTCCGTGCACCCCATATCAACCCCTTGCGGCCAAGGAGTCATTTCGATACCAAGCATGCTCACACTTCCCAGCTCCACACACAACCTGCCCATTTTTCTTACTGCTTTAAATGTTGACCCATGTATGGTTTCGCTTTGCCCAGCTTTAAGAACTTTACATTTCAGCTCACCATCGACCGTCGGGGACCATGACCCATCTACATATCCAGTATCTTTTTCCCTTACATCAAAGTCTATGTATCCAGGTTTTTCTCTGGAATCAAAGTCTTTCTTGTTAAAAAGATTACCAAAAGTTAAAGGATTTCGATGACATATTTCTATATATTCACTGTATTGCACACCGTTTTTTGGCCAGTAATAACTTTCTGTACTCTCCTGAACGTTAGAATTTAAGGCTTCTTTTTCTGCTCTTTTCCCGTCATAGTCTTTTTTGTTCACGTCTTCCCGAGCTTTATCTTGCAAACAAGAAAAATATTCATCTTCTGTTTGGTAATTTTTATTGGTGCAGCCACTATAACCTGTGTCTTCTTTAAAATTTTTGTATTTTCCATCATGATCACGTGCAACTGGGTGTTTAACAAAACTATGTTCACAAACAACAAGCCCCCCTATTGCTTTCCAGACTCCAACAATTGCAGCTATCATTCCAACAATAACAAGAGCGGTAAACAAACCAGCAGAAGAGACGATTAAGACAATGCCAGTAAATATTGCGCCAACAGCAATCGCTATTCCAGCAAGTGCTGCAGCTGTTTTAAACGCCCCACAATCAGGATTAGAGGCACGACTGAAGCTGCCAGTGGAATTCAATCTGCTAACAAATTCTGTCTTGTCAGTACCACTTACTCCATCTGCAAGCACTGGATATGAGAGTAAAAAGTCTATATTTAGTAAAAATATCGCAATTAATAGCAATGACAGCTTAGTCTTAAACATTTTTTACCTTCTGATAAAATATAGGCAACCATACTTTTGGGTTGTCCCCAACTTCATTTAATATATCGTGTAACAATAGAACACTTTCTGCACGCCCGGATAATACGTTGATTATATCATCTAAGTCTTTTAAGTCTATTCTAGCTACCACAGCATTAACTCCTTGTTTCACCAAAAAGAATCTAGTACTCGGATCTGTGTGCTTAATTAATATATATTCACGTTCAGTTAACATAAAAACATCCCGATAGACACTAGTAGCTTTCAGATTTGGTAAAAAAATCTGTGTCGCTGTTTGTTGTACAAGCGTATCGCTAATAGCACTTTTACTTGCATCCTCAACACTCTGAGTAGCAAAAATCACAAAAGCATTTAGTTTTCTCAGTACCTTCAACCAGTCTTTTATCTTGGGTGCAAAAACTGGATTATCTATTAATGCCCATGCCTCATCAAGAACGATAATAGATGGAGTGCCATCAAGAGATATACTAATCCTATGAAATAAATAAATCAATACTGGTCCAAGGGCAACAGGATCTTTGAGCAAGCTAGCCATCTCAAAACCAAATACTCTTGCTCGTGAAAAATCTAGCAAATCTTCTTTATTGTCAAATATTGCAGCATGAGAACCATTATCATGCCACATAGATATTGCCCCAGCTAGAGTATCAGGACCTGCAAGTCCTAAAAACGGTACAAGGTTTCTCAAGAACCTGTCTTCTTTTCTTAATTTAAAATTTCCTTCAATTGCATCATTAATTCGTGCAATATCTTCTGAAGTAAATTTATCATTATATACCGAAATTAAAGACTTTATCCACTCCATTAAAAATGTTCTATTATCAGAGGTGTCATCAAGTTGCAAAGGATTAAAATTTGTTTTAGTTCTTGGTTCTATTACAGTATAGATACCACCAAGTGCTCTTAAGAAAATCTCTGCACCGCGATCTTTGTCAAAAAAGAATATTCTTGGAGAAAATTTTATCGCTTGAGCACATAAGAAATTCATTAAAACAGTTTTACCAGCACCAGTTGGGCCAATTATCATAGTGTGTCCAACATCCCTTATATGAAAGTTGAAAAAAAATGGAGTACCAGATGTCGTGTCGAAAACTGTAACGGCATCTCCCCAGTGGTTATTGAATTTATTACCAGTAGGATAATTATGTTGAGATGCAAATCCAGCCAAATTAAGACTACTTATTGTAGCTTTTCTCACTATATAATCGAAATTACCAGGAATTTGCGCCCAAAATGCTGGTTCAAGGTTAACTCTCTCACGGACAGGGTAAACACCGCAATTAGAAAGCTCTGATTCTACCAACGACAGAGCGTTATCCAATGATTTAGGACTTTTTTCTATACATAAAATAGTCAGGTGATGTTGACCAAATGCAATCTTACCACTCATTGCGTCATCAAGCGCTTGAGAAATTTCTGCTATTTGAGAAATAGCTTTATCTGCAGACTGTATCATTCGATTTTGCTGTATCTGCATTTTTCCAATCGCCATTTGCCTGTTTATAAATTGAAAAGATTGCGTAATTATAAACTCGTAAGGAAGTTGTAAAAACGAATCAAGCATTCCTGCAGAAGTATGATTTCCATATTCTTTGATACTAACTACTCCAGCATATTTACTCTCATTATGAGTCACAACCTGTATCATCTTACGGCCAAAGAATAACCTATGTACTGGTAAGTATCTTGATATTTCAGTTCTTAGCGGAAAAAGCGTATTTGTAACGAAGCCACAATTTACGATTCTAGATAGAAACTCCATTATTTCGCAGAACAAACCATCTGGAGTTTCTTTTACTCCAAGAATTTTAGGCGAATAATTTCTAAGGCTTGTCACTACACGATTTGTCGTTTCCTCTAAATCTTCATACGTGGCACGCATATCACTTTCCCAAGCATGTTTTGAAGTTACATGTCCGAATTTTTTTAGTAGATATGACAAAAATTCTACTCCTTTTGTGTCTGCTCTACGGATAATCGTAATGTATAGGTCATTAATAAATGATTGCCTTGTTGCGTGTTTTTCTCTCCATTTTAGATTTACGTAATTAGCGAAAAAATTCGGCAAACCTTGACTTGCAAATTCATCAGAAAAAATATTTTTTTTACGTCTGATAGTATGAAAATACAAACTAAATGCCGGAGATGAAATGCTTCTGAGCATCTGATTCCTGATATTATTTTGTATTACTAAATCCTCGTCATCGGCGGTTTCAAATGCAAAGCCACTTAGTTTTATAACCTTCACCAACCAATTTTCTTTTGTCATCAAGGTTGTGCTATTCCAATAGCAAGAATAAGGAATAAATTCAGCAGCGTGAACTTCCCTGCTCAGAGTAGATTTACTCTTTGATTGAATAGCCCTAAACCTCAGCATCACACAACATTAAGCAATATCATAAGAATTGGCTCCATGATAAAAACGATTTAAACATTTCGAGCACTTTCCTAATTTTACCATAAATAATTCAATAAACAAAGGTTCTTTTGCAGAAGCTATATAGCCAAGTCCATGTATACCTGGTAACATTAAAAGAATCACTCTCAAATCATTTGAATTAATGAAAATTAGCAGGCAAATCAGGACGTTTAATATTGCAAACATATAACTCACACCAAAGAGCATTGCAGGTCTTGTAAGACCTTTAAATAATTGATCTGTTTGTATACTACCTGTGGACATATCTTTAACCTTCTAATAATAGCTCTAACACTAATACTATATCATTATATTAAAAATCCATATATTAAAAATCCATTGAAACTAGTAGCACTTTAAGTTAAGATACATTGATTAATAATTTAACCCAGATAATGACAAGTTGGCCATTTCAAGAAGCAGAAAAAATATTGCAAGAGTTTCCTAATAAAAAAGAAATAATATTTGAAACTGGTTATGGACCCTCTGGTTTACCCCACATAGGAACCTTTGGAGAGGTTTTCCGCACTACAGTTGTTGTAAATGCATTAAAAAAAATAGCTCCTGGTATAAAAACCAAAATCATTGCAGTTTCAGATGATATGGATGGTTTGCGAAAAATACCAGATAATGTGCTAAATCAAGAGATGCTAAGGGAGCACTTAAATAAACCATTGACTATGATACCCGATCCATTTGGCACTCATGAGAGTTATGGTCATCACATGAATTCGTTGTTGTGTAAATTTCTTGATTTGTTTGAATTTGAATACGAATTTAGGAGTGCAACAGAGTGTTATAAATCTGGCGTTTACGATGAAAAACTTTTACTCCTGCTGAAAAATTATGATAAAGTGATGGACGTAATGCTTCCATCATTTCGGGAAGAAAGGCAGCAGACTTACAGTCCATTCTTGCCGATATGCCCAAAAACTTCCCAAGTTTTACAAGTTCCAGTAATTGAAACAAATACAGATAAAGGAACAATCACGTATGAAGACCCAAACGGGGAAAAAATAGAAGTTCCAGTGACAAAAGGAAAATGTAAACTGCAATGGAAACCTGATTGGGGAATGAGGTGGGCCGCATTTGGAGTAAATTATGAAGCTCACGGAAAAGATTTAACTCCATCTGCTGTGCTTTCAAGTCAAATATGTGAAATACTTGGAGAAAAGCCACCACTTCTGTTTTGCTACGAGCTTTTCCTTGATAAAGAAGGAAAGAAAATATCAAAATCAAGAGGAAATGGCATTTCGATTGAAGAGTGGCTAACTTACGCACCAACGGAGAGTTTATCACTGTATATTTTTCAGAGTCCTAAAAAAGCTAAACGTTTATATTTTGATGTGATACCAAAATCAACCGATGAGTATCTAGAGTTTGTAAGGTGCTATAATGAGAGTAAAGAAAAAGATATAAATAATCCTGCATGGCATATTCATCAAGGTGAAGTTCCCAGTATAGAAACTTCAGGTATAAATTTTACGCTACTTTTAAACCTAGCGGCGGCTTGTAACGCTGAAAACAAAGAGATTCTCTGGGGTTTTATATCCACTTATGCACCAAGCGTCACACCAGAAAATAATAAAATGCTTGATAGACTTTCAGACTTTGCAGTAAAGTATTACCACGATTTTATCAAACCAACAAAATCATATAAAACTCCAAATGCAAAAGAGAAAGAAGCGTTACTAGATTTGAAGGACACTTTACATTCTCTATCTACAACTGTTACTGCTGAAGAAATTCAATCTCAGGTATTTTCTATTGGAAAAAAATATGATTATACCAACTTACGTGACTGGTTTCAGCTATTATATGAAACGTTACTTGGCCAAAAAACCGGTCCAAGAATGGGATCTTTCATAAAGCTTTATGGAATAGATAATACGATTTCTCTCATAGAAAGCGCTACTAAATGTATACTGTAGAGTTTACCTTCTTTCATTTGAGCTCTTTAGTTTTTAGTTCTGCCTTCTAAGGCTTTTACTCGTGACAACCACTGTGCCTGCGATCTTGTCGTGCCAAGTTTGACAGCGTTTGTTGAAATTTGACCATAAAAAGCCCAAGAATAATGGTGCAGCTGACAATATAAAGGAAAAAAATCTCTTTGTTGCTTGTCTTAGGGTCATCTTTTCGAAAGTTTGTGCATCCACAACTCTAAGCCCAAGTAATAGTTTTCCAGGTGTAGCAGCAAACCTTACCCACATATATGTTACATAGCAAAAGAGCATAATGCATTGGACTATTTGATTTAGGATTTGTAATTTTATAAGTCTACTCTGCGTTGTCTTTTCTTCTGCAGACAGTGGCGCTTGCATTTGGTATTTTGCAGCAATTTGACTTAATATTTTGCTATCCTCTGAGTTCATAAAGAGCTTATTTAAGGCTTGGCTGCAAAACTGCAAGAACAAAACGATAATAATCAAATCAAGCAATACTGATATATAGCGCCTAAGTCCTGTTACATAACATATCCCATTTTCATCTTTCTTTACCTTTTGAATAACATTTATAGAAGAAAAAATAGAAAATAAACGATTAAAAAATTTATGTAACATATATATACTTTCCAATATTTAACGTGCCCCTGGCCGGACTTGAACCAGCATGCTTTTGCAAGCAACAGATTTTGAGTCTGCCGTGTCTACCATTCCACCACAGGGGCATTAAGTTTTAATGCTATAGGCAACACGGAATTAGTCAAATTTTATATGTCTTTCAAATGAGGACTAAATATTCTACAATAATCAACAGTTACTCTCAAAACTTAAAATGAATGAATTAGCTAGTCTCCTCAGTTCAAGAAGTGTAGATAAGGAAATATGTAAATTACCGCATAATTTAGAAGCTGAACAGATGCTTATTGGTGCAATGATTCGTGATAATAGAATCTGTGATGCAGTTGAAGACACAATCACAGCAGAAAATTTCTATGATCCATTACATCAAAGTATTTTTACGCAGATATCCAAAACCAGGAAACACGGTATAGTTGCCAATGAACTAAGCCTCAAAATGTTTTTTGAGAACGACCAAGCGTTTACCGAGTGTGGTGGGGTAGAGTACTTAGCAAAGCTTGCAGCAAAGGCAAGTATTGCACTTGATATCTATAGTTTGACTAGAATAATCCGTGATACTTACTTAAGGAGATGTTTAATTAAGCTCGGGCAAGAAATAGTTGGTGATAGCTACAACTACGATATTGAAAATCCTGCACAGGCGCAAATTGAACAAGCAATGACAAAATTGTTCAACTTAGCAGTAAAAAAACAAGGTGAGAAAACATATATAAAACTTGCAAGTTCAATTAAAGACGTAGTTGAGAAGATCAGCACACTGAAAAATAATCCAGAAGCGCTGGGCGTTACAACCGGACTTCAAGATCTAAATCAGCTTCTTGGTGGCCTACAAAAATCTGATTTATTAATTTTAGCTGCAAGGCCTTCTATGGGTAAAACAGCACTGGCGCTAAACATCGCACTTAATGCTTGTAAGATGTTGCAAAAAAGAGGAGATAAACAACATTATGTAGCGTTTTTCTCACTTGAAATGTCAGCAGAACAATTAACCGCAAGGCTGATCACTATAGATTCAGGGATTAGTTATTATAAGGCATTAACCGGGAGAATTAGTGATTTTGAATTGCATGAATTTATCAATGCTAGTACAGAATTATCTGAACTGCCTTTCATCATAGATGACACCCCTGCGCTATCAATTAGTGCCCTTCGCACCAGAATACGCTTGCTGTATCAATTATATAATGTAGAAGTGGTATTCATTGATTATTTGCAGCTAATCAGAGGAACAACAAAAAGAAGTAATGAAAATAGAGTACAAGAAATCTCGGAAGTGACGCAGGGTTTGAAAGCAATTGCAAAAGAGCTGAATATTCCCGTTGTTGCACTATCTCAGCTCTCTCGTTCTGTTGAGCAGAGAGACGACAAAAAACCACAACTTTCTGATTTGCGTGATTCAGGAAGCATAGAGCAGGATGCAGATATAGTGATGTTCCTCTATAGAGAGGAATATTATGAATTGAGAAAGCAACCAAGTGAAGGAAGCAATAAACATCGAGAGTGGCAAGAAAAAATGGAAAAAATTAGAAATATTGCAGAGCTTGTTATTGCAAAGCAGAGAAATGGGCCAATTGGCAGTGTGAAGCTATATTTTGACTCTAACAGAGGTTCGTTTAAAGATTACACGGAGAGGCATAGTGTGTAGCTTGGCAGCAATCTTCTTGTTCCCAAGTTCATCAATTGTTTTTTTATGTAAAAAGTTAGCTTGACAACTTCCTTTAAATCCTTTTATATGGTATTATATTTTACAATACGTGAGGAATAATCATATGAGTAAAAACAATTTACCCTATTATATAGCTGGAACTCTGGCTGCTTTAACTTTATTAGCATCTGGAGTGTTTGCTGCAGCTCCTTATATTGGTTTCTTAGCTCCTGTTGCAGCATTAAGTGTTGGCCTGCCATTTATTATTGGTGGTGCTGTATTTTCTGCTGTAGCTATGGCACTTTCGTATAAAGCAATTAGTAAGAATAAAACTATTTCTGAGAAAGATGTTCAACTGACTGAGAAAGTAGAAGAAATATCTAAAAAAGATGCTCAACTAGCTAAAGAAGAAGATAAAGTACAGGCTCAAAAGCAAACAATTTCTGGGCAAAATGACCAACTGACTAAAAAAGAAGCGGAAGTAAAAGCTAAAGAGGAGGAAAATTCTAAGCAAAAAATTGAAATTAATAAAAAAAATGAGGAGATTGATAATCAAAAAAAAGAAATAGAAGAACTTAAACACAAGAAAACTTTTGTTCCGCAAGCAATGAAGAATATCAAAGAAGCATCTCAAGAAGTATTTGCATATGTAGCAGAAGCCTACAGTAGTGGGCGCGTTCATAGTACTATTAAGCAGCGCCGTAGTGATGTTGCGAATGACTTAAAAAATGTCGTAGGTAGTGCGAAAAATGCTTATGGCACATCAGTTGAGTATGTAAAAGGGAAATTTAATAGTGCTGGAAATAAATTAAAAAATGTTTATGGTACATCAGCTGAGTATACAAAAGGAGCACTTAACAGCGTTGGAAGCAGCTTGTACAGTAGATTTCATGGTACTAAGGTTTCTAGTTCGGAAGAGCAGTTTAAGCGTGAAGATGGATCTAAACCTAGTATGCAAGAACTAACTAGTTTGGATTACTTAGATCTTGCAGTTTCTTCCAGTGAGCAAAAGCAACGAGCTAATAGTTTGGATTATTTAAATATTGATAACGACGTTCCTAAGCAACCTGATCATTTAAGTATTGATGCTGCTAAAAGGTATTTAATGAGTCTTTCTGAGGATCAGGAGATATTTTATGATGCAGAATCTGGTGGTGAAAAAGATACTGAGACTTCTAGCCTGAAAGAGCAGTTAGATGAAAACAGTAAAGCAAAAGTTCCGTCAAGAATTTCTGATTTATGTGAGTCAGTAAAAGGAAAGTTTACCAGCTTTTGGAGTGGGGTACAAAGTATTTATAGTAAGAATGTTTATAATGTGCACTAGGTACTGATCTGTTGCATGCTCAACATAAAAACACCTTGGCTAATGTACCACAAGAAGAGGTTGTAAATAAAGAAGCTCAAAAGCCAGAAGAGCAAGCAGGCCAAAAGCCAAATCTTCAAAGGGACAACAGCATAAACAATACGGAAGAAGGCGGTAAAAATAAAAGGAGTGGAGCCGCAAGAAGAAAAAGAAAACAAGCACGAGTAGAACAACCTATAGTGTATACAGTTACAACAAGTAATAAATATGATGTGTTGCTACCTGAATGCTTCCTTAGTTAAACATCAACCCTCAAAAAAACCGGCGTAGGTTTAGGCAGCGTAATGCCTGAACTTACGCACGTATCGCACAAAGATTTTAAACCTCGTTGCTCTTTCGGAATTTGCAATTGATCGAGTATCATTTCCGCTGACCTCGGGACAATTGGCTGCAATAAAGTGCCAATTATCCTGATGTATTCCAGTAGCTTATAAATTACTAAGTTCATGCGCTCTCTGTCAGTTTTGCTTAGTGTCCAGGGTGCACTTTTATCTATATAAGCATTGGCTTCAGAAGAGATGTTGATGATTAGAAGTATGATATGGTTAAACTCATACTTTGATAGGTGATTCATCACCTGATCGAGTATAGCTTTGCAACCTGGAAGACTTTCTTCACCTTTAAGTAGGCTTTGATCGATTGTTGGTACAATTCCAGAACATTGCTTGTGTAAAAATGAAATTGTTCTTTGTACTAAATTGCCTATATTGTTTGCAAGTTCTGAGTTTATGCGGCTGATCATGTTTTTCTTACTAAAGTTGCCATCCTGGCCAAAACTTGCTTCTCGAAGGAGAAAATAGCGTAGTTGATCAACACCAAACTCTTGAGCGAGGCCAATTGGATCTATGACATTACCAAGAGACTTGGATATTTTTTCTCCTTCGTTTAGCCACCAACCATGAACTGCAATTTGTTTTGGCAGTGGCAAATCTGCTGCAAGGAGAATCGCTGGCCAATACACAGCATGAAAGCGCAATATGTCTTTGCCGATTACATGAACGTTGAAAGAGTTGTCAGCTAGGTTTGCAGTGCTTGACACTGGAATCTGTATTTCTGGTTCTGCCCAAAACTTCTTATATTCTTCACCTTCAGTACTAGGGAAACCTATTGATGTAAGATAATTGGTTAATGCATCTATCCAGACATAGATTACGTGTTTGTCATTACCTGGTACTTTTATTCCCCAGTTAAAACTAGTGCGAGAGATTGAGAGGTCAATGAGCCCTGATCTTACAAACGATACCACTTCATTTTTTCTGCTCTCAGGAAAGATAAAATTTGGCTGATTTTCATATAGTTCTAGTAATTTATCCTGCCAATTCGACAAACGAAAAAAGTAGCTCTCTTCTTTTACCCATTCAACCTCAGCACCTGTTGGTGCTTTGCCATCTATCAGCTCTGATTCCTGATAAAATGCTTCATCACGAACTGAATACCAACCCGAATAGGAATCCAAATATATTTGTCCTCTCTCTTCAAGCCTATTCCATAAAGCTACCACTGCTTTTTCATGACGTTCCTCCGTAGTGCGAATAAAATCGTCATACTCAAAATTCATGAACTTAGCTAATTCTTTAAATGAAACACTCACTTCATCTGTAAATTCTTTTGGCTGCATTTCCTTTGCTTTAGCTGCTTTTTCTATTTTTTGTCCATGTTCATCTGTACCGGTGGTAAATTTGACATTTTTCCCAGCTAGTTTCATGAACCTTGCCACCACGTCACACAAGAGAGAAGTGTATGCATGACCGATATGCGGCTTATCGTTTACGTAATATATTGGCGTGGTGATGTAAAAACTCTCAAATCGATCCATGGTTTAGCATTTTGATAAAAATCAACTGAGTTAATTATAGTATTAAAAAGGCAGTAATAAATAAATATTGATTGGGTTAAGCATAATTTTTGAAAAAAGCTATTTACTGAAATTTTATTAAAATAAGAAACAATCAGGTATGATTATTGAAAGAACAATGGGAAATTTTCTTGTAATTCTATTTATAGTTTTCTATGCATTTGATGCACACGCTGATGGAGCAACAGATGTAATGTGTAATGTAATAGGTTACGTTCATGGAATAGGTGGACCAATGATTACAGTAGTAGTAATTGGTACAAGCTTGCTTGCAATATTTGGAAGAATGCCTTGGCCTTCACTTTTCTCACTTGGTATGTTTGTTGCTGTGTTTTTTGGTGCACCTAAAATTGCAACAGCGATAACAGAAAAAAACGTTTGTAATTTTCTTGAAGATCAAATGCCGGTTCGTTGTCCTTATAAAGGTCAAACGTTGGTTCAAGGAAAGTGTGTTGCTGCTCCTGGATATGAACGTTTAGGTACAAGTTATTCTTGTCGTCGCGGTTGGGCGCTAACTAATAAAGGCTACTGTATAAAAGCTGGCCAAGATCCTTCAAAGTATTGGAAGTGAAAATGGTGCTTTTATAGAGTTAAATCTAACTACTCATCAAACCACAAAGTATATAATTAATATCCACACCTTTAGTTAAATTCCACTCACGCTTTATTACGTTGTACTCCATGCCAGCCATGTTTTGCAGCGTTACATTATTTTCTCTTAAGTGATTTGCAATTTCTGACGGCTTGAGAAATTTATTCCAATTATGCGTACCCTTAGGCAGCCAATTTAATATGTACTCTGCGCCGACTATTGCAAGACAGAAGGATTTGATAGTTCTATTTATTGTGGATATAAAGATTAGCCCTTCTGGTTTCAGCAATTCTATTGCTCTTCTCATAAAGAATTCTAAATTATCTACATGCTCGACTACTTCCATCAGCAGAACCACGTCGTACTTCTTGTCATTGCTTAGCTCTTCAATGCTGGTGTGCATATATTCTACATTAAGCCCTACTTTTTTCGCATGTGACTGTGCCACTTTGATGTTTTCTTCACATACATCTATTCCCACAACGTTAATGCCAACGCGTGCCATTGACTCTGACAAAATGCCACCACCGCATCCAACATCAAGCAATGATAATTCTTTCAAATTGCATTTTTTTAACTCTTTTATTTTCTCAATAATGTAAGATACTCTAACAGGATTCATCATGTGCAATGGTTTGAATTTGCCGTTCTCATCCCACCACTGGCCTGCCATTTTAGCGAATTTTGATATTTCATCTTCGTTATAAGTTTTTGTTTTTTTTTTCTTAGAGGTTATATTACTGAGTTTATCAAGGCGTTTTTTATGTCTGCTTTCTTTTGAAAATTCTGTTTCGAGGAATTGTTTGACTATGTCTTTTGCTAATCCACTCGCAGTAAACCCTGCACCAAGACACAGTACATTTGCGTTGCCATGCTCGCGAGCTAATTTTGCGATCTCAACACTGTTACATAAAGCAGCGTAGATTCC
This sequence comes from Wolbachia endosymbiont (group A) of Hedychridium roseum, assembly GCF_964028325.1. Classification (NCBI taxonomy): domain Bacteria; kingdom Pseudomonadati; phylum Pseudomonadota; class Alphaproteobacteria; order Rickettsiales; family Anaplasmataceae; genus Wolbachia; species Wolbachia endosymbiont (group A) of Hedychridium roseum. The sequence continues at coordinate 195,893 of NZ_OZ034755.1, read as the reverse complement.
TTCAAAACGATTTGCCACAGTACTCATGCCCAAACCTGTACCACAAATTAATATCCCATAATTTGCTTTTTTGCTTGTTATATCTTCTACAACTTTAACAGCATAGTCTGGGTAATCTACACACTTTTGCTTAGCAGTGCAGCCTTGATCTACCGCTGTGTAACCCAGGGTTTCCAGGTAGGATTTTATTTCTGATTTTAATTCATAACCAGCATGATCTGAGGCAATTGATATTATATCTGACATATAAAAAGTTGATCTTGCATAACTTAAGGATATTTATATGGGTAATTTATTTTGATCTTTCTGTCAAGCCGTTTTAATACTCCTGATCTTTCGGGAGTCCTAAAGCTTGAAATAAATTTCGAGTCAGATGTGTATAAATTCTATATAATTTTTATCCTACTACTAATTCAATAAGATGGATCACATAGATATTATAAAATCAAAATTATTATTATCTGACATAGTAGGTAAAAAAGTCAGGCTAATAAAAAGAGGAGATAGTTTTGTTGGGCTCTGTCCATTTCATAACGAAAAAACCCCATCTTTTTCGGTGAGCAATACTAAGGGGTTATATTACTGTTTTGGTTGTTCAGCTAGTGGTGATGCATTTGAATTTATTTCACAAACTGAAGGATTAAGCTTTAAAGAAGCATTGGAAAGATTAGCATCGGTTACAGGTGTTGAACTGCCCAAAAGTCTTAGTATTACAAAAGGGGACAATAAACTATTTTTAGCGCTTGATTTAGCTGCAAATTGGTTTGCACAAAAAAATCAGGGCATTGTAGATTATTTAAAGCAGCGCAAGATTTTACCTGAAATCATAGATAAATTTAAGATAGGTTATGCACCAAGCTCTGGTTTGAAAGAGTATTTAAACTCTTCAGGTATTGAAGACAAAATTTTAATTGATATTGGATTAGTAAACAAAAATTTTCATGATTATTTTTATGACCGGCTGATATTTCCTATATACAACATTGCAGGAAGAGTTATTGGTTTTGGCGGACGTGCGCTGAGTTCTGAGCAACAGCCAAAATATTTAAATAGCCCAGAGAGTCAGCTCTTCAAGAAGAGGGAGAATTTATACGGATTAAACTTTGCTTTAAGCGAAATACGTAAAAAACAGCACATATTTGTTGTTGAAGGATATATGGACACTATAGCGCTACATCAAGCGGGAATTAGTAATGCAGTTGCTCCACTTGGTACCGCAATTTCTGCAGAACAGATAAAAAACCTGTGGAGATTTGCTAAAGAAATCTCCATCTGTATGGATGGCGATAATGCCGGATATCGTGCTGCTACACGAGTTGCGGAACTTGCTCTGCCAATATTAGAGCCTGGATACACGTTAAAGTTTGTGACTTTGCCGAGTAATAAAGATCCATACGATATATGTAACGAACTGGCATACAAGAAAGAAGACGTGTTGACTGCTCTTGACCATTCAACAAAACTGCATTCTGAATATTTATGGCGTCACATAATCGATAGCAACTTTCAAAATTATGAAAAACTTGCTCCGGAAAAATATTCAATTCTTGAGCACAAGTTCATGGAATATGTAAATACTATTAGCAACAGCAGTATTAGAAGGTATTATAGAGATTATTTTTACAATAAGGCTAGTGAACTAAGAAGTAGCTTCAAAAAACAGATTTTTAATAGTAAAACTAGAGCAACAAAAGGTGAGTATCTTCATAACAAATCTCCAGAGCTAATTGAGGCAGAGCAAAATCAGGCCATAATTTTGCGTATAGCCGTAGAATTTCCTGAAATCTTGAACCGTCCTATATTTTTTGAGCAATTTTCTCATTTTGAATTTACTAATGAGATGAAAAGATTACAACAGCGTGTAATTGATGTAATAAGTAACAAAAGCAAACTTGGTAAAGAGGCTTTGTTACAAGAATTGAAACAGTTTGACGTTATAAAGTATGTATTTGAAAAAACTAGTGTACTAAATAGCCAACTGAACGAGAGAAAATCTGCAGAAATTGTGTGGAATAATATAGTGTTACTAAAAGAATTAAATGCGTTACGAAAAGAAAGAACCGAAGCGAGGCTGAGCGGTAATCTTGACTTAGAGGAAAGGTTGATAGAACAAATAGAGCAAATAGAAAGTAATATACAAGAAATGCAAATGGAGTTTATTGAAAAGTAGGCTGCTACAGTTAATTATTTTTAGGTTGTTTGTCATTCTGCTGCTTTTTAACGGAATTTATACTGCCTCTTAGCAATAAAAAACTTACTTATTGTAGGAAAATCTTGTGTTTGTTCTCATATAAAACTATTTATGGAGTGACAATGGTGCATGTATTATACTTACATTTTTGATTCGAAAATTTATGCAGTTGTTTCTAACAAAATTAGTCAACAAATTCTATTGTTTAAAGATGAGAAATAAAGTAATCATCATTTCTAGTATTGCTTTTATTCTACTGTTTTTTATCAGCAGTGCATTTTTAAAAAAAGATCAGGCGGTTCATAGTGATAATGCAACTAGTAGCTTTTCAGTAAAAACTCAAGAATGTGCGCCGCAAAACCGCACTATATATTTAAATTTTTCTGGTACAGTAAATCCCTTACATAGAGCTAGCCTTGTCTCAAAAATAAGTGGTAAGATTATTGCTATTTATTTACCTGATGGTGAAAAGGTAAAAAGAGATGATGTAGTGTTAAAGATAGAAGATTATGACAGGATTGAGCAATCTCAGAAAGCCAAAGCTTTATTAAAGCAGCGTGAAATTGAGTATGATTCCTCTCACAAACTGAATAAAACAGGCTATGGAGCACAAATACAAGTAGAAGCAGCTTTTACTGCGTTACAAAGTGCAAAAGCTGACCTAAAAAGCTAGAATTGGATTTAGAAAATACTGCAGTCAAATCTCCTATAGATGGTTATATTGATAAAATCAATGCAAACGAAGGGGATTTTGTTAATGCTGGGCAAAAAATAGCTGACGTGGTTGATTTCGATCAAATTTTTGTGGTGTTATACGTTTCGGAAAATGAAGTAAATAAAATAGAGCTAGGCAGCACAGCTCAAATTAGTTTACTGGACGGAAAAGAATTGGCAGGTGAAGTAAGTTTTATTAGTAAAATTGCTGAGCCTAAAACTGGGTCTTATAGGGTAGAGGTAAAGGTAATTAATAATAAAATGATATCCTTGCAGGGACTAACTGCCAACGTAAGACTACCTTCAGGCGAAAGATTTGCATATAAAGTTCCTTCTTCAGCCCTGAGCTTAAGTGACGAGGGTGCTCTTGGAATAAAGATTGTTGATGACAATAATTATGTAATATTTGTACCAATAGAAATTGTTGATCATGAGAGCGATGGGGTTTGGATAGTAGCAAATAACGAAGGTAAACCCATAAAGTTAATAGTATTGGGCCACCTATTTGTTAAGCCTGGTGATAAGGTTTAAGACATAAGATCCTTTTTCATAGCTTATACTACGTTATACCAATCCCAGCGTCTGGGCACTGGTTTCTTGGTACTTATTCCGCAATAATTTTTTTTTCCTTCAATAAATTTTGCAGTTCGCCTTTTTCGTACATCTCGCGAGTGATGTCGCAACCACCGATAAACTCTTCCTTTATATATAATTGTGGAATTGTTGGCCAATCAGAAAACTTTTTTATAGATTCACGTATTTCATCATTCTCCAACACGTTAATATACTTAAACTTCACGTTCAATTTTTTTAGGATTGACACGACGAGTCCAGAGAATCCGCATTGAGGAAAATCAGAAGTGCCTTTCATGTACAACACCACATCATTTTCCGCTATATCTTTTTTTATTTGTTCAAAACTGCTCATAAATTCACCTTATTTTGAAGTATTAGTTTCCAGTTGCAAGGCGTGTATAGACTGACCTTCCAGAGCTTTATATACCATTTTATGCTGTTCTATTTTTGTCTTTCCAAGAAAGCGCTTGGAGGTTATTTTTAAATGATAATGATCATCATCTCCAGCAAGGTCCTGAACCTTTATATCAGCGTCGGGGAACGATTGTTTGATGATCCTTTCTAATTCGTGAATTGCAATAGTCATTGATTTGCTTTAAATTACAATACTTTCATTATAAATCTAAAACGACTGGGTGCAATTGAATTATTGATTATATGGTTACTAATATTGTGAAGACAGTAGATTCAGCGTGTTAAGTGTACTAGCAAGGCGAGATTTCAATTGATTTTCATATTTACTCCAATCTTGTATTGCCTTTCTTGCAATACCTGAATCAACTGCGGCTTTTGCAACAGCAGGAGATACTATAGAAATTAATCTTGGGTCAAATGGAGTAGGTATTATATATTCACGTCCATAGCTCATTTTACGACCGCCATAGGCTGCAGATATCTCGTCAGACACTGGCTCACGGGCAAGCTTTGCTATTGCATCTGCAGCTGCAATTTTCATCTCATCATTTATTGTTGTTGCATGTACATCAAGCGCTCCTCTGAATATATAAGGAAATCCCATTACGTTGTTGACTTGATTGTTGTAATCTGACCTGCCAGTTGCGATTATTGCATCTGGCCTCACAGATTTTGCAAACTCAGACCTTACTTCTGGATCGGGGTTGGCGAGAGCGAAAATAATCGGGTCTTTGCCCATACTCTTTAACATCTCTTCATTTAACACATCTTTTGCAGATAATCCGATGAATACATCAGCGCCTTTTATTGTATCAAGTAGAGAACGTTCGGAAGTATCAATTGCATATTTTTCCTTCCACTCATTCATGTCCTCGTTTCTACCTTTGTATATTACTCCTTGCTTATCACACAGCACTATATTTTTAGCGCCCATGGACTTTAGTATTTCTAAACATGCAATACCGGCTGCTCCAGCACCATTCATAATGATCTTAACGTCCTCTAATTTCTTTCCGACAATATCAAGAGCATTTTCTATACCAGCTGCAACAACCACTGCAGTTCCATGCTGGTCATCATGGAACACTGGAATATCCATCAGTTCATTCAGACGTTTCTCTATTATAAAACAATCGGGAGATCTTATATCCTCTAAATTTATCCCCCCCCAACTTGGCCCAAGGTACCTTACTGCATTGATGAAATCTTCTATATTTTCTGTACCAACTTCTATATCAACTGCATCAATATCAGCAAAACGCTTAAATAAAACAGCTTTGCCTTCCATGACAGGTTTTGCAGCAAGAGGACCGATATTACCAAGCCCAAGCACTGCAGTGCCATTTGAAATGACAGCTACAAAATTGCTTTTTGCCGTATAATCATAAACAACCTCAGGATTTTTAGCTATTTCAAGGCACGGAGCTGCAACGCCAGGAGAATAAGCAAGTGACAAATCATACTGGGTAGATAAAGGTTTTGTTGGCATGATTGAAATTTTACCAGGGTTACCACCTCTACTGTGATACTTAAGTGCCTCTTGTTTTGTGGTATTATCTAAATCATCGTTCATTCTTATATTTTAAGCTTGTAATTTTTAAGTATATGGAGTTTTTATAAATGTTCAATTGTAAACTATTAGCTTGTGAACTCTGTTGTACTTCTGTATAAGTTTACCTATTACGTAAGATGATATTACATGCTTAAGAAAAACGTGCCTAATTTGCTTACAATTTCTCGTGCACTTGCAATACCAGCAATAATATTAAGTTTTTATATAGAAAATAAATATGCAGGCCTGATAACAATATCAATCTTTGTGTTTGCGTGCATTACGGATTTTTTTGATGGTTACTTGGCGCGTGCGTGGAAAGTACAATCAAAGTTTGGCAAGCTATTTGATCCAATTGCTGATAAATTAATAGTGGTTTCAACGATAATTATGCTAGTTTATAAGCAGAAGATAAATGATTTTACAATAGTACCATCGATTATCATCATCTGTAGGGAAATATTAGTTTCGGGTTTACGGGAGTTCCTTATAGCTATAAATGTTAGTCTACCTGTAAGCAAAGCTGGCAAAATTAAAACATTTTTGCAGATGGTTGCTGTAGTAGCGCTAATAATGAACGATTACGACACAACTCAATATATAGGTGCAATTTGTTTATGGGTTGCAGCTATTATAACTATGTGGTCAGGCTATAATTATATCCTAGCCGGCATCAAACAGGTTGACTGAATTTCTTGAGAAACAGTTAATATACAAAAGTAGTTAATACTTTCATAATATTGACTGAATAGTTAAAATCCTGTATAATATATTAGTTAATAGGGTTTATATGACTGATAACTTTAAGACTACGTTTTCTCCTGAAGATTTTTTTGGGGATTTTTGGCTGACAGTTGATAAGGAAGTCAAAAAAGAAAGGTCAGAACAAGAGTCATTAACACTAAAAGAAGAAGCAGAAAAAAAGAAGAAGCTTGAACAGGAGTTATTAATGCTAAAAGTAGGAGAAGCAGAAAAAAAGAAGAAGCTTGAACAAGAGCTATTAACACTAAAAAAAAGAGAGCTATATAGACAATGTGTATCATTGGTAACAATGGTTCCATTTGCATTATTTATGGCTATTGAACTGGAAAAAATATGTAGCGATCAGGTATTACTTGGCGTGATAAGTGGCGCGCTAAGCCACACTATATTACCTTCTATGGTCCTATCTCTTATTTGTACGCTATATTTAATTTACAATAATAGGAAAATAGCACAAAAAGAACGAGAGTTGGAGAATATTGAAAATGGAGAGGAAGTAAAGGAAAAAGAGCACAATATTTCTGATATAGGTCAGTGTTTGATCTATATTGAGGCTATAACAACTGCACTGATTATTGTAGGTATGATAATGGGTGAAACATCTTCACTTGAAGCAGCAGAGGATGCAATTTTATTTCTTGCCAATGCAATTGCTTTTCTTGTAACTCTTGTTTCTTATATTGATGAGCATGAAAAAAATAAGAAAAAGGAAACAGAAAAATCTAATCTTGATGAAAAATCTAGCAAGAAAACTAGCAATATGTCTGTAGCCGGATTGGCGCTTGCTGGTTCTTCTATATTTTTAATAAGAAGGATAATGTTAATGGCATTAGCATCGTCCTTAAATCCTGCTGTTGGGCCTACTTTAGGCTTGATAGGTATTGCACTTTTTATGGTTGTACAGATATTAACTACACATTCCTACAGCAAAACGCTGAAAGATCCAAAAGTGGAAGGACAAGGTAAATCGAGGAATGCAGGTAGTTCTGACCGTAGTTATAAAGAGGAAGGGCCGGCTATTGCCTAAGAAATTTATTTATTTAAGTAATATTTAGGTCTATACTTTATTTTGATCGAAAAAAATCTTATGTATAAGACTTTAATCACGTGCTTTATTTTCCTAATTTGCTCCTTTACACAATCGTATGCGGATGATCTTGAAAAAACTGAAGCTGAACTATATGAGGAAGCAGTTGAACTTTTTGACCAGAAAAAATATAAACAAGCTATTAGGGCATTTCAAAAGATAGAAGATTTGTACCCTTTCTCTTATTGGGCAAGGAAAGCAAAATTATTATCTGGGGTTTCTCACTATAATATGGGTAACTACAGTAGTGCTGCAAGTGATATGGATGATTATATATACGTTTATTCAAATGGTGAAGATTTGCCATATGTGTATTACTTAAGAGTACTATCTTATTACATGCAAATTAACAAAGTGCAGCTCGGGCAACAAGTTGCATATAAAACTTTAGAGCTAGCTACAGAGTACATTAATCTCTTTCCAGGCAGCGAATATGTAGACGAGGTGAAGGAAAAAGCAAAGCTGATCACAGAGCATATATCAACAAAAGAGTACTCTATCGGTAAGTTTTACCTGAGGCGTGGTGAATATTTAGCAGCAATTAAGCGTTTCCAGAATATAGCAAGCTATAAGGATTCTAAATATTTTTCTAAGTCTATTAACTATTTAATAGCAGCCCATTCAGCTCTTGGCCTTGACTTAGAAGCTGAGCAGTATGAAAGTATGTTATTAGCAGAAAACCTGCAAGATGCCAAGCCAGAGGCTTGAAAATTTGCTTTAGCTTTTTCTATGCTTTGATATATAATTAGGTTTTTAACTATTTGAATATGGCTGGTCATTCACAATTTTCAAATATAAAACATCGGAAAGGCACTCAGGATGCAAAGCGCTCTCAAAAATTTACGAAGCTGATTAGAGAAATAACAGTTGCTGCAAAGCAAGGGCTACCCGATCCCGAACTCAACCCGCGCCTTCGCTCTGCTATATTTGCTGCACGCAAGGAAAATCTACCAAAAGATAAAATAGAAACAGCAATAAAAAATGCAACTGGTAACGTTGCTGGAGAAAATTATGAGGAAATCCAATATGAAGGTCATGGGCCTTCTGGCACTGCACTTATTGTCCATGCCTTGACTAATAACCGCAACCGTACTGCTTCTGAGGTACGTTATATATTTTCTCGCAAGGGTGGAAACTTGGGAGAAACAGGAAGTGTTAGTTACCTTTTCGGTCATGTAGGCTTAATCGTCTATAAAGCAGAGGGTGTGAATTTTGATGATTTATTTAATTATGGGATCGAGTTAGAAGTATTGAATGTTGAGGAAAATGACAAAGAAGGATTACACGTTATAACTTGTGAAATAAAAGATTTTGGTAAAGTACGCGATGCCTTTTATGCAAAATTCGGAGAACCAGAACTTGCTCGTCTTTCGTGGCAACCAAAGGATCTAGTTGAAATTAGCGATAAAGAGTTGATCGATAAATTATCCACATTGGTTGAAGAATTAGAAGATAATGATGATGTACAGTATGTTGAAGGTAATTTTACTTTTGTTGATAAGCTATGAGGCTGGTAATATTTGTATTGCTTTGTATTTTACCAGCATATGCTACTGAAACATCAACAGATCTTGCACAGCCATTCCAGCATGGAATCAGAAAAAAAAAAGCTACTTTGACGACAGAAAGTGATGGAAAGTTGTTATTCATATCTAGTGACATAAAATCCTCTTTTTTTGACACGGAAGGGTTGGCGCCAAATACAGTGGTAAAATTGATCAACATATATAAAGATTTTGGTGTTGATTTTAAAAAAGACATTGTGCCGAAGAGTAAATTGGAGGTTCTTTTTGAGAGATCGCTCAGTAATCAGAAGACTGAAGAAAAGATTTTATATGCTTCACTGACAATAAACAAGAAAGCTATTAGTTTATATCATTATAAATCGCAAGACGGCAAAGAAAGGTATTTTAATAAAGAAGGAATAAGCTTAAAAAATGGCGAAATTTTTGCAAATCCTTTAAATGGAGATTATCGCATATCCTCAAAATTTGGCAATAGAAAGCATCCTGTTCGCGGTAAAATTGCTTTTCACAAAGGAGTGGATTATGCAGCTAAGCTTGGCACTCCCATATACGCTGCTGCAGAGGGTGTGGTAGAATATATAGGAAAGAATGGTGGCTATGGAAATTACATCAAAATAAAACACAAAAATGAATATTCAACCTGTTATGCGCATATAAGTAGATTTAGTGGCGATATAAAGTTAGGCTCTAAAGTAAAACAGGGGCAGGTCATTGCCTATGTTGGTAGCACTGGTGTTGCAACAGGACCCCATTTACATTACGAAGTTATATATAACGGCAAACACATCGATCCGCTTACGATAGCGCATGAAACTGAAGTAAAATTGCCTGATCATGAATTAAGAGAGTTTAAACTATTTGTAAATAAGATAAATAAAACGATCAACAGAGAGGGTTCAAGTGAAAAAGAAGTTTAAAGACAATATGGATAAGAATACGATAAACGATAGAAATTTAAGTCAACTCCGGTTTTTTCCTGTACTAATAGCGCTAGGATTAATTTTATCGCTGCTTTTTTTTGCATATGACAGCACAATTGCGCTTGGAGTTGCTGCTGTTTCAATTTTGACTTTTCTTCAAGGATTTTTTATTAATGACCCTAATGAAGCAAGAGTGATAGAGTTTTTTGGTCATTATATTGGAACTTATTTTAAGTCTGGAATATGTGTAACGCTTCCCTTTTCAAGCAAATATATAGTTTCCCTAAAATTTCAAAATATCAACACAGAAAAAATAAAAGTGAATGATGCAAATGGAAGTCCAATAGAGATTTCTGCAGTAATTGTTTGGAGAGTAAACAGCCCTGCAAAGGCGTATTATAATGTTAACAACTATCACGAATTTGTTTTTGTACAAAGTGACTCAGTAATAAGAGAATTAGCAAGCAATTATCCGTATGATAGCGAAAGCGATGAGGAATCTTTACGTAAAAATTCTGATAAAATTTCAGATGAATTGCGGTCAATGTTACAACAAAGATTAGATATTGCAGGAATTGAGATTACAGAAGCAAGAATACCGCATTTGGCGTATTCGTCCGAGATTGCACAAGCAATGTTAAGGCGTCAACAAGCACATGCTATCACTTCGGCAAGAAGGCATATAGTGCAAAATGCAATAGGAATTGTCGAGGAAGTAATAGCTCATTTTGAAAAAAACAAAAGCTTACAATTAGATGGCAAGCAAAAGGTTCAATTAATAAATAATTTGTTGGTTGCCCTAATCTCTGAGCAAGATGCACAACCGACGATTAGTTTGGATAATAATTAGCATAGAAGCCGATTGGGTTTCATGAATGCAAGTCACTATTAATTTCTTGATTAATAGACTAAATGATGTTATAAATTACACGCATTAGGGGTGCTCTAGAAAAGCTGAGAGTACATAAAGTACAACCCTTTGAACCTGATATTGTTAAAGCAAGCGTAGGAAAATGTATGTATATAAATATTGAAGAATGCTTCGGCTTCATTGCGTTAATTGCATCTCTAATTGGATTATCACCTCAAGTATATAAAGCATATATCACTAAAGTTACTCGTGATGTATCGATGCTAATGTTAGTAAACTATCTTATTTGTTCATTGTCTTGGATTGGCTATGGTCTTTACCAGAGCTCAATTTTTGTGGTGCTTAGCAATATTGCTGGATTAGTGATTAGCATAATATCAATTATTTAAAAATGTTACTACGATGCAAAACCTGCACCATGATCATGTGCTGCACTGCAGTACACAACAACAATATCGTTCTATTGTAGTGCTAAATGGAGAAATACCGAGCTCATCGTTTTTTAAACGAGATATACCTATTATTGCTGTAGATGGAGGAGCAAACAAGCTTCTATCAATTGGCGTAAAACCTGATCTTGTAGTAGGAGATTTGGATAGCGTAAATCTGGATTTACGTGCTAATTTGAATACGATATATCTACCTGATCAAGATTATTGCGACTTTTCTAAAGCAATGGCTCACTTAAAAACAGTAAAGTTATTGCCATCAATAGTAACGGGTATTACTGGAGGAGCAATTGATCACATACTACAGAATATTAACATTTTTCTAAGTACGGGCAGTATCTTTTACACACCTTCACCTCCCATGGTAGGTTACATCCTACAAAAAAGTATTACCCATTTTTCTTTGCCGAAAGATACTAAAATATCTTTACTTGGTATACCGAGAGCTCAAATATCAACCAAAGGATTAAAATGGGAACTGCATCTTAGCAACCTTGCTTTTCCAGGAAAGAATTCTTGCTTTAATCGAAGTTTAGGCAGTAAGTTATCTATAGAAGTACACAGTGGTATATGTTTGGCGATGGTTTATTTAGAAGCAGTAGATGATGCTGCAAGACATCATGTGCGTCAAGTTAAGAAGTAAATAGACTTCTTGCATAACCCAAACTAAGTAGAAAAAAGGTATCATCCAAGTAGCTAACACTGGTTCCTTTATGACGTGTCATTCCAGTGTCAGCTACTTGAATGACAGCAGTCCTACGTCATACCGCCGCGGTATCTCTAGATCCCGCTAACACGTAGCGGGATACTTGACCTTTACAGGGATGACGGTTGTCGTTTAGTTATAAATATTTAAGAAATTTACCAGGCAGAAAAAAAAGGCAAAGAACTCCCGTGGTGCGAGTTTTGACCCTATAATAATTTAAACTGGCGCTGTAATAATGTGCTAACGCTTAAAATAAGCGCGATTTGGCTGAATGTAGAAAAAATTTAAAAGACATGCAGCCGCTATAATTTTATGTAATCCGCCAAAAAATACCCTAAGTTTTTTACTGAATTTTGTCATTGAGCCTGCAGGTCAAAAACAAGTTTTGAGTCATGAATACCCTTACTATCATAATAAGGGGGCTGGCGGAGTTTGTCAAGGAAGTTTTTTGTTTCTACTGAATGACAGTTGTGGCTTGGGAGGTAGTGCAAGAAGTCTATTGTATTACTGAATTATTAATAATTCAGTAATAGTGCCTGCTATGTAGCTAAAATTTTCCTTTAACTTAAGCTATATGTAGCTAAAATAACTTGGGTTTACCGACGATTTGACAAACGACAAATTCGTCATCATGCTGCTTGTTAGCGGGATCTAGAGATACCGCGGCGGTATGACGTAGGGAAACCTGACTTGCATTAGCCATGTATAATAAAGGGAATCTATGACAAAAGAATCATTGGTAAAAACTGATATAGTGAAAGTTGAAGACAAAAAAGCGGTAAGAAGCTTTTTTAAAATACTAGGTGGAGTGGCAGATGCTGTAAGATCGTGGATTGGTAACATCGGTCCTGATTTAAGCAACAGTCGCGATATCGATAGTTTAGTCTTGAAGATGAACGAGTGCTTAAACCCAAAGGGAGGAGAGGTTTCAGCACGTAAGAACGCTGTATCTCTTGGTAACCTGTACTTGAGCTTATCAGAGAAAGGTAAAATAAAATTTCTACAAACCCTGGCAGAAAAATTTAATCCGAATAAAGCGGAAATAGATGAGAAAATTAAAGAGTATAAGAAAAACCAAGATCCCGAGTTAAACTATAAATTTGAACAGGATTTAATAAAAATTCTTGAATCACCGCGTTCTAAAATATTGAAGCAATTTATTTCTCTACCAGAAGGCCTCAAGTTTATTGTTGATATGCGTTCTGATGTGCTTAAGCTAAAGAACCAATATAGAAGCTTGAATCCACTAGAGAATGAATTAAAAAATATACTCTATACTTGGGTTGATGTTGATCTACTCGATCTTCGTCAAATCACCTGGGATTCACCTGCATCATTGCTAGAAAAACTTATAAAATATGAAGCTGTGCATAAAATTTCCTCTTGGGATGACTTAAAAAACAGACTAGATTCTGATCGTCTCTGTTTTGCTTTCTTTCATTACAAAATACCAAACGAACCTCTAATTTTTGTAGAGGTTGCATTGGTGAATAAGATTGCAGATAGCATTCAACACCTTTTAGATGAATCAGTACCTTCAAGTGATCCAAGTAGTGCAAGCACTGCTATATTCTACTCAATATCAAATACTCAAGCAGGGTTATCTGGAATCAGCCTTGGTAATTTTTTGATCAAAAGGGTTGTAGAAAAGCTATCGCAAGAGTTTAAAAGTATAAAAACATACGCAACTCTTTCTCCAATACCTGGCTTTACGAAATGGCTAAAAAACAATCTAAACCAAGATGTCACTTTATTGGGCAAACTAAATATAAAACAATCTAGTGCAGAAATTTTAGAAAGTGCAGAGCAATTAAAAACTAACGTTGAATGTACAAATGAAACTAAACAATGCATGCTTAAACTGTGTACATATTATTTACTAAAAGTGAATAATAGTAATGGAAATGCTTATGATCCGGTGGCACATTTTCATTTAAGCAATGGCGCATCAATAAAACAATTAAACTGGATGGCGGATACTTCTGAAAAGGGTATTAGTCAGTCGGCTGGAATGATGGTGAATTATCTGTATGAGTTGCCTAAAATAGATAACAATCATGAAAACTATATGGTTAATAAAGTGATTTCCTGCTCGAAAAAAGTGTCGTCTATGTTGAAGGAGTAAATAGTCTCTTAATAAATAATTGCCCTCACAACACTTAAAATGTAAAATAGTTTTACTAATTAAGTATAGTAGGCCATAAATGAACAACATAAGAAATTTTGCAATAATAGCGCATATAGACCACGGTAAGTCAACGCTTGCTGACCGTTTAATAGAGAAATGTAACGGCCTTGAAGCAAGAGAAATGATCAATCAAATACTCGATTCAATGGATATAGAGCGTGAACGTGGCATTACAATTAAAGCACAGACGGTAAAACTCAATTATACGGCAAACGACGGTAATCAATATTGCCTAAATCTCATGGACACCCCAGGTCACGTTGATTTTTCTTATGAGGTAAGTCGAAGCTTAGCTGCATGTGAAGGTTCACTTTTAGTGGTAGATAGTAGCCAGGGTGTTGAAGCTCAGACTCTTGCAAATGTATATAAAGCTATTGACAACAATCATGAAATAATAGTTGTACTCAATAAAGTTGATCTCCCTGCTGCAGATCCAGAAAAGGTAAAACTCCAGGTTGAGGAAGTAATTGGCATTGACGCAAGTGAGTCAGTTTTAATATCAGCCAAGACTGGTCTTGGAATAAGGGATGTATTAGAAGCTATAGTGACAAAACTTCCAGCTCCTCAAGGTGATGTGAATGCTCCACTACAGGCAATTTTAGTTGATAGTTGGTATGACACTTATTTGGGAGTAGTAATTTTAGTACGAATTAAAAATGGAGTGCTAAAAAAGGGCATGAAGATTGTTATGATGTCTAATAACTCTACATACCAAGTGGACAATATCGGTATTTTTACTCCTAAAAAAGTAATGACAGGTGAACTCTCAGCAGGTGAAGTTGGTTTTATCACTGCTTCAATGAAGGAAGTTGCAGACTGTAGAGTGGGAGACACTATTACTGAAGAGAAAAGACCGTGCAGCAAGGCATTGCCTGGTTTTAAAGAAGTGCACCCTGTGGTATTTTGTAGTATTTTTCCTAATAAAACGGACGACTTTAAATATTTAAGAGAAGCACTGGAAAAATTACATTTGAATGATGCAAGTTTTACTTTTGAAGCAGAAACTTCAAATGCGCTAGGCTATGGATTTCGTTGTGGTTTTTTGGGAATGTTGCATCTTGAAGTTATTCAAGAAAGGCTCGAGAGAGAATTTGATTTAGATCTAACAGCAACTGCACCGAGTGTTATATATAAGGTTACAACGCAAGGTGGTGAAGTTCTGAGCATTCATAATCCTAGTGACATGCCAGATCCAACAAAGATTGAAATGGTAGAAGAGCCGTGGATTACTGCAACTATAATGGTCCCTGACCAATATTTAGGTGAGATTATATCATTATGTGAAGAGAGGAGGGGAGAACAGGAAGATTTATCTTACATTGGTAACACAACAACAGCATTGTTAAGATATAAGTTACCACTGTCTGAAGTTGTTTTTGACTTTTATGATCGATTAAAATCAATTTCCAAGGGGTATGCAAGTTTGGATTGGGAAATTTCCAGCTATCTGGTAAGCCAAATAGATAAATTAAGCCTTTTAATTAATGGAGAGCCCGTAGATGCACTGGCTTGTATCGCTCACAAAAGCAGAGCAGAAAAAAGGGGGCGTGAAATATGCGCACGCTTGAAGGATCTAATACCACGTCAGCAATATAAAATCGCGATTCAAGCGGCAGTGGGCGGGAAAATTATTGCCAGAGAAACGATTAATCCATATAGAAAAGATGTAACAGCTAAACTCTATGGTGGAGATGTAACGCGAAGAATGAAACTACTTGAAAAGCAAAAGAAGGGTAAAAAAAGGTTGCATTCTATAGGGAACGTAAATATTCCACAGAATGCTTTTATTCAAGCTTTGAAGATAAGTGATTGATCTTAAAAGACTTCTTGTATAGTTTTTGGCAACAACCGTTAGAAACGAAAAAACTTACTTGACAAACTCCGCCAGCCCCCTTATCATGGTACTGGAGGTATTCAGTTATCTTCATCTGTGCAGATTAAACAGCAAGAAAACAACGTATTGGCGTCTTATTTTTAATTTTTTGCACTATGTGCACCTTATGTCTTCACAACATTTCTGGGTTTTTACCTATATAAGCTGAAACGCGCTTATAAGTCGTTTAAGACAGTATAGTACGCCAATTTGCAGGATTAGAGAGTGACAACTAGCTAACACGGGGTTTCTTTTGCCTTTTTTTCTGCTTAGTAAATTTCTTAACGTTTACAATTTTGTTATAAAAGTAGCTAAATTGGAGCGTTGAGAGTAAAAAACGCCAATTTATAAAGTTAATATAGATAATTAGCCAACCATGGGGTTCCTTTTGCCTTTTTTTTCGTTTGGTAAATTTCTCAAACATTTATGGCTAAAGTAATTTAGGTTCACCGACAACCGTCATCCCGCTACGTGTTAGCGGCTAAGAGATACCGTGAATAAATCACGGTATGACGTAGGATTGCTGTCATCCCGCTGCTTGTTAGCGGTATCTAGAGATACCGCGGCGGTATGACGGTTCGTGGCGGTATGACGGTTCGCGGTGGCATCTCGTCATCCCGCTACTTGTTAGCGGGATCTATGCTAAGAGATACCGCGAATGAATCGCGGTATGACGAGGGAGAACAGTTGCTACTTGTTAGCGCCGCGGCGGTATGACGGTTCGTGGCGGTATTACGGTTAAGCAATTCGTCATCCCGCTACGTGTTAGCGGGATCTAGAGATACCGCGGCGGTATGACATAGGACTGCTGTCATTCAGCGCGTGACGCTGGAATCTAGAAAAAAGAAAACGGATCCCAGTGTCTGGGCACTGGGATGACATCGTTTACTATGTGATATCGTGCCATATTACAATGTTCGTGCAGTTGTGTGTCAACTACTTTTGTGGCACCGTTTGTTATTCAATCTTTATGCTAGCTTTACTAAAAATTATAGTATTTTAGGTATAATTGCAATATCTAAATTTAAGGTATAGGGATGAACCCTAGGAAAGTTTTTAATATTCTTTTTATAGTATTATTTATTTCTTTTTCTCATGTTGGGAGTGCTGCCGCTGACACTAATGCTGATACAACTGCTCAAGTAATATGTAATATTATTGGCTACGTTTGGGGAATAGGTGGACCGCTTATGACCGTAGTGATAATAGGTGCAGCTTTGCTTGCGATATTTGGTAGAATGCCATGGCCAGCTCTTTTTGCACTCGGTATATTTTGTGCTGTATTTTTCGGTGCTAAAACTATTGTGACAAAAGTAATGGGTGGTATAGGTGGAAATACTTCTTTGATGGACCAATGTGGAGTGGACAAACAGAAATAAATTCCGATAACATTTTGCCAGTAAATTGCTTTTATATATTGTATTAGAAGTTAAAAATTATTTTTTTTCTAAAACAGACCTGATGCACGGCTTCAACTATATCTTCCACTTGTGGTAATGCTTTTTTTTCTAGATTTGCAGCGTAAGGTAAGGGGATGTCCTTGCCAGTTACGCGCATAACTGGAGCATCAAGGTAGTCAAATCCTTGTTCCATAACAACGGCTGACAGCTCTGCTCCTATTCCTGCAAATGGCCATCCTTCTTCTACACTAACTAACCTATTAGTCTTCTGAATAGAGTTAATAACAGTTTGAGTGTCAAGTGGTCTTAAGGTTCTGAGGTCAATAACTTCAGCTTCTATACCTTCACCTGAAAGTAAATCTGCTGCGTTTAAAGCATCCATTAATTTCAGTGAGAAAGCAGTGATAGTTACATCCTTTCCTTCCCGTATAACAGCAGCCTTGCCTATCTCAAGTAGATAATCTTTATTTGACAGCTCAGAGTCAGAAACTTCATGTTCATGTCCGTAAGCTATTTCGTTTTCTAGAAATATTACCGGACTCAGGTCACGAATTGCAGCTTTAAGCAGACCTCTGCAATCGGAGGCAAAGTAAGGTGCTATCACTTTTAATCCCGGTATATGCGAATACCAAGATGCAAAGCATTGAGAGTGTTGTGCAGCAACTCTTGCTGCAGCACCATTTGGCCCACGAAATACTATGGGGCATCCAAGTTGTCCACCTGACATATAATTTGTTTTTGCTGCAGAATTCACGATTTGGTCGATAGCCTGCATAGAAAAATTAAAAGTCATAAATTCGACAATTGGCTTTAATCCAGCGAATGCTGCTCCAACAGCAAGGCCAGCAAATCCATGTTCGGTAATAGGCGTATCAACCACTCTATTTTCTCCAAACTCTTTCAGTAATCCTTTTGTTACTTTATAGGCACCATCATACTCTGCAACTTCTTCACCGATGATCAACACGTCAGGGTCGTTTTGCATTTCTTCTCTGATCGCTGTGCATAAAGCTTCTCTTACACTTAAGGTTGCCATTTATAAACTTTTATAGACTTTAACTAAAGTAACTATATCAGAATTACTAGGAAGCGTACAAATTAAGTTTTACAAACTGACCTTACCCAGATGATATGAATAAGTATTACTTGGTTGAAAGCAAGAGAAGATAATAACTTCTCAGAGTGGATAGGTGGCAGTTCTTTTGAGGCACTGTCTGCTCTTACATGGAGTGTAGGAAGAAGACCTCGTGACCCAGATTCTGCCACCGATGAGGCTCAGTCACCTTTTGATAGCCTGAAGATGGCTTTATGTTTCCTGTTTCTTTTTTCCTTTTCCTCTATAAATATATTGTTTTTATATTCAGTTTAAATATTTCACTAATTCTTTTTATCGTCATTGTTTTTTCATCAACTGCTTTGAGAACTCGTTCTCTGAGGTCTTCACTATATGGGCTTGGCATTTTTCATCTCTTTAATATGCCATTATAACCTATTCTATCCTTCAGGTAAACCTTTCTTGGGTTAGCTATAGCAGTGGGAATAGCAGTTGGAGCTTATTGTCTGGTTGCTGCTGCAATCATATACTATTGTAATAGACCTTCAAATTCACTTGAAAATAGCAAGGGTCTAAGGGTTTTCTGGAAACCATGAACAACCTACTCTGTAAAATTCACAAGACCTATTAAAATATTTTTTTACTTTTCATCGTATATTTCTCAACATATTATCTTTAAATACTAAAATAATTAACAATATGGCATTATTAATAGTTGAATCACCTGCGAAAGCAAAGACAATAGGCAAATATTTAAGTAAAGAGTTCAAAGTAGCTGCATCCTTTGGACATGTGAGGGATCTTCCAGCAAAAAACGGTTCTGTCGATCCGGATAATGATTTTGCTATAAAGTATGAAACCATTAAAAAAGCAGAAAAGTATATAAAAGAGTTAGTAAAAGCAGCGAGTAAAGCATCAGATATATATCTTGCAACAGACCCAGACAGAGAAGGGGAAGCAATGGCTTGGCATGTGATAGAGACATTAAAAGAAAAGAAAGCAATCAGTAATGAAAACAACATTTATAGAGTAGTCTTTAATGAGATAACAAAGAGCGCAGTTCAAGAAGCAATAAAGAATCCACGTGAAATTAATATGGACTTAGTGCGCGCACAGCAAACACGCAGAGCTTTGGATTATCTAGTTGGATTTAGCTTGTCACCGCTGCTGTGGACAAAATTGTCGGGAAGCAAATCTGCGGGGCGAGTTCAATCTGTTGCATTAAAGCTTATATGCGAACGAGAAGATGAAATCAGTAAGTTTATAACACAGGAGTATTGGAGCATAAAGGCAGAAATGCAAAATAGCAAAGATGAGGCTTTTTTTGCTATGCTGAGTCACTATGACAATAAGAAGATAGAAAAATTTGATATTAAAAATGAAGAAGAAGCAAAGAACTTAGTCAGGGAGATTGAATCAAGGCAATATGCTGTAAGCACAGTAGAACGCAAGCAAGTTAAGAGAAATCCGCTTCCTCCATTTATTACCTCTACTCTACAGCAAGATGCAGTGAATAAGCTGTATTTTAATGTGAAAAATGTTATGCGCATAGCGCAAAATTTATATGAAGGTATCGATATTGGTGGTGAAACTGTAGGGTTGATAACTTACATGCGTACAGATGGGTTTCATATTGCAGATGAGGCTATAAACTCAATTAGAGGGTCAATTAAGTCGTTATATGGTGATAAATATTTACCACAGTCTCCTCGTAAATATGTAAAAAAGGTCAAAAATGCTCAAGAAGCACATGAAGCAATTCGTCCAACTGATATCAATAGAACGCCGGGTAGTATTAAGGATTACTTAACGCCAGAGCAATTTAAATTGTACGATTTAATCTGGAAAAGAACCATTGCAAGTCAAATGGAATCGGCGATTCTTGATCAAGTGGTAGTTGAAATTAGTTCTACTGATCAGAAAGTGATTCTGCGAGCAAGTGGATCAAGTATATTCTTTGATGGTTTTTATAAAGTCTATCAAGATAACATGGAAGCCGAAAATGAAGGCCTGCTACCTGCCATGAAGGAAGGGGAAGCATGTAAGCTGATTTCAGTTGAGCCAAAACAGCATTTCACTCAACCGCCACCTCGTTATAGTGAAGCAAGTATCGTTAAAAAAATGGAGGAAATCGGTATAGGCCGTCCATCAACTTATGCGACAATTATTTCGGTATTGCAGGATCGTGAGTATGTTACACTGGATAATAAAAGATTTATTCCAAGCAGTCGTGGTAAGATCGTTACCATATTTTTAGAAACTTTTTTTCAGCGTTGTGTAGAGTATGATTTCACAGCACAAATGGAAGAAAAGCTTGATTTAATCTCAAATGGACATGCAGATTGGAAAAAAGAATTGAGCCACTTTTGGGTGCCATTTTTTGGTCATGTAAATTCTGTCAAGCAAATGACACATGATGAAGTTTTCAGCGGCATTCACGATTTGGTAGTTAATTGGTTTTGTTCAGAGGAAGGAAAAGAAGAAATAGGTAAGAAATGCCCTGCTTGCTCTGATGGTATATTAAAATTGAACTTTGGGCGAGCAGGAGTGTTCCTTGGATGCTCTAACTATCCTGAATGCAACCATACAAAAGAAATTACAGGTAGTAATGACAATTTAGAATATCCAAAAAGTTTAGGTGTAGATGATATAACAGGCCAAGAGGTAGTAATTAAAAAAGGTCCTTTTGGGCTTTACCTTGAGTTTAATAGTGAGTCCAAAAAGAAAAAAACAGTTTCCATACCAAAGGATCTAAATGTTAATGATATTGATCTGAATACCGCTACTCAGTTACTTTCCTTGCCAAAAGTAATCGGAGAACACCCTGAGACCGGAAAGGAAATAAAAATAGGCCTTGGACGATTTGGGTACTATATTTTTTATGATGGTAGATATTTTTCTCTTAAAAAAAGCTCTAAAGAGGTGCTGAATACAGAATTGAGCGAAGCTGTACAAATTATTGCAAACAGTCCACGCAAAGAGTTAAAATCTCTCGGGGTTAATGAAAAAGGAAAAGAAGTTTTCATCTGCAACGGTAGGTACGGATTCTATATAAAATGCGATAGAACAAACGTTGCTTTGGGTAAGAATGCAGATATTGAAAGCATAGATTTGAAGAAGGCTTTAGAGTTGATTAAGGGTAAGAAATAGACTTCTTGCATAACCATATGCTCTTTATTGTCATTCCAGCGCGCGACGCTGGAATCTAGAAAAAAAGAACCTGGATGCCAGTGTCTGGGCACTTGCATGACACCCTTTCTGGTAGAGGTTGCTCTCAAATCACAACGTGCATACAACTGCAGCGGCATGATGTTTTATTTATTATAGCTATAACACTGAAGTTTACAATCAGAACAAACCACTTGGCCACGTGGAACTGACTTCAGCTTGTCCGTTGAAACTTGATTTGAGCAGAATATACATTTTATTGTGTTGCTTGGAGTAAGTGAGTTGTCAACAGTAATTCTATCATCAAAAACAAAACACTCACCTTCCCAATTACCATTTTTATTATAAGTTTTTTCAAGGTAAGAAAGAATGCCGCCTTTCAGGTGGTATACATTGTTAAATCCAAGATTTTTCATGTACGCTGTTGATTTTTCGCATCTAATCCCACCAGTGCAGTACATAGCTACTTTCAGGTCTTTACTCTCAGAGAAAGACTTTGCCCACTCAGGAAAATCGCGAAAACGCTGAGTATGTGGATTGATTGCATTTTTAAACTTGCCTAATTTCACTTCATACTCATTTCGTGTATCTATTACTAAAACGTCAGGTTGAGAAGTAAAATCATCCCAATGCTCTGGATCAACATATTTACCCTTAAGGGAAATATCAAGATTGCCTACACCAAGATTCACAATCTCTCTTTTTAATTTTACCTTCATCTTGCTAAATGGTTGATATTCTGCTGCACTCTCTTTCCATGTAAGGTCCCTTAGCCTATAATCAGAACGTAGAAAATCGAATATTTTATCAATCGCGTTTCTTTCACCAGATACGGTTGCATTAATACCCTCTTCTGCAAGGAGTATAGTACCCTTTAATTCAATGTTGTCGCATGCAGTTTTTATTTCGTCTTTCATGTCATAATAATTAGAGAGTTCTACAAAGTGATAGAAAGTTGCAATGACGAAGCTCATGATTATTCACTTATCAACTAAAAACATGATATACAAAATTATAAAGATATTCAATAGTACGGCTGTTAATTACTGGATATCTTCAGTTTTTACATATAACATTTTAATATCAAATATAGATACAAATTAATGTTTTTGAGAGTATTTAAAAATATATTCTTATTTTTAGTAAGTATATTATTCGTCTGTCCTATACTATCGTTAATATCGATTCTATTTACAGAATCAGCAAATTCTGGATGGGTAATCAGCACACTTTTCCCTGAATATATACTGAGTACGCTAATTTTGATGATAGGAGTGGGGGGGATATCCTTCATATTTGGAGTGATTCCAGCATGGCTCACCACATTTTTTTCATTTCCTGGAAGTAAAATTTTTGAGATTGCTTTGTTCTTTCCGATATCGATTCCTGGATATATAGTAGCGTTCGTCTATGTAAATACACTAGAATTTTCAGGTCCGGTGCAGAGCTCATTAAGAGACATTTTAGAGTGGAGCAAAGGTGACTATTGGTTTCCTGAAATAAAATCCCTAGGTGGTGGAATATTAGTAATGGGATTTAGTTTATATCCATACGTTTATATGCTAGTCCGCTCAAGTCTAAAGAATGTTAGTAACTCAGTCACTATTGCGTCAACACTTGGGTTCTCCTCATTACAGAGCCTGTTTTCTGTCATCATACCTTCCATACGTCCATCAATTATAGCTGGGTTGTCCTTGGTACTAATGGAGGTAATTACGGATTTCGGCACACCACAGTTTCTTGCTATCGATACTTTTACGACAGGAATATATCGCACCTGGTTTTTACTGCATGATAAATATTCAACTACTGTTTTAGCAGTTGCAGAATTGATTTTCGTTGCAACACTAATAGCTATCGAAAAGAAACTACAAAAAAAAGGAATATCTTACTCTTCAATCAACGCTAATGCAGATTATCACAACAAACGGAGTGTAAGTGGCACTATACCATTGATCTTTGCTTATCTTATGTGTGTATTGCCGATATTAATAGGTTTTATTTTGCCAATGATTCCGCTCATATATTGGAGCATAGAGAAGGGGTTTTTCATATACGAAGCAAGGTTCTATAATATAATAGCAAATAGCGTTAGTTTATCATTTATCACCGCATTAATCTCAATTAGCATTGCAATAATGATTGGATATACGGCGCGTAAAAGTAAGGTAATCAATAATGTAGCACGTCTCATTTCTTTAGGCTACGCAATTCCAAATGCAATTATCGCAATTAGCATAATAATATTTTTAAGCAGAATATCTTCTTTCATTACTCAATATATTGTGGAAATTAGCTTGGTAGGAACTATTGGCGCATTAGTTTACTCATATTTATTTCGTTTTTTTGCTATATCTTTCAAGGCGGTAGAATCAGGGCTCAAAAAAACACCAAATGAAATTGAGTGGACTGCATATACCATGGGTCATGGGCCTATTTCCACATGTTTGAATGTTCATATCCCTCTCATCAAGAAGAGTATATTATCGGGATTTTTGCTCGTATTTATGGATACTATCAAGGAGCTCACAGCAACACTCATTATAAGACCATTTAGTTTTGAAACTATATCAACTAGAATATATGAACTTGTAAGCGATGAGCGCTATAGAGAAGCTGCCCCATTTTCGTTGATAATAGTTATAATAGGCTTAATCTCTACAATAACCTTATTTACACTTGATGATAAGGATAAAAAATAAACGTAACCGTTCACAGATTTCCACTTAATTCTTCAATCTCACTAATAGAAAGGCCAGTAAACTTGACAATAGTGTTGACATCAACATTATTAGCCAGCATTGCTTTTGCGACTTCAATTTTCCCTTCAATTTTCCCTTCAATTTTCCCTTCAATTTTCCCTTCAATTTTCCCTTCAATTTTCCCTTCAATTTTTCCTTTCTCTATACCTTTTTGTATACCTTTCTCTTCAGCAAGATCAAGTCTGTATTCAAGAATGGCTTCTTCTTTCCGTAGATCCATTATTCTTTCTTCGTAAGCTACTAAATCTTTTTCGTTCCAACGAAACTTGTCTAATTCATCATATGCTAGCTTTATTATTGGCGCTTTTTCTGCAATTTTCTTTAGATCTTCATCTGTCGTTTCTTCAGCATATTTAAAGAAAAATAGCCAACGATCTACTATGCTTTCTAGCTGTTCTACTTTGCTTTTTGTAAATTTAGGTAACTCAATAAAGACAAATTGAAAATCTTTTAAGTAATGGCCGTTGGTTTTTATATCACGTATATTATGAGTAGAGATATAACCAACTTCTTCAGGAAGTAAGTTACAATTGGAAATAGCAATAAAGAAGACTTTCTTTAAATCAATGTAGTTGCCAGATTTATCTAATTGTCTTGAGTAGGCTTTAGCGGCATATAATTGAGCGCGTTTTTCGAAGCCCTTGTCTCTAGCGAGCTGCATTTCTGCTATATATCTATTTCCATGAGAATCCTTGCAGAGAACATCAACAATACTTTGTTTATCAGAGGCAACTTCGGGATCCATAATAGTGCTAAGAAACTCAACTTCTTGTATTGCATTTATCTCAGTAAACCCTAAAATATCGTTCAAAAAGTGGATCAGGATATTCTTATTTTTTTCCGTTCCAAAGATTTTTTTGAAACACAAATCATTGCGAGGATCGAGAAATTTTGAAAGAGCCATGGCAAAAATGCTTGAAAATATTAATAATTATACACTATTATTAACAATTATTCAACCATATTTTTGAAGATAGCTATAGCTATGCTGCCGCGGTATCTCTTAGCATAGATCCCGCTAACAAGTAGCGGGATGACGAGGATGCCGCCGCGGCGCTAACTAGTAGCGGAATGACGGTTTTTCAAATTGTCGGTAAATCTAAGTCAGTTTAGCTATAGGCAGCAATTTTCTGTATTTATTTTAAATTGAAGAAAGCTCAAATGAAAGATCATGTTTTGCTAAAAATCACAGAATGCAGTCTGGTTACAAATAAACTATTTTGATAGTTAATGGGGTCTAGTTTTGACGTATGGACTATCCAAAGAAAAGGGTGGTATCATAACCTCAAAAATTTTTATGCTTTCTTCATTCAGAAATTCATACTTACCCTGCATTATTCCTGACGGTGCATTTAAGTATGTTCCACTTGTGTATTTAAATACCTCTCCAGATTTTATCACAGGTTGTTCTCCGATAACACCAACTCCGGCAATTTCATTTATTTTTCCCTTATAATCTATTATTTGCCAATGACGACTTAATAATTGAATAGTTGATTGGCTTTTGTTTTTTATCTTAACGTTATACATCCATATATAGCAATTTTCATAAGGAATGGATTGCTCTTCAATATAAATTGGTAAAACTATAACTTCAACAAAGTTGGTAGTTAGTGTGTACTCTATCATTATAGAATATTCATGATAAAAAGATAGTATTTTAATTATATACTTTTTTCATAGATTTTTCAAGTATACTTTAATTAGGAAATATCAATTTATAGTATGAACGAACCAGATGCGCTTAGCAAAAAAGTAATAGGAATAATAGGTGGTGGACAATTAGGTAAAATGACTGCTATCGCTGCAACAAAACTTGGACAAAAAACACATGTTTTTGCCAGTGCTAAGGACGATCCGGCTTGCTCTGTTGCTGATGATTTCACAATAGCAGATTTCTCTGATAAGAAAGCGCTTGAATCTTTTGCACAGAGTGTGGATTTGGTCACTATTGAGTCTGAAAATATTCCATGTAGTGCAATTGATATCGATGTAAATTTTTATCCGGGTAAAAAAGCGTTACACATTGCGCAAAATAGGCTTAGAGAGAAAGATTTCATTAGAAGCTTGAGTATAAAAACTGCTGAATACAAAAGTATACAAAATTATAATGAGCTACTGAAAAGCAGTAGAACTTTTGGCTATCCAACAAGGCTGAAAACAACAGAAATGGGTTACGATGGAAAAGGGCAATATGTGCTTGAGAATGATTCTGAAGTGAAGCAATTTGCTTCCTTTGATTGGAATACAGAGTACATTCTTGAAGCAAGTGTTGATTTACTGAAAGAGGTTTCAATAGTCATTGCAAGAGATAAAAACGGTAAAGTAGCTTTTTTTCCTATAGCAGAAAATTACCACGTTGATGGAATACTTGATATTTCAACAGTGCCAGCTAAAATAGATAGCAAATTAACTCAAGAGGTACAACGAGCTGCAAAGAAAATAGCAAATGCGCTCGATGTAATAGGAATTCTGGCTATTGAATTTTTTGTTACTAAAGATAACGAATTGTTAGTTAATGAACTAGCTCCAAGACCTCACAATTCTTGCCACTGGAGCTTGGATGCATGTAACGTTAGTCAATTTGAACAGCTGGTTAGGATAATATGCGGGCTACCTATGCAGGAAGTAGTATTACGCTTTCCTTGTATGACGAAAAATATAATAGGTAACGATATATATGATTCTCATAAGTATTTGAGCAACGAAAAAGCTAGTTTAACCATATATGGAAAAAAAGAGGTTAGAGATAAGCGTAAAATGGGACATGTCAATATAGATTTAAGTTAATAGTTTTTCTACGTCATTCTGCCACAACTGTACGAACATTGTGATATGATGAGATGTTACATAGTAAACGGTGTCACTCTAGCACGTATTTGTACGAACATTGTTATTTGAGCACACCAGGAAGGATGTCATTCAAGTAGCTCCTTTCTCGTCATCCCGCTACGTGTTAGCGGGATCTCATTTCACTTTATGAGGGTGTCATCCAAGTAGCTGACACTGGTTTCCATCCAAGTAGCCCCTCTTGTCATCCCAGTGTCAAGCACTTGGATCCAAGATTGGATACTGAGTTGGTGAGTATAAAAGTGTTGTGTTATGGCTAACGCTGACTCTACGTCATACCGTCACGGTATCTCTAGATCCCGCTAACACGTAGCGGGATGACGGTTGTCAAGGTTTCATCCCAGTGTCAAGCACTGCCTTTGTGTTTGTACGAACATTGAGATATAAGAGTCAAGAAAAAAGATGTCATCCCAGTGCCCAGACACTGGGATGGATCTGTTGCAAGGTGATGTTTTACTCGCTTGCTTTGCCAGCTCTTTTACATATTTTTCTGCTTTCTCAATAATCTCATACTTTATGGCAAAATCATTATCTGGATCAACAGAGCCGTTTTTTGCTGGAAGATCTCTCACATGTCCAAAGGATGCAGCTACTTTGAACTCTTTACTTAAATATTTGCCTATTGTCTTTGCTTTCGCAGGTGATTCAACTATTAATAACGCCATATTGTTAATTATTTTAGTACTTAAAGATAATATGTTGAGAAATATACGATGAAAAGTAAAAAAATATTTTAATAGGTCTTGTGAATTTTACAGAGTAGGTTGTTCATGGTTTCCAGAAAACCCTTGGACCTTGCTATTTTCAAGTGACTTTGAAGGCTGATTACAACAATATATGATTGCAGCAGCAATAAGACAACAAACTCCAACCGCTACTCCAACCGCCAACATTTCTAAGTAAACTGCAATAGTTATTCCTAAAGCAACTCCAGCTATTGCCAGTACAGAAGCAGCTATAATAGTTCTCTTTTCACTTCGTGGAGCAGCAGCATTTGGTTTACTTGGTTGTTGATTATTGTTTTGAATACCAATTTTTTGATCTGAAACTTCAAGCTGCTCCTGTTCAGGAGTTTTTTCTTCTTCTAGGTTACTTGGCAGTACATCATCGTCTTGATTTACTTGATCCAAAACTTCAGGCTGCTCCTGTTCAGGAGTTTTTTCTTTTTCTGGGTTGCTTAGCTGTACACCATCGCCTTGAGTATTATTTTCTTGATCTGAAACTGGTATTTCAGGTTGGCTTAGCTGCTCCTGCTTATTTCCTGGTGTTTTTTCTTCTTCTAGGTTACTTGGCAGTACATCATCGTCTTGATTTACTTGATCCAAAACTTCAGGCTGCTCCTGTTCAGGAGTTTTTTCTTCTTCTTGTTTTATTCCCAAAACTTCTAATGAATTTTTAAGAGCAGCAGATTTTTCCTCAGCAGAACAATTAATATCTTCCTTCATATTTTTACCTCTTTCTACCAATAGGTCTATTGGGGACTTGTCATTATTGTCCTTAGCATCAATTTTTGCCCCACCTTTTATTAATGCTTCTAATTTGGGATAAAAACGTTTATTTACTTCTTCAAGCTGAAAACTCTGACCTACCTCCTCAACGCTGTTGCAATATTCTGAAACAACGTAATGCAGCAAGGTTTGCCCTAAAGAATCAGGAGTATTTAGATCTACTCCATTTTCAATTAAAGATTCTATAGTAGAAACATCACAACATCCTTTAACTAATGCGTTTTTGCCACTGCTATCCTCTTCCATTAAGTCAATGTTTGCTTTATTTTCGACGTGTGGATAAATATTATGCTCTACAATCTTGTGTGATATAGGAATACCGTTTGCATCCTTTAATCCTATAATTCCTTTCTCAACAAAAACATTCATCATTGAATAGTATGCTTTCTCTGTTTCCACGCGATCATAATAAAAGATGTAATCAGTCCATAAACTCTTTCTATGATTATCTACAAACTGGTCAATACACACATCAAGTGAAGTTACGTGTTCACTATTTGAAATATCGTAACGTACACCTTTATCTATAAGTGAGTGAAAAAAGGAAACAGCATTCTTAAGAGATATAATTACACTCTCTCTTGCACAACCTTCCCTAAATTCCATTGAGTTCATTTTTGACTGGCATTGATCAAAAAGCTTAATTATATTTTTATAGAGAGGACTTGTATTACAACTGATGTTATTATCTTGTGTATCTTTCTGAACATTAGGGTTACTACTATTTTCGGAAGAAGACTTCTTAGAAGAAGGTTGACCAAAATTAAAAGCATCAAAGTTAAATAACGTCTTTTTTAGAACAAAATCATCAGAATTAGGGTTATTAAAATACTTAAAGAAATCATGGAAAATCGTATTCCCGTCACTATCTTGCACATTAATATCGTCCACATCTAACTTCCCTAACAGCAAGCCTGCGGTTTTATAAGAATTTAATTTGATAGCAAGACGTAAAGCGTCAATCAGAGATACTTTTGCTCCTTTGCTAATCAAATAATCAACAATTTGCTCATGATCTTCTTTAATTGCATAATTAATCGGAGTAATACCAATATATATGCAATCATACTTAATATTAATATCGACACTGAACTTTTCTACTACTGTGCGTACAGATTCTAGATCACCTGCAAGAATTGATTGGTACAAAAAGTGGTATGGTTGCTTCCTTATATAATCTGCAAATAAATCATCAGATTTTGCTGTATTTTTCTCTTCACAACCACTTTTATCATATTCTTTTCTTTTTTTCTCGTTGGATAACACTTCATATGCCTTTGAACCTCTAGAAATGGCATTACAAGATCTTGCATTTCTTTCGATTCGGACTCAGATAAAATACCACCACCACGTTGCTTTTCTGACAATTCTCGATATCTTTCTTTTTTTTTAGGTGGGAGTTTATCAGGATGATATTTCAGTGCTAATTTTTTATAAGCTTTGTTTATTTCTTCCGGAGTAGCATCTTTATTTACTTCTAGTATTTCATAGTAGTTCCTAGCCATATATACCCCAACTCACAAATAATATATATTAGCATCATATGACATAAAAATCAAGTGAACTCACCCAGGAAAAGTAGAGATGTAGACAATGCTGGAATTTCTATATACTATAGCTTCCTACTTCATACCGCCACGGCGCTAACAAGCAGTGGGATGACGGTTGTCAGGCTAGTACCTTCTCCTGTCATCCCAGTGCCTTCTTCTGTCATCCAAGTAGCTAACACTGGGATCTCATTTTACTTTATGACGGTGTCGTCCTAATACCTTCCCCTGTCATCCAAGTAGCTAACACTGGGATCTCATTTTACTTTATGATGATGTCATGAAAGTAGCTGACACTGGGATCCAGAAGACTTAATTTCAACCAAATAATAAAGGCTAGATCCCAGTGTCACGCACTGGGATGACAAAAAAAGGAGCACTGGTTCACCTTATGACGGTGTCATCCAAATACCTTCCCCTGTCATCCAAGTAGCTAACACTGGGATCTCATTTTACTTTATGATGATGTCATGAAAGTAGCTGACACTGGGATCCAGAAGACTTAATTTCAACCAAATAATAAAGGCTAGATCCCAGTGTCTAGGCACTGGGATGACACCTGTAGCCCTACGTCATACCGCGATTCATTCGCGGTATCTCTTAACATAGATCCCGCTAACACGTAGCGGGATGACGGTTGTCGGTGAACCTAAGTTACTTTAGCTATAAACATTAAGAAATTTACCAAACGAAAAAAAAGGCAAAAGAAGCCCTAGTCATTGTCTATTTTCAGTATTGGCGTTTTTTAAGTCTTAAACACTGCAATTTAGCTGCTTTTAAATGCAACTCACCTACACCGCAAGTGTTTAAGAAATTTACCAAGCAGGAAAAAAGGCAAAGAAAACCCAGAGTAGCTAGTATTCAAATTCTCCCTTGTCAATTTGACGTTTTTTGCTGTCTTAAACGCTTTGTAAGCGCGTTTCGGCTTATATAGGTAAAAACCTAAAAATTTTTAAAGACATGCAATGCACGTAGTGCGAAAAATTAAACATGAGACGCCAAATACCCTAAGTTTTTTGTCATTAACCTGCACAGATTGCGAAGATAAATAAATAGCTTCACTATCATGATAAGGGGGCTGGCGAAGGGTGTCAAGTAAGTTTTCGTAGCTCTCATGGTTTAAAAAGCTGGATTCCAGCGTCACGCGCTGCCATGTGGTATACAAATTTCCTTCGAATTACAACGTACGTGCACTCTATATGCACTTGATTGACAAATGCTCTCTTATCAAAATCTCAAGAATCTGCACTATATTTAGTGCTGCACCTTTGCGCAGGTTATCAGCTACTATCCACATATTTAATCCGTGCTCAACAGTATTGTCTCGTCTAATACGCGATACATATACAGCATTCTCCTGTACAACATCAATTTGAGTTATGTATTCACTGTCTTCACGCCTGTTGTATACTAAAACTCCACTATCTTCGGCTTCACTTAGCACTTCACGAGCTTGTTCTTCAGTGATATGTTGACCAAATTCCACATTTACTGCCATAGCGTGGCCGATAAAGACGGGTACCCTTACACAAGTTGCAGTAACTTTTATATCTTCCTCTAAAATTTTTTTTGTCTCCTCTTGCATTTTCCATTCCTCTTCTGTAGAACCATTCTCCATGAATTTCCCTACATGGGGAATGCAATTAAACGCTATTTGCTTGGGGAATATCTCGGGCTTTTTAGTCTCATTCATGAAGATTTTTTTTGTCTGGTCATAGAGCTCATCCATTGCTGCTTTGCCTGCGCCAGAAGTTGATTGATAAGTTGAAGCAACGATTCTCTTTATTTTTGCTTTCTGGTGTAATAGATGTAGTACTAGCAGCATCTGTATTGTAGTACAGTTTGGGTTGGATATTATGTTGTGGTTTTTATATTCCATAATTTTTTCTTTATTAATCTCCGGAATAATGAGTGGCACACCCTCTTTCATTCTAAAATGGGAAGTGTTATCTATTACGATGCACCCAGCCTCAATTGCAGTCGGTACGTGTTTCTCAGAAACATGAGATCCGGCACAGAAAATGGCTATATTAACTCCAACGAAGTCATAATTCTCAAGGCACAAGACAGTTAATTCTTCATTACCGAAACTCACCTTCTTCCCTTCTGATTTTTTCGACGCAAGTGCAATAACAGAATCTATTGCCTCATCTTGAAACTCAGCAAGCGTGCTTAATACCTCACGCCCTACTCTTCCGGTTGCTCCAATAACAGCAATTTTGTATCCCATATAGATGAACCTCTAACTTTAAAGTTCTATTATATTTTTACTGACAAAATTTACAATTGTTTTAATATTTTTACCTTGCAATTAATTGTAATTTAGCTATTATTATGCAATATTAGTAATATTACATAATAAAGTGAAAGATGAATAAAGAATACAATGAAACTAAGGTTAAACCTGCAATGTCTACACCTCAAGAGCCTGAAAGAACCAATGGATTAAAGGCTCAAAATGTTCTTTCGAAAAAAAGAAAGCCTGCAATAAATTTTGATGATAAAAAGTATGGTGTAAAAAACCTTAAAATAGACCAACAGTTCCTAAATAAAAGACAAGAATCTTCAAAGCTAAGAGATTTCTTAAGATCAATACCAATAATAGGGAGATTTTTAGCAAGGATTTTCACACCTGAAAAAATAGAAATCATCAGTAACCCTATATATGACAACATGGAAGCATATGAAAAATCGCAAGCAGGTCACTCCAGTAAGATAAAAGATGAGACTAGTGTAGATGATGAACACGCAAAAGAAGTAGATAGTAAACTTGAGAAGGGTAATGTTGAACAAGTGGACAATAAGAAAAGTCGTTAAACTCTATTTTATTGTGCAGGAGCTCTGCAGTACCAAAATAAATAAATGGGTATGCCACTTGCGGTGAATAAGCTTCCGATCAGCAAGGTATTCACAGAAGTTTCAAATATTACCCAGCAGCAAAAGGTTGTTGCTATACTGCCAATTAAAAATTTGTAATAGTTTTTCTCCTTTATAATAACCTTGAGAAAAGCAAGACTGCATGCAAGGTAAACAAATAAAAATGAAACTACAGAAAAGTCGATAATTGATGTGATCTGTTTAGCAAAATTGTTGCTTGAAGTGAGAATTAGTAGAACTGAAGTGCCAACGGAGCTGATTGTTATGCCCCAGAAAGGAGAACCGTGCTTGTTTCTTTTAGCAAAGAACTGTGGCATCAGTTTATCTTCTGCAAGGCCAAGGGCCACTTGTCCACTAGCTAGTACCCAAGCATTTAAACTGCCAACACAAACAATAAAAGCAACAATAGAAATGATCAAATGCCAATTACCAGGAAACATAATTTTTATTGCGTCAACATACGGCGCTTTTGAATTAACTAGATCATTGCCGTTTATCAATCCCATGATTGCAAGGCTATTAATGAAATATATAACTGCAACAGAGATTGTGCCAAGTACTATGGCTCTTGGTATAGTCTTTGCTGGATCATTGACTGATCCTGCAGGTGCTGTTGCTGATTCAAGTCCAATAAAACACCATAGAGTGAGTAGTGTAGAGCGAGCAAGGACTTGAGACATCGTGAGGGTTGATATTTCCTCACTTATGATAAAATTATTCCTATCAAAGAAAAACAACGCTGTTACTGGTATAGCAAGCAGTGCGGTAATTTTGACAGTCATCAATAAAAGCTCAACACATCCAGCAGCAGTGACACCTCTTAAATTTATTAGTGTAATGATCGTAAATAATAGTATTTCTAAAAATAAGCGTATATTTTGAATATCTCCATGAAAAAGCGAAGTAAGATAGCCAATACTTGCAACGATTACTGCTGTCGTGCTAACCCATGAAATTACCCAATATGTCCAACCAACAAAGAAAGCTGCAGCAGGGCCAAAAGCATGCTTTACATAAACGTGAGGACCACCCGTTTCTGGAAATTTTGCACAGAGTAAGGCAAAAACCAAAGCAAGAGATATAGCACCAAGCCCTGATATCACCCAGCTTACAAGGCTGTACATGCCATATGGAGCAAGGCTAATTGGAAGCATAAAAATTCCAGAGCCAATTTGGCTACTAATCACTAAGGCAAAAATAGCCCAAAAACCTATTTTATTTGACACAATAATTTTTATCTAAATAGACTAACGATATAACTGAAGCTCAGAAATTTCAATCGATCTTTATAAAAACTTGCATTTTTTAAATTTATGCATATAATGAAATAGATTATTAGGAGAAGGCTATGAATCCGAGGTTAAAAACATTTTTGGTTGTTTGTGGGTATGTTTTATTAATTGGTGCTGCTATTGGAACATTATTTTATCATGATTCTCTGCTTAAGATCTTTATTAATGCGCTTTATGCATTCCTTCTTGCCAAAACTTCAAGTGAGGTATTAGCTGCTTTTGGAACACTTGCAATTTCTCTTGCTGCCTGTGTTGCATGCTATGGCATACATAAGCTCTGTTCTATCTTTACAGAAAAAATTACAAGCAACTATCAGTCTTTCAAAAATAAAAACAGTGATGATAGTATTTTTTCTGAAGTATATAACGACCCAACAATAGGGTTGAAAGATAAGATTCTATTTTTCTCTATATATTTAATATATTACATTCAATTACCATTTTTGTACTGTGCATCGAAAATATCTGCCCTTAATGGGTGGCTGCTACTGAGTACTAGAAGAGAAATACCAAGTAATCACATATTTCTTGTGCTTATAAATGCTGTATTATTAATTCCAGTAGCACTTCTTGAATTGATAAAGTATCCATTAGTGAGGCTTTTCTCACCTTTGGGTTTGAATGTAAAGCAGCTAAGCTTTTTGTTTAATGTAAGTGATGTGGGCACTGGCAGTCAAAGTGTTCACACGAGTAGTTTTGAACATAGTATTTTCCAATGCGCTCAAGAGTTAAAACAGAAATTTGGAGCTCAACCAAATGTACTCAATAAAGAGTTTGAAGACTACATAAATAATTCAGATGAGCTTACAACTGAGCAAAAAGAGCAATTAAAACTTTATCTTAACTTTAATGGTTCCAATGGAGCAGCTTATAGAGAATCAAAAACTAGCCTTACTCTCACGCAAGCTGCAAATTTAGTTTTGACTGCAGCTAAGGATCAAAAGTCAGATATAGATTTTCTAAAGTGCATGTTACTGATACGTTTCAAAGAGGGAAATGGTAAGTGCAATCTAGGAATGTTCAATCGTATTATTTATTCACTCAGTTGTCTTGAAGCTAAAAATAACTTTACAGTTGAGGTAAACGCTCAAGTGTATGAGAGAATGCCAAGCATTACAGAAAAATTCCTGAGAAGCTGTAACAATAAAAAAATTACAGTTTTAAAGGACAATTTTGATAATTTTTATTCTGATGGTGATATGGATCCTCAAATAAAAAGCAACATCAGTAAACTGATAGAAGAAGCAAAACAATCTGTCTTTAATGAATTATATGTGGATTATTACAATAGGTATGGGCAAGATGTTGGAAGAGGCCCTATAAAGCATAAATTAAAAGAGTTAATTACAAGCGATGATGTAAAAGAAGCAATAAGCGCTGTTATAGATGGTATAGAAATTCCTCCAGTACCACCTACTTATCTTGAAAGAGTAAAAGCATTTTTTGGAGGTCATGCAAGGTCTTCTGCTGCTTAGTAGTGCTATAGCAGAAAACTTTTTTATTTTAACTAAAAAAATTACTTCTGCATATTCAAAGCCTTATTATAATGACAATTAGAGATATTTAGAGAGCTCAAAATCTATCTCCGTCTGCAGACTTTTCATCTAAATTTCAGTTAAAAATGTGGCGTATCTTCTTCAGCGTGTATACATATACTTAATCTCTGCCCAATGTACGTTGCATTTTTTCTGAATCTTGTTCATATGGGGGATTCTATGTCTAAAATTCCAGACACTTGACTTTAGCTAAAAACCATCTGGCGCCTATGGTTTTTTATAGTTTTGTCTTCCCTTTTCTGAATGGTTTGCAAGCTGCTGTAGCTAACCAAGAAAGGTTTCCCTACGTCATACCGCCGCGGTATCTCTTAACCGCTAACAAGCAGTGGGATGACGAAGTTATCGTCATCCCACCGCGAACCTTCACATCGCCGCAGACCGTCATACCGCCGCGGTATCTCTAGATCCCGCTAACAAGCAGCGGGATGACGAAGTTATCGTCATGCCACCGCGAACCGTCATATCGCCGCAGACCGTCATACCGCGATTCATTCGCGGTATCTCTTAGCATAGATCCCGCTAACACGTAGCGGGATGACGATTCTTCAAATCGTCAAGGTGTCATCCGAGTAGCTTGACTACTTGGATCCAGAAAACTTAACTTTAAATAAGTGGCTGCATAATAAAGACTAGATTACAGCGTCACACGCTGGAATGACACCATTTTCGGTCTCTTAAATTGCTTTAGCTACAAACATTAAGAAATCTACCAAACGAAAAAAAGGCAAAAGAAGCCCCGTGGTGCGAGTTTTGACTCTATATTACTGTAAGTGGCGCTGTAATAATGTGCTAACGCTTAAAATAAGCGCGATTTGGCTGAATGTAGAAAAAATTTAAAAGACATGCAGCCGCTATAATTTTATGTAATCCGCCAAAAAATACCCTAAGTTTTTTACTGAATTTTGTTATTGAGCCTGCAGGTCAAAAACAAGTTTTGAGTCATGAATACTCTTGTTATCATAATAAGGGGGCTGGCGGAGTTTGTCAAGGAAGTTTTTTCGTTTCTGCGAGCTACCTGAGTTTATTGACTTCATTAGAGCCAAAACTCTTGAGACCTAGGTGATAATTCTATCTAAAAGGATGCCAAAAAAGAGAAGCAACCCTACGTAGGAATTATTTTTAAATATGGACATGCATTGACTGGGATCGTCAGGATTGAAATTTTTGTATTGGCGGTGAAATATGAACCCTACAGCAAGTAGAGCAATATAAAAGATGTTATTTAATGATGATAAGATACCAGCATATAGCCACGTCATAAGAGATATTAAATAAAATCTTTTCAACCAAGATTTTGTTGTATCACCAAAATATAATGCGGTAGATTTCATTCCGAGTTTTTCATCATCTTTTTTATCTTGATGAGCGTATATGGTGTCATAGCTAAGTGTCCAAAAGACGCATCCTATATAAAACAGCAAGGATTCTATACTGATCTGGTTTATTATTGCTGCTGAGCCCATGAGCGATCCCATATTGAAGGTAAACCCTAAGAACAATTGTGGCCACCAAACATACCGCTTTAATAAAGGGTAAGTAGCTATCATACACATTGAGATTATTCCAAGTATGAGTGTGGTTTTATTAGTTAACAATAAAATTACCAAGGCGATAGATAGTAGCAGTGAGAGTAAAACCAAAGCCTGCTTGATGTTTAATGCACCACTTGCAAGTGGCCTATATTTTGTTCGTTCAACGTGCGCATCTATTTCCCTATCGAAAATGTCATTGATTATGCACCCTGCAGGTCTCATTAAAAATGCACCTATAGTAAATAAAACAAGGAGAAAAAGAGCCTGATACGATAGAGAAGTTGAGGCTAAAAGAATACCGCTCAAACTGGGAAATAGCACAAGCCACAAACCTGTTAAACTGTGCAGTCTCATTAATGAAAAGTAACGGTTGAAATACATTAATTAAGTGTGATTATGTAATATTTTGCTTACATTAACAAAATTATCGAACGCTAAATCAGGCTTGAAAACTAACTCAGGTATAAATCGCAAATCAACATAACACAATATAGATTTACGTATTGACCATGCAGATTGGTTCATTTCATTAACAACAGTGTTAATATCACAATTATCCTCAGAAGGATCTCCAGTGCGTGATGCTGAAATCCATGTACTTTTTTCTGAATCTGAGTAGTCAGCTACTTGGATATTCAATGAAGATAACACAATATATACATCTGCTTTTTTCAAATCTTTACTTAATTTTACGTCAGATACCGCTACATTTTTATTGAACACCTTACCTTCCATTAGGACTCTTGATATTGCTCTATGCAATACCGATGCTATTTTTAGGTTTCTAATTTCCTTTTTCATATCCATCTACTATAACACCCTTTCTTCTTGCACTAATTGATAAGCTTCCAAAATATCTCCAACTTTAATATCGATATTACCCTCTAGTGATACTCCGCATTCAAAGTTTACACCTACTTCTTTAACATCATCTTTAAATCTACGTAGTGCTTTTAACTTTCCTTCATGCACCAATTTGCCACCACGCACTACCTTAATTAAAGAATCTTTTCTTATGACTCCATCACTTACGTAACATCCAATGATATTACCAGCTTTAGATACGTTAAATATTTGCCTCACAGATGCAGAACCAACACGAACCTCTCGTGTAACAGGCTTTAACATTTTAGTTAAATACATTCTCATGTCGTCAATGAGCTCGTATATTATGTTATAAATATGTATTTCTACACCTTTTTGTTTTGCCAAGTCCCTTATTTTTGAGTCCACTTTTACATTAAAAGCTAAAATTACTGCACTTGATGCTTCTGCAAGCAGCACATCTGAATCTGTTATACCTCCTACTGCTTTGTGTAGGATATTTAATTTCACTTGGTCTTTACCGAGTTTATCAATTGAACTTGATATCGCTTCAATAGAACCAGTTACATCGCACTTTAAAACTACAGATAGTTCTTCTGTTTCACTGTTATTACGACTGAATATATCTAAATTATTGTCGTCTAAATCTTCTTTCTTTTTCTTGATCAACTCTAGCCTGTATTCAACAATTTCACGCGCCTGCTTTTCAGAATTTACAACAACAAATTTATCTCCAGCATTTGGCACACCATTTAGACCAGTAATTTCAATTGGAGCGGAGGGTAGTGCTGCTTTTTCTCTTTGACCAAGGTGATTAACCATACTACGTACTTTGCTGTATGTTGTACCAACTACCAATATATCACCAACCTTTAACGTTCCTTCCTCAACTATCAATGTAGCTGATATTCCTTTCGCTTTATCTATTTTGGATTCTATTACCCATCCAAGTGCTCGACAATCTTTTATTGCTTCTAGCTTCATTAATTCAGCGATTAACAAAATCGCCTCTTCTAGTTTATCTAAATTAGTTTTCTTTTTTGCTGATACTGGCACAATCATAATATCACCACCAAGCTCTTCAGAGATGAGATCATATTGAGGCAAACTATTAATTATTTTTTCTACATCACCAGGTTCAGATTTATCAATTTTATTAATAGCAACTATAATAGAAACATTTGCTGCTTTTGCATGATTTATTGCTTCAACTGTTTGTTTCATGATTCCATCGTCAGCTGCAACTAC
Source organism: Wolbachia endosymbiont (group A) of Hedychridium roseum (assembly GCF_964028325.1). Taxonomy (NCBI): domain Bacteria; kingdom Pseudomonadati; phylum Pseudomonadota; class Alphaproteobacteria; order Rickettsiales; family Anaplasmataceae; genus Wolbachia; species Wolbachia endosymbiont (group A) of Hedychridium roseum. The sequence goes on along the minus strand of NZ_OZ034755.1, from coordinate 156,445 downwards.
TATTACAACTATATTAGTAATATTGGCACCACGTGCACGCATCGCAGTGAACGCTTCATGTCCTGGTGTATCAATAAAAGTAATTTTTTGCTTATCTTTTGTCGTTATTTGATAAGCACCTATGTGTTGAGTTATGCCACCTGACTCTCTTTCTGCAACATTAGATTCACGAAATGCATCGAGCAATGAGGTTTTACCATGATCAACGTGTCCCATAAAAGTGACGACTGGTGGTTTAGGTTCTTTAGACAAGCTTTCCCTGTCTTCTATGAAAAATAAATCCTTTTCTCTGTTGGTATCGCTCACTCGTTTAGCCGTATGATTGAATTTTTCCACTATTTCATATGCTATATCTGGATCCACCAGATCATCTACTCTATAACTCTCACCGACTTCTTCTTTGAACATTTTTAGCACACTCTTGCTATCTTCTGCCATACGAACAGATAACTCCCTGATAGTTATTTTGTCTGGTATAATAACTTCTCTTGATATATTTTTACCCTTAGTAAACTTTGACTTTCTACTTCTTATACCAAATCTTTGCTTAAATACAGGGGGTTGTTCAGTTTTTTCATCTATTGCCTGTGCAATTACCAGTTTAGAATGCTTAGAATATATATCTTTGTTGACTTTAGAAGACTTTTTATCGTCGCTCTCATAGTCAATATTATCTTCTCTTAGTTCAACTAAGTGAGTATTACTTAAAACTTTCTTATTTATTTCTTTAGATAAAGTGTCCGCTTCATTTTTCTCGTCAATCTCTTTATTGCTGTCTTCTTTTGCTGTTTTCTCTTTTTCTTCTCTCTGATTTCTTTCTTTCAGCAAAGCAGCATTCTGCACAGCATTAATGCGGAAAATTTGTTCTTTCTCTGTTAAAGAACCTAATTTACTCTCGTCAAATAAATTATGTTCTTCTGCATCATGAGATTTTTTTCTTCTTTTTTTTACTATTGTAGCTCCAGTACTTGGGCTAGCTGAAGAGTTTAAATTGAGGTCTAATTTAAGCTTGCTTAAGCCTTGGAGCGTTAATTTTTTATTACTGATATCTTCATTATTCATATTATTTTATTATATTAACCCAAGCTTTTTACGTGCTTCTATGATTATTGAGTCTACTGTATCTTTTAGATTTTCTTTACTATCAGCTGAGGAAGAGAGTATGCTGCAAAACTCATAACTTGATAAATCTGCTATGTCCTCTAAAGTCTTAATATCATGTTTACTAAGAGCAATTTTATTGTCTATTGATAAAGTTAAATTGATTACATCATCTTCCATACCTAGACTTTTTAGCTCTTCTATTTTTCTATCATTTTCTGCTTTCAGGTGCTTGTTTGCTCTGTTATGAAGTTCGTTTGCAATATCCTCATTAAAGCCCTCTATTGAAGAAAGCTCTTTAATTGAAGCGTTGGATATATCTTCTACGCTTGAAAAACCTTCTGTTACCAATAGCTGACCCATAATCTCTTCTAAGTTTAAAGCTTCAGCAAATAAAGCTGAACATTGACTAAGTTCTTTACTTCGCCTTTCTGATTCTTGCTGAGTGCTTAATATCTCAATTTTCCATCCAACAAGCTCTGAAGCTAATCTTACATTCTGGCCCTTTTTTCCTATAGCTAAACTCAATTGATCTTCAGCAACTATTAACTCTATGCAATTTTCATTTTCATCAATAATAACCTTCGATACTTCTGCAGGAGTAATGGCTTTAATAACAAATTGACCCAAATCTGAGGAGTAATTTATAACGTCAATTTTTTCACCATTTAATTCGTGTATAATAGTTTTTATTCTATCTCCCTTAACTCCAACACAAGCACCTACTGGATCAATGTTCTTGTCAGGAGAGAAAACAGCAACCTTAGACCTTGAGCCGGCGTCTCTAGCTATACCTTTAATTGTTACTAACCCGTCAGCAATTTCTGGTATTTCTTGATTTAATAATGCCTCTAAAAAGCCTTCATGAGTCCTAGAAAGAATAATTTGACGTCCATCATCAGAGCGCTTAACGGTCTGTATGTAAGTTTTAACCTTATCGCCTTCACGAAATGATTCACCACCGGTCAAATTTCGCAATGGAAGATATGCCCTAGTGCCATTTATGTCTATAATAAGATCTGAATATTCTACTTGTTTAACAATACCATACCTTATTTCTCCCACCTTATCTTTAAATTCCTCATATTGCTTTTTTGACTCTTCATCTTTAATTATTTGAGCAATCTTTTGCTGGGCAATCCTTGCTGAAGCAAGATCAGTGTTAAGAGAGAGCAATTCACTAACAGTATCTCCAACTTTTGCATCTCCTTTTATTAATTTAGCTTGTGTCAGCGTAATTGATTCATACTCAGTGTTCTCTTCTTCATTTGATTCGTCATCAATAACTTTTAGTTTTCTGTATGAAGTAACTTTGCCTGTATTTCTATCTATATTAACTACAATTTTACTTTTGCTACCATACTTTTGATAAGCCACTGCTTCTATAGCACTTTCTAGTGCCTTTATTACAACATTAAAATCTAAACCTTTTTGAAGTGAAAGTTCTCCTGCTGTTTTTATTACATCAAGGCTTCCAACTATGTTATTCTTGTTACTTTTCTGCTTAACACTGCTTTTACGATTAGCAATCATAATAAATAAATCCAATGTAATTAGTTATAATTATAGCTTCAACGGGCAAAGAACGCTATCTTAAATGTTAAATGATTGCTAATTTAAGTCAAGTTTTTTCATGTCTTTGTATGACAAGCAACGCCGGAATAAAGAATAAAGTTAAGACCGTTGCAGCCAATATTCCACTTGCTATGGTTGTTGAAATGTCAACCCACCACTGGCTTGATGGAGCATCATATGTGATTTGTAGCGTAAAAAAATTGATATTTAACCTGGTAATCATCGGTATTAAACCAAGAACTGTGGTTGCAACGGTAAGCAATATTGGCCTAACGCGAGAAATTGCAGCGTTTATTACACATCGCTTGATGTCATTTTTGTGTACCTTAATTTGGTGATGAAAGGCATCAAGCAATAGTATGTTATTATTTACTATAATTCCTGCCAAAGCAATTATCCCCACTCCACACATAACAACTACGAAAACTTGTTGGATAAGAAAGAAAACAAAAAACACACATGTTGTGGATAAAAACACTGCTGTCATTACGATAAATGTATGGTATACATTATTAAACTGTGTCACTAATACCAATATCATTAGTGTAATTGCTAATATAAAAGCCTTTAACAAAAATGTTCCTGATTTTTGTTGATCTTCTTTGTCGCCTTTAAAATCAATTTTTACTCCCTTGTCCCAATCCTGGGCAATAGAATTCTGAATGAACTTTACTCTTTCATTAACAAGATAGCCTGTATCCACATCAGCGGAAATTGTCACTGTACGTAATCCATCAATCCTATTTAGTTTGTTTACCTTTTTTTCGGGAGCATATTTTACTATGTTGCTCATAGGATGCGGGCCATTAACTGTATTGATAAAAAGATTATCTATAGTCTTCATGTTGCGGTCCCTTCTGGGGAAACGGAGTACAATATCGATTTCTTCATCCGTGTTATTTGGTCTATATTTTCCAATCAACACTCCATTTGTAACCATCTTTATAAAATCGCCAATGGTTGCAACACTTACTCCAGAACTTGTAGCCTTACTCTTATTAACACTCATATTCCACTCTATTTCAGGTGCTGATCTGCTATCTTGAATATTTATAAACCCGGATGAAGGTTGGTCCATAATTTTTAGAATTTTCTCTGCTGCTAAATTCAGATTGGATGCACTTCCGCTGAGGTTAATTTGTATTGGCTTGTCAGCCGACGGTCCTGACTTTTCCTCTTGAACATTAATTATTATTCCTTTCATGTCTTGCACACTGCTCCTTATATCGTTTAATATGTGCTTAGCTTTGCGCCTGAAGCGCCAATCCATAAGTTCTAGTTGAATTCTGGCGATAACGTTGTCTGAAAATGCTCCTGATCTAGCATAAGAAACATGAATTTCTTTTTCAACGCTCAAAATGCGTTCTTCCACTTCTTTGAGTATCAGATCTCGTTCTTTGGCTGATAAGCTTTCTTTTGCTTTAACACTGATTAAAATATTATCTGAATCCACTTTCGGAAAAAACTTCACTCCAGGACCAAAGGTAAAGTACAGCACACTAAATGAAAACAGGACGAATACAGTAGCACATATGAATTTTTTAGAATGATCTAAAACCTTCTCTAGCATGCGTATGTAAGCTCTTATTATAGACCCAGCATTTTTTATCTCACCACTTTCTATAGCACTCATTTTTTTTATTTCTTTTTTTGAAGTTATTGAAGGCTTACCAAATATTGCACCAAGTGTTGGTATAAAAACCAAAGCCATAATGAGCGATCCAGTCAAAGTTAGAATTATTGTAATTGGTATGTACTGCATGAATTTACCAACAGTATCAGGCCAGAATAATAGAGGAAAAAACACTGCTAATTTAGTTAACGTCGATGATAGAACCGGATAAAACATATCACGAACTGAAGTGTGAAAGGCTTCTACTTTGTCCATTCCGCAGATCATCTTTCTATCGGCATATTCGCTGATCACAATTGCATCATCAACCAGCATGCCAACAGCCATGATTAAACTGAAGAGCACAACGATATTTAAGGTTATGCCCATAAAGTAAAGAGCTATTATCCCAATGAGAAAGGAACCGGGTATCGAGAGTGCCACAAGAATAGCAATCCTTGTTCCCATAGAAAGCATCATTATGATCAATATTAACAACACAGCGAATATTATGCCGTTTTCCAAGTCATCAAGCACATCGCGGACGTTTTTTGACTGGTCATTTAAGTACACCACTTTTAAATTTTCAGGTAATTGATCTTTTGCCTTATCCATTAAGTATTTTACTTGATTTACTGTGTCTATTATGTTTTTTCCGTTACGTTTTGAAATTTCTAGCACGACACTAGGTAATCCATTAATGCGAGCAAACCCTTGGTGATCCTCAAACCTAGGGTATACTTTTGCTATATCTTTGATTCTCAAAACTGCATCGCCTTGAGATCTAATAGGAATATTCATAATATCTTCTATATCTTTTAATAACCCTGATATTTTAATCGAATATTTACCGGTATCATTTTCCAGTGACCCAGCTCCCACTAGTCTATTATTGCTTGATATAGCTTGGAATATTTCGTTTGATTGAATGTTATATTTTGTTAGAACTGTGGGCTCAATTATAACTTCCACTGTTTCTTTACGCATACCTGCCACTTCAACTTTGAGAACATTTGGCAGAGATTCTATTTCTTTCTTTAGCTTGCGTGCTATTTCAGTTAAGGCTCTTTCTGACAAATTACCAATTAAGCCGACATTGAGTATCGGAAATAAGCTCAAGTTTATTTCATTGATTATCGGAGATTCCGCTTCAACAGGTAACTTCGATTTTATGTTTGAAAGCTTTGAACGGACATTATCGAGCACTTCTTTATTATCATACTCTGTTCCAAATTCGAGTATCATGTGAGCACCATCATTAGTTGCAAAAGCTCTCAATTCTCTTACACCTTCGATGGATCTTAGTTCATTTTCTATAGGCAGCACTAATAGCTTTTCACTATCTTGAGCAGAAATCCCAGGAAGTCCAACAAACACGCTGATTATAGGAATCTGTATATCAGGGTTACTTTCCCTTGGCATTTTTACATAAACGTATGAACCGAAGATAAAAATTACTATAAGTAATAATACCACCGCCCTGTTTCGCTCTATGAGTAAGCTCTGCATGTTGAATGTTAACTAAATATGTGTGTTTGTACAATATTATAGTCGAGATACGTTGCATATTAATTAATCCTTGTATAGCTTTAAAACTTTACGCAAATAATTAAAATTTTCGCAAAATTGCAAGTATAAGAAAATTTCTGTATAATAATTCTAGAACAGTATTTGAGAGGTTATTATGGTGGCAATTTTAAATGTAACAAAAGGCAAGAGAAAAGTTATTGTGTCTGGATTAGCTGGAGCTTTATCAGCTTTAATATTTTTAACAGCAATCCACATTGCCGCAAAGATAGCCATTATCGTTTCTGCTGCTGCAGTTACTTACTTATTACTTTTGCTGATTCATAAAATAAGAACTAAAGCTGAAATTACTCGTGTTTCAGAAGATGAAGGTGAAGAAAAAGATACGGAAATATCCGTAAAAGAACCAAAAAGAACTGAAACTGAGCTAGCAGAAGAATTAAAAAATAAAAGAGCACAAGAAGAAATGAAAAATGGACTACCTGAACATATGGATTTCAAAGGTAATTCACTTTCTAAAAGCACTAACGCTGATGATACAAGTCGGACTAAATACGCAACGAACTATATGGACTTAATGCGATCCCCTCCTATGCATATGAATGGATATGAAAAAAAAATCAAAGAACTTACCAATGCTCCGAGGACTTTTTTCAGTGATAACTTAATGAGAATGCCAGAGCGGCTAACTATGGAAGATATTGTTAACCAACGTGGTTAGAGTTTATATCAAACTCTTCATCTTATATTGAGAATCAGATGCAATGCCGTAGACCCTATTTGGCGGAGCAATTTTGTTCTCTATACCAAAAACTATACCTTCAATTATTGCTGTGAGTACTTTTTCAAGGTTACAGTCTGCTCCAGGAACACGGTGCTCTAGGCGGCATCTTTTGGAATCGTTGCCAAAATAGGGAATTCTTATCGCAGCAGTTCTGTTATTTACTCCCCAACTAATCGTAGTTGGAGTGTGAATATCCGGGTACTGAAATCTTAAATATGAATCATCATTTGGAGCAAAAAACAACATATGTTTTTTCATCATTGCACATAATCCGCCAATACTATGAATCAAATAATCACTATACTTTTGCTCATTGATATAAAATAAGTTATCGTTATTTGAATTCACGAGATTAACATGCACATTTAATGCACTGCCTGCTCTATCCAAATAAGGCTTTGCTTTAAAAGAAACGTTCCCACCAAGTTTTTGTACTACTTCAGTAAGTAATTGTTTTGCTAACTCAAAATGCTTAATTAAATTGTCGGAGTTCGTATAACAACCACTTTTTATCTCATATTGATGTGTAGAATTCTCCTTCTCGCAGGAAAATTCAAGAAATGCTATTTTATTTTTGATGCTATTCAGAAATAAATATTCTTTTTCTATTCCTTCAATGTAAAACTCTAGTTCAATACCGAATACAGCATGACAACTCAAATTACTTAATATAATCATAAATTTGCTTCAGTAAATCTATATTAGGTTAGCTATATTTATATGAATACTTTACTTATTTGCCAGTAAATTTAACATCTTATTTATACATAATGTATTACTATTTTTAATAGCATGCTTCTAATCCTCGATACAAGCGACATTTACAAATTTTTCATTTTTTTGAAATAAAAATGATCAATTTTAGTGTTTTTATACCCTTTACAACTCATCAAAAAATCACCATAATTTTTAGTATGTATTAAGTAGTATTAGCTTTTCATTTTGCAGTAAGCTATTGATTATCTTATATTTTTCTAATTGTTGCTTTTTTCTTGGTATGGTATATGAACTTAACTAGCCCTAAGGTTTCTACTATGTTTTTTGATCAGATTATTACAGTAACGGATCACAATGTTACTTGGGAAAAAATCCAAAATTGTCTTTATAATCTTTATGGAGAAGCAACATATAACAGCTGGCTGAGTTCGCTAAAATTTGTCAGTAGCAGAAATGGGGAAGTTCTTTTATCCGTGTCAACAAGGTTTATAAAAGAGTGGATTACAGTTCATTACATGAAAAAAATATTATCATTATGGCAAAGCGAAGATAAAAGCATACGTTCTATTGATATTCAAGTAATTGAGGAAAGGAATTCAAATTTTAATGTTATACTAAAAAACAGAGAGGAAAGTAATCATAATCTTGGTTCGCCGCTGGATCCAAGGTTCACCTTTGATAATTTTGTAGTGGGAAAGCCAAATGAATTAGCATTTACGGCGGCAAAGCGTGTGGCAGAATCTATAGATCCAATATTAGGCAGCAATCCTTTGTTTCTATATGGTGGAGTGGGACTTGGTAAAACACATCTAATGCATGCTATAGCCTGGCACATAGTCAATTCCCCATCAGAAAAAAGAAAAGTAGTATATTTATCAGCAGAGAAATTCATGTACCAATATATTACAGCGCTGCGAAGCAAAGATATTATGTTATTTAAAGAGCAATTTAGATCAGTAGATGTATTGATGGTAGATGATGTGCAATTTATCAGTGGTAAAGATAGTACACAAGAAGAATTTTTTCACACTTTCAATGCATTGATAGACCAAAATAAGCAATTGGTTATATCAGCTGATAGGTCTCCTAGTGATCTTGATGGAGTGGAAGAAAGAATAAGATCACGACTCGGTTGGGGGTTGGTGGCAGATATTAATGAAACAACTTTTGAATTAAGGCTTGGTATATTGCAGGCAAAAGTGGAGCAGATGAATATGTATGTTCCGAAAGATGTCCTAGAGTTTTTAGCAAGGAACATAAAATCTAATATAAGAGAATTAGAAGGAGCATTAAATAAGGTTACCCATACCTCATTAATTGGAAGAAGTATGACGGTAGAATCAGCTAGTGAAACCCTAATCGATCTTCTTAGGTCAAATCATAGGTCAATCACAATAGAAGAAATACAAAAGAAAGTAGCTGAATTTTTCAATATAAAGGTTGCAGATATGCAATCCAATAGAAGACTTCGCAGTCTTGCAAGGCCAAGACAAATAGCTATGTATTTTGCCAAAAAATTTACGCAAAAAAGCCTACCAGATATTGGGAGAAACTTTGGTGGCAGAGACCATGCTACCGTTATACATGCAGTAAAACAAGTAGAAAATTTTATAAAGACCGACTCAAAATTTGCTGATGAAATCAATCGATTAAAAAAAATGTTTAAGTAGCGTTGTTAAAATAGCTAATAACAAGTCCTAAAATGAATCGACTATAGTTTTAATCCGTTTAAGTTTAAAATCTTCTGTTAGCTTCGCAGAATACATTTCCTTATTGTGTTGATTATAGAAGGTAAATTTGTGATCATCTAAGTTTAGTATTGCAAAGCCAAAACCGAAAAAGTTTCTAACCTCGTGTGCTAAGTAGTTTCTACCATTTGAATAGTCAAATTCTACATTTTGATAAACAGGCTCTTGATCTTGAGCGTGTAATAATGCACCACCGTTTCCAACTATAATCTGGTCTGGAACATTATCCATTAATAAAATCTGGGCTATATGAATGTGGCCAGAAACTATGGTAGTGACATTGCTTGGAAATTTATCTCCAAAAGCTTCAATTTGTGTAAGATTACCATGGCTTTTTAATGTCAAAAATTCTTTTTTTGGAGATCTCCAAAGCGGTTTATGAGTTAAAAACCACGTGGGCTTATCTTGTATCAATTTATCAAATTGCCTTTCAAAAGCATCAATTGTGCTTTGGGTTGTAAAAATATCCTCACCGGATGAAGAGTCGAAGATAAAAAATTTCATCGGTCCAGCATCTAAGGACCAAATAGAAACGAAGTTTCCACATTTTTCAGACGAAAAGGGGTATGAATCTAGATACCTGAACCATCCTTCATAAGCTCTATTACAACTCTCATGGTTTCCACGAACAAAAAGGAAAGGGGATTGTAATGAAATATCCTTTGCAGGCTCAAACCAATCAGCGTACCAAGCTTTTTTATTATATCCATAAATATCGCCACACTTTTTTGTATTTCTACATTTTGTTTGTCTATAATGATAATCACCAACATGGATAATTAAATCTGGTTTATGAAGGGCGATTGAATCTAAATTTTTTTTTAAAGGCCAGCTATCTACCGAATTACATTCCTGCTGAAATAACATATTTATTCTACAACCCGTGTCACCAATAAAAGCAATTTTATTAACCTTTTCTGGTAATATAGGAACTCGTAGATCCTCAATACTAATGTTTTTGGCACTTGTTTGTACTGTCAGTTCACAAACTGTTTCGTTATGATCACCATTGTTAATTGAGCTGCGATTCAGCATTTCTATTTCCTCGCCATCGACATAAACAATGGGACACATGTCATTGTCTGTAATTGCACGTATGCTTAATTTATTTTCTGGGATAACTTGAGACCATGTGTATAATATCTGTGCATGGACGAAATGAAAGCTAGTTATAAGAGAGAGAGCTAAAAAAATAAAGATATTAGCTACATTCATTTGTATAAAAACCTAAGTTAAAAATTAGTAGTAAGGTTGTCTTAAATGATTAAAATTTATAATCACAAAATTCATAATCAAATTATACAAGTAATTTCTAAATTATTCTAGTATCAGATTGACACTCTAGATGAAAAATTCTAAAATGATTAAATAATTTAAAATAATTATATAAAAACTAGAATATAGTGCGGCCGTGGTGGAATTGGTAGACACGCAGCGTTGAGGTCGCTGTGGCTCATAAGGCCTTGGAAGTTCAAGTCTTCTCGGCCGCACCAGTTTTTTCATAGCTGCTTAATATGGGTAAAAATGTTTATAGGAAATCAGAGTAGCAATAAGGTAGAAAGAGCTATCAGCGAAATCAGGCGCGGCCGGCCAATTGTAATATATGATAAAAGTAATTACCTATTGTTCGCTGCTGCTGAGGCTTTAGAAAGAGATTTATTTAATCAATACAAGCTTATATCAAGTAATGTATATGTTACTTTAACTTCAAGTAAGGTAAAATACATATCTCAGAATAAAGAACATAACAGCAAACGTCTGTTGGTGAATAATTTTGATGAACTGCTCCATTTAATAAACTGTTCAAAGGAAGATTGCATAAGAGAGTTGCAATGCTCAAAGACAATAGATGAATGTGCTATTGCCTTGCTTAAGTTCTCAGAATTATTGCCATACGCGTTAGTGGCTGATATGACTTTTGAGAATAACCATGAAATGCGAAATTGGTGCGAGAAAAATGACGTTATTGCACTGGACACGTCATTCATAAATAATTTTCAAGAAAATCAGGATGTATATGAAGTGTGCAAAACATCATTATTTTTAAAACAGACTCAAGAAGTAAATATCATATCTTATAGAACAGAAAGTGGTGGAAGAGAACATCATGCAATTATCATTGGCAATCCAGATAAAGATGGCGAACCATTAGTAAGAATTCATTCTTCGTGCTATACGGGTGACTTGTTAGATAGCTTATCATGCGATTGCAGAAGTCAGTTACATCAAGCAATTCAAATGATAGCTGACTCTGGAAGTGGTATTATATTGTATTTGATGCAAGATGGAAGAGGCATTGGTTTAACTAATAAGTTAAGAGCTTACAGTGTGCAAAGAGGACATAATCTTGATACTGTTGATGCAAACAGAATATTAGGTTTTGAAGATGATGAAAGGAGTTTTGCTGTTGCAGCTAAAATGCTTAATAAATTGAACATTAACAAAATCCAATTACTTACAAACAATGATAGGAAATTGTCAGAATTGGAAAGTAGTGGTATAGGAGTTACAAAGTGTCTACCACTTATTGTGGAACGTAATAAATATAACGATTCATATATGGAGACAAAGTTTGGTAAGCTAGGCCATAGATTAAGAGTTTTTTAGCTTTTTTGTTGTAACTACTTTGTTAATTTGCTATGTTTATTAACATAAGTTAAGATTTTTAGGAATACTAAAATGCTAAGATTTTTTAAGCGAGAAAAAAATACTGAATCCTTAGATAAGGATATAGATTGGAATTCAAACCGCTACAGCACAGTTATTGCTCAAAGGAATATTCTACTTTTATTTGCATTAATATTATTAGCAACGATCTCTATCAGCATATTAGTCATATTTAAAATTAGCACAAGTAGCACTATTGAGCCATTTGTTATAGAAATTGACAAGAAATCAGGAATAGTGCAATTGGTTGATCCTGTCACAGTAAAACAATATTCTGCAAATGAAGCGCTAAACGTTTATTTTATTTCAGAGTATATAAAAGCAAGGGAGGTTTTTGATCCATATCATTATAATTATAACTATTATACAAAGGTGAGGTTGTTTTCCTCACCTAATGTGTATAATGAATTTAGAAATTATGTAGGATCACAGAATATGGATGATCTTTTTAATTTGTACTCAGATACCAAAAGTGAATTTAAAATTCGCTCAATTCAAAAATTGGGTAACGATGCTCTTCAGGTGAGGTTTTTTGTGGAATTTATACGGAAAGATGGAAGTTCCACAAGAAAAAATAAGATAGTTATTATGTCATATAGATATGCATCGCTTGAAATGGATGATCAGCAAAGATATATTAACCCATTAGGATTTCAAGTTATTTCATATAGAGTAGATGATGAATATGTATAGGATATTATTAGTTTTAGCTTTACTTGTAAGTGGCAATTTAAACGCATCCATTAATTATAATGAGCCTATTTCTGTAGATAGTAGAATAAAGACTTTTGTGTATAGCCCTAATGAAGTATTTACGGTGGTTTTTAGTCAGGGTTACTATTCTTATATTGAATTTGCGGAAGGAGAAAAAGTTAAAAATATCGCTGTTGGTGATGCATCAAGTTGGAAAATTAATCCTTATGACAATAAATTGCTTATCATGCCATTTGAAGTTAGTAGTCGCACTAACATGATTATTACAACAACTAAAAAAAGAAATTACATTTTTGATTTAATCTCAAGGCCAAACTACGATAAATACCCAGATACTGATGCTAAGAAAGTGGGTCACGATTATTCTGCTGAAAAGGATATATCTTACGTAGTACGTTTTTATTATCCTCAAGAAGAAGGTGAATTTGATCTTGATTTAGATGAGGTTTCTTTACCTACTCAAATGCAATATACTACAGACAAGCCAGAAAAAATAATACAAGAAAATGATACGAAGTACAATTATACATATATTGATGAAGGTGGTAATGCGGATATAGTTCCGATTGAGCTATTTGATGATGGTTATTTAACCTATTTAAAATTTAGAAATAATAATAAAATACCTCAGATTTTTGTAGAAGAGGAGGATAAACCTTGTAAAAGGCTGTTATTTGATGATTATGTTATAATAAAAGGAGTACATAAAAAGCTATTTATGCGTTATGAAGATGGTGAAGTTGAAATTATAAATAGGTCACTTTAGCTGTGGTATATGCAATATGAATAAAGAAAGGCGTAACAATTCAGAAGATGAATCAGAAATAGAGAACAAGGTAGTAACAGTTGGCTCTAATCAAGGTCATAGGGCATTGATGGTCATTATTTTAGTGCTTCTGGTTGGTGGAGTGTATTATCTCTATTTTAGTCCTTCTCATAAAGAGGGTTCAGAAGTTATTAAAAAAGAGGAAACAAAGCAAAATGTTCAAGAATTGAAGGGAAAGTTGGAACAAGTTCCAGATAATGTAATGGTTCCTGAAAGAATAATAACTGATCCCTTACCACCCTTACCTCCTCTTCCTACACCACCAATCATACCAGAAATAAAACAAATTAGAAAAGAAGAAGAGAAACCAAAAGAAACTCCTGTGTCAAATATACCTATTTTGCCAAAGCAAAATTTTCCTTCTAGTAATGTTATGGGCAATTTACCTACCTCGTTTCCTACAATAGGGGGTAGCGGTTATCCTAGAGACAGACGTAGTGCACAAATGTTAACAATTTCAAGTGATGGTGGAGAGAATAAGGCTGCTGATGCTATTTTATCTGACACTTCAGCACAATCGAGCAAAGCTACCAGAGTAGGAAAGCTTGGTTTAATGGTTACTCAAGGTAAAATTATTGATGCTGTTCTTGAAACTGCAATAAACTCTGATCTGCAAGGAATGCTGCGTGCTATGGTGAGTAGAGATGTTTATGCAGAAACTGGTGATACAGTTTTAATACCTAAAGGCTCAAGATTGATAGGCAGTTATTCATTTGACTCGAATGTCGCAAGAGCTCGTGTAAATATAAACTGGAGTAGGGTCATTCTTCCTCATGGAATAGATATTGCTATTTCATCACTTGGTACGGATGAACTTGGCAGAGCAGGAATAGCTGGAATAGTTGATAATAAAATAGTAAGTGCATTATTCTCTTCAGTGGCACTTGCTGGTGTTTCAATTGGTTCGGCTGTTATAGGGCAAAAGGCCTCTAATCTTATTGATACGCTAACTGCTATGGATGCGATGAGATCCATCACTGCAACTGAAATAGATATCTCTTCTCTCAAAGGGGCTATTGTTGAGAGATTGGAGGATGCTATAAAAACTGAAGTTGGGAGGGTAGGAGACGAAAAATGGAAATTGGGTCTTAGGGCTATTGAAAAAATTCGGAATGCTAAAAGTGATCAGGATTTACTGAGAATAATAAAGGAAGAAATAGTAAGTGTGATAAAAAGTTCTGGAGCTAGTGGAGTTGATGCAATTACTAGTGACAATATCGGTATAACTTTAGACGATGTACGTCAACTGTTGAGGCAAACTCAGAAAAGAAGCAAGTCTGTTTATGATAAAGCAATCGGGAAATCAATCGAGGATTTTTCTAAAGATATGCGGGATATAGTAGGCAGATACACAGATAAAAAACCAACTATTTATGTTGATCAAGGCACCGCGTTGAAAGTATTTGTTAACCAAGATATAGTATTTCCTCCACAGGCAATATTAAATCAATGAAATGAATTATGCTGCACTTGATACATATTTGGAGCCATTACAAGGCATATTTCAAGAAGAAGGCGTAAATGAAATATCAATAAATAAGCCAAAGGAAGTATGGATTGAAAATCGCGGTGAAATAAGGTGTGAAAAATTAGAAGTATTCGATCTTAACCATTTGAAATCTCTTGGCAGACTGATTGCTCAAGCTACAGAACAAAAACTTAGCGAAGAAGCACCTTTACTTTCGTCAACATTACCAAATGGTTATCGTATACAGATAGTATTTCCACCAGCATGTGAACCTGATAAAGTAGTCATGTCGATTCGTAAGCCTTCTAGCATGCAATTAGCACTCGATGATTACGAAAAAATAGGGGCTTTTTCTGAAACTGTTACAGAAGCAACTGATAATCCAGTTGACCGTCATTTGGATTTACTGTTAAGGCAAAAAAAAATAAAAGAGTTTTTAGAATACGCTGTAATAAGTAAGAAAAATATTATAATTAGCGGTGGAACTTCCACTGGTAAGACTACTTTTACTAATGCTACTTTGCGTGCTATTCCAACTGAGGAAAGAATTATTACTGTTGAGGATGCAAGGGAAATCGTTTTGAACGATCATCCAAATAGAGTGCATCTGATTGCCTCCAAAGGAGGGCAGGGCAGAGCAAAAGTAACCACTCAAGATTTGATAGAGGCGTGCTTACGTTTAAGGCCAGACAGAATAATAGTTGGTGAGCTCCGTGGAGCGGAAGCTTTTAGTTTTCTTAGGGCGATAAATACTGGTCACCCTGGATCAATATCAACCCTTCATGCGGATAGTCCAACAATGGCCCTTGAGCAAATAAAATTGATGGTTATGCAGGCAAATCTTGGCATTCCTCCAGACCAAATTATACCATACATTAGAAATGTGATTGATATTGTTATTCAGCTAAAAAGAACCGGTGGGGGCAAAAGAAGCATTTCTGAGATATTATTTACTAGATCTGCAAGCGAAAATGCTTAAATTTATACATAAGTTAAAAAAGAGTAGTTTATGAGTAATGGAAATCACCTACGTAATATTCTCATAGGAGGTGTAGTAGCTTTTAGCGTACTTGAGTTTTGCTTCTATCTATCTGGTATATTGTTCTTTCTATTAGTTGACGGTCCGGATGCTGTGGATTTTAAGGCAATTAATCCTAGTTTGACGCCTTTCCCTCAAGCTCTTTGGCCAACGATTTTTGATCATATACAATATTGTTGGCACCACCCAGAGTTATATAGCCTTGAGCTCAAATTAAAATTAATTCTATCTTCTACAATGCCTATTGTTGTTTTAATGATTATCTTATGGAATTTAAGAGAAAGGATAATTGAGTGGCGACCATTTAAAAAGAAAGAATCACTTCATGGAGACTCGCAGTGGGCATCAGAGAAAGACATACGAAAAGCAGGATTAAGAAGCAAAAAGGGATTATTGCTTGGTAAAGATAAAAGAGGATACTTTATTGCTGATGGGTTTCAGCATGCATTGTTATTTGCACCTACAGGTTCTGGTAAGGGTGTTGGCTTTGTAATTCCTAATTTATTATTTTGGACTGACTCGGTAATTGTACACGACATAAAATTAGAAAACTATGAAATAACAAGTGGTTGGCGAGAACGACAAGGACAAAAAGTATACGTATGGAATCCAGCGCAGCCAGATGGAATAAGTCACTGTTACAATCCATTACAATGGATTAGTAAAAAACCTGGGCAGATGGTTGACGATGTGCAAAAAATAGCTAACCTCATCATGCCTGAACAAGACTTTTGGCAAAATGAAGCAAGAAGCTTATTTGTTGGAGTGGTATTATACTTACTTGCTGCACCAGAGAAAGTTAAATCTTTTGGTGAAGTTGTGCGTACGATGCGTAGTGATGACGTAGTTTATAATCTTGCTGTTGCTCTTGATACAATGGGTAAAATACTACACCCTGTAGCATATATGAATATTGCAGCTTTTTTACAAAAAGCTGATAAAGAAAGGTCGGGTGTTGTATCAACTATGAACTCATCGCTTGAATTGTGGGCAAACCCATTGATTGATACTGCAACTGCGTCAAGTGATTTTAATATTTTAGATTTTAAAAAGAAGAAAACTACAGTTTATGTTGGTTTAACTCCTGACAACTTGACTAGGCTCAGGCCTTTAATGCAGGTTTTTTACCAACAGGCAACTGAGTTTTTATGTAGAAAATTGCCATCGGATGACGAGCCTTATGGCGTATTGTTTTTAATGGATGAGTTTCCTACACTTGGAAAAATGGAGCAATTTCAAACAGGTATTGCATATTTTCGTGGTTATCGAGTTAGGTTATTCTTAATTGTTCAAGATACTGAGCAGCTCAAAGGAATATACGAAGAAGCAGGAATGAACTCCTTTTTGTCAAACTCGACTTACAGAATAACTTTTGCAGCCAATAATATTGAAACAGCTAATTTAATATCGCAACTTATAGGAAATAAAACTGTACAACAAGAATCGTTGAATAAGCCTAAATTTTTAGATTTAAATCCTGCTTCAAGGTCGTTGCATATCTCTGAAACACAGAGGGCATTGCTATTGCCTCAAGAAGTTATTATGTTGCCACGCGACGATCAGATAATTTTAATAGAGTCAACTTACCCAATTAAATCAAAGAAAATTTTGTACTATAGTGATAGCACCTTCACAAAAAGACTGCTCAAGCAAACTCGTGTGCCTACACAAGAACCATATGACCCAAACAAAGTTCTTTCTGCTGCTGCGAGCAAAGATAAGGTTAATAACGAGGGGAATAATGCTCTTGAGGGGCCTAGCGCTGCTGATTATCCTGCTGAAACTAAAACAGAGGATGCAGTGTATGATGAATCAGATGAATTTGCAGACGAAGATATTGATGATGAAGATATTGACGATAAGTTTGAAGATGATGATGACGGGTTTGATGACGAGAGGAGCGATGATGGGTTTGATGACGAAGACGAGGAGGATGAATTTGAAGATGAGGATATTGACGATAAATTAAAAAATGATCAAAAATAAAGGTTAACTTTGCCTATTTTTAGCTCAGAAAAGTGCAAGTTATGCAAATAATTAGGTTTTTCATATTAAGCCATTTTTAATTAATTAGTATTAGATTAGCTATTTTAACTAGGGGAGTAGTAATGATTAGTAAAAAAACATTAGCGGTTACAGCACTTGCTTTGCTGTTGTCACAACAATCTTTTGCAAGTGAAACAGAAGGGTTTTACTTTGGCAGTGGGTATTACGGTCAATATTTAAATTACATGGGTGAGTTGAAAGCAAAAATTGGAGATACTGCTGCTACAGCTGCCAATAATGTATCTGTAAATGACAGGAGTGCTCAGAATACAGAAGGTCAATCACTAAGTAAGTATAAAGGAGATTATAATCCACCTTTTGCTGCAAATGTGGCACTTGGTTATACAGGGGAATTGAATGGCAATAGCTACAGAGCTGAATTGGAAGGAATGTATTCTTCTGTAAAAGTGGATAATATTGGTTTAGCAAGCAGCCAGATAACAATATCCTACATAAAGGATAAAGCTAACCCAGAAGAGAGATATGGAGCAATAGTCAATCATGACCAGATAGAAAACGCGTCTTTAATGGCAAATGTTTATCATCATTGGAAAAGTGACCGTTTCTCTTTTTCTCCTTACGTTGGTATTGGAGTCGGTGCAACAAGAATGAAAATGTTTGAAAAATCGTCAATAAGACCCGCAGGTCAATTAAAAGCTGGCCTTGATTATCGCATAAACGAAGATGTAAATATGCATATTGGATATAGAGGTTTTGGTGCTATTGGTAGCAGTGAGTTCAAACTAGAAACCTCAAAGTGGGATCCCAATTTTAATAATGGCACAGGTAAGCCAAAAGGTAAAATGGTTGAACAAACAGGTGATAATCAAGTATCTACTACCATACAGAATGGCTTTTTTCATACACACGGCATAGAGGCTGGCCTTACTTTCCACTTTGCCAGCAAAGCTTAAACATGTTGCCCTTTTAAAAAATGCATAAAACCGTTCCTGTCATCCTATGGCTTGACCATAGGATCTAGTTAAATATAGATCCCAGTGTCACGCACTGGGATGACGAGGTAGAGGGTACTGGGATGACGAGGTAGAGGGTACTGGAATGACATAGGATAATATGGGATGAAGGAGATAATACAAGAAAACATTAGCTATGTTTTTTGCACAACAATGCACCTCTTCATTCCTGCCAAATCATGTACATATTCCTGAAAAGCTAATTTGTATGAGGGTATTATTTTGTCAATATCATTTTGATCTTCACCTATCTCCAATATCGCAAACCCATTTTTTTTAAGACACCTCCTTAATATTGAAAAAATACTCAAGTAACAGTTTAAACCATCAATTCCACCATCAAGAGCAATTCTTGGTTCCTTTTGCACTTCGGCTTGCAGGTCTTTCAATTTGCTTCTTTTAATATATGGAGGATTACTGATTATAAGATCGAATGAACCTCTGCACTCTGTCCATGAGCTTGGAAATATTTTGGCTCTGCTGAGAAGATTATGTTTCTTTGTGTTCTGATAGGCAACTTTGTATGCTTCCAAGCTTTTTTCAAAACCGATCCCAACGGCATTTTCATACTCACTAAGTACGGATATCAATAAACAACCTGTGCCTGTACCAAAATCTGCAATTTTTAGTCTCTGCTTTTTATTTGGGTAATATTTTAACACTGCTAGGATTATTGTTTCACTATCTGGTCTTGGATCCAAAACATGCTGGTTAACTATAAAATTTTTACTCCAGAATTCACGATTACCTATTATTTGCGATATTGGATATCTTTCCGCTCTTTTTTTTGTTAATTTCCAAAATAAAAGTTCTTTCTCCATCGGCACTTGATCAGCATGATTCATAATTATGAATGATCTTTCCACTCCAAGTACGTGCTGCATGATGATTTCACAATCTAAATGTGGTGATTCAACTTTATGTGACGATAATAACTCCGATCCTTCTTGAATTAAAGTGCTGATTGTTTTCATTATTCTAAAAATGTGTTCCTTTCAGCCAAGAATAGCAATTCCAATTTAGGGTAGCTGCACTAAATCCAAGTGTCAAGCATGGGTTCTTGCATAACCTAAACAGAAAAAAGATACAAGGTATTATTTTAGATATAAGCTATAAATATTTAAGAAATTTACCAAATGAAAAAAAAGGCAAAAGAAGCCCCGTGGTTGGCTAATTACTTACATTATACTTTCAAGTATGGCGTTTTTTAAGTCTTAAACACTGCAATTTAGCTGCTTTTAAATGCAACTCACCTTAGTTTAAATGTTTAAGAAATTTACTAAGCAGAAAAAAAGGCAAAAGAAATCCCGTGTTAGCTAGTTGTCACTCTCTAATCCTGCAAATTGGCGTACTATACTGTCTTAAACGACTTATAAGCGCGTTTCAGCTTATATAGGTAAAAACCCAGAAATGTTGTGAAGACATAAGGTGCACATAGTGCAAAAAATTAAAAATAAGACGCCAACTACGTTGTTTTCTTGCTGTTTAATCTGCACAGATGAAGATAACTGAATACCCTCAGTTTCATGATAAGGGGGTTGGCGGAGTTTGTCAAGGAAGTTTTTTCGTTTCTATTCCCAATAAAAGTTTGTATGCAATAACACAGAAGCATATGCTGCTATTCCTTCATTTCTTCCAAGAGAACCTAATTTTTCTGCAGTGGTTGCTTTGACATTTACGAATTCATCATCAATCTCTAATGCTTTTGATATGAATTTCTTCATTTCTACTTTGTAAGGCGATATTTTAGGCTCCTCACAAACTATAGTAATATCTAAATTAGACACGCTGTACCCTTTTTCCTTTGCTTTTTTAGCAGCAAAGTCAAGAAAGTGAGATGAATTGCAATCTTTCCATTCAGAGGAACTAGGAGGAAAGTGCTCTCCTATGTCGCCACATCCCAGTGCTCCGAGTATTGCATCAACGATTGCATGTATTGCAACATCACCATCAGAGTGCGCTTCTATTGCCATGTTGTGTTCAATTTTCACACCGCAAATTTTTATAAAGCTCTCAGCACCATTTTGAACTTTAATGAACTTATGTATATCATAACCAGTTCCGACACGAAATTTTGGCTCTTCAAAGAGAAGCTTTGCCATATTGATATCCTCTTTTGTGGTTAACTTAAAATTGCTTTTCTCACCTTTAATAATCGCAACATGTTTTTTGTGCTCTACCATTAGTGATGAATCGTCAGTAAATTCTTTGTCTGATTGATGGCACAATAATAATTCTTTGAAATTAAAAATTTGAGGAGTTTGTATGGCTCTGAGTTTTCCTCTTGAAATCGTAGATTCAACGAAATTATTACCCACCAATGACATAGTGTCTTCGACTTCTATTGCTGGTACTACTCCTGTATATTGATCATTAATCATGGACTGAGCCAAGTTATCTATCAGAACATCTGACACAAAAGGCCTACAAGCATCGTGTATAACTACAAAATCTGGGTTAATTTTTTGTAAGCTTTCAAGCCCTAGTTTAACTGAATTTTGCCTGTTTTCTCCTCCATATATTGGACTTAGTAATTTAGTATCTACACCTCCTGTCATCCAAGTAGCTTGACTACTTGGATCCATACTTTCTTTTTTTCTAGATTCCAGCGTCACGCGCTGGAAGGAGTGTACTGCTGATTTTTCACTTAAATAATGGTTGGATAAGAGATCCATTGCTTCCCTATAAAAACTTTCATGGTCTCTATTAATTGCTATTCTTATGTAATCTATATATTGGTTAGCCAGAAATCTTTTAATTGCATGAAATAAAACAGATTTACCTGCAAGTTTTGTATACTGCTTAGGAATTGTGTTACTGCATCTACTGCCTACTCCTGCTGCAACTATTAATGCTGCTATTTTGTATTTCTTAAGTCTGTTAGTGTGCATATTTATCATTTTCAGCGTAAGTGTATAGTAACAAGTTATTTACAGTTTTAAAAAAAGAGTGTATTATCTTATAAGATATAATACGATGCTAGAATGCACATTACTAAGTGTAATAAAGAAAATGAGATACACCTTATATTCTTTCATGGAATAGGGGATAATCATAAAAATGCTCAACAATGCTTACAGCATTTATGTGGCAGAAATAGGCTAAAAGCTATTGCTCATACACATAAATATCCGGCTATATTCCAAAACTACATAACTTATGCTGCAGTTAGCTTTTTGTTCCTCGTGGCATCTGTATCAGCGCCCATTGCAATATTACTACTTATAAGCCCCATAACAGCTGGAGTAGTTGGTTTAGCAAGCTTAGCTGCTCTAACTTGCATTTTTTTATCCGTAATGCTTATTATTATTCCCTTTATAAATAGAGATCAAAGTTTGCTTAAGCCCTCGATAGAAGAAATCAATGAATTAATGGACAAGGGTGTGAGGCCTGAAAACATTATACTTTTTGGCCATTCCTTTAGAGGAGCAGTTGCATCGGCAGTTTTGAAGCACTTTGCAGACAAAAACGTTAAACTTGGAAGTGTTATTTTTACTAGCACTTTCAGCTCTTTTCATACAGCAATAGGGCATTTTCCGATCCCTCAAGCAAAAATTTTAAGTATGTTGCCCTCATCCATTTTTAAAAAATTGCTAAAGGCTTTAGATCTAGATTTTGATTTAGTGAACGATATACGAAAGTTGCGAGATGAGGGAAAATTGAATATGCCAATAATAGTTATTAATAGCAAAAGAGATTACTTAATACCACAACCTGCACAATTGGCGCACGCAATAGAAAATGATGTATTGCTACGTGGAAAATTGATCAAGATTGTTAATTCGAAAAGGTATGAAGATGATCCACATAACGGAGTTTTATCTAGTTGGGAATTGGGTGAAAATTTGATTGACCTAATACTTAATAAAATTGATAAAACAATGAATAGATAGTATTTACAATAAACTGTATATTTTTCAGTAAATTGACTATGCTAAACGCATGCAAAAACGTCATATAACTATTTGTTTTATACTGCTTTTTATAATAGGGATGTTATTCCTGATGCGTCCTATGATTTTTCCATGTTTAATGTCTATTGTTATTGCATATTTGTTTAATCCGCTAGTAGTCAAGTTTGAAAAGTATAGAATACCGCGTTCATGTTCTGTAATTTTTATAATACTTGTTTTATTAATAGCTTTTATACTAGTTATAACATTTGTTTTACCTATTATATATGTTCAAATTACTTCAATATTAAATTTCTTAGTGAGTAAAGTGCCTTCATTAAAACTTAAAGTAATCCCCTCTGTATTAGAATTTCTTAATATAAAAATCGAGGATAGCTTATTTGATCACTTATCTAAAAATCTAGCAGAAAATGACAGCGACTATGTATCTTATTTCATAAATGCTCTTGATATTGCTAGTAACTTTATAATCCAAGTGTTAAGTTCAAGCTTTAGCTTGATTCACACGGTATCATTAATGGTGATTACTCCTGTAGTGTTTTTCTATATATTACGTGATTGGCCTTTAATTATAGAAAAAGCTAATAAATTAATTCCTGTTTCTTATAGAGAAAAAGTTGCAAATTATTTTTCCAAAGTGGATTTCATCATATCTAATTATCTAAAGGGGCAGGTAAATGTATGTATTGTCATGATGGTCTTTTACTCTGTGAGCCTGAGCATAATCGGATTGAAACACTCTATTGTTATTGGAATTTTATCAGGAATATTAACGTTCATACCTTACGTAGGACCATTATTATATACCATTATTTGGTTTTTGAGCGCTATTACTCAATTTAGTGAATGGTTTGAAAGTGCTGCCGTTTTGCTATTATTTGGTGTTGGACAATTAATAGATTCAAACATATTAGTTCCTTTATTAATAGGAAAAAAAGTTCATATACATCCAACTGTAATTATTCTGGGAATTACTATATGCGCTTCATATTTTGGATTTACAGGTATATTACTTTTTATTCCAATAATAGCAATGTTCAATGTATCAGTAGAATATGCAATCAATAAATATTTTAAAAGTGAGCTTTATAAAAACGGCTAACAGACCTTTTGCATAATCAATTTATGGTAAGAGGAGAAATGAGCCCAGAATACCTGAGATATTTGAGGAGCGTAAGTAAATTTCTGCGCAAAAATTACTACCAGAAAGAGGTTACGTAAGAGGTTTAATGTGCAATTAAATTTATTTAACAACAATCAAGCTGATTATAGTCGGCAAAATTACATCATCTTAGATGAAAATAAGCACATATATAATTCAGTAATTGAGGATTTATCTTGGAAATCTCTCATTCTTTTTGGACCTAAAAGCTCTGGTAAAACTCATCTTGCTCATATTTGGCAGTCAATAAACGATGCAATTTTTATCAATGTGAATAACTTTGTAAGCGAGATTAGGTATAGCGATGCTTTTATTTTAGAAGACGTACAAAACATTAAAGATGAAGAAATGTTATTACATTGTTACAATTACATGAAAGAAAATGATAAGAAGCTGCTAATCACTTCTTCAATTTCGCCAAAAAAACTTAACTTCAAACTAAGAGATTTAAGTTCTCGAATATTATCAACTATCAGCGTAAAAATTTTGCCTGCAAGCGAAGAATTATTAAGAATCATGCTAATAAAACGATTTTCAGATAAACAGTTAAAAATTGATTTAAAAGTGATTAATTATATTTTAGCAAGAATAGAACGTTCTTTCTATAGCATTGATAAAATTATAGAGAAGATAGATAATGAATCTATAGGGTCAAATGTGACCGTTCCTTTTATTAGCACTTTATTTAAAAAAGATGCCATTTGATTTCTTCTTTTGTAAAGTACTCATTGTATATATTAAAAATTTATTAACACCCATAACACTAACGTAATTGAAATCTCTATCTGTCCATGTTAGAATTATAATAAATGTTATGTTATAATAAATATAGATAGATACAGCTAAGAAGTATTCTATATTTATAGTAGAGCTCACTTTATAAGGTGTTTTTTATAGATTTGACGTTATAATTTAACTATGATAAGAGTAAGATTAAATTTAAAAAAAAGGTTAAAGCAAAGGTTTGTGATGTTCACTCTATTGATAAATGCCTTATTTGTCTCATATTTTCTCATAAGACACATAGGAAACACTTCCAATCAAATTATAGCCAAAGAAATAAATATAGGAGCTGATAATGAAAAATAAACAGTCGCAAAATAAAAAAGAAAATCTTTACATAACATATTACATAGATGCTTTGGCTTCAGAGAGGTCCGCTACACAAAATACTCTGGAAAGTTATCGTTCGGATTTACACCAGTTTGAAGAATTTTTATTAGAAAGCGGCACTACCTTGGTTGGCGTAAACAAAACCAATATTAAAGATTATGTGAAATATCTATGTACACAAAAAAAATATAAAAGTAGCTCTATATCAAGAAAAATATCCGCTATGAAAAATTTCTATAAGTGTCTATTTAATGACGGAATAATAGATTTTAATCCAGCACCGGCTAATGATGCTGAATTAAAGAATCCAAAAGTTTCTCGTCCTTTGCCTAAGTATTTAAGTGTCGAAGAAATATTTTTGCTAATGGACGCAGTGAGAAAATCAGCAAGCGAATCGAATAAAGAGATAAGCAGTAAAAGGCTATGTGCGATTTTAGATATCCTTTACTCTTCTGGAATGCGTGTTTCTGAACTAATTAATATGAAGTTATGTGAAGTGTCACATTTAATAAACAGTAATAACAAAGAATGCTATATAATAATAAAAGGAAAAAGTGGTAGAGAGAGGCAAATTCTTTTTAATGAACAAGCATTGCAGAGCCTTAGAAATTATTTATCAGTTCGTGACAATCTGATCCCTAACGAAAAGGAATCCGATTGGCTATTCCCAGGTGATAAACCTAATAAACCAATTACAAGGCAGAGGGTCGGTCAATTAATGAAGGAGTTAGCAAGAAAATGCAATATTGATGAAAATAAGATCTCTCCACACGTGATTAGGCATTCTTTTGCTACCCATCTACTGGATAGCGGAGCAAATATTGTGTTGATACAGAAAGTTCTTGGCCATACTAACCTTTCTACAACACAAATATATACTCATATTGCTAACGAAAAGTTAAAGGACAAATTAGCTGATTCGCATCCTATTACTCAGATGATCAATAATTAAACTTATTGCTTTTAATTTGTAGTAAAGTTAAATTCAAATAAGTTTATGTGAGTTTGTGATTTCAAGTTTATTGTTTAATTTCTTCCTTATATTATGGGAAGTATTCTATACTTTAATTGCTCTCCCTGTAATTTTCTTTCCTGAGTATGTAATAACCATTTTCCTCGTCTGTTCGGTGAGAGTTGTATTATTCATGCTGCGTTTATTATGTGGCATTAAATATGAAGTGAGGGGAATGGAAAACATTCCTAAGCAACCTTTTATCATTGCATCTAAACACCAATCTCCATTTGAAACATTTATTTTTATACTACTATTTAGAAAAGCGGTTTTTATTTTAAAACGTGAATTGAAATGGATTCCATTCATTGGTTTACATCTTATAGCGCTGAAAATGATTTTTATTAACCGTTCAGATGGTATCAGTTCTATACGCCATATAATTAAACTAGCAAAAATGCGTATAAAAGAAAATAGAAGCATAATAATATTTCCTGAAGGTACAAGAACGACTATAAACCAAAATATAAAATATCAACCAGGTATTGCTGCTTTATATAGCGTATTATCTGTTCCTGTGTTACCGGTTGCTTTAAAGACTGGTTTGTTTTGGCCAAAAAGCATACTTTCTCTGAGAAAGAATCCCGGAAAGGCAGTAATAGAAATATTGCCCCCAATATATCCTGGGTTAAACAAAAATGAATTCTTGCAAAGTTTAGAAAAAATTATTGAAGAGAGAAGCAGTAGATTAACCATAGAAAAAACTGATATTGCAAATTAACAAAAAAACTTTATAATTAAAAAAAAAGTACAGTATTTTAGGTATTAATATATGGCAAATCATAAGAGTGCTAAAAAAATGATAAAGGTAATAGCAAAGCGCACTTTAATAAATAAGATGCGGAAAAGTAAAACTCGCACCGCTATTAGAAAATTGGTTGATATAATCAAGTCTGGCGACAAAGAAAATGTTGTTCTGGCATTTCGGAATGCTGAATCTAATTTACACAAGTGTGTGAATAAAGGTGTTATTCATAGGAATACTGCTGCGCGTAAAATAAGTCGCTTAAATGCAAAAGTAAAAGCATTGATGACCGCTTAATACGGTTAATGTAAAGTTAACTGTATTAATATATACTCTTCAGTTTGTATATTCTGTATAAAATTTAAGTAGCTTAAGTGATGGATAAAAAAGTGCTATTAGAACTAAGTAATGGATTAAAAATTGAGCTACCCATATTAAGTGGAACAATAGGTCCTGACGTGTTAAATATCAAAGATTTATATAAGACGACAGGATTATTCACTTATGATCCGGGGTTTGTTTCCACAGCTTCATGTTCTTCTTCGATTACATTTATTGATGGAGATGAAGGAGTTCTTAAATATAGGGGACATGATATAGCTGATTTGGCAGAGAATAATAGTTTTACTGCTGTGATTTATTTATTACTCTATGGTGAACTACCCAGTTCAGAGCAACACAAAAAATTTCTTCTCAAAATACAAGAATCATCCAAAGTATCAGAGCAAGTTACAAATGTAATCAAAGCATTTCCAAAAACTGCTCACCCTATGTCGATTTTAGTTGCATGTTTTGCAAATTTGTCAGCATCTTACCATGAAACACATGGCAACAATGTCAATGGTGAAGATTTAGATTTTGGAATTTCTGCAATAGCACAAGTTCCTGCAATTGTTGCAATGATTTATAGGCATATCAACAATCAGGAATTCATAAATGCTAACAATGAATTAAGTTACAGTGAAAATTTCTTAAAGATGATATTTGGCGATGCTGTTGATAATGATAAAAGCGCCCTTTTTGCAAAAGCTCTGGATAAAATATTTACTCTCCATGCTGATCATGAACAGAATGCTTCTACGGCGGCTGTCAGATTGGTGGGATCGGCTGGCTCTAATCTGTTTGCAAGCCTCTCTGCAGGAGTTGCTACACTTTGGGGATCAGCACATGGTGGAGCTAATGAAGCAGTTATAAATATGCTAAAAGAGATAGAGCAAAGTGAAGATATAGATAAATTCATCGAAAAAGCTAAAGATGATAAAGATCCATTTAAATTGATGGGATTTGGACATCGTGTTTATAAAAATTATGATCCGCGCGCACGGATATTGAAAGACGCTTGTCATGAGGTTCTAAGTAAACTAGAACAAAATAATGAATTGCTCAAAATTGCAAAAAAACTTGAAGAAATAGCTTTAAAGGATGAATATTTTATCGTGCGTAAGTTATATCCAAATGTTGATTTTTACTCAGGTATAATAATGAATGCTATCGATATTCCCTCAAATATGTTCACGCCTATTTTTGCACTTGCAAGAACCACTGGTTGGGTTACTCAGTGGTATGAAATGATAAATGATAAAGAAACTAAGATCTGTAGACCAAGGCAACTCTATTTTGGTAAATAAATTTATTTTCACTTCATTAGACTTCTTGTATAACCCAAGCTAAGTAGAAAAAAGGTATAGCTAACACGTCATACCGTGATTTATTCATGGTATCTCTAGATCCCGCTAACAAGTAGCGGGATGACGAGATGCCACCGCGAACCGTCATACTGCCGCAGACCGTCATACCGCGATTCATTCGCGGTATCTCATCCGCTAACACGTAGCAGGATGACGAGGTTATCGTCATACCACCGCGAACCGTCATACCGCCGCGGTATCTCACCTGCTAACAAGTAGCGGGATGACGAGTTACTATACCACCGCGAACCGTCATACCGCGATTCATTCATCGTCATACCGCGATTCATTCGCGGTATCTCTTAGCCGCTAACAAGTAGCGGGATGACGAGCTTATCGTCATGCCACCGCGAACCGTCATATCGCCGCAGACCGTCATACCGCCACGAACCGTCATACCGCCGTGGTATCTCTAGATCCCGCTAACAAGTAGCGGGATGACGAGTTACTATACCGCCGTGAACCGTCATACCGCCGCGGTATCTCTTAGCCGCTAACAAGTAGCGGGATGACGAATTACTTAACCATCATCTACACCGTCATACCGCCGCGGTATCTCTCAGCCGCTAACAAGTAGCGGGATGACGAGATGCCACCGCGAACCGTCATGCCACCGCAGACCGTCATACCACCGCGAACCGTCATACCGCCGCGGTATCTCTAGATCCCGCTAACAAGCAGCGGGATGACGAATTACTTAACCATCATCTACACCGTCATACCGCCGCGGTATCTCTAGATCCCGCTAACAAGTAGCGGGATGACGATTGTCGTTTAGCCACAAATATTAAGAAATTTACCAAATAAAAAAAAAGGCAAAAGAAGCCCCGATTAATATCTATTTAAAAACATTGGCGTTTTTTAAGTCTTAAACACTGCAATTTAGCTGCTTTTAAATACAACTTACCTTAGCTAAAATATTTAAGAAATTTACTAAGCAGAAAAAAAGGCAAAAGAAACCCCGTGTTAGCTAGTTGTCACTCTCTAATCCTGCAAATTGGCGTACTATACTGTCTTAAACGACTTATAAGCGCGTTCAGCTTATATAGGCAAAAACCTAGAAATGTTGTGAAGACATAAGGTGCACATAGTGCAAAAAATTAAAAATAAGACGCCAACTACGTTGTTTTCTTGCTGTTTAATCTGCACAGATGAAGATAACTGAATACCTTCAGTTTCATGATAAGGGGGCTGGCGGAGTTTGTCAAGTAGCTTTTTCGTTTCTATTCCCAATGTTATATGGTTATGCAAGAAGTCTAATTGGTATAACCATGCATGAATGCTATTTTCGGCAGAATCTCTTACAATGCCCAAAAGCAGAAAAACAAAAACTTGATTTTCGCAGCTAAATAGTGGACCATCAAAAGCACGCATAAATATCTACAATGAAAGAAAAAACTTTCACAATCATCGATGGCTATGGTTTTCTTTTCAGAGCTTACTATGTACTACCTCACTTAATTACCACAACAGGAATGCCAATAGGTGGTGTATATGGCTTTCTGAATATGGTTCTTAAGTACATTGCCCATTCGGACTACTTAACTATAGCACTTGATGCAGGAAAAAAGAATTTTAGGCACAATTTATATCCTGAATACAAAGCAAACAGAGTAACGCCTCCTGAGGATCTAATTCCACAGTTCACCATACTGAGGGAAGCGGTAGAAGCTTTTAACCTCAGCTATGAAGAAATTGAAGGTTATGAAGCAGATGACATAATCGCAACACTAGCTGCAAAATACGCCAACCACCAAGACTTTAAAGTGGTAGTCGTTTCATCAGATAAAGATTTATTTCAACTCTTGAACCACAATATTTTAATATTCGACCCCATTAAAAATATATATATAGATGAAAAACAAGTAATAGAAAAATTTGGTGTAAACTCACACAAGCTTCTTGATTTATTTTCTCTAACTGGTGATGCATCTGACAACATTCCAGGCGTTCCGGGAATAGGTCCGAAGACTGCAGCTAAATTACTAGATGAATTTGATTCATTGAATAATATTATAGAGAACATTGATAACATCGAGCAAACGAGGATTCGTAATATTCTTGCTGAACATAAGGAAAAAGCGCTAATTTCAAGAGAACTTTTATCACTATGCGAAAAAGTAGACCTTCAACATGATATTGCAAAATGTGAAGTTCGCCCTCCAAATATGGAAAAACTATTATCCTTTTTAAAGAAGTATGAATTCAATTCCTTAATAGGTAAAATAGAAAAGCTTTTTTCCTATAATGGATCTAGCACAAAAGAGAAAATAGAATATAGTAGTGAAGAGTTAGAGAAATTTTTGGAGCATTGTAGATATGAAGGCAAAATTGCAATTCATTACCACCTTGAAAACAATGTATTAAGTCTATCTTATAGCGAAAGTAATATTTTTTGTATAGAGCAAGATAGCATACAAAATGCACTCATTACAATCAACTCAACTTTACTCTCAAATGGGGTGCTTAAAATAATACATAACATTAAAGAGATGAGGAAAATCTTCCCTGCAGTGGAGAAGATGCTAGATTCAGTTGATGATTTGATGATAATGTCGTATAGCTTGGATACAGGAAAACATGATCACAGTATTCCAAACATAGTTGCGCATAATTTGAGTGAAAATGCAGAAATTTTCTCGGCAAAAACTTTAATAGCAATTCATGAAAAGCTAAAGCAAAGGTTATTTCAGGAAAAATTGTTCACAATTTACGAGCGCTTCGATAAGCCACTTATGAAAGTGATATTTAATATGGAGAAAAATGGAATATTGCTAAATATTCAAAAATTACAGGAGCTGTCCGATAAATTTCAGCAGGTAATTGCTGTACTTGAAAGTGAGATATATAATTTGGCAGGGGAGAAATTCAACATTGCGTCACCAAAACAATTAAGTGATGTTTTATTTAATAAAATGGGGCTTAATAAAAAGAAAAAGTCAAAATCTGGATCGTATAGCACCAATTATGAAGTTCTAGAGGCACTCGAAGAAGAAGGGGTAGAAATTGCAGGTAAAATTTTAAGTTGGCGACATTCAAGTAAATTGAAGAGTACCTACACTGATGCATTAATAAAACAGGTTGATCCGCTCGATGATAGAATACACACAAGCTTTTCAATAACTGCAACTGCAACTGGAAGGCTGAGCTCCAGCAATCCTAATTTACAGAATATTCCTATCAGAAGCGAAGAGGGAAATCTTATCAGACAAGCATTTATTGTGCCAAAAGGGTGCAAGATAATCTCTGCTGACTATTCGCAAATAGAATTGAGGCTCCTGGCACACGTTGCAAACGTTGCAGCATTTAAAGAAGCTTTTGCAAACGGACAAGATATTCACGATATCACCGCTAGGCAAGTTTTTGGAGTGCAAGAAATAGATGAGCAATTAAGACGCAAAGCAAAATCCATTAATTTTGGAATTATATATGGAATCAGCCCGTTTGGCCTTGCAAAACGGCTTGGAATTACCATTGCGGAAGCTGCTGAATACATTAATTACTATTTTTCCTGTTACCCAGAAATAAAGGCCTATATGGAAAAAGCAGTGTCTATCGCAAGATTGCATGGTTATGTAGAAACTTTGTTTGGCAGGAGATGCTTTGTAAGAGACATAAACAATACAATTCCTTATGTAAGACAATTTGCAGAAAGGGCAGCGATAAATGCACCACTGCAAGGAACTGCTGCTGATATAATAAAACGTGCGACGATTCAGCTTTTTGATCAGTTAAAAGTAGGTAAAATAATCCTCCAAGTTCACGATGAACTACTGGTTGAAGTAGAAGACGAAAAGGTACAAGAAACAGCAAAACTTATGAAAGACGTAATGGAAAATGCAATAGAAATTTCTATACCACTTGAAGTAGAAATAAAAATTGGCGACAACTGGGCTCTTAATTATGACTTAAACATGGCGGATTCTAAGAGTATAGATTATTTGAATTAATATGAAAAATATGCTACAATTAAAGTATAGTAAATGTGAGTAACTCAGTTATGACAAAAATATTAACTCCACAAACAAAGAATTTGGAGCCTTCAAATCAGGTAACTAACAAAGATGAGAAAGTTTTTAAATTTAAAAACGAGGAGCACCAGTTAATCTATCGTGCTTTCCTAGATACTTTAGAAAATCCAGAAACTCTAGAAAATCTAAAAAAGCAAACGAAACAGGAAATAGAAAAGAAGGAACAGAAATTGAAAGAAGAACTTCCAGATCGAGAAAAACAAGAATTACAGGATGATCTGAAGTCATTAGATGAACGATTAGAGCGATTACAGAATGGAAATGAAAAGAAAATTTTTACTTTTATATCAAAAAATCATGAAGGTATATTCAATAATATTAATCAAGAAGATATAAAGTTACTAAATGAAGAAAACTTTTGTCAGCTTTTACTTTCCGTATTTGAAAAAATTAGAGAAAAAAATTTAGCTAGTGAAGAGAATTTAAAGAATGACAAAATAAAGCAAGAAGTAGCTGAATGTGTAGCTGATATACGCGGTACAGAAGCTAAAGATTCACTCATAAAGCTTGCTGGGTGGCCGCTTGGAATAAAGATAGACCCAAAAAATATTTCCAGCTCTTTTATGAATGGGGTGAAAGAAAAAATACCATTCTTAGGTAAAGATAAAAAAGAAGAGGATGAACCACCACTCAGTGATGAAGAGATGGCAACAGCATTCTTACGTAAGATTTTTCTTCCTATTTCTTTTTCCATTGCTTCAATATTAATTTTTGGTCCTACTACACTCGCGATAGTTGCTGCCGTTATTGGTACAATATTCGCCATAAAAGGGGGAGTGGAGGTTCTTTTTTCAAATGACAAAAAAGGTACTTTATATAACCCTCATTCACGAGATGAAAAGAAAAAAGAAGGATGGGATGGGAAAATTCTTGATGGTATTAGTAAAATTTTAGGATCCAAAGTTAATGAAACTGGGCAGGGTAATCAACCTGCTGTAACAACTGAGGAGCAACTTACTCAAAAGAGTGAGCAGTCTACTGTGCTTGAACAAGTTACTTTAGATCAGCAAAAAACCACAGGGCAGCAACCAAGTAAGACTACCTGAGTTTGCCAATAAAGTGAGTTGTGTAAGAGGTCTACTATTATTCTATAACGCATACAACAGGAGTATGATCAGACGGGTTTTCTAGCTTACGCAATCTATCATCTACGTAGCATGTTTCCAATTTATCTACAGCTTGTGGCGATAATAGCATATAATCTATTCGCATTCCTTGATTGTTTCTGAGTGAATTGCCTTGATAATGCCACCAAGTGAATTGTTGCAAATTGGGGTGGGATATTCTAAACGTGTCTTTAAACCCAAGATTCAAGATTGCTCTTAACTTCTCACGTTCTTTTATATGAAAGCACACTTGGCCATTCAATAAATTTGAATCAAAAACATCAATTTCATCCAGTGCAACATTACAATCGCCAGCTATAATAGTTAACTCTTCATTTTTCAACAAAGTGCTCATCCTTTCATATAGGTTATCAAAAAACTTGAGTTTATACTCAAACATATGAGAGTCTGGGCTTTGACCATTTGGAACGTATACACTTCCTACCCTTACCTTATGATTGGTGTGTTTTATCACACATTCTATATAACGTGCTTCTTGATGACTCTCTACAACATCAATTTTTAATTTTTCCAGTATCGGATATTTAGATAAAACACAAACGCCATTTCTTGCAACTTGTCCATAGATAGCATATTCATATCCTAACTTTTCTATCTCTACATAAGGAAATTGCTCTTCCGTACATTTTATCTCTTGCAGCAAAACTATATCTATCTGACTGTCAACTATAAAACTACAAAGTTGGTTAACTCTTTTACGTATGGAGTTTACATTCCAAGTTGCAATCTTTAGCATCAACAATCCTTATTAATTATATCAATTAAACTCTCCCCAGTAGGCAACCTCGATGTTATAATTTTTTTCCATTTGATTAACCTTAAACTATCAGCAATGTTTTTACTCATGGTATATGCAACTGTATTATTCATCACATGAGATAGCCCACTTTTTAGAACTAATGAACAAAATACCCCTGCTGTCTGTGAGGAAAAAAAAGCAACACTATCAATTTTACCATCCAACAGTAAATTTTTACACCTATTAGTTAGACTCCTTTTTATAATTGTTTTATAGAGTACAACTTCTCTTACATTAAAATCTTCTTCAGATAATCTCTTTTTTAGGTCACATGATACTTCTTGTCCCCTTATATACAAGAACTTTATTGCGTTTGAATAATGAGCTTTTATGAATGATATCAGACCATCAACGTTGCTGTCTGCTGAGATTATATCAGAAAATCCCAAATTTTTTGCAGCCTGCATGGTTGAATTACCAACTGTAATAATCGGAAAGTCATCCTCTTTGCATATTTGACTAAAAGCCTTTACACTGTTTTTACTTGTAGATATCACAACGTCAAATTCGTACGCAGATATATCAGGATTTAAGTACTTTATTGTGAATACTGGTTCTATAAAAACTTTGTATCCATACTTTCTCAATATATTTCTTGTATTGAACGAATCCAATAAAGGCCTCGTTAATAAAATAGACTTCATTCTGATTTATTTCACTACTAGTAAAATAGTACCCTTTATACACAAATTA
Organism: Wolbachia endosymbiont (group A) of Hedychridium roseum; assembly: GCF_964028325.1. Taxonomy (NCBI): domain Bacteria; kingdom Pseudomonadati; phylum Pseudomonadota; class Alphaproteobacteria; order Rickettsiales; family Anaplasmataceae; genus Wolbachia; species Wolbachia endosymbiont (group A) of Hedychridium roseum. The sequence goes on along the minus strand of NZ_OZ034755.1, from coordinate 121,363 downwards.
CTGAATAAAAATTTTTATTTTGATGGCTTGAGCAACTATTCAAGTAATTGATGTTGAAATAAGGATACTCAGTCCCCTATTTACCACTAAGCTTTAAATTCACTTATACTTTTCTAATGCTAATTACATTGAACTCTGTTGAATCATTCCATTTACCTGGAGTTATATTGAATACTAATTCTCTCTCATCTAAAGATAAAGTTCCATTATCTATCTTATAGTTATTTGTATAACACTGTTCGATTCTGCTATCTTCTATCCTCTCTTCTATTTGTAAAGATTTTGGATTAAGCATTATATCTTTATGTACGTTTCCATCGGAACGTATATATGTATATAAGTTTTTGAATACCAAATTCTCATATGCATCACGTTCTACTACATATGTACTAAGATCTGTAAGATCTCGATTATCCGTATTATATTCAGATATTACATAATAAGCATTATCCTCAAAAAAATCTGGGTGACTGTTTAAAAAATCCATATACTAACCTCTTTTATTATTAAACTATTAATATTATAGCTAATATTCCTATACAAGTCAAATAAGTTAACTTGTTGACACTTAAACTGCTTTTACAGATGGAGAGAGGGTATCAGTAGGTTTTTCTGCCTGTGGTTTGCTGATCAAAGTCCGAACGATATTAGCTGCCATAAAGGTACAGCCTAGAATAAAAAAGGCAGTAGAAACAAAAGGAATGATAGGAGATTCGAGAGGCAATATAGATGCAATTCCTCCTATTAAAAACGAAACGTTAGATGTAATATCAAGACAGATCTTTGTTAGTTTTTTTTGTCCTGCTACACCAAGTTGCTTCTGCTGTAGGAAATGATCCTTTAATGACCATATATTTAAAGCAAACGAAAGTACACTTAATATAGTGCCGGCAATACTAAAATACAGACTTAAGACAGGAATACTAAAGGCTAATGCTGCTATATATCCAATAAAAGAAGCAGTAGATAGTGTAGTAACTAAGCGTTTCGAGTAAGTTCGTACCTTCTTTCTGTAGGCTAATTTATCTTTTTCACCATACATAGCATAAATATTACCTAATACGTTATATTGTAGCATTAATTAATTCAACAAGCAATATGGAAGCTAAAAGTGCCCGAGAGAAGACTTGAACTTCCACAACTTAAAAAGTTACTAGCACCTGAAGCTAGCGCGTCTACCAATTCCGCCACCCGGGCTTTTTATAGTTTACTATGTTAAAGTTAAATAATATACTTAAACAATTTTTAGTTCAAAGGTAATGCCAAATCTAGATCAAATATTTTTCGCTCAAAACAATGTTAATATTAATAACGTATATAAAATAGTCAATAACGCTTTGAGCAATAGCGATGGTGGTGAGCTATTTCTAGAATTTTGCCAGTCGGAGTCCCTGATTTTCGATTATAACATATTAAAACACGTGGATTTGAATACCAGAAGGGGATTTGGTTTAAGGTCTTTTTGTGAGGATAGTACATCTTTCGTTTGTTCTTCTGAGATTAGCGAAAAAGAAATTAGTAATGCTGCTTCTATGGTAAAAAGCTCAGTGTCTTTAAACAAGACAAATTCAATAAATTTAAACGAAGAGACAAAAAGCCTATATTCGAGGATTAACCCTACAAATGAAATGGATCTGAATTCAAAGATTAAACTACTCAATGAGGTTAATGAGTATGTAAGGTCCAAAAATAACTGCGTGAAGCAAGTAAAAATAACTCTAAGTGGAGAATGGCAAGTCGTACAAATAATAAAGGGTGATCACAGATTAAGCGATATCAGGCCTCTGGTACGTTTTAATGTGCTAGTCATTGTAGAAAAGGATGGCCGTACCGAGAGAGGCTCCGCAGGACACGGTGGAAGGGATTCTTATAGTAAGTTTATTTCTGAGAAAAAGTGGAAAGAAGTTGCAAACCAGGCTTTGGAACAAGCACTGGTAAATCTTGAAGCAATTCCAACTCCAGCCGGAGAAATGACAGTTATTCTAGGTCCGGGCTGGCCGGGAGTATTGTTGCATGAAGCTGTGGGTCATGGACTCGAAGGCGATTTTAATCGTAAAGGAGTCTCAGCATTTTCAAATTCTATTGGTAAACAAGTAGCAGCTAGTGGCATCACAGTAGTTGATGATGGAACTCTGCCTAATTTGCGTGGTTCTATTAGCATAGATGATGAAGGTACTCCACCCAGTTATAATGTGTTGATAGAGGATGGAATTCTCAAAGGCTACATGCAGGATCATATGAATGCTAAACTCATGGGTGTGAATCCAACTGGTAATGGTAGAAGAGAAAGTTATAAAGAAGTTACTATGCCGCGCATGACAAACACCTATATGTTACCAGGGAAACATACGCCGGAAGAAATAATATCTAGCGTAAAGAAAGGTCTGTATGCAGTAAATTTCGGTGGTGGGCAAGTTGATATAACGTCAGGGAAATTTGTTTTTTCATCTTCAGAAGCTTACTTAATAGAAAATGGTAAAATTACACAGCCAGTCAAAGGAGCAACACTAATTGGTGATGGGCCAACAGTGCTAAAAAAAGTATCCATGGTTGGCAACGACTTAAAGTTGGACCCCGGTGTTGGCACATGCTTAAAAGATGGACAAAATGTGCCCGTTGGAGTTGGTCAACCAACACTCAAAGTCGACGCAATAACTGTTGGTGGAACTGAGATATAGATAAGGGCTAAAACGGGTTCCAGCGCATGACGAACAATTGTACAAACATTGTAGCCGTTATTCAAGTAGCCCGCAGAAACGAAAAAACTTACTTGACAAACTTCGCCAGCCTCCTTATTATGACAATAAGGGTATTTATGACTCAAAACTTGTTTTTGACCTGCAGGCTCAATGACAAAATTCAGTAAAAAACTTAGGGTATTTTTTGGCGGATTACATAAAATTATAGCGGCTGCATGTCTTTTAAATTTTTTCTACATTCAGCCAAATCGCGCTTATTTTAAGCGTTAGCACATTATTACAGCGCCACTTACAGTAATATAGAGTCAAAACTCGCACCACGGGGCTTCTTTTGCCTTTTTTTCGTTTGGTAGATTTCTTAATGTTTGTAGCTAAAGCAATTTAAGAGACCGAAAATGGTGTCATTCCAGCGTGTGACGCTGTAATCTAGTCTTTATTATGCAGCCACTTATTTAAAGTTAAGTTTTCTGGATCCAAGTATTCAAGCTACTCGGATGACAGCTACCCTGAAAACCTTCATCCCGCTACGTGTTAGCGGGATCTATGCTAAGAGATACCGCGAATGAATCGCGGTATAACGGTCTGCGGCGATATGACGGTTCGTGGTGGCATGACGATAACCTCGTCATCCCGCTGCTTGTTAGCGGGATCTATGCTAAGAGATACCGCGAATGAATCGCGGTATGACGATCTGCGGCAGTATGACGGTTCGCGGCGGCATGACGTAGGATTGCTGTCATCCCGCTATGTGTTAGCGGCTGAGATACCGCGAATTAATCACGGTATGACGCAGAGCTCGCGTTAGCTATACTTTTATACTCCAACTCAGTATCCAATCTGGATCCAAGTAGTCAAGCTACTTGGATGACATCTTTCTTCTTGGTATAAATTACTTTTATATCTCAATGTTCATACAGCTATGCACGTTGCCGCATAGTGGATGAGGTGTATTACCTCTAAGAGTATGATTTTTACATAATAATATAATATTCTGTTCATAAATCAATGTTTCAACGTACAACAAGAACATTTTCATTGTGATTAAGATTTCTAGTATGTATATTAATAAATCTTGTTCTCAACTAAGTAATGAAAGTAATAATTGTTATAATAATGTTATTGTGTAGCAGTTACACAATGGCAAGCGAGCGAATAAGTCTAGTGGATAAAAAACTATCTCAAGGATATGTAGCTCCAGTGCTTACAGAAGATAGCGTTATTTTATCAGACAAGCACGGCGCTTTATATTCCTTTGATATTGATAACTCAAAGGCTATGAATTGGAAATTACACCTCTCACGTAGGAAAAAAATTGGTAACATGAGCCTATCGCATTATGAAAAAAATGTTTTCTTTATAGTGGATAACACTTTACACGCAATAGATGCAAAAACTGGCAAGATTGAGTGGGAAAAAGAATTGAGAGCTCCAGTAAGAGGGAAAGCAGCAGTAATAAATAATAAATTGGTAGTATTGACTATTGATAATTATCTGTACGTGTTTGATATAAAAGATGGCAGCTCCGTTTGGGCTTATCAAAACGGTATCAATGAGGTTCGAGGTTTGTATTCCATATCGCCAACAATTTCTAACGATAAAATAATAGCACCATTTTCAAATGGTGAGTTAATAGCTTTTAATGAAGACGGTAAAAAATTGTGGAGCCAAAAATTGGCTACAAACCTTTTGGATACACAGCTCACAGATGTAACTACTACACCGAGAGTGCTTGGCGATACTTTAATAGCTACAAACAATTCTTATATTTATGGTATTGACGTGAAATCAGGAAATATTTTGTGGTCAAAGTCACTGCAAGTAAAAAGTGTATCAGACATTGAGTCATATTATAGTCCTCTTATTCCTGCAGAGAAACAAAAAGAAGGCGGAAGAATTTTTATAGTAACTGAAGATAATAAAATAATCGGCCTGGATATAAAAAATGGAGAAACAGTCTGGGCATCTGATTTAATAGAAAATACGCAATTGTTTGCTCCAATTGTGCATGCCCATACACTGTGGGTGACAAGCAATAAAGGTTCAATGCTTGCTTTTCCTGGATCTGAAAGTGCAGGAAAGGTAATCAAAGTACCTGGTAATGTGTTTCACACTCCAGTGTTTACTCACGATAAAATATATGTAACAACTGAGGGAAATGGTGTTTATTCTTTAGAAAATAGGTTTGTTCTTTATGATTGATTATGACCTGATTGTTATAGGTGGTGGTCCAGGCGGTTATAAGTGTGCTATCGCTGCTGCAAAACTTGGATTGAAAGTTGTCTGCATAGATAAAAATAGCATTTTTGGTGGTACATGCTTGCGAGTTGGGTGCATACCTTCCAAAGCACTACTTCATTCTTCCTATCAGTATGCTCACACGAAAAATGATCTGTCGAAGCTTGGCATAAAAATTAAGGATGCAAGTTTCGATTTAAAAGAAATGCTAGGCTATAAGGACGCCAGAGTTCAGGAACTTGGAAAAGGTATAGAATATCTGTTTAACCTTCACAAAATCACTAAAATCAATGGACTTGGGAAAATTACTTCTTTTGACCAAGGTAATCTTGAAGTTTCAGTTGAAGATAAGGTGCTGAAGACAAAAAATATAGTAATTGCAACCGGTTCTGACGTTATTTCTTTGCCAGGAATTAATATCGATGAGAAAAGTATTATTTCATCAACTGGTGCATTGTCTTTAACTGAAGTACCAAAAAAACTTGTCGTAATCGGAGCCGGGGCAATAGGGCTTGAAATGTCTTCTGTATGGAGGAGGCTAGGGTCTGAAGTCACTGTAGTAGAATTTTTTGACAGAATCGCTGCAGCAATGGATGGAGAATTAAGTAAGTCTCTACTTTCTAGTCTACAAAAACAAGGAATAAAATTTTTACTTAGCACTAAAGTTGAGGGAATAAAACAAAGTAGTAACTCTTTGAGTGTGAAAGTTTGCTCTGTAAAAGATAATCAAACAAACACTATAGAGGCGGATAAGGTATTGGTGGCAGCAGGACGCAAACCATGCACTGAGAATCTTAGTATTGATGAAAAAATAGAAAAAGATAATCGCGGTTTCGTTCAAGTTAACAACAGATATGAAACTAATGTGAAAGGAATATTTGCTATTGGTGATGTGATTGGTGGAGCAATGCTTGCTCATAAAGCAGAGGAAGAAGGAGTGGCAGTTGCAGAGATAATAGCAGGACAGTCACCTCACGTTGATTATGAAATTATACCATCTGTCATTTACACTCACCCTGCGGTTTCTTCGATCGGTAAAGCCGAAGAGGAACTCAAAAATGCTGGCTATAAGTACAAAGTTGGTAAATGTCAATTTGCTGCAAACGGCAGAGCAAAAATCACTGATGATGCTGAAGGATTCGTGAAAGTGCTGACTTGTAGCAGAGCAGATACAATACTAGGTGTGCATATCATAGGAGCATACGCTGATACGCTAATCAACGAAGCAGCGGTTGCAATGGCATATGGCGCAGCAGCAGAGGATATATACAGAATTTGTCATTCTCATCCTGATATAAATGAAGCCTTTCGAGATGCGTGCATCGATGCTTTCTTTAAAAAATAATTGTGGACCTCGGTTCAATCATTGAAAAATGGTATGAGTGGCTGAGGTGCAACAGATCTTATTCACCAAACACTTTAGAGTCATACATGAGGGACTTGAAGGATCTTATAAGTTTCCTAAATACTCACATTGGTGGAGAAGTAAATGTTGGTACTCTGAAAAATTTAAGTATACCTGAGTTAAGAAGTTGGCTTACCTCTCGTTATGCAAGAGGTGTGAATGCAAGATCTAACGCTCGTGCATTGTCAGTAATCAGAAATTTCTTCAAGTACATAAAAAACAACTACAATATAGACAATGAAGCTGTATTTTCCTTATCAAGGCCAATTCAGAGAAGAACTCTGCCCAAAGCATTATCAATACCTGATATAAAAACTTTGGTGAAAGAAATGAAATTATCTGACTTGAGCGAACCTTGGGTGGTAAAAAGAGAAATTGCAATTATCGTCCTGCTATATGGTACAGGCTTAAGAATCAGTGAAGCGTTGAACCTTGGGGTTAGTGATATTAACAATGAAAGTTTAATAGTAACAGGTAAGGGAGATAAACAAAGGCAGGTATTCATTCTTCCGGTAGTAAAAAAGTGTATACAGGAATATGTAAAAGCCTGTCCTTATCTTGGCATTAATAATGAAACACAATATCTTTTTTTGGGAGTAAGAGGAAAAAAATTGGGAAGAACTTATGTGGCTAATCGTTTGCAGAAAATAAGGAGAATATTAAATCTGCCAGAAATCTTATCTCCACATGCATTTCGTCATAGTTTTGCTACTCATTTGCTTCAAGAAGATATTGACATAAGATCAATACAACAACTGCTTGGCCACTCAAGCCTGGAAACCACCCAGGTTTACACTCACCTCAATTATCAAGATGTTTTTAACATGTACAAAAATTTTCAGCAGGGCCTGGAGAAGAAATCAAAACCCTTGTAACTTGAGGATTGTCGGTGGTACCACCAGGTCCTATATCTCGTTCATCCGCTTTACATAAATAATATCCTACTAAAAAAAGAACCAGTGCAACTGCTGTAAGACAAGCACCTATTACTAGATAATCGTATAAAATTGCTAAACCTACACAACCAGTCAATGCTCCAGATAATATAAAAAATGCATAAGCATAGTTGCTTTGTTTTTTACCAGGAGAAATTGCCTCCGAGGATTTTTCGTTTTTATTACTCAGACTTTTAGTACGGAGCAGTATATTTTCTGATGAAAGCCTATCTCTTTCTTCCCTTACTTGTTTCAAATCTCTTTCTAATTGTAAAATTTTGCTAGTTTCGCTCGTTTTTTCACGCACAACCTTATCCAGCTTTTGCTCTGTTTCTGCAAGTTGAGCTTTTGTCTTTTCAAGTTCATCTACAAGTTTTTGTGCAAACTCCTCAAAACCTGCTGGTATATTATTCGTATTTGCTACAGGTTGCTCTGCACTTGTAGGGAATTTTTCATTTAGATAATTTCTGATACGTTCAATACTTTCAAATGCAGCAGTAACAATTGCACGATTTATGAAACAATTATCCTCTACTAACTTTTCTACATCATCTAAATCTTTTCTATTAATAGCATCAGTTAATCGCTCTGTAATAGCTTGTTCAATTATTTTCTTCAACCGTGAATTTTGCTCTATAGCTCGTATTGGCTTTATTTGACTAAAATCTAGGTCTTTATGTTTTAAAAGTTTAATCAATACTTCTTCGTTATCTTGTGTTATTCCTTGTAAACATATTAAGCTCAGGGGTGTTTCTATTTCTCCATTTTGGTTTCTTTTCCAGCAATTAGGATTAAGCTCTTGAGCCAACAGTGTTTTTGCTCGGTTAATATTTCCATTAAAAAGAGCATCTAATAATTTTTTTCCTTTTTGTGCTTTTGTTATTTCCATTGTAAGATGCGAAAAGTCCTTTTTTTGTATTCGCCCTATTTTTTCAATATATTCCTTAGAAGTATAAAAAAAACATTGGTTGTACTCGCATGTTCTATAAGATATGCTCTGGTACGATCATGTTCAGGCTCAAGATATTTATCCTGAAGAAGAAAAACTTTGTTTTTACTGTTTGTATTAATGCTAGGATGTCTAAGTAACATCCGTATAAAATTCTTATTTTCCATGTGAAAGGCTAGATGTAGAGCTGTATTACATTTTTTAGTTTCTTGAGCATTAATATTTAAATTTTGATGTTGTAAAAGCAACATCATCATTTTTAAGCATATAGGGCTGTCATCACCATTCATGATAATAGTCATTAGTGGTGTATATCTCTCATCAAACGCATTAACATCCGCACCTTCTGCTAGAGCTTGTTTAAAATTCTCTAGGTTTTCATCATCAATAGCTTTAAATAACTGTTTTGTTGATTCACTTAGCTGTCTTAAAGTTGTCGAATTTCGAGCTTGCGATGCCGTGTTATCACCACCTCCATAAGCTCCATAATATGTTACACCGTTTCTATAAGGCATACTAAACCCTCTTTATTAATGATTTACTAATATAATTATGTAAAAAAAAAGGAAAATTGCAAGCGATTTATCTATAGCTAACCCAAGAAAGGTTTTCCTACGTCATACCGCGATTTATTCGCGGTATCTCAGCATAGATTCCGCTAACAAGTAGCGGAATGACGAATTTTTGTTTTTAAAATTATCGATGAACTTAAGTCACTTTAGCTATAAAATCCTAATTCTGAGTTAATTAATTACGACTCTAAAAACTTCTCTGCATCAAGTGCAGCCATGCACCCTGTTCCTGCGGCAACTACTGCCTGGCGATATACCTTATCTTGAACATCACCTGCAGCAAATACTCCTGCTTTACTAGTTAAAGTTGTTCCAGGTTTTGTAATTATGTAACCCTGTTCATCCATTTCAACAAAGCCTTTAAAAATACCTGTATTTGGTGCATGCCCAATTGCAATGAACACTCCATCGACTTTCAATTCTTGAGCTTCCGTTGATTTAACTATAATACCAGTAACTTTTTTCGGATTTTCTTCTCCAAGAATCTGCTCTACGGTATGGTTCCACATTACTTTTATTTTATCATTTTTAAAGAGCCTATCTTGCATTACCTTTTCCGCTCTCAATTTATCACGCCTGTGTATTAATATCACTTCTTTGGCAAATCGAGTTAAAAATATTGCTTCTTCAACAGCGGTATTTCCACCACCAATCACGGCTACAACTTTATTCCTAAAAAATGCACCATCACAAGTTGCACAAGCCGAAACTCCGTAACCTTGAAATTCCTTTTCACTCTTGAGACCAAGCCACTTCGCTTGCGCACCAGATGCAATTATAATTGCATCTGAATAGTAGTCATTAGTATTACCAGAAGATCTAAACCTATACTCATTAGAATCCTCAAGTTGTTCAACGCTTTTTATCTCATCATCTATTATTTTTGCTCCAACCTGTTCTGCATGCAACCTCATTTGCTCCATTAGTTCTGGACCCTGTATTGAAACAAAACCAGGATAGTTTTCAACATCTGTAGTAATTGTAAGCTGACCACCAGGCTGCATTCCCGTTACTACAATTGGCTCTAAGTTTGCACGTGCTGCATATATAGCAGCAGCATAACCCGCTGCTCCAGATCCAATAATAAGAACTTTTGTACTAAATCTATAATTCTTCACTGTATGAGTTTAGATAATCAGCTACTCCTTCATCGCTTGCCTGCATTGCTGGCTTACCTTTTTTCCACCCTGCTGGACATACTTCACCACGCTCCTCATTATGTTTAATTGCATCAATGATTCTAACGAATTCATCGATATTACGCCCTAAAGGCAAATCATTTATCGATTGATGACGTACAATAAATTTATCATCAATAACGAAAGTTGCTCTCAGCGCAATTGAGTCATCATATAAGACCCCATAGTCTCTTGATATAGACTTTTTGATATCAGACACTAAAGTGTAGCTAACCTCTCCAATACCACCATCATTAACTGGAGTGTTTCGCCATTTATAATGTGAAAATTTTGAATCTACACTTATTCCTATCACTTCAATACCACGCTTTGCAAACTCATTTATTCTATTATTGAGCGATATCAATTCAGTTGGGCAAACAAAAGTAAAATCAAGTGGATAGAAAAAAAGGACAGCATACTTATTTTTTATGTGCTTACTCAGACAGAAATCATCAACAATTTCTCCGCCGGAGAGAACAGCTGAAGCAGTAAAATCGATAGCAGATTTTGTTACAAGATTCATAATTGACCTATTCTTTTAAAACAACTCTAATTTTACACTTGATGAACTTATATGCAAGTTTTCTTTAGTTTTAGCCCTATAAAAACTTCCTAAAATAGCTCTTCTTTTTTACCGATAAGATACAATCCAGATTGGACACTGAGTTGGTGAGTATAAAATTCTACGTCATTCCACCATGAACCGTCATACCGCCGCGGTATCTCTAGATCCCGCTAACAAGCAGCGGGATCCAGGATTTTGATTGGGTTGGTAAGCATAAAAGTATAGCTTCTACGTCATACCGTGATTTATTCACGGTATCTCACATAGATCCCGCTAACAAGCAGCGGGATGACGATTGTCAGGCTAGCTGTCATCCCAGTTTGGAATCCAGGAAAAAGAATGGTGTCATCCCAGTGCCCAGACACTGGGATCCAGGAAACTTTGATTGTAAACTAATTTGGTAAGCATAAAAGTAAAACACAACGTTCTTGATTATGTTAAATTAAAAACTAGATCCCAGTGTCTGGGCACTGGGATGACATCCTTTCTAGTGTAATTTATTCGGGAGATTTGCTAAGCGGTAAGATTTTTCCTGATACGCTGCAATCGTTAGAAGCTAACTCCACAAATTTGTCTGTTAGTTTATCAGGTGACACCAATTCAGATCCAGGAAATGCCTGCTCACTACCCACAGGTCCTTTCGTGTATACAGCATTTACACATAATTTTGTATGTTTTGTCTCAGATGCATATATCTGCACCATTATTTCTATTGCAACTTTACTTGCAGCATACGGCATCCAATATGGATAAGAGGAAGGAGAAAGTGTCACCTCTGAGGTCATGAATATCACTCTTCCAGCATTAGACTTCTTTAGCATTGGATCTAAGTTTTTTAGTAAGTACCAATTGGCAGTAAAATTTGTATTCATTACGTTCTGTAGCTCTTCAATCTCACAGTCGTGAATAGGGTTCAATTTGCCTAAAATTCCAGTACATGCAACTAATATATCAAGTGCTCCAGATTCTGATAATTTCAGGCTTTCTATCATGTTTGTCAGTATCTTTACATTCTCAAAGTCTAAAAGATCAAGCTGAATTAGTTTCACAGAGCCTTCTTTAAATTCTTCAAGCTCTTCAATTTCATTATATAGTGGCTTGAGATTATCAAGAGATCTTGAAATCAGAATTACACATGCACCTTCTTTTACAAATCTTTTTGCAACAGCAGAGCCTATTTCACCTGAAGCTCCGGTGATTAAAGCTACTTTACCTTCTAACTTACTCATTTCTTTCTCCTTAGCGAGATTCATTGAAATATTTTAGCTGAAAATTAAATTTTGCTCCATATATAAAAATCAAACTTAGCATATAAAAAAATAGTAATGACACTACCATACCACCTAAACTTCCATATATCAAATTCAGTTGATCAAAGGAAGCTTTTAAGTATTGCTTGAAAGCTGAAGCAGAAATTGTCCAAAGAATAACAGCCACACAAGATCCAGGAAAGACGTCTGATAAATTTTGTTTTATGTTTGGCAACATAAAATATAGCCAAGAGACTACTGTGAAAAGTACAAATTCAATGAGGAGATATTTAGTATAACTAATCCCCTGATAGGAAAAATCAATTAGCATTGGCACTAATGTAGAGAACACTATAGTTAGAGTTATAATAAGCGTGATCACTAAAAATTGTAGTATACTTAACAACCTTCTTAATATATAAGGTGGCGAAACCGGAACTTTATAAGCTTTGTTCAATATTGTTCTTAGCCCTTCAATTGTTGACGAGGCGGTCCAAACAGCGCCTACAATTGCTAAAGTTAGTAAGCTTTGCGGCGGGCCTGATATTATCTCTCTGATACGCGGCATCAAAGATGATAAAATATCCTGTGGCATGTTATCAATGATAAATACCCAGCCAATGTTATACTGGTCTAAGAAATTTGCGAATGTTGACGCCACAGCCATTAAAACGATGAGAAAAGGGAATATTGATAACAGGATTAAAAATGATAGATACCCTGCATGCTCCACTCCATCATTATGAATTGTGTCAATCAAAGCACGATAAAGGCAATAAACGATGCTGTAAAATTTCTGTAGCATGTAATATAAACGAACCAAGAAAAGTATTCTAAATGAAATAAAGGATACTTTTAAGCAAAAAATCCTCACCATTTACTTAAACTTAATCAATGTGATAGATAATCAAATATGAAACAGAAATTATAGGAGGCGTAATGAAAAATTTTCTTCTACTTGTAGCTTTAATTCTCTCCTTTGCATTTGATGCAAATGCTGATACTAGTCCTACTTTTGTTGATCAAAATGATACAACATCATTAGTGATATGCAAGATAATAGGCTATACTCATGGCATAGGTGGACCAATGATCACAATAGTGATAATTGGTGCAGCGTTGCTTGCAATATTCGGCAGAATGCCGTGGCCAGCGCTTTTTGCACTCGGTGCATTTACTGCTGTGTTTTTTGGCGCTCCTGTAGTCGTTTCAAAAATAACACCAAGCGGTGTGATTTGTAAAGACGGTGCAGTAGCGGTTCATCCATAGAAATTATTGGAGGCACAAAACGTAGTTTTCTTTACTTGAAAGTGGTAAGTTTTATCACTTTCAGTGTCTATGACTACCTAATAAATTCTCTTTCTGTAATCATATCAGTTAAAGTCTGGATTCCAGCGTCACGCGCTGGAATGACAAGGTTATCGTCATGCTGCCGCATACCGTCACGGTATCTCTAGATACCGGCTAACAAGCAGCGGGATGACGAAGTTATCGTCATGCCACCGCGAACCGTCATATCGCCGCAGACCGTCATACCGCGATTCATTCGCGGTATCTCTTAGCATAGATCCCGCTAACACGTAGCGGGATGACGATTGTCAAGGTGTCATCCGAGTAGCTTGACTACTTGGATCCAGAAAACTTAACTTTAAATAAGTGGCTGCATAATAAAGACTAGATTCCAGCGTCACGCGCTGGAATGACATCATAGGGGCTACTCGGATGACGAGAAAGGAGCACTGGGATGACACCTTCCTGCCCAGTTCATGTTAGCTATAAACATTAAGAAATTTACCAAACGAAAAAAAAGGCAAAAGAAGCCCTAGTCATTGTCTATTTTCAGTATTTGGCGTTTTTTAAGTCTTAAACACTGCAATTTAGCTGCTTTTAAATGCAACTCACCTTAGTTTAAATGTTTAAGAAATTTACTAAGCAGAAAAAAAGGCAAAAGAAACCCCGTGTTAGCTAGTTGTCACTCTCTAATCCTGCAAATTGGCGTACTATACTGTCTTAAACGACTTATAAGCGCGTTTCAGCTCATATAGGTAAAAACCCAGAAATGTTGTGAAGACATAAGGTGCACATAGCGCAAAAAATTAAAAATAAGACGCCAACCACGTTGTTTTCTTGCTGTTTAATCTGCACAGATGAAGATAACTGAATACCTTCAGTTTCATGATAAGGGGGCTGGCAGAGTTTGTCAAGTGATTTTTGTCTCTCCATGCTACTTGGGTGACACCAACAGTTGTATTTTATATTATCTTTTTGCTCTACTAGCACTCAAGTTTCCTATTTAAAATTTTTAATATTAAATTCAATTCATTTGGATTATTATACCGTATCATAACTTTACCCTTAGAATTACTGTCATTAATTTTGATCTTTAAACCAAGTTGAGAAGATATAGCACCTTCTAGTGCTGCCATATCTTGATTTTTGGTATATCTCTGCTCTTTTTGGTTGTTACTTTGATGTAAGTCTTTTATCAATTTTTCAGTTTGCCTAACGCTTAAGCCTTGGGAAATTATTTTTTCTGCAATACTTTCCGCATTTTCAACATTAATCAACGCTCTTGCATGGCCCATAGATAGCTTTTTTTCGTTGATCATTGTTTTTACTCCATCAGGAAGTGACAACATCCGAATCATATTGGTTATGTGACTGCGGCTTTTGCCTATAGTTGAAGCTAATTCTTCATGTGTATAGGAAAACTCATCTATCAGTCTCTTATACGCTTCACCTTCTTCTATTGGATTAATATCTTGCCTTTGTATGTTTTCAATAATGGATACTTCCAAGCATTCCTTGTCGCTCAGATCTTTTATGATAACGGGTGCACTATCAAGATTTGCAATCTTGCTTGCTCGCCAACGACGTTCCCCAGCTATTATTTCGTAACCATCATCATTTGAATCTTTGCGTACCACGATAGGCTGTATAATGCCACTTTTCTTTATCGAATTTGCAAGTTCTCTTAATGACTCCTCGTCAAAATGTTTCCTCGGTTGAAATTTGCTTGGGTGCAGTAATGAAATAGGCAAATACTCTTGTCGATCTTCTTTATTATCATAATTATCGCCTATGAGGCCGGCAAGACCTCTGCCGAGGCGTCTATCATCCTTCATACCACGCCCTCACTCACTAGCTTCTTCTCCTTACAACTGCTCGCGTGCTTTTTTAAAATTTCCCTTGCCAAACTTATATATGCTTGTGCACCAGGACACTTAAGATCATACACAATAGCGGGTTTTCCATGAGAAGGCGCTTCTGATAACCGTACGTTACGTGGAATAACAGTCTCATACAATGGGATGATAGTTTTGTATACTTTATCATTTAAATACTGGCAAATATCGTTTTTAATCTGTTCACTGAGTTTGTTGCGCCTGTCATACATTGTTAACACGATCCCTTCTATTGCCAAAAAAGGGTTTAGGTTATTCCTTTTTATCAGTTCTACAGTTTTAACTAAATGGCTTAATCCTTCCAGAGCAAAAAACTCACACTGAAGAGGAACAATAATAGAATTAGCAGCAGTCAAAGCATTTATGGTTAGAAGCCCAAGTGATGGAGGGCAATCGATGATTATATACTCATAATTATCGCGTATCTTCTCTAATGCGCTTTTTAGAAAAAATTTTCCTCGCTCAAGTTGCGATAATTCAATTTCTGCAGCTGACAGATCAACTACTGACGAAATTAGTGATAAATTTGGAATTTCCTTTATATTGAAAATTGCCGATTCTATCAATTTATTTTCTCTGCTCAGTAGTATTTTGTATATATTTTTTTCTTCCCTACTACGATAAG
This sequence comes from Wolbachia endosymbiont (group A) of Hedychridium roseum, assembly GCF_964028325.1. Taxonomy (NCBI): domain Bacteria; kingdom Pseudomonadati; phylum Pseudomonadota; class Alphaproteobacteria; order Rickettsiales; family Anaplasmataceae; genus Wolbachia; species Wolbachia endosymbiont (group A) of Hedychridium roseum. Next base: position 105,762 of record NZ_OZ034755.1, on the reverse strand, counting down.
AAATCCCGAGTCCGGTGCTAGCATTTCCTTGAGGATCAAGATCTACCAATAAAGTGCTTTTTCCCACAGCAGCAAAGGCTGTCGATAAATTTATACTAGTTGTGGTTTTGCCAACTCCACCCTTTTGATTTACTATTGCAATAATCTTGCTCACGCCTTTTATCTTATGTATAAAATAATTCTATTGTATATATGCAAGAAACTTTTGCATTAGAAAATTTTTTTGTTGCTAATCACACTAAAATTAGACTGTCTTTTTTGCTTTGTGTAACACACTTTGAACCTTGTTTCCTAATTCATTCAGAGTGAATGGTTTTGGCAAAAAGTGAAAATCTTCTATATTGATGTCATCACTCTTTAAAAAAGCATCTTCTGCATACCCAGAAATAAAAATAACGTTGATATTTGGCCTATGGATCAATGCTTCTTTAACTATTTCTGGACCACTCACCTCTGGCATGATTACATCAGTGATTATTAGATCTATGTGTTGATTTTTTTTACTGATTATTTCTAGCGCCTCGCTGCCTATGCTCGCTTCTATTACATCAAATCCTTTTCTTTTGAGTGCTTTAGAGATGAATTCCCTTACTGAATTTTCATCTTCAATCAATAAAATTATACCATTACCTTTAATTTCACTTACTACCGGTCTTTCTATTTCTTCACTATCTTCCTCTATCAGATTTTCATCTGATATGTAAACCATGGGCAAAAATATGCTAAATTTAGTTCCATGATTTACTTTGCTAGCAACATAGATGTATCCTTCAGTTTGTTTAATAATGCCATATACAGTAGAGAGGCCAAGACCTGTACCAGAGGTAATATCTTTGGTAGAAAAAAATGGGTCAAATGCCTTTTCAATTGTATCACTTGTCATTCCACATCCAGTATCAATTACTTCAATCACAACATAATTTCCATGTTCGATCGTTTCCTTGTCTGGAGAAAACATGTCCTGAGATGTAGAATTTAATGAGTCAATCTTTTGATTAAAGGTTCGTATAGTTAATTCTCCGCCCTTTTCCATAGCAGCACTAGCATTGACTGCTAAGTTAAGTATAACTTGCTCTAATTGCCCTTGATCAGCCCTAACAGCACCCAAGTCTCTACCATAATAAATATTAAACTTTATATTTTCACCTATTAATCTTTTTATCATTTCATAAAGATTAGCTATAGTACTATTTACATCAATAATTTTTGGCTGCAAGGTCTGTCTTCTTGAAAAAGCAAGCAATTGTCTTACTAAATTTGATCCACGCTTTGCATTTTGCTGTATCTGTATTATATCTCCAAAAGATGGATCACCAGCTGAATGTTGGAGTAAAAGCAAATCGCAAAATCCTATTATCCCAGTCAATATATTGTTGAAATCATGCGCAATACCACCTGCTAACTGCCCTATAGCTTGCATCTTTTGATAATGCTCAAGCTTTATCTCTAGGTTTTTGTGTTCAGTATTGTCAATAAAATAACAAAGTATGAAGATCATTTTATTATGAAGAAACTTATTGAAATATATTTTTATGTTATTATCGCCGTTGAGCTGTACATCAAAGGACGCATTATTTATTCTATTACTCGAAAAATATTCACGTATTTTCACATGATAACTATCTAATATCAATGTAAAGATTGAATTATTATCTGACCCTGCAAGCTTTATTAGTGCCGTATTTTTCTTTACAAAGTTGCCGTTTATGTCACATTGTGCAATAGCAATTGATGAATTTGCAAAACAAGGGTGTAATTGATAATCAACAATATTTGATTCGGTTGGTGTTATAAAGCCATATATATAGCTATGGTTGTATTTATCACAAAATATAGCAGTGCTCATATAAGCCTTGAATGGAATACCACTTATAGTAAAAAACAAAATTTCATTATCGGTTGTTGTATTGTTATATTTAGATTGAGATATAAAATCACTGATTGAGCTACCTTTTTCCAGTTTTTTCAGTTCAAATATATCTAAAAATCTTTTATTTACAGATAAAATCACCCCTTTGGCATTTGCAATGTAAGTTCCTATACTGTGTTTTTCTATTAACTCTTCATATATCTGCTCCTTGTTTATCTGTGTTGCTTTTAACACAAAATACCCATCTGGCCTTGCTATTGGCACTAATGATAAATTTAAAATCTTATTACTATTTATAGCAATTTGGGGATTATCTGGTATCGGCTCAAAGAGCAAAAGAAAGTTAGATACTCTATTCTTCTTGTTTAAGGAAATGCATACTTGTACAGAAGAGTTATTTTTTAGTGCATGATAGAGTACTTTTTTGTCTTCTTCTGAAACATCTCCTATTTCAAAAATCTTGCCTAACGTAATGTCATCATCTATATGATCTTTAAACCTTTCGTAGAATCTTGCATCAGCATAAATAATACCCTCATCTCTATGTAAAATAAGGCAAAATTCTGTATTATGATTTAGTGCATTTGCAAATATTGCATTTTGAAATTCTATAGTATTAAGTAGGTGTCTGTAGCGTTTTACATTATATATCATAAAGAGAGTTGTTAGAATGCTCACTAATAAATTAATCTCTATATTAATATGCTGACTATATATATCAAAAAAGTAGAGTATCGATATTGCTACTGGAGGTAAGAGCATAATAACTGCCATCACAACAATTGACATTCCATAATTTCTTAGTATGAAGTCAACCCTGTTCTCTTTCTTGTTATCTATGTATCTTTTATTCATTATTGCTATTTGGCATTGTTGTATATACGAAAATGTTTTATTATATTGATTTAATTATTATAGATTTATTAACGTCTTTGATAGATAATTATCATCCAAATCTAATTAAGTTCCTTAAATATCAGATATAACAATGTTAATAAGCTAGCAAGAGGACATTATGGAAAAACAAAAAACACAAGCATTTAAGTGGTTCTGTGCACTAAGAGATAAGATCATAGAATCTTTCTTATTAATTGAAAAACAATCATCCACAGAGCCAAAGATTGAAAAAAGAAAGTGGGATCGCCCAGGTGGTGGAGGTGGTGAATCTACAATTATTTTTGGCAATGTTTTTGAAAAAGTTGGAGTAAACGTTTCAAAAGTACACGGAAAATTTGCAGATTCAGCCATTAATGAAATTCCTGGTGCAAGTGAAAGTAACGGAGAGTTTTGGGCAAGCGGTACATCTTTAGTGTCTCATATGCAATCGCCCCTTATCCCTGCAGCACATATGAACACAAGGCTGATATATACTTCAAAACAATGGTTTGGTGGAGGGATGGATTTTACGCCAATATATAAAAATGAAGAAGATTGCAAGTATATTCATGAATCAATCAAAATGACATGTGATAGATTTGACACCGGATATTATCCAAAATTTAAAGAGCAATGTGACAACTATTTTTTCTTACAACATAGAAAAGAGCCGCGTGGCATTGGTGGTATTTTCTATGATAATCTGAGTTCTGGCAATTGGAGAAATGATTTTGAGTTCACAAAAGCAGTAGGTGAAGCCTTTTTGGAAATTTATTTGCACATCATACGTAAACATATACAAAAATCTTGGACAAAAGAACAACGAGAAAATCAATTAATAAAACGTGGCAGATATGTAGAATTCAATCTGTTATACGATCGTGGCACAAGGTTTGGTTTAATGACTGACGGCAATCCAGATGCAATTATGATGTCAATGCCACCACTTGTTAAGTGGTTATAGAGAGCTGCTATTAGCAGAAAATAAATCATCATAGTTTAAAGTTGTACCATGATAGTGAGCTTTTATATAGGGGGTATAATCATGGGTATAATAGATAATTTTTTAATTAAATCTGTCAAAAACAATGACATAAAAGGTGTTAAACTGACTCTAAGTCTCTACAATGCACTAAAAGGCTGGCTTTAGTGTAGAAGAAATAAAGCAGAAATATGAGCGTAGAGATTCTGGCTACGATTCTGGCTATGATTCCGATACAAAAGTTGAACAACAATTAGAATTAGGATCTAAAACTCCTAAATCTGAAATAAATTCAGTGAATATTAAATATGGAATAGAGAAAGACGTTTGCGCCATAAAATAATTGACTTTATGTGCATAATCAATATAACTTGAGTTAATTCGCATTGACTCTTTCGTCTAGTGGTTAGGACACCACCCTTTCACGGTGGTAACACGGGTTCAAATCCCGTAAGAGTCACTCAAGTAGAATATAATTAAAGTTTTGAATGGGAAAAATTAGGCTTTATTTTGAAGAAGCTTTATCACAAGGCGTGAGTTTAGCACTTAATCCACAACAAAGTCACTATATTTGCAATGTAATGCGGCTTAAGAAGTATGATAATCTCTCTCTTTTTAATGGAAAGGATGGAGAATGGTTAGGAGAAGTAGTTAATATATCGCGTAAATTAACAAAAGTTACACTCAAAGAATGCACTAAACAACAGCAATATGAGGAAAATTTATACTTATATTGTGCCATGGTAAAAAGTGGTGCTTTAGGCAACATAGTAAGACAGGCAACTGAAATGGGAGTAACCTGCATTCAATTTATTTCAACGGAACGTACAGTAGTAAAAAACATTAACCTAAGTAGAGCAAAATTACAGGCAATCGAAGCTGCGGAACAATCCGGTAGGATGAGTATACCAGAGATTTTGCCTCCTATTAACTTTTGTGAGTTACCTGATTCCCAGAGTAAAAATTTTGTTTTATGTGATGAAACAGGTAAAGCTGATAAAGTGCTGAAAGGTAAGAAAAATGTTGCTATTATTGTTGGCCCTGAAGGTGGTTTTTCATCTTATGAACTTGATCTTGCCGATAAGTTTTGTCAAAAATTGAGTCTAGGAAAAAGAATTTTAAGGGTCGATACTGCTGTGGTTGCTGCACTAACTTTCACCAATTGGTGTAGCTAGATTTTTAAATATGGCTAAGGTTTGGGCCATAGAGAAATCTGATTCAGTGTTGCACGCGCTAACTGTACAAACTCTATAGGCCGCCTGCGAAGCAGTTTGCTACTAAAGAGGAGCTAATAAAAAACATATTCTAAAATAATATTAAATCTTATATTATATTTTTTCTAAAATAAACAAATGAATCTTGCATTTTGCCTGAGTTATTGATACTCTGAGTAAAGAAGTCGGGGCGTAGCGCAGCCTGGTAGCGCATTTGGTTTGGGACCAAAGGGTCGGGAGTTCAAATCTCTCCGCCCCGATGCTAGCAGAAGTTTTAACGCTTTTAATAGTTAGAGCTTTTAAAGGCATTTCGTTCATATTGCAGTTTAACGCTCAAGTTTATAAAATAATTGACAATGTTAATTTTCTAATTTATAAATAAATTTTGAAATGATTACCGAAGGAGGTATAGAGTTTGATTGAAGTATCAGTCCATTATGGTGATGTAGACAGAGCTCTTCCAGTATTGAAAAAAACAATTCAAAAGGAAGGAAGAGGGTTGAAAATGAAAAAACAATATCATGAAAAAAAATCAGAAAAAAGAGCTAAAAAGAAAGCTGAAGCGAGAAAAAAGAGGCACCAGCAAGAATGCAGAAGGCAGCGTTACGGTTGGTAATTTTTTAATAGTTTATCATTGGTTGTTTTATGAATATTCACGAATATCAAGCAAAAGAGATTTTGCATAAATTTAATGTCTCGGTGCCAAAAGGTTTTGTCACTATATCTGCAGAAGGAGTAAAGACTCAAGTAAGTCAATTAAAATCTGACGTGTTTGTGGTTAAAGCTCAAATTCATGCAGGTGGTAGGGGTAAAGCCGGTGGCGTAAAGCTAGCAAAGTCAGCTGAAGAAGCTCAACAGTTTGTAAAAGACATGATTGGTATGACTTTAGTTACTCATCAAACAGGGCCAAGCGGGCAGCAAGTAAGAAGAGTATATATTGAAGAAGGCTCAAGCATTAAGAAAGAGTATTACTTAAGCCTGGTAATTGACCCGAAGCTCAGTAGGCCAATATTCATATTTTCCTCAGAAGGTGGAATGGACATCGAAGAAGTGGCGAAAAATTCTCCCGCAAAAATTGTGAAATTTGATATTGATCTTGCTACAAGTTTTGATAGCAGCAAGTTAAGCAGCAGTTTTAATTTGAGTTCAGAACAAATAGAAAAAATAACAAATGTTGCAAAAAATATATATGATGCGTTTATTGCAACTGATGCGAGCCAAATTGAAATTAATCCACTGGTTGAAACAAGTTCTGGAGATTTTATTGCGCTCGATGCGAAAATTAATTTTGATGACAATGCTTTATATCGTCACCCAGAAATTATGGAACTTCGTGATTATGATGAAGAAGTGAAAGAAGAGATAGAGGCTTCAAAGTATGGGCTCAGTTACATCAAAATGGATGGCAGTATTGGTTGCATGGTAAATGGTGCAGGTCTTGCTATGGCAACAATGGATATAATAAAATACTACGGAGCAGAGCCTGCTAACTTTTTGGATGTTGGTGGTGGAGCGAGTAAAGAAACTGTAACTGAAGCATTTAAAATCATATTGTCTGATAGCAACGTAAGAGGAATTTTGGTTAACATATTTGGTGGTATAATGCGTTGCGATATTATCGCAAGTGGAATTGTTGCGGCTGTAAAAGAAATGAGCATTAAAGTTCCTCTAGTGGTTAGATTATCAGGCACTAATTTCGAAGAAGGAAAAAGAATTTTAGAAGAGTCAGGATTAAATATTATTGCTGCAGATGAACTGGGCGATGCTGCGCAGAAAATAGTACAAGAGGTGAAATAGAGTATGTCCGTTTTAGTAAACAAAGATACAAGGTTAATATGCCAGGGTTTTACTGGTGCGCAAGGTACATTTCATTCAGAGCAAGCAGTTAGCTACGGAACAAAAATGGTTGGTGGTGTAACTCCTGGCAAGGGTGGTAGCACTCACCTTAACTTACCAGTTTTTAATACTGTAGCAGAAGCCAAAGAAAAAACTGATGCGAATGCCACGGTAATATATGTACCTGCTAAGTTTGCAGCTAATGCAATACTTGAAGCAATAGATGCAGAGATAGAGCTAATAGTTTGCATTACAGAGGGCATTCCTATACTTGACATGGTAAAGGTGAAGCATGCTCTTGCTCGTTCAAAAAGTCGATTGATTGGTCCTAACTGCCCGGGAATTATTACGCCCGAAGAGTGCAAAATAGGGATTATGCCTGGCCATATCCATAAGCGTGGACATATAGGGATTATGTCTCGTTCTGGAACTTTAACTTACGAGGCAGTAGCACAAACGACCGCTGTTGGTCTTGGTCAATCCACGTGTATCGGAATTGGGGGGGATCCAGTTCATGGTATGACATTTGTCGACTGTATGGAGTTCTTTTTAAAAGATGACGATACTCATGGTATTGTAGTTATTGGTGAAATAGGTGGAAACGAAGAAGAAGATGTATCACATTTTGTGAAAACAGAAAAAACTAAAAAGCCAATCGTTGGTTTTGTAGCAGGTCAAACAGCACCTCCAGGAAGACGTATGGGACACGCTGGAGCAATCATCTCTTCCAGTGGTGGAAGTGCTGGTGCAAAACTAGAAGTTATGCGGAGCGCCGGGATTGCAATTGCTGAAACCCCTGCAGTGATTGGTAAGAAGGTATTGGAAGTAATGCATTAGTGCCTAATCTAAAACGCAGCTGTACGAACGTTGTGATTTGAGGAGCAGTTTCTGCTAGAAAGGGTGTCACTCAAGTAGCTGACACTGGTTCACTCTATAATGGTGTCATCCGAGTAGCTTGACTACTTGGATCCAGGAAAGTTTGCTTGTAAGCAAGCAAACTGATTTGGTGAGTATAAAAGTATAGCTAACGCTGACTCTACGTCATACCGCGATTCATTCGCGGTATCTCATCCGCTAACACGTAGCGGGATACTTGACCTTTACAGGGATGACGGTTGTCGGTAGGCCTAAATTACTTTAGTCATAAATATTAAGAAATTTACCAAACAAAAAAAAGGCAAAAGAAGCCCCATGGTTGGCTAGTTATTTATATGTACTTCAAAATATTGGCGTTTTTTATTCTAAACGCTGCAATTTAGCTGCTTTTAAATGCGACTAACCTAAATTATAAACGTTAAGAAATTTACTGAGCGGAAAAAAAGGCAAAGAAACCCTAGGGTAGCTAGTATTCAAATTCTCCCTTGTCTATTTGACGTCTTTTACTGTCTTAAACGCTTTATAAGCGCGTTTCAGCTTATATAGGTAGAAACCTAGAAGTTTTATAAAGACATGAGGTGCACATAGTGCAAAAATTAAGCATGATTTACGCCAAATACATTAAGTTTTTTGTCATTAATCCACTGCAGAGATTGCGAAGATAAATAAATAGCTTCAGTGTTATGATAAGGGGGCTGGCGGAGTTTGTAAAGTAATTTTTTGTAGCTCTCATGGTTTTTGGATTCTAACTAACGTCACGCGCTGGAATAACACCCTTGGTGGTAACAACTAAAGAAAAATATCAACTAGGTTTATAATCTATCACTACCGTGTTTGCAATTTTGTCATGAAAAGCTTGTTTATGTTTATCATCTACTGCACATACTAAAACTAGGATTAGTATAGCTAAAAGTAAAATAGGATTATAAAGCGATATACAGTAAATTATGAAAAAAGCGATGGTTCTTTTTATTGCTTGTATTAGAGTGATCTGCTCAAGTGTATCTTTGTCTCTTACACGCATGCTAAATAACAAGTGCCCTAGAGTGCCGCCAAATTTTACTAGCATGAATATATGAAATATACATGGTATCATTAAAAATAAAGAAAATACAATCGTGGTGATTACAATTATTGCACCCATGATCCCTTGTATTACGTGTGTAAGTGAGAAACCTACCGCCATTAAAGCAAATGGTATTGCGATAAATAAAATACAATCAACTATAAATGCTAGAATACGCCTTGTCATTTTTGAGTAGTTTACGTTTTTATCCATACACTGCCTATAAAGAAAAATATCAACTAGGTTTATAGTCTATTACCACTGTTTTTGCAATTTTATCATAAAAGGTCTGTTTACGTTGGTCAAATATTGCAAACATTAAAACTAAAGTTAGTATAATAAAAAGGCATCCAGAAACATAGCCAGGCAGAAGATAAGACAGAAAATTATAAATAACCCAAATGCCTTCCCTAAAAATGTATCTTATTGTTGCTTGCATTAGAGTAACGTTTTTAAATGTATTTGCATCTTTTATACGTACGCCGCACAGTAGTCTTCCTGGAGTGCAACCGTACTTCGTTATTGTTAATATATTAAATACTATATATGTTATAAGCAGTGTTGCCATAAGGATTATCCTATGGGTAGATATATCATCTACATCGTAATTTAGAAAAAGGAGTGAAACAAGTGCTATTATCATCCATAAAACACCGTCGATCGCACATGCTGAAACTCGCCTCAGAATCCCTGCATAACTTACTTTAGTATCCATACTCTGCCCATGTTCTACTGTGACATAACTAGTATAAAAATATGTTATTAAATAACCGTAAATATACTAATTTGGATAATACTAGCTACTTGTGCCACTCTGTTATTTGAATTAATATTAAATCATTTATAACTAGGAAAGTTATGTCAACACCAATCACAGTTGCATATGGTGATGGTATCGGACCAGAAATCATGGAAGCGGTGCTGTCGATATTGCGCAAAGCGGAAGCAAAAATCTCAATAGATATTATTGAAATAGGTGAGCGTGTTTATAGTAAGGAATGGTCTCACGGAATTTCTCCAAGTGGTTGGGAATCAATTGAAAGGACAAAAATATTATTAAAATCTCCAACAACAACTCCTCAAGGTAAAGGCCACAAGAGCTTAAATGTTGCACTCAGAAAAAATCTAGGGTTGTATGCAAATATCAGACCATGCGTTTCATATCATCCTGTTATAGAAAATAAATTCGATAAGTTTGATATCGTAGTGATACGCGAAAATGAAGAGGACGTTTACACCGGAATAGAGCATAGGCTCACTGGTGATTCTTACCAATGCACTAAAATTATTACTAGATCTGGCTCAGAGAAGATATGCAGGTATGCTTTTGAATACGCGAAAAAACACAACAGAAAAAAAGTAACTTGCCTGACTAAAGACAACATAATGAAAATGACTGACGGAACTTTCCATGCAGCGTTTGATCGCATTGCAAAGGAATACCAGGACATAAAGGCAGAACATTATATAGTTGATATTGGAATGGCACGTGTTGCCACAGAACCGGAGAATTTCGATGTTATAGTAACTGAAAATCTATATGGCGACATATTATCAGACATAGTGGCACAAACCTCTGGATCTGTGGGACTCGCTGGAAGTAGCAATATAGGTAATGAATATGCGATGTTTGAAGCGGTTCATGGTTCTGCTCCTGATATTGCAGGAAAAAACATAGCTAATCCTTCTGGTCTTTTAAATGCTGCAGTGCATATGCTAATTTACATAGGTCAAGTGGGTACTGCAAAACTAATCTACGATGCATGGCTGAAGACTTTAGAGGATGGAATACACACTGCCGATTTGTATAAGGAGAAAAGAAGTAAACAGAAAGTTGGTACAAAAGAATTTGCAGAAGCTGTTATAGATAATCTAGGAAAGAAACCTGCAACATTACCTGAGCTTATAATTAGCAGTGGTTCAGATAGTAAAATAAATAAAGTACAAGACAATTACGAACAAGATTACAAAGTTAAAAAGCTAGTGGGTAGTGATATAACGCTTGCTTGGGACAAATCCAGCAATTTTGATCAAATAGTAGGATTAAATAATCTGCAAATGATAGCAATATACTCAAAAGGACTGGCAATTTGGCCAAGAAGCTCAAAATCTTCAAGCGATCAAATAACCTGTAGGTTTATCGCAAATAATGAAAAGAAAACTATTACAAATATTGATGTGAATAACTTGCTAATCAAACTCGAAGAAAATAGCTTTGACGTGGTGAGAATGGATAAGTTGTATTTATATGATGGGAAAGAGGGGTTCTTTTCTTAATTCTTTAAAAGAGGTGTGGTAAATGAAATGGATTCAAAAAAAGTAGAATTGATATTTGAAAAGTTTCAACAATCAAATCCTATACCGAAAATAGAGCTAAATTATACCAATCATTTTACGTTATTAGTTGCAATAGTTCTATCAGCGCGGACAACCGATGTCAGTGTTAATAAAATTACAAAGGAGCTATTTAGTATCGCTGATACGCCAGAAAAAATGCTGAGCTTTGGACAAAATGAGCTGAAAAAATGCATAAGCAGTATTGGTTTATATAATTCCAAAGCAAAAAACATAATCGGGCTCAGCAAAATATTGATTGAGCAGTACAATAGCAAAGTGCCTACTGATTTCGATGATTTGGTATCTTTACCAGGGGTTGGGAGAAAGAGCGCTAATGTGTTCTTAAATTCAGGACTTGGTATTCCAACATTGGCAGTTGATACTCATGTTTTTAGAGTAAGCAATAGACTTGGACTTGTGAGAGAAAAAGATGTGTTTAAAACAGAGCAATCTCTTTTAAATGTAGTTCCAAAAGAATACCTGCTTTATGCTCATCACTGGCTAGTTTTGCATGGTAGATATGTTTGCAAAGCGCAAAAGCCTTCGTGTGAAACGTGTATAATTCATGATTTGTGTGAGTTTGAATGCAAAAGGTATAAAGTCTAGCACACTATGATCCCTTTCTTGTCACTCCGATATTCCTTCCTTTTATCATCCGAGTAGCTGACGCTGGGATCCAGGTTGCTCATAAGCAAACTATAGTATTTTCAAAAGCGAATGATAAAGGTATAATATGTTTTTTTAAAGTAGGGAAAGCGATGGTATATAGTGTAGATTTAAGGGAAAAAGCAGTGTCTTTGGTAGAAAAAGGAAAGTCAAAGGTTGAAGTTGCAGAGGTTTTTGAGATAGAAACTATATAGATGGCTAAAAAAGAAAGCTACTGGCCAAGGTCTCAAAGCGGTAAAAAGTACTGGTTTTATTCGGAAAATAGACCCAAAAATACTTGTAGACTATGTTAAAAAACACCCAGATCACACACTAGCAGAAATGAAACAAAACCTTGGCTTTGGAATAAGTGCAATTTGGTATAGGTTAAAACAGCTAAAAATAACCTTAAAAAAAGTCACATTCTATCAAGAGCGCAATCAAGAAGATAGGCAGCAATTTATCGATAAAGTCTCAAAAATAGACCACTGTAGCATTTTATATATAGATGAAGCAGGAGTTGATAATAGACTATACCGAGAATATGCATGAGCTCCAAGAGGAGAAAAAATATATGCTGATGTTCCAGGAAAAAAGTGGGAAAGAGTGAGTATAATAGGTGGATGGATTGAAAAGAAGTTTATTACACCAATGACCTTCACAGGAGGGTGTAATAAAGATGTATTTAATGTATGGTTAGAGCGAACCACAATTGCAGGGAGTGTTAAATAAACTGTGTCAAACCGAAAAAAAAGTAATAAATTGATATAAAAAAATGGAGGTTTGACAATGAGTCAGAAAGTAGTAAACAGAACTACCGGTTTGGTAGATTATAAAGAATTAGAAACAAATATCCTGTCGTCTATACGAGAAGGAAGACCGTTGACAGGAAGAGATGGAGCATTAACACCGTTTATAAAAAAGTTGCTGGAGGTAAGCCTGGAAGGTGAAATAGAAAACCACTTGTCGGCTGAAAGCGAAGAGAATAATCGAAGAAATGGGAGGAATGCAAAGACTTTACGTACAAGCGCAGGGTCATTTGAGCTTTTGACGCCAAGAGATAGGGAAGGAAGTTTCGAACCACAAATAGTCAAAAAAAGGCAAACAAACTTACATCCAGAGCTTGAAACGAAGATTTTGAGCACATTTGCCAGTGGTATGGGCTATAGAGATATAGTGTCACATGTTGAGGAAATTTATGATCACAAAATATCGGTGGCAGAGATATCAAGTATTACTGACAAATTGCTACCAGTAATCAACGAATGGCGTAGTCGCCCGCTGCAGTCTGTATATCCGATAGTTTTCATGGTTTTTTAAAGTCAAAGAGGACGGGCATTGCGTAAGTAAATGCATGTATAACATATTAGGCATAGATCAAAATGGCAAAAAAGAAGTATTAGGTTTTTATTTGGCTGAAAGTGAAGGAGCTAACTTCTGGTTGGGAGTGCTAAATGACCTCAAAGAAAGAGGAGTAGAAGATATCCTTATTGCCTGCGTTGATGGGCTGAAAAGCTTTCCTGCAGCTATAAACAGTGTCTTTCCTAATGCGGAAGTGCAGATGTGTATAGTGCATCAGATACGCAACTCACTGAAGTATGTGGCCAGTAAAGATGCGAAGAGTTTTTTGAGCGATTTAAAGAAGGTATATCAAGCTTCAAGCAAGGAAATTGCCGAGAATTATCTGTTGGAATTAGATGAAAAATGGGGCACAAAGTACCCTATGGTTATAAAATCTTGGCAGAATAATTGGGAAAACTTGTCTGGTTATTTTAAGTATTCTGGTCCAGTTAGGAGGATAATCTACACCACCAATCCCATAGAGGGGCTACATAGGCAAATTAGGAAATTCACTAAGACCAAAGGCTCATTTACCAGCATAAATGCCTTGTATAAGCAGGTATATTGTGCTATAAAGAAGGCAGAGGAAAAGTGGACGATGCCTGTACATGATTGGGCATTAACTATCTCTCAACTTGATGTTTTCTTTCCTGGCAGATTGAAAATTGAGTTGAACTAAAAATGCGGTTTGACACAGTTTATTTAACACTCCCTGCTTAAAGCTTAGTGTATTCTGTTATATTGATTTGGCTGCTTTACAATTGAAGCAATGTGCTGTGAACTACACGCTTCTTTTATATTGCTTCTAGGAGGAGATGATGATGCTTGACCTTGAGGTGTAGTGCTGCTTGCAGGATTCAAGTTTTTATTTTTCTTTTGCTGATGATAGTTCCATGCTTCTTGAACGGTTTGATGTGTAGGTTCTCCATCATTATAGTTTCCTCTCACAGAGTTTGAGTTTATGTCTTTCTTTTGCGGAGGATAATTCGATGCCTCTTCACGAGTCTGGAATATAGGCTCTCCATCATTATAGTTTGAGTTTATATTTTCCTTTTGCAAACCAGCGTTCAATAATTTCGATATCTCTCGCCCTAGCTGATCACCTTTATAATTATTGTTAAGATCTTTGATTTTCTCTTTTTTCTCGATTATTTGAGCTAAGGACTCGACAATAATATCTTTGTTTATTCTTGAAGCATCTATTGGCTTACTTCCTTTGACAGTAATTTCACTACTTCCTTGCTTACTACTTACATTATAGCCCTGCCCTTCAATTTTTGTTGCCACTTCTCTTCTAAATAAATTGCAAATAGCATTTATTACCTCTTGAATACAATCTTTAAAAAAAGCTTTGATTGCTTTAAATTCCTGTGCTAAGGAGATAGTCTCAGTGTATACTTGTTTTTTATTCTCACCATCAGTAACCATACCATCACTTGATTTCCTTTTTTGAGGAAGTGATGGTGATGCACTCTTATGTATAGGCTTTGCTTGCACTTTTAATGCACTCTTAATATCTTCAAAATTTTGGTATATACTTTCCTCTGGCACTATTTTTGATGCCTTAAATCCCTCTATTACTTGATCCGAAGCATCTTTTATTATCTCCTGAACCTTTTGAATATCTATTTGCTTACTCCCTTTGACAACAATTTCTTTTCTGTCCTTATTGCTCACACCATAGCCTTGCTCTTTGAGTGCCCTTATCGCCTCCTCTTTAAACAAGTCTTGAACACTATGTACTTCTTTCCTTAATTTATAACCATTTTTAATAAGAACAGACTTAATTGTCTCCATTTCTTTCTCTAAGGAAACAGTGCTTTTATTAATCTTAGCATATAGCGATTCTTGTTCCCTTGAGTTTTCATAATTTGGTTCTTGTATCAAACTGGTATTGATAAACTTTTGTACCTTTCCTAGATAACCAACATTTTTATCCTCTTTAGGTACTCGCACACCTTCAAATTTGATTTTTTGTATCTCTTCAATACTCAGCCCATTTTTTTCAAGCCATTCCTCTCTTTTACTCATTGATGCAACAAACTCATTAATCTTTTGAATATTTTTTACATCATCATCAACTAGCATGACAGTTTTTGGCAACTCACCATGTTTATCCTTATACTCCACAATTGCCTTACAGATGTGTAAATTTTTTCCAACTTGATTTTTTTGTTCTTTGAGACCTTTTGGAAGCTCATTATCATAATCTCCTGGAAACCCACCAAATACAGAAATACCGCCTGCTTGTTCTTTAGATAAACCCAAATGATTCTCTACAACCCTTCTCACAGCGTCTGAATATCCTGTATACGATGCGATATTAACTTTCACTCCATTTGAAAGTGCAGATTGCAACACAGATTTTAATGTCTCCTTATTTTTTACTCCGCCTGTATTCTTTAGAAAATTTCCTATATCAGTATCGTTCACTGCATATTCTGCACCAGAATTGAAATCACTTTTTTTGAACCCGGAGTGTTTACCGGAGAAAAATATTATGCATGTGTCCATTAGTAATAGTGTTATCAAAATCAAATATTAATAGGGTATTATTTCCTTTAGCCATATCTTCACCTCTAATCCTTACAAATCATATGGGTAGAGACTAACATTAATAGATTAATTATTTATTATAACCTTTCTAATTAATAGTGTGATAAATAAAGTAAATATAACAAGAAGTAAAAATCAACGGCATAAAGAAAAGACTTAAAGAGAGGCCAAATCAAAGTGCAATGGTATTTCACTAATCCAATTATTTTTCTCTTGATCTAGCCTATCATCCAATATTGCCTGCCTTATAGATGCCATTAACTTATTCATGAAGAAAACGTTATGAATGGTAACGAGTGTGTAAGCCAGGAGCTCTTTAGCTTTCAGTAAATGGTGTATATAAGCTCTTGAATGCTTTCTGCAGGTAAAACATAAGCAGTCACTTTCAATTGGGTTATTGTCCAGCTCGAATTGTTGATTTCGCAAATTAATATGCTCTTTGCACTTTGAAGAAATAGAATCTCTATTTTTTACTTTAATAAGCGCACCACCATGCCTTGCTAAACGGGTTGGATGCACGCAATCAAACGTATCAATTCCAAGACTAACTCCGCGAAAGATGTCCACAATTCCACCAATACCAAGCAAATGAGTAGGCCTATCTTTTTTCAGATGGTCCATAGTGAAAGAAACTACATCGTACATCTGCTCTTTACTTTGACCAAGTGATCCACCTATTGCTTGACCAAAAAATGGCAAATCGTTAATAAAATTACAACTTTCTCTACGTAAATCTTGATATACTCCGCCTTGACTAATTCCATACAGTGCCTGCTTGCCATTATTGTTTTTTTCAAATTCATTTAAAGAACGTTCAGCCCATTTGTGGCTCATGAGCATTGATTTTGCTGTGTATTCTTTGCTTATGTGAAATGGAGTACATTCATCTAAGACTAAATCTGCACCTAGTTTCTGTTGAATTTGTATAGACTTTTCAGGAGTCAAGCAATAAGTTTTACCATTAATGTAAGAACGAAAAATTGCCCCATCCTCATTAATTTTGATCAGAGTTTTTTGTTTTTTTCTTATTCCTTTTATCTCTTCCGAAACTGATCCGTGCCCTAAGCTAAATATCTGGTATCCACCAGAATCAGTGAGCATTGGTCCACTCCATCCCATCATCTTGTGCAAACCACCAAGTTTTGCTACGGTATCTTCCCCTGGTTGGAGCATTAGGTGATAGGTGTTGGAAAGTATTATCTGAGTACCTGCTTCACTAATTCTCTCGATATCTGCAGCTTTAATTGCAGCTTTTGTTGCACAGAATATAAAAGCTGGTGTTTCTACGCTTCCATTTGGAGTTTTAATTGTTCCAACTTTTGCAGAACCTGATTGCTTGATTATCTTGAATGCAAATTCTTCTTTCATCTATTTGCCTGAAAGTTCTGTTATGATGTTTTCTACTTTCTCAGGAGTAAGATTTTCATAGAAGTCATTATTGATCTGCACAACGGGAGCATTAACGCATGCACCTAGGCATTCAACTTCTTTTAAAGTGAACAAATTATCTTTAGTAGTCTCACCGATATTGATTCCAAGTTTTTTTTTAAAGGTATTTAAAACTTCTTCACTATTGCACAACCAGCAAGGAGTTGTTCTACAAATTTGTATTAGATATTTGCCTACTGGTTTTAAATTATACATGGTGTAAAAATTTGCCACTTCATATACACGAATATGTGGAATATGCAGCATATCAGCAACATAACGCATAGCAGATTCAGAAACCCATCCGCATTGCTCTTGAACCAGGTATAGTAAAGGCATGACAGCACTACCTTCTCTACCTTTGGGATACATCTCTATAAACTTTTCCGCTTTCTTAAGGTTTTCTGATGTAAAACTAAACTGCTCTTTTTTTTCTATCATTCATGAGACTCGTGTAAACTTTACAGATTATACCTGTAGAACCAATGATTGCAATTGTTGGTTTTTTGAGAAATAGCATTTTGCAGTATCATACTACCCATACTGCCCAACTTGTAAATTCTTTTGGCTTGGCCATAGGATCCAGTTAAAAAATCTGATCATGCGCTAACTTCAATTGTTTCATAAGCTTGTTTTAGTAAATCTCAATTATTTTAGCTACAGCTAACTACTTTAAAAAAATGCTTAAGAAATTATAGTATATTATTTATAAATACACTATCCTTGACATTTATTATAAATGTTGTGTATGATAAACTATATTTATTAATATGAGGTTAAACTATGAGTAAACAATTAAATTTATGGATAAAAGAAACTGGTGAAGAGAAATTTAAAAATTTTCTCACATCACTAGATAAAGAAAATCTTCAAAAGCATGCCACAACTATTTACAGAAATTACGAACAAAGTTACAATGAAAAGTATTTCATGTACAACAAAATTGGTTCTGGTGCAGTAGTAATAGGATCTTGTGCTCTCATTCTGCTATCTCGATATTTCGATCTAAGAGAAAAAGTGCAAAAACCACTTGAATACATGGCACTTGCAGCAATTGTTATCTTTGGAGTTGGATTTCTATACTCACTTTATCAAGAACATGAATATAAAGCCTCCAACAAAAAGGGAGAATATGTATCAGATCACGAAAAACATAAGGAGCTTCCTGAGGTTCAAACAATTATAGATGAGCTAAAGGCAGAAGCCCTATTAGGGAGTAAAAAAGAAATTTAGCCAAAACTTAAGATTCCGCTACTTGTTAGCGGAATCTGCATAAGACATAACGAATAAAAATTTACCTTTAAATATAGATTATAGGGTTTTGAGAACTCTACCTTCCTTTCATCTATAAAACTTCTTAGCCATTTTCGAGCCTATACTTACTTTTTAGTATAAAATAAAGACGTTAATTTTTTAATTTTAGTTAAAATTTTCATTGACATTAACACACAGGAGTAATCATAATAGCATTTTATTAATATTTTAAATAAAATTATGTCTATATTAGGAAGATTGCTCGGGATCAACTCAAATACACCGGAAGTTAAAGAAGCGGTAGGTTTTAACCCAGCAAACGTAGGGTTGATTGAAGGAGATGGAGTCGCTTATGGACTTAGCTATCAAGATAATGGTAATGGGAGCAGTAAAGTAAAATTACTTATTAGTCCATTATATCAATCAAAAACATACGAATGGGGTACAAATGTCAGCGTAGTAAATGAATTCAAAGATCAATTGTCTCTCACATTAATAGAAGATTCAGCTGAAACAGATAAAGTTGGAGTTATCTTTCCTACAGAAGAAATTAACAAAAAAGAAAAATGCATCAAAGGCTTAACATTCAACAATTACGAAATCAAGCATTCAATTAATGTTCCCTTAGTTGAATACGTAGGAAAAGTAAAATTATACAAGAACATTAATAGAGATAGTCTTGCAAATGAAGACAATAGCTACTTTCAACCAAAAGCAGTAAAAGTTGGTAATGGTAATGTTATTGTAATTGCTCATAACTTAAAGGATCAAACTTTAGTTTCTTGGTATTTACAATCAGACACAAATGGAAAATTTAAGGTTTTGCGTGAAAAAAACGGTCTTATAGAAAGAAAATTATTCAAATTTGATAATCCAGGGCAATTAGTACTAGATGAAAATACGATACTTTATTCGCAAGTGAGAAAAAATAGTATTGAAAATCAAGAAGTAAGAACAAATATTTTTAAGTTCGATATGGCTAAAGTGGTTAAGGATCTAAAAAGTGGCAAGAAAGATGAATGTTTGCTTAGTAAGAGATGTCAGATAGATAATAAAGCACTATCTCTTTCCAGAGAATATGAAATAAGCTTTTTACAGTATGTGAAACGAACTGAAGGCAATGATCTAGTTGCCTTTCTTGCAGAAGACCGGTTGTCTGATAAACAAACGTTACATTTAACAAGTCTTGTTAAGAATGGATCAAAATCGAACTTTACTATTTGCGAATTTGCAGATTCTATAGAGCAATTGTACGTTAAAGACAATGGTCAAGACAGTTTTATTGTAACTGCAATAAGTGAAGAAAACATCGCAATTTTCAATCATCAAAGATTTGAAAAACCTTCTAAGGTAACAATAATACCGGCAAGTAGTATCAAAACTCTCAGTGATTTTGTTGATATCATTAACGGTCGATTGACACCTGATATCATTTCTAGTAGTACCGTGGCTCCTGTAACTATTACAGAAACGGTTGTGACTTCTAAGAAAACGCTGACTGCTGCAATTACTAGCACAACAGAAACCGACACTGTAAAGATTACCAAATTAACAACAGAAGCATCAACTACCGTTGCACCTACTTCTACAATAAGTAAACCTTCAACAGAGTCAACGACTCAAACAAGTACAGTAACAGTGGAGCCAACAACAGAAGCCGTTACACCTACTTCTACAATGAGTAAACCTTCAACGACTCGAACAAGTACAGTAACAATGGAGCCAACAACAGAAGCCGTTACACCTACTTCTACAATGAGTAAACCTTCAACGACTCGAACAAGTACAGTAACAATGGAGCCAACAACAGAAGCCGTTACACCTACTTCTACAATGAATAAACCTTCAACGGAGTCAACGACTCAAACAAGTACAGTAACAGTGAAGCCAACAACAGTAGCAAAAACAACTACTACTTCACAAGTGACCACGGTTGCTACAACGTCAACTAGTGTGCCAATAATAAACTCAGAGAAAACTATACAAACAGTATTTAGTATACCAAGTACTAGAACAAAAGAGTCAACAACTCCTATATTTACCACGACTTTACTTCCTCAACCTACTTCTTCACCACAGCCTACTCAACTTGCTATAGGGTCTAATAGGGCAGGAATGATAGGAGGATCTTTGATTGGAACAATAGGTATTGCTGGAATTATAGGATTTATAGCATATAAATGTATTAAGAAATATCACGGTTATTATAATGCTGCTCATGTGTTAGAATTAGCTGATTTGGAATCGCATTCAAATAGCAGCAATGAAGAAATTTTTTTCACCCATAGCAGAACAAGCAGTGATAATAACATATCTATACAAACTATGTATCAATCTGAAACAATGCTAGACAGTATATCGGTAGAAAGTAGTAGTAGGTCAAGAAGTAGCTCATCGTCTTCAGGCGGTGGACCAAGCTCTTGACTGACTGAAGCGGAGTCTAAAAGTGAAAAAAGCTTATCTTGGGATAGCGATGATGTGCCGGAATATCACCTTTAGCTATTTGTCTGAATGTTTTTAATATGTAGACTGTTAGGAAATTGTCTTTTGCTTTTGTGATTTTCATGTTAAAGTATAATTCCTGGGTGAAATAAGTAGCTGCTGTTGTGTGATAAACATAGCAGAGGAAAGTCCGGGCTCCAAGGAAAAATAGTGACGGGTAACGCCCGCCGGAGGTAACTCCAGTTATAGGGCTACAGAAAATTACCGCCTAAAATATTTTAGGTAAGGGTGAAAAGGTGTGGTAAGAGCACACCATGGCAATGGCAACATTGGTAGTCGAGTAACCAACACTAGGAGCAAGATTAAATAGAAGTAGATTTTATGTTTTTCTCATATCTACTCGGGTAAATCGCATGAGGTAAATGGTAACATTTACTCCAGATAAATAGCTACATAAACAGAACTCGGCTTATATTTCACCTAGGCGTCACATGATACGTGCGATATAAGCCATGCTATATTTAAGTGTAGGCATTTCATGCGTTGTCCTTCACTTGTTCTGCTTGATAGCCATCACTACTTTCGCCTACATTAACATTAGAATATTCTTCATCATCAATATACTCTTTCAGAACATACCCTCTGCCCCAAACGGTTTCTATGTGGCTTTTTCCATCATTTGCACTTTCAAGTTTCTTACGTAATTTGCACATAAAAACATCAACTATCTTGTTATCTGAAGGTTCATCCAAGCCATTGTAAAGATGATTTAAGAACATTTCTTTTGTTAGTACTGTTCCTTTACGCAGTGCTAGCAATTCTATCATAGAATACTCTTTATTAGTAAGGTGAACCGTTTTACCTTTCACCTCAACAATCCTGTGATCAAAATTGATATTTATATTACCAATCTTTATCACCGATTCAGGATGGCCTTTAGTACGACGCACTATGGCCTTAATTCGAGCTAATAACTCGCTTTTATGAAATGGCTTGGTTAAGTAATCATCTGCACCATACCCAAGCCCTTTAGCTTTGTGATTGACAGCGGATATACATGAAAGTATTAAGACAGGAACTTTGATTTTTGCACTTCTTAGTCTTAACAATATATCATATCCGTCAATATCACCAGGCAAGTGTATATCTAAAATAACTAGGTCATAGTAATCTCCGTTTGAGGAAACCATATTATTGTTATAATCTTGTGCAGAAGTAACAACGTCACAGAAGTGTCCATCAGAAGTTAAGGCATTAACCACAGTCTTTGCACTTACTTGATCATCTTCGATTAATAATATACGCATATTTTACACCCCATAAATAATTTATAATTTTAGTAATATATATAACTAAGGAAAGTAATAAATCAAATCTTTATTAACAAATGATCAAAATTACACTTATTAATTAATAATAAATATATTGTTCCAAAGTTATATAAGTAGATCTAAAATATAATAGATATACCATGGTAGTAATAATATTTTTAGTAAATATTGAATTAAAGTTACTATTATTAAAAGAATACTTCGGTTAATAAATATTTAACTATTCTATATGTCTGTGTTATATTTTTAATTTACTTATCCTACTGTTTTAAAGTATAAGTAATACTTTCAGGAATATTGTGTGGCAATATCAATTTTAGGTGCTGGTGCATGGGGTACAGCAATCGCAATTTCACTCAGTAGTAAGAAAGATGTGATTTTGTGGACTCGCAATGAAACTACATTTGAATCAATCAACGGGAAAAGAGAAAGTGACAAGCTACCCGGTTGTCGAATTTCTGATAATGTGTCAGTAAAATTGGCTATTGAAGACACAATTAATGCTTCAGTAACAATCCTCGCTGTTCCCACTCAATCTCTGAGGGAGGTATGTCAGCAATTGCATAATTGTAATCTGAAAAAAGATGTAGCAATAATTTTAGCTTGTAAGGGAATAGAAAAGTCTACATTAAAATTACCTAGTGAAATAGTAAATGAAGTTTTACCTAACAATCCTATTGCTATTTTTTCAGGCCCTAGTTTTGCTGTAGAAGTTGCAAGAAAATTGCCCTATTCAATGGTTCTTGCATGCCGAAATAACATATTGGGTTCAAAGCTAGTATCAGAACTACAGCAAGAAAATGTTAAATTACGCCTTAGTAGCGATGTTATAGGGATACAGGTTTGTGCAGCGTTAAAGAACGTTTTTGCTATAGCGTGTGGGATTGTTCTAGGTAGTAAACTTGGGTTTAATGCTCATGCAGCATTGATTACGAAAAGTGTAAGCGAAATTAAGGCTTTATACTCAGCAAAAGTTGGTAACGGTAATGTGGATATAAATACACTACTTGGACCGGCATGTCTGGGTGACCTAATTATGACATGCACATCCTTGAATTCAAGAAACCTATCTTTTGGGTTTAAAATAGGTAATAGTGACAATGGCTTTAATGTTCAGCAGATTTTGTCAGAAGGCAAGTCAGTGATTGAAGGTTTTAGCACTGCTGAGCCCATATTTAATTTAGCAAGAAAGCTAAAGATAAAAATGCCTATATGTGAAGCGGTCTATAGATTATTGTATGAAAGCGCCTCTATAGAGGATACTATTTCTGTTCTTGTAAATTAGTTTTGTACTTTGGTGTATTGTGAAATTTTTATATAAATTGATATCAACATGGTGGCTGTCTGGCACAGTAAAAAAAATGCCAGGTACCATAGGCAGCTTAGCTTCTTATCCAATTGTTCCTGTGATACTGAGTGACAGAATTTTAGGTGCAGCAATTATTTTTTTTTTATTTTTGATTGGACTATGGTCTATAGGCAATTATATAAAACACTACAAGACTTCATGTGATCCAAAAGAGGTAGTAATTGACGAAGTAGTTGGTCAATTGCTGACAATACTTTTAGTTTCGATATTGTTAAGCCAAGAGATGAATTGCTCTTCATTGTTGTTGTGCTTTTTTTCTTTTAGGTTTTTTGATATAATAAAAACGTGGCCTATAAATTTGATCGATAAAAATACCAAAGGTCCTTTAGGTGTTATGCTAGATGACATTATAGCTGCAATTTTAGCCTGTGTTCTTATAGGAGCCTTTTATTGTTTATTGTTGATGTATGCAGGATAAAAAAATTTATTATTCAAGCTTAATTGTTCAAAATTTAAAGGATTATATACTGTACACAGCGAATTTATCTGAGTGGGAAGTACACGATGAATTTGATAACGTTACATTTACAATAAATGGTACTAGGGAGTCATTATTTAATTTTGTGTTCTGTGGAGATCAATGTACCGAGCTTTCTATACAAAAAACTCTAGATTATCTCAGAACAAGAGATATAGAAGCAACATGGGTAATAAATTCACATATGAAAATAAGAGATATTTTAGAAAAGTGTGAAATAAAACACGTTAGCACACCAAAAAAAGCTTTACTTAATATGAAAAATTACTTTTTACCTGCTGATGTTATTCCAAACTTGAGGTTAAATGCTGTAAATGGTAGCGACCTCTTAGAACAGTTAGATTTACACACTTCTAAAATTTTTTATCATGGCGTTGGAATTGTCAGCACATTTTTTCGCGGATTATCAAATTATGATGATAAAAACTCAAGATTAAGATTTTTTCTTGTAACACTAAATAGTGAAATTATTGGGACATGCGGTCTTTATGTTCAAGACAGTGTAGCTGGTTTTTATAGTGATGGAGTTTTACCAATTTACAGGAATCGTGGAATAGGTACCCAAATGGTTTTAGAAAGAATAAAGATAGCTAAACAGCTTGAATGCAAATATATAGTAGCACATTGTATGAAACCTTCTGTAAACCTTTATAAGAGATTGGGCTTTCAGATGTTAGGCAATCTTTACTTATATAACTCTTCAGCATAATTCTGAGCGGTTACAAGTTTTTACATCTGTTTTAGAAGTGCTATGTTTTTTTTGTATGAAGTGGTTTTAATATTGATTCTAATATTATTCTTTCTCTCTTATTCTAAATTAAAAATTAGTAATAAGATTAAGAACTTACAACATCGAAATGTTATCATAAATAATTTAATTGATACTGTGAATGATGGGTTTTATATTTGGGATGCAAAAAAGCGTATAGAAAAGTTCTCTCCCAACTTACTAATTTTGCTTAATACTGTTTTTTACTCATTTAATGAGTTTGTGAATTTTTTTGAGCAATCAGAAAGTTTAATTAAAAATTTTGCTGAGGCAAAGGAAATAAATAAATCTTTTACTCTAGATTTAAAGTCAAAAGACAGTGAGGTTTATTGCATATGTTATGGTAGAAGCATAATAGATGATTCTAACAATGTGATTGGTGTGCTGTTATGGATAAGGAATGTCTCAGACTGTAAAATAAAAGCTCACGGACTTGAGCTAGAAAATATTAAGCTTACACAAGAAGTGGAGAGCTATAAAAATGTTTTCAACTCTTTACCATTTCCAATACTAAAATATAACAAGAATAGAAAGGTAGAATTTTATAATTTGTTTTATGATAAATATGTAGATGGCTCTAAGAAATTTGCTATTACCAGTAGCGCTCATAGCACAAAACCAGGAAGGCATGTCGTAACTTACAAGAACGAACCTAAGGTTTTCGATTTTGTTAAAATTCCAATACAAGGTTCTGGTAGCATAGTAATGTATGGGAAAGATGTTAGTGATGCAGAGAAATTATATACTGAATTAAACAGTTATTTAGCTACACAGAAAAATTTGCTTGAGAGGTTGCCGGTTGCTATAGTAATATATAGTAAGAATCAAAAGCTAAAATTTTATAATAATGCTTTCATAAAAACCTTTCAATTTGACCCAAAATTTTTGGCATCTTACCCAACTTATCATGAAGTTATGCTTTACCTCTTCGAATCTAAAAAGCTTTTAGAAAAAGAGGATTTTCAAACTATTAGTAACCAAAGACATGAGTTATTCAAAAAATTATTTGCATCGTATGATGATACGATGCATTTCACGAATGGAAAAGCGTTCAGGGTATTAACAATACCCTACGCTTCGGAAGGTTTGCTGTTCTCTTACGAAGAATGCAAAAGATGATACTTAACTCCTTCTTTCTCTACCATGAGCTGTTTTACTTTCGCTATTGCTCTTGCTGGATTAAGTCCTTTAGGACAAGTTTTTGTGCAATTCATTATTGTATGACAACGATACAACTTGAATGGGTCGTTTAAAACATCAAGTCTTTCACCTGTCTTATTATCACGGCTGTCAGCAATCCATCTGTAGGCTTGTAATAGTATTGCTGGTCCTAAAAATTTATCACTATTCCACCAGTAGCTTGGGCAACCAGTCGAACAGCAAGCACATAATATACAGTCGGACAAGCCATCTAATTTTTTTCTATCTTCAGGAGATTGAGAGTATTCTTTATTTGGTAGGGCAGGCTTATCTGCTTGTAACCAAGGTTTAATTGATTTGTATTGCTCATAAAATTGGCTCAAGTCCGAGACTAGGTCCTTTATCACATACATGTGAGGTAATGGATATATTTTTACATCACCTTTTATATCGTGTATAGATCTAGTACATGCAAGAGTATTGGTTCCGTCAATATTCATGGCACAAGATCCACATATGCCTTCTCTACAAGAACGTCTGAAAGTTAAAGTCGAATCTATTTCATCCTTTATTTTTATTAATGCATCAAGTACCATAGGGCCACAACTATCCATATCAATAAAAAATGTGTCTATTCTAGGGTTTTTCTCGTCATCAGCAGACCAACGGTAAATTTGAAATCTTCTGATGTTTTTTGCTCTAGCAGGAATAGGATAAATTTTGCCCTTTTGATTAATTTTAGAATTCTTTGGCAAAGAAAACTGAACCATATCACTTACCTTTTATTGTTTATAGCTAAAACCCTTTGTAGATAACATATTTTATTATCATCTACTATATTTTTATTAAATTCCTTTTAAATCGCGCACATATTGTAGCCAAGCGAAGCTAAAATTTCTCTTTCTAGATTTTTCATTATAATTTCTTCATCTTTTTTTTGGTGATCATGACCAAGTAAATGCAGTAATCCATGCACTAACATGTGTGCAATGTGAGCAAGAATAGGTATACAATACTCATGCGATTCTCTTTTTATTGTGTCTATTGAAATTGCTATGTCTCCTAAATCGCACTCATTAGACAATTGTTCACACGGAAATGATAGTACGTTAGTTGGCTTATCCATTTCTCTAAATTTTAAATTAAGTTGATGTAGCAAATCATCATCAGCCAGAGCTATTGATATATTTGGTTTATAGTGGTCTATTTTTAATTCTTTTAGAGAAGCATTGATGACACCTAATACAAAATTTTTAGGATTTTCTATAATGCTGCACCATTTCTTGTCAAGAATATTTACTTCTAACATTCACTCATCCTTATTACTTCATTCCATTCAATTTCCGAAACTGGGGCAATTGATAAACGTGGTTGTTTTAATATAGACATATTTTTCAAAAGTGGGTTTTGTTTTATATTATTTAACGTTACTTGGTTATTTAAAGGTTTCAAAAACTTTACATTCACTAATCCGAACTTGGGATCATTAATATGATAATACTCTTTAAATACTTCAACGATTCCAAGTATTGCTTTCTCTTTACCTGTATGATAAAAAAACGCAAGATCGCTTACTTTCATAATTTTCATGTAATTTTGAGCTTGATAATTGCGCACGCCATCCCACTCAACTACCTGCTCCTTTTCCATTTTTTGCCATGAATATTCACTTGGCTCTGACTTGAGTAGCCAAAGTTGCATTATTTTTTTCTTCTTAAATAAGCCGGTATATCATAAACATTGCTGCCCCATTTAGCTCCTTCGCTTACCTGTTCAGTTGGTTTTGTTTCCAGTGTTTTGTCTTGCGTACTTTCACTGTGACTATAGGGCCACTTAAATTTCTCTTTCTCTGAGTCTTCGCTCTGACTTATAGGTGAAGTTTCTGACTTATTATTGCGACCATCAATGCCAGTTGCAAGAACAGAAACTCTAACTCTTCCCTCCATCGCTTGATCAAAAGTAGCACCAAATATTATATTTGCATTTTCATCTACTTCTTCACG
Source organism: Wolbachia endosymbiont (group A) of Hedychridium roseum (assembly GCF_964028325.1). Taxonomy (NCBI): domain Bacteria; kingdom Pseudomonadati; phylum Pseudomonadota; class Alphaproteobacteria; order Rickettsiales; family Anaplasmataceae; genus Wolbachia; species Wolbachia endosymbiont (group A) of Hedychridium roseum. The sequence continues at coordinate 77,949 of NZ_OZ034755.1, read as the reverse complement.
CACTCTATTGGCTGCAGCATCAACTTCAAACAGAGTCATATCTCCGCCACCAGTAATGTTAATTAATATTCCTTGCGCACCTTTCATTGATACATTGTCAAGCAATGGATTGGATATTGCAGCTTCCGCAGCACTAATTGCTCTATCTTCTCCTTCTGCCTCTCCGGTGCCGATCATCGCTTTGCCCATCTCGCTCATTACTGTTTCTATATCAGCGAAGTCAAGATTAATAAGCCCTGGCATGACCATCAAGTCAGTTACTCCTCTGATGCCAATATGCAGAACATTATCAGCAAGTTTAAATGCATCAGAAAATGTAGTTTTTTCATTTGCAATTCTAAATAAATTCTGATTTGGAATGACAATAAGTGTATCCACGTATTTTTGCAGTTCTTCAAGTCCAAGCTCTGCAATGCGCATGCGGCGCACACCTTCAAAACCGAACGGTTTAGTTACAACTCCAACAGTCAATATCTTTTTTTCTTTTGGCGCTCTATCCTTAACTGCAGCTCTTGCTTCTCTGGCTGCTTTTGCAATTACCGGTGCTGCACCGGTTCCGGTACCACCGCCCATTCCTGCTGTGATGAAAAGCATATGACTATCTTTTATATGCTCCATAATTTCATCGATTGATTCTTCTGCTGCACCTTTCCCAACATCAGGCAAAGCACCAGCACCAAGACCCTTAGTTAAATTAATGCCAAGCTGAATTTTTTTATCACATAACGACTTTTCTAGTGCTTGAGCGTCGGTATTTGCGACAACAAAATTCACTCCTTGCAAATTAGATTGGATCATGTTATTCACAGCATTTCCACCAGCACCACCCACTCCCACAACGGTAATCCTTGGGTGTAATATAGGTAACTCCGGCAGACTAAGATCAATAGACATTTAAATTACTCAAATTTAGCGAATTCACTTGATAGTAAGTTACCGCTTTTTTAATAATATGCAAATACTTTTCACTTCTATAGGCGTAAACAGTAAACGGGATTTACTTATTCTTAATATTTATACTAATAAGTGCTATTTTATAATTACTAGATTTTTGGATGATATTACTTCAAAAAAATAAAAAATGTTTATAAAAAGGGACAGAGACCTATCCCTTTTTGTTTTGTTGAAGTTATTATACACCTTTTTCTGCTTTGTTCGATGCTTCAACCACAACATCTTTTAATTTTGAGGCAACTTGATATGTTCCATAAAGAACAGCAGCTGCAGCAATTGTCATTATGGCACCTGCAACTATCTGACCAGCAACACCTGTTCCGATAAATCCAGGTAATGAAGCAGCTATTGCTTGATTTGTCCCAACAAAGTAGCTGGCAGTCTTAGCAAGAAACCCAGAAGCTTCTGCTGCACTAACAAAGCCTGCTTTCATATGCATTGCTGTAAAGACAACACTTGCAACTGCAACCGGAAATAATGCTGTTCTTAACTTATTATCCTTAATATACTGACCAAGCCCACCAGCAGCACCTGTAACTCCCCAGTGTCCATTATCAGGGTTTTTATATCCCTCTGAAATAGCGTGAAAAACACTATGTTCTTGTTCGTAATTATATTCTGTTAATGCCATAACTCTACTCCTTAAATAGAATGTTAAAATTTCATTAAGGGCAGTATATAATGAAACAAATTGTCTGTCAAGTAAACTAATTTTTTAATATATCCTTATTCTGTAATTCAGCGCTTCAGCAATGTGTGCTCTTTTTACTTCTTCACTTTTTGCAAGATCTGCAATGGTTCTTGCAACTTTTAATACGCGTGTGTAGCCTCGATTGGAAATGTAATTTTCTTTCAGTACGTATTTTAGCAATTCTAACCCTGCCTGATCTGGTTCAGTAAATTTATTAAATGCTTCACCGCTTACTTCTGCGTTACAACGAACATTCAATTTACTATAACGCTCAGTTTGAACTTTTCTTGCTGCTATCACTCTTTCTCTTATGATTTTAGTACTTTCTCCCTCCACAGAGATTTCAGGAGAGAGTATGCTAACGTTTGGCATTTCAATGCATATGTCTATTCTATCAAGCAATGGTCCTGATATTTTGTTTTTGTAATCTGTGCCACACTTTGGAGCTTTGTTGCACGATCTACTTGCATCCCCCAAGTAACCACATCTGCAGGGGTTCATCGCAGCAATCAGTTGAAAATTTGCAGGGTAGGTTATGTGAGCATTTGCCCTTGCAACGGTAACTTTTCTATCTTCAAGTGGTTGGCGCAGAGAATCAAGCACAAGTCTTGGAAATTCAGGTAGCTCATCAAGGAATAACACGCCATTGTGAGCCATAGTGATTTCTCCAGGTTTTGCATTCTTTCCTCCCCCTATCATTGCTGACATAGAGCATGAATGATGAGGTTCACGAAAGGGGCGAGTTACTTTGAATATTTCATTACCAGTTTTTGTTATGCTGGAAATAATATTAACATCAATCATCTCCTGTTCGGTCAAATCAGGCAGCAATCCTATAAAGCGCTTAGCAAGAATTGATTTTCCAGTACCAGGAGGGCCAACAAGAAGCATATTATGCCCACCTGCTGCTGCAATTTCAGCTGCTCTTTTTGCAACAACTTGGCCTTTGATATCCTTCATATCGGGAACCAATCTTTTTTCTTTGGGTGCATCACTATAATTAAAAATTACTGGCTGAATTAATTGCTCACCCTTAAAGTGTCTGATAATATCAGTTAATTTCTCTATAGCTAGAATTGAAACATTCTTTACCCATGAAGCCTCTACTCCATTTCCCCTTGGGCAAATTACTCCTTTATTTGCCTTTTTTGCATTAATTGCTGTTGGCAGCACTACTGAAACTGGAATAACTCTGCCATCAAGAGCCAGTTCACCCATGATTATATAAGACTGAATTTTTTCAACTGGTATCACATTCATTACAACAAGTAGTCCAATAGCGATAGCCAAGTCATAATGACTGCCTTCTTTCAGCAAATCCGCAGGGGAGAGATTAACTGTAATTCTTTTTGGAGGTAGTAGTAGATTGATTGAATTTAACGCTGCTCTGATGCGCTCTTTGGATTCCGCAACAGTTTTATCCGGCAATCCAACAATATTGACTGCTAGTACAACATTGCATAATTCTATTATGGCTATTTTGATCAAAATTTGCAAGACTTTTTATGCGAAATACTATATACAAGTGATTGTGATTGATTTCAATTTGATGAATTAACATTCTAATAATATTTTGCTTAGTCTGCCAATCCACTTGATCAAGCTTTGATTCAACACTTGAGGAAAAGTTTTTCAAGCTATCTGTAACAAGGCTCAATTCTTGTTGTAGTTTTTTTTGATCAAGCGTTCTTTCTTTCTCTTCTTCAATTTCTTTCAAATGCTGTTTCATTGTTGTGATTCTTGGTTCAAATTCTTCTTGGCTTATAAACCCTTTAGCATAGCTATCAATAAATTTTTTGATACTTAATCTTAACTTACTTTCTTGCTTTTCACGTGTTTGATTATGTAAAGGTTTTTTGTTCTCTGATAATCTACGTTGATATTCATTTGCAATCCTATCTGGCTCTTTCAAGATACTCTTGACTTCTTCCCATATAACTCCATCTAATATATCAGTGCGTATTGATTTATTATCGCAGATTTTATTGCCATTGAATTTGCTAGAGTTTGTACCAGAGCAACGATAGTAATAATATGTCGACTTTTTATGAACGTGGTTTGTACCACAATAAGTATATTGACAACGTTGACATACCATTAAACCTTGCAATAAATATGTTTCTCTTCTTTGTCGTACTCTTGCTCTTTGCCTATTTTCAGTTAGTTGTGCCTGCACTGAATCAAATAAATGCTCATTGATTATTTTTGGTACTGGAATATAAGTCCAATTCTCTTTATCACTATTAAAGCGACCACTTTTAAGTTTACCACAAGTTCCTTTTTTTGATTTTTTTACTTGTGGTTTTGAGCATGTCCTAGTTTTACCATAAGCTGCTTGTCCTATATAAGCAGGATTTTTTAACATGTTCCAAATAGTGCTCCTTTTCCAATACCTTTTTCCTGTTCGTGTTATTACCGGTATCTTATTCAGTTCATGTACAACTTCTCCTATACTTGCTCTTTCTTGGCCAACCCGACTAAATATTTTACGCACTATATTTGCCTCTTCTTCATCAACCTCAAATTGAGCACTTCCTTCACCTACATGTTTTGCTATGTAGCGATAACCGTAAGGCGCCCTACCCATCACACTTATACACCCAGCTTTGGCAGCATGAAGTTTACCTCTACGGTTTCGTTCCATAATCTTTGCACGTTCATACTCTGCTATTGCTCCCTGAATCTGTAGAAATAAATGGGAATCCGGATTATCATCAAACTTATGATTCAAAAATACTATTTCAGATCCAGCCTTTTTAAACTCTTCGAGTAAGATCATTTGATATGAAAATTTACGTGATAGCCGATCAGGTGAATGAATATATATCTTATCAATCTTACCTTCTGCTACTCTATCACGTAAATTTTCTAAGCCAGGACGTTCTAAATTTGATCCACTATAACCATTATCGACAAACTTATGCTCATCTAATAACTCATGTCCATCACTACCAATGCGACGCTCCAATTCTACAATCTGACTCTCTATCGTATTCTCCTGTGCCTGTTGTCTTGATGAAACTCTTGCATACAAGCTTACGGTTGTCATTTTCTTCTACCTCCTTTGTTTTACATTTCAATAATTGTTCATAAGCATCTGCTAGATATGTATCTGCCAATCGATTAGGCTTATAACCCCAATAAATAGCCAACTCTCCTTTTTGCATGTTTTTCTTCCTGTGAATTTTTTTATAGGTTAGGAGACTTCTATTAAACTAAACCAATGCACACCTTATGTCTCGTTTAAGAAAGCTATCTAGTTCACACAAATTCTCCCTAATAAATATACAAGATTTGAAGAAATTATGTCCAAAAAATCTTTGCCTAAATCATCATATTATGTATAACATGGCTTATTTAATATGTTATGGAGATTTATCCAAGTCATAAATTCTGGGAGAGCGACTTAGAAGTTCCTGTTAACCTTTTATTAGATCGTTTTCAGGATTCTAATATACGTCAGTCTTGGTTAGATTCCCTTTCTGGTAAACAACTGAGCATTATTTTTCAGCATTGCTTTAAAAATCATTTAAATGGACAACTTTTTCAAGACGGAGACTACGATGATAGATTCACTCAACAAAAACGTAAGATACTTGCCAGTTACTCTGACTCTCTTTTTAACTATTATCTCATTAGCTACTTTGATCGTACGAAACTTGAAGCTACAGTCAGTGAAGTAGCAAGATTTGCCCTCACTCAAGAGTTAATGAGATCGTACCTGATAAAAAATAATACTAAGTATGATAAAAGATCCTTGTTATTTTTACTGTTTCACATAAATTGTGAACTTCTAAAATCTGTCTATCACTTTGATAAAGTACAAAAGAGAGGTTTCGTATCATTTGCTCTACAGAAATCACCAAGACAAATAAACACTTCATTCAAGGAATTTATGTCACAAGAAGCTGTAGAGCAGATACTGAAGTTTGAAAACCAATTGCAGGGTTTTTTCCATCATCAAGATCGGATATATATGTTTGTACGTCGAGGAAGTGACATGGATTTACTGCTTAATTCAAACAAAGTTGTTCATGGCCATAAACCTGAGTGGATGATTTTAGATTTTTCGATTGATGGTACAAAGGTTAATCTCTGTGCTAAAAATACCAATAAAGCTGTGGAAATAGCAAATAGTATTGTAAGTGGTTATTTTAACTGCGAATGTACTTTTGTAAATATACAGGATAAGAACTTTCTACTACAAGTGCATAAATTCCTTCAAGCATGTATAGAGGGTTCTGACCCTAATATTTGTATATTTGAGTTAAATTTTAAGTCAGATTATTTTAAAAATAGTAATACATATCTTACTTTGAGTGTAAAGCCGTACGATCCTATTGCACCAGAGTTACATATTTTAAAGCCGTCTATTGGCAACATACTACAATCTATTCAATCAGCTAAAGTAATGTTCCAAAACAAAAAGGTAACATTTTCTTTCAAATCAAGTGGGGAAATTTATTATTCAGAGCATCCGCTCAATAAAAAAGAAAGAGAGGACCTGAAGAAACATATGGAACAATCTTATGGTCTTAAAATCCTTTCACGAGCAAATTGCTGATCTTTTAAGTTCAAATAGTTCTTGGGTTAATCCAAGTCAAAATCACATTAAAGCAGCAAGATACTTATTTGATCTTGGATTGATAAAAATGCAAGAAAGGTACTATATTGTTTGCTCTCGTGAAGAAGATCATCTTGATTGGCCAAATGTAATTGATCCAAGTTGTAGCAATGAGATTTTTATCGATCCAGACTTTGATGAAGCATGTGATGACGCTATTTGTGAAAACTGTTCTCGTCATATTTTGCCTAATACTTATAAAAAACAGAGATTTCATCTCTTATCCATATACTTAAATATAGAGAAAATCATAGACTGGTTTGAAACAAAGTTGAATGATTCAAGACTTATGTGGGAAAAAGTGGAAAAAGGAGTTTATTATATTTGTAATCAAGGTCGTATTGTAAATCTAATAATCCTTGATTTTTGTACTGATGCGATATTTTTAACTATAGATAAACTTAGAGTCCATCCGACAGTTCTCATCACTCTAAAAAAAGATATACCAAATCTATTGCTGAATCTATATGTAGTGCCAATGGTGAAACTGTTTTGTCAGCTTAAGACTGTAACTGAGATATTCCAAGAGGCAGATAAAAGAGGAGTACCAGAGGTGGTAGAAAATACTTCTTTGCAAGTTTTACCAGCTTCATATATTTCGCTTAAACGTGTTGAACCAATTATACCAACAAAACTTTTGGAGTTACAAGTAGTTAAAGGTATGGTATATGTTAATAGTATTGAAGTTATAAATAAAAAAGCTGCATCATGCCTTAATATTTTTCGAATATTGTTCAAGCAATTTTTACATGACTGTGAGAAAGAATTACCACCTGAAAAACATACACTTCTCAATATTAATCAGTTAGAAAAACTCTTGGGACTTAGTTTAGAAGCAGATTTAGAACATCAAATCAGAAAACCATTAAATAAAATGCAAAGAACAATCAAAGCTACGATCGCTGAGAAATTAGGATTAAGTATTGAACGTGATGATGTAATACAAACCCTTGGTTGGCAAAGATCATCATATGGTTATCGTATTAACCCTTTTACTTTGACTATAAAAAAATAGAGTTTTTTGTTATCAAAAATAGTTTTTTTCAGCTCCATGAATAAATTTTCCCACTCCACGTGCAAATGGTCCTGTTTTAATATCGAGCCATTTATCCTCTTTTGAACCATTAGCCATTCCTTTAACTATTTGCTTTGCCTGTAAAAGCTCTTGCACTATACGCTCTAATCTATCTCTTCCCATACTATGAAAAACTTCAGGCAGTCTATGTCGTTGTTTATGTATTCCTGCACTTCCTGTGTGAGTAAATGGATGTCCTGAAATAGCAGCTCGCGCAATTGAATCAATAAGATATATTTTAAGATCTTTATCGCTAATATTTTGAGCTTTTAATTGTTCAGTGATGTCTTCCAATAGCCCTGTTTCTTCATTTCTTAGGTAAGTGCGTATGGTACGATCAGCCAGGCCATTTGCTTTAACAACAGCTCCATAAAATAGTGCATTTTGTCTTGGGATTTTTCCAATTGACCTAAAAATCATTGGTTTAGTCATATCTTCAACAGGCCAAAAAGCAAAAGAACACCTGACTCCATTTACGAGAGCAGAAGTGCCTCGAATAGCATCTCGTGCTTGCTCTACTGTTGATATAGGCTTTTCTCCCTTCAGCTTTCTCATATGATGTGCAGTAATTATTGAAGCTCCAGTGCTACATGCTAAATCAGATAATAAACACATGAGATAATCCCCTACTGCTGGATCAGCATTTAAATCTGCATGAATGAAAGAAGCAAGGGGATCAAATATAATGAGCTTTAAATCCTTTATCCTGCTCAGCTGCTTCATTACCGACTCAAATTCTGGAGAGATTTCTACAACTTTACCGCGAACGTTCTTAAGTATGGTAAGAGATCCTCCGATGTTTGGTAATGGTACAATAAATAGCCTACCTTTATATTTCAATCTCTCGCATTTTGGATCAAGTCGTTCTAAGCGACGATGTATTTCATTTGTATCATCCTCCGCAGAAAATACCACCACAGATCCATGTTCAGTAACAAGTGGACCAAATCCGCATACCTGATCTATGCTACCTGCAACCTTGAGGGCTAGGTCAAGAAGTAGCATACCTTTGCCTGTATCTCCCATTGCAGCCAAAATGGAGGTTACACCCAAAGGAAATAATCCTTCAACCAAGAATCTTTGCTTTGGTACTGGGCCTACAAAACGCTCTACGCTCCAGCTAAAAATATCAAGTGGTGGTTTAATAATTATTTTTCTTGAGTTTTTTTCGATAAATTCTTCAATATTTATTCCCTCTAACACACAATCAGCAGCATCCCAACTCTTTGGTTTATTCGGTGGAATCTTAAGCGTAGCAAGTGATGCAACACCAAGTTCTAAAAGTCTCTTTTCAGCGTTTTTGGTATATTTATTACCTGCTTCATCGTTGTCTGGCCAAATAATAATATGCTTGCCCTTAAGCGGAGTCCAATCTGTTTTATCAATAGGCGCATTTGCTCCAAACATTGCTGTTGTTGCAGTTATTCCTTTCTCTATAAGTGCTTCTGCGCATTTTTCTCCTTCAACCAGAACAACCTTATCAGATTTTAAAATACCTGGAATGTTGTAGAGTGGCCTTATTTCTGGCTCTTTGAATCTTTGTTTTTTAACATCAAATGGTTTAAACTGTTTTTTCTCTAAAGGAGGATCATAACGGTAGACTATTACAATCAATTGGTTATTTTCATCGTAGTAGTTCCAACTACAAGTTAAGTATTGTTCTAAATTTCTCTGTTCTTTGAAGTTGGTTTTTCCAAGCCATTCACTTATTGAGAGCATTACTTCAGGAAACTCTATTCTCGCATTCTTCCCGTGTACCGTTGCCCAAAGATCAATAATGTCACCACCTTCTCCAGTTGCAAAATCTTTCCATAATCCGGCTCTTTCGCCTGTTAACTCTATTACAGTACTTTTGCCCTTGTTACCCTGTACATCACCTACATAAAACTTATCACCACGAAATGTCCCTCTTGGTAAAAGATGAAAAAGACAAGATCTGATGTTTTGCAAAAGCTGAGTTTTTAGCTCTAGCATAGTGTCGGTTTTTGTGGATAAATTAAGCCGTAGCTATAACTTTAGAGTTCTGCCAACGCCCATTTACTCTGCTAATGAATTTTGCTGGTATTGATTTACCGTTTCTTAGCTCATATACTACTTGCAAGACATTTGCACGTTTATTTGGTTGAAACATTACCATACCAGATGTATAAAAACTTCTTAAAGCATTAGCACCAATTAAAGCTTGAAAAGGACTTTTTGCGAGTGTAGCTGTGGATACTTTTCTGGTATGACGTGTAATAATGATTCCAGCCATAGGATTAATTACAGAACGTAGTTTTTCTACTCTGCTTTGCAGGCCAGAAAACATATTTTCATAGTCAAGAGAATCCAAAACGATAAGATCTATCGTTTTAAATTTTTCTCCTATTATATCTTTTATTCTCTCTATACCTTCATCATTTAAAGTTAATCTCATCTTTGTAGTAACAATCAAGTTTTCCTCTGCTAGATTTGGCAGCCTTTGATTAGTTATGATTTGTTGTATGCGTTCCCTGATATAATTGTACTCCATCTCATTTTGCAGATAGATTATTTTTAGTGGCCTTGCTGACTTCATCTTAAGAAACGACACTCCTGCTGCAAGATGTGCAAGCAAAGAGAGAAGAAAATAACTTTTGCCAACCTTTGGCGTACCACCAATGACTAAAAGACCACCTGGAGTGAGAATTCGTGGAGCTATTATATCTTCTGGTATTGGTGATTGATCACTTAAGTACTGCTTTACAGAAAATATTTTTTCTTCTCTTTTCCGCCCTTTTTTTTCTCCACTCTTTGATTTTTTATTGAGCCACTTTCTAGCAGAATATATATCACCCTTAATTAAAATCCAAAGATCAATAATATCACCACCAGTTCCTTCAGTAAAATTACGCCAATCACCAGCTTCCTTACCTACTATTTTAACTGTAATTGTATTTCCATTTAAGTCTCCAATATAAGTTTTTTCTCGGTAAAACTCACCATTTGGAAGTAGGTAAGAAACACACTCCTTGATATTATCAATCAATAACATCTTTAACTCTTTTTGCTTTTTAGACATAAAATTCCCATACATATTTTTCATACGTGTAAAGTTGAGATTAGCTAGCTCACAAACAGTTTCAAAAGATTTTGAATTCAGCCAATTAATTGCTTCTTCTCTTAGCTTTGGGTTTTTTCCTACTGCGTCCTGAATACCTCTAGTAACGACAGCAGACCAAAGCTTTTCCTCGTCGTACTTCAAAATGGTACTCTGTCAATTTCATAATTTTTGCGGTATTCTGGAGTAACTACCGAGGCAATTTTGTTCTTCTCTCCATATTCATCAGTTATAACACCTACCTTTACTGTAAACTCTAAGCCATTTAATTCTGCAACTGAATTTAACTTACGAGCAAGGATTGCATTTTCTGAGTTATCATGTGGATGAATGTCACGTGCCGATTCCAAGATACTGCGAAGCATAGAACGACCCATTTCTCCCCAAGTATCTTCTGCTTTACTACTTTTAATACCAATTATTTGATAAATTTTGTGCTTTGCGTATGGGCCTTCAATAACGGTAAATTCTGTATTTAAATAAATGCTACCGGTAGTGGGGCTTTTAGTAAACCAATGCTCATAACCTCCAGGCTTGATTGTCATTTTTACCTTTACTATTGTACCTTTTGGTATCAATCTACTTTGCGGTTTTACAGTGTTAAAATCAGTTAATAGGTTTTGTAACATATATCACTCTCCATGTTTAAATTTTAAAACTTGCTTTTAATCTTTGTAAGCAGCTTGCCTAAATGCGGTTCTTCAACCATACTCAGGCGTCCACTGCGGTCTTTAGCTGGGTATCCCCAAGGGTTTAAAGTGTGGCAAACAAAAGAGCGTTTCTCCGTTCCATCATCTCTCTTGATTCCAACCATACTGATTACTTCATCAACTATTCCAGGAATCTCACTAGCAGTTTTAGTCCCTTCGCATTGAGGTAGCCAAATTGGACGATTGAAATCATCGAGATATTGACCTAAAGTGCCAACTATGATGATGTCTTTGTCTCTGATGTGTTGAAATTGATTGAGCCAAGCCATCATTTCCTGAGCAAGTAATCCATATGCAGCTCTCATGTCCTGTTTTCCCGATCTCTCAGAAAAAGCCTCAGGTTGCATTTTTGCCCATAATAGACATAAACGTGAAGCAACGGTTATACTATCTACAAAGATGCATCGGTATTTAGAAAACTCAGGGAAAAGATCTTTGTACTTACCAGATACATGTTCATGGTGTCTTTGGCTATATGCTTGATCATACTTCAGCGCAGGATTAGGCCCCCCTATAAGACAAGCAATATCTCTAGCTTCATTCCAAGTGCGAAGACTAATTGAATCTCCTTGCCAATCTTGAACAGCAAGAAGCCCTGCTTCAAAATCAAGGCAAAGTGTTGGTTCATCTACGGTCTTTAGGAGACTTGTTTTACCAATACCATAAGGACCAAAGATGACCATTTTTACAGTTGATATTGTTTGCAATCTTTCATTATTATTCAAAATTTTAAGAACCATTATTTATCCATGCTACGATGTATATATATACAAGAAAGGCAAAAATTTTGTTCAATTTTTCTTTTTGCCTTCGTAGTAAATAGGAGAAAGTTTGGCACGTATCTTCTTGATAATATTGTTTAAAGTGGTTCTTGAAACGTTGTTCATTTTGGCAACTTCATGTAAGTTAAAAAATTTAAGTTGCTCACATATATTTTGCCATTCCTTTGGTAAAACCGAGATCATATAGTCTACATCAATGCGTTTTGTTATTTCACCCTCAAGTAGCTCTGTTACATCGATACTAATATAGTTATTGATATCGCGTTTTGCACATCGCTGTTTCTTTAACAGGTTAATAGCTTTATTTTCAGTTAATCTTGCTACAAAGGTGTTAAAGCTACTTTTATCTTCATCATACTGATCAAGGCATGGCCAAATTTCACAGAAGAGTTCTTGTTCAAGGTCTTCGTTATTCTCATCAATAAAGCACTTAGCAAGTTTTAGTCTATAGGCTTGGTATTTTACGTTTTTAACAATTATAGCTATATTTTTTAATTTCATGGTTTTCCCTAAAACAAATTAATGCTTTAAGGATGGAAGTTATTAATGCCCTTATGTAGGACAGGAGCAAAAATAAATAATACTGATGCAATTTTTAATCTATTGATATTCTATTGTTTTTTTTTGAGAATAATACTGATGCAATTTAAAATAATACAGTTCAGGTTTTTGGAACCTATTTTGAATGGATTTCAATATTTTTAAGAATGGGTAGCTCAGGCTTCCTAAAGTTATATTAAAAACATATAAGAATTTCATATTTTGAAATTCAATATCACCTAAAGAGCTAAAAATGTGGATTTCGCTATTAAAAGAATAGCTTAAATTTTTAAGAGGAAAATAGTTGAAAAGTATGCTCTCTATAACCTTAAGTTCCGTTCCTAATTACTGGCTTCCTAAATCAGGAATTAGGAATCAGGAATCTAGAATTAGCCTGTATGGCGGGTTTTCACCATGCGTTCCTAAAACCGTTCCTAGGAACGGCATATCTGAAGTCCGCCAATATGGAGGATTCTAGCTTCCTGAAACCCTTATATATAATATATATATATAATACATATATAAAAATATACACATATATAAAAACATATAAAATATAAGAGTAGAATAATAAAAACCTCTAAAAGTAGAGAAACCCGTTTGAAAGGTCTTCAAATTCAAGAATTATAAAAAAAAATTCCTAAAAATTTGAAGATTTTTTGGACGAAAATTTTTCAAATCTTGTATATATATGTACACAACAATTGAAAGGCTTGGTAAACAAACTGGCTGTAAAAGAGTTTTTATGTTAGTTGTTAAATTTCGAAAATTAAAGATTTTTTGGACTTAATTTTTTCAAATCTTGTATATATATGTACTCGGCAATTGAAAGGAAATGCTCACCCTAGATCTTGGCAAACAAACCGGCTGGACTATTTTAAATGATGGAATAGTGCAAAGTGGAAGTAAGAGTTTTCATGTTAGCAGGTTTAGTGGTGGTGGAATGCAGTTTTTAAATTTTCGTAATTGGCTTAATTCACTTAAGTATAAATTTCCAGGCATTGAAGTTGTATACTTTGAAGAAGTGAGAAGACACTTGGGAACTGATGCTGCACATATCTATGGAGGGTTTTTAGCACACCTTTCTGCTTGGTGTGAAGAAAGTAATATTCCCTATCAAGGTGTTTCGGTTAAGACTATTAAACGTTTTATAACTGGCAAGGGCAATGCAAGTAAAGCTGATGTAATTGAAGCAGTGCAGGAAAAGGGTTTTTGTCCAACAGATGATAATGAAGCAGATTCTTTAGCATTAATGTTCTATGTTATGAATTTTAGTAAAGATTTCAATACGTTGAAAATATCATAAAAAGTGGGTCCTTTTGTCCAGGCTGGCGGGTTTGGTGGTCCCGACCTCGGGCCTTCTTTAGCGTTAGATATATTTCAAATGTTAACTACTTACGAAATTATAGCTGAGCAGTGCTAAAAAAGGAGAAAAAAAGGTGAGAATTACGCAAGCAGAATGGGCAAGGGAAAAAGGGTTTTCGAGGCAATATGTCTGTTATTTAGTAAAAAAAGGAATAGTTGAGTTGGAGGATGGACTCATTGACCGAGAACAAGCAAACAGGGCTATAGAAACAATCAGAGATCCAAGTCAACCACTGAGAAGAAAAAACTATTCAGAAAGCGGAGAAAAACTTTCCACGATGTTGCTTAAAACGCGAATAAAAAATGAAATGGAACGAGGTAAACTTCTTGAGGCAAAAGCTAGGGCTGAGATAGGAGAACTTGTAGCAGTAGAAGAAGTAAAGCGCGATGCATTTAATGTAGCAAGAGTTGTCCGTAATAATTTACTTAATATTCCAAATAGAGTTTCAGCATTGCTTGCATCACTGAGTGACACTGAAAAGATTCATATGGCGCTAACTGAAGAGATTACAAACTCATTACAAGAATTATCTAATACTAAATTTCAAATATAAAAAAGATTTTGAATATAAAATGGCTAAGTTTAGAGTTAATAAAATGCCTCATTAATCAACCTGGATTAGATGTTAATGTCAGAGGATTAAATGGAAAAACCCCACTACATTGCGCTATAGAGTTTGATGAATTAAGTATGGTAGATCTGTTACTCACGAAAAAGAACATTAATCCTTTTATAGAAGATAATGATGGTAAAACATCTCTTGATTACGCCAAAGAAGGGAAAAAAGCAGAAATATTACAAGCGCTAATTAATAACAAATACGGGTCAGAACAAGATAGCTTACTTCATTTGGCTGCAATGATAGGTGAAGTTAATGCAGTTAGATATTTGATAGGAAAAGGTATTGACGTTAATGTACGAAATGCTTTGCACCATACGCCATTACATCTAGCAGCAGGCATAGGACATGCAGAAGTTGTAAAGATTTTGATAAGAGAAGGAAAAGCTGAAATCGAGGTTTTTGATGCACGAAATCAGACACCGATGCACTATGCAGTTAACAACAAAAAATTGGAGATAGTAAAGTTATTACTGGAGCTAGGAGCAGATGTAAATAGCGCACGTGTAGGACAAAACTCGATGAAATTATCACCTGTTCATATAGCTGTAAGTAATACTAATTATGATGAAAGAGACTTATGTCTTGATATCCTCAAATGCTTAATAAAGGAGCCTAATGCTCAAGTAAATTTGCAGGACTACGAAAATAAAACACCACTACATTATGCTGAAAGACTGAAAACAATAGAAGTTTTACTAACGCGAGAAGATATAGACCCTCTGGTAAAAGACGATAGCGGCAAGACACCATTTGATTACGCTAAACCTGAGATAAAGAAGGCTTTGATGAGTAATAAATACGGTTCTGAAAAGAATAGTCTACTCCATTTAGCTGCACAAAGAGGAGAAATTGAGATTGTAGATGCAATTTTAAAAGAAGAAATCAATATTGATATTGTAAATAATAAAGGTCTATCACCAATTTATCTTGCTGCAGAAAAAAGGCATTTACATGTAGTAAAGTTATTGCTGAAAAAAGGAGCAAACTATACACCTGTTTTGCACTTAGCAATCAAGTCAAATAATTTAGAATTGCTAAAAACTTTATTTAAAGAAAAGAGCATCAAATTACCAGACGAGATAGGCAAGTCTGTACCAGTTTATTATAGGTGTATAGAACATAGAGATGCAAAAGTAAGAAAATACAACAATGTGATCTGTGTTTTTACCTCAGTAAGTGCAGTAGCAATAGCGGTATGTATAGGGTTAACAGCAACAACAATAAGCAATGCAATCATTTTTGCAACAATAACAGGGATATTTGCACTTATTATAGCAATAATGATAAGTGAGGTGAGCAAAAGATATATAGAAAACGAATTTCAGAAAAAGATGTTTATGGAACTGGAGGAGTGTAGTTCTACTGTTAATGACGTTGAGTTAGAACCAATTACTAGTAGATGCAGACAATGATATACGCTAGAGCTTTTTCTGAAGGTTTAAGACCAGATCCCCAGCTTAAAGTGTCAGAGTGGGCAAATGAGTATCGAGTTTTAGCACCAACTGCAGCATCAGAGCCAGGAAAATGGAGAACAGAGAGAACTCCTTATTTAAAAGAGATCATGGATTCACTTTCTCCGTCCTCACCAGCAGAAAAAGTAGTATTCATGAAAGGAGCGCAGATTGGGGGAACAGAAGCTGGCAACAATTGGATTGGCTATATCATCGATCAAACACCAGGTCCAATGCTGGTAGTACAGCCAACAGTTGAAATGGGAAAACGTTGGTCGAAGGGAAGATTTGCACCGTTAATAGAGAGTACACCATGTTTAAAAAGTAAAGTAAAAGACCCAAGGTCAAGAGATTCAGGGAATACTGTACAAAGTAAGGAGTTTCCAGGTGGAATAGTAGTAATAACTGGAGCGAATAGTAGTGTAGGACTGAGATCTATGCCAGTAAAATATCTCTTTCTTGATGAAATAGATGCCTACCCAGGAGATTCAGGAGGAGAAGGAGATCCAGTACTGCTCAGTATTGCTCGAACTAATACATTTGCAAGGCGAAAGATTTTTTTAGTATCGACACCAACGATTCATGGAATAAGCAGAATTGAGAAAGAATTTGAAGCAACAGATAAGAGATATTTTTTTGTTCCCTGTCCGTATTGTAATTACTATCAAGTTCTAAAATGGTCACAAATAAAATGGGAAAATAACGACTCAAGAACAGCACATTATGTCTGCACTGAATGTAGCGGCAAAATAGAAAATCATCAAAAGACAGAGATGCTAGAACGTGGAGAATGGAGAGCTACAGAGGCAAAAGAAGGGGAGAAAAAAGGATTTCATCTTTCAAGTCTTTATAGTCCAGTTGGCTGGTATAGTTGGCAACAAGCAGTAGAGGACTTTCTCCATGCAAAGGAAAGTGAACAATTACTGAAAGTTTGGATAAATACCACTTTAGGAGAAACTTGGGTAGATAAAGGAGAAGTACCAGACTGGAAGCAATTATTTAACAGGAGAGAATTTTTTCAGATTGGCACAGTACCAAAAGGCGAAGTAGTTCTCACAGCAGGAGTAGATGTCCAAAAAGATCGTCTAGAGGTGGAAGTTGTAGCATGGGGAAAAAGCCGCGAAAATTGGTCAATAGACTACCGAGTATTTGAAGGAGATACAGGAGGTGGGGAAGTATGGGGAAAGCTTTCAGAATTACTTAATCATCATTTTATCGGTGAAAATGGGCTTGAATATATAATAAGTATGATGGCGGTTGATGCTGGATATGCAACACAAGAAGTATACAATTGGGTAAGGAGTCATCAGGGGTCTGGGAAAGTAATGGCAGTCAAAGGTGTAAATAAAGCCCTAGTGCCACTGAGCAGCCCAAGTAGAGTAGATATAACAGTTGGTGGTCAAAAGCTAAAAAGAGGAATAAAGCTCTGGCCAGTAGGAGTATCGATATTAAAGTCAGAGCTTTTTCAGCTACTTAATATTTTAAAAGAAGAAGAGAAAGTGCCAGCAGGATATTGTCATTTTCCTGAGTATGCACCCGAATATTTTAAGCAGTTAACGGCAGAGCAATTAGTCAGTAAGGTAGTAAAAGGATACACCAAACAAGAGTGGCAAAAGGTAAGAGAAAGAAATGAAGTATTAGACTGTAGGATTTATGCAAGAGCAGCATCGATAGCACTGGGAATAGACAGATGGCCAGAGAGTAAGTGGAATAGTTTGAGTGGAAAAATGGAAAGTAAAAAGCCTAAAAAAGTGAGACAAAGTAAATGGTTGAATGAGAAGTAAAATGTACAATCAGGAATATTTAAGTCAAGTCGAAGAAGCGATAAAAAAACTGCAAAGCGGAGAAAGAGTTGTCTCAATTGCATATGGTGACCATGTTGTGCGGTACGGAGAAGTTCAAATAAATGATTTATTGAATTTAAGACAACGAATTAAGGCTGAGTTAAAAGTTGCAGGCATGAGGCCAAAGAGGAAAATTGTTTTTTCAACGAGTAAAGGAATTTTATAAATGCTGCTAAAAACCTTCAAGCAATTATTTAACAAACCAAAGATAAAAAGCTCAGCGTGGGATGCAGCAGGCTCAGGAAGAAGATTTTTTCACTTTCAACCAGAGTTAGGAAGTATAAACAATTTGCTGTCTCAAAGCCTTGAGCACTTGCGTAGCCGCTCTCGTGATATGGTGAGAAAAAATCCATATGCAGCAAATATTATTGATACAATAGTAAGTAACTCTATTGGAACAGGAATAAAGCCGCAATCAAAAGCAAGAGATGGAGAATTTCGAAAGAAGGTGCAAGAATTATGGCTAAAATGGACAGATGAAGCAGATAGCTGTGGAATAAGTGATTTTTATGGATTACAAGCTCTAGTATGCAGAAGTATGATAGAGGGAGGAGAATGTTTTGTACGTTTAAGAACGAGAAAGCTGGAAGATAGATTTTCTGTACCACTACAACTGCAAGTACTTGAGTCTGAACATTTAGACAATAAAACAAATCAAACTTTAGCAAATGGTAATGTAATAAGAAACGGGATTGAGTTTAACAAGCTTGGGCAAAGAGAAGCATATTACTTATTTAGAGAACATCCAGGCGAAGGCTCATTTGGAGAATCAGTAAGAGTACCAGCAAATGATGTTTTACATATTTATAGACCACTAAGACCTGGGCAAATCAGAGGTGAGCCTTGGCTTTCGAGTATACTGCTAAAGCTTTATGAGCTTGATCAATATGATGATGCAGAGCTGGTGAGAAAGAAAACTGCAGCGATGTTTGCAGGGTTTATTACAAGGCTCGATCCTGAAGCAAATATCATGGGAGAAGGTGAAGCAAGTGAGCAAGGAGTAGCACTATCTGGCCTAGAACCTGGAACAATGCAGCTTTTAGACCCAGGAGAAGACATCAAATTTTCGGAACCATCTGATGTTGGGGGAAGCTATGAAGCATTCATGAGACAGCAACTCAGGGCAATAGCAATAGGCATAGGAATAACATATGAGCAGCTAACAGGAGATTTAACCGGTGTTAATTATTCATCCATTCGAGCAGGGCTGATAGAGTTTCGCAGAAGGTGTTCAATGTTGCAGCATAACGTGATAGTGTTCCAGTTTTGTAGACCTATTTGGAATAGATGGCTAGAGTTAGCAGTACTTTCTGGAGAACTGAGTATAGATGAAAAAGTAGTAAAAGCAGCGAAAGAAGAAGTAAAATGGATACCACAGGGATTTGATTGGGTGGATCCGCTAAAAGATCAGCAAGCACAGCAAATGGCGGTAAGAAATGGCTTCAAGAGCCGCTCAGAAGTAGTATCAGAAATGGGTTACGATGTAGAAGAAATAGACCAAGAAATAGCAGAAGATCAAAAGCGAGCTAATTCTTTTGGACTTTGTTTCGATTCTGATGTTAATCATAAAAGGGAAGGAAGGTGATGTGGATAAATAAGCCAATAATGGTAGAGAGAAGAAGCTTTGAACTACTATCATTATATAACAGCAAACAACCTATCTTTAAGAATTTAAAGCATTTTCATATAAACCCAAAAGGAATAGCAATAATACGTATTTATGGAGTTTTGACTAAAAAAACAGAAGCTTTTGATCATATTTTAGACATGACTTCGTATGAAAATATTCATGAAGAGATAGAGAGTGCTTTAGAAGATAAAAGCATAGAGACGATTCTACTTGACATAGACAGTCCCGGAGGGGAAGTAAACGGTGTCTTTGACCTAGCTGATTTTATTTATGAATCAAGAGCAAAAAAGAGAATTATTGCAATAGCAAATGATGATGCATATTCTGCTGCGTACGCTATAGCCTCTAGCGCTGAAAAGGTATTTGTGAGTAGAACTTCAGGAGTAGGAAGTATTGGAGTAATAGCAAGTCACATAGATCAAAGTAGGTTTGATGAAAGGCAAGGTATTAAGTATACCACAATCTTTGCTGGTAGTCGAAAGAATGATTTAAACCCGCATGAGCCAATGACGTCTGAAAGTTTAGAAAGCTTACAAAAAGAAGTAGGCCGACTATATGAAATGTTTTTGCAGCTAATAGCGAGGAACAGAGGTCTTTCAATTGAAAAGATTCGATCAACAGAAGCAGGTCTATATTTTGGCAAGAAAGCAGTAGAAATAGGTGTTGCAGATGGAGTTACAACATTTTTTGAATTTATCAATAATCATAGGAGTGTTAGTATGACAACTAATGAGTTAACTGAGGAAGGCTACGAGAACTGTCGTAGAGAAATTTTAGAGATAATAAGATTATGTAATATATCAAAGATGCCAGAAAAGATAGGAGAATTTATAGAGCAAAGCGTAAGTGTTGAGCAAGCCAGGGAAGTGTTAATGGAACTACTAGCAGAGCGAACAATAAAAGATAAAATTTTCAGCACTTTACCACAAAATTCATCAGAAGATTTGATGATACAAGTAGCTAAAGCTAGAGCACAATCAAGTATTTAAAGTATTTTTATAACCGCCGGGTACAACAACTACAAACATGGCAGTAAACTAAAGGGAAAAAAAGGAGAAAAGAAAATATGACATGTATAACTGAACAAAATAATCTAGGTGACTTATTAAAGTATGAGGTATCAAGTCTATATTCAAGAGACCAAATAACTGTAGCGAAAGGTCAAAATATTAAACTTGGTACAGTAGTTGCCAAGAAGACAGATGATGGTTTTATTAGAGTGCTGAACCCCACTGGAACAGACGGTACGCAAACAGCAGTAGGAGTAATTACAACCGATATACATAGCAAAGATTCTGATATGAAAGGAGTAATTATTACTCGCAGTGCAATGCTAGCAGATCATGCAGTTGTGTGGCCAGCAAATATCACTGAAGAACAGAAAGCTGCAGCAATAAAGCAACTTGAAGCACGAGGGATCATTATCCGCAAGGGAGCTTAAAAAACTATTAAAAATACAAAAGGGGGAAAAGAAAAAATGCAAAATCCATTTACAAATACGGCATTTAGCATGACGGCACTAACAAATGCGATGAATATATTGCCGATAAATTATGGACGTGTTGAAAATTTAAACTTGTTTCCAAATAGGTCAGTAAGATTTAGACATATCACCATAGAAGAACATAATGGAGTTTTAAGCCTATTGCCAACACAAGTACCTGGAGCACCAGCAACAGTAGGAAAAAGAGGAAAAAGAAAGGTAAGAACATTTACAATTCCACATATTCCGCATGATGATGTAGTACTGCCAGAGGAAGTACAGGGAATAAGGGCATTTGGATCAGAAAGTGAACTGAAAGCGCTGGCAGACGTAATAACTGACCATTTACAGCTAATGAGAAACAAGCATGCAATAACGTTAGAGCATTTGCGAATGGGAGCGCTGAAAGGGATTATTCTAGACGCAGATGGCAGTGAATTATTAAATCTGTACAACGAATTTGAAATAACACCAAAAGTAGTAAATTTTGCGCTAGGAACAGCAACAACTGATGTAAAACGTAAGTGTCTGGAAGTATTGCGGCACGTAGAAGATAACCTAAGTGGTGAATATATGACCGGAATTCATGCTTTAGTAAGCCCTGAGTTTTTTGATGCACTTACTTCTCATACTAAAGTAAAAGAAGCATACGAGAGATGGCAAGAAGGAGCAGCATTAAGGAACGATATGAGATCAGGATTTACGTTCTGTGGAATAACGTTTGAGGAATATAGAGGGCAAGCAACTGATCCTGAAGGAACCGTAAGAAGATTTATAGAAAGAGATACAGGACACTGTTTTCCAGTAGGAACAGCGAGCACATTTACAACATATTTTGCACCAGCAGATTTTAATGAAACAGTAAATACACTAGGACAGCCACTCTATGCAAAACAAGAGCCAAGAAGATTTGATAGAGGGACTGATTTGCATACGCAGTCAAACCCTCTGCCAATGTGCCACCGTCCAGCAATACTAGTCAAGATCGTTGCAACATAGGTAGAGCAAATATAAAGCGGTGTGAGGCAGAAGAATGCTTTACCTCTTCTTAGCATATAAATGTTAGTATATAGCGGAGAAACGTGCAAGAGAATATTAAGAGATTATTTAAAGATTGTTTTGCCCATTTAGGAGAAGTGGCTTTATATAAATCAAAGGATAAGTCATATATGGTACAGGTATTAAAGCAACAGCCAGATAAATTATACGAGATTGGTGAAGGACAATTTGTGGGAGAGATGCTTTTTCTTGAGGTAAGCATTTTTGATATACTGAGGCCAATTGTAGGAGATATTTTTGTTATAGGTGATTGCAAATACAAAATACACACACCACCACTTAGAGATAAATCTGGAATGGTCTGGCGAATCGAAGCGTATGGGGTGTAAAATGTCTGTTCATATAGAAGTTGAGGTAATAGAAAGTGTAAATGCTAAAAGAAAAAAAATAGAATTAGCAATAGTGAGAGCGTTAAACAGAACAGCACTATGGCTAAAATTGAAGACAGCAAAAGAAATTAGTGAGGAAAAGAAGATAAAATTAAGTTTGATAAGAAAGAGATTAAGAATTTTTAAGGCGAAAACTAGCAGATTAGAAGTGTTAATTAGAGCAAATCTCTATGACATTAGAGCATCGACAATTGGCAAGATACAAAAAACAAGAAGAGGATCGAAAGTAGGAAAGCATGAGTTTATAGGAGGATTTGCAGCAGTTATGCCAAAAGGAAATAGCGGTATGTTTAAACGTAAAGGAAGGGCAGCATTGCCAATAAAGGAAGTTAAGTTGCCACTGAAACCTGAGGCTTCAAGGATAATAGGGAATCTTGTTAATTATGAAGTTGAAAAGGTATTTGAAAAATATTTTATACATTACATGAGTTAAATTATATGCATGACAAAGTTCTGGAAAGATTTACATCAAGCAATTTGCAGCACACTGAAGGAAGAAATACCGTCTATACAGACATGTGAAATTTATCCAGCAATAAGGAAAGAATTATTAGCGCCAGCGTTATTTGTAGAGCTTGTGAGTTTAGAATCGGGAAAAGATCCTGGAACAGAGGAATTAGCGCTGAAAGCAAGATTTGAAGCGAGAATTGTAGTTGATGGAACAGTCGAGTATTCCTCGTTAGTTGTAAGGTCATTAGCAGCAGAAGTAGCAAGAGTAGTAAATAAAAATACTTGGAACGTGAAAAATGTTTCACCAGGAGAATTTATATCAGGAGGAGGAGATGATTTTAGGCCAGAGCTCGATGCATATTTAGTGTGGTTGGTTGAATGGGTTCACTATCTGCATTTTGAAGAATCAGTCTGGTTAGAGGGGAAAATTAAGCCACATAAAATAGCAGTGGGAGAAATGCATGTTGGAAAATAATTTTGCCATTGCAGAGTTACAGAGAAAAGTAGCGAATATTATTCGTATCGGAATTATTAAAGAAATAGATTATGAAAAAGCAAAAGTAAGAGTGAAAATAGGAGAATTTTTAACAGATTATCTGCCATGGGTAACGAGCAAAGCAGGAAAAGATAGAGATTGGTCTCCACCAGATATCGGTGAACAGGTTATGATATTTTCTCCTTTTGGTGAATTATCATTAGGAGTGGTATTAGGAGGAATATATCAGGAAAAATACCCTGCACCAGAGAATAAAAAAGAAATAAATAGTATAAAATTTCAAGATGGAACAAGATTGTTATATGATAAAGGGAAGCATCATTTAGAGATTGAAGTAGTGGACAAAATAACACTGAAGGCTGGGAAATCAAGTATAGAAATGACAAAAAGTGGAATAAAACTGAAAGCAGAAAGGATTGACTTAAATTGAACAAAGGAATAGTAAGGTTAGGAGACTATTGTGGAGAAGCTATACCACATTTCTGCATTAGCGGAAGTAATAATGTTTTTGTAAACGGTAAGTCAATATGTAGACAAGGAGACAGTTTTAGTGAAGGAAAAGTAATGATTCAAGTATCAAAAACAGTGTTTGCAAATGGTCTTAGTGTAGGAAGAGTAGGAGATATAGTTTCATGTGGGTTTAAAGTAATAAAAGGCAGTGAAAGCGTCTTTGCAAAATAGAAATGAAGGGTATGGATGGTAAAACAGGAAAAACATTAGAAGGAATAGAGCACTTAAAGCAATCGATAATTGATATACTGACCACTCCTATTAACAGTAGAATAATGAGGAGAGATTATGGGTCAAGATTATTTGAATTAGTGGATAAACCAATTAGTAGAGATTTTACTTTGGAGATCTATGCAGCAACAGCAGAAGCACTGGGGAAATTTGAGAAGAGATTTAAGTTAGAAAAAGTAAAAATTACAGAAGTAAAAGAAGGAAAAGTGATTCTTGTACTTCAAGGTATTTATCTTCCAGAAGGCAAATTCATAGATATTAGAGGAATAGTTGTTTAGAAATGCAGACACCTAATATTATTGAAAAGCTGAGTTATGAAGAAATCTTTTCGAGAATGAAGGAAGAATTGGTCCGTAGAGATGAAACCTTTTCAGCATTAGTTGAAAGTGATCCAGCGGTAAAGATTATGGAGGTAGCAGCATGGAGAGAACTTTTGCTCAGAGAAAGAATAAATGAAGCAGTAGAGAGTAATTTACTGAAATTTGCAGTAGGAGAAGATCTTGATAATTTGGCTGAGTTTTACGGAGTGGAGAGGCAGAAAGAAGAAGAGGATGAAAGATTTAGAAAGAAGGTAAAAGCAAAAATAAAAGGCTGGAGCACATGTGGGAGCAAGGAGTATTATAGGTATCATGCACTGTCAGCAGATAGTAGAGTAAAAGATGCATTAGTAGAATCAACTATACCAGGGAAAGTACAAATTTCAATCTTATCAACACAATTATCCACAACTGGCATAGCGTTAGAAGAGCTACTAGAAATTGTAAAAAAGCAGGTTACTAGAGATGATATAAGGGTTTTAACAGATACAGTAACAGTAATTGGCTGCAATATTATGGAAATAGATATCCACAGCAGAATGAGCATAAGTCCTGTAATATCGAAGGAGGAAATCAAGAAGCAGTTTATTGAGAAGTTTGAATTAGCAAAAAGATTAGGGTGGAGTGTAACAAGATCGTGGATAATAGCGAATCTATTTGTAGATGGTGTAGAAAATGTGGAATTAATAGAGCCAAAAGAGGATGTTGTGGTACTGGGGAATGAGTGTGCAAATTTGCGAAATTTAAAATGCTATTGCCACTAAACGCAACAAAACAAGAAAAAGCATTGGTAGATGCGATAGATTATAAAGTAGATCCAAACTGTATCAGAGGATTTAAGTTTAGTCTTAAAGAAGAAACATTGCCGTGGATAATAGAAGAATATGGTTTAGAAGAGATACTGCGTTGGGTAAAAGATAGAAGAAAAGCCGTAGTAGAAGGAGTAAAATTTCAAAGACTACGTGGAACCCCAGCATCACTCAAAATAGCACTAAAGTGGGCAAATATAGAAGATATTACAATTATTGAAGAGCCACCCGGTAAACACTTTTTTGAGTTGCAAGTAGGGATAAAAGAGGTACCAAATGACTTCTTCGTAGATGCAGTAGTAGAGCTGGCAAAACTATCACTGCCTGTAAGATCCAGATTAATGAGGATTTTTAACGATTATTATAATGTGCAGAGATTTATATTGGATGAGAGTTTATTTGGAGATCTTCTTTCTGATTATTCAGGGGTAAAAATAGAAAAAGATGGACCAGTGTTATCGTTTGGAAGAGTAAATTTTTTCAGGTCTAGTGGTCCAGTTATTAGGATTATAGAAAACTATCTACGCGATCATTATGAACGAGCTTTAAGCAATGATATATATCGCCTAGATGTAGCAATCCTTGGAGAAACCGAGCCTCACACAAGGGATTATAAAGGCATCTATGAAAGAGATCATTTGTGGTACAACTTAAAAGCACTATATCCATTACCACAGAGTTTATTACCATCGATTAAATTTGCAAAAGCGCAGATTGTACTGTCAGATAGCTGGAAATTAGGAGAAATAAATAGCTGTTTTCCGGTTGGTAGAATAGAAGAAGAAGGAAATAAATTTGTATTGGGAAACGATAAACTTTCAGGGCAACATTGGAGTTTAAAACACAAGCCAATTTTAGAAAGGTTTAGCATTACTCACAACTACAAAGTAGAAAATTATACAGATCAGAAGGTCACAAAATATGTTTTAGCAGAGCACAATATTCATTTTGAAAGTGAATTAGATTCAGAGCAAAAAGACTCAATACACGAATTAGAAAATTACATTTTAGTGTTTTACCCAGGAGTACTGAAGTGGCACGAACATCGACATTTGCACAGAAGTTGGAAAAATAGTCAAGTAATATCTATAATAAGTTAAGTACTTATATTTATATCCTCATATATTATATTAATAATAGGTTAAAATATATGAAATAAAAAGAAAAAGACTTGCTTTCTTATGCTAAAACGGACATGACTTGAATAGCGGCAGGTAAATATAAGAAATTTGTCTGGCGCTAGAAAAGCTAATTTTGTGAGGTATGCAATGGGGTTCAACGAAGAAAAGAGAGAATCTTTTAGTAAGTTTTTTAAAGAAGTATCAAGTAACGGGTTTGAAAACATTAATAAAAGAAATGAAGAAGGAGAGACGATATTACACCAAGCAGTGGAAATCTCTGATTACAAAACAGTAAGGTTATTAATAAATAAGGGAGCAAATGTGAATGCAAGAGATAAAAAGGGTTATGCACCACTGCACTGCGCAGTATTTGCGAGAAGTTTAGAAAATGTAAAAGTGCTGATCAGGGGAGGAGGAGAAGTAAATGCTACTCAATATATCAACGGATGTACGCCACTGCACTCTGCATGTAGGCTAGGGGCAGGAATTGCAATAATAAAAGAGCTAGTAAAAGCAGGAGCTGCAGTTAATCAACTGGATAAATATGGTGCAACACCAATGTACTATATCTGGGAAAGTGAAAGGTATGGCCTATGGGATAATGGAGAGAATGAAAAGGCGAGGAAATTTCTGGGAAAGCAAGGCGGAATAACAAAAAGTAGAGAACTGACGTGCTATGGAATAGAGAGGCTAGTGGGAGAAATAGCAGACATGTTGAATAGGAGTTATTTGCCTGAGTTAAAAATAATAGAGATAGGAGAAATAAGGAAGAAAGATAAGTCACTAATAAAGGAAGAATGTAAAAATTTAGCAAGCAAAATAATGAGCCAAGTGAACGAAATGATAGATGAGGTGGTGGAGGCAGACTTAAGCAAGATGTGGTGAGGAGGGAGCTCAAAAAGATGAGCAAAGAGTTTGGTTGCGAAAATTTCAAAGGGAAAGTGAGGTATTTTATGTCAAGGAAAGAAGCAAGGAATGTTTTTGATAGGTTATTGAAAGCATTATCAGAAAACAGGTTTCAACAAATAAATGAAAAAGACGCAGCAGGTTGCACAATATTGCACCGAGCAGCACAGGTGTCAGAGCCAGAAGTAATAAAGTTATTAATAGAAAAAGGTGCAGGTACAAACGATAGAAACAATAGAGGCGAGACACCGTTGCACCTAGCAGCGTTTTTAGGAAGAAGAAAAAATGTGAAAGTGCTGATAGAAGGAGGAGCTACAGTAAATGCAAAATCAAACAATAAAGCAGTACCACTACACTTAGCCTGTTTAGCAAGAAGAATAGGAACAATAGAAGAGCTGATAAATGCAGGAGGAGATCTTGATACAGTAGATAAATTTGGATGTAGCCCACTAAACTATGCAAAAATTTACACGAAAGTGACAAGTTATCTAGAAAAGAAGGGAGTGAATATGAGAGATGTAGAAGTGATGTATGGAGAAGCAAACAAGGCAATAGAGGAGGTAATGGAGAAACGAGACTGAAAAAATGAAGTCACTTAGAAAAGGAGGTATTGTTTAACAGGTTAAATAGATAGACATACATCTTAATATATTATATTAATATTCGAAAAAATGTGTAAATTTAGCAAAAAAAACTTGCTTTTTATGCCAAAACAGCCCTAAGTGAAAAAGTAGCTAGTAAACAAACAAGATTTGCTAAGCACTAAAGTGAGCCAAATTGGAGGCACTTTATATTACATTAATAGCTGAGGAAAGTTATGGTAAAATTTAGTAAAAAAGAAAGAGAAGAGTTTAATAAGGCGTGGAAAGAGGTATTAGATAACTCAATAGAAAATATTAATAAAAAAGACACAAAAGGAAGGACGATATTACATTACGCAGTAGGAATGCCAGATACAAAAAAAGTGAGGTTATTAATCAAAAAGGGAGCAGATGTAGATGCAGCAGATGCCGGGAAATATAGACCACTGCACTTAGCAGTCATGGGACAACGTGTAGAAAATACAAAAGAGCTGATAAAGGCAGGAGCCGATGTAAACGCAGTGGAACGAAGTAGCAAATTTGCTGCGTTACACCTTGCCTGCATGGTAAGTGAGATAAAAATAGTAGAAGAACTAGTAAAAGCCGGAGCGAATATAGAGCAAAAGGATAAATTTGGCAAAACAGCAATGTATTATACGAGAAAAAATAAAGAGATAATAGAAGTGTTAGAGAACGTAAAAATGGCAAATAAACAGAGGGAGTTCATAGAAAAAATAAAAACCGTATCGGAAAGTACGGCAGCAGGTGTAAAAGAAGAGCTTGTGGATGGGAAAGTGCTATAGCGTTTAAAAATTCAGGTGATTATATGGAAAAAAAAGTAGAAAAAGAGGTAGAATATTTAGAGAAAAAAGCGTTGGAAGAGCTGAGGAAAATATGGAAGAAGGTATTTGAGGAAGAGGCACCTAGACATTCAAAGAAGTATCTAATACCGAGGTTAGCATATAGAATACAGGAGAAAGCGTATGGAGAAATATCAAGAAAAGGGGCAAAAAGACTAGAATATCTAGCAGATCGGTTAGAGAAGGGAAAAAGAATAAGTAGTGATAAACTGCCAGTAGCAGGAACAGAGCTAATATTAGAGAGAGGGGAAGAGACGCATGCGGTAATGGTAACAGATAAGGGTTTAATCTACAGAGAAGAGTTTTATACGTCATTGTCAGCAGTAGCAGGGAAAATAATGGGAATGAGTTACAACGGACCTTTATTGTTTGGAATGCGTGATAAAAGTGGAAGTTGAGAATGTTAAAAGAGGTAAGATGTGCAATATATACGCGAAAATCAAATGAAGACGGTCTAGAGCAAAAGTTCAACAGCTTGGACGCGCAACGAGTAGCATGTGAAAAGTACATAAAAAGCCGAGAAGGCTGGGTAGTATTGGCAAAAAGATACGATGATGGAGGATATTCAGGAAAAAATTTAGAAAGACCAGCGATAAAGGAGTTGTTTGAAGATGTAAAGGCAGGAGAAGTAGATTGTGTAGTAGTATATACATTAGACAGGCTATCAAGGGAAACAAAAGATAGTATAGAAGTGACATCATTTTTTAGAAGGCACAGAGTAAATTTTGTAGCAGTAACGCAGATATTTGACAATAATACGCCAATGGGAAAGTTCGTACAAACAGTGTTATCAGGGGCAGCACAACTAGAAAGAGAAATGATCGTAGAGAGAGTAAAAAACAAAATAGCAACATCAAAAGAACAAGGATTATGGATGGGAGGAACTTTACCGCTTGGGTATGATGTAAAAGATAAAGAATTAATAATAAATGAGAAAGAAGCAAAGACAGTGAAGCATATATTTGAAAGATATTTGGAGCTGAAGTCAATGGCAGAATTGGCAAGGGAGTTAAACAGAGAAGGATACCGAACAAAGAGATTTGAAGCAAAATCTGATGGAGGAGAAATCTTAAAAAAAGCAACGGTAAGGAGAGTAATAACAAATCCAATATATATGGGAAAAATAAGGCATTATGAGAAACAATATGAAGGAAAGCATGAAGCGATAATAGAAGAAAAAAAATGGCAAAAAGCGCAAGAATTAATAAAGAATCAACCGTATCAAGGGAAAAAATATGAAGAGGCACTACTAAAGGGAATAATCAAGTGCAAGAGCTGTGATGTGAATATGACACTGACGTATGCGAAAAAGGAGAATAAGAGGTATCGATACTATATATGCAATAACCATTTAAGAGGAAAAGATTGTGGATCAGTGAACCGAACAGTAGTAGCGGGAGAAGTAGAAAAAGAAGTGATGAAGAGAGCAGAGCACCTATACAAAAATTGGCAAGAAAAAGCGGAAGAATGGAAAAATTTAAGTTTCAGAGAACAGAAAGAAGCAATGAAAAAATTAATAAAGGGAGTAATGGTGAGAGAAGATGGAATAGGGGTGAGTTCTGAATCAGAGGAAAAATTTATACCAATGAAGAAGAAAGGAAACAAATGTACAGTAGTAGAGCCAGAGGGGAAAACAAACAATGCACTACTGAAAGCAGTGGTAAGAGCCCATCTGTGGAAACGGCAACTAGAAGAGGGAAAATACGAAAGTGTAAAGGAGCTGAGTGCTAAAATTAATATAGGTACAAGACGTATACAGCAAATTTTGAGGTTGAATTATTTAGCTCCAAAAATTAAAGAAGACGTAGTAAATGGCAGGCAGCCAAGGAGTTTGAAGTTAGCTGACTTGAGGGAAATACCGATGCTGTGGAGTGAGCAATTAGAGAAGTTTTACGGCTTAGAATCTTAATTTACAAAAGCAATAGGCAATGGAAAAGACTATGTGCCAGAAAACCAATACTTTAAAACAAAGAATAGGAGGTAAACTAATGTTACAGGAACTGACACTTAATTATGTAATAAAAATAGTGATAATCTTAAACATATGTATGAAACGATTCCAGAACTCCCAAAGTTATTGCGTAAGAGCTAAATGTCCCTGACCGCTCTTCTCCCGCTGAATCATGTGTTGGGTCTGATAAAGGAAATTCTGTAGGTATCAAAAAAGTCAATTCAATCAAACACAAAAGGCTATACCTATAAAAGAATAAGGATCAAGAGAGAAAAATAATTTCTTTAGAAGAATCTCTAAATTATTAACTTAATATCTAAACAGTTATCCCACCACTGCTATCCTTTCTCAACTTGTGCTATTTTAAACTTCCACAGCCGCAGAATCAATACCATTTTTAACTTCAACATTACTAAGCGCTGTATTTGCCTTATACGAACAGTAACATCCTACTGCAAGAAAAGTTAATGCAGCTACAGCGAGTGAAATACACATTGCTAAATGAAACATTGTTAAACTTGCACCAACAGCAAATGTGCCAGATAATACAAAAGAAACGGAGGCATAGATTACTTGCTTTCTACTCTCAGCACTTACTGTTGAGAATCCTTTGTTTTCGTTGTTTAGACCAAGATCTTTTTCTTTGACAAGCAGACTATTTTTTGATAAAAGTTCATCTTTTTCTCTAGTAAGATCATCTATTTTCCCTTGTTGACTCGATTGTTCTTGTCTTAACTCATCTGTTAATTGTAAAACATTTCTCTTTGTATCATCCAGCTCTCTATTCTTTTCTTCAAGCTGAGCTTTTGTCTTTTCAAGATCCTGTTTAGTATTTTTAGGGATGTTTTCAAGGTTATCTCTTGTTTCAGCAAGTCCAGTTATCTGATTATTTAATTTGTTAATTACTTCCTTCTGTTCTGCGAATTGAACTTCTATACTCTTAAGTTCTTTAGTTTTTACCGATAATTCTTTCTGTAGCTTTTCAAGCTCAGTCTCCGTGCTACCAAGTTTCTCAGCTTTATTGTCCAAGCTTTGCTGTATACGGATTAGCTTATCTTTCAGTTGACTTTCTTCTCCAGTAAGTTGAGCCACTCGACTAGTTTCTTCAGTTAGTCTTTTTTGCGTATCATTTAGTTTATGTTCCAAATCTGAAACTTTTTGTTTTACACTACTCAGCTCTTTACTCTTCTCTGCAAGACGAATTTCTGCACTCTCAAGTTTATTAATTTTTTCACTGAATCGTTGCTGTTCACTATTTAGCTTTTCCTCTAATTGACTTACTTGATCATTTGACCTGCTAATCTCTTCTTCCTTTTTTACAAGCAGAGCTTGTGTGCTCTCAAGTTCATTAGTTTTCCCAATCAAGCTTTGCTGTACACCACTCAACTTCTGCTCTAAATGTAAAACTTTTTCATTTTCTTTACGCAATTGAGCTTCTATGTCTTTAAACTCTTCCCGTATTGTTTCTAGTTCTTTCTTTTCACTTTGAAGTTCTTCAAGCTGATCCTTTGTACTATTGAGTATGTCAGTTTTCTTATTTAGTTCTTGCTTTGCACTATTCAGCTCCTGTTCTAACTGTACAACCTTTTGACTTGTGTCATCCAGCTCTTTATTTTTGTTGTCATGTTGTGTTTTTAGATCTTCGATTTGACTCTCTAGCTGTTTAATTTGACTTTTAACTTTATCTAGCTCTTTGTTTTGATCCTCCAGTATTGTATTTTGTGTTCTCAACCCTTGGATTTCATCTTCCAGATTTTTATTTTCTCTTTTAGACTTTTCCAGCTCTTGCTTTGTATTACCTAGCTCTCTCTCTATCTCTTGGAACTCATCTTCTGTCTTATGAAATTCCTTTTCAGATTGAGTAACTTCAGTAGCAATCATCTTACCCCCCTTATAATTATTATTAATGGACTCCTGTATTGAATCCTTTCTTTCGTTTTCTTGCAAAACATTTTTTTCGGTTGCAGAAGTATCTTCATAATTGTTCTTTACACAAGGAAAAATGTCTTCACCTACACGGGGCTCAGTTGTTTCTGAGGAGACATTTTTATCAGCAATGCATAGAGAGTTATCGACATCATTATTTTTTGCACAAGGAGCAACCTTATTTAAACTTGCAAGATATTCAGCTATTTCTTTGTAACCTCTTTGCATAGCAATATTGTAAAGATCATCTACATCATGATTTTTTACATCAAGAACAACATTTTTTTCATCTACAAGATATTTAAACACTTGTAAACTACCATATAATATAGCATTATATAATGGAGTGCTACCATTATTGTTCTTTGCGTCAGGAGCAACACTTTTTTCATCTACAAGATATTTAACTATATCTAAGCAGCCGCTGAGAGTAGCCATATGTAAAGGAGTATCGCCATTATTATTCTTTACATCAGGAGCAACATTTTTTTCGTCCACAAAATATTTAACTATATCTAAGCAGCCGCCCCAAGTAGCCATATGTAAAGGAGTATTACCACAATCATCCTTCAACTTACTATTCAAGCGTTTTTGACCTATAAAATATTTAACTATATCCAAGTAACCATGATAAGCAGCTATATGTAGCAACGTAGTCGTGAGGTTCATTTGATAATTTGATCTGGTAAGTGTTATGTTGAATTTGTGATCTAGTCTATATGCATTATTAGCCCAATCTTTGAATACGCTGTTATTTTGTTTACATAACTCTTTCTTTATTATACTAATTAAATTTTTCCTGCTGGAGTTACTTGGAGCATCTACTTGATTAAAGATTTTTTCCCACCGGTTGGAGCTCATAAATTAGGTAGTTTGAAAACACATACTTTCATTATTACACAACTCATATTAAGAATCAAGAATTTTATATCTTCTCCTCAAAATTAAGAACGGTTAACTTGTTTTACTTAGTGTCATGAAGAATTTAATTATTTACTCTTTCCAAAGTTATAAAAATAGTACATATATTTGTGAGAACGCGTTGCGTAAAAATACGGTTGTGAAAATAAAAGCACAAAGTTGTTGTAACAAAGCTAAGCAAATTAGTTCATATGTAAATGTGGCTGAAGTAATTTAATATAGCTGGTTTTAGAGTATAGTAAAGTTACTATAATAAAAAATTCGTATGGTACGCTTGGTAGACCATGCCATCCCAAAAAAAATAGTTCTCACCGCCCTTGGTTTTTAGTGTTGGAAATGGTTATATTATTTAATTCATTAGCGATATATAATATTAAATTAATAGTAATTCATTTAACAATAAGTATTAAGATAAACTTATAAAAAACAGAATTTAAAATAAACAAAGTGTCATGTATCTCTCATATTAAGAGGCTTTTGTTGAGAGTTATTCAAGTCTAAAAAATTTTTCAAGTTGATGATTGACAAAACTTAGAAATGGGATATTCTACTCGAAATGGTATCAAGTTACTATAGTGTATGTTAGACGTAACAGTTTTCATGTTTTTCCATTTATAGAGGGGTGATTATGCTGCATTCAGATATTCCAAAAGTTTTATTTTCGTCTATTAAAGAGGATGATCCCCATAGAGCATCTAAGCTTTTTCAAATTGAACGCTGGTGCTATGCAAATTGGCGTCTGCACCAAAAAAGTGGCAAGAAAGGACGTAATTTTCTTGCACAGGTATTGTCTAGCGAGGATTGTTGGAAAAAAGTAGACAATTTACACGGAGTTAAGCTTGATAGGCAAATGGTAGGTAAAAAATTGATTGTGCAAAATTCAAATAGTCCTTTTAGTACTGATAAAAGATATGAGATTGCCTGTCGTTATTGCCTGGAAGAAGATATTATTGCTCTATTTGAAGAGAGAAAAAATAAACTATCAGCTCAAGGTAAGAGCAGTCTGTTGGAGTATGGTCACTTAGTTAAGACTCTAGGAGGCAACCTTTTAATAGTTTTTTGGTCACATTTTGTTAGTGGTTACATCTCTAAACTAAATTTAGATGGCTGTCATCCATATGAGTACGGGCTTAAATGTGCTGTGAGTCTTAAGCAAGAGCAGGCAGTGGAATTCTTCTGGAATAAAATAAAATCATTACCTGAAAGTGAGATGAGCGAACAGAAAAAGGATGAAATCTTGATGAAGACAGCAGTATATGTAGCAGGGAACCGTTGTAATAGTTATCCTGAAATATTCGAGTTTTATTTTAGTCAAATAAGTCCTGATAAATATCCAGAACTTCTAAAAAGAGACTTAGCTGAAAATGGTTATTATGGTAGTCTAAACACGCTACAGGGTGCACTTCGCTTTGATCAATTTCAAAGATTGTTTGATTGCTTAAAACCAAGTGATGTTTCAGGAGATTATTATTGTGTTTGGTTAAAGTATATAAGAAAAATAGAAAGCTATTCAAAATCTTGCGTAGATGAAGGAATAAGGCTTTTTATGCATATGTGGACAAAGGAAGGGTTTGATAGCCATCGTGCCTTATTACTAAGTGAAGAAATGAGAAGTAGCCCTGTGTTTCAAGGGAGGTTGTTAGTACCTCTAATTAATAGGGGGTGTGTGGAACCAGCATGGGCAGTATTGAATAAAGCTAGTCCTAATCAAATTAAAGAGTTTATGAGTTCAAGACATGCAAATCACATCTGTTCTATATTAAAAGAAAGAGGAGATGAAGCTTCGTTAAGTAAGTTTTTATCATACGGTAAGTCCACAACTGAAGAGTTTACTAGCTTAACTGAGGTTAAATTAAGCAAAGCATGTGAGCAATTAGGGTTGAGTAATTAAGGTATTATAAGGTAATTCTATAAAGTATATAAAGTAGGTGGTGATTTCTCTTGTTACTACTTTAGCTTCTGTCAAAAAGGCGTTGCATTATAATACAAATGTTATATATCCAAGTTAGTATGCGGGTAAAAATAGCTTGTATTGTTGATATCTCTGATAATAAATAGTGGGTTTGGTATAATGTAATGAAGGGGGCTTTATGTTTAAGACACAATATCTAACAGATCACCTAAAAAAAGAAGGCGTTAATTCAAAGATTACCGAATTATCGGATCAAATACAATATATAGAGCAAGCTAAAGAATTTTATCAACTTAAGCGTTATCGTAGATCTGATGTTGATTCCGAAAGTGGAAGTCAGGTTAAGAGAATCGATGTTCCAGGAGACGGTAGTTGCTTATTTTGGTCTGTTACTATGGCTTACTTAATACCCGTCAGAAACGACGATGCTTTATTTCGACAAAGGTATGAAGTACTATTTGGAAATGATGGAACTGTAACCCAAAATTTAGATCATATTAGAGGTTTGGTTCGGAATTTAGGTGCTGCGAATTATGATGATACATTTGCAAATTTAGTAAGAAACTTATTTCGTAATCGAGTAGTTGATCACATAAGTTCTTATAGAAATGAGTTCAGAGATTTTGTTGAAGGTGATTTTGAGCGTTACTTGGAAAACATGAGGAACCCTGATACTTGGGGAGGTGAACCTGAAATAAGAGCAATGAGTGGAATGCTTAGCGCAACGATTAGTGTTTCTGGTGAGGTTGAAACTCAATATGGTAATGGAAATACTCAAATACAGTTATTTCATGTTGGTGCACCAGGTAAACGAAACCATTATAATTTTGGTCTTGAAAGGAATATTATTGATAATGATAAAGAGCTTGCAAAAGGCTTAAAAAGAGTCATGGGTAAAGTAAGACCACAAGACTTTGAGTTAATACAGTTATTGATAGAGGAAGCAAGTAAAGAAGTTGTTATAAGCCAGCAAGATGAGGATTTTAAATCTTTTGAACCGAGATTTCAGTCATTTGTGGATCAGATTCCATCTTATTTACACTCTGTAGAAAAAGCAGGATTTTTTACACACTTCTTCCTAGGGAGCTTTTCTACTTTGCTAGATACAAAAATTGCAGAAAAGTTAAATATTAAAAAGATTTATTTTAGTTTTGATACTTCAAAAACTTTAAAAGTAGCTATTGTTAAAAATGGTCAAATTGGAAATGCTGAAGATGCTATTAATAATATAGATTTATTTTCCATTTCAGAAGGTAAGCGTGGCCATCAGTTTACTGTTAATGAGTTGGAGAACATATTAAGAAATAATATAGATAGGAGTAAGATTAGAGATCGGGATGTTGAGAATGAGATCCTAAATATTAAGGATGAAATTCAAGATAGAATAAAATCTAGATTAGTACAGATCTATAAAGGAAAGGGTGATATTTTTGTTAATATGGAAGCTAAAGAGATACTTGATTCTGCTACTAGCAAAGAATTTCATGAAATAGAAAAAGGAATATGGAATAATCCAGAAGCTGATATAGCTGAGCTAAATGGCTCTGATGAGGCAATAGTTGAAAGATCTCTTGAGAGAGTTCTTGGAAAGATTAGTGAAGTTCATTCTAAATATGAAAACTCATTAATCTATGATAATAGTGCACGTGAAGCAGCACATCATGGATTTATGGTAGGCGTTTTCATGAATTTCCACTATAGGTATAATCTTAGAGTTTACCCAGAGCAATTTGCATGAAGGGGTTATGCAGATATTATCTTGCTGGCTCGTGGTCCTGATCGTGCATTGGATTCTATTCCCATTATTATTGAATTAAAAGCGGGAGCAGGTTCTAATGCTACTCCAGATAAGGCTTTGCAGCAAGCAGAAAGGTATGCACAAGGTTTCCAACCAAATGTTCAGCGAGTTCTAACTACTGCAGATAACATTTTATATGTTGGTGTCAACCTTGATAATCCGTCTCCTATCTCTGATATTAAAGTATCAAATCGTGGAGAAGAAATAATTCCTCTTTTTCAAGATATGTTAAAATCCTCTGATGATTGGGATACGCAAGAGATTGGTAAAAGAGAATTAAAAGAACAGATAAAAGATAATATGGAACGTATTTATCATACGTTTCCTGGTACATCAGAGAAGGGAGATAATCATTATTTTAGTAGGTTTTTACTAGGGCAATCATTATTATTAAGTGAAGATTCAGGAACAAGTTTAAAAAAGTATATTTTTATCTATGGAGACAATATACCTACTGAAGTGCATCCTAATCTTCGTAGGCTTGGACGTCCGGCAGCTCAAAGAGCCAGAGAAAGACTGTCAGCTAACCTTGATGCAAGCCATGCAGTTGTAACAATGGTGCTCATCCCAGAAAATACAGAGAAGTTGGTTTATGTGATGAATATTGTTGAAGCTAACAGAAAAGATGTTTTGAACGGGCTGAATGAAGTTCTTCCTCTTGATAGATTAAATAGAGAAATAGGGAATAGGGAAATAATCGAATTAAGTCTTAATTTTGATACTAGATACAAGTCAGATTTTAAAAGATATCTTACTATTTGGGCTGAAAAATACAATTCTTTACAAGAGTACAACAACGGAGATAATAGATTTCAAGGTACTTTTAAAGAAGTTACTTATCCTAATGAGTTAAAAGAAACATTTGATAAAGCACTAGATATCCAATCCTTATCAATAAGAGGATATAGTAGATTATTAGAAAAAATTGGAGAAGGAATCTTTCCTTTTAAGAGTCTCGTTAATAAAGAAGCTCATTTCCAGGGAATATTGAATGGAGTGTTTAGTTATTATAGTGACTTAAAATTACAGGAATCACCAGAAACTAGAGCATTAGTTTTAACTGAGTTTCAAACTGGTAGAGGGGAACGTATTGACATGCTAGTTCATGGTATTAAGTTTGTGGCTCAAGGTGGAAATGCTGAGGAGTACACTCCAATAGGGTTAGAACTTAAGGCATCAAGGCAGGGTAAAGGGGCTCAAGCTTTATTGAGGGAAGCAAATGATCAAATAAATGAAGAGTACAAAGAAGGTGTTACCTATAAAACACTTACAGATGGTGATGAGGTAAAATTTATCGGTGTTGTTTTCGATAAAGGATCTAATAATCCGAATAAACTTATTTTAACAAGTAGGACAGCCGAGGAAGGATTTATTCCTGTTGGAGTAGTTCATAGTTCACATCATATGTTGCCTACTGTAGGGCAGTGTTCTAAAAGAAAATCTTCATCGCCGGAGTATCCACCAAGTAAAAAGCCAAGAAGAGAAAGAAGTGTAAGTATGGCCTGCATAGATTCGTTTGATGAAGAAAAGATTACAAAGGAAGAAAAAAAGCAACGTGTTAAAGAGCTATTTGATATTGATAATGCTAAGGATTTAACTAATGAAATTGTAGATATAGGTCGTGAGCAAGTGTTTGATATGATAGGCAATGCTGATAGGACTGATGTATATGTAAAAGTAAAAGATAACAATGGTAATGATAAAAAATTGATAATAGGTGATATTATAGAAATGAAGAATGCAGAAAGATATTTTGTAGATGATTATAGTGATGGTATTGAGATCTTAGTAAAAGTAGTCAGAGATAAGGATCGCGTTATAAAAGAAAAAATAAAAGGACAAAATATTGAGTATTATTTAAGCATCGATGGCTATGAAGTAAAATTCGATGATATAATTAAAAATTTTACTACAGATGCAGAAAGAGAGAAAATTCATAATAAATTACATCAACTATCAAATGATAAGCAGTTGTTAGAGAATAAAAAATACATTGAAGATATAGGTGATGTTCAAACTAATCAAGATTACTCTAATATTGTAGAGGAAATTAAACAGAACTTGCTAGCAAAAGGTGTTAGGGAAGATACTTTTGATACGTTTAAAAATCATTTTGATGATCTTGGTGAAAAAGTTTTTGCAGATTATATTAGTAATGTAGAAAGCAGCCTTCAAGAAAAAGGAATTGCATTTGATCGTGATAAATTTGATTCAGCGAAAATAAAAGGAGCAAAAGGTGGAAAGTTTTTTTCCATGATGGCTATATATGACTTGCTTGATAGTATAAGTGATACAGCAACACTTGGACGACATGATAATAATGCTTTAAAGCAAGTATTTGGTATCAATGGTATACTAGATGCTATGGATGATGTTAGGACAAGCGTAAGTATTTCTCCTAATAGTAAAGTGGGAAAATTGATTAGTAAGGTACCACAGCCTGTACGTCAAACGTTTGTTAAGATTATCAGTAATCCTATAGTTCAAAGTATTACATTTGCAACTATTGCTTATCAATTTGGATATAGTATAAACGAAATAGCTCAAGGTAATCATCATCCACTAAATTATTATTGGACAGCTAGTAGTGGTGTAAAACTAGCAAGCATGAGCATAAGGCCTGTAAGTGCAGGAGTTAGCTTTACAGTGAAAAGTGTAAGTACAACTACTAAGATTTTAAGAGGATTATCTGCTGCAGGCAAAGTTTTGGGTAGGGCAGCAGTAGTTACTATGGTTGCTGATGTATTAATAACAATTGGTGTAGAAATTCATGAGAGAATAGAGTATACAAAAGCAATAGCAGAACAAGTACCTCTATTACCTGGTGGTGAACAAGCGGAAGTATTTTTTGCAGGGGTAATCAAGTTTTTTACAGGAAGAGATGTAGAAAAAGAATATGAAGACACAATTAGAATAAAAGGTTATTTAACTTACGTAAAAGAAGCAGCTATTAAACTGTTAAATGACAATTATGACATAGATGCGGTTGTACAATACGTAATCTCCATTGAAGAGAAATATAGTGAGGTGATTAAAAATATGGGTGCACAGGCTATATGTATTATGCCATCACCGTATGGTCCTGAGTGTGCGACGCAGATGAAGTGGACATGTGATTTAGAAAAAAAATATAAAGATATCTCTTTTGACAAGATCAATATAGCCTCTAGTGTAAAAAGAGATTTGTCTTCTATTGATATCTCTAAGATATTGACTATGACACCTTATACTTTGGTTATGAGTGAAGGTTGGGAAAGGTTTATCTGTGGTATAAAGAATAGTCCTCAATGCTATCAAGAGATTGAAGAAAAGAAAGTTTATGTTGTTAATACGGATGCAAAACATATCCCTCATCTAACAAAATACGAGTATGAAAATCTTGGCTTAAGAATTGTAGATGCACCATTAACAAATCCGATACAAAAATCTCAATGCAGCAAAACAATCAATACAAAGCACAAAGGTGACGATGCGTTCGCTCCATGTAACAGTGGCAAAATTTATAGAAATTGTCAAGAGAGCTTTACTCTCTCAGGAGAACCTTTTATCTTTACTAATCCAACAAGAAAAGAGCATAGTAATACAAAAAAGCAAACATTTCCTAGAGGATCAGTATTATATATTTCAGGACCTAAAACATTAACAGCAGCAGCAAATTATCCAGCAGTAATGCATATTTCAGAGGGTAGTAATATACGTTATGTCGGCTCAAAAAATAATGAAACTATTTTTATTATTAATGACTATATGTCTGGTACTCTTGAAGGTGGACCAGGAAAAGAAAATACTCTAGTAATGAATGTTAAAGCTAATAATATCGCTGCAAATTTGCATAGTGGAACTATACGTTATGGTAATAGTAATAACATAAGATTGGTTAACACATATAACTATGTGTCTAATTCTGACAGCAAGCAAAATATTACTACTCACTGTAAAACAAGATTGATTAATGTAAAAAATGCAGAAGTCTGGGAGAATTCATTTAACTGCACAGACAAAGATTATGAAGTTAGAGTAGTTAACAAAGAAAATGTGCATAACAGGGGATTAAAACAAACAATATTTGTTGTTAATGAAGATAGTGATAATGCTAAGATAGTAAGTGATTTGGGCAGTACAGGAAAAATAAAAGGAAATATTGACATAATAAAGGTTCAAGTTGCTAATATCACACAGTGGGGAATAAGTGAAGATATAGAAAAGGTCGGCTATAGCTTAGATGTTTTAGCTAATAATACACAAAGTATTGTTTCAAGTACTAAAATCAATGATTTTAAAAATCTAGTAATTCAAGTAAATAGCAATGGAATAACAGAGTCTGTTGCAATACAAGATAAGTCTTTGTCTGATACAATAGAAGATATTAGATATCAAGAGCTGAAAAGTTCAGGAAGTGATATTAGTAGAGAGGTAATACAAAATAGTGCAAAAAAGTTAAAAGCATTTATACAAGCAAGTATTCTAGACCAACAATTACTTGATACTTACCAAATTGCAAAAGATATTGTCAATAACAATAATTTTGACATACCAGTATCTCAAGTAGAAGTTATTAAAAACCATATGGGAGTACCTAGTGAAAAAGTGATAATTGCTGGCATGTACTCAGGTCAAGTCATTGTTGATTTTAGCTATAGTAGCTCTGACGTTACAAGTAGTTATCAGAAATACCTTAATGGTGGACGGAACTATGGTTATGATCACTATCTGATGCTGTGTAATTACTATCAGGACATTACAATAGAAGGAGAGAAAGGGCAACACCAGTATATTATCAAACTACCAGATACATTAAATAGCAAAACTTCATTGTCGCCAATAAGGCTCAATTTAAAAATAAAAAACAAAGTGGTGTCTTATCAAAACATACCTTATAGTATCATTGATTTTGCTGAGTTAAGTGTAACAGATGTTGATGGTATAAGCATAGAAGAAGGTAAAAGGGATTATATAAATGAATGTTATGGCAAATCAATCTCTGACCTTACAGAGGGTAGTTTAGAGATACAAGATATTACAATACTTGATAGTAAAGGTACTAAATGGTCTTTATCCATTGGGTTAGTTGATTATTTTAAAAATCCAGAGAATCAACAAATTGTATTACGAATAAACAATGAGCTTTATAAAATCGATAGTACAAACTTAAGGCTTGAGCATCTAGAGATCAATCCTAGCTTTTTCAGATACTATCAACCAGAGGAACAAGGATTACAAATTTATCATAATCAACCTATCGATAAAAATGATATTGGTTTGGTTGATTTTAGAGATAAGTCTATATTGGATTTTGATACCGAGATTACTGATGATAGTTTAGTGTTATCACATAAAAATAATACCTTAGCAAAAGTAGAAAATTGGAATACCTATCAACCAGCAAGAGAAATGGTGTTCGCTTTTAATGATACGATGGTTTCTAATTTGAAATGCATAGTTTCTGCTTGTAATTCGGAAGATATTCTAGAGGACTTTAATAAGGAGAAAGTAACTTTATTAAAGGAGAAAATGTTTGATGCTATAGTGCGAAACAATATTAATGAAGCTAAAGGTTTAATTAGAAAAATTGAAAGTGTGAATACTGAAAGTAAGAATGAATTAACGCCTTTATGTATGGCTATTCAAGGAGGTAGGTTAGATGTAGTAAAAGTTCTTTTTGATAGAAAGGATTTTAGTGTTGAAAATAAGGACGCCCTTCCTCTGCACTTAGCTGCTCAGGAGGGTAAATTAAATATAGCTGAGTTCCTTATCGATAAAGGTTATGATATTAAAGCTGAAGATAAAGATAGTAGAACACCTCTTCGTATAGCTGGTTGCAATGGTAATTTAGATGTGGTCAAATTCTTCCTTAGTAAGGATGCAACAAATATTGAGGATAGAAACAACGATCCATATAAGATGATGGAAAGGGTTAAGGTTTTAAAGAAGGAGATTATTAATCAAGCAGAAACCGTGCCTAACGTAAAAAGATGGGCAGAGTTTTTTGTAGAAAAGTTAAAATATTCAATAAAAAATGTAGTAAAAGAGAAGCTAAAGGATGGTATGTTACATGATCGTTATGGTTCGGTTAATACACTTGCTAATGACATTTATAATTTCGATCAAAGGTTGTTTAATAATACAATTAAGGGAGTGATAAATGACGTATATGGGAAAGTAGATACGAAAAAAATATTAAGTTGTGTAGAAAGCCATAATGATGTTAGTCAGCGTATATTGGGTTATGTGGCTGTATTTAACGCAATGCAAAGAAATAATGATTTAAATAATGATGCAGTATTTAAGTTAGCTTACTATGTCAAAGAAGTAATGGAGATGAAGAACTATTCTGATGTCAATCAAGAAGATAGATCTAACCTTGAGAAACTAAAAGGCAGA
This sequence comes from Wolbachia endosymbiont (group A) of Hedychridium roseum, assembly GCF_964028325.1. Taxonomy (NCBI): domain Bacteria; kingdom Pseudomonadati; phylum Pseudomonadota; class Alphaproteobacteria; order Rickettsiales; family Anaplasmataceae; genus Wolbachia; species Wolbachia endosymbiont (group A) of Hedychridium roseum. The sequence continues at coordinate 34,480 of NZ_OZ034755.1, read as the reverse complement.
TTGCCAGAATCAGTGAGAAATGCAGTATTTGCGTCAGAAGTATGCATTAAAAATATTGATCATAATGAATATTTATATGCTGCTAATAGTTGTTTTAATTATGACAGCAATAGAAGAAGAGTATTTACTTGGATTTCAAAGGATGAAAAAAATGATAAGTTTAGGTGGAAGATTAAACCTGATGGTGACAACTTTAATATAGTGAATGCTGAATTTAATGAAAATTTATATGCTGCTAGTGATTATTTCAATTATGACAACGACAGGAGAATGGTATTTACTTGGGTTTCAGGTGGAGGAGTTGCACGAGATGTGTGGATGATTAAACCTGATGGTAACAACTGTTCTATAATGAATGTTAAGCTTAAAGAACATTTATATGCTGCTGATTATGCTAAATATGACAATGATAGGCGTAGAGTATTTACTTGGATTCCAGGAGATCAGGTTCTGCAAGGGATGTGGATAATTGAAGATTGTGGGTCTAATGTAAGAAAAACGAGAAATGCAGATGCTGGTTCTAGTTTAGATATAGTAAGGGTTTCAAGGCAAGCACAATTAGATCATGCATTGTTGAATGTAACAAAAGTTGGCAATATTAGTGAAGTAACAGGCCTTGTTAATCAAGGAGCTAATGTTAATACTGAAGACAGAGATGGTAATACTCCTGCACGCAATGCTGTATTAAAAGGTCACTTTGGTATATTTAAATACCTTGTTGAAAATGGCGTTAGTTTAGAGGGTAAAGATCATCGTTGTGGCCCTTCTATATGTGATGCTTCTTATAGTGGTAATTTGGATATACTAAAGTACCTTATTAGCAAATGTGTTGATATTAATGATACTGATAAAAATGGTTGGACACCGCTACATTTTGCTGCATGGAGAGGCTTCTTAGAAGTTGCTAACTTTTTAATAGAAAAGGGTGCTGATATTAACGCTGAGAACATTTTTGGCAGAAAACCTATACAAATTGCCGCTGAAAACAATAACAAAGACATTATAGATTTTTTTCTCAGCAAAGGAATGAGCATTGATGATACTGGTAGAGATGGTCGGACGTTACTATACTTGGCCTCTCGGAATGGTCACTTGGATTTAGTAAGGTACCTCGTAGATAAGGGGGCTAACGTTTACACTCAAGACAAAGGCGGTAAAACATTGCTGGATATTGCTACTGATCAAAAACACAATAATATTGTAGAGTATTTAAAACGAGTGCAATTAGATAAAGAATTATTGATTGCAGCACAATATGGAAATCTTAGCAAAGTTGAAGATCTTGTAAGTCAAGGAGCTAGCTTAAGTGCTAAGTATAGCGATGGCCGAACTCTTATGCATTGTGCTGCTTATGGGGGCGAGCTAAATGTAGTAAAATATCTTGTGGTAGGTGAAAAAAGTAGTTTAAAAATTAAAGATAATAGTGGTAGAACTCCCCTTCACTATGCTGCTTACAATGGTAAACTAGATATAGTAAAATATTTTATAGACGAAGAAAAAATTGATGTTAATATTAAAGATCATGGTGGCTGGGCGCCTCTATATTATGCTTCTTGTGGTGGTTATTCTAATGTAATAAACTACCTTGGTAAAATACATAATTCAGATTTGATAAGTAACTTACAAGGAAATTCTACGTCTTTAGAAATCCCAAATAGTAATAACATTGAGGTTCAAGACGAACTTGGTAGAACACCCTTACATCTTGCTGCCAAAGCAGGTGATCTGAGCAAAATAAACCTTCTTTGTGATGATTATAATGCTAATATTGAAGCTCAAGACAATTTTGGTTATACACCAATTTTTTTCGCTACTCAATCAGGAAAATTGAATGTAGTGAGTCTTGTTCTTTATTATGGTGCTAATATTAATGCTCAAGATATGTATGGTTCTACGCCTTTACACTATGCTGCTCAAGAAGGTAACTTAGGTATGATTCAGCTTCTTCTTAGTAGATGTGCTAGGATTGAGCTTCTAGATAGGAATGGTTGGACACCTATACTTTTTGCTGCTCGAGAAAGTAAATGGAATGCAGTAGAACTTCTCGTTAGTAAGGGTGCTAAATTTAATAATGAAATAACGTATCAGGGAACACCTTTACATTTTGCTGTTCGAGAGGGTAATTTGGATACGGTTAAATTTCTTATTGATAAAGGTGCTAATATTGAGTCTCAAGACGACTATAATAAAAAACCTTTGCATCTTGCTGTTAGGGTGAACAGATTGGATATAGTAAAATTTCTTCTTGATAAGCACGCTAACATTGAGGCTAGAGACATGGATGGTGATGTACCTTTAGAATTGGCTATTCAAAGTGGTTACAAAGATATAGAGGAAGTCTTAAGGCAAGCACAATTAGATCTAGATAAAGAATTATTGAATGCTGCAAAAAGCGGAGACCTTGATAAAGTTAAAGAATGTATCAAACGGGGTGCTTATATTAATACTAAGAGTAGTAATGGAAGGACTTCTTTACACTGGGCTGCATTTGAAGGTTGCTTACCCGGAGTAGAGTATCTTATAAAGGAAGTTGCTGACATTAATGCTAAGGATAACACTAGTAGGACTCCTCTACACTATGCTGCTAGAAATGGTCATTTAGATGTAGTAAAATACCTTATAGAAGAAGGTGCTGATTTTGAAGTTAAAGACAAGGATGATAAAACACCGTTGGATCTTGCTTCTTGGAAAAAACATAATGATGTTGTAAAATATTTAGAGAAAATCAAAGAAGAAAGAGACAAAACTGTTCAACGCAAACGCCGTCATCACCATGGAGATCATGCTCGTCACCATATGTCAAGAAAACCACTTGCTATAGATTCAAGTAATCAACCTGAAATAGCAACAAGCAGTGCAATAAAACCATCTTCCTGGATAAATGATTTATTTAATTGGGTAAAAGGCTCTGTAGGTGGATTATTAAATTCTAAACCTACATTATCTAAGGAAACATCAAGCACTTCAAGTCCAATCTCACAAGTTGATGCAAAAATGGATGTAAATGGTACAATAATGTTACTTGACGTGCTCGTTAGAAAGGTTACGGGTCAGAAGTATATTTCTACTGTAGATCAGTCTATATCTCCACTAGAAGCACAGGGCTATGCACTCAATATTACAAAGGGATTTGAGAAAGTAGTAGAGCAAGCTGCATTAAAAAGTGGCATATCAATGCACCGGTTAAATATTGATTATATGGGAATGCAGAAAGAGATTACCAGAGAAGTCATGAGTGGTAAATTTAATGAAATTTCAGGGATTTTAAAATCGTATGTAGAGAAAGCATGTCCTGGTGAAGAAGCTGGTAAATTAAGTCCAAAGAAATTTGAAAAGTTTATAGCTAAATTTAATAAGGGTCTGCTAAATCAATCAATAGAGCAGATATTACACAACAGAGATGGTAGATTAGAAGTTGATGGTGCAAAGCAAATGAGTTTAGAGCCTCAAAGTTATTTAAGTAATGCTTCAGTTCACAGCCATTCAGAAGTATCAACTTGTCTTTCTGAGATAGGAGTAACCAAGCTTGGAGGTAATCTCAATAGGTAGGTTATAATATAAGAGGTGGAGCTATAATATGCCAAGTAGTAGAAAATTTAAAGTGAGGGTAGTCAAAATAATTAGGGAACCAGTATCAAGTTTGATGGTCTTAATACTAAAATGGATAAAGTAGACATTAAATGCTAAGTGGTTAATGTGTTTTCCATATTGAACTTACAGCACGTAGCTTTGATATAGAAGTTTGGGTAACGTTATGATAGTAATTTATATAATTCTATGTGTAATCTTTATAGCCATTTTAGACAGTTCACTAGATTCTTAATGAGGGGATATTTCTAACTTAGAGAAGGTTTGCATAAATGTTGAAGTGAATAAGTTGTAGTATTTATGTTTTTTCCCTGAGTTGTAAAATTTCAGAATGAGAGAGACCGGTAATTTGAGCTATAACATCTATAGGGACACCGGCCTTGAGTGAGTTTTTGGCTACTTCAATATCCCTTTCTTTGCGACCTTCCACTCTGCCTTTTTCATGGCCGATTTGGATGCCTTCATGTTTAGCATCATCAAGTTTTTGTTCCAAGATAGCAGCTTCTTTTTGTAAATCCATTACCCTTTCTTCATAAGCTACAAGATCTTTCTCATTCCAATGAAATTTATCTAACTCATCATATGCTAACTTTATTATTGGTGATTTTTCTGCTATTTTTCTTAAATCTTCATCAGTTGTTTCTTCTGCATACTTAAAGAAAAAGCACCATCTCTCAACCGTAGTTTCCAACTGCTCTACTTTGCTTTTTGTAAATTTAGGTAGTTCAATAAAGACAAATTGAAAATCTTTTAAATAATGTCCGTTAGTCTTTATATCGCGTACATTATGAGTGGAAATATAATAAACATCTGAAGGAAAAAGAGTACTATTAGAAATAGCAATAAAGAATACTTTCTTAAAATCAATGTAATTACCAGACTGTCTTGAGTAAGCCTTAGCAGCATAGAGTTGAGCACGTTTTTCAAAGCCTTTATCACGAGCGAGCTGCATTTCCGCAATATATCTATTTCCGAGAGAATCCTTACAGAGGACATCAACGATACTCTGTTTATCAGAAGCAATCTCAGGATTCATAATGGTGCTGAGGAACTCAACATCCTGAATAGCATTGACTCCAGTAAAGCCTAAGATATCATTCAAAAAATGGATAAGGATATTCTTATTTTTTTCAGTACCAAAAATTTTCTTAAATGTTAAGTCTAATTTTGGATCGAGAAACTTGGAAAGAGCCATGAGAAAGTAAGATAAAAAGCATTAATAATTATACACAATTGTGAAGAAATATTCAACTAAAATGCAAACATTTTGTATATCTTTATTTGGTAGTATTAACCTGTATAATATTTATGGCAAATATCTCGATAAGGTACCAGATAGCACAAAAAGTAAGGAGCTGGAGGTTAAAGAGAAAATATACTCTGAAAGACTTAGTAGACAAAGCAAGCATAAACTACCACACGCTGCTAAGATATGAGCAAGGAACATGTGGTATTCCAGTTGAAAAGTTAAAAATCATAGCAGAGTCGTTATCAATCCCTATTAGAAATCTCTTTCCTAGACGAAAAGTACTAAAAGAAAGTAGTTGTTTCGACAAAGCTAAGACCCAGGAAATGTATAATTTTATAGAAAAAACAGGAGGACACAAAGCAATTTATGCATTAACCAAATCTATCCGAGCTGAGGAAGAAAGTAATATAAAAGCAGCAAGAATAAAAATTGCAAAGAATCTAGTTAAAGCAGGGTTTGATAATGACATTATCTATCGAGCAACAGGCTTACCAATTGAAGAATATGCTGATAGAGAGAATATCGGCTGTACAAGCCAAAACGGAGGACAAGAGATCAAGAAGTGGAGAATAATCAGAGGCTATACGCAAGAAGAATTAGCAAAAAAGCTAGATGTAGGTCCCTCACAGATACATCACTATGAACAAGGTAGCGTTACTCTTTTAAGTGAAAGGTTATGGGAAATAGCAAGAGAATTATCAGTAGATGCTGAAGATCTAATAAAGGAATACAAAGAAAGTGATTGCGAAGGAGAAAATGAATTATTAAGTTTGGCAAGAGAATATAGAAAAATTGACGATCAAGAATCACGAGATGAGCTAAATATATGGGTAGAATTTTTATTGCAAAGAAAGCAAATTTACAAAGAGAAGATTAATAAAATAGAGGAAATGAAAGTTGCAAATAATTTACTTCAGTTAGGTTTTTCTACTGATGCTATTTCTAAAATAATTGATTAATAACAATTTTTTTTACATGAAGAATTAATTTTCAATTAGATAAAAATAAATATCTATTAAGATTTTAACCTATTCATAAGAAAATAAGTAAAAAAGATTGAAAAATTGATTTGACTTCACTCGGAAGCTATGGCTTTATGCCAATGCTGATAAAAAACAGCAGTAAATAATTAAAAACAATTTGTTATTAACGAGGAGTATATTTTATGAATAATGGTAAAAAACTTACAGAAGAAATAGAGAGAGTATTACAGAGTGGAGGAGGAAGTGCTCTATTTGATCGTGAGATAGTGTCAGTGCTTCTAGGAGCAGTTCACGACAGAAAGCAAGCACAAGATGTTACTAAAACTCTAATGGATAACTGCCCAGGAATAGGAGAAATTTTGGGACGAGAAATCGATGATCTGAAAATGATAGAAGGAATGACTGAACATGCAGCTGCAGCAATTGAATGTGTGAAAGAAGCTTATAAGAGAGCACTCAGAGAAGGGTTAAAAAGAGGACCTGTAATGGATAGCCAAGAAAAGCTGATAGAGTATGTAAGGGTAAATATAGGCTTTTCAGCAAAAGAAGCTGTTCAGATAATATATTTGGATAAACAGAACCGTTTGATAAGAGATGAAGTTTATTTTGGTACAATAGACGAAGTACACCTATCTGAAAGGAAAGTGGTAAAAAAGGCATTATCAATGGAAGCAGCATCGATAATATTATCTCATAATCATCCGGGAGGAAGTTTAGAGCCATCAGAAGATGATAAAGTAATGACTAGAGAATTAGTGTCAGCATGTCAAGGAGTGGGAATTGAGTTAGAGGATCACATTATTATGACAGACAAAGGATATTGCAGTTTTAAGGAAAGAGAGCTGTTATAAACCAAATTTCAATTGCTTGAGAAGTTTGGCTACCACACAGTAGCAAAAAAACTTAGTCAAGAATCTGTATTGGAGAATTACAAAATATGAAAGGTCTTTGTATAATTTGTATATTAAGTCGTAATTAAAGAATAAAAATCCTAAAAAGCTATTCTTTTATTATAAATAGTTGCAAGATATACAAGATCTTTTTATAATTTGCGTATTAAGTTAATTATAAAGCAATAAATTGCTCTGTAGACTTGAATAACATGCTTAATAGGAGGCTATATGACTACTAAAAAAACAGTATCATTTGATGATATGGATGGAAATACTTATGAGTTAATCATTGATTCTAAAAAGTTACCAAAAGGACTTTATAGCGCTATTGAAGGTATAAAGCGTACTGATAAAAAAAATCAGCAGCCTATACTTGTAGACGAGACTGATCCGAAAATATTTGATGATAAAAGTAGGTTTGAGAAGCCTGAAGGTGTGCCTTCCCCTAGCGATGTTTCTGAAAAATCAATCAATCTTGGAGAAGGACGTAAGATTTATAACACAAAATCTTCAAATCGTCAAAATCCGTTTATTCCAGCCTTAAGTAAGATAGAGCCAAGTGCAAGTGAAAATGCAGAATTGAGATGGTTTAAAAATGCAGTAGTAAAGGCAAAAAGCGTAGAAGAACTGAACAAAACTATAGACCAAGCATTAAGTTCTGGAATCAGGATAAATGCGTATAGCGAAGGACAGAAGAGTTTTGCTGATACAGTAATATCGAAAGTATCTTCGATCAAATGCAAAAAAAATGAGAAGGAAGACATAATATGTGAATTGATGCTAAATGGAGCAATATTCAGTTACGATCTATTGCAGGATAAGGGAATAAGTGAGATGCATAACAAACTGTATCAAGAGGTTCGTCCACAGATAGATGAGTGGCTTAAAGAACTGAGAGAAATCGGTGAAAGTGCTATTGAAAATGAAGGAATCATAGAAGACGTGGAAATGGATAATCAGACGTTTTTTATGAAATTTTCTGAAAATAGTAAGGTAAATATTGCAAGGGTATTGGAAGGTACAAAAAATTTAGGGTTAACCACAAGGGAGGTAAAATTAGGAGGTGATGTTATAGAAATAGGAAATAGTAAGGTTGAAGTTAGAATTGGAAAAGAAGGTGAAAGGAATTACGTTGATGTGTCTGATAATAGTGCTTTTGAAATAACATTTCCTACAAGTATTGGTAGCCTAAAAATTGTAGTATACCATAATGCGGAAAATGACAGTCAAGTAGAGGTCAGAGTGGCAGATAAAGAAATGTGGTCTGAACTACAAAAGAGAGGGGAAAATATAGGAAAAGGGTGTTTTTTTGGAGGAATGACGGTCACAGAAGCGGTAGAAAAAGGAAGTTTTCCTAGGAGTGGCAAGTGGAGTAAAGATAAGGTTGAAAAGACAATTAGTAATAGCGAAACATTATCGTGGGTTGATAAGGTATGTGGAGGTAGTAAAGAAACTTCTCGGAAACTTTAAACGAAGGGAGGTTTTCTTCCCTTCTTACTTACAACCATAAAATTGAAAAAGGCTTTCTAACAGATGTTTATTTCGGTAAAATTGTTACGATATGGCAAATATCTCTATAAGATACAAAATAGCACAAAAAGTAAGAAGCTGGAGGCTAAAACAAAAGTATACCCTAAAAGATTTAGTAGATAAAACCGGCATAAAATATCATACATTGCTAAGATATGAGCAAGGAGCATGTGGCATTCCAACTAAAAAATTAAAAGTCATAGCGGAAGCATTATCAATTCACGTTGGTAGCTTGTTTCCTAGACAAAAAGTACTGAGAGAAAATTGTTCTTTTAACAAAGAATGGATGATAGCAAAAATAAAGGGACAAGAGTCATGCAAGTTGATTCGCGATTTAACTGGGTTTATTCAAGCTGAAGAGGAAAATAATGTAAAAGCTGCAAGGGTAAGCATGGCCAAGAACTTAGCGAAAGTGGGGTTTGATAATGATATTATCTATCGGGCAACTGGTTTATCAACTGATGAATATGATAATAAGGAGAAAAAAGGCTCTGAACATTCAAACGAAGGACAAGAGATAAAAAAGTGGAGGATAATAAGAGGATATACTCAAGAGGATTTAGCAAGAGAGCTAGATATAGGACCATCACAGATACATCACTATGAACAAGGTAGTGTTACTATTTTAAGCGAAAGATTATGGGAAATAGCAGAGAAGTTATCAGTGAATGCTGAAGATCTGATGAAGAAGTATGAAGAAGATAATTGCAAAGCAGAAAACGAGCTATTAAGTTGGGTGAGAGAGTCTAAAAAAATTGACAATCAAGAATCACGAGATGAACTGGATATATGGGTAGAATTTTTATCGCAAAGAAAGCAAGTTTACAAAGAAAAGATTTATAAAGCAGAGGCAATAAAAGTTGCGAATAATTTACGTATGTTGGACGTTTCTATTGATGCTATTTCTAAAATAACAGATTTATCTATTGATGAGCTTGAAAATTATGCTTTTAAAACTTAGCCTGAACTTCAGTAGTTTGCTTATTCATAAATAATATATTTAAATATTAGAGAGAATGATTATATATTTAATATATCTATACAGAATTTCTCTATCACTTTCTGATTATCCTCTATCATTGCATTTGCCTCTTGCTGAAGAGATTTGATATTTTTTGATGTAATATTATCCATGTCAGGTGATGCTATTTTTAACTGTGATTGTATTCTTAAATACTTACTACCTATAACTTGATCCAACTGATAATTTACTGCATCTAAACTTGAGGCAAAAATTACATTCAACAGCGGTTTTATCCAACCTATCTTTCCAAATTTCCTCGAGTTAGAATACCTTATACTTCTATCTGTTCTGCCAGTACCTATCGATAACAGTAGAATATCATCATTTGGAAATAACCTCTTACCACTTGCATATGCACAAGCCGCTGGATTATTGGCAAAAACCCCTCCATCCACTAATACTCTGTCTATCTGGTTGATTTTTAGATGTTTTGGTATGAAATAAGTAGGTGCAGCTGTTGTAGCTCTGAGTGCATCTTTCAGCTTAATATTACCTTCTTTCCAGCTTTTGAAGAAAAATGGACAATTATTGTTAATATCGTAACTTGTGATTAGCAAATTACTTAATGTCTTTTTTAGAATATCCTCTCCAAAATATTTATCCAGTACAGATTCAATATTTTTATGTGGATATTGTGCGCAGTGAAACCAAGATAGTATTGATCGCCTAAAAAATGAAGACTTAAAAATATATGGTCCATATTCCCGATAGAACTCGACTAAATCATTAGCAGAATATTGAGGTTTATCTTTTTTACATAATCCTGCTACAACAATTCCACCGGTTGAAGTACCTGCTATAAGATCAAAGATTTCAGCTACCCTCTTTCTTGTTCTTTTTTCTATTTCTGCTAGAATAATGGCAGGAATGATTCCTCTAATTCCACCTCCATCAACGGATAAAATATATTTAATCATTATGAATTTAGGTAAGGGTATTAAGATTTAATTTTTCCGCCTAGAACGTGTAATTTAAACTCATCCAATTCCTCAGAAAGATTTTTTACCCTTTCCTCAAGTACTAACACTTTTTCCATTAAACCATATTCAATAAGTTTATCGTGAAATTGTACCCTTGAGTCTAACTTGGATAACCACCATATGATTGCTACTGTTTGGATTAATAACGTGATAATTACTGTAATTGGGATTTTTTGCTTTTTCATGTGAAAGTATTAATCTGTTATGGATAGTTTTGGAAGTTTATATGGAGATCATAAAAAACTTGCAGCTTTAGTGATTTCTTTCTGTTGATTCGTATCGATCCTCTGCTTCTGCAAGTAGCTTTATTATTTCTCTGTAAGGTTTATCTTTATTGTGCCTTGATCTTAGTACAGCTACATCTCTTGGGTTTTTCCCATCTGTGTCTCTAATGGTAGGGTCTGCACCTTTGTCTAATAAAAACTTAATAACTTCTAGGTGTCCTTCACCTGCAGCGTGATGTAAAGCTATTCTTTTAAATGCATTTCTATCAAGTGCGTTTATATTTACTTTTTCCTCTTCTATTAAAAATCTGATAATGTCTAAACATCCTTTTCTTGCTGCAAAATGTAACGTTGTTCCACTCAAGTTTGGAGCCATGTCTTTTACTAAAAGTTTTACTATTTCTAAGTTGCAATTATTAGTAGCCACTTGTAATGTTTTGTTATAATTATCTGCAGCTTTAGATCTTTGGTAGCAATAAGTAATAACAACACATACCATTAATATTATAAACCATACAAAATGTATTTTTTCCTTTTCATTACATTTCAGTTGACTCATATTCAGTAGTTTCTTTACATTGAATAGACTATATACTTATTTTTCCTTAACGTTACTTACTCAAAGATGCTGATAACATAGTAAGGTAGCCTGAGCTATTTAGAGTATGCTCCGCTCTATTAACTATCCATTCACCATCTACCGCTTGGTTAAAGTCTATAAGATTAAGTTTAGCTTCTGCAAAAATTTGAGGATTACCAGGCATAGTTATATCTAAAGTTTCATTGTTACGCTTCAATTGTTTCAACTTGGCATTTGCTGCACTCAGCGCTGACTCTGCATTAGAGTAAAGTTCCAGCATAATATAACTTGGCTCGCTACTACCAACTGTTTCTTTAATAGTTTCGCCCTTTTCATAGCTGTGCCATTTTGCTACTACTGAATTATACTTATCACGTACGGTAAAATGCACTTTCCAATTAATTGTGTCTTGAGTTCTAATAGTCGTTGTTCCTAAAGCTTTTCCTGTGGCTGATTTTGCCATATTTTTTGAAATAAACAATATATACCCACCAGCTAATTTTGCCATTGCTTCACGCTCTGTTGCGATCTTTGTTAACAGACTTATATCACTTTCATCTGCCTGATTAATATGGGGTATCAATACATTCTTAAATTCCTCAGCGACTTTGTATCCATATCCATGTTTTTGAGCTATTTCTTTTACTAAGTTTTCTATGGTAATTTGGCGCCATTCTTTTGATACTTTTGCCTTCAAAGATATTCTTAAATTTGTTGCATGAGCTTTTATTAGTAGGGTCTTAGGTGGGCCTTGTATCGTAACTTCATTGACTGTATATACACCCATTGGAAAGATTCCCGTTTCCTTATAACCTAGTGCTATGTTCAATTCATTTGGAACTTCTACATTTTCATTGCCATAATCAACACATACCTCTGCGATATCATCTATAGTACCAGATTCATCAGTAAGATGCACCGATATTACATGATCTTTTATTCCTTCAATGCTAAATTCAGGTTTCATTTATTCCCACACTTTTAACTTCGATTTTTTTAATTGCTCTTGTATTCTAGGTAACCTGATCTTTAATCCTGCAGGCAAAAAACTTCCATACTCTGCAAGACCAGGATTAGCCTCAATACTATTTCTACTGCTCCAGAGCTATATCCATAGTGCTTAAAACATATGTAATCTAACATTTCATTTTCTCGGGTTATATAATGTACTGTCATACATAACTCCTTAAACTTAAGCTAAATTCAACCTTTTTTGGTAATCCACAGGGAAAATACGACGTTTGCTTTTCTTCCAACCGCACAATAACAAATCTTCCCAAAACATTCCCTAAATTGTCTACTAAGATACTTGGTTCATGATTTTTCTCAGTTTCTTTCATACTTTTTAATTGATTTAAATCATTCAGATTATGGAAATAAACTATTCCTTCTAAGTCTATATTTTCTGTACCTTGGCCAATATTTTGTAATGAAGGTATTTTACCAATACACTCAATTGTACTCCAACGATTTTCTTTACTATACCTTACACTTGTTGGAGAAAGCTTATGTTGACCAAGTGATAGCATTAGTAAATTGGTTCTATTGAATCAAATAGAACGTCTCGCGATTTTTCTCTTATTCTTTTTATCACTGCATCGGCAAGACTACGTACATCTTGGTTAGGTTCTGCTTTAATACTTATATTAAATGTAAAAGTTTGATTGAAAATTTTTTGTTCACACTTTTCACAGTCTTTTAAAACTTTCTCTGAATTATCTGCTACAGAACCTTTTTCTGTAATCACACTTTCAATATTCGTTCTACTATTCGAAATTCCACTAAAAGCATTATTATTTAATAAAGGATTTCCTTTACTAAAAACATTTCTATTTTCACTAGTTGCACTGCCTATTTTTGCTTCTACTGGTTTCTCTAATGCTTTTATTGGATTATCATTAAACAATTTTCCTATACCAATCCAATTTTCTATAGGTTTTGTAATTGATTTCCAGATACTTGAGAAAAAGTCCTTTACCTTTTGCCAATTAGCGATTACAAGTGCTGCACCAACTGATAGTCCAGCAATAGCAGCTCCTATAGGATTGGTTAGCGTTAAAGCTTTCAGTCCCATGATTACTGCTGGAATTACTCGTGCTGATAACGAAGTTAATACTGGCAAAAGTGTTCCATGCAAAATAGCATTAAAAGTTAATAGTCCACCTCCAGCCAATGCAAATGCATAACCAAAACCTACCACTGCAATCTTGCCAATAATAAGAGCTGAAATTATGCTCATAACTCCTGTAGTCAAAATTGGACACTTCTCTGCAAACCAAGCTATACCTGTAGATATAGACCTCAAAATCTTACTTATCCAATTTAAAGGAGGTAGCATAACTGACCCTAAGTTCATTCCTAGCTCTGCTATTGTATTTTTAAGTAGCTGCAAATTATTTGCTGTAGTACTTGCACGGTTATTAAATTCCTTTTGCATAGATTTATTATACTTTTCTTTATCAGTCACAAAACCTATTGCTTTTTTATATTCTTCCAAACTCCCAACTATCAATGCAATATCATCTTGATATTCTTGACCGAAGAGGTTGAGAAGAATTTGCGAACGTTCCTGTTTATCTATTTTCTCTAAAGTTTTAAAAAAGTAGAGTAATGCTTCTTGACCGTTTTGAGCAACTTTTTGTGACATCTCTTCTGCAGTTATTCCTATGGATTCCAATGCTGCTCTGAACTCTTTTCCCTGTCCTTCAGCAGTCTGAAGTTTACTAAGTAGAGCGTTTATTGCAGTTGCTGCTTTTGCTGGTTGTTTACCTAAACTAATGAAGGCATTTACTAAACTACTTGTTTCCTTAATATCAAGACCAAACTGTTTTGCAGTACCACCAACTATTGCTAGAGCTTCAACCATATCTTTTGCTTTGGCAGCAGTGTTATCTGATAGGTAATTTATAACATCACCAACTCCTTCCATCTTCTCTACTGCAATTCCATAAATGTTAGCGAGTTTAGCTATGGAATCACCAGCTTGTTCGGCAGACATGTCAAATGCTGTGGCCATTTTAGCTACTGTTGTGGTAAATTCAAGTAGCTTATCTTTGTCGATACCAAGCTGACCACCACTTGCAGCTATTTTTGCTAACTCTGCAGCCGATAATGGTATTTCACGGGATAATTTCTTCAATTTTCGAGTAAATATATTAGCTTCATTATCACCATTAAATTCTACTACTTTCCTAACGTCAGCCATGGCACTCTCAAAGTCAATCGCAACTTTAATTGGCGCTGCAAGTGAAAGCCCTAGTCCTATAGTCTCCATTACTTGTGATCTATAATGCGCTTTTTTTGCCAAAGCATTTTGCTGTTTTTGTATTACAGATCCTAATTTATTGTATTTCCCTTTGAGTACTTCAATAGATGAACCAAGTTTAGTTTGATCCCTCACTAAAGATTTAATATCCTTTCCACTTTTTCTTATTTCTTCATTTAATGTATGAAGTATATCTCTCTTTTTGATATAAGCCTCTTTTGCCTTTGATGCCGATGCTTTCAATTTTTCGAATTCATTTCTCAGTGCTTTGCTTGGTTCTTTTTTTTCCTTTTTTTCTTTAGCAATTGCTGCAGCTGATTCTTTTGCTTTCTTCTCCGCTTCCTTCCAATTCTTCATGGCTTCAAGGGCATCATGATTTAGTTGCTTAAATTTGGAAACAGATTTCATTGACGAATCAAGTTGCCTTATACTATCACCCAACTTAGAAAGCTTTGCTGCACTACCTGTCATTGCACTATTAAAACTGCCATCTAACGTTGCACCTATTTTTATTGAAAGCATTGACATTTTTTTGTTACTCCTTCACTTACTTCTAACCACTTTAGAAACTCTTTTGTACTCATATTAATAATTTGCTCAATTCCACTTCCTGTTGTTGAGCTAAGTTTTAAAATATTGAATCTTAACTCCTCTGTTCCAGCGGCGACAAAAAACCTTTTAGCACCTTCTGTATTTCTACATAATCTTTAATACATAAATCTTCAACTACTTCTTTTGGTACGGATGCTAGATTAGCAATTAAAGCTACTTCTTTCAAAGCTTCTCCTTCTATGCGTTCTATAGCCAGTAAATCTCTTACTTTAGGTTCACGCATCGATAATTCTGAGACAGAAATTCCATCAACTGTTATTGGGTTATTAAGTGTTATAGTTTCCATAAAATTCTCCTAAAAAATAAAATATTTTTACACTTTTAAAGTTATTTTAATATACTTCTCCTTAAAAAATAAAATTTCAAATAAGTTTTCATATTCCTAGAATCGTTTGCAGCAAGGCCATTTGATCAACACCATTTATCTTTCTAATCATATTTTCAGCGTCGATCTCTATCAGTTCATTACCACCTATCGTAAGTTTATAATAATGGGCAGCTACAGTGCATTTGAGAGTGGCTTTTTCAGCAGGTTTCCAGCTACCAAAATCAAATTCTTTGAATATGCCTCTGAGATTGATTACTACAGCTTCAATATCGTTACTACCACTCCCTTGCATTCCACCACGGAGCGTCAAAGAAACTGAATTCCCATTTATTAGACCAAATAGCCTAAACAGCTCTGTATCGTATTCAGAAAAAGTGAAATCTGCTTCAAGCTTCTCCATGCCCATATCAATATTTATTGGAATATCCATACCACCAGCTCTGTATTCTTCTGTTTTTATGGTAAGTTTTGGCAAGGTTACTTCATCTATTTTTCCTGCATAGCCACGACCATCAACAAATACGTTAAAATTCTTTAGGATCTTTGGTAACATCTCTCTTTCTCCTTTTACAATATTGCGCCACTCACAAGGTGTGACCTGAAAGTAATCTGTTCAGCTGGATATGGCGGTGTAAACTCAAAATCAAAATACACTTTTCCGCTTGCAATATTTGCCGGTGTATTGAGTTCGGGAGTTGCATAACATTTTCCGCTGATAATTGCTCCTTGTGCTTTTAAATTGGCCAAATAAGAATTCACCCCCTCAATCACATCATCTATATAAGTTTTAGTGATATTGCGATCAACTGCCCATAAATGAGCCCTAAGTAAACTATCGTTAATTAAATCTGCAGTCCTTCTCACTGACAAAAAAGCCCATTTTGAGTCATTTGAACATGTTCTATTTCCCCAAAGCCTATAGCCATTTTGATGAATTATCGTTGTTACTTCATTTTCATTCAAGTGGTTTGCTCTACAATTTGTATTACCGAGCGTAAAATCAATAGGCCTGCTTGTTCCAACAATACCGTTTATCTTTTTATTTGAAGGTGAATGCCAAAATCCTTGTTCGCTATCTACTTTTGCTATTAAACCAGCTACAAATGAACTTGGAGGGAGAATTTCTTCTTTTCCTTCAATAAGTACCTTAACCCATGGATCAACTACGTAAACTCTTGAGCTGCCTACACTTTTTCTCCATTTTATTGATTCTTCATCATTAGTATTTGGTCCATCTGCTACTATTATGCTTCTCAGCTTTTCTGCTATAGGAATTAATGCTGCAACTACTGGATTTTTGCCATCTTCTGGTAGTTGGTGAGTAAATTGAGGTGCAATTAATATTCTTGGAGCAATATGAACTATGCTTTCACTGCTTAAGAACGCTTGAATTCCCTGATATTCTCCAGTTTCTTCGTTAACTCCACCAATGACATTGCTGAGCGTCTCTTCTACTTTCTCCTCAACTCGAATAACTACTACTGTTGCACCAATTTGGGAAAAAATTGCATTAATAGCTGAAGGCAAAGTCCCAGATTGACCAAGTTTTGCTGCTTCTTTTAAGCTTCCTGCTATTAATATTGGTTTATTTAGTGGAAACTTTTGCCCGTCAGCATCAGGTGCAGTACCAATTACTCCAATTACCGATGATTTAGCTGTTCGTACTGTCCTCGCTCCTGAGGTAACCTCGATAACATTTACTCCATGTAGAAACTGTTCTGTCATTTCTTTTTCCCCTTTTCAACTTTCTTGCATTTTTTGTTTACAATTATCTAGCAAAGTTTGCAGCTCTTCCTTACTTTTAGCTTCACCGATTTCCCTTTCAGCTATATCCACCAATTCTTCGCACTTGATTATTGCTTTTTTCGCTCTTTTTGCTTTTTCCTGAATTATTCTTGCCATTTCTACTACTGAAATTCCTCGGACTTTTGCTAATGGCTCTATAATTTCTGCATCTTTTTTGTCTATAGATTCTGGTGCTGCTAAAATGTTCTCTGCGGCTTTTGCTTGTATTTCGTACGACTTAGACTTCTGATGAGAATATCCTGCGTATTGGTGAGTATAGTTATCATAATAAGCATGAAGATTAGAAAGTGCAGAAAACTTCGCATTTTGTAGTAACTCCAATTCAATATCTTCTTGATTCCGCTGAGCAATTTTGCCTCCTTCTGTTAAACAATAGCTTTTTTGCCAATCAAAATCTTCTGGTGCTTCATACCAATCATTTTCAGTTGGCTTGCTTTCAAGTGTTGTTGTCTCTACTTGTTTGTTATTTTCAAATCTAATATAAATTGGCATTGGTTTTCTCCGTTTTCTAGTATCAATTCCAAATTTTGTGGGTGGCATCTAATCCTGGACATTGCCAAGCTCTTAGCGTTCTCTCTACGTCCACCTCAAGTCCTGTGGTGAGAAAATTGCTACGTATGTTATAAATTCCCCCACTGGATAAATTGACCATAGTTGTGTACATAATTTGATGCAAGCATACCTTGACTAACTTGTGTTCTGGAATACAGGTAAGATGATGTGTAAAGTAATATTGCAACTGTTTTTCCTGCTGGAATCTCCACATTACCAGATCCAGCTAATTTGCTATCAGAACTCGTGTATTGGTAAACATTTTTCCACATTATTTTAGAGATTCTTGACTTACTGGAATTAGTATTATCTGGCGTTCCCACAAATAATCCTGCACCTCCATACTCCGTACTCGAATATGATGATCCAACAAATTCTATTGCTTTATTTATGTTCACATTGGTTGTATTTTTTACAAATACTACTCCAAGTGCAGCATATGGGTAATAGTATATCTCATCATAACTACCAGAAAAACTTTTTGTGCATAACTCTCCGTAAATAAATGTTCCTTTACTTCCCTCTATAAAACTTAGTTGTCTTGGCCGATAAAAACTAACGTAATCTGTATCGTATGTATGGCTACCTGCTAGTAGTTGTAACATATAGTCAGTTTTTGTTATATCACTACTCCACTTTCCAAGCTCTGTCATAAAAGTTCCGTGGCCAAAGTAATTATTTTTTCTTCCAAGTACACCAAATAAGAAAGGTAATGACCCTGATTCAACCATGTTGCGCTTTCTTATTTCATTTATAAGAGACGCTTTTAACTGTTCATCCCGAGTTTTTACCTCATTAGAGATGTTTTCAATTCGAGTTTCTATTTCTCCTATAATTGATGAGCCAGGTGGTACATTATTAACAGCACGAAAATCTTCTACTAAACCTTTAAGACCATCTTTATGACTGTTACTAATGCTATTTATTGCTGCAATATTGGCATTCTTTCTCGTATCAAGTAGCGATATGTGCGAATCTGATTATGCTTTTAAAGTATTTAAGGAATTATCCCTAAGCTTGTTGATTTCATTAACAGACTCTGTTTTTACTGCAGTTATTGCTGATATTGAGTTTGTTTTATTGCTGTTTATATCATTTAGGTGTTTTTTTGCACTATCAAGAAGTTCTTTTAGCTTACCATCAGTCATTTGCACAATTTCAGAAACCGCACTTTTGTCGACTATTGATTCCAATGCTTTAGCAAGATATGCTAATTGATCTGGTGTACTGTTTTCTACTAAATCCTTAAGCCTCTTTTGTAGTGCATCAATTATTCCTTTTACCTCAGTCATCTGCACAATGTCAGCAATAGCTTTTTTATCTGCTATCAATTCCAGCGATTTTGCAAGATATGCCAGTTGATCAGGTGTGCTATTTGCTGCTAAATCCTTTATTCTTTGGTATATTGCTTCTTTCATTCCCAAAAATTCAAAAAAGTTTCAAATCTAAATCGTTTAAAATTATTTTTTAGTTGATTATGCTCATCTTCTCTTTCGGTAATATCTTCATCTATTTTTTCTATAGCTCTTCGAATACGTACCACATCTTGAACTGCAATATTTTCTGGATGAGGCAGTGGATATTCTCGTTTGGTTTGGTCAACAGTCATTATGTGACAATCACTCTGAGATTTTTTACCTTAGGGCGATAAACAACTGTTCCACTTAAAACTAATTTTACCCTAGTCTCATTGCCATTAAAGTTTGTCAGCACATGAGTTCTCTCTACCCAATTTTCTCCAATTGGTTTTCCTGATGTTAAATTTACTAATTGCCAATCCACGTTTTTTTGTACATATGCTTTAACATCTGCAGTGCCAGGTATTAGCGCATCATAGGTAATTGTTATCTTAGTGTTAGCTCCTGCTGTAATGCTCCTAGTTACATAATCTCCTTTTTCCCCTATATTACCCATAACTAGCTGTAACCCAGGATATAGCACTGGACTTTTTTCTCGCCCTCCTTTTAGGCTTGCTTTTACCGTTAATTCTCCATTTATTCTTTCGCGCAGTGCAAGCGGCAAATTATCAGACAAAAAGTTTTCTCTTCCCTCTTCATCTGTTAAGATAAATTCTACATTGGTATCAAATGCTACTTTTTCAACGTTCGTCAAAACTATCAAATCCGATACATTATTCGCATTGACTTTGCCAAGATTAAAAAGGTGAAAAAGTTCGCTAAATTTTGCAGCTAGTAATCGAAAGGTAAGGTCTAAATTCTGATGTGGTGTCCAGGTACTTGCATTGCTTGATGAAAGTAATACTCCTACTTGATAAGGCTGACTCGTTACCCAACGGCTATTTACTGCATCATATTTGCCAAGCTCTGCTATTTTTACTGCAGTACCAGGATCATCAGTAAGTAGCACTATTGCATACTCTTGTTCTGCATGGCAAAACACTGGTGGCCATTCTATACGTGTTGCTGTTCCATCTATCTTTATATCTTTTGGCTCAATATAACTTTCAGCAATGACAGTCTGCGAGGGCATTCCCACTGCTGTTTCTCTAATCTGCACAACAACACGTTTTTTGCCGTTATTTAGTAGGGTCGAGAACTGGCGCGCCTCTTTAGGGTTTGGTGGCTGATCCATTATTTTCATGTTGGGCCTCAATCCAAAATTCCCATGTTTACGTTTCCAATTCCCGCCTCATCAAACGCAGCATGCGGATTTCCCGCACTACGCTTTCCTAGTAGATTCTTACCAAAGTTTATAACATATTGTGCTGGTTAGGCTTTCGGAACGTAATATCTTATTCTATAGTCCGAATATAGACCAAGGGTCTCATATATACATTCGCTACTCCACCTTTTCCAACCAAATCCTTTTGCTTTTCTGGCTTGCATCATATTGCGTCTTGTTTTCTTCTCTACCCACTGTTTAACGTAGCTGAAGCTTCGACTTGAGTTTCCTATTCTAAAGTAGTTTACCCACCCTCTCAATATCGGATTGATGATCTGAATCACTCTCCGTATTGGTTGCGATTTATAGTTACTGAATACCTTCTTCAACTTTTGAAGTAGGCTTGTTCGTGTTTTCATCTGTGGTGTTATCTGTACTCTCCACTTTCCTTGTTTTGTAATTTTCTTTCGAAAGTCAAATCCTAGAAAGCTGAATGTTTCTCCTCTCTTTAGATTGGCAATTTTTGTCTTTTCTTCATTTACACTTACTTCTAGTTTTGCTAATTCTTCTTGTAACCTTTTGTACACTAATTTCTCGAGCCATTCCCATCTCTGGTACCCATCTATCAGTATCACTAAATCGTCTGCCCATCTGGCGTATTCTATACGTTGATATTTTTCTTCCCTGGTCACCTCTTTTGCTCTCTCTAGCATTTTGTCTACCTCATTGAGGTATATATTGCTCAACAACGGTGAGATCGGCGACCCTTGCGCTATTCCTCGTTTTCCTCCTACCTTAAGGATTAGCTTGATCAAGTGCATGATTTCTTTATCATTTATTCTCTTGGCAATTTTCTCCATGAGAATATGATGTCGTACGTTATCAAAATAGGATTTCAGGTCTACATCAATACATTTTGTATTGCCTTTGATTGCTGCTTTCGCTACTCTGCTTACTGCTTCATGCGCTTTTCTCTTGGGTCTATATCCATATGATCCGTCCTGAAAGTCAGATTCATATATCGGTTCAATTATTAGCTTTAGTGCACTTTGCACTATTCTATCCCGGATGCAGGGTATGTTCAACGTTCTGAGTTTTCCCCCAACTTTTGGTATTTCCTTTCTCCGGTTCCTATTTGGGCTATAGGTTTTGGTTATTAGTTCATGTCTTATTTGCTGAAGATACTTTTCTAAGCCTTCTGCCTCTATCGATTTGAATGTTACCCCATCAATTCCTGGTGCCCCATTGCTTTTCTTTGTTAGCTTATATGCTTCTTCTAGTGTCTCCATCTTGCAGACGTGTACATATATTCCCCAGAATCGCCATTCCGGTTCTGCTTTCGCTTTGATATATATCTTTCTTCTCAGGTCTTGTAATTTTATTGGCATTTTTGTCATTTTTACCTTTACCTTCCTTTTGTTAAAAGATCTCTACTAGTAGGGTGCCTTTGCTCCATGGGCGTTACCCCATTTCTTCGCTACTACACACCCATCCGCCACCCTTTCATCTTCGGTTCATTTCCTGTTTTCCAGTTATAGAACCTACCACTCCAAGGTTTTTCTCCTTGGGATGAGGAGGGTTTCTCCAGTTGCTTTATATGTCCTTATTACCATGCTGCCACTATCACCCCGCTAAAGTAGGTATGCTGTATCATTCGTGTTTCAGCCTCCTATATTGCTTTCGCCCTGGTTTGGTGGGCTCGGCCTTTAGTACTTAGAGTTTTTCGGGGCCACCCATGTGTTCGTTTTCACTGCGGCCTGGTAATTCGCCATTATCCTACGATAACGTTGTCGGTAGGCTTCAACATTTTGGTTTCCCTCCACATTGCTACCCTAGCTACAGGACTCCGACTTTTATCCTGGTGGGTCTGACTCCCACTGAACATCTTCACCTTCTCTGGACACACCAAACCATAACTCATAAAATGCTTTAAAATACTGTATTTGCTTCTTTTTATTTTTGTATCTTTAATCAGTAGTTTATAGTAAGGTAGAAAAGGAAAACAAGGCCTTCAACACAAAGCATTCCGTCTCGCAGTCGCTTCTGTTCTTTGCCGTTCATCTGGTTTATTATTTTGAAAAAATATTTTACAACGAATAAAAAACGTGATAAGCTAGGCAAGGGTTTCTTTTACAAAGATAAAAGTTTAAAGCAAAAGAAATGCCTCGTAATTGAGTTTTAAGCTATCCTACACGAGCAACTTAGGTCTCAGTGATCAATTGTACCATGAAGTCGTAAAATCCCTTTAAAATCGTACTAACCGCAATTGTCTCTAAATTGTATTTTTTTCATTAAATCTAAATAATGTTTTTCGGTGGTCTTTTTGATCTTCCTTCTTTTTGATAAGTTTTATTTATTTGTAGTTTATATATTTATTTTATTTATTACTATTGTTATTATATATATATAATATATAAGAGTTTTAGGAATGGTAAAATCAGCCATATTAGCTAACTTTAAGTATGTAGTTACTAGGAATGCTTTTAGGAATGTAGGTCAAAAAGTCTAGGTTTTATGCAGGTTTTAGCTTCCTTGATTTCTAACTGTTTAGTGAATAACCCAGGAATCAGGAATGTAATTCAACCATTTGATGTCTTATCCCTTTTTAATTGAAATCATAGCTTATAATAGGTTGTAGTTTCTGGCTCCAAAGTTAATATTTTTGATTAAGTAGATTGAATAAAAAAATAGATTAAACTCTAAGAGCATGTCTTGAAAAGATTTAAACGGTTAATTTAGCAAGCATAATAGTAATCATATCAAAGAAGATATTAGTTTTTGAAGTAAGTGGCGAGTGTTCATAGTCCTTACTCATGCGCCTAAAATTCGAAAGCCAAGCGAAAGTTCTTTCAACAATCCATCGCTTAGGAATGACCTAAAACCCTACAGAATCACTAGCTTTTTTGGCAATTGTGAGTAGACATCCTGTCTTCAGAAAACAGCGATTTTGAAGCTCACCTGTATATCCTTGATCAGCAAAAAACTTCTGTAATGTTGGAGTTTTCTGTTTAGCTTGAGAAAAAAGATTCAGAGCGCCGTCACGATCTTGAACACTTGCACTATGAACGTCAGCTACATTGATTAGGCCTAATGTATCTACAATAATATGGCGTTTACGGCCTTTTATTGTCTTGCCAGCATCGTAACCTCTGGATCCCCTTTTTGAGTTGTTTTTACTAACTGGCTGTCTATTATCCCAACTGATGGTGTATCATTTTTACCAACCATTTCTCTTACCTTTTTCACCAAAGTGTCATGTATTTCCTGCAATTTTCCGTTATTACGCCATCTAAAATAATGATCATACACAGTCTTCCACGGCGGAAAGTCTTTTGGCAGCATTCGCCATTGGCAGCCACCTCTCATTATATACCTTATTGCATTAATAATTGCTCTGATGTTGTGCTTCCTTGGCCTCCCTATTGCTCCTTGTGCAACATGTGGCTCCAAAATTTCCCATTCCTTGTCACTTATATCGCTTGGATACAATTCTTACCTCCTATTTTTAACTTACCTCATCATTCCCTTTTTTTCTTTTCAAGACAGGTTCTAAGATATTTAAAGAGCATACCAGTGTTTTTAATGTAAATGTTCATGTGGTTCCATAGATAATCTCTGTTTTTTGATTCTATCTGTCCATTTATCATTTTCTATATCTTGTTTGTTGGTTGCTTTTTTTTCTTGTTCAACAATTGCCTTATCTACCTTCTGATGAATTGCATCAATTGCATTAATCGCACCCTTTTTTTCATACATCTCGCTTTTCCCTTCAATAATTAAATTGGTAAAAATATTTACAACAAACTGAACTTGGTTATGATTAACCTTATCTTTTATCAAAAAAGGTAAAGATCCTAATACTTCTGATGATATTTTACCTTGAAAGGAAAGCCCTAAATTATCTGCTACTTCACTTATTAATAACTCCCTGTTTTCTTTATTATCTTCCAATTTGGCATAATCACTAAGTAGATCCATAACTGCAGATACTCTAACTTCAATAATACCATCAACATCTTCATCTCCTAGAGCAACTCCTGATTCCAATAACCTCCCTCTGAGATTTTTGCTTAAAAGATGGATAAACTCTTTATTTGCATCTGATCCTGTGATTGATATTGTGTCACCTAAGTAGTTACTTACTTTGATTTGAGTACCTAAGTCATGCTCTATTTGTATTTTTGTCTTATGTTTAAATCCTAATTCTGCACAAAATTTCTGAAAATATTCTTTAATAATGTCAAACAAGCTCTTGCCATTATCTTTATAATTTTTTAACTCTTCAGGAATAGTGAGTGATAATTTACCTTCTTTATATATTATATCATCTTTGTCATTTTGAGATTCGAGTGTGAATTCTAATGAGCTGGATAGGTCGCATATTTTCTCTTCCGGATTGTCAACCGTGGTTATAGGCATTGCCATATCAGACGTCACTTTTATGCAGTTGTGATCAGTGCAGTAAATGTTTAGCGCTTTTTTAGGACTGTGTGGAATTAAGCTACAACTACTGAGTGCTGCATGAGATTCATTAAATATACCAGCCCCATACCCTGCTTGATTACAATTGGTGACTAACTCTTCTAAAATAGCATCACTTGGTATTTCTGCTTCAGCGTATCTAAACATTTCCTTGAAAGTTTCCTTTGCTAATGCACGGTAATCTTTTTTGGAGAATAGATGATAAGAGCTTCTCCCTGTGTTATAAAATCTCTCAAATTCCTTTCTATATTCATCAATTTTTTTTTCATCAGCAACTGTAGGGCTATTACAATGATTTTCCCAAACTTCAGATAGTCTATCTTGATCAAGCTCCTTAAGTACTGGTTCCATAAAAGCTTTACCTTCTTCAGAGAGGTTATCAAAATTATCACGGTTAAAAATCTCATTTTTATAATCTTTAGCTCCTTCCTTAAATGCAATAATAAGATTTTTATCTATCTCTTTTCCGTTAATAATAAAATTCATCCTTTGAAAATCTAAGAACATTGTTTCACCGGAATTCGCTAATTTATTAGCTTGATCTGTTCTTAATTTAAGAAAATTAAATTCTTTAGCTGTAGCCTTTAATCTAACTACTGGATTCTTCTTTGCCTCTTTCATGATTAACACCTTACTATAAATATGCTGTAAGTTGTATCATATAATGATAAATAATTTGATAATATATTAAGAAAACTGATAGTATATTTTAGAATCCCTATTTATAGTATTTTAAACCTGTATGAGGGATTTGTAAATAAAGATAGAGACTTATAAGCTTTGTCTACAGCTAAAATCTTCAGCTCCAGGAGTGAATTTTCCTATACCACAAGCAAATGGTCCTGTTATAACGTCAAGCCACTTATCTTCTCTTGAACCTTTAGACATTCCTTTTACTAATTGTTTTGCCTGCAAAAGCTCCTGCACCACACGTTCTAATCTATCTCTTCCCATACTGTGAAAGATTTCAGGTAGCCTATGCCGTTGTTTATATACTCCTGTGCTTCCTGTATGAGTAAATGGATGTCCTGCAATAGCAGATCGTTTAATTGCATTGATAAGGTATATCTTAAGACTTTTATCACTAATGTCTTTAACTTTTAATTGTGCCGTTATATCTTCTAGTAGTCCTGTTTCTTGATTTCTTAGGTAAGTACGTACAGTGCGATCAGCTAACCCATTTGCTTTAACAACTGCCCCGGAAAATAAAGCATTTTGTCTTGGAGTCTCACCCATTGACCTAAAGATTTCTAGCTTAGCTGTATCTTCTATTGGCCAAAAAGCATATGAACATCTAACACCATTAACAAGGGCAGAGGTACCTCTAATTGCATCTCTTGCTTGCTCAACAGTTAGTATAGGTTTTTCTCCTTTTGGTTTTCTCATATGGTGAGCAGTAATAATTGCAGCTCCAGTACTACACGCTAGATCAGATAGCAAACACATCAGATAATCTCCTACAGCAGGATCAGCATTTATATCTGCATGAATAAATGAAGCAAGTGGATCAAATACTATCAGTTTTAGATCTTTTATTTCCTCGAGCTGCTTCATGATTGATTCAAATTCAGGAGAAATTTCAACGATTTTACCACGAACATTTCTGAGTATTGTAAGTGATCCTCTGACATTTGGCAGTGGTACAATAAATAATTTATCTTTATGTTTTAACCTTTCGCACTTAGGGTCGAGTCGTTCTAAGCGGCGGTGTATCTCACTTGCATCATCTTCTGCTGAAAAAATTACCACTGATCCATGCTCAGTAACAAATGAACCAAAACTACATATCTGATCTTTATCACTTATAACTTTAAGTGCTAGATCAAGAAGAAGCATGCCTTTACCTGTATCTCCCATAGCAGCCACTATTGAAGTAACTCCTAAAGGAAATACTCCCTCAACAAGAAACTTTTGCTCTGGTACCGGACCTACAAAGCGTTCTGCACTCCAGTCTAAAATCTTTAGTGGCGGTTTAATCATTACTTTTTTTGCGTTGTTCTTGATAAAATCAGAGACGTTTGTGCTTTCTTGTAAATAGTCAGCAGCATCCCAGCCTTTCGGTTTATTCTCTGGAATTTTAATCATAGAAAGTGATGCAATACCTAAACTAATAAGTTTTGTAGTAGCATTTTCAGCATACTTTTTACCTGGTTCATCATTATCTGGCCAAATAATAATATTTTTACCTTTAAGTGGAGTCCAATCTGTTTTCTCAATAAGTGCATTTGCTCCAGACATTGCTGTTGTTGCTGTAATACCTTGTTTTATCAGAGCTTCTGCACATTTTTCTCCTTCAACCAGAATAACTTTATCAGACTTTAAGATTTCTGGAATATTATATAGAGGCCTTACTTCTGGTGCAGTAAAAATAGATTTTTTCACATCAAAAGGACGATATTCTTTTCCTCCGGGAAGATCATAACGGTTGACTATGACAATAACTTGATTGTTTTCATCGTAGTAGTTCCAACTGCATGTTAAAAATTGTTCTAGATTTTTATATTTCCTAGTATGTTTTTTTCCAAACCATTCAGCTATAGAAGCCATTACTTCAGGAAACTCTATTCTTGTACTTTTTCTATTTACTCCCGCCCAAAGGTCGATAATGTCACCACCTTCTCCTGTTGCAAAATCATGCCATAGGCCAGCTTCACTACCACTTAATTCTACTACTAGACTCTTTCCTTTATCACCTTGTACATTGCCTACATAAAACTTATCACCACGAAAAGTTCCTCTTGGTAATAGATATGAAAGGCATGATCTGATATTTAACAGAAGCTGAGCTTTAAGTTGTTCTTTTTCTACTAACGGTGCATTTTTTCGTGGAGCTGCAGTATTAAAATCACAATAGATACCCATAAAATCTCCAATATATTTAAAGTTTAGAAATTTGGTTAAGCTGTGGCTATCCAGCGTCCGTTAACCATGTTTATGAATTTTGTTGGTATTGGTTTGCCGTTTTTAAGTTCGTACATCAATTGCAGAGTATTCCTTTCTGGCCTAAATATCATTACTCCAGATGTATATAAACTTCTTAAAACATTAGCACCACTCAATGCTTGAAATGGATTCTTTTTTAACGTGGTTGTTGACACTTTTTTTGTGTAATGTGTAACTATTACTCCAGCCGTAGGATTAGTTATAGAGCGTAGTTCATCAATACTATTTTGCAGAAAAGAGATCATACTCCTATAATCAAAAACAGAGTCTATTACTATAAGATCAACTGTTTTTACATCGAGATTTTCCGACATAATTTCCTTTATTTTTTCCACATTCAAAGTTAACTGTACTTTTTTAGTAATAACTAAGTTTTCTGTTCCTTCATCAAGGATTTTCTTGCTTATTCTTAGCTTCTGTAAGCGCTCTCTTATGTAATCATATTCCATTTCATTCTGTAGATAGAATATCTTAAGTGGCTTTGCAGGCTTCATACCAAGAAATGATACTCCAGCAGCTAAATGTACTAACATGGAAAGTAGAAAATTACTTTTTCCTATTTTTGGAGTTCCACCTATGACCAAAAGACCACTTGGAGCTAGAATTCTTGGGCCTATTATATCTTTTGGCATTGGTGATTTATCATTCAAGTAATGCCTTGCTGAAAACGATGTAATTTTATGTTTTGTTGTGTTTTCTTTAGTATTTAACCACTTCTTAGCGGAATTTATATCACCTTTCACTAAAGTCCAAAGATCAATGATATCACCACTAATTCCTTTAGTAAAATTATGCCAATTTCCAGCTTCTTTACCCACTATTTTAACTGTAATCATATCCCCGTCACAGTTGCCAACATAAGTCCTCTCTCGATAAAAATTACCGTTTGGAATTAGGTAAGGTACACACTCCTTAATATTATCAATCAATAATCCTTTTATTTCCTTTCTCTGCATAAAACCCCCATACATACTTTTCATACGTTTAGAGCTGAGATTAGCTAGCTCACAAACAGTTTCAAAAGACTCTGAATCAAACCATTTAATTGCTTCTTTCTTTAGCTCTAGATTTTTTCCTGCTGCATCTTTGATAGCTCTCTCAATTACAGCAATCCAGAGCTTCTCTTCGTCGTACTTCAAAATGGCAACCAATCAACTTCAGATTGTTCTGGAGTAATAACCGTAGCAATCTTGTTCTTTTCTCCATACCGATCAGCTTCAATACCAACTTTTGCAGTAAACTCTACCCCGTTAAAGTCAGCTATAGAGTTGACTTTTCTAGCAATAGCTGCTTTTTCTGAAGTGTCATTTGAATGAATGTTCCGTGCTGACTCTAAAATACTTCTAAGCATAGAACGTCCAGCTTCTGCCCAAACATCTTCTCCTTCAACTCTTGCTTTGCCACTTTTAATACCAATTACTTGAAAAATCTTGCGTTTTGCATATGGACCTTCAGTGACAGTAAATTCAGCGTTTAAATAGATGCTGCCGGTAGCATAGCTTTTAGTGAACCAATTTTCATAACCTCCTGGTTTAATTGCCATTTTTACCTTGACTATTGTACCTTTTGGTATTAAATTACTTTGTAATTTTGCAGTATTAAAATCAGTTAAAAAATCTGTTAGCATATTGTTCCCTATAAATTAAGTAAAAAAAGAATCAACTCCATTGGTCTACAAGCTGCCAATGACCATTTATCTTATTGACAAGCTTGCTTGCTACACGCTCACCATTACGAAGCTCAAATACTATTTGACGGACAGTGTTTTCCTCATCATGAGCAAACATCACCATGCCAGTGCTATAAAATCCACGTAAAGATCCAGCACCGCTTAGGCCTTGAAATGGATCTTCTTCCAGCATCTTTTTGGACAGTTTTTTTGTGTGGTGAGTGAGTATTATGCCCGAATCTGTATTGATAACATTTCTCAGTCTTTCAAGTGTTTTTTGCAAGAAGAATAGCATAGCGCTGTTGTCATTTTCGTTGCCATATTCACTTGAGTTAAAGATATTACGAAGAGGATCAATCGCAATAATATCAGGTTTAAAACGCTCTTTAACAGTATTTTTGATTTCATCTATTTCTTCACTGCTGAAAGATAATTGCACTTTTGGCGTGATAATTAAGTTATTGGCAGCTATATCCAAAAGTTCCTTATCAAGTTGAAGCTGTTGCAAACGTTCCTTCATATAGTCATACTCAATTTCAGTTTGCATGTAGAAGATCTTCAAAGGTCTATTTGGCATCATACCAAGAAATGATCTACCAGCAGCCATGTAGACAAGCCAAGAGATCAAAAAGTCGCTTTTGCCGATTTTAGGTGGGCCACCCAGTACCAATAAGCCTCTTTTTGTTAAAATTCTTGGTGAGATTATATCTTCTGGTATTGGTGATTGATCATTCAAGTATTCTTTCACACTGAAAAAGGGAATTTTTTGACCGATATTGAAAAAGCTTTGTCCCATAATAATTATTCTCCAATTTTTAATTAAGCAATAGGTGCCAAAGTTTTGGCTTTAATTTTTGCAAGTAATTTACCCAAATGTGGTTCTTCAACCATATTCAAGCAGCCACTGCGATCTTTAGCTGGATATCCCCAAGAATTAATAGTCTGACAGACAAATGAACGTTTCTCTGTTCCATCATCTTTCTTGATTCCAACCATGCTGATTACCTCATCAACTATCCCTGGAATCTCACTAGCAGTTTTAGCCCCTTCACATTGAGGTAGCCATGTTGAACGATTACAGTCATCAAGATATTGACCTAGTGTGCCAACTATGATGATGTCTTTATCTCTGATGTGTTGAAACTGATTGAGCCATGCCATCATCTCTTGAGCAAGTAACCCATAAGCAGCTCTTTTATCTTCTTTTCCCGATCTATCAGAAAAACACTCAGGTTGCATCCTTGCCCATAAAAGACATAAACGTGAAGCAACGGTTATACTATCCACAAAGATGCATCGGTATTTAGAAACTTCAGAAAGAAGATCTTTATACTTGCCAGATACATGTTCATGGTGTTTTTGACTGTATGCTTGGTCAGATTTCAGCGCAGGGTTTGGACCACCAATTAGGCAGGCAATATCCCGAGCTTGATTCCAAGTACGAACACTAATTGAATCTCCCTGCCAATCTTGAACAGCAAGCAGACCTGCTTCAAAGTCAAGACATAGTGTTGGTTCACTTATAGTCTTTAAGAGGCTGGTTTTACCAATACCGTAAGGACCAAAAATTACTACTTTTATGCCTGTAGTTGTTTTCAATCTTTCATTATTGTTTAAAATTTTAAAAGTCATTTATTCACCTCAATGGTATATGTTATATATTCAGGAAAGGTAGAATTTATGTTCAATTTTTCTTTTTGCTCTTGTAGTAGATGGAAGAGAGTTTTATACGTATTTTTCTTACCATAGTATTTAAAGTAGTTCTTGATATGTTGTTCATCTTAGCAACTTCATATAAGTTAAAGTACTTGAGTTGTTCGCATATCTTTTGCATCTTTCTTGGTAGCGTTGAAATCATGTAATCTACATCAGTACGTTTTGCTACTTCATCTTCAAAAGCTTCTGTTTTCTCAATATTGACGTAGTTATTAATGTTGCGTTTAATACATAGTTGTTTCTCCAATAAGTTATTGGCACGACGTTCAGTTAATCTTGCTACAAAAGTGTTAAAGCTACCTTTACTTTCATCATATCTATCAAGATAAGTCCAAATTTCACAGAAAAGTTCTTGCTCAAGATCTTCATGAGTTTCATGAGCAAAGCATTCAAAAAGTTTTAATCTCTTAGCTTGATACCGTATATTTTGAACAACTATGGCAGTTTTTAGTTTCATAACTTTTCCCTAAAACAATTAATGCTTTAAGGATGAGAACTTATAGGTGCACTTTGTAGGACAGGAGCAAAAATAAATAATACAGATGCAATTTTTAACCTATTGATATTCTATTGTTTTTTTTCGAGAATAATACAGTTCGATTTTTAAATAATACTGCAACAAAAAATTAGGCAAAAATTCATTTTTTTTGGACAAAAATTTTCCAAATCCTGAATATATATTATATAAGCCTTTCAAACTCATCACAGGTGTCAATTCTTACACAATCAGGAAGAGCAGCAATAGCAGCCAGCATAAAAGAGCAAGTTATACATCTTGCTTGGGGTAGTGGTGATGCCAATTGGGAAAGTAGCCATCAGGTCGAAAAAGTTTTTATTGAGGGTGAAATAGCTCTAAATCACCATACTATTAAAGATGTAAGGGTTTTTACAGGACAAACAACTTATCAGCCAAGTATAGATTATATAGTTGATAGCAGTACTGGTGTAATTAAACGTACGGGAAATAGCTCTATCAGGGCAAATAGTGCAGTTACTGTAGAATATAGTGAAAGCACACCACCAGAGCTGATAACTTCTGAAAAACTGCTCAATGAGCTTGGCAGACGTACTGCGAACGAAGTGCTCTTCTGCACAGGTGATGAGAATGGAGAGCTTTTGACCCCTTCTGGAAGGTTTAGGCCCTCAAATGTACCAACTAATAATCTCTATCTTAAATTTACTTTCGATTTCACGGACGCAGCAAATCAAGTGATAAGGGAATTAGGGGTTATGGTTGGTACTAAAGTAAAAGAAGGGTTACCTAGAGGACAAAGATATTTTGAACCAAAAGACGTGGAAAATCCTGGAATCTTATTAGTTTTAGAACACACCGTACCACTTATCAGAACTGCAGCAACCCGGGAAACATTTGCCTTTGTAGTAACATTTTAAAAAATTTATGAAAGGAAAAAAAGAAATGACAAATGATGCGCTTATTCGTTTACAGAAGATGGGACTTGATGATTCCACTGCTGAGCAGCTACTGAGTTTTAAAGACGATGAAAACTTCTTATATGACTCAGTGTTTAAAATTACTGACTTATCCGAGAATAGGTTTGTTGAAGTAGTAAAAGATACATTTTTAGAAAGCACGGCACGGGATATCTACCAAAAAGCTGTAGCCAGAAAGAAGTTTATTTCAGTTTATGTAGCAAATGCTAAGGAAATTTCTGAGCTTCATTATCGAGCTCAACGCTGCTGCAACATACATTAAAATTTATAGGGGAAAACATGCATATATCAAAAATCTTTAATACTGATGATTACAATCAGTGTGAAAGTTGCCAATCAGTACTAAGTCCTGCAGCTTATCTGGTTAAGTTATTGGAAATAGTTGGTAAATATATTACAGCACAACCAACTAAATCACTCGAAGAACGTCGTCCAGATCTCTACGATATCAAACTCGATTGCGACAATACCAACAAAGAGAAGTTATATCTTGAAATCGTAAATGAGATAATGGAGGAAAAGCTAAAGCATGATCTTGGAGATGATGTTCTAAGTAAACTTGCAACTGCCAAATATCCTTTTAACCTTCCAGCAAATTTTCCACTAATGAGTATACGTGCTTATCTTAAGAAGCATAAGACAAGCTTAGCAGAGATATATAAAATACTCATTGCAAATGCTGATACTGATGCAGAGTTTTTATGTCTTTCTCCGGAAGAATATGAAGTAATTACGTCTGATAACAAAACAGAAACTTATTTAAAAGAAGTATATGGAATAAAAGATGGGGAAATAGATCAACTAAAAAATGTTGATAAATTCATTGCACAAACAGGTATGGAGCACGATAAACTTCAGTCATTACTTGATAGCTATAATAAAATTAAAGGTTCAATAATACTTGCCGTTACAGAACAAACTATAGATGAGCACAAAAAACAAATTATAGATAACCTTGATAACCAAGCACTAAGCTTTCTACATCGCTTTATTCGTTTAGCAAACAAACTCACTGGTCATTTGATGAGTTAACTCAAGCACTAAGTGAGGGTAAAATTGATCAGAAAAAAATAGCAAAGATTAAAAATCTACATGAAAAATTTCAACAACCTTTAGCTAAAATATTTGCATTGTATGCTGATAGTCTACCAGAGGGTATATCAAATAAAATTGACAGTTTACCAGAATTTAAAGCACTTTTAAGTCAAAAAAGCCTCAAAGATTTAGCTGCCACAGCAAGTAACTATAGTACATTACAAAATATTTTAGGAGTAAAGAGTAATGAATTAACTTCTTTAATTAACTACCACAATGATCAAGAGGTATTCGGAGAAAAAATTTTAAAAGTATACAAACAAGTTCTGCTTGCAAGATTAGTAAACATACCAATAGCAGAGCTCTTATCACAATTAAAGATAGAAGGAGTAAATCAAGACAATGTAGTTGAGTTTAATGATTGGCTAACAAAACATGCAATTACGACAGAGCAAATACGCAGATTGATTGATCCTGCCTCAAGCAAGCAACTTGCAGAACAATTGCACAATTCAGTACAAGGAGTAAAAGATCAGCAAAGTTTCTATAACGAGGTGTATAAGTTTGTAGGTAATATTCAACCTGAAATACTAGATGCTATTTATACATTTACTGCTGATCCAGAGAATCCGCAATCATTTTCAGACAGAGGATTTTTAGAAAAGTTTCTTCATAATATAGATGTATTTACAACATTAAAATTTGAAGTAGAGAGTATTGCAAATTACAAGAGTGCATATGGAGGACAAGAAACCTGGTCAATTGAGCAGATCAAGACTTTAGCAAACTATAGAACACTAAAGGGATTATATTCTAAGTTGCCAGAATACATAAGCTGGCTATATGGAAATGACTACAAAAGTGACAAAATAATAGAAAAAATGGTTCAGCTAACTGGTTGGAATCAAGATACGCTAGAAGCTATTAAAGAGGTCAAAATATTTAGG